>NZ_CP107819.1:6088069-7376138 GCF_036346295.1 Streptomyces sp. NBC_00536 | reverse complement strand
ACTCGCCGCCGACGGCGAAGCCCATGACGCAGCGCAGCAGCAACAGCAGAACCCCGGCGGCGGAGCCGATCTGGTCGCGGGTCGGGAGCAGGGCGGTGGCCAGCATCGCGGAGGTCATCACCGCCATCGAGCCGAGCAGCACCTTGCGGCGCCCGAGCCGGTCCCCGATGTGGCCGAAGGCCATCGCGCCGAGCGGGCGCATCAGGTAGGCGACGGCGAAGACCGCCAGGGTGATCAGGAGCGAGGTGGAGCCGGTGCCGAAGAACACCCGGGACAGCACGGTGGTCATGTACAGGTACAGCGTGAAGTCGTACCACTCCACGACGGTGGACAGGGCCGCCACCAGAAGGGAGGACCGGGGCAGGACGGCTATCGCCTGAGCGGGCGGTGCGGGTGCGAGGGATTCCATGATGTGCCTTGCGGGAGGGCGGCAGCGCGGACCTGGACGGTTGCGCGGGAGGAGGAGGCGACTGTCTGCCTCACGGCGCCGGTAGGGCACCGATCTGCTGCATCACCCCGAGGAGGTCGGGCTGCCCCCGTTCGCCGACGATCCGGCCCTCGGCCAGGTAGTAGAAGTTCATGGCCTGCACCGAGATCTTGTTGCCGCTCGCCGGGATCCCGAAGAATTCACCGTCGTGGGTTCCCCGCATGGTGAACCGCGCGGCCACGGTGTCGCCTTCGGTGACCGTCTCCTCCAGCGTCCACTGAACGTCGGGGAAGGCGCTGCGCATCATCCCGAGGACTTCCATGTACCCATCGGGCCCCCGCAGTGGTTCCGGGTGGCTTGGCGCGTGGAACACCGCGCCCGGAGAAATGACCTCGCGGGCGAGGTCCTCGTTGCCCGTGTTGATGAACTCGACGAAGCGGTTCATCACTGACTCGGTGGACTGCGACGGCATCTTGCTGGGCCTCTCCAAGAAACGTTTGGGCGGGTGCCTACGAGCGTAACATCGAATCGATGTGCACATCGATTCGATGTGCCTGTGCGAAGATGGACTCATGCTGGAACTAGCGATACTCGGCTTCCTCGCCGAGGGACCCCTGCCTGGACACGAGCTGCGCCACCGCGTCTCACAGCTGACCGGCTATACGCGGCCGGTCAGCGACGGCAGCCTGTATCCGGCGATCAATCGCCTGACCAAGGCGGGCTTGATCGAGCGGCGCGCCGACCCGGCCGCGGGGGCGGCCCGGTACGTGCTCAGCCTGACCGCGGCCGGGCGGGCCGACATGCTTCAGCGCCTGCGCAAGCCCGCCGACCACGAGATCACCGACTTCACCCGGTTCTACATCGTTCTGGCCTTCCTCTCCCACCTGCCCGACGTGACCGAACAGCACGCGGTGCTGCGCAGACGGCTGGAGTTCCTGGAAGAACCGGCGAGCTTCTTCTACGACAACGAGCGGCCCCTGCGTGCCGAGGAGATCGCCGACCCCTACCGTCGCGGCATGCTGCTCACCGCCCGAGCCACCAGCGGCGCGGAGCGGACCTGGCTGTGCGAGGCCCTCGGGGACGAAGCCCCCGCATTCGACACCGGACGCGCCGACAGCGATCCGCACGCACCCGCCGCTCCCGCGAGCTGACTGTCCACGGAGGTACCCCCATGCTTGCTTCCTGGTACGACGACCAGGGGCCCGCCGCCGACGTCCTGCACGTCGGTGAACTCCCTGATCCTGTCCCCGGCCCCGGCGAGGTCCGCGTCCGTGTCACCGTCTCGGGCGTCAACCCCGGCGACACCAAGAAGCGGCGTGGCTGGCTCGGCTCGTCCATGCCCTATCCACGGGTGATCCCGCACAGCGACGCCGCCGGGGTCATCGACGCCGTGGGCGCCCACGGCGACGCCCGTCGCGTCGGACAGCGGGTCTGGGTGTACGGCGCCCAGTCCTACCGCCCCTTCGGTACAGCTGCTCAGTACACCGTCGTACCTGACCACCAAGCCGTACTTCTGCCAGACCATCTGACCGATGAGCTGGGGGCGAGCCTCGGCATCCCCGGCATCACCGCCCACCGCACCGTCTTCGCCGACGGCCCGGTCGACGGCCGGCTGGCCCTGGTCCACGGAGTCCTCGGCGGCGTCGGCTCCCTGGCCGCCCAGCTCGCCCACTGGGCCGGCGCGACTGTGATCGCCACCGTCCGCCGCACCGCGGACCTCGACCGCGTCGACCCGGCCGTCGTCTCCCACGCCGTCGCTCTGGATGCCGGCGCCCCCGCCGCGGCCATCCGCTCGTACGCGCCGCGGGGCGTCGACCGGATCATCGAGGTCGCGCTGTCCGACAACGCCGATCTCGACAACGCCGTCGCCGCCAACAACGCCGTCATCGCCGCCTACGCCACCCGCACGGACCGCACCGAGATCCCCTTCTGGCCGCTGCTGTTCAACAACGTCACCCTGCGACTGCTCGGCAGCGACGACTTCCCCGCCGAGGCCAAGGGCCAGGCCGCCCGCGACCTCACCTCCGCAGCCGCCGTCGGCGCCCTCACCGTCGCCGTCGGCGACCGTCACCCGCTGGACGACATCGCCAAGGCCCACGACCACGTCGACGCCGGCGGTGGCCACGGCCGCATCCTGCTCACCATCCCCCAATAGCGCAGACGGAGTGCTGGCCGGCCACCGGGGCAGGGCGTCGCGCTGGCGATGAAGCTTCTGGCGATCAGCTTCCCGCGTTCGCACGGCGTGCACTGGATGCGGGCCTTCCACCACCCGGGCAACGCTGCGGCCATCGGCATGAACCGGCGGCTGGACTTCGTCGAGGCCGACGTGCCCGTCCGGGACGACGGATCGGGTCGGGCCGCCATTCCCGGCCCGGCAGCGGGACGACCTTGCGCGTGACCTTGACGCGTTACTCGGGCTGACCCATAGTGATGGCCACCGAGCCGCTCTCATCTACCGCGCAACCTGGCTGAATTGATTGTTAGCGCTAACAATCGGTCCGGCTTCCACCGTCCCCGCACTCCCGACGGGCTGGGCTCCCCGGAACGGGCAGCAACCTCCCGCCCCGAGACGCAACATCCGCGACCACCCGCTGACCCGTTGCATCCGTGGTCCGGGCGCCCCCGCCCAGCACTGCGACGGTGCATGCCGTGACCGCCGAGAACGGCCGCCCGCCCCCACGCACCCTGGAGCGCACATGACCGCAACAACCGGCCCCGGCCCCCACCCGTCGCGACGCCTGTTCCTCGGTATGGCCGCCACCGTCCCGCTGGCCCTGTCCGGAACGCTGGCCCTGGGCGCGCGGCCCGCCTACGCTGCCGACGCGGCCTACGTCATGGGCTACTTCACCGAGTCCGCGACCATGCTGGACGCCAACTACGGCCTGCACCTGGCCGTCAGCACCGACGGCCTGCGCTGGATGCCGCTCAACCAGAACAACCCCGTGGTGACCCCGACCGCGGGTGCGGGCGGCCTGCGTGATCCGTTCATCATGCGCAGGCAGGACGGCACCTTCGTCGTACTCGCCACCGACCTCAAGGGCACCGACTGGGGCTACAACAGTCAGTACATCCACGTCTGGGACTCTGCGGACCTGCGCAGCTTCACGGGCTACCGACGCCTGAAGCTGCACGACATGGTCACCCACAGCTGGGCGCCCGAGTCGTTCTGGGATGCAGGCCGGGGCGCGTACGGGATCATCTACTCGTCCGTCAATGCCAGCGGCCACGGCGTGATCATGGTGAACTACACCACCGATTTCCAGACGGTGTCGTCCCCGCAGGTTTTCTTCGATCCCGGCTACGACATCATTGACGGCACTCTGGCCGTGGGCGTCAACGGCGTCAACGGCGTCAACGGCGTCAACTACCTCTACCACAAGAGGGACCAGACCCTGGTCGGCGCGCGGTCGACCACCCTCAATCCGGGCAGCTTCACGCCCTTCAGCACGGCGGTCGCCCACGGCGGCACCGAGGCGCCGACCCTGGTGAAGTCCCTGACCTCGGGATCCTGGTACCTGTGGGGCGACACCTACACGCCCAACGGTGTCTTCTACGCCTGGCAGAGCAACGACCTCGCCGCCGGCACCTGGACCCCGCTCGACCAGCGCCTCTACACCCAGCCGCTCAACTCCAAGCACTGCACCATCGCGACGATCACCACGAGTGAGTACGACAACCTCGTGGCGAAGTGGGGCAGTCCCGCCTGGAACCGGCTGAAGTCCTACAACTACCCCGACCGTTACGTCCGTCATGCCAACTCGGTCGGCCGGATCGATGTCTACCCGTTCGACCCGTACACCGAGTCGCAGTGGAAGCTCGTGCCCGGCCTGGCCGACAGCGCGGGTGTCTCCTTCCAGTCGGTGGACCTCCCGACCCGCTATCTGCGGCACTTCAACTACGACCTGCGGCTGGAAGAGAACGACGGCACCGCGACCTTCGCCGCGGACGCCACGTTCCACAAGACCGCCGGGCTGGCCGACTCCGCCTGGTCGTCGTTCCGATCGCACAACTTCCCGACGCGCTACATCCGGCACACCGGCTACGTCCTGCGCATCGACCCGATCTCCACCACCACGGACAAGGCCGACGCCACCTTCCACGTCGGCTACTGACGGGGGTCGGCTCGGGCCGTTGGCTTCACGGCCGTTGGGAAACGCCGGCCTGGTCCCTTCGGGGTGAACCCGAAGGGACCAGGCGGTGTCCGTGGGGAGATCGACACGGACGGGCCCGTCGACCGTACGCGGTGGGGCAGGGGGAAGTCCGTCGACAACGTGCTGCGGCGCTTCCGCGATGACAAGCCGCTGGAGTAGGCCACCCCTGCTGCCACCCCTGCTGTCGCGACCAGCCCGAACGGTTCGACCCGTGGAAAACCGACTATGAACGCCACCGGCTGTGGGCTGTCCGGGTTGTTCGTGGATGCCCGGGTGACCACGCCCCGGCAGGCTGCGCCGGGCCGCACGGAGGGTTTCTCCGTGCGGCCCGGCGGTGGGGTGGGGGGTCAGCCCCAGGGCTGGGCGACGAGCCAGCTGGTGTCGTCGGTCCAGAAGGTGGTGCTGTCCCAGGTGTTGGAGCCGCCGTTGGAGGCGGCGTCGAGAGTGTAGTTGTAATGGCGCAGGTACTTGTCGGGGTAGTTGACCGACCGGAAGGAGTAGCCCTGGCCGTTTTGCCCGGTCTGTGGGCAGAACGTGGCGTCCTGGGCGAACTGGGAGCTGTTGTCGTTGGCGTTCAGGTAGATCTGGAAGCCCGAGTGCCGCAGGTACTGTCCCGAGTTGTTGGCGGACTCGAAGGAGACGCAGGCACTGTTGGCCAGGCCGGCCCGGACGATCCAGGTGGAGTCGGCCTTGACGGTGGCGCTGCTGGAGGCGTCGACGGGGGAGATGACGACCTTGGTGTCGGCGTCGTCGTGGCGGATGTAGTCACTGTTGCAGCAGGAGGTGGTGGCCTGCAGGGAGATCCGCGAGCCGGGGGCGATGGGGCCGGTGCCCGAGGAGGAGTCGGCGTAGCCGGCGGCGGTGATGTTGGCCTGGACCGCGTTCTCGGTGGCGTCGCTGGGGTAGCCGGAGGTCATCACGCCTTCGTAGAAGGTGCCGGCGGAGCTGTTGCTGTTGTCACCGCCGATGCCGAGGATGATCGCGCCCTGCTTCTTCATCGGGTTGTAGCCCGAGACGTTGGGGCGCACACCACTGTAGGAGGTGGACAGCGCGCCGGACTGGGCGTTGCCGGAGCGGATCGCCCACTGGTTCGCGCCGCCCTTGACGATGGCGGTCAGGAAGCGGTTGTTCACGGTCGGGTCGTTGGCGTTGTAGCCGGCATTGACGCCGGAGAACAGGCCGTTCTCCAGGTCGGCCATGACCCACGGGCCGTTGCCGCTGCCCCAGCCCCAGCCCTTGCTGTTGCCGAAGTAGATGGCCTCCATGGTCCCGTTGCCGTCGTCGTTGCCGGTCGTCTCGGCGTTGCCGTAGTCGAAGCAGCAACCACCGTTGTAGTGCGTGCCGTCCAGGACCGCGTACATGCCCTCGGCCGCGTCGCCGGTGGCGATGCCGGAGGTGTTGTTGTTCCGGTAGCCGGTGCCGGGGGCCACGTAGACGCCGTAGGCCTTGTGGCCGCCGACGGTGACCGGGGCGGCGGTGGCGTTGGCCAGGTTGTCGTTGCCTCCGGCCGCCGGGCCGGGCCATTGGCCCTTGAGCGCCTGGGTGAGGTTGTTGCCCTTGCCTGACTGGTCGTAGATCACCGTGATCACGCAGCTGGTGCCGGAGCAGAAGGAGTCCTGGGCGGCGGCGTTGGCGTAGCCGCCGACGGCGAGCAGGCCGATGTTCGCGGTGGCATTGTCCGAGGCGCGTCGTACCTGGTACAGAGGGCCGTTGTACGCGGCGTACAGCGCCCGGGTGGTGGAGTGCGCGGCCACGCACGGGGCGCCGCCCGCGGCGTAGATGTCACACGCCTGCTGGGTGGCCGCCTGCGAGGTGGTGGCGGTGCCGACCAGTACGCCGGCGGCAAGGGCGAGAGTCGCCCCCGTCGCCAGCAGGGTGCGCCGAGCGTGGCGCATCCATCCTGAAATGATCACGTGCGAACTCCTTCGTCCGTCTGTGAGCGGAACCGGTGCGCCGATTGTTAGCGCTAACAATTCATTCTATGGAATTGCGCATGGAACGCCCAGGGTTGTGACTGTTTGAGCAGCGCGATTGCCAACTATGGAGGCGGGCACAGGTTGCGTCAAGGTTTCACACAGACCCGATTGTTAACGTGAACAACTGTCACAACACCTCTGCCGACTGTCGGTGCTTCCCGGTGCGCGAGCGTGATCGATGGGCATCTCGGGCTGCCTCGTCGACCGATTCAGCTGCCGAGGTGCCCGTTGTCGCTTCACCCTCGTTCTGGTGGACAGGTCCCGCCTCGGACCGCGCAGGTCGCCCGGGCGAGCAACCCGGGCGGCACGACGGCAACGTGAGTACGGGACCGGCTGGACAGCCGGTGGACGGCTGCGCGTGACACTCCATCAGGGGCTGTTGCCGACCCTGGCCGACGCGTGGATCCGCCCGTCTTCCAATGGTTTGTGCGGCGGTCGATGGGACTGTCGGGCGCCGACAGGACTCGCGTGCCGCTCGGGTGCTCGGCATCGGATGGCGAGGGCCTCGAACTCGGCGTTCATCGCGCAGGCACCGCGCCGACTGGTCGCGCGAGCGGAGGAGCTTCAGTGAAAAGGAGGTCAGTTGGTCCAACTGCGGGGCCCGTTCCAGTTCCAGCCGGGCAGCACTTCCAGCGCCTTGGTCCGTTCTAGGAAAATGCGCCCTCTTTGGTGGTTGTTCTGGTGGGTCCCGACCTCCAATCAGGCTCCTGGCCTGCGCGGGTGCCATCCTCGGCGGGCGCACCCGCGACCAGCAACTTCAGGATGAAGCGATCCCAGCCTTCACAGCAGGCTCCTTCCAGCATGACCCACCCGGGGGTCACCTCATCCGCCGGCCTCGCGGCAGCACCTGTCGCACTTCTTGACAGTGCATGGACGGTACGGGAGTGTCTCCGTGCCGAAGCTTCTCGGATATATCCCGCCATGGACATGATCCTGGCTGTCATGGATTGTTAGCGCTAACAATAAATGGATCTTGCTCAATGCAGAGCTGGGAGATCACATGAACATGCGTGTATGGGCATGCCGTTGGGCCGGTGCGAAGCGCCGGGCACCAGCTCCGCCCCGCGGCGTGGCAGGGTCGCGCACGCCGGATGCGGTCGCCGTCCGTCGGCCGACCCGTGGACCGGGCCGCACCCGGTTGGCCCGTCTGGGGGCCGCTGCGGCGGTGCTCCTTGGTGCACTGGCAGGCAACGCGGCAACGAGCGGTCCTCCGGCACAGGCCGCTGTCCAGACGGTCGCGTCGATCAGTACGCCGCCGATGGGTTGGGCGTCGTGGAACAGCTTCGCCGCGCAGATCAACTACGACGTCATCAAGTCGCAGACCGACGCCATGGTGGCTTCGGGGATGAAGGACGCCGGATACCAGTACGTCAACATCGACGAGGGCTGGTGGCAGGGAACCCGCGACTCCTCCGGCAACATCACGGTGGATCCCGCCGACTGGCCCGGCGGGATGAACGCCATCGCCGACTACATCCACAGCAAGGGCCTCAAAGCCGGGATCTACACCGACGCCGGCCGCGACGGCTGCGGCTACTACTATCCCACCGGCCGTCCGGCGGCGCCGGGCAGTGGCAGCGAGGGCCACTACGACCAGGACTTCCTCCAGTTCTCCCGGTGGGGCTTCGACTACGTCAAGGTCGACTGGTGCGGCGGCAACGCCGAGGGGCTGAAGGCACAGAGCACCTACCAGGCGATCAGCGACTCGATCAGTCGCGCCACCGCGACGACCGGCCGGCCGATGGTGCTGTCGGTGTGCGACTGGGGCAACGAGAGCCCGTGGAACTGGGCACCGGGCATGTCCAACCTGTGGCGCACCAGTAGCGACATCAGTGCGTCGATGACCAGTGTGCTGTCCAATTTCGATGCGGCACAGCATCCGAGCGCCCAGAGCCCGGGCCACTACAACGATCCGGACATGCTGGTCGTGGGAATGGGCGGGTTCACCCCGGCACAGAACCGCACCCACCTGAGCCTGTGGGCCGTCTCCGGCGCCCCGCTGTTGGCGGGCAACAACCTGGCCACGATGAACAGCGACGCGCGCAGTGTCCTGACCAACCCGGAAGTGATCGCTGTCGACCAGGACGCCCGCGGCCAGCAGGGCGTGAAGGTCGCCGAGGACCAAAGCGGGCTGCAGGTCTACAGCAAGACCCTGTCCGGCAGCGGCCGACGTGCGGTGGTCCTGCTCAACCGCACCGGCTCGGCGGCCACGATCACTGCCAACTGGGCCGACCTCGGCCTGACCGGCGCAGCGTCGGTACGCGATCTGTGGGCCGCCACCGACCGGGGCACCTTCACCGGCAGCTACGCCACCAGCGTCCCGGCGGGCCAGGCCGTCCTGCTCACCGTGACCGGCACCGACGCCGGTACGGCCGGCGCGAAGCAGATCGTCGGCGGCCAGTCCGGCCGCTGCGTGGACATCGACAACTACTCGGCCACCAACGGCACCCAGGCGCAGCTGTGGGACTGCAACGGGCAGGCCAACCAGAAATGGACGTACACCGCGAGCAAGCAGCTGATGATCTACGGCAACAAGTGCCTGGACGCCTACAACAACGGCGCCACCAACGGCACGGCGGCCGTGGTCTGGGACTGCAACGGCCAGACCAACCAGCAATGGAACGTGAACGCCGACGGCACGATCACCGGCGTGCAGTCCGGAATGTGCCTGGACGCCTACAACAACGGCACCACCAACGGCACGAAGCTTGAGCTGTGGGCCTGCCATGGCGGCAGCAATCAGCAGTGGGCCATGCGGTAGACGGCGGGCGGCGGGGACGCTGTCTGCGACCAGTGCCCCTGGACCCGGATGCCGTTCCCAGCCCGCTCTCCGCGCGACGTGCGGCGACTTCGCCCGGCTCGGCCAGCGCACGCAGCACCTCCTCGCAGGCAATTCGTGCAGGTTCCACACGCTGCCGGGCCGCAGCAACACGCTCCTCGGCCTCCCGCACCGCTCCAGCCAGTACTCGGGCTCTTCCCGCGCCAGCGCCTCACGGCACTCCAGCAAAGCGATCACCGACGGCACTGCGCGCCTCCTGGACGGACAGAACCAACCGTCCACTGGCTGCCCCGTCCAGCACTGAATGAAGTCCTCGTCGTGCCGCGCGCCGGCCGGGCGAACCCGTCCGGCGCGGCCACGGCGCTCCGGGCCGTTGGCCGAACTCACCCCCGTGAAGCTCGACCCCGACCCGGCCGTTGCCCCCACCACCACCGGCTCAACACTTCAGTGGCGGCGAAGCATTGGTAACGTACACCAGAGTGACTGTCCGGCGTCAACCAAAGTGTTGCCGGAGCCAGCCCCAATGGGCTTCGAGAAACACTGTGGTGGGCAAAGACTCGGCATCACATCAAGGAGGTCGTGTACATGGAGGATGACCAGTCACCCACCTTCGCCCAGCTCCTGGACCACCTCTTCCGCGAGGTGCACCCCCCTTCCCGGGGGCCGTACACCTACGCCGAGGTCGCCGAGGGAATCCTCAAGACCTCGACCGGGGAGGGGCGCGGGGTGACGGCGAGTGCCATCCAGCAGCTGCGCACGGGCGCCAAGCGGAACCCGACGCGGCACACCATCAAGGCCCTGGCCGACTTCTTCGGCGTCCCGGCGGGCTACTTCGTCGACAGCGCGGCGGCCGAACGCACCAAGGCGGAGATCGGCCTCCTCGCCGCCATGCGCGACCAGGACGTCCGCAAGGTGGCCCTGCGCGCCAACGGCCTGAGTGTCGACAGCCTGAAAATGCTGTCCACCGTGATCGAACAGGCCCGGAAGCTCGAAGGGCTCACCACCGACGACACCGCGCAGGACCTCAACCTGGACGACTGAACCGCGCACCGGGCGGCGGCGATCGCACCCCCGCCCCCCACTTCACCCCCCTGTGGCCGCTCCCGCGGCCGCTCGTCGACAGGGGGGCATCAGGCGTTTCCCGGAACAAGTCCGGCACGAGCCCGGCACCCGCGGCCGCGCGACCCGCCCGCGGTGGCACCCCGGCCTCGAATCGGAGTCGCGAACATGTCAGCATGGGGCGCGCGTACCAGGCTTCCAGGGCGAGGTCCGCCATCGCCGACCACCCCCGCCCGGCGTCACCAGAGTGAGGACATGGACCTTGAGCAGCTTCGCGCCACGTGTGAGGCGCGCGTCGAGGCACTTCGGCTCCCGCACCGCTTCAGCACCCGCGACCTCCGTGACGCCGTGGCCGAACAGCGCGGGCGCCCCATCATCCTGCGCCCGTTGAGCACCCTGGGCGCCATGGACGCACCGTGCGGCATCCGTCTGGAGACCCCGGACGCCGACCTGTTGTTCTACGAGGAGGCCACCAGCCCCCTCCACCAGAACCACATCCTCGCCCACGAGATCAGCCACATCATCTGCGACCACCCCGGCAGCCTGGAGCTGGACCAGGACACGCTGCGCGCGATCGGGTTCGACCCCACGCTCGTCCAGCGCATGTCCGGCCGGACCAGCTACACCAGCGAGGACGAGCGCGAGGCCGAGGTGATGGCCAGTGTGATCCGTCAGCTCATGTACCGGGGACGCGAAGGCCCGTCGAGCCGGCCCACCAGCGGCGCCGAGAGCTGGGACGCGCTGTTCGCCGAGCCACACAGGAAGAAACGCCACCGGAAATGATCAACATCCTCTTCACGGGCACGGCCGTCGTGCTGCTGTGCTTCGCCGCCTACTGGGTGCGCGGACGCGGCGGACACCGCCCCACGGGCACCTGGGCGATGGCGGCGCTGCTGACCTCGTTCGCCCTCGCCTTCGCCTCCTACACCCCCGCCGTGGAGGGCGCGGTCGAATCGGTGGTCCCCCACGTCGCCCGGCTCCTCAGCAACACCTTCACCCTGACGGCGGCCACCTCGGTCCTCGCCTTCCTCTTCCAGCTCAACCTGGACCGCGACCGGGCGCACCGGCAGATCCGGCTGCGCGTCATCGCCCTCGCGATCTCCGCGGCCGGTATGACCGTCTTCTTCGCCGCCGAACAACTCACCGGGCGGAACCCGGTGTTGTACGCGTGCTACGTGCTCATCTACATCTCCTACCTCGGCTACACGGCCAAGGACTTCCTGCTGCAGACCTGGGCCCAGTCCACGCGCTCGACCCGCCGCAGTCAGCGCTGGGGCCTGCGCACGACCTCGATCGGCTGTGGCTTCGCCCTCGTCTACTCCGCGTACAAGCTCTTCGCCCTGGTCTCCATCGGCCTGGGCCTGGGGTTCGTGCCCGAGAACGCCCGGTGCTCGGGCCCGCTGACCCCCTTCCGCTGCACCTTCAGCGTGACCGCGCCCGCCGTCGCCGTGCTCCTCATCACCGCCGGACTCACGCTGCCCGCCCTGCTGTGGCCGCTCAGCCAGCTGCGCCGCCGTCGCTGGGAACGGAACTCGTTCACCGCGCTGGAACCCCTGTGGCGGGAGGTCACCTCGGCGGTCCCCGAGGTCGTGCTCGACCCGGACCACACCGGGGCCGACACCCACGACCTCGACTTCCACCTCCACCGCCGGGTCATCGAGATCAACGACTGCGTACTGGCCCTGCGCCGGTACCGGCAGGCGTCGGTACGGGACGCCGCGGCCGCCGAGGTCGCCCGCCGGGGCACGGCCGACACCCCCGAGGGCGACGCCGAGGTGGAGGCGGCGGTCATCGCCTCGGCCGTCCACGCGAAGCGCGCCGGACTCCCCCTCGACGGCGACGAGGCCCCGCCCGCCGCCGGCACCCGTTCCCGCAAGGGCGACCTCCCGGCGGAGACCGCGTGGCTGCTGCTCGTGGCGGAGTCCTACGCGCGCCACCCGGCGCCCGAGCACGCGGGCGCGGCCTCGTGAGCGACCCGCGGCAGGATCCCCTGCGCGACCCCCGCTTCTTCGCCGACCCCTACCCCACCTACGACCGCCTGCGCGAAGGCTGCCCGGTCCAGCGCGTCCCCACCGGCTCCGGCGGACACCACTCGTACCTGATCACCGGCCACGCGGAGGCCCGCGAGGCGTTCACCGACCCCCGCCTGTCCAAGGACACGGCCCGCTTCTTCGCGGACCGGCCCTCGAACCGCGACCTGCACCCGGCGATCTCCCGCAACATGCTGGCGAGCGACCCGCCCGAGCACACCCGCCAACGGCGGGTGGTGACGCCCCTGTTCAGCACCGGACGCGTCCGCGCCCTGCGCCCCTACATCACCCGGGTCGTCGACGGCCTCACGGCCGCGTGGCAGCCGGACACGGAGGTCGACCTGGTGGCGGACCTGGCGGTGCCGCTGCCTGTCACCGTCGTCTGCGAGCTGCTGGGGGTGCCGGAATCCGACCGCGCCGCACTGGCCGGCTGGTCCCACGACCTCTTCGACGCGACCGACACCGGCCGCGTCGACGCCGCGTCACACCGGATCGGCGACTACCTGACCGGCCTCGTCGAGGCGGCCCGCGCCACCCCCGGCGACGGCCCGCTCCCCGCCCTCCTGCGCGACTGCGACGAGGGCGGCCTCGACCCGGCCGAGACCGTCTCCCTGGCCGCCCTCCTCCTGGTCGCCGGGCACGAGACCACCACCCAGTTCATCGGCAACGCCGTCCTGGCCCTGCTCCGGCACCCGGAAGCCTTCGACCGGCTGCGCCGGGACCTGGACCTGATCCCCGGCGCCCTCGACGAACTGCTGCGCTTCGACTCCCCGGTGAGCGTCGCCACCTTCCGGTACAGCACGGAGGACCTGCGCGTCGGCGGGGTCGACATCCCGGCGGGCTTCCCGGTGCTGATCGCCCCCGGAGCCGCGAACCGCGACCCCTCGGCCTTCCCCGCCCCCGACCGCCTCGACCTCGACCGCGACGCCGGCGGCCACCTCTCCTTCGGCCACGGCATCCACCGCTGCCCGGGCGCCCCGCTGGCCCGGGCCGAGGCCGAAATCGCCCTCCGCACCCTGGTGACCCGCTTCCCGAACACCCGTCTGGCCGTCCCCGAGGACTCCCTGACCTGGCGCCGGACCCGCCTCACCCGCGGCCTGACCGCCCTCCCCCTCACCCTGGCCTGACCACCCGGGTCCATTTCAGGACTGCCGCCGACCTCCGGCGCCGCGCCCTCCTATCCTGGAACGCGGCGAACGACCGCGTGTCAGGCGCTCGTTCGCCGCAGCTCTGTCCGCAGGAGTACATCCGACAGGAAGAGCAGGGGCCATGCGCGAGCAGTCGAAACGAACCCCTTCCCCGTCCCGTTCCCCGTCCGCTTCCGCATCCGCATCCGCTTCCACGGCGCGGGAGCCGGCCGGGGCCGAGGGGACGGCGCAGCCGGACTCACCGGGCCGGGTCCTCGCCTTGCAGCGTGGCGCCGGCAATGCCGCGGTGGCCCGGCTGCTGGGCGGGCGCGAGCACGGGGGCGGCAAGGTCAGGGACACCGTGCGGGAACTCGGGCGGCACCAGGCGTACGTGGCCACCCCGCCGCACGATGCGGACCGGCTGGTCGCCGAGTTGCCGGGGATGCCGGAGCCGGACCGGCTGGGGGCGCTCGACTCGCTGAACGGGGAGCACCGCCGCTGGCTGGCCAGGGACCAGGAGTTCGTCGCGTCGCTGCGCACGCGCTTGTCTCCCGGGGAATTCGCCAGGACGGCCGCGTACCTGATGGTCGACCTGGACGACCGGGTCACGTCCGCGCCATCGGCACGCCGGGAAGCCCGGGCCCGGGTCGAGGCGATGCTGCGGGACCCGGACACGACCGAGCGGTTGCTGACGCATCGCGCCACCGTGATGGTGGTGCCCAAGGACGTCCCCATGACCGAGGTGAGCGCCTTCCGGTATCTCGCGGGCACCCACGCCGAGTCCGGCGCGGGAGGCGGGCGCGGCTGGGACGACGTACGCGGTTCCGGTGGCCGGCATGCCGCCGTCACCGAGGAGAACCTCCTCGGTGACCACACGACCATCGGTGGTGCGACCCACTACGAGGACGGCTATTCGACCACCACGCACGAGTTCGCGCACACCCTCCACGACCACGGGCTCTCGGACGACGACCGCGAGCGGATCGCGCGCCGCTACCAGGAGAAACTCGCGGATCCGGCGGCGGTGTGGCCGGACGGATCGGATCCGCGCAACTACTCCCGGCGGGACGACCACGAGTTCTTCGCCCAGCTCACCAACGCCTACCTCGGTACCAACCACGGCGAGGACCCGTACTCCGGCGAACGCCGCAACAACGGTTCCGACTGGGTCCGCGCTCACGAAGCGGACCTGCTCCCCCTGCTGGAGCGGGTGTACGGCGCCCCCTCCGCCAAGGGCCGCTCCCCCTCGGCCAATCCGGTCGGGACCAACGCCGCCCTGTACGAGGGCTTCCGTGAATTCTGGAGCGGCGTCGGGGAAGAGCAGCACGCGGCGCGGAGCGGGGCCGTTCCACATCCCCCGCCCCTTCGGCCGGTTCGGAGCGGCACCGGCCCGCCGGGGGCACACCGGACCTCACCTCCTCCCCAGGCCCCCGGCTCGCCCGGTGCGGGAACGATCAAGCCCGGGGCCGAGGCTGAACTCATCGGCTCCCTCGACGGCACGGCCAACGCCAAGGGCCCACACCGCACGGCGTTCGTCGCGCTCGTGCCCACCACGGCCGACGGGCCGGAGCTGTCCGACATCGCCAACCGCTACCGGAAGGGCTTCGCGGGCGACGGACCGGACGGCAACCGGTTCGGGCTGGTGCTCGGCGTCAATTCCTGGGAGGGGAAGGACAAGGCCCTGGAGAAGGTGCAGGCGAAGATCGACACCTTCAAGAGGCAATGGAACAGCAGGGACTTCCCGGTCGGCGTCCTCGGATTCGTGTGGGGCAGCCACAAGGTCAAGGAAGCCAAGGACATCGGGCAGGACAGCATCCCCTATGGGGAGATCCGCCAGCACATCATGAAGCATCCCCTCGTCACACGGCTGGTGAACCACTTCACCGATACCGGCAGTTCGCATGTCTACCTGCACACCAGTGACAGCGACACGCTCTCCTTCGTGACTCCGGCCGGCCCGCTGTTCAGCGAAGCGGCCGCGCGTCATCTCGACGCGGACGATCCGCCGGACCTCCTCAGTGGCGGCTACACGGCGGGGGCGGACGACCGCAGGGTGGTCAGGCTCGCCGTCGCGATCGACCTCGCGGTCCGCAAGGCCATGGCCGGGGTCGACCCGAAGCTGGTCTATTTCCCGGAGCCGAACACGTTCGTCAAGGTACGGACCGACTGGGGAATGGACGGACTCGAAGACGGCATCGGCTTCGGCACCGGCAAGGGAGAAGGACAGAACCTGCTCGACTCGGTCGAGAAGGTGCGGAGCGCCCCGGTGACCCGCGTCTTCGACCCCGGCCTCGCGATCTCCACCCGCGCCGATCGCATCGGCGGGAAGGTCCAGGACTTCAGCGGCGGACCGGTCACCAAGGACGCGTTGCGGCAGCTCCTCCGGCTCGCGCAGACCCACGCCCGGCCCGAGGAGTGGAGCGACCGGATCGCAAGGGGGCACGGAACCGGGCGGGATGTACTGAACCCCCTGTCCAAGGCCGTTTTCGCCATCCCCGATCCCAGCAGCCTCAAGGCCGAAGCGAGCAGGCCGCCCCAGGACATCGCACAGGCTTGGGCCGAAAGGGTGGAGTTGCGGGAGGCGCTTCAGGCCATGGACAAGAGGTCCCGCAACACGCTCCTCACGATCGCGCTGAATACCAGGAAGGCATTGCTGACCGCTCTGCTCGACGCCTGCGACGAACTGTCCAACCCCGCCTAGGGCACCGTCAGTTTGGCCGGTTTCATCCGGGTCCGGTTTCCTCATTCACATGCGCGCACTGTGCGGCAAATGGAAGCCTTGACTGCGCCCCATCCCGGAGAGAAGGGCAAAGCCCCATGTCATCAGGACAGTTGGCCCCCGGCGTCTTCGTCAAGGAACTCCCGAGCGGTGTCCGCACGATCACCGGTGCGGGTACGTCCACACCCGCTTTCCTCGGCTACACCGTCCGGGCACCGAACGATGTGGGGTCCACGCCCCCGACGCTCATCAGGAGCTGGACGGAGTTCGTGGACGCGTTCCACTTCCGGTCGGCCCTGACGCCCGAGGCGGTGGCGGCGGAGCTGGACCGCGTCGGCGCCGCCGTGGTCGAGCAGTCCGGTGAACTGACCACTGCGGAAGGGGTCTTGCACACCAAGGCCACCACGGGTGAGACCCCCGACCTGACCGAGCCCGAGTTCCAGCGCCTCCTGGACGTCCGGACGCGGGAGTGGGAAGGCGAGAGCGTCAGCGATGCGGACAAGGCGGCGGCGGCCGCCCTCGTGCTGAAGATCTCGCTGGCCGCCGCGGAGTACGCCCGCTGGAACACGGCGGGGGAACAGCTGGCCCCCCTCCTCAGGCGCGAGGCGGAACTCACCGTGGTCCAGGGCCACCAGGAAGCCGCGAAGGTCATCCACCTCCCGGAATCCGTTTACGGATTCTTCGCGAACGGTGGCACCTCCTGCTACGTCCTGCGGCTCGACCGCGGGCAGGACATCCAGGCAGCGGTGGAGGGGGATGCCGCCCGGCGCACCGGTCTGGCCGGCCTGAAGAGCGTGCCCGAGGTCACCATGGTCGCCGTCCCCGACCTGTGGACCGGCGGGACGGCCGACGCCCTGGGCGGGACCGTGATCGGCCGTGTCGCGGGGCACTGTGCCTCGATGGGCAACCGGCTCGCCCTCGTCGAACCGCCCCCGGGCAAGTCGGCGAGCACGGTGAAGGCGTTCCTCGACCATCTGGCGTCACCGGATACGGACGACGCGGCGTTCACCACGCTGTACTACCCCTGGCTCGACGTGCCCGGCGTGGACGGAACACCCCGGACCGTCCCCCCGTCCGGACACATCGCCGGGATCTGGGCCCGCACCGACGCCGAACGCGGCGTCTTCAAAGCACCCGCCAACCAGAACATCCGCGGCGCCCTCACCATCCCCACCCTCCTCACCGACGACCAACACGGCGAACTCAACAACAAAGGCGTCAACTGCCTCCGCGTCTTCCCCGACCGCGGACTCCTCGTCTGGGGCGCCCGCACCCGCTCCACCAGCCGCGACTGGAAATACCTCAACGTACGACGCCTCGTCAGCCACCTCTCCGACTCCATCCGCCAATCCTCCACCTGGGCCGTCTTCGAACCCAACGACGACCGCCTCTGGGCCACCCTGCGCCACTCCACCACCAGCTTCCTCACCGACCAATGGCGCCAGGGCGCCCTCCTCGGCCGCACACCCGACGAAGCCTTCTACGTCATCTGCGACACCACCAACAACACCCCCACCACCATCGACGACGGCAAAGTCATCTGCGACATCGGCATCGCCCCCGTACGACCCGCCGAATTCGTCCACTTCACCCTCACCCAAACCGCCGGCGAAACCGGCAAGTAGCGCGACCCGAACCACCCGCACCACCCATCCATTCATCCATGGAGCCAGGAGGCACCACCTGTGTTGACCGGTGACACTTTCAGCAGCAATACGTTCGTCATCGAGCTGGGCAAGTTCCAGGTCGAGACGGTTCAGGACGTCTCGGGGCTGACCCTGGAGCAAGACGTGGTCGAGACCCGGCAGGTGTCCTCGACCGGTGAGCTGATCGTGCGCAAACAGCCCGGCTCCCGCCGCACCGGGGAGATCACCGTCACCCGGGGCATGGACAAGAGCACCGCGTTCACCGACTGGATCAAGGCGACACTGGTGAACGCCGACCTCGACAGCGCCCGGCAGAACGTCACCATCGCGCTGAAGAACGCGCAGAAGGAAACCGTTCGGCGGGTCCACCTCACCAACGCCTGGGCGTCCCGCTGGGAGGGACCGCAGCTCGGCGCCGCCAACTCCGGTACCGCCACGGAGACGGTGACGATCACGTACGAGGACATCAGCATCGAGTAGCTCCCGCCGCCGCACCGAGCCGGACACGTCAGGAAGCGGACCAAGGAAAAGGGGAGCATCGATGACCACGCCGAAGCCGCCGGGCGTCTACATCACGGAGCAGTCCAGTGGTGTGCGCATGATCGTGGGGGTGGGCACCTCCACCCCGGCCTTCCTCGGATACACCAAGGTGCCGGACGGCGGGACGGGCGGGACGGCCACTCCCCCGTTCACCGCTGAGGAACGTACGCACCCCCAGCTGATCCGTGGGTGGCAGGAATTCACCGACCGGTACAGCATCGAGGCGCTGCGCCAGAGGCTGGCCGCACTCCGGAAGAAGCAGGAGGCGGGGCAGGACCCGACTCCTGTGGAGCGCAAGGAAATCCGCGTGCTGGAGCGCTGTTTCCCGCTCGCGGAGGCGGTGTACGGCTTCTTCGCCAACGGCGGGCAGTCCTGCTACGTCGTGGGATTCACGGACCCCACGACGGCCGTCTCCGCCGCGCAGCTGGGCGGGAGCACCGAGACGCGTACGGGCCTGGGCGGGCTGGAGACCGTACCGGAAGTGACCATGGTCGCCGTGCCCAGCCTCTGGGACATGACCGCCGCCGCGTCCGACGCGCCGGCCCCGCCGCCGCTGGATCCGGCGCAGGGCAAGCCGCTGATGGACGCGGCCGTCGCCCACTGCGTGGCGATGCGCAACCGGCTCGCGATCCTGGACGCTCCGCCCGGCCAGCCCGTCGAACCCCTCAAGGCGTTCGTGGACGGTCTCACGTCACCGGATACGGAGGACGCGGCATTCACCACGCTGTACTACCCCTGGCTCGAAGTGCCCGGGGTGGACGGAATCCCCCGGACCGTCCCCCCGTCCGGACACATCGCCGGTATCTGGGCCCGTACCGACGCCGAACGCGGCGTCTTCAAGGCACCCGCCAACCAGAACATCCGCGGCGCCCTCGCCATCCCCACGCTCCTCACCGACGACCAACACGGCGAACTCAACAACAAGGGCGTCAACTGCCTCCGCGTCTTCCCCGACCGCGGACTCCTCGTCTGGGGCGCCCGCACCCGCTCCACCAGCCGCGACTGGAAATACCTCAACGTACGACGCCTCGTCAGCTTCCTCGCCGACTCCATCCGCCAATCCTCCACCTGGGCCGTCTTCGAACCCAACGACGACCGCCTCTGGGCCACCCTGCGCCACTCCACCACCAGCTTCCTCACCGACCAATGGCGCCAAGGCGCCCTCCTCGGCCGCACACCCGACGAAGCCTTCTACGTCATCTGCGACACCACCAACAACACCCCCACCACCATCGACGACGGCAAAGTCATCTGCGACATCGGCATCGCCCCCGTACGACCCGCCGAATTCGTCCACTTCACCCTCACCCAAACCGCCGGCGAAACCGGCAAGGGCAGCTGAAAATGCGGCAGCTCGTGGTCAGGGAAGGCGATGTGCTCCTCCCGCTGGCGCCCATCACGGCGGGTCCGGTCGCGGGGACGATCATTCCCCGGCCCGTGCCGTTACCGGGGTCCGCGGGGTTCCTCGTCGAGGGGCACCTCGCCTGTGTGCCGTCGGACATCGAGGGGCTGGTCATCCCGGGCATCGGTTACAGCGCGGCGGCGTTCGTCGGAGGGTTCGGGGAACTCCGCTTCCGGGTGCCCCGGCCGAACCGAGCGCGGTATGCCCGTACCCGCAACGGCATGGAGGTCGTCGTCGACGGCGGCCTCCTGGAGCTGACCTTCAAGCCGACCCTGCGTGCCACCGATCCCTCGGGTGTCCAGGACCCGACGCCCGAGTACGCCGGCACCGCACGGCTCACCTGCGTCCGCGTCCGGCCCGTGACCGCGGGCCCGGCCGCCTGAGCGGCGTCCGGGCCGGCCTCACCGGCCCGGCGCCGCCGGGAAGCGGGTCTCGTCCACATAGCGGCCGAGCTTGGCGTACTCCTCGCGGACGGCGGCCAGCAGATCGGCCATGGCCAGGGGCCGGCCGCCGTCCGCGGCACGGTAGGCGGCGGTGACGGCGCAGCAGCGGATCGCGCCGCCGGGGAGGTCGAAGGCGCGGGCGAGGGCCGCCAGGTCGAGATCGCCGGAGCGGGGGACGGCGGGTCCCAGGCAGCGGTCCCACAGAGCGTGGCGCTGTGCCTCGTCGGGGGCCGGGAAGTGCACGACGAGGTCGAGGCGGCGCAGGAAGGCGGGGTCGATGTTGGAGTGCATGTTGGTGGTGAGGAGGGCGAGTCCGTCGAAGGACTCCAGGCGCTGGAGGAGGTAGGCGGTGCCGGTGTTGGCGTAGCGGTCGTGGGCGTCCTGGGTGGCCGTGCGTTTGCCGAAGACGGCGTCGGCCTCGTCGAAGAGCAGGACGGCGTTGACGTCTTCGGCCTCGCTGAAGACACGTTCGAGGTGCTTCTCGGTCTCGCCGATGTATTTGTCGATGACCGTGGCGAGTTCGACGACGTACAGGTCGAGGCCGAGGTCGGCGGCGACGACTTCGGCCGCGAGGGTCTTGCCGGTTCCGGAGCCGCCGCTGAACAGCGCGGTGACGCCGCGGCCCCGGCCGCCGCCGGGCCGCATCCGCCACGGTCCGAGGACGAGGTCGCGGTGGCGGACGCGGCGGACGAGGTCGCGCAACTGCTCGTCCGGCCGCCCGGTCAGCACCAGGTCGGACCAGGTGACGGCGGGGCGTACGGGCCGGGCGAGGCGGCTCAGGGCAGTGCCGTTCCAGGTACGGGCGGCGGCCTGGACGGCCGCGGCCGTGACGGGGGTGCCCTCGGCGTCGGCCTGTCGGCAGGCGGCGGTGGCCGCGGCGCGGATGCGACGGGGACCGAGCCGGTGGCCGGCGGCGGCTTCCGCGGCCTCTTCCGTCGCGGCCGTCGGCTCGCTGAGGGCGTGGAGTTCGTGCCGCCAGAGCGCGGCGCGCTCGGCCGGGGTGAGGGGTGGGCTGACGGCCTGGACGACGGGCGTGGCGGTCAAGCGGGCGTCCCAGGACTCCTTGCCGGTGAGGACGGTGGGGACGGGCAGACCGGTGAGCGGTACGAGCAGCTCGCGTACGTGCCGGAAGTCGGCGGAGTCGACGGGTCCGGCGAGCAGTCCCCAGCCGCGCAGCCGGGCTTCGAGGACCGCCGCGCGGACCTGCCCGTCGGGGTGGTCCGCGCCGTCGAGGGCGGTGAGGTCGAGGCGCAGCGCGGGCCGGCCGAGTGCTTCCAGGGCGGCTTCGGCGAGGGTGCCGGCCGCGCCCCCGGGGCTGTCCCGGACGTGGACCAGCCGGTGGCGGCTCAGCAGCCGGGTGAGGTGATGCACGGACCGGGACAGCGGGCCGTCGCCCAACGGCGGTACGGGCTGCGGCGGGGTCACCACCCGGCGCAGGGCGGGTACCAGGGCGTCGTGGCCCAGCAGATGGCCGGTGACCCGGTCGGGGACGCGCAGCGCGCGGGTCAGGTACGGACGTACGGCGCCGTCGGTCTCCAGCAGCCCGGCGGCGTGCAGGCGGCCCTCCGGCGCGAGGGCCGCACGGGCGGCTGCGGAGGCGCTCGGTGTGCCGCAGAGGGCGAGGGCGAGGCCGGTGGTGGCGTGCCGGGCGGTGACGTCGTCGTTGAGGTAGCCGTAGCAGCGTTCGAAGCGGACGTCGGCGTCGGGGGCGAGAGCGACCAGCAGGATGTCGACGTCGAGCGGGGAGAGGGCGAATTCCTCGGCGAGGCGGCGCAGCGGCGGCGTGGCTCCGGCAGCCGCCGCCGCGTCCTCCTCGGCTCGCAGGGCGGCGGCGAGCCGTTCCTCGGCGGGGTCGGGGGGCAGGGGCGAGGGGGGCGGGTCGAGGAGGTGCGGGGCCATGTCGTCGGAGATGTACAGCCCTTGAAAGGGGTCGAGGGCGGAGAAGGGGCCGCCGGCCGGAGCGCCGTCGCCGGTGCGGACGGCGATGGCGCGCCGCACCCTGCTCTCCAGAAGGGCCAGCCGGGCGAGCAGCCACTGTGCGGCGGTGGGATGGTGACGCGGGGGCGCGGGGGGCGCGGTCACCGGATGTTCTCCCCCGCGCCCGCGCCCGTGCCCGTACCGGGGCGGTGGGGCCATCGGGGTGTGCCCGTGCGGGCGAACTCCACCTGGTCGTCACCGATGACCGGGGGATGCTCCACGTAGTGGCTGTAGGGCTGGGGGAGGAACGAGAGCAGCGGGAGGGTCACGGTCACATTGACGGCGGGCAGGAGGGTGTGGCCGACGGCGCTCCACAGCTCGGTGAGGGCGCGGTCCTCGGCGGGCGGGTGGCCGACGTCGAGGAGGGCCGAGAGTCCCATCTCCGCCAGTTCGTCGGGGAGCGGGAGGGGGAGCTCGCGGGAGCGGGCGAGACCGGTGAGGAGTTCACCGAGCATGCGGTGGGCACCGAGGGCGTCCGACGCCCAGGCGGTGACGAGGTAGGAGAGCCGGGCGTACCGGGGTGGATCGTGCTGCGCGGACTTCTTCGGTGGCCCGTCCGCGCCGGGTTCGACGGCGTACTGGTAGACGGTGCCGGTCTGCCGCCGGTCCAGGTCCTCGCGGATGTCGTACAGATAGATGCCGACGGCTTCCGCGCCCACGGTCTCGCCGTGGCCCGTTTCGCGGCCGGGGGGCTGGAAGGTGACGGTGAAGCCGGGCGGCGGCCACGTCAGGTCCTGCCGTACCCGGTCCTCCAGTGCCTTGTCGACCAGTTCGATCATCGTGTGCCTCTGTCCGCGCGGAGTCGTGTGGGCGGGGTGCGGGGGTGCGGGGGTGCTTGCGGTCAGGCGGTGCCCGGTGCCCGGACCACCTGCCGCGGGTCGAGCCCGAGCGCGGTGGCGCCCACGCGCGTGAGCGGCGTGGTGTCGACGAGCGGGACGGTGGCACCGCCCTGGTCGGCGAGGTGGACGCGCTGCCGCTCGGGGTGCGGGGCGATACCGGCGAGCGCGGTGCCGGCCGGGACGGTGAAGCGCAGTGTCCCGGTCCGAGTGTCGAGCATCAGGAGGGTGCCGCTGGTCTCCGTCGCCTCGGCGGTCTCCGCGTTCCCCGTGGTCACGAACAGCCAGGCCCCGTCAGCCGACACCGCCACCGACCGCGGCCGTACGAGGCGCGGGTCGCGCCAGGTGGCGACCACGGCCGGTACCCCCAGGGCGAGTTCGGCGAGGACGTCCCCGGCGAGGCACAGCGCACCGCGGCCGTCCGGCCGGTGGGCCGGCACGGCGCGGGCGCCCGGGCCCCGGGTGGAACCGGCGAGCCGCGGCCGGGCCGGGTCGGCGAGGCCGAGCACGTGGACGGCGCCGGATTCCGTACCGACGAGGGCGTGGCCGCCTCCGGGGTGGACGGCGATGTCCCGTGCGTCGGCGGGGAGTTCGATGCCGGGGCCGGGGAGCGGGCGGGGCTTCGCGGGATCGTCGGTGAGGGCCAGGACGCGCAGGCGGCGGACGCCGTCGGACCGGGTGAGGAGGTAGAGGTGGCCGGGGGTCCCCGGATGGATCGCCAGTGCGTCGATGGCCGGGAAGGGCTGCTCGACGGCGCCGGTCACCGAAGGGCGTTGCGGAGAGGCGGTGTTGAGCACCCAGAGCGCCCCGGTGGACCCCGGCCCCTGTGCGCCGCTGACGTATCCCCATGGCTGACCGGAGCGCAGCGCGATGCCCGTGGGCCGTGCGCCGCCGGTCAGTTCCACAGGGGGCACCGCAGCGCGTGCCGGACGGGCGGGCAGGGCCAGGTCCACCACGTGCACCGCCGGTACGGAACCACCGGCGTCCGCCGCGTAGGCGTACGCCCCGGCCGGGTGCACGGCGACCGCGCACAGGGCGGTACCGAGGTCCAGGCCCGCTCCGGTCCGCGCTCCCCCGAGGTCGATCGCGTCGAGGCCGCCGTCCCGGGCCAGGTAGGCGACGTCGCCACCGGGGTGCACCGCGAGGGCGTGCGGACCGCCGGTGACGGGCAGCGTCACACCGGTCGGTTCGAGGGCCCGTCGCAGGACGGAGACGCTGTCGTCCCCGTGGTTGGCGACATAGGCGTGGATGCCGTCCGGGCCGCTCGCCACGCCCGTCGGATCCTCGCCCACCACGACGGAGGTCACGTCGTGGTCGGCGATGCGGACGCACCGCAGCGCCCCCGCGGCCCGGTCGGTGGCGTAGGCGTGGACGCCGTCCGGGGTGACGCAGACGTCCCAGGGCCGGGACGGCCCCTGTCCGCCGACCGGGACGGGGGTCACCTGCGTGCCGAACACGGTGACCGTCTTGCCGTCGAAGTTGGCGACGCACAGGGTGCCGTCGGCGGAGACCGCGGCCGCATAGGGGAGGTCGGCCCCGGCGAGCGGCGTGGTCTTGGCCTCGGCCACGCCGAGCCGGGACGCGTCGAGCGTGATCACGGACAGACAGGCCTGCCCGACCGAATCGCCGCTCCGGCCCCTGTTGACCACGCACAGCGTCGTGTTGTCCGGGCAGACGAGTCCGCTGGGGCCGAAGATGCCCGCCTCGGAAGGGGCGACGACGAGCTGCATCTGCGCGGGCGGGGCGTCTCCCATCACCCGTACGCCGTACACGCTGCCCTTCCCCTGAGCGCTCCAGTCCTCCGGGTCGGCAGCGTAGAGGAACTGCCCGTCCGGGGAGAGCCCGAGTCCGAGATAGATGTCCGCGTTCGCCGGGCCCCTCTTGACCATGACCGTTCGCTGGAAGACCGCCTCTTCCGCGGATACGCCGAAGACCTCCACGGTGCCGTTGGAGTTGGCCGCGTTGGACACGTACAGCGTGTGTCCGTCCGGCGAGAGGGCGACGCCGTAGGGCCGCGTCATACCGCTCTTGGTGACTGCGGTACGGAAGGTCCAGGTGTCGCCGCCCGAGTCTCGGTCGAGGACCGACACCCCGCCGCGCTCGTAATTGACCACGTACAGGCGCTGTTCGTCCGGGGACAGGGCCAACTCGTGCGGGCCGTAGAACCGGCCGACCTCCGTGGTGATGACGCCCACGTGCTGCCACTGCGACGGGCCCGTCCTGCGCAGTACCGCGATCTGTCCGCCCGCTTGCCCGCTCCCGGTGTGACCGAAGTCGGCGACGTACAGCGTCCGGCCGTCCCCGGAGAGGGCCGCGCCGCTCGGCTGCTCGCAGTCCACCGTCCGCTGACCGATCATGTACGAGCCGCCCCGGGGATCGACGAGGGACACCGTGGCGGTGCCGGCGTCGGCCGTCACCACGAGGCGGCTGTCGGGGGTGACGGCCACACCCCGTGGCTGCGCCCCCTGCGCCAGGGCGACGGGCCGCACGCGGACGGCTCCGGCGCCGTCCAGCACGTCTCCCGGGGCGGGTTCGATGACGAGGAGGTGCGCCGAGCCGGGGCTGGTCGCGCAGGCGAGGGAGCGGTCCGGCGCGATGGCGACGCCCCACGGCTGGTGCGGGTCCCCCAGCCGGACCGGATCACCCGGGGTCTGTCCGCCGAGGTCCAGCAGCGCGACCCGGTCCGTGGCGGAGTCGGCGGCGTACGCCCACCGGCCGTCGGGTGACACGGCGAGGCCGACCGGCCGTGACCCCGCTCCCGTCCCGGTCTCGCCGGTCCGGCGGGGGGCGGCGCGTACGGCGATCAGCTGGCCGGTGGCCTGGTCGGTGACGTACGCGTGGCGGCCGTCGGACCCGCAGACCACCGCGGAGGGCACGGCGCCCACGGGGAGGTCCGTACGGTCGCCCGTGTCCAGGTCGACGGCGGTGAGGGTGCCGGCGGTCCGGCTGACGACATGGATCGTCCCGCCGTCCGGGGCGAAGGCCACCGCGACCGGATGCGGGCCGACGTCGAGGGTGTCCGGGGAGCCCAACAGGCCGGTGTCCGGGGCGACATCGGCGATCGTGACCGAGGCCGAACCGTGGTTCGCGACGCAGATACGGTCACCGGCGGGGCTCAGCGCGATCGCACGGGGTTCGGCCCCGACGGCCACCGGGGCGCCCACGGGCGAGGCGCCGCCGTCCAGGGCGAGGACCGTCACCGAGCCGGCCGTGCCGTCCCCCCGGCTCGCGACGTAGGCGAAGCGGCCGCCCGCGGACACGGCGAGCGCCCGCAGGACCCCGGGCACGGGGACGGTCGCCGTCACGCACGGGGCACCCGGCACGTCGACGTCGACCACCGCCACCGTCTCGTCCGTCTCGTCGACGACACAGACGAACCGCCCCGAGGGAGCCGCCGCGAGCGCGCACGGGCCTGCGCCGACCTGCAGTTCGACCGGCCGGTGCCCCTCCTTGTCGAACACCACGACCGTGCCTCCCGCCCGGTCGGCCACGCAGACCTGGTCGTGGGCGAGGCCCGCGACCACCGCGCACGGCGTGTTCCCGGCCTCGACGCTCCGCAGCACCGCCGGAGCGCCGCCGGCGGCGAGGTCGACCACCGAGAGGGTTCCGGAGCCGTGGTTGGCGACGTAGGCCCGTGTACCGTCCGTACTGACGGCGACGGCGCGCGGATTGCGCTCGACCGCGGTGGCGAACGAGCGGGGTTCCTCCGGTGTGGTGAGGTCCACGGTGGCCAGGCTGTCCGCGCCCCAGTCGACGGCGAGCAGTCGGGGATCTGCGGCCGTGTGCGGGCGGTTCATGTCCGGGTGGTTCAGGTTCGGGTGGTTCACGTTCGGGTGGATCATGAGGGCACCTCCGCGACGGTCACGCGGTGTTCGACGGAGTAGACGGTCTCGGCGGGCCCGCAGTCGAGGCGCGCCACGGGGGCCGTTTCGGCGCCGGTGCGCGGATCGACCGGGGTCAGGTGCGCGGTGGCGACCCGGGCGACGCCCGGCACCTGTTCGAGGACCCGGAACGCCTCGCCGACGTGCACCGGGCGCCCCAGCGGCCATCCGGTACCGTCCGGGCCACCGCCGACGGGGCTGAAGTACCGGTACAGGGCCTGCTCGGCGGCCGCGCCGAGTTCCGCGCGCTCGGTGGCGGTCCGGTAGTCGGCGGGCACGATCCTGGCGTCGATGCGGATGCCGTGGTAGCCGGGCTGTTCCAGCCACACCGGGACGCCTTCCGGCTGGCCGGTCCGCAGGGCGCGCCGCAGCGTGTCACCGGCGTCGCGGCCGGGTGTCAGCATGTGGAAGGGGAACCAGCCGCGTGCGTCGGCGGTGACCGAGGGGATCACCATCAGCCGGACCCCGGCCTGGGTGCTGCCTCCGCTGGTGTCGGTGTAGCCGTCCTTGCCATCGTGCGTGGGGGTCGTGTTGCGCACTCCGATCCGGTCGTCCCCGCTGACGAGGCGGTCGATGCCGCCCTCGGGCACGCCGTTCCCGGCGGCGCCCAGGGTGACGCGGTACGGGCCCGCCACCGTGACGGCCGCGCCCCGGTCGGGGACCGCACCGTACCGCCGGGTGCCGGAGGGGCCGCCCGTCACCTCGGGCCCGAAGTGGACCCGTCCCGTGCTCGCGTTGATCACCACGTGCTCGTCGCCTTCGCCGGATCCGGCGAAGGAGGTGACGGTCGTCCACGCCTCGCCGTCGACCAGGATCCGCGGCAGCGGGCCGGACGTCCTGGGGCTCAGGAGCGTGCAGGACTGGCCCGGCTCGCCGGTGGATTCGTACGACGGGTGGCCGTCCACGGTGCGTTCCTCGTACTGCTCGGCGGGCACGGGCGCGGTGCTCCCGGAGTCCGCGTGGACCGTGTACGTGGTGGTGGGGGTGGCCCCGGGGTCATGGATCTGGACCGCGATCCAGCACGCCCCTTCCTCCTCGGGGAAGTGGTCCCCCCGGTCGGCGACGGCGTCCCGGGCCGTGCCGGCGAGTTCACCCCGGTCGACGGCCGTCAGCCACCGCTGGGATTCGCCCAGCCGGACGCCACCGCCGCTCGCCTCCGGGGTGAACGACTGGGCGGGCCCCGACGCATAGGCGAGCGGGTCGTCGAGGTCCCACCAGAAGGCTCCTGCCCGCGGCGCGAAGACCGACACCGCGATGCGGTCCTCCTCCGACTCCTCCCCCGCTCGCCCACGCTGCCCTCCGATGGTCAGCCGAAGGGTGAGACGGCGCGGGTCGTGCGGCTTCTTGATCTCCACCAGCCCCAGGACGAGCCCGCCTCCTTCCCTGAACGGCCCGGAGAACCCCGCGGTCCCGTAGTCGCCCGCGGCGAACATCCCGTTCGCAGCGCTCGCTCCGGGGACAAGGCACAGGGAGGCGCTGCCCGCCGCGTCCGGCGCCAGGCGCACGGCCTCGCCGAGGGTGGTGAACACCTTGGTGCCGTCCGCCGTCGTGACCTGCGTACCGGCGGGCACGGTGTCCGTGCCGGCCGGCAGGGTGAACCGGATCTCCGTCTTCGCCGGCAGCCAGGGCACGTGGTTGCGTGCCGGGTCGAGGGCGTCCCCGGGCACGGACCGGACGTGGTGGATGCGGGCCATGCCCGCCGAGGCGGCCAGCGCGAGCTGTTCGTAGTCGTGCGGGACCACGGCCCGTTCGGGCACCGGCGAGCCCAGGGGCCTGCGCGTCGCACAGGCGGCGGCGCTCTCGCGCTCGGTGCCGCCGACGGCGGGGGCGGGGTTGGTCACGGAGGAGATGTAGGGCAGGGGTGTCCGGAGCACGGTGACGGTGCGGGCGGGTACGTTGCCGCGGGCGCCGCCGCCGGTCAGATAGCGCCGGATCCGTACGGCCGCGCCCGCCGGCAGCGGCGCACCGTGCCGGCGCGGCCCCCGTGCCCCGGCCACGACGAACGCGAAGACCGCCTCGCCGGTGCGCGGGTCCAGGGTGAAGTGCCGTTCGTCGGGCCCCGATCCGGCGAGGGTGACGACATGGGTCCACCGCTGGGTGCGGCCCGCGAGGGTCGCTTCGACGACGAGGGGGTCGGTGGCCCGGGACATCGGGGGGTGGGCGAAGCGCAGGCGTTCGCCCGGGGCTCCGGTCGCGGTGCCGAGGGCCTCGTCCTGGACGAGGCGGGCCTGGACGACCGGGACGGGGACGGTCAACACGGGGCTGAGTGCGAGGGCCGTCAGCGGGCTGCCGCCCGGGGCGGCGCGGTAGCGGATGAGGCCCACGTCGCGCAGGCGCCAGAGGGAGTCGTGCTCCGGGTCGGCCCCTTGGCGCAGCAGGAGCCGGGCCGGCGCGTGGGCGGGCGGGAGGTCGAGGGTGACGCGGCCCGGGCGGTCCGCCCCCGCGATGGACTCGGTCTCGGATGTTTCGGTGACGACGTGGCAGCCGGTCCAGTGCATGCCCTGCCAGGCTTCCCAGCGGCCCGGGACCGTGTCCTCTCCGGCGCCCCTGGCGATGTCGAGGGTCACGCGCGCGTTCGGTACGGGCACGGAGAGGACGGCCAGGACGTAGGAGCCGTCGGCGCGGCCCTCGGCGCGGCCGCCCGGTCGGGTGGCTCCCGGGCCGGGGCCGTCGCGGCCTTCCCCCGGGAGGGGAAAGTCCCCGGGGTAGGGCAGGTTGAGGTGGAGGGGCGGTCCGGCGAAGGGCAGTCCGCCCGGTTCGACGGCCCGGCCCGCACGGGGACCCAGTGCCGTCAGCGTGCCCTCCAGGGCGCCGCCGCCCGTCCCCCGCTCCGTGAACTCGCCCGCGGCGACCAGCACGCAGGGGTTGAGCACAGCCTCCGTCAAGGTGCTGAAGACGACCGGCTCCGCCTCGCCCACCGGCCGGGTGGCAACCTCCAGACCGGCGGGGACGACCACCGGTTCGGGTGGCGGCGCGGCGAGCTGGAAGACCACGTCGGTCTGCGCGGGCGCGGGCCGGTACGGCCGCACGCCGAGCAGGCGCAGCGTCTGCAGCCGGCGCTGGTCGACGGCCAGGTTGAGCCGGTCGCGGGCCGCCGTGACCATGTCGGCGCAGGTGTCGATCAGGCCGCGGCCGGGGTCCGTCCGGTCCTGCCCGCTCCAGGCCCGTGCGCTCCGGCGCACGGCGGCGACGGCGGTGGCGACGATCTCGTCGCGGGTGCGCCCGTCGTACTCGGGTGTCGGCAGACTCATCCCTGCTGTGACCTCTCGTCAGGAGTGGCTGATGACCGTGACGCTGAAGGGCAGATGGGCCGGGCAGTGTGCCCGGACGAGGCGGGTGAGCCTGCGTTCGAGCGCCCGCTGGTCCTCCCCCGCGCCGGCGGTCAGCGTGACGGTGAGCATGCGGCCGGCCGGCGCCGGCGGGTCGTCGGTCGTACGGACTCCACCGGGGTCGCCGATGTCGAGGTCCCAGCCGTGGATCTCCTTGGCCTCCAGCCGGAGTCCGTACGGGGTCCCCCGGTGGGCGGCGAGCCGGGGGGCGAGGTCGATGGCCTTGCGCCGCTGGTCCGCGGTCCAGCCCGGCTCGACCCGGGCCCCCGTGATCCGGACGAGCCAGTCCAGGAAGGCGGGCGGGGCGCGCCAGGGGTCGAGCAGCGCGTCGAGGCCGTCGAGCAGCTCCTCCGCGGGGGCGAGGGCCTCGCCGATGGCCATGGCGAACGCCCGCACGACGGTGTCGTCGTGGTAGACGGCCGGCAGGGCCAGCGGGACGGGGCCGCGGACGGCTGCGGGGGCTGTGGGGTGCACGGCGGTCTCCTTCAGTCCTCTTCAGTCCTCTTCAGTCCTCGGCGGGGGCGACGGTGATGGTCAGGGCGGCACTGTCGAGGAGGACGAGCCCGCCGTCGGAGACCTCGACGGACGACTCGGCCACGGTCCGGCCGGGGAGGGTCAGGGCGACCTCGGTGGTGCCGTGGATCTCGGGCACCGGCTCCAGCGCGGCGAGGACGTCACCCGCGTGGACCCGGCGGCCCCATGGCCAGCCCCGCCCGTCGGGCCCGCCGGCCGTGGGGTGGAAGTAGCGGCGCAGGGCCCGTTCGGCGGCCCTCTGGGTGTCCCCGCCGCCTTCCGGGGTGTTGCTCCAGGTCCGCACGGTGGCCCGGACGCCGAAGGAGTGGTAGCGGGGCGCGCCGACGCGCAACCGGGCGCCCAGCAGCCGGGAGGCTTCCACGACTCCCCTCACCCGCAGCAGCACGTCCGCGGGGACGTCGAACTCCCCGGGCGGCACGGCTTCTTCGGGGTCCCCGGCGGTGCGCGGCACGAGGAGGACGTGGAGCGGGGCGTCCTCGGGACGCCACAGGGCGGGCTCGGTCCGCGCGGCCTTCATGAAGAAGAAGACGCCGTCGAGGACGGCCACCGCGTCCGGGGAGTCCTGGAGTTGCGGGGAGAGGCCGGGAAACGATTCGGAGATCAGGGACCGCACACCCCGGCCGCCCTCCTGCGGGGTGAACGTCCGGTCGTGGTAGGTGTAGGCGCGGTGGTGGAAGACTCCGGCCTTGAAGAAGAACAGCTCGCAGGTGGCGGGCGAATCGGCCAGCACGGCGACCTCGTCGAGATCGGCGCAGAACTCCTCGGGCAGGCCCGGGAATTCGACGCTGATGGGCTTCGCTTCCACGGCGCCGTCCCAGAAGCACCGGTCGCCGAAGAACCACAGCCTGGGCTCGTCCTCGCCGAGCCGGATGACGGCGTTCAGCCGCGCGTCCACCACGGGCGGTACGGCGTCGTCGCCGAGCTCCGGTGACCGCGCCCCGCCACCCGTGTCCGGCGGCTCCAGGGGCAGCCTGACGGCAGTGACCGTTCCGCCGTCGTCGTGGTAGTGCACGGCCCATCGCGGGTCCCGGGCGGCGACGGCGCAGGCGAGCACCACGGCCGGGCGCGGCGGTGTTTCGAGGGCGGCCGGTACCCGCGAGTCGGTGGGCCGGGTCAGTGCCGTCACCCGTACCCGGGCGAGTCCTTCGACGTGTTCGTCGATGAGCTGCTCGTGGTCGGCGGCGGTGACCGCGCGCCGTATCGGCGCCAGGCCGAGCCCGGCCCGCTCCAGCGCCTGTTCCCGGGTCTCGGCGTCCCGCGCGGGGACGGACACGCTGTGGACGACGGCGCTCAGCCCACCCGGCGAGTCGACCACGAGGGGTGTGCCGGCCGGCAGACCGGCGCGCGTACCGCGGTAGGCCGAGTACGCGAGGGTGATCCTCGCTCCCTCCGGCGGAAGGGCTCCGCGCTGCTGGCCGCCGCCGCCCTCGGCCGGGACGAACGGTCCGAAGACGATCTCACCAGCGGCCTCGTCCCACCAGTGCACCGGGTCCTCGCAGGTGGCCTCGGCGAAGGTCCTGACGGCCTGCCACTCGCCGCCGTCGACACGGACCGTGAGCGGCGGGCCGAACGGCGGGTCGGTCTCCGGCGCCGCGGGGCGCCACGGGCGGCGGCCGGTCGCGAAGCGGGCGCCCGGCAGGCCGTCGGCGGCACCGGGCGTCTCCGTCACCGCCTCGGGTTCCTCGAGGGCCTGCGCCGTCCCGGCGCGCTGCCCGTCGGGGAGGACCAGCGGTTCGGTGGTGCGCAGGACGACGGGGTCCTGGCCCTGGGTGCGCACCTCCGTGCCGGTCGGGATGACGCAGGGTCCGGCCGTCGCCTCCCGCCGGAAGCCGACGAGGATCCGGGCCGGCGACGCGGGCACCGGCGCGATGCCCATCAGCCGCAGCACAGCCGATCGTTGACGGTCCGTCATGCGGCCGATGCGGTAGAGGAGTTGGTCGACGCGTTCGGCGCAGGCTTCGATCAGGGTGATGCCGGGATCGGAGACGTTGTGGTCGGTCCACTCCGGTGCGCGCGTCGGCAGGGCGCGCTTGGCGGCGTCGACGAGCGGCTGGAACCGCAGGTCGTCGAGGTCGGGTACGGGCAGGTCGGGTACGGGCAGGTCGGGTACGGGCAGGTCGGCCACGGGGTCACGCACCCGGGGCGGCGCCGGACGCGGTGGCCGTGGCCGGGGCGCCGGGCAGGGTGTAGAAGGGGAAGACGAGGTTGCGGGGCTCGTTGGTGGCGCGCAGCCGGTAGCGGAGGTCGATGTAGAGCACGCCGGTGTCCACCGTGTCCGTGCTGAACAGCAGGTCGTCCAGCTCGATGCGCGGCTCCCACCGGTCGAGGGCCCGGCGCACCTCCACGTCCGCGCGGGCGACGGTGGTGGCATCGAGCGAGTCGAAGACGAGCCGGTGGATGCCGCAGCCGAACTCGGGGCGCATGGGGCGTTCGCCCGGGGCGGTGGCCAGGATGATGCGGACGGCCTGCTCCACGTCGTCGGCGCCGGTCGCCAGGCCCACCCGGCCGCTGCCGGTGATGACGGCGGGGAAGGCCCACCCCGCTCCGATGATGTCCACGGTCTCTCTCCCAGGGGGACGGGACCGCCTCGCCCGAGGCGGTCCGCTGTGGCTCAGTTGATGTCGACGGTGTTGCCGGTGATGGTGGTCCGCGCGCCCGCGAGCCGGAGCTCTCCGGCGCTCTCCACGGTGACCGTGGCGCCCTTGAGGGTGAGTTCGCCACCACCGCTTCCGGCCGCCTCGACGGTCACGGTGCCGGCCTTGAGGACCAGGCTGCCCGCCGGCCCGGCGTCGATGGTGAGGGTGCCGTCGCCGCGGGCGTCGAGCGCGATGCGCACGGTCCGTTCGCCCTCGCCCGCCGTGAAGGCGATGGTGGTCTCCTTCCGGTCCAGATGGGTGGTGAGCCTGCCGTCGCCCGTGGTGAGCCGGACGCCCTGCGGGCCGTCGTCGGCACTGAGCAGTTCGAGGCGGTCGCCCGTACGGGACGCCAGGGAGCGCCGGTTGGCGCGGCCGGTCCGCGCGTCGATGAGCGGCAGACCGTGGTCGGTGGGGGCGTCGACACCGTTGTAGAGGCCGCCGAGCACGTACGGCCGGTCCAGGCGGCCGTGTTCGAAACCGACGAGCACCTCGTCCCCGGCCTCCGGGACGAAGACGCCGCCTCCGCCGGTCCCGCCCCACTGGGTGGTACGGACCCAGTCGGTCACGTAGTCGGGGGACAGCCAGGGCAGCCTCAGCCGCACCGCACCGCGCTGGCCCTGGCCCGGCTCCTTGGTGTCCGTGACGACGCCGACGGCGACGCCCAGGCCGGTCAGCGGCGGCGGGTAGGGCGCGACGGGCGGGGGCAGCGGGCCGACCCGGAGCCAGGTCCGGTAGCCCTGCTCACCGTCGAAGGTGTGCCGGCAGGAGGTGGCGGTGTACTTGCCGGTGAAGGGCTCCCCCACACCACTGAGGGCGACCGGCACACCGGCCCGCAGTTCGGGCGTGCCCGCGAGTTCGGCGTCCAGTTCGGCCATGGCGGCGGCCGTCTCGGCCGCCACCGCCCGGGCCACCGCGTCCACTTGCCGGGCGTCCGTGCAGCCCGGTCCGCTGACGAGCAGCCGGGCGGGCGGGCCGCCGAACGCCGTGCCCAGCCGCGCGGGCGTCGTGCCCAGCCGCAGGCGTTCGCTGTCGCCCGCGCCGGCCCTGGCCGAGAGCCCCGCCTTGCCCTCGGGATCCCAGCCCCGTACCTCCACCTCGGCCACCTGGCCCTCGGAGGACACCGCGGCGCGCAGCGCCAGCAGGTTCTCCCCGTACTCCAGGACGAACGGGCTGCGGTCCGCGCCCGTCGTCGGCGCGGGTGCGCCGCTCGCGGCCTCGGGGCGGCTCATGTGCAGCGTGCTCCCCACGACCGCCAGCCGCAGACCGCGCTGGTCGGCCAGGTGGTTCAGCAGCTCCCAGTCGGTCAGGTTGGGCTGGGCGAGGTGCGCGATCCTCGTGCGGTCCGCCTCGATCCGGCCGGTCGTGAGTCCGTGCCGGGCCGCCGCCCGCTCGGCGACCTCGGCGACCGTGGTGTCGACGTACGCGGCCACCCGTCGCCCGCGCATGAGCCGGTGCCCGCGGTCCGTGGCCCGTACGGTCGTGAAGGTGCCGTCCGTGTCCACCTCGGTCTCCAGGCCGGTGACCTCCCCGTCGAACAGGACGGCGCGCGCCTGGCGGCGCACGGCGGCCACCGACACCGTCAGCGGCGCCCCGACGGCGATCCGCGCGGCGGCCAGGAGCCGGTGCTCCGGATCCCGGAACCGCAGCCGGGCGCGGGCCGGACGGCCCATCTGCGTGTCGACGGCCGCCTCGACGAGCCGCTGCGCCCACAGTTCCTCCAGCGTGGCGCCGAACGCTATGACCGGCTCCGCCGCGTACAGCCGCTCACCCATGCGCCATCGCCTCCGGTCGCGCCTCCGGTCGCGCCTCCGGTCGCTCCTCCAGCACGGGCAGCACCAGCAGCGTGCCCACGGGCACCCGCGCCGGGTCGTCGACGTCGTTCGCCCGCGCGATCGCCCGCCACTGCGTCGGATCCCCGTACGCCTGCCACGCCAGCCCGGCCAGGGTGTCCCCGGCGACCATCAGGTGGGTGGCGACCGGCCCGTCGCCGCCCGAGGTCGGGTTCTGCCGGGGCGTCGACCCGCCCACTTCCTCCAACGTGACGTTGCACGTGGCGCGCAGTGGCATCCCGTCGTGCCCGAACCGCGTGTACACCGCGTCGACCTGCGTCACCAGCGCCAGGAACGCGGTGGTCCGGGACCGGCCCCACTCCAGCCGCACCCACGGCGCGGACGCCGGCTTCGCGGTGGTGCTCCGTGCGGTCGGGGCGCAGCAGTCGAGCAGCTTCTCGACCTGTTCCTGCACGTTCGACCGGAAGTCACCGGCGTCGAGGAAGACCTCCAGGCTCATCGTCCGCGGCTGCGCGCCCACGAACTGGGCCCGGGCCGCCTCGCCGTTGGACGGCGAACGGCTGCGGTCCCAGTGCGCCCGCTTGCCGACCTGGACGCGTTCGGGATTGAAGTGCATACGGACCCGCCCGCGTTCGGGTCCCGGCGCGTTGCCGGTGCCGGTCGGCGGATCGTGGATCACGAGGGCGGCGCGTACGGGCGCGCCTCCGAGCAGCTCGGACAGCATGCGGTCCTCTCGAAGGGTGGCGGGACGGACGGGGGCGGCGCCGGTGCGGGCGCCGGTGCGGGCGCGGTCAGAGGGTGATCCCCAGGAACCCGTTGTGCGTGATCTCCAAGGTCTCCCGGGCCGGCTGCGACTGGTCCACATCGAAGGCGGGCCCGCTCCAGCGCACCGGCAGCACCCCGTCGAGCAGCCACCGCACCAGGGGCCGCCGGTCCGGGCCGAGCGCCACCAGCTGTCCGGGAAGGCGCACCGGCTCCCGTACCTGCTGCTGGAGCCAGGCCCAGATCAGCACCGTCTGCTGGGACAGCGGCCGGGTGAGCGTGACGTTCGTGTACCGCAGCCGGGTCGGCAGGTGCCAGACGTGCCCGTTCATTCCGCCCTCGACCCGCTCCTCGACCTCCATCGTGCAGCCGAGACCGTCGCAGGACGTGAACGATCCCAGGGCGTGCATCCCGATGGACAGCTGGAAGTGGGAACTGATGGCGAACGGCTGGTCCAGCATGCGAGGGCACTCCGTGTGGTCGGTCGGTCGGCCGGTCGGTCCGGGTCCTTGCCGAGGTCGGTCGTCACCGCGCCGTCACCGGGGCGCGGACGTGTCCCAGCCGGGTTCCGGCGGGGGTGGCCGCCGCGGTGTGTGGCGCCCGTACGGCTCATCCGCCCGCGACAGCGCGAGGGCCGGAAGCACCGCCTCGGCCAGGAGGTCGGCGTGGTGCCGGGCGATCTCACGGGCGAGCGCGGAGGCGGTGGGGGCGGGCTGTACGACGGGCCCCGGAGCGCCGGTCGGAAAGGTGAACGGGGGTGCGGACGGAGGGGATCCGGACGGCTGCGCGCCGCGTTGTGGGGCGGGCGGTGGTACGAGCGGCATCGCGGTGTCGGGAGCGTGCCGCATCGGGCGGCCGATGCCGAGCCTGCGGGGATGATGACCGTCCCGCTCACTGCGGTCGGGGCCGGCGGCGGGCTGTCCGTGGGACGACGGATCGTCCCAACGGGCGCCGCCCGATGGCGGGGAGGGAACCCCGTGACCGGACCGGGGGCCGGCGGGTGGCGGCGGGCCGTACGGTGCGGGTCCCCCGTCCGGGGGGCGGCCGGGCACGCCGGATCCGGCGAACGGCATCGGCGGCGGGGCTTCGGCAGGGCCGAATCCGCCCCCGGTGCGGGCCGCCGGACCGAGCCCGTGAGCCGGACCGGACCCAGGGCCGCCCCCGACTCCCGGCCGGGGTCCGGGATCCACGCCGAGCAAGGCTTCGCCCCCGGAACGAGCCGCCGGACCGAGCCCGTGAGCGGGACCGGGTCCAGGACCGCCCCCGGCTCCGGCCCGGGGTCCCCGATCCACACCGAGCACGGCTCCGCCCCCGGAGCGAGCCCCCGGACCGGGCCCGTGAGCGGGACCGGGCCCAGGGCCGGGATCCACGCCGTGCACGGCTTCGCGCGCTGGCCGCGGGCCCACTTCATGGTCCGGTACGGATCCGGGGCCACGTCCGGCACCGGGCGCGGGTTCGAGCCGGTCGGCGTGACCCGGCCGGTCCCCCTGGGGACCGGGCTCGGGCCAGGATCCGGTACCCGGGCCGAAACCGTCCACGGGACGTACGCCGAGCACGTGCCCCGGCCCGGCTCCCGTCCCCGGCCGAGGTACAGGGGCCGGGTCGGCCCCTGAGGGAGAAGCGACTCCGGATCCGGCCCCGGGCCGTTGGCCGGGGCCGACTCCACCGGGACCGGTGTCCGCACCGGGGCCGCGACCGGCCCCGGCAGCCGGGCCGGGGACGGGAGCCGGGCCGGATGCGCGCCCGGTAGCGCCGGCAGCGCCCCCGCCGGATCCGGGCATCGCCCCGGACCCCGTTCCCCGTCCAGGGCCCTCTCCGGAACCGGAGCCGGAACCAGGCCCACGCCCGACTCCGCCTCCCGAACCGGACCTTGCTCCAGGACCGGGGACACTCCCCGGCACGGGGCCGGAGCCAGGCACAGGCCCGTATCCAGATCCGGGCCGGGGCCCGGCCCCCGCAGCAGGTCCCGGACCGGGACCAGAGCGACGGCCGTGCCCGGGACCCGTACGCACCACGTCCCCGTCCCTCTCCGCGGAGGCAGCGGACAACGACGCCCGCGGGTCCCCGCGGGGACCCGTACGACCGGACGCCATGGCAGGCGGCGGCACGGCGATCGGGATGCCGGGCGTCCCGCCTCCCGGGCCAACCGAGAGACCACGCACGGCCGTTGTGGCACGGGCCGGAGCGACAGAGCCCGACCCGTACCCCCCGCCGTCCGGGACCTCGGTACGCGCACCGGAGCGCGAGGCCCCCTCCGTGGGCACCCCGCCCGGAGCCCGCCGGACGCCCATCGCCTCGGCCACCGACCGCAGGGCGCCGCGCCACCACACCCGGCGCGTGGCGGCAGCCGGCTGCGGCGCCGCGGGCGCCGACGGGCCGAGCAGCCCCGGCCCACCCGCCATCGGCACGCCTCTCGGCAAGGGCCGACCGGCGGCCGTGACGGCCGGGGCCGGGCGCCAGGCCGTGAGGTCCCGCCGGAAGGTGCCGAGCCCGCTGGTCGCCACGGCGTGGATCCGTATCAGACCCGTGGGCGGCACGGCCCGCCAGCCCTCGCGCGAGGTTTCCGGCCGGGCGTCCGGGACCTCCGGCGGCACACGGCGCCACCACCGTGTCGCGCTCACCGCGCTCACCGGCCTTCGGTGTGCGCGGTGTTGATCCTGGCTATCTCCCGCACCCACGCGCGCCGTTCTCCGTGTGGCATGGAGACGATGTCCGCGTACGACCAGTGGAAGTGGTAGGCGATGTACGCGGTCTCCTCGCGGAGCCGGCCCGCGGGGTGCGTCACGCTTCCCCCAGGCGGGTGCTCGCCGTCGGGCCCGGTACGGCGAAGCTCGTGCCGCAGGACGGGCAGGCGACGGTGCTGTGCCCGGATTCCAGGCCGTTGATCTGCCGGTAGAGGTCCTGGAGATGGGCGAGGTCGGTGGCGAAGAGCTGTTCCACCACACCGGCGTGGATGTCGGTCACGGTCCCGAGGCGGGTGATGACCAGGCTGAGCAGGACGACCCCCAGATAAGCGGGGTTCTGCCTGACCCGCTGATCGATCAGGGGCGAGAGTTCGTCGCGGGCCGTGGCGAGCCGCATGGTGCCCTGACGGTGCACGGTCCCACGGGCATCGACGTAGCCGTGGGGCAGTTCGAAGTCGAACTCGGTGAGCAGCCGGGATCCGTTGTCCTGCGGTCCGTTGTCGGGCATGGCGGGGCGGTTCCTCCAAGGGTCGCGGTCAACCAGGGTCGGTCAACGTTCAGTTGACGGTCAGTTCGAGGAGGAGACTCACCGACGTGTCCGCCACCCGGACCTTCACCGAGAACGTGCCCGCCGTTTCCCCGGCCGTGAGGACCGGGGACGCGGCCGAACCGTCGGCCGCACTGGGCACCTTGGCGGTGTCCACCTCTCCGGGGAACGTGGCCATGTGCTCACCGAGGATCTCGAAGATGGTCTCGACGCCTTCGAGGGGGTTGCCTTCGACGTCCTCCACGATGACCGTCAGCGGGCTGTCGAAGGACTTGCCCGCGGGTACGCTCTGCCCGGCTCCCGAGACGTAGCGGACGCGGTCCGCGGCACCCGGCTCCGGGGTGATGTCCAGGCGCGTGAAGGAGGCCACGGCGTCCGTCTCGGTCCAGACCGCGGTGACGACGCAGGTACCTTCCTTGACCGCCTTGAGCAGCGAACTGGTCGCCACGCCGAGCTTGTCGCCCGCGTTCCCGGTGGTACGGGTCTCGGTCGGCCGGCCGTTCTCGAAGACGGCGGATCCCCCCTCCACCGTGAACTTGATCCGCTGCCGCCCCACCGCGCTGCCGTCCAGCTGGAGCGCCTTGACGGCGAGCGGTTCGGTGAAGCGGGAGCCGACGACGGCCGTCTGCCGGTCACCGGATTCCACGGCCAGGCTGTAGCGGGACACACCCCGCAGGGCCTTCTCCCCGGACAGCGCGGCCCACAGCCGGCTGTCCCCGGAAACGGCGAGACCCGAAGGACGGGACCGCGCTCCCGTGGGAATCGTGACCGCCGTGTCCGCCCCGGGCAGCACGTACCCGATGGCGTCCCCGGCGACGCTGGCGAACCAGAGCGTGCCGTCCGCCGCCGCCAGCAGACGGTGTGCCGGAGCGGGGATGTCGATGCGTGAGAAGCGCTTGTCCTGGACGGTGTACTTGTAGATCCTGTTGTCGGTGGTGGCCACCCAGACGACATCGCCCGCCGGGGTGATCGCCAGATCTCCGGGCTCGGCACCGACGTTGACGGGCGTGGAGAACCGGCCGGTGGCCATGTCGTAGCTGACCAGTGAGCGGCCTTCCGGCGAGCTGAGCCAGCAGAGGGTCGGATCCTGCTCCGCGACGGCGATCCCGTACAGGTTCGTCGAGTGGCCCTGCGACTGCGAGATGCCACCGCTGAGATCGAAGAAGGCCAGCGAATTCCAGTCCGCCAGGGGGGCCACGATCTGAGTGCGGCCCCGCTCGTCCTGAGCGAAGGCCAGCGACCGGACCTGCGTCCTGCCGCTCAACGTGTGGGTCTGGTAGATGCCGTCGCTGTCACATCGGACGAACGCGGAGTCGCTCTGCCCGGTGACGAACGTCCACACGCCGTGGCCCGGCCACGCGAGGATGCAATCGGCCCGGCCCGCGGGTACCGGTACCTGTGGGAAGACGGTACTGCTCCACGGACTGCGGGGCTCGAAATAGCCGAGGCTTCCCTCGGCGGTCACGAACCACACGTTCCGGTCGTCGCTGCTCCATGTCAGATCGACCGCTGAGGCCTCGATCGCGAATTTTCCGCTGTCGCTGGATGATGGCACGGGCGGCATGCTGTTCTCCCTCCGAAGGGGTGGAACGGTCCGGCTGGGGCGGGGAATTCGCTACGCCGGGTTGATGTGCAGCAGGGTGGCCGCGTGCGGCTCGGTGTCGCCGAGACCCACGCTCAGGACCGCCTCTTCCTCGATCTCACCGGCGTACACGGCGGGGAGGGCGACGCGGCCGCGCTGGTCGGTCAGGATGATCCGCTCCTGGGTGCCGTCGTCGAAGGCCGCCCCTTCGGCCTTGACCCGGCAGGTGAGCGGGATCCCCGGTACGGGCCGGCCACCGGCCACGTACTCGGCGATGAGCGGCCGGTCGACGTGCTCCTTCGCGTGCACCGCGGATGTGCTGTGGGACACCACCTGGGTCCGGCCGAGGAGCGAGGGCGCCCCCAGGGCGGCGAGCGAGGTGAGGTACCTGCCCAGGGTCTTGTTCGTGGGGTTGGTGTACCAGATGTTCCCGTCGCTGCCGACGCAGATCCCCTTGGCCGTGCCGGCGTTGGGGAGCCGGACCATGAAGCCCTCGTCCGCCATCGCGCTGTCGAACACGTGGATGCCCTGGCTGGACGTCACCCACACCTCGCCGTTCGGCGTGAACGCCAGCTGCTGTGGCACGGCGGTGCCCAGGTCCCGGGTGATCCACGTGCCCCTGTTCAGGTCGAAGCGGCCCACCTGGTTCGGACCGGTGAAGGTCACCCACACCGCTTCCGTGTCCGCCTTGACGTAGAAGGGCTTCTGGTCGTTCCCGCGGGGCGGCGGGATGCGCTCCCAGGTGTGCTGCCCGGGCTCGCGGCGGAACAGGCCGTTCACCGTCCTGGGCGGGTTGTTGACCCGCTTCTGGCCCGTGAGCCAATAGGTGTGCTTCTTCTGCTCCTCGTCCGAGGTGACGGCGACGTCCCAGAGCCAGGTGCTGGGCTCGACGGTCATGCGCTGGATCTGACCGGATCCGGATTCCGGAATGTCGAGGATTCCGACGTAGCTGTGTTCGGGCTCGGCGAAGAGCAGGCTGTATTCCGTCTTCTTCGTGCCGCCGGACCCCGTCACCCTGGTCTCCAGAGCGATGCTCTGGGCCTTCGCGTCATCCTCCAGCGGAAAGAACCTCAAGGGATATCCCGCCGTGGTGTCCATTTCCACGATCGGGTCCTCCGCCCGCGGCGGAGCCGGTGCCGCGAACCACATCTTGGACCGATTGTGCGGGTCCTTCATGATTCCCGCCGAGAGTTGCGGCATCACCGAATGATTGACATAGCCCATCTCTCCGGGCCGGGCGGGATTCACACGGATCACGCACTTGCTGTCCGAGGTCACCCACAACTTGCCTGCATTGCCCACACCCACCGAGTGCGGCACATAGGGGCCGAGATCAAACTCCCTGATTTCTTCGGACACGACGATCCCCTTCCGCTTTCTGCGATTCACGCGGGAAGTCTTCGACCGGTCGAGATTATGCCGACGGCACCCTCACCACACCCGAGCGAACCGGCCACGGCCGACCGGGGCCGTCGATATCCGGACAGCACACCGGCACCGCGGCGCCGAACCGCGGATTACCCCTGCCCAAGGAATCAACCGGAATCTCCCGGTCCGAACCACGCTCCGCCCCACCCCCACAACCCTCCGGATGTCAAGAGCGCCCGCGCCCGGCAATCACCGCGGCACGCCATGGCCGGAATTCTCCGGAAGTCGCATTCCACTCTCGGACAATCAGCCCAATGGCCAGAAATAACCGCACAAATACCATGGTCATGAGGGGAGTTGCCGAAGCCGCTCGCACAATTGCACGAAAGTCGCCACTGAATTTGGCCGGGGCAGGGCAGCCCGCGGCCGGCCGCCGGGCTCCGCGCGTCACCCGGATGAGCCCGCGTCGAAACGGCGGAGCGCGCGTTCCTTGATCGAGAAGATTTCCGTGGCCCGGAGGAGGCACGGTCGCAGTGCCCCTGCCGGACGTGATCACCCCGAACGCCGTCCCCGCCCCGCGCCGACGGGCCGGGAAGGTGCTCGCCCCGCTGTCGCACCGGGGCTTCCGGCTGTACTTCCTGGCCCGGCTGCTGAGCTGGACGGGGACGGGCGTGGCCCCCGTGGCGCTCGCCTGGGCCGTGCTGCGGCAGGGCGGCGGGCCGACCGGGCTCGGGCTCGTGCTCGCCGCCGGGACCGCCCCCCAGCTGCTGTTGCTGCCGGTCGGCGGGGTGAGCGCCGACCGCTGGCCGCGCACCCGTGTGCTGGCGGTCACCAACGGCGCGTGCGCCTGCGTGCAGGCGCTGGCCTGTGTCCTGCTCTGGTCGCGAGCGGGCGGGATCTGGTGGCTGGCCGTGCTGTCCGCCCTCTGCGGCGGCGCGGCCGCCTTCTCGGTGCCGGCCGGCGCCGGGGTGCTGCCGGAGCTGGTGCCGGACGGGCTGCGCGGTCAGGCGAACGCGCTGCTCAAGCTCGTTCAGACCACGGTCAAGGTGGGGGGCCCGGCCTTCGGGGCCGTACTGGTGGGACTCTCCTCCCCGGCCTGCGTGATCGGCTGGGACGCGGTGAGCTTCGCCGGGGCGGCGCTTCTGGTCTCCCGGCTGGCACCGTCCTGCCGTACGGGCGACCGGAGCGCCGACGGCTTCCTGCGGCAACTGTCCTGCGGGTGGCGGGACTTCCGGTCGCGCCGCTGGCTGTGGGTGCTCGTGCTCCAGTCCGCCGTGGTGGTGCCGCTGTGGCTGATCGGCTACCAGGTGCTCGGGCCGGTGTACGCGCAGCGCGAGCTGGGCGGCGTGGCCGGCTGGGGTCTGGTGGCCGCGGGCTTCGCCGGGGGGCTGGTGGCCGGATCGGCCCTCGGCCTGTGGTGGCAGCCGGTCCGGGTGGGTCCGGTGAGCTGTGCGGGGACGGCGGCGATGGCCCTTCCCCCGGCGCTGATGGCGGCGGGCGCCCCGGCCGGAGCCCTGGCGGTGGCGGCCGCGGTGACCGGCGCCGCCGGTGCGCTCTCGACCCTGCTGTGGACCACCCTGGTCCAGGCGCGGATCCCGGCGGACCGGCTGAGCCGGGCGCTGTCGTACGCGGCGCTGGGCCAGCTCGTCGCCGTACCCGTCGGCTACCTGCTCGCCGGTCCCGCCGCGGAACTGCTGGGGCTGCGCGCGACGCTGGGCGGCGCGTCGCTGCTCATCGGGGTGGCCGCCCTGCTGCCGCTGGTCCTGCCGGACGTCCGGGGGCTACGGGTTCACGACTGAGCGGCGCCGGGCGGTTCGCCGTGGAGACCGTCCGCGGCGAACGCCAGCGCGTGCCACTCGGGCACCAGCGCGGTCCGGATCAGCTCGTCGATCCCGTCGGTCTGGGACCGCGTCAGGTAGTCGCGGAATCCCCCGATGATCCCTCGGCGCGTCTTGAAGGACTCGGGCTCGCCGGGTTTGCCGGGCCGCAGGCGCTCCGAGTCGAAGGCGTCACTGAGTTCCATCGCGCGCATGCTGGGGAAGCTGGCGAAGGCCACCGCTTCGGCCAGCGCCCGCGGTCCGACGTCCGGGAGGCCGCAGAAGTCCATGATCCGCCCGAGTTCACCGGCGGTGTCGCTCGCGAGACGTTCGTAGGAGGTGAGGAGGAAGGCGCGGGGCACGTCCTGGCGGGCCTGCCAGATGTTCCAGAACTCCACACAGGTGCGCAGGCTCCCCTCGGCCTCACCGATGAACTCTCCGAGCGGGCCCGCGTACGGGTTGTCCGGCCGCAAGCTGCGCTGGAAGTAGTAGGAGACCGTCGTGTCCCGCAGGTCCCGGGTCAGGAACACCACCCGCGAGCCCCGGTAGGGCTCCTTGTCCGTGGACAGCTGGGCGGGTGTGCGCCAGCCCACCCGGTCGTCGTGCCAGAAGGTGATCGTCGGAATCCGCGGATCCACGGCGCTGAACTCCTCCAGCCGCAGGTCGCGGCACAGCTCCATCGGAAGTCCCCAGTGCAGTGAGATGGCCTTGGCCATCAGGACCCGCAGCCAGGTGCGCCCGCACTTGGGGAAGGAGAGGACGTAGACATCGGATGCCGGTGAGGACGCGGGGGTGGATCCGCGAAGGGGCGAGGGGTCCGTCGTCATCAGTGGTGTTCACCGCCTTCGGGAAAGAGCGTCAGCCCGCTGTCCAGCTCGACGACCGAAATGGCCTCCACCGGACAGGTGAAGGCCGCGTCCAGCACCGCGTCATCGGAAGGGACGCGCGGGGCGGTCGGCCGCGACCTGCGGGTTCCGTCGGCCGCGGAGTCGATCACGAAGCGGCCGGGGGCCGCGCTCGCGCACACCCCCGAACCGATGCAGCGCCGCGTATCGACGTCGAGCTGCCAGTCCCCCGTCATGCGTTCCCTTCCCTCCCTGTGAAGTCCCCGCCATGGACTCCCCCGCTCGTGAAAGAACACGGGCGTACGGCGCCCGTGGGGCGCAGGAGGATTCCGTCAGCCCACTACCTGCCCCTCCCGCCGGGCGATAGGCCGTGTCATCCGGACATCTTCACCCCGGCCCGGCGTACGCCGGGAGGCCGGAACCGGACCGTGGACCGGTTCCGCACCCGGTCGCCGCCACCGGCGCCCGGCCGACCGGGGCGTAGCAGCTCGCAGGGGTACGACGGCCGGGCGGCGCGGGGCGCCGAGCGGCCGGTCCCGGACCACGGCGACGGCCGCGCGGCATGGCGGCAAGCCGGATTCCGGACTCGGTGAAGGCGTCCGGATACCCCGTGTGGCCGCCCGGTCACCCTTGGCCGCGCCCACCGCGCCCCACACGATGACGCTGCCGGTGGATCCGACCGAACACGGCCGGGCCGGTGAGGTGAAGGGAGCGTCAATGAACGAGGAGATCGAACAGCTCGCGGACGAGGACCTTCCCGAACTCGCGCTGATGATTGACATCCCCTCCCGCGACTAGCGACGGCGCATCTGCACTCAGTGCGGCGGGCCCTGCGGCCCGCCGCACTTCGCTGCCGAAGACCCGGGTGAGAGCGGGAGAAAGCAGGAGAGAGCATGCGTGTCCAGCCGGATGCGGAGGAAGCCGTCCGCGAGCGGACCGAACTGCTGCGCCGCGTGGGGCGCGTGCTCGAACGCGCCGGGCTGCCGTCGCCGGGCCCCGACGGCCTGCGCCGTCCGGCGGTCGCCGAGGTCGCCCACCTCGCGGCGCGGGCGCTGCGGACCGGCCCGCTGGACCCGGAGCGGCGACGGACGTTGACGGACCGGCTCGACGGCGCGTCACCGTCCGCCCTCGGGCCCGCCGACCCGCAGGGCCACCTGACGCGCAGTGTGGCCCGCGCGCTGCGGAGCATCCCGGCCCGTCTGGACGCGGACGGCCAGGTGGTCACGGCGGAGGTCGTCGCCTGGCGCGCGTCCGAACGGGAGGCCCTGGCCCGGGCCGTCGCCCTGCTGACGCGGGTCTGGCCCGCGGCGGCCGCGGAGGTACGGGAGACGGTCACCGAGATCGCGCTGCTGGACGGCGAGGCGATCGACGGCTTCACGGACTTCACCGTGCACGGCGCCGTACTGGTCCACCGCGCCCGCCTGACGACGAGCGGCGCCGGACTGCCCGGCCCGGTGCGGTTCGCCGAGGCGCTGGTGCACGAGGGGGCGCACACGCGGTGCAACGCGGCGGCCATGACCGAGCCCTTCCTGCTGCCCGACGGCCCCCGGGGTACGGACGCCACTGACCGCGGCGCCTCGGAGCACGGTGGCTCGGAGCGCGGTGGCTCGGAGCGTGGTGGCGAACTGCTCGTCGAGACACCGCTACGGGCCGACCCGCGGCCGCTCACCGGCCTGTTCCAGCAGACCGTGGTGCTCGCCCGCAGCGTGTTGCTGTACCGCCGGCTGGTCGGGCCCGAGGGACCGGGCGGCCCGGCGGTCGGTGCCCGCCACGATGCGCTGCGGGGATCGGCGTACCAGGCCGTCGACGCCCTGAACGCCCACGCGGACCAGCTGAGCGACCACGGGAAAGAGCTGCTCGCGCAGTGCGCCGACGTCCTCGGAGGAAGCGCGTGACGGCATGGGCGCCCCAGGTGTTCACGCCCCATCCCGCGCATCCACGGATCCTGTTCGCCCGGGTCGCGGCCCGCTCGGCGGCCTTCGAGCCGACGAGCGCGGCGGGCGGATCGCCGGTGCTGGTCGGCAGCGCCGCCGGGCACGACCGGGCCCGGGTGGCCCTGGGTGCCCGCGGGGAGCTGCTGGAGCGGCTAGGAAACGTGATGGCGGGCCGGGAGGCCGAGGCGGTCCCTGAACTGGTGGGCACCTTCACGGAGTTGAAGCGCGGGGGGATCCCCGCCGTCGAGCCCCGGCCGCAGCCGGGGGAGCAGCCGCGGGCGGACACCCGGCGGCTGTGGGTGCGGGGCCGGACGGCCGGGGGCGCGGAGGTGTTCGTCCCGGCGGGCTCGGCGTTCCTCCACCACCGGCCCCCGGCCGGTTGCGACGCCGCGCAGTCGTCCGGTTCCACCGGCATCGCCGCGCACCCCGACGCGGCGGCGGCGATCCGGCACGCGGCGTGGGAGGTACTGGAACGCGATCTGATCCGCCGCAGCTGGTACGGCCTCGCGGACCGGCCGCCGGGCCCGGTCGCGGCCGCCCTGCCGCCGCCGCTGGCCGGGTTCGTCCGGGAGCGCGGTCTGACGGCGACCGTCTTCGCCCTGCCCGCCCCGGCCAGAGCCGCCTGTGTCGTCGTGTGCCTGCACCGGCCCAACGGCACCGGCCAGGCGTTCGGGGCGCGCTGCGGGCCCTCGGACGGCGCACCCGCCCTCAACTCCCTGGTGGAGAAGGCCGCGTACGAGGCGCTCATGGTCCGGTGGAGCATGGGGACGGAGGTCGCGCGCCGGGCCTGGCAGCGGTGGCGGGGCGCCACCCCGCCCGCGTCCGCGGTCCAGCACGCGCTGTGGGCCTACCACCGGCAGGACAGCCTGCGACTGTGGGGCGTACGTCCCGGCGCGGGGCCCGGTCCCGGGGACGCGGCCGGGGCCGCGGGCGCGACGGACCCGCCAGGCTCCCCCGGCCCGCCCGCGGCCCCCGACGCGCCCGACCCGCTCGATGTGCTCTCCGGGCACACCGGGCAGGACGTGGTCCTGGTCGACACCACCTCCGCGCCCGCCCGCGAGGCGGGGGTGCGGGTGGTCCGCGTACTCGCCCCCGGAGCCCTTCCGCTGCCGTCCGGTGGCGGCGCCGGTCACCCCCACCCCTTCGGTTAGGAGCCACCCGTGCACGCCGACGTCCCGGAGTACCGCCCCGGCTATGCCACCGAGTTCGCCGACGACTACGACCGCTGGTTCGCGAAGCCCGGCATCACCGGAGCGACCGTCGAAGCCCTCGCCGCCCTCGCGGGCGCCGGGCCGGTCCTCGAACTCGGCGTCGGCACCGGCCGGTTGGCGCTGCCCCTGCGCGAACTCGGCATCGAGGTGCACGGCGTCGACGGGTCGGAGTCGATGGTCCGCCGCCTGCACGCGAAGCCCGGCGGCGCCGGGACGCCGGTGACGATAGGGGACTTCGCCGACGTTCCGGTGAGCGGGACCTTCAGCCTGGTCTACCTCGCGGGCGGCACCTTCGCCGAACTGCCGGACCAGGCGGCACAGATGCGCTGCGTCGCCAACGCCGCGGCGCGGCTCGCCCCGGGCGGCCTCTTCGTCCTGGACGCCCACGTGCCCGAGGCCCTGGCGACGGCGGCCGGCCCCGAAATCGTCGCCGAGGGCCCAGGCCACCTGGTGCTGTGCCACCGCACGCTCGACCCGTCCACCCAGCGCTACCGCTCGCACTACGTCATCCACGAGGACGGGCGGACCCGGCACCTGCGCGTGGAGTTCCGGTACGCGGGCCACGGGGAACTCGACCTGATGGCGTTCCGGGCCGGGTTGCGGCTCAAGGAGCGCTGGGGCGGCTGGACCGGAGCGCCCTTCACCCGCGACAGCGGCTACCACGTCTCCGTCTACGAAAGGGCGGAGGGCGCGTGAACCAGGCCCAAGAGATCCGGGCGTTCCCCTTCCCGCACCGGGACGGGCTCGACCCGGTGCCCGAGTTCACCGAACTGCGCCGCACCGACCCGGTGATCCGGGTCCGGCTGCCCAGCGGTGACCCCGCGTGGCTGGTGACGCGGCACGCCGATGTCCGCCGGGTCCTGGCGGACCCGTGCTTCAGCCGCGCCCGGGCCACCCGGGGCGAGGGGCCGCGGATCAACCGGACGACCACGCTGCCGGACTCGATCCTCGCCGCCGACCCGCCCGACCACTCCCGGCTGCGCAGGCTCGTCGCGCCCGCGCTCAGCGGACGCCGGGCGGAAGCGATGCGCGGCGGCATCGCCCTGCTGGCCGGGCAGTTGCTGGCGGATATGAACCGCGGTCCGCGGCCCGCCGATCTCGTCGCGTCCTTCACCCGCCCGCTCCCCCTGACCGTGATCTGCGACCTGCTGGGCACGCCGCGGATCGACGGCGATCAGCTGGACGCCTGGAACGACGCGATGCGCAGCGTCACCGCCGTGTCCGACGCCGAAGTACTGGCGGCCGTCGCCGACATGACCGACTACCTCACCCGTCTCATCGCCGCCAAACGAGCCCACCCGGGCGATGACATGCTGAGCGCGCTGATCGCGGCACGCGACGCGGGTGACCGGCTGAGCGAGGGCGAGCTGATCTCGTTCTGCGTCGTGCTGCTCGCGGGCGGCTACGGCACCACCGCCGACCGGCTGGCCGGGCTGGCCCATCTGCTGCTGGACCGGCCCGAGCGGTACCAACTCCTGTGCCGTGAACCGGAGTCGGTTCCGGCCGCCGTGGAGGAGCTGCTGCGGTACGCGCAGGCCACCGTCGGCGCCAACCTCCGGGTGGCCACCCGGGACGTGGTGCTGAGCGGGGTGGAGATCAAGGAGGGCGAAGCGCTGATCCCGCTCACCTCCTCGGCCAACCACGACGAGGACGTCCACGACGCGCCCGACCTGCTCGACCTGACCCGGGCCGCTCCGGCGCACCTGGCCTTCGGGTACGGCGCCCACTTCTGCGTGGGGGCGCAGCTCGCCCGGGTCCAGCTCCAGGAGGCACTGGCCGCCCTGGTGGGGCGTTTCCCGGGGCTCCGCGCGGCGGGCCCGCCGGACTGGAAGCGCGGCCAGATCACCCGGGCCCCGCGCACGGTGCCGGTGCGCTGGTGAGGGCCGGCGCGCCCGGCGACGTACGACACACCGCACCGCCCTTCACCCACTGACGACCGCATGCGGCCACGTGCACGCACGTGCGCCCGCGGGCCCACCACGAGGAGATCCTGACGACATGCGCATCGCGTACCTGCACGGCGGAAGCATCCCCTCGTTCTTCGCGAACGGCGTCCATGTGATGCGCATGTGCGACGCGTTCACCGAGGCGGGGCACGAGGTGACCCTCCACTCCCTGCCCGGCTCCGCCACGGAGGACCCGTACGCCTATTACGGCGTCCGGCACCGGTTCCCGATCCGGCTGGTCCCCGCCCCCGACCACACCCCGGACGGCTACCGCGCGCGCGGCGAGGCCATCCGTGAGCTGCTGACCGGCGACGGCGCACCCGACCTCATCTACGCGCGCGACCCGTACGCCCTCGCCGCGACCGCCGATCTGGCGCCCTTCGTGTACGAGGTCCACCAACTGCGCCGTGACCTGCCGCCCGGGGCCGAGCGCGAGCTGCTCGGACATCCCCGGCTCGCGCGGGTCGTGGTCATCACCCACGAACTCGCCCGCGACCTGCGCGGCGCGTACCCGGACCTGCCCGGACTGCCGGTCGTGGTCGCACCCGACGCCGCGGACCCGCCGGAGACGCACGCGGCGGCCGCCACCCCGGTGCTGCCGGGCCGCCCGGACGCGCCGAGGATCGGCTACGTCGGCCACCTCTACGACGGGCGCGGCATCGACCTCATCCTGGACCTGGCCGGGCGGCTCCCGGCCTTCGACTTCCATCTGGTCGGCGGCACCGCCGAGGACCGCGCCCGCTGGGAGGACCCCTGCCCGCACCCCAACGTGTACTTCCACGGGCATCGGCCGCCCGCCGCCCTGCCCGGCTACTTCCCCCTCTTCGACGTGGTCCTCGCCCCGCACCAGCCCAAGGTGTACACGTGGGGCCGGCTCGACGAGATCGGGCGGTGGACCTCCCCGATGAAGCTGTTCGAGTACATGTCCCACGGCCGGGCCATCGTCGCCTCGGACCTGCCGGTGCTGCGCGAGGTCCTCGAAGACCGGGTCAACTCCCTGCTGCGGCCGTCCGGTTCACCGCAGGCCTGGGTGGACGCCCTCACCGAACTCGTCGCCGACGAGGCGTTGCGCGGGAAGCTCGGTGACGAGGCGCGGCGGCAGTTCCTGGAGCGCCACACCTGGCGCCGCCGGGCCGACCGGGTGGTGGCGGGCCTCGGCCTGCCGGATTCCGCGGGCACCGGAGGAGCACGGTGAGGGGCCACACGATGTCCCGGGCCGTGGTCACGGGCGCCGCCGGTTTCATCGGATCGCACCTCGTCGACTCCCTCCTCGCCGACGGGACGGCCGTCGTCGGCGTGGACCGCCGCGCTCCGCACCCGGACTCCGTCGCGGCGGCCAACCTTGCCGGAGCCCTCGGCGATCCCAACTTCACCTTCGTGACAGGGGACTTGAAGACCTGCTCGCTGGTACCGCTCTTCCGCCGGGCCGATACGGTCTTCCACCTGGCGGCGCTGCCGGGGGTCCGCGGCTCCTGGGGCGAGCGGTTCGCCGAGTACACGGCGTGCAACGTCTTCGCCACCGAACGCGTGCTGTCCGCCTGCGAGGAAGCCGGCGTCCCCCGCCTCGTCTATGCCTCCTCCTCCAGCGTCTACGGAACCAGCGCGGGCGCCACGCGCGAGGAGACCGCGCCGAGCCCCGAGTCCCCCTACGCCGTCAGCAAGCTCGCCGGGGAACAGCTCTGCCTGGCCCACGCCGGCCGGGCCGCGTCCACGGTCACCGCGGTCGCGCTGCGCCTGTTCACCGTCTACGGGCCCCGTCAGCGTCCGGACATGCTGATCGGCCGGGCCCTGACGGCGGCCCTCGGGGGGCCGGCGCTGAATCTCTACGGGGACGGCAGCCACACGCGCGACTTCACCTACGTCGGTGACGTGGTCCGCGCCGCCGTCGCCGCCGGGACCGGCCGGATCGGCACGACCGTCCTGAACGTCGGGGCGGGGGTCAGTACGAGCGTACTCGACCTGCTGGCCACGGTCGAGGAACTGACCGGCCACGCGGTGCCGGTGAACAGGCTCCCCGCCCAGGCCGGTGACGTGGACGCCACCCTCGCCGACCGTTCCAGGGCGGCGGCCCTCCTGGACTGGGCGCCCCGCACCCCTCTCGCCGAGGGCGTCTCCCGCCAGCTCTCCCACCTCACCGCCCACGCGGTGCGGCCGTAGGACCCACGGGAGGACGCGGGACCTACGGGAGGACGTAGATCTCGTCGAGGGTGTCGATGACCCCGCCCGCACCCAGGTGGTACTTGAACGGGAGGGCGCGGTTCGGGTGGGCGACGAGCCACTCGGTGAGTTCGTGGGTGGTGACCGGGTGGCTCGACGGGCCCGAGAGGATCGGGGCCGTGGCGGTGATCTTGGCCGTTTCCGCGATCGGGATGTACGTTTCCTCGCCCATCGGGACGAAGGTCTCTCCGTGGGCGGCGCCCTTCGCGCCGTCGCAGGTCCAGGCGCCGTGCTTGACGATGAGGTTGTACGAACCCCCCTCGGGTGTGTAGCGGTAGAGGGCGATCGTGTCCGTCGACTCCGGTCCGACGGATGCGCAACTGGGCTTCGGGGGCGACGGAACGGGCTTCTTCGCCGGGGTGGTGGCGCTCGCGGAGGGCTTCGGCGCGGACTTCGCGGGGGTGGGGGCGGCGGCCGTGGGGGGTGCGGAGGGGGAGCCGGGCGGGGTCGCGCCGGGCGTCGAACCCGGCGCTCCCCCGGCGCTCTCGCCGTCTCCCTGACAACCGGTCAGCGCCAGCATCCCGCACACGGTGAGGGCGGCCAGCGCCCCGTGGGCCCGTCTCCGGCTTCGTACAGCTCGCATCGTCGTCTCCCTCTGCCAGGTTCACCCGTCAGCGGGACCGTAGCGGGCGGCATCCGCCCAGGTCGACGGCCGGATCCGGTTCGTCACCGGGCCGGGATCGCGCTGTTGCGGAGTGCGGACGTCCGTAACCCGCAGGGATCACCTCACGCGTGCCCGGCGTGGGAGCCCATGTGGGTGGCGCCGGACTCGATGGTCCCGCCGAGGCGCTCGCGGGCCGGGGCCAGGGCTTCCGGTGAGGCGGCGGTGACGATCCAGCGGGCGCCCACGAGGTAGGTGCCGCCGTAGGCCTGCGATTCGGCCAGCCAGGCCGTCTGGCCCGCGTCGGCGGTGAAGGTGGCGATGCGGTAGGCCTCTTGGCCCGTTCCGCAGGCGCCTTCGCGCAGTTCGTCCGCCTCGACGGTGACCTCGGCCGTACAGCCGAGGGCGGCGGCCAGCTCCTGGATCGTGCGGGAGCCGGGCGCGGTGGCCGTCGGCCGCGCCGCGGGCCGCCCGGCGCTCTGCCGCGCCCCCGTCCCCGCCCCACCACAGGCGGCGCACAGCAGGGACAGGGCCAGGGCCAGGGCGGCCACCGGCAGGAGGGCGCGACCGGTGGCGCGCGGTGGGGTCGGCACGGCTCAGCCCGCCGCCGGGGCCTTCTTGCCCGCGTCGGTGACCGCGAACCAGAGCCCCTGCTTGTTGTGTCCGTTGGTCTGGCCGGGTGCGGTGTCACCGGTGAAGGTGTAGACGGGCCAGCAGTCGATCGTCAACTGCATGGTGCCGTCGGGCCGTTTCACCGATCCCACCAGGGCTTCGGGAATTCCCTTCACCTTCTTCTTGTCCACGGGTGCGGCGGGCTTCCACGTGTCGAGGCAGCCGCCGAGGCAGCCGAATTTCATCGGCCACGCACTGTCGTTGTTGAACCGGTAAAGGGTGCGGCTCTGGCCGTCCACGAGAATGTTCCCGAGCTTTCCGTCATTCGTGACGGAAAGCTCGGATCCTTTCTGGTCCGCGCCCGTCTGGCCCTGGCCCATCTGGCCCGAGCCCATGTCCATTCCCTTCATCTTCTGGTCGATGGCCTTCTTGCCGTCGGCCGCCAGGGCGTGCCAGGTGCCGCCGACCCCCTCGCCCTTCGCCTCACCCGCCCGGGCGTCCTGCGCGTACCGGTAGACGGGCCAGCCCGCGAGGGTGAGCTGGCGGGTGCCGTCGGGGCGGACGACCGCGCCCAGGAGGTTCGCGTCGATGCCCGCCGAGGCGGTGGCGTCGTCCGCCGGTACCGCGGGCCAGGTCGTGGCGCACGTACCGTCGCAGGCCGATTTGGGCGGCTGGGCGGTGTCCTTGTCGAACCGGTAGAGGGTGGCTCCGGCGCCGTCCGTGACCACGTTGCCGACCGCCTGGACGGCCCGTACGGCCAGTTGCCCGGCCGGGCCGCCCTTCGCTCCGGCGGCGGCGTTCCCGGTACCGGCGGCCGGGTCGGCCGCCGCGTCCGCCCCGTACCCGGAGCCGGCGCCGGATCCGTACCCGGAGCCGGAGCCGTATCCGTCGGCGTTCGTACCCCCGCCGCCCGGGGATTTGCTCGCTGCGGGCTGCTCCGCATTCGCCGTACGGAAATTCTCCGTACCGCTTCCGCATCCGGCCGCCAGCAGTACGACCGCGGCCACCGATCCCAGCATTGCCCCACGACGCCTGTTGTTCACGGTCACTCCCTCTGATGAAGTACGGCGCTTTCACGCCCTGCCCCATTCATAGGCTCCGGCGACCCTGTTCCCTTCGGATATTCCGGAATTTGTCAGATCGCGCCAAACGGTGAACTGCCCTGAACTCCGGACGGGCTACTCCTGAATACGCAGAGCGAGCGCGGGACAGCGCCGCACCGCACGCAGGGCTTTGGGGCGCAGTGCCGTGGGCACCTCCATCACCCCCTGGGCCGGATAGCCGTCGCCGTCCAGGCGGACGACGTCGGGCAGCAGGTCCACGCACAGGCCGTGGCCCTTGCACAGGGTCCAGTCGACGACGAGCCGTTCGGGGTTCGCGTCGGCGGGCAGCGGAAGGGCGCCCAGGACCCGGCGCCCGCAGCCGCTGCCCACGGCGTGGTCGCGGAACTCGTCGGGGAACACGGCGAGCGCGGAGGCAACGAAGGACGACGTGCCGTCGGGGTGGCTGCACGCGCCGCGGCCGCGCACGGCGCGCATCCGGGCCTCCACCGCTTCGAGGGCGGCCCTGCCGCCCCCGCCCACGAGGTCGGCGACGGCTCCGGCGAGGGAGGGCAGCCCCCGGACGCACGGACCGCACTGTCCGGCGGACTCGTCGGCCATCCAGCGGACCACCCGGGCCACTTCGCCCGCCGGGCAGGTGTCCTCGGGCAGCGGCAGCACGGCGCCCGCGCCGAGGACCGCGTCGAAGGCGGCGAGGGACTCCCGGGAGAGCGCGGCGGACAGCGCCGCGCCCGGGGTCAGCCACCGGCCGTGGTAGCCGCCGACGAGCACGCCCTGGCCGGGTCCCGTGCCGCACAGCCCCAGGACGTAGGCCAGCGAGGTTCCGGTGGGCACTTCGACCACGGTGGAACCGGCGACCGTCAGCAGGATGGTGCCCGGTTCGGCGGGCAGCCCGACCTGCCGGTAGTCCAGGGCGCCGAGCCGTGCGGCGACGGCGAGCTGGGCGTACGTCTCGGTGTTGGACAGCAGGGTCGGCACTCCGCCGAGCCCGCGTTCGCTCGTCCGTACCTTCTGCCCGGAGGGGAGCGCCTTGCCGCCGTCGAGTCCGGCGATCAGCGCGGTCCCCTCGCCCGTGACGAACCGTTCGGGGAGGCGGACGACGCGCACCCGGCTCCCCGAGGGGCCGCGTTCGGCCACGGCGGCGCGCGCGGAGCGTTCCACGTCCTCCCGGGTCACGCCGACGACCACGTCCTCCGCGCCCAGGGCGGCGGCGGCCAGCAGCGCGCCGTCGAGCACGAGGTGCGGGGCGTGCAGCCACAGCGCGGCGTCCTTGAGGCAACTCGGTTCTCCTTCCGTGCCGTTGACGACCACGGCGGTCCGCCCCTCGCGGCCGCGGGCGGACCGGGTGACGGCCCGCAGTTTGCGGGCGAAGGGGAAGCCCGCTCCGCCGCGCCCGCGCAGGTCCGTGTTCTCGGCCAGGGCGAGGAGTTCGTCGGGACGGTACCGGGGCAGGCTGCCGTGGACGGCGAGGTGGCCGATCCGGTCGAGCCGGTCGACGACGTCGAGCCCGGCCAGCAGCCGGGGCTGCCCCACGCAGCCGAGGGCCGGGTGAGGCGCGTCCGTCACTGCCGGCCCCGGATTCCGTCGCGCGGCCCGGCGGGCCGATCGGCGCCCGTACCGTATCCGCCGACACCCAACACCGGGTCGTACGGCCGCGGTTCGGGCCAGGGCAGTACGGACATGGGGTCCGGCGGCGCCGAAGGCACCGGGACCGGCGCGGACCGGCCCGCCACCACCGGCGCGGCCGCCATCGTCGGAGCCAGCGGGGGATCCGCCGGGACCGGGGGCACCGCAGGCGGGGCGGCCGGGGCCGCCGGGGTTCCCGCCGACCCGGCGCGCCGGTCCAGCTGGCGCGCCAGGCGGGCCGTCAGCCGGGCGGCGGGCGCCTCCACCGGCTGGTGGACGAACGACCTCACGGCGGCGTGGCGTTGGCCCGGGACCCGGGCGGCGGCCGGCGGCTGAGCGGTGGCCCGGGCGGGCTGGGCGGGTGCGGCGCGCAGCCTGCTCCGCAGCCGCAGGGCGAGCACTCCCGCGACCCCGATCAGGCACAGCGCGTACGAGAGCGTCACCCAGCCGCTCGCGGGGCGGCCCGACTTGAGCCCGTGCACCAGGGACGCGCCCCAAGCCGGGTAGGCGCCCATGTGCAGGGCCCGCCACCACAGGGACCGGCCCTTGGTGGCGAACGCGCTGCGGACCGCGCCGGAGACCGCGACGGCCACGAAGAGGTACCCGGCCAGCGTGCCCAGCCCGATCAGGAGGGCCTGGTCCGGATCGGCGAAGGGGACGACGACCGCGGCGGCGGTGGTCCGTGCCTCGGCGACCTTGACCCAGACGTGCAGGGCGAGGAAGCCCAGTCCGGCGACGGCGAGGCCGCGGTGCGCGCCCTGTGCGGCGATCCGGTGGCCCGAGGCGAACAGCGTGCGGTCCGTGGCGGCCAGGCCCCACAGGACGGCGGAGGTGAGCGAGACGAGCGAGAGCACGCCCGCCCCGTAGTCGAGGAAGTCCCACAGGTGGGAGAGGGCGCCCGCGCGGGCGGCCACCCCCAGGGAGACCAGGGCCGCGAGGGCGGCGGCGGCCAGGGCGCCGGGGTGCGGGCCGCCCCCCGCGGAGAGCAGGGGCGGCCGTCGCAGGGCGCGTCGGCCGACCGCGGCGGCCGCGGCGGCGCCGGCGTGGCGTCTGGTGCGGTGGGCCCGGTGCGAGCGGGGCGCACGGATCTGGGACAGGGGCATCGAGTTCTCCCATACGCCAGGACCGAGCACTCCACGTCACGCGCTCGGCGCCCGGGGTGATCGTCGGAACTGCTCGGCAGCGGGCGGCAGATGGGTGCCTCGCCGACCGGGAGCGGGGGCCGGAGTGCAGAAGCATCGTGGAGCTTCGCAACGTCTCCACAGGATTTATCGAAACGTGACAACTTCTGGTGCCCACAGCGTCATCGCATCGAGTATCCCCGGAAGATTCCCTTCCAGTGGTGCGGATGTGACCGGGTTGACGCCCGGTTCACCGCTACACAGGGGGAGGCGGGCCCCGACGGGGCGTGCCACCCTCCCACGGGACAGGCCGTACCCCGGCATGAACGAGGTAACAATGTGCGAACTTCTCAACCGCATCTGGTCCCGCCCGCGCGGCGAATGGACCCGGGTCCTGCGAAAGGAACTGCCCGCGCTGGCCGCCGGTATAGTGGAGGAACTCCGCGACGGGCTGCCGGAGTTCTCCACACTGGTCGAGGACCTCGGCGACGAAGCGGTCAGACAGCAGGTGGAGGCGGCCCTGCTCACGGTCCTCGGTTACCGCGAGTCCGTCACGCCCGCGTCCGGCGCCGACGCTGCCGGTCCCGCACCGGACCAGGAGCCGACCCCGGACCACCAGCGGGTTCCGGACCACCAGCGGATCCCGAAGCAGCGCGACGACGAGCCGGGCGCGCGTCCGCAGCGCCCCGCCCTGACCGCCGTACCCGCCCAGGGATCCGGCAACGCCCCCGAACGCGCCCGGCGGGAACTCTTCGCCGCCCTCACGGGTGACATGGCCATGGCTGACGCAGCCCTCGGTGAACTGGCCGAGGCGGCGCACTGGCCCCTCCCGGCCACCGTCCGGGCCATCGTCCCGGCCACCCCCGGCGAGCCCCAGCAGCTGGCGGCCGTCCTGGACGACGCCCTCGCGGGCATGGTCGGCGGCCAGCCGTGCCTGCTCGTCCCGAGCCCCGAGCCGGACGCCCGCGGCGCCCTGGAAGCCGTCCTGCGCGGCCGGTGCGCGGCCGTCGGCCACCCCGTCCCGCTCCGTGACACCGCCTCCTCGCTGCGCTGGGCGCTGCGGCTGCTGGCGCTCACCCCGATCCGCGCCGGGCTGGACGCGCGGGCCGTCTTCGTCGACGACCACCTCTCGACCCTGTTGCTGCTGCAGGACGAGCCCCTGGCGCACGCGCTGGCCGCGCGCTGGCTGCGGCCCCTGAACGACCTCACCCCCCGCCAGAGCGAGCGGCTCGAAGTGACCCTCCTCGCCTGGCTGGAGGGCGGCGGCGCGCCCGAGGCGGCGAAGGCGCTGAGCGTGCACCCGCAGACCGTCCGCTACCGCATGCGCCAGCTGGAGAAGCTCTTCGGCCCCGGGCTGCGGGACCCGCGCACCCGCTTCGAGCTGGAGATGGCCCTGCGCAGCCGCCGGCTGATGGCCCAAGTCCGGCGCCAGCACTCCCGGGTGGGCCGCAGGGCCCGTACCGTCGCGGCGGACTTCCGCCCGCTGGACGTCATGGCCCGCGTCAACGGCCTCTGATCCGGCCGTCTCCCCCACTTCGCCACTGGCGCCAACACACACCACAGGCTCCGGCCCCTCTCCCGCCGATACGGCGGAGGAGGGGCCGGAGCCGCGCTCGGGGCGGCGCTGGGGAGGGGGAGGGGGGCGCCGCCCCGAGGGTCGGGGGGTGGGCGTCAGCGGCAGGCGCGCGCGCCGTTGATGCAGCGCACCGCGTTCGCCATCAGGGCGTCCGACATCACGTTGATGAAGTCGCCGTGGTCGGTGACCGGCTTGTGCAGCTGCTCCGGGAAGCTGTCCACCGCGAAGCGCGCACCCGCGGGCACCCCGTAGACGATCCGCTGGACCAGCTGCGGGATCGCCTTGAAGCCCGCGGGGCAGGCGCCGTTGTTCCCCGCGAAGGCCACGTGGGTGCGGTGGTTGGCGCTGTCGGTGTTGCGGCCGTCCCAGCAGCTCTGGAAGCTGAAGGTCCGTACGACGTCACTGCCCTTGGGGCAGACCGGGTACTTGTCCTTGAGCTGACGGTTCTCGAATCCCGTGCAGCTCCAGGACGCGTTGGCGTTGGCGGTGCCGTTGGTGAAGGCCTTGGCGTCACCGGTGATGATCCGCAGGAACCGGGGCATGGCGGTGACCTTGTCGGCCGGGCTGCCCTTGAACTCGGTGGTCACCTGCTTCGGTTTCAGGATCGTGCCCACATTCGCGTCCTGGCCGCCGCCGGGCGCCTTCGCGTCCTGTTCCGCCCGGCCGTCGCGCAGCCGCAGCACCGGCCAGTAGTAGGTGGACTGGTCGCCGTTGGTGCAGGTGGTCCCGGCGGCGGCCAGGCTGTTGTTGGTGGAGAAGGCGTCCGTGGTCTTGTTGCCGACGTAGTCGTGCATGTGGTGGGCGCCGTTGCCGACGCCGGGCGCGACGATCACGTTGTCGGGGTTGAGGTGGCGGTTCTCGTTGCGGCCGCAGTTCACCGTGAGGGATCCGGTGGAGGCGCGGGAGGAGGGCGCGGGGGTGCGCACGTTCGGCCGTACGGTGTTGATGGCGACGAAGTCGCTGCGCGCCGGGCCCCCGCTGCCCGCACCGCCCTTGCGGGCCGCCACGTCCGGGGCGTTGCCCCCCGCGCTCCCGGCGTCCGCCGCGGCCGCTGCGGCTGCCGCCGGATCGTCCGCCGGGTCCGCGGCCGGGGCCTGCTTCATCGTGCACGTGCCGAGCGCCGCCAGCCCCTCGGGGCGTACGGACGCCCGCCCGAGCGCGTCGGTGAGGCGGCCGATGGTCGCGCCGCGCTGCTCCTTCAGGCCGGCCAGCAGGGCGTCCGCACGGGCGCGGCCCGAGGCGAGCTTCGCGTAGGCGTCGGCGACCTGGGCGTCCAGCTGCGCGAGGTTGTCGTCCACCTCGGACCGGGCCTGTTCGGGGACGTCCCGGAGCGTGTCGCCGACGTCGGGACAGTCGATGGTGGCGGTCACCGGGGCGCTGCGGGCGGAGTCCTGGCCCGCGGAGGCCTGCTGGGTGACGATCACGACTCCCCCACCGCCCAGGACGAGGGCGCCGACCAGGGCGAGGGCCTTGTGCGTCGGCCGGAGACGGCGTTTGTGGCCGTTCTTGCTCATGCGATCACTTCACTTCACTTCGTCGGTCGGGGACCGGTGGAGGGGGTGGGCGTCGGGGTGGGCGTGGCGTCGGCGAGCCCGTCGAAATCGACCAGACCGCTCGCCTCCAGGACCGTTATGTGGTCCAGCACCGTGGTGTTGGCGTCGGTGGCCAGGCCCCGGACCATGGAGTTGCGGGTCTGCGCCCGCACTTGGGCGACCAGGGCGAAGACCTTGCCGTGCGCCCGGCGCAGCAGCTGGATGAAGAGCCGTTCGTACTCCGCTCCCTGGGCGCGGTCGAGCTGGGTGAGCCAGCCCTGCTGCTGCTCGGTGGGGCGGTCGGGAAGGTCGATGCCGAGTGCCTCGCCCACCTCCAGGACGCGTCGGTCGAGTTCGGTGTGGCCCTCGACGAGGTGCTCTCCGGCGGTGCGGACGGTCGGCCGGGTGCCGCGCTGCTGGGCCTGGCGCCCGGCGGGCAGCTCCCACAGTCCGGCGAGCCGCACCTTGCGGACGAAGTCCCGGTCCTGGGGGCTCAGCGGACCGAAGGCCGTGCTCAGCGTCCCGGAGCCGTCGTCGTCGGGGGCGGGCACCTTGGCCGCCGCGGCGGCCGCGGCGGCGGTCTTGCCGCCGAACTTCTGCACCGGGATCAGCAGGGCGATCAGGGTGAAGGCGAGGGCCCCGATGACCACGCCCGTGCCGATCACCTGTCGCGAAGCACGCGACAGACCGGCAAGGGACGATCGGCGGAATGACAGCACTGTGCCTCCTTGTGCGGGTCCGGTAAGCCGCGCCGTGTCTGCCCGTTCGGCGCGGTGCTCCCGGGTGCCAAGGGACGCTAGGCGAGTTGGGGGGTCCGTACGGAAGGCCCATCACGAACGGACAAAGATCCGGGCGGCGGCGCGGGCGGATGGTACGGTTCCGCCCGGTCGCCGCCGGGCCGGGCCGCCAATCCGCCGGTTCTCAACTCCCGTGCAGCGCGGCGTGGTTGAGTGTCACGCGAGCCTTTGACAGGAGATTCGCGATGCGCCGGTACGGACCCGCCCGCTCCACCCTGGCCGCCGTGGCCACCCTCGCGCTCGCCCTCGCCGCGACCGGCTGCGGCGGCGGCGACGGGGCGGTCAAGGAGGTCTCCCAGGAGGGCAAGGGCGGCTACCCCTGGGTGGCCACCGACGAGATCTGCAACACCCTGCCCTACGAGAGGCTCGCCGACCCGCTCGGCAGTCGTGCGGAGGTCGCCGACCGGGCGAAGCGGACCAGCGGCGGCTCCCCCGGCTTCAGCTGCACCCAGCCGCTGGCGGAGAGCGGCGCCGCCGCGTACGGGGGCGTCAAGGTCGAGGTGGACTTCGCCTTCACGGAGAGCGTCGCCTTCGCCCAGCAGGTCTTCGCCACCGGAAGGAACGACACCCGCACCACCGTGCCGGACGGCGGTCAGGTCGACGTCAAGGACGTCGGCCGGGAGGCGATCCGCTTCGGCTACGACAAGCCGAAGGACCTGCACCAGGTGCGCGAACTCCAGCTGCGGGACAGCAACCTGCTGCTGACCGTGACGGTCACCGCGGACGCCCGCACGGAGCCGACGCCGGAGAGCCTGAAGAAGCTCGACGGGGCGGTCGACTCCTTCGCCCGGGGCGTTCTGGACGCTGTCCGGAAGTAGTCCGTTCCTCGCGGCCGGATGGGAAACACTTGACGCAAGGTTGACCACTTCTTTCGACTGCCGGGGCGGGGCGGGCCGTTAGCGTCCCTCCCATGCCCCCACGACCTACCGCCCTCCCCGTCCTCCCCTACCGCAAGCCCACCCGCGGCCGCGACTACTGGGTGTTGGACGACGTGCTGCCCGACCCGGACGCGGTGCGCGAGCGTGCGCTGGCCAGGGACGACTGGACCGAGGGGTACCCGCACAAGCCCGAGAGCTGGCCCGGGCTGCGCGCCATGCCCGGGCTGGACCCGGGCGAGCTGGAGCGGGTGGAGAAGCTGGTCCGCAAGGCGACCGGCGCCCGCGAGATCTGGGCCGAACGGCCCGCCGGGGGCGGTACCTTCAACCACAACTGCGTGCAGGTCGTCGGCGCGGGCGAGTGCGAGCCCCGCCCCCACACCGACTCGCGCAGCCTGTGCAAGTACGCCGCCGTGCTGTACCTGAACCCCCTCGTGCCCAAGGGGTGCGGGACCAGCTTCTACCGCCAGAGCCTGCCCGGCGGGGGCGTCGGCGGCAATCAGGTGATCGCCCCGCACAACACCCTGGTCGACGCGCTGGGCACCCGGTTCGTGTCGCCGGACTCCTTCGTCCCCGACATCGAGGTCCCCCACCGCGCCAACCGGCTGCTGCTCTACTCCGCGAACATGATCCACAGCGCCACGGACTACTGCGGCACCACCCTGGAGGACAAGCGGATGACCGCCGTCTTCTTCTGGAAGGCCTGATCCCGCCCGCGGCCGCCCCCGCCCGGGGGCGGCTCAGCCCAGCCCCGCCGGGAGCCGCCCGGTGTGCAGCACGCCGAGCGTCTGCGTGGCGCGCGTCAGCGCCACGTACAGGTCGCTGGGCAGCTGGTCGGCGGGCTCGGCCACGATCACCGTGTCGAACTCCAGCCCCTTGGCCTGGCGCGGGTCGAGCAGCACGACCGGCCGGGTCAGGTCCGGCTCCTCCCCCGCCCGCACCTCCACCCGCACACCGGCCAGCGCCGCCGCCAGCCCCACGTGCAGCGGCCGCGGCGCGATCACCGCGAGCCTGCCCTCCGCCCCGAGGTGGTCCGCGACGGCGCCGGCGACGGCGCGGGGCAGGTCGTCGGTCTCCCGGATCCACGGCGCGACCCCGGTGGAGCGCACCGAGCTGGGCGGTTCGAAGCCGGGGTGATGGGCCCGCAGTACGGCCGCCGCCAGCTCCATGACCTCGGCGGGCGTACGGTAGTTGACCCCGAGCCGCGCCAGTTCCCAGCGGTCCCCGACATACGGCGCCAGGATCCGTTCCCAGGATCCGCAGCCGGCCTCGTCGCCGGTCTGCGCGGGGTCGCCGACCAGGGTCATCGAGCGGGTGGGGCAGCGCCGCATCAGCAACCGCCAGGCCATTTCGGACAGTTCCTGCGCCTCGTCGACGATGACGTGCCCGAAGGCCCAGGTCCGGTCGGCGGCCGCGCGCTCGGCCGCGCTGCGGTGGTCCTCCTCCTCGTGGCGCTCCGCCATCCGCTCGGCGTCGATGAGGTCGTGCGCGGCGAGGAACTCGCTCTCCTCGTCCTCGAATTCGTACGACTCCGAGCCCTGCGAGAGGTCCAGCACGCCCTGCGCGTACGCGACGCGCCGCTCGCGCTCGCGCTCCTCGGCGGCGCGCAGCGCGCTGTCGTCGGTCCCGAGCAGCTCGGCGGCCTCGTCCAGCAGCGGCACGTCCGCGGGGGTCCACCCGCCCGTGGTGCGCCGGATCAGCGCGGCCTCCTGCGGCCCGAGGTGCGTGGGCTCGGCGAGGAAGTCGGCGATCAGCCGCTCCGGGGTGAGGGAGGGCCACAGGGTGTCGATGGCGGCGTGCACCGCGCCGCTGGTGGCGATCTCCTTGCCGAGCTGGGCGATGTCGTCGGGGCCGAGCAGGTTGGGGCCGCCGTACGGGTCCGCGCCGAGCCGGTCGGCGAGCTGCTCGGTGAGCGCGTCGATGATCCGGAAGGCGAAGTACGGCCGGGCCAGGTTGTGCGGCAGGCCGGTGCCGCGGGCCCGGTCGCGGGCCTCGTGCGCCATGGTGCGGTGGAGCAGCAGGGTGCCGTAGTCGTCGTGGTCGATCTCCAGGGCGGCCTCGGGGACCGTGTCGGTGTCCTCGCCGAGCCCCGCGGGCACGTGTTCCGGCAGCGTCTGGCGGTCGGCGACGACCCGGGCGAGTACGTCGGCCATCGCGGCGCGGCCCTTGACGGCCGCGGAGCCGGGGCGCTCGGCGGCGGTGGCGTGCACCCCGGGGAAGAGTTCACCGAGGGTGGCGAGCAGCACGCCCGTCTCGCCGAGGGCGGGCAGCACCTGGCCGATGTAGCCGAGGAAGGCGGGGCCGGGGCCGACGATCAGGACGCCGCGCTTGGCGAGCAGCTCGCGGTGCGCGTAGAGCAGGTAGGCCGCCCGGTGCAGGGCGACGGCGGTCTTGCCGGTGCCGGGGCCGCCCTCGACGACGAGCACCCCGCGGTGCGGTGAGCGGATGATGCGGTCCTGCGCGGCCTGGATGGTCCGCACGATGTCGTGCATGCGGCCGGTGCGCGCGGCGTCGAGGGCGGCGAGCAGGACGGCGTCCGCGTCGGCGCCCTCGTGTCCGGTGCGCTCGGCGTCGGTGAGGTCGAGGATCTCGTCGTGCAGGGCGGTGACCGTGCGGCCCCGGGTGGTGAGGTGGCGGCGCCGCCGCAGCCCCATGGGGTGGTGCCCGGTGGCGAGGTAGAAGGGGCGTGCCACGTCGGCCCGCCAGTCCAGGACGAGGGGGGTGCGTTCCGCGTCGTCCTGGCGGATTCCGAGGCGGCCGATGTGGTGGTCACGGCCGTCGGAGAACTCCAGCCGGCCGAAACAGAGGCCGTTCTCGCCCGCGTTCAGGGCGGAGAGCAGTCCGGATTGTTCGGCGACCATGACATCTCGCTCCAGCCGGGCCTGGAAACCGGTCCCGGCGTCGCGCAGTGCGCCCCGTACGGTGCGTTCGGCCTGTTCGCGCAGGTCGTCGAGGCGGTCGTACAGCTCCGTGATGAATTGCTGCTCATTCTCGAATTCCGCGGTTGACAATTCCACTCCCGACGCGATACAGTGTTCCCATAAGCTTCTTCACGACATTCCAACGCATTGCGTCATCGCGGAGTCGTGAATCATCAAATATACGCAGAGAAATACCCCGGTCGTCAATCCGACCGGGGTATTTCTTTTGTGCGCGCATCCGATCGGGTGAACCCGGCCGGATGCGGGGTTTCCGGCGCCGCACCGCCCGGAGGGCGCACCGAAGATGGGCGGACGCGGACCGGGAGGCGGACGTCCATGGACTGGCTGCGCGAGCACATCTTCGAGCCGTACCCCGAGCTGCTGGTCTTCCTGACCGTCGCCGTCGGCTTCCAGATCGGCCGGATCCGCTACCGGACCTTCGCCGTCGGGGCCGTGACCGGCTGCCTGGTCGCCGGGCTGATCATCGGCTCGCAGACCCGTGTGGAGATCACCGGGCCGATCAAATCCGTCTTCTTCCTGATGTTCCTCTTCGCCCTCGGCTACGACGTGGGGCCCAAGTTCTTCCGCTCCCTGCGCAAGGACGCCGTCCCCCAGGTCCTGCTCACCCTCGTCGTCTGTGTCAGCGGCCTCGCCGCCTGCTGGGGGCTCGCCGCGCTCCTCGGGTACGGGCCCGGGCTGGCCGCCGGGCTGCTCGGCGGGGCCCTCACCCAGTCCGCGGTGATCGGGGTCGCCGCCGACACCATCGGCCAGCTGCCCGGCCTCGGCACGGACGCGGCCCAGGAGCAGGCGCACCTCGTCGCCGTCGCCTACGCCGTCACCTATCCGCTGGGCACCGTACTGCCCGCGATCCTGCTGCCCACCGTGTTCCCCCGGCTGCTGCGCCGGGACCTGGCCGCCGACAGCGCCCTGCTGGGCGCCGACCTGGAGAGCGCCGAACCGGAACCGGACCTCGACGCCGGGAAGGGCTACTACCAGCACGTGCTGCGCGCCTACGACGTGGACGTGGACGGTTTCGCGGGCCGCGGCGTCGGCGAGTTCGAGGCGGAGCAGCGGGAGTTGGACCGGCGCATCTACATCACCCGGGTGCGGCGCGACGGGAAGGTCATCGACCACGACGCGCAGACCCTGCTGCGGCTCGGTGACACCGTCGCCGTGAGCGCCGTACGCGGGGACCTGGTCGCCTTCGACGCGCGGACGCACATCGGCATGGAGTCCGACGACACGGAGCTGCTGGGCTACCGCACCGAGACCCTGCACATCGTGCTGACCGGTCACGCCTACGACGGCACGACGATCCGGACGCTGCGCCACGCGCACTTCATGACCGGGGTGTTCATCGTCAGCCAGGAACGCGCGGGCGCCGAGCTGGCGATGGGCCGGGGCAACACCCTCCGGCGCGGGGACACCCTGGTGATCACCGGGCCGGAGCCGCTGGTGGAGCGGGCGGCGGCGCACCTGGGCACGGCGGTCCCGACCACCTTCGCGACCGACATGGTGTGGATCGCCAGCGGGCTGTTCGTCGGCGGCTGCATCGGCATTCCGGCCCTGCACGCGGCGGGCGCGCCGCTGTCGCTGTCCACCTCGACCGGGGCCCTGCTGATGGGGCTGGTCTTCGGCCACGTCCGCAGCAAGCGGCCGACCTACGGGAACCTGCCCTCGGCGGCGCAGTGGCTGCTGGGCACGCTGGGGCTGTGCATGTTCGTCACCATCGTGGGGCTCAACGCCGGACCGAGCTTCGCGAGCGGGCTGGTCCGGGCCGGGTGGCCGCTGCTGGTGGGCGGGGCGGTGGCGACCTCCCTGCCGCTGCTGGCCGGTTTCCTCTTCGGGCACTTCGTGCAGCGCATTCCGCTGCCGCTGCTGATGGGGGCGCTGTCCGGGGCACTGACCACGACGGCGGCGATCGGTGCGCTGAACGAGCGGGCGCGCAGCCAGATCCCGGGGCTGGGGTGCACCGTCCCGTACGCGCTCGGCAACGTGCTGCTGACGCTGTGGGGTTCCGCGATCGTCCTGCTGACCGGCTGAGGGGCCATTACGCGGGTACGTCGACCGGGGCGCCGAGGGCGCGGGCGCGCTCGGCGGCCCACACCAGGCGGTGCGTGGCCAGGCTGGTCCGCGGCCCGGAGAGCAGGAGGTCCCCGTCGCCGGTCGCCACGGCGGCCAGGAAGGCCTCGGTCAGGGCCAGGTCACCGCCCCCGTGACCGCCCTCGGGCGTCCCTCCCGCCGGTGCGACCAGCTCCTCGCGGCCGGTGCGGAAGTCGGTGATCCGCAGAGTGGCCCCATCGCCCTCGATGTGGCCGTGGGTGCCGAACAGCCGGGTGCGCCGGTCCGACATGGGGGTGAAGGCGCTCACGGTGAAGGTGGCGGTGGCTCCGTCGGCGAACTCCATGGCGACCACCTGGTGGTCGGCCGCGTCGTTGTCACAGGCGTACACGCAGCGGCCGTACGGTCCGGTGCGCAGCGCCTCCCGCACCGCGGCCTCGCTCGGTTCGGCGGTCACCGCCGACAGCGGCCAGAACTCGCGGCGCGGATCGCCGAGGCAGCCGAGGTAGAGGCGGGGCGCGGAGTAGGGGCAGTCGGGCTCGACGGCGCAGTCGGTGCAGCGGGCCGCGGAGCCGGGCGGGGCCCCTTCGGGCCGGAAGTGGGTGCGGCGGCCGTAGGACATGACGGTGCTCGGGGCGCGGCCGAAGAGGTGCACGAGCCAGTCCAGGTCGTGGCAGGCCTTGGTGAGCAGCAGGGGTCCGGAGGTGTCGGAGCGGCGCCAGTTGCCGCGGACGAAGGAGTGCGCGAAGTGCCACCAGCCGACGGGTTCCAGGTGTTCGGCGCCGACGAGGCGGCCGATCCGGCCCTCGTCGAGGAGGGCTTTGAGGGTGCGGGTGTAGGGCGTGTAGCGCAGCACGTGGCACACGGCGAGGAGGACCCCGTACCGCTCGGCGGCCTCGGCGATCCGCTCGGCCTCGCTCTCCTCGGCCGCCATCGGCTTCTCCACCAGGAGGTGGTGGCCGGTGGCCGCGAGGGCGACGGCGGGCGCGGTGTGCATCCGGTCCTGGGTGGCGATGATCGCGGCGTCCGCCTGCCGGCCCGCCGCCGCCAGCGCCCGCCAGTGCGGGTGGACCCGTTCGGGCGGTACGCCGAACTCGGCCGCGGCGGCGGCCCGGCGGCCCGGATCGGGCTCGGCGAGCGCGGTGATCCGTCCGGCCCCCGTCGCGTGCGCGTGCCGGGCGTACGTGAGCCCGCGCAGCCCGGCGCCGACGAGGGCCAGGGTCACCGGTGCGGCGGCGGGTGAGGGGTGCGTGGTCATACGGGCCTCCCTGCCCCGCCGGGCCCGGCCCGAAGCGCGGCGCCGCGCACCGTTTCGCGCGGCGGGTCGCTCGGCGGAGTCTCCCGGCGCGGTGTGGGGAGGGCCCGTGGGCGGGCGTCTAGTGCTGTGGCCGGGGAGGTTTGCCGGGTCGCGGTGTCCGGTGCCCTGGGGTCTCCCCAGGCCCGAAGGGCCGAGGGGACGCATCGCAAGGCGGAGGGCCGCGACTCGTACTGGACGTACCGTCGTGGTCCGACAACGCCGGGGGCACCTCCCAGCGGTAGCTGGGGGAGAGGTGCCGTGCCGGGCGCCGTGACACGGTGAATCTTCCCGGTCACAGCGCTAGAGTCGGCGCGGGGAGGGTCCGGGGCCGTCCGGCCGCGGGAACGTACAGCGGTCACACCCCCAGGAGCAGCAGTGGCGCCGACCGACTCCCCCACCTCCCTCGCCTTTCCCAAGGACCCGGCCGGTCCGCCCGCCGCGGGCCGCGAGCCCCTGCACGTGTTCGTGCTGTCGGGTTCCTCGCGCACCGGATCGGTCAACGCCCGCCTCGCCGCGCTCGTCGCGGGGCTGGTGGTCCGCGCGGGGGCGACCGCGGACCTGGCGTACATCGGGGACTTCCCGATGCCCCCGTACGACGGGGACGACGAGGCCGGTCAGGGCCCGCCCGCGGCGGCCGGGGCGCTGCGCGACCGGCTGGAGGCCGCCCAGGCCCTGGTGATCGCGTCGCCGGAGTACAACGCGTCGGTGCCCGGGGTGCTGAAGAACGCCGTCGACTGGGTGTCGCGGCTGCGCCCGCAGCCCTTCAAGGACAAGCAGGCCCTGCTGGTGTCGGCGTCCCCGTCGATGGTCGGCGGCAACCGCGGCCTGTGGGCGCTGCGCGTGCCGCTGGAACACCTCGGGGCCCGCGTGTATCCGGACATGTTCAGCCTGGCCATGGCGCACCAGGCGTTCGGTGCGGACGGCGCGCTGGTGGACGCGGGGCTGGGCGAGCGGCTCGGGTCGACGGTGGACGCGTTCCTCGCGCTGGTGGAGGCCGACACCCGGTACCTGTGTCTCCAGCGGCGCTGGTACGAGTTCCTCGGTGACCGCACCGACGCGCCGGTCACCGCCCGCGCGCAGGACTGAGCACGGGGGGGGCGATGGGCCCTTCGCGCCGGGTCAGGTGACGGTGATCGCGTCGAGCTTCGCGCGCAGGTAGTGGTGGGAGTCGACCGGTTCGTGGACCACCCGGCCGGTGGGCGCGGGCAGGGACTCGACCCGGGTGTGCGGGTCGCACTCGTAGAAGTAGACGAGGGAGACCAGTTCCTCGGCGGGTGCCTCGGCGGGCGGCGGCAGCACCCGGTGGCGGCCCGCGCGCCAGCGGTCCCCGGTCCAGCGGGCCATGAGGTCACCGATGTTGACGGTCAGCGCGGCCGGGTCCCAGGGCGCGTCCTGCCAGCCGTCCGCGTCCGTGTGGATCTGCAGCCCGCCCGCGCCGCGTTCGCGGTCCAGGACGGTGACGGTGCCGAAGTCGGTGTGCGCGCCGATGCGGAACTGCCCGGGCAGCGGCGGACCGGTCCGCTCGGTGCCCGGGTACCAGTTGACGTTGAACCCCCAGGTGGGGTGCGCCGTGTGCCGGGTGAAGAGGTCCGGGGCCGCGCCGAGGGCCTCGGCGAGCAGCTCCAGCAGTTCGTCCGACAGGGCGCGCATCCGGCCGAGGTACTCGGTGACCAGGGCGTGCAGTGCGGGGACTTCGGCGGGCCACGTGTTGGGGCGGAACCACTCGGCGTCCACGGCGGGCCGGCCGGTGGGCTCGTCGGCCGCGCAGGACCAGGACTCCTTGAGGTCGGGCGGGGACGGGGCGCCCTCGGCGTAGCTGTTGGCCTCGGCGCCCGGGCCGAGCCAGCCCCGGCCGCCGACGGTCACGGCGTACGGTTCCTTGACCTCGGCGGGCAGCCGGAAGAAGGCGCGGGCGGCCTCCCGGATCCGGGCGGGCAGGCCGGGGTCGATGCCGTGTCCGGTGACCAGCAGGAACCCGGCCTCCTGGAGCGCCCGGTCGACCCGGGCGGCCGTACGCGCCCGGGCCTCGGGGTCGCCGGAGCGCCAGGGCCCGAGATCGATCACGGGGACGGAGGAACGCGTCATGTGCGGCCTGCTTTCCGGTCGGTGACGGGGCGTCACTCGGGCGGGGCATCTCGGGGACGGGTCTCGCGGGGCGGGACGTCTCGGGATCGGGACGTCACCGGGGCGGGGGACGGCGGGTGCGGGTCCATGTTCGCAAGTCCTCCGCCGTCCAGGTGTTGACGACCCGCTCGGCGCTCACCCCGCACTCCACGGCGCGTTCGCAGCCGGTCCTCTGCCAGTCCAGCTGGCCCGGGGCGTGCGCGTCGGTGTCGATCGCGAACAGGGCGCCCGCGGCCACCGCCCGGCGCAGCAGCCTGCGGGGCGGGTCCAGCCGTTCCGGCCGGCTGTTGATCTCCACGGCGGTGCCGGACTCGGCGCAGGCCGCGAAGACGGCGGCCGCGTCGAAGGTGGACTCGGGGCGGGTCCGGCCGGTCACCAGGCGTCCGGTGCAGTGTCCGAGGACGTCCACGAGGGGGTTGCGTACGGCCGTCAGCAGCCGGTGGGTCATGGCGGGCGCGTCCATGCGGAGCTTGGAGTGGACGGAGGCGACGACCACGTCGAGGGCGTCCAGCAGCTCCGGTTCCTGGTCGAGGGAGCCGTCCGCGAGGATGTCGCACTCGATGCCGGTGAGCAGCCGGAACGGCGCCCAGGCCGCGTTCAGTTCGGCCACGGCGTCGAGCTGTTCGCGCAGCCGCTCCGGGGAGAGCCCGCGGGCGACGGTCAGGCTCGGCGAGTGGTCGGTGAGGACCGCCCAGGAGTGTCCGAGACCGGCCGCGGCCCGTCCCATGTCCTCGATGGGACTGCCCCCGTCGGACCATTCGGAGTGCAGGTGGCAGTCGCCGCGCAGGGCCGCGCGCAGGGCGGCGGCCGCGGGGCTGGGCGGCGGTTCGCCCGCGGGGTGGGCGGCGACCTCGTCCTCCAGCCCCTGGAGATAGCCGGGGACGGCCCCGGCGAGGGCCTCCTCCACGACCCGGGCGGTCTTGGGGCCGATGCCCTTGACGGATTCCAGGGTGCCCGCGGCGGCCCGCCGGGCCGTCTCCTCCCCGCCCATCGCGGTGAGGGCCGCGGCGGCGCCGCGGAAGGCGCGTACCCGGTAGGTGGGGGCCTGGGCGCGCTCCAGCAGGAACGCGATCCGGCTCAGCGCCGCGACCGGGTCCATGCGCGCCACCTCCTGCCGTCACCGCCGTGCGGGGGCCCGTACCCCCCCCCAGTCTGGCGACGTACGCCGGGTCGGGCACCCCGAGCGCGCGTAGGCTGGAACGTGGACTCGGGTGCCCTCCATCAGGAGGCGGTGGATCATGACCGGACTGATCGCCCGGAGCTTTGACTCCGCGGACGAGACGAGGCCGTTCGAGGACGGCAAGGGCAGGCTCGACCTGCTGACGACGGACGGCGGCCCGGTGGGGCGCGCCGTGTTCGAGCCCGGCTGGCGCTGGTCGCAGCACATCAAGCCACTGGCGGGCACCGAGAGCTGCGAGTCGGCGCACACCGGGTACGTCGTGAGCGGCCGGATGAAGATCGTGATGGACAGCGGCGAGAGCGGCGAGATCGGCCCGGGCGACTTCATTCAGATCGCGCCCGGGCACGACGCCTGGGTGCTCGGCGATGAGCCGTGCGTGGCCTTGGACTGGACCGGCTACGGAAACTACGCCAAGCCCAGCAGCGCGTAGACCGTGGAGGCGGTCGCCGAGGGTTCCGCGGCGCCCTCGGGGGTCATGGTGACGTCCGCGAACGCCATCCGCTTGCCCAGTTTGGTGACGCGCACGCTGACGAGCACGTCCGCGCCGATGACCGGGCGCTGGAAACTGGTGGACTGCTGGACGGTGGTCATCGGGCCGTACCCGCCGCGCGCCGCGGAGATCGCGATCACGGTGGCGGTGTCGGCGGCCGCCATCAGGGCCTGGCCGCTGAGGCCGCCGCCGTCCCGGGCGAGCCGCTCCGACCAGGGCAGGCGCAGCACCGTGCGGTCCGGTCCGGTCTCCTGGACGACGAGGCCGAGGTCGAGCACCCAGGGGGCGAAGTTCTCGGCGAGGATCTTCGCGCCGTCGGCCGGGGTGAGGGCTGTCGTGGTGAGGGGAGTCTGTGTCACAGGGTGATTGTGGCGGCCGTCCCCGGCCGCCACAACACCCTGTTCCGTGGGTGAACCGTCAGAGCGTCGCCGCGAGTTCGGTGCCCTGGCGGATGGCGCGCTTGGCGTCGAGTTCGGCGGCAACGTCGGCGCCGCCGATGAGGTGGGCGCCGACCCCGGCCGCGACCAGTTCGTCGAACAGGCCCCGGCGCGGCTCCTGTCCGGTGCACAGCACGACGGTGTCGGCGGGGATCAGGCGCTGTTCGCCGTCGACGGTGATGTGCAGGCCCTCGTCGTCGATGCGGTCGTAGGCGGCGCCGGCCACGGAGACGACCCCGCGGTGCTTCAGCTCCGCGCGGTGGATCCACCCGGTGGTGGTGCCGAGCCCGGCGCCGACCTTGGTCGTCTTGCGCTGGAGCAGGTGCACCTGGCGCGGGGAGGCGGGGCGCTCGGGGGCGGCGAGGCCGCCGGGCCCGCTGTACGTCGTGTCCACGCCCCAGTGCCGGAAGTAGACGGCGGGGTCCTGGCCGGCGCCCTCGCCGCTGTCGGTGAGGTATTCGGCGACGTCGAAGCCGATGCCGCCCGCGCCGACGACGGCGACGCGCTCGCCGACGGGAGCGCCGTCGCGGAGCACGTCGAGGTAGCTGACGACGGAGGGGTGGTCCACGCCCTCGATGTCGGGGGTGCGGGGGGTGACGCCGGTGGCGACGACGACCTCGTCGTAGCCGGTCAGCGCTTCGACGTCGGCGCGGGTGCCGAGGCGGACCTCGACCGCGAGGTCCGCGAGCCGGGTGGCGTAGTAGCGGATGGTCTCCGCGAACTCCTCCTTGCCCGGGATGCGGCGGGCGATGTCCAGCTGGCCGCCGATGTGGCCGGAGGCCTCGTACACGGTGACGGCGTGGCCGCGTTCGGCGGCGGAGACGGCGCAGGCGAGTCCGGCCGGTCCGGCGCCGACGACGGCGACGCGCTTCTTCGTCCGGGTCGGGGAGAGGACGAGTTCGGTCTCGTGGCAGGCGCGCGGGTTGACCAGGCAGCTGGTGATCTTGCCGCTGAAGGTGTGGTCGAGGCAGGCCTGGTTGCAGCCGATGCAGGTGTTGATGGTCTCGGGGCGCCCGGCCGCGGCCTTGGCGACGAAGTCGGCGTCGGCGAGGAAGGGGCGGGCCAGCGAGACCAGGTCGGCGCGGCCGTCGGCGAGCACCTCTTCGGCGGTCTCCGGGGTGTTGATGCGGTTGCTGGTGACGAGGGGGACGCTCACCGCGCCCATCAGCTTCTTCGTGACCCACGTGTAGGCGGCGCGCGGGACGGAGGTGGCGATGGTGGGGATGCGGGCCTCGTGCCAGCCGATGCCGGTGTTGATGATCGTGGCACCGGCCGCCTCGATCTCCTTGGCGAGGTGGACGACCTCGTCCAGGGTGGAGCCGCCGGGGATCAGGTCCAGCATCGAGAGCCGGTAGATCAGGATGAACTCCTCGCCGACGGCCTCGCGGGCGCGGCGGACGATCTCCAGCGGGAAGCGGACGCGGTTCTCGTACGAGCCGCCCCAGCGGTCGGTGCGCCGGTTGGTGGCGGCAGCGGTGAACTCGTTGATCAGGTAGCCCTCGGAGCCCATGATCTCGACGCCGTCGTAGCCCGCGACCTGGGCGAGGCGGGCCGCGCGGACGAAGTCCTCGACGGTCTGCTCGACCTCGTCCTCGCTCAGCTCGTTCGGGACGAAGGGGCTGATGGGGGCCTGGAGGGCGCTGGGGGCGACCAGGTCGGCGTGGTAGGCGTAGCGGCCGAAGTGGAGGATCTGCATCGCGATCTTCCCGCCCTCGGCGTGCACCGCGTCGGTGATCACCCGGTGCTCGGCGGCCTCGGCCTCGGTGGTGAGGCGGGCGCCGCCCTCGAAGGGGCGGCCCTGGTCATTGGGGGCTATGCCACCGGTGACGATGAGGCCCGCGCCGCCGCGGGCGCGCTCCGCGTAGAAGGCGGCGAGGCGCTCGAAGCCGCGCTCGTGCTCCTCCAGGCCGGTGTGCATCGAGCCCATGATCACGCGGTTCGGCAGGGTGGTGAAGCCGAGGTCCAGCGGGCTCATCAGGTGCGGGTACTGGCTCATGCGGGGGCGCCTCCTCGCGCGGGGGTGATGCCCCCTGTTGTAGCGAGCCGCGGCGTGCTTTGCAACTAGGTGCATAATCGGGGCCGAGGGCCACAGGGGGTGTCTGGTGGATCTGCGCGGGGAAGGAGCGGCGTCCGGTGCGTGCTCTCGGCGTGCCGGCCGGAAGCCCGCGTACTGGTTGTACGTGGGCTTTCGGCCGGTGCGGCGAGAGCGCGTGCCGGGCGTCGCGACGCCGCGGAGATCCACCAGACACCCCCTAGCCCGCCGTCCGGGCCTTCCGGGCCCTTCGGGCGGGACCTGTGGCGGACCTCACGCCCCACTGCGAGGCCGGCCGGAGGCCTCAGGCCCGGCGCAGGCGCACCGTGAGGATCTGGAACGGGCGCAGTACGAGGGCGACCGCTCCGTCCGCGCCGGGCCCGGTGACCGCCGCGGTGACGGGCAGCGGGCGCTCCAGCAGATCGCTCTCGACGGCGGCTCCGATGGCGAACCCCGGGGTCAGGGTGGCGCTCGCGCGCCCGCCGCGGGACTCGTAGAGGCGCACGATCACGTCGCCGCTGCGGTCCTCGGCCAGCTTGACCGCCTCGACGACCACCGCGTCGTCGTCCACCGCGACCAGCGGGGCGACCGGGGCCGCGCCGGTCAAGGTGCGCTCGGGCAGGTTCAGCCAGTGGCCCTCGCGCACCGCGTCCCCGACCGCCGCGCCCGGGGCCAGCGAGTAGCGCAGGGTGTGCTGGCCCTGGTCGGTCTCCGGGTCGGGGTAGCGGGGGGCGCGCAGCAGGGAGAGCCGGACCGTGGTGGTCTGGCCGCCGTCCGCGCGCACGTCGCGGGTCACGTCGTGGCCGTAGGTGGAGTCGTTGAGGACGGCGACGCCCCAGCCGGGCTCCTCGGCGTGGATCCAGCGGTGGGCGCAGATCTCGAACTTCGCCGCCTCCCACGAGGTGTTGGTGTGGGTGGCCCGGTGGACGTGCCCGAACTGGGTCTCGGACGCGGTGCGTTCGGCCTTCACGTCGAGCGGGAAGGCGGCCTTGAGGAACTTCTCCGTCTCGTGCCAGTCCACCTCGGTGACGATGTCGACGGTCTTGGACCCGGCCCGCAGGGTCAGCGACTGGACCGCCCGGGAGGCGCCGAAGGAGCGCGTGACGCGGACCGTCACGGCGCGCGGACCGTTCTCGGACAGCTCCATCGCGTCCAGTGCGACCAGGTCGGTGACGTTGTTGCGGTAGAAGGAGTCGATGTCCCAGGCGTCCCACATGTTGGGGAAGTCGGGGTGGATCTGGAGCAGGTTCGCGGCCCCGCCCGGCGCGACCGCCTCCCGGTCCGCCTCGATGTCGTAGGCCGAGACGATCAGCCCGCGGCCGTCGACGGCGACCCGCAGCCGCCCGTTGTCGAGGACGTGGCCGCCGCCGTCCCGCTCCCGCGCGGTGACCGGCGTACGGTCCGTGGCGGCCACACCGGCCGTACGGGCCTGCTCGGCCGGAACCGCGCCACCGGCCGGGACGCCGTGGCGGGCGTGCGGGGCGCAGTTGAAGACCAGCTCGGTGCTCCCGGGTCCGGCCAGGGCGCGCTGGGCCGCGCCGGTGATCGCCTCCAGTTCCGCCCGTACCTTCGCATAGGTCGCGCGGGCCTCGCGGTGCACCCAGGCGATGGAGGAGCCGGGCAGGATGTCGTGGAACTGGTGGAGCAGCACGACCTTCCAGATCCGCTCCAGGTCCGCGTGCGGGTACGCGAATCCGGGGACCCGGACGGCGGCCGTGGCCGCCCACAACTCGGCCTCCCGCAACAGGGATTCGCTGTGCCGGTTGCCCTGCTTGGTCTTGGCCTGCGAGGTGTAGGTGCCGCGGTGCAGCTCCAGGTACAGCTCTCCGGCCCAGACCGGCGCGTCCTCGTATTCGGCGTGCGCCTTCTCGAAGAAGGCGTCGGGGCGCTCGATCTCCACCCGGGGCGATCCCTCCAGGTCGCGCTGGCGGCGGGCCCGCGCGAGCTGTTCACGGGTGGGGCCGCCACCGCCGTCGCCCCAGCCGAAGGGGGCCAGGGAGCGGGAACCCCGGCCCTTCTCCTGGTAGTTGCGGGCGGCGTGGGCCAACTGCTCGCCGCCGAGGTCGCTGTTGTAGGTGTCGACGGGCGGGAAGTGCGTGAAGACGCGGGTGCCGTCGATGCCCTCCCACCAGAAGGTGTGGTGGGGGAACTTGTTCACCTGGGACCAGGAGATCTTCTGGGTCAGGAACCACTTCGAGCCGGAGAGCTTGACGATCTGCGGCATCGCGGCGGTGTAGCCGAAGGAGTCGGGCAGCCAGACGTTCTGCGTATCGATGCCGAACTCGTCCAGGAAGAACTTCTTGCCGTAGAGGAACTGGCGGGCCATGGCCTCGCCGCCGACCATGTTGGTGTCGGACTCCACCCACATGCCGCCGACCGGCACGAACTGGCCGTCCGCGATCTTCTTCTTGATCCGCTCGAACAGCTCGGGCCGGTGGGTCTTGATCCAGTCGAGCTGCTGGGCCTGTGACATGGCGAAGAGGAACTCGGGGTGTTCGTCCATCAGGCCGAGCATGTTGGAGGTGGTCCGGGAGACCTTGCGGACGGTCTCGCGCAGCGGCCACAGCCACGCCGAGTCGATGTGCGCGTGCCCGACCGCGCTGATCCGGTGCGCCGAGGCGTGGGCCGGGGCGGCGAGGACCGCGGCGAGCCGCGCACGGGCGGCGGGCGCGCTCGCGGGGACGTCCGTGAGGTCCACCGCGTCCAGGGCCGAGTCGATCGCGCGCAGGATCCCGTACCGCCGGGCGTCGCCCTGCGAGAGCTGCACCATCAGGTCGTAGAGGACTTCGAGGTCCTGGACCAGCTCCCAGACCTCGGTCTCGAAGACCGTGAGGTCCATCCGGGCCAGCCGGTAGAGGGGCTGGTCGCCACTGGTCTGCAGGTCGCCCTCGTAGGTGACGCTGTGGTCGACCAGGACGGGGTTGGAGGCCCCCTCGACGTACCACTCGACGCGCTCGCCGCCCTCGGCGCGGTCGGCGACGCGCACCCAGTCGTTGTACGGGTTGAGCGCCTTGACCTCGGCGCCGTCCGCCGTGTGCACCAGGCCCTCGCACTGGAAACCGGGCATCATCCGGTCGAAGCCGAGGTCGAGGACGGCCTCGACGGTGCGTCCGGCCCACTCGGCCGGGACGGTGCCGGTGAGCTTGAACCAGGTGGTGCCCCAGGCCGGCCCCCACGCGTCGCCGACCGCGCAGGGCCCGTACGCCGCGGCCAGGCCCTCGGCCACGGGGACGGGCTCGCCCGGGGCCTCCCAGCGCTCCACGGTCAGCGGGACGGAGCGGGAGCGGACGGCGGGCTTGATGCGCTCCTTGAGGACACGGCGGAGGCGGTGTTCGGTGATGCTGCGGTCGTCGTGCATGACGGCTGCTCCAGGAGAGGGGGTGAGGTGGCGGGTGCGGAGAAGGGTTCGTGCCTCGGGTCTCGGGGCTCAGGTCTTGACGGCTCCCTCGCCGACGCCCTTGAAGAAGAAGCGCTGGAGGGCGAAGAACAGGAGCATCATCGGGAGCAGCGCGGCCATCGCGCCGGCGGCGATGATCCGCTGGTCGTTGACGGTGGTGGCGCCGGCCAGCGTCTTCAGGCCGAGTTGCAGGGTGTAGTGGTCACTGTTGGTCAGGACCAGCAGGGGCCACAGGAAGTCGTCCCACGCGCCCATGAAGCTGGTGATGCAGACGACGGCGAGCGCGCCCTTGGCGGCCGGGAGGAAGACCCGGGTGAAGCGGGTCCACTCGTTGGCCCCGTCGAGGACGGCGGCCTCCTCGACCTCCTTGGGCACGGAGAGGAAGGACGCGCGCATGATCATGATGTTGAGGACGGAGACCGCGCCGGGGAGCCAGACCCCGATGAGGGTGTCCACCAGGCCCATCTCACGGACCGTGAGGAACATCGAGATCATCACGGACTCGAAGGGGAACATCAAGGTCGCCACGAGCACCGTGAAGACGGCCTTGCGGCCCTTCCAGCCGGCCCGGGAGAGGGCGTAGCCGCCCATCGCCGCGAACAGCGTGTTCGAGGTGATCGCGAGGGCCGCGACGATGAGGGTGTTGCCGACGTACTGCAGGAGCGGGAACGAATCCGCGACCCGGAGGTAGTTGTCGAGCGTGGGCTGTGACGGCAGGACGCCGGCGTAGACGTTCTCGGTGCGGCCACGGATCGAGGTCAGGAACTGCCAGACGATCGGCCCGAGCATGACGACGAGCATCAGGAGCAGCGTCAGATAGCGGGCGGTCAGGCCGAGCACATGGCGCCTGCGGTCGGCGCCGACGCGCTTGACGGGCTTGACGCGCTTGGCGCGCGTGGCCGGCTTGACGGACTTGACGGGCTCGGTTCCGCGGGAGGCCAGGGTGCTCAATTCTCGTCTCCCTTCGACAGACGGCGGCCCAGCAGGCTGAAGACCAGCGTCAGCAGGAACAGCAGGATGGAGATGGCGGCCGCGTAACCGGTCTCGCCGGAGAAGCCGAGGCCGACCTGCCGGATGAGGAAGGGCAGGGTGCGGGCGCCGCCGCCGGGACCGCCGCTCTCGCCGCCGAGGATGTAGATCTCGGTGAAGACGCGCAGGGCGGAGATCGCGGAGAGGGTCCCGACCAGCAGCATCATGGGCTTCACCTGGGGGACGGTGATGCTGAAGAACCGCCGGACCGGCCCCGCGCCGTCGATCGCGGCCGCCTCGTAGAGGGAGGTGGAGACGTTCCCGAGGGCTGCTAGGTAGAAGACCATGTAGTAGCCGAGGCCCTTCCAGACGGTCACGATCATCGCCGAGAACAGCAGCATGGCGCTGTCGGTCAGGAACGGGATCGGACCGGAGAGGAAGCCGGTCTTCTGGAAGACCGTGTTGACCAGGCCGTCGCTGCGCAGCACCCACTGCCAGATCAGGCCGACGACCACGGCCGAGGCGATCACCGGGGTGTAGAAGGCCGACCGGAAGAAGCCGATGCCCGGGATCTTCGCCTGGACCAGGACCGCGAGGGCCAGCGGCAGGAAGACCAGGCACGGGACGACGACCACCAGGTACAGCACGCTGTTTCCGGTGGCGACCCAGAAGTCGGGGTCGGCGAAGGCGCGGCTGTAGTTGTCGAAGCCGACGAAGCCGCCGCCGCGCAGGATCTGGGCGTCCGTGAAGGAGAGGATCACGGTGTTGACGAAGGGCCAGAGGCTGAACAGCACGACCATGACCAGGCCGGGCGCGAGGAAGAGATAGGGGGTCCACCACCGGCGGTGGATCAGTCCCGGCTCGGCACCGGCGTCCCGCTTCGCCGTCATTTCTGCGCCGACTTGGCGAGCAGCCGGTTCGCTTCCTCCTGCGCCTTCTTCATCGCGGTACGGGCGTCCTGCTCCCCGTTGATCGCCTTCTGCACCTCCCGGACCACCGCGTCGCCGACCTGGTTGGTCCACTGGACGGGGGTGTTGGCGTCGAGCTGGGCCGTCTTCAGCGATTCGGCGCCGACCGCGCGGGCCGTCGTCTCGGCGTCCGTGCCGTCGCCCCGGTCCGCGAAGTACGGGTCGGCCAGGCCCTTGGCGTTGGACGGGTAGATGGTGGCGTTCTTCGAGAAGGCGACCTGATTGGGCCCGTTGGTGACCCACTTGGCGAACTCGGTCGCCGCGTCCAGGTGCTTGGTGTCCTTCTTGATGCCGAGGGACTGGGCGTAGATCCCGATGTGGCCGAGGGTGCCGGTGACCGCGCCCGCGACCTGGGTGTGCGCGTAGACCTGCGGCGAGTTCTGCTTGACGTCCTTGATGAAGCCCGGGGAGCCGGGGCCGAAGACGAGCTTGCCCGCGCCGTAGAGCTGGCTGATGTCGTCCGACTTCAGCAGGGACTCCTTGGGCATCGCGCCCTTGGCGTACAGGTCCTTCATCCGTTCCACCCAGGCGACCGCCTTGTCGGTGTCGAAGACGAAGGCGTCCTGCGGGGCGTTGAGGATCGGGATGCCCATCTTCTGCCAGTCCCCGGGCAGACGGCCCTTGGGGTCGGCCATGAAGGCGGAGTACTGGCCGCCCGACGTGGCGGCGATCCGCTCGGCGTAGTCGAAGAACTGCTCGACGGTGGTGGGTGGCTTGGCCGGATCGAGGCCGGCCTTGACGAACAGGTCCTTGTTGTAGGTGAGGACCTCGGGGGTCACGTACCACGGGTAGGCGAACACCCCGTCGCCCTTGCCCGGGAGCTTGAACTGCTCCCAGGAGCCGGGCACGTACTCCTTGGCCACCTCGCCGTCGAGCTTCGCCACATCGGCGAGCATTCCGCGGTCGCCGAGGAGCTGGAAGGAGTCGGTGGAGAGGTTCACGACGTCGGGGAGCGCCCCTGCCTGGGCGTCGGCGACGAGCTTCTCGTTGTAGCCGTCGCCGGGGACGTCCTCCCACTTCACCTTGACGTCCGGGTACTTCGTCTCGAAGGCGTCGATGACGCCCTGGACGTACCCCGTGAACTTCGGCTTCAGCTGGAGCGTCCGGAAAGTGATCTCACCGGCCACCTTGCCCGTCTTCTCTGCCTCCTTCACGTCCCCGCCGCCGCTCAGCCCGCACCCGGAGAGGGCGCCGGCCAGAGCCACGGCAATGGCCAAACGGGTCAGGTTCGAACGGGTCATCGTCGCCGCCTTCGGGGAGTTCCGGCCTCACTGCCGGAGAGCGATGCCCACGGTCGTCCGAAATCAAGATCGCGTCAATGAGTCCGAGGTCCCGGAGGCCGGATGGCCGTACGTACCGAATCGCGACGGGCAGGCTCCATACAGCTCCGCAGCCGTCGAATCAATAGGGCTCCGACCTGGACTGATGCGCTTTAGTTGGCATTCACCTCACAGTGGTATCGATTCGATAACAAAGGTCGTGCGACAGTTCAGGAAGGAGTGCACTAATGCGCTTTACCCAGCACACCGCAAAACCGCTTTACCCCTGCAGACCTCCACCGTCGCCCCCGGCTCGCGGACGGTGCGGACTTCATCGAACAGGAGCGTCCACTTCCGCCTGACGATGGCCATTTACTGCCGGTCTGGCTGATTCCCTGGCGGATCAGGCCGTGGCTTGCAAAGATCGTCGGGTCGCCCGCCAGTGCGACGCGACCGTCGAGGAGTCCTGCCGTGCCGACCCTGCCCTGGACCGTCCCCAACTCGCCCGAAGGACACGAGTCCGCGCTGATCATGGCGTCGCGCTTCGAGGTCCGCAGCCTCAAGGACGTGCCGCGGTTCTTCCTCAACTCACTCGCGGCGTGGCGTCAGGTCCGCAAGGCCCCGGGCGCCTTCGGCGCCTCGCTCGTCGCCCGGCCGTTCAAGCGGACGTTCCAGACGCTGTCCGCGTGGGAGAGCCGCGAGCAGCTCACGGCCTTCGTCACGACGGAACCGCACCGCTCGATCATGAAGGCGATGCGCCCCACGATGAGCGGTTCCACGTTCGTGTTCTGGGACGCCTCCGTCGCGGAGCTCCCGATCACCTGGGCCGAGGCCGAACGGCGGATCGGCGAGCAGGCGGTCAAGGACGCCCAGGGCTCCTGACCGGCCGCGGTGCCCGCCCGCCGCGCACGGGTTCCCGTTCCGGCTAGTCCCCGTCCCCGTCCTCGGTCCTGAAGGTGCGGAACCCGCGGCGGTGGTAGTTGGGCAGTGCGTTCGGGTTGTCCGCCGACGAGGTGTGCAGCCACACCCGGCGCACGTCCGGTACCAGGTTCCAGCCCTCCCGGATCGCGAGCGTCAGCGCGTGGCCGCCCAGCCCCCTGCCGGTGAACTCCGGCAGCAGCCCGAACGTCCTGATCTGGACGTCGCCGCCCGGGTGGAGGTCGTAACAGACCACGCCCGCCGGCTCGTCCGCCAGGGTCAGCAGCCTGCACGTCCGGCCGGGGTGCTCGGCGAACCAGGCCTGCCACTCCCGCGGGCCGCGGTGGGCGCTGCGCCACTGGTACGGCGCGCCGATCCTGGCCATCAGGTCCGGAACCAGAGACAGTTCCCTCTCAATGGCGACGAGCGCCAGTCCCGGGACCGGAACACCGGGAACGAGCCGGCCCGGGTCGGTCATCTCGACGTACGTCACGGTCTTCGTCACCTGAGGAAGGGTACGTGCGCCGCGATGAGTTTTCCCGGTCCGGCGAGTCTCACCCCTGTCGTCGACACCACAGGAGGAACACGTGTCCCAGCTCTTGAAGGTCCAGAACTTCACCGTCTCCAGTGACGGGTTCGGTGCCGGTGAGGACCAGACCCTGGAGAGGCCGTTCGGTCACGCCGATCCCGGAGAGATGTTCGCCTGGGCCGGAGCCACGGCGAGCTGGCCCATGCGCACGGATCCCGGCGGGAGCCGCGGGCTGGACGACCACCTCGTCCGCGACTTCGCGCACAACATCGGCGCCGAGATCATGGGCCGCAACAAGTTCGGCCCCCAGCGCGGGCCCTGGCAGGACCACGAGTGGCAGGGCTGGTGGGGTGAGGAGCCCCCGTTCCACACCCCGGTGTTCGTGCTGACCCACCACGAGCGGCCCTCCCTGACCCTGTCCGACACCACGTTCCACTTCGTCGACGGCGACCCGGACGCGGTCCTGGAGCGGGCCCGGGAGGCGGCGCGGGGCAAGGACGTCCGGCTCGGCGGCGGGGCCACCACCATCCGCGAGTTCCTCGACGCCGATCTCGTCGACACCCTGCACGTGGTGGTCTCGCCGGTGAAGCTCGGGTCCGGGGTACGGCTCTGGGAGTCCCCCGAAGAGCTGCTCGACCGGTTCCACCTGGAGGTCGTTCCCAGCCCGAGCGGGGTGAAGCACCACCTCTTCTGGCGGAAGTGAGCGGTCTTCCGGCGTGATGGGCGGCCTTGACGGCGGGGTGGGGTCAGAGGTCCGCGGGGTCGGTGTTCGCTCCGCACAGCACGACGGCGACCCGCTCGCCCGGCCGGGCGGGCAGGACCCGCAGCGCCGCGAGCGCGGTCGCCGCGCCCGCCTCGACCACGATCCGGTGGTCCTCCCACAGCGCCCGGCGGGCGGCGGTGATCCCCGCGTCGGGGACCAGTACCGAGGTGACGCTCTCGTGCCGGGCCGCCGCCAGGGCGTCCTCGGAGGCCCGGGTGGCGCCGAGCGAGTCGGCGGCCACCGACTCCACGGGTACGTCGACCACGTGACCCGCCGTCAGGGCGGCGTTCAGCGCACGGGAGTTCTCGGGTTCGGCCGCGATCACCCGTACGCCGTGCTCGCGCGCGGCGGTGGCGACACCGGCGAAGAGCCCGCCGCCGCCGACCGCGACGACGACCGCGTCCAGGCCCGGCAGCGCCGCCCGGATCTCGTCGAGCAGGGTGCCCGCGCCCGCCGCGATCAGCGGGTGGTCGTAGGCGTGGCTGCTCAGCGCGCCGGTGGCGGCGGCGAAGTCCTGGCAGGCGGCCAGCGCTTCGGCGTACCGGTCGCCGACGAGCCGGACCTCGGCCCCGTAGCCGCGCAGTCGCTCGACCTTGACCCGCGGGGCCGTCTCCGGGAGGAAGACGGTGGCCGGGACGCCCTGGGCGCGGGCGGCCCACGCGCAGGCCAGTCCGGCGTTGCCGCCGGAGGCTATGGTGACGCCCGCTCCCGGCAGGGTGCCCGCCGCGCGGTGGGCGGCGAGGAAGTTGCGGGCGCCGCGCGCCTTGAAGGAGCCGGTGTGCTGGAGGTACTCCAGGGCGTACCAGATGCCCTCGGCGGCGGGGACGACGGCGGCGGGGCGGACGGCTCCGGCGATCCGGTCGGCGGCGGCCCGGACGGCGGCGTAGTCGAGCTGGGTTTCCATGCTGGTGGTGCTCCGTTCGTTGCTGTCGGAGGTCAGGGCCGCGGCGCGCCCCCCGGGTCGGCCGCCGCGATCAGCTGGCGCAGGGCGCCGTAGTACACCTCGTGGTCGGTGAGGGAGGGCAGTACGTCGGCCACCGCGCCGCTCAGCGCGGGGAAGCGGGCCGGGTCGAGCGCGGCCAGCGCGGCCCGGGAGGCCTGGGTGGCGCCTTCCGGGTCGCGGTGGTCGACGAAGGCGGCGCTGCCGAGGGTGAGCAGGTACATCCGGCGGTAGCAGGTCATCGCCTCGGCGGCGGTCATCCCGGCGGCGATGCTGTGGGCGATGGCCGGTTCGACGAGCCGGGCCAGCAGCTGCCGGCCGAGCCACGGGCGGCCGCCGCGCAGCACCAGCAGCCCGGGGTGAGCGGTGAGCAGCTGGTAGAAGCGGGTGAAGCGGAGTTCGGTGGCCTCGGCCCAGCCGGTCCCGTCCGGCACTTCGGGCAGTTGGGCGGCGAGGTGTTCGGTGCACAGGTCGAGGAGGCCCGCGAGGTCGTTGCAACGGCGCTGGACGGTGGCGTGCGAGACGCCGAGCCGGTCGCCGAGGGCGCGGAAGCTCAGGGCGGCGGGTCCTTCGTCGTCGAGGATCCGCAGGGCGGCCACGGCGATGACTTCGGGAGTGGCCCGGTCCAGGGCCATGGAGCGTCTCGGCATGCGATACACCGTAACATACGATGTATCGCCAGTGCGGTGACACGTGCCGCGCCCGCCGCCGACTGCGGCCATATTGCTGGTCATTGAGCCGCACCCATCGGCTTGTGTTGACACTGGGTAATCGCACCGCTGCACTGGGCGCACGACAGTCCCTGTCGGTACGCCCCACGTCAAGGAGTCTCCGTGCCGCCTCGCCTGCGTGCGTCGCTCCCCTGTCTCATCGCGGCCGCCCTGCTCGCGCTCCCGCTCGCGTCCGTTCCCGCCGCGGCCCTGTCCGCCGGGCCCGCCCGGCCCGCCGAGCCCCGCGCGACGTCCGAAACCCCGCTCGCGCTCACCCCGCCCATGGGCTGGAACAACTGGGCGCACTACATGTGCGCCATCGACGAGCGGACCGTCGTCGCCAACGCCGACGCCCTCGTCACGACCGGACTCGCCGCCAAGGGCTACGACACGGTCACCGTCGACGACTGCTGGATGACCAAGGCCCGGGACAAGAACGGCGACCTGGTCACCGACCGGGCGAAGTTCCCGCACGGCATGGCCTGGCTCGGCGAGTACCTGCACGGCAAGGGGCTCAAATTCGGCATCTACGAGGACGCCGGGTACCTCACCTGCGAGCGCTACCCCGGCAGCGGTACGCCGAAGGGCGGCGGCCCGGACCACTTCGCGCAGGACGCCCGGCTGTTCGCGTCCTGGAAGGTCGACTACGTCAAGATGGACGGCTGCAACCTCCACGTGCCGACCGGCACCACGAAGGAGCAGGCCTACCGCGACGCGTACGCGGCCGTCGCCCGCGCCCTGCGCGCCAGCGGCCGCGCCATGGTGCTCTCGGCCTCCGCCCCCGCCTACTTCCAGAAGGGCGAATGGGGCAGCGCCGACTGGCACAAGGTGCTCGGCTGGGTCGGCGAGAGCGGACAGCTGTGGCGCGAGGGCAAGGACATCCAGGTCTACAAGCCGGCCGCACCGGCCACCTCGCGCTGGGCCTCGGTGCTGGGCAACTACGGCTACAACCGCTGGCTCACCCGCTACGCGAGCCCCGGCAACTGGAACGACCCGGACTTCCTGCTCGCCGGGGCGCCCGGCCTCACCGACGCGGAGGGGCGCAGCCAGGTGGCGCTGTGGGCCATGATGGCGGCGCCGTTCATCGTCTCCTCGGACGTCTCCAAGCTGACGCCGGGCGGACTGGACGCGCTCGGCAACGACCGGCTGATCGCGCTGGACCAGGACCCGATGGGCCGTCAGGGAGCCGTCGTCTCCTCGGGTGACGCCTTCGACGTCCTGGTACGTCCGCTGCAGGACGGCGACCGCGCCGTGGCCGTGCTGAACCGGTCGGGCGGCGCGCGGGAGGTGTCGCTGCCGCTCGCCGACCTCGGAACGAACGGGTGCGCGGTGACCGCCCAGGACCTGTGGTCGGGGGCGCGCAAGCAGGTCGCGCACACCCTGACCGGCACGGTGGAGGCGCACGGCACGGCGGTCTGGCGGCTGACCCCGGGCGCGGGCTGCGGCGACGCGGTGCCCACCGGGCAGATCACCGGTGACGGCGCCCGCTGCCTGGACGGGGTGAACACGGCGGGCGTGGGCGCGGTCGTGATGTCGCCCTGCACCGGTGGCGACGACCAGCGGTGGGTGGTGGGCCAGGACGCGACCCTGCGGCTGGCGGGCAAGTGCCTGACCGCGGCCGGGCCGGGCGCGCCGGTGGAGCTGGCGGCCTGCCCGGCCGAGGAGCCGGGGGAGGCCGCGGAGGCCGGGGTGACGGCCCGGAGCGCCCGGCACTGGATGGCGCAGCACGACGGCTCGCTGGTCGAGAGCGGCACCGGGCAGTGCCTCCAGGCTCCGGCCGCCGCCGACGCCACCGGGCGGCTGCGGCTGGCCGACTGCGGTGACCACCGGATCGACCAGACCTGGGCCATGCCGGTCTGACGCGTGTGACGCTCCCCGCGCGGGAGGAACTTCGGGCCCACGGGTACACCACCGGACCCTGCGGTGATCACCTCATACGGTGATCGTCACCCTCCCGTGGGAATCTCGGAACACGTGCGAGGGAGAGGGCGGGATCCGGTTGGCCGCGCGGGCCGCCGTCCGGGTTCACTGGCCCGGAACGACCAGGGGCGGTCGTCGGAGAGATCCGGCGGCCGCCCCTTGCGACGCCCGAGCATCACCTTCCCCGCCACAGGAGTGAACCCACCATGTCCGAGACCGAGCAGGAGCGGCCGGGGCCGACGGATCCGGCCGCCGACGGGGCCCGCAAGCCCGCCGCGGCCCTGGAACTGCTGACCTTCCTCGCCGCCGGAGTCGCCGACCTGGCGCTTGACCAGTTACGCCAGTCCAGCGAGCGGGCCCAGGACGTGATGCGCCGCTCCGATCTGCGCGAGCTGCTCACCGACGGTGTCGTCGAACTGCGCAAGCGCGGCGAACTGGCCACCCAGCGGGCGACCGCGGGGTCCGAGAACTACCTGGAGACCATGGCCCGCCGGGCCGCCGAGCGGGCCGGTCACCCGCGTGCATGACCACACCGGGTTCAAGGTGCGCATCGACGAGGTCCTCGTCCGCCTCGCCGACGAGGAGGAGGCCGCGCTCCTCGGACTGCACGTCGAACTCTCGCCTCTCTCCGAGCAGTTGCGCCGATCGCTGGCGCGGGGGAAGCGGATCCGGGCCGCGTTCCTCTACTGGGGGTGGCGGGCGGCGGGCCAGCCGGACTGCGAGGGGGTGATCCGGGCGGCGGCCGCGATGGAGCTGGTGCACGCCGCGGCCTGCACCCACGACGACATCATCGACGACAGCCGGATGCGGCACGGCCAGCTCACCGCGCACGCCGCCTTCGCCGCGTCCGGACAGCGCTCCACCGCGCTCGCGATGATCCTCGGCGACCTCCTGATGGGGTACGCCGGGCACGTGTTCACCTCGTGCGGGCTCCCCGGCGCCTACCTCGCCCGCACCGGGCCGCTCTGGTCCGCCCTGCTGCGCGAGACGATGGCGGGCGAGTTCCTGGAGGTGCTGCGCACCGACGCGCCCGCCCGCCCGCTCCAGGTCGCCGAATCCCTCGAAGTGGCCCGGTACAAGACGGCCAAGTACACGGTGGAGCGGCCGCTGCACCTGGGCGCCACCCTCGGGGGCGGCTCCCGGGCGCTGATGGACGCCTTCACGGCGTACGGGCTCCCCCTCGGCGAGGCCTTCCAGCTGCGCGACGACCTGCTCGGCACCTTCGGCGACCCGGCCGAGACCGGCAAGTCGAACCTGGACGACCTGCGGGACGGCAAACCGACCGCACTGCTCGCCCTCACCGCGGCGGCCGTCGACGAGGACGACCGCAGGCTGCTCGCCAAACACGTCGGCAACCCCGAGCTGGGCGAGGAAGAGGCCGCTGCCGTCCGGGAGTTGATGGAGCGCTGCGGTGCCCGTCAGCGGGTCGAGTCGATGATCGGCGAGCGCATCGCCCGGGCCGCGGGCGCGCTGGACGCCGTACCGATGCCGGCCGAGGCCCGGTCGGCGCTGCGCGGACTGGCCGACACGGCGGCGCGGCGGACGATCTGACGCCCGGGGCCGGCGGCCCGTCCGGCCCCCGCTCCCTCGCCCCGGCCCCCTCGCCCCTCCCCCACGTACCGAAGACAAGGACTCACGTGAACGCGAACACCACCGCTCCACCGCGCCCCCGTTACGACGACGCCGCCCTCGACGCCCTGCGCGAGCAGGGGGATCCGCTCGCCGACGAGACCGTCGCCGCGATGTTCCGGCGCAAGGAGGTGGGCGACCTCAACACCCTGATGCGGTTCTTCTCCACCACCGGGGACAAGCTGCCCGAGAAGCTTCCGGCCGCGGCCGCCGCGTACTTCGAGGCGACCGCCATGCCCCCCAGCTGGGTGGACTGGGACATCATGGAACAGGCCCGGATGTTCTTCATGGACAACGCGGCCCACATCAACACCGGTCTGTCCTTCGCGGCGATGCCCGCGACCTACGCGATCCCCCGGCTGTCCCGGCTGCTCTCCTCGACGCACTCGCTGTCGTACCCCTCGCGGCGGATGGCGAACACGGGCCAGTTCGTCACCTACCTCATGCAGACCAACTCCTTCGCGGAGGGCAGCAAGTTCATCCCGGCCGCCCAGAAGGTGCGGCTGCTGCACGCCGCGGTCCGCCACCACCTGCGCAGCGGCGGGCACTGGGACATCGCCCGCGACGGACTGCCCATCTGCCAGGAGGACATGATCGGGGGTCAGATCTGCTTCTCGATCCTGGTCCTCGACGCCATGCACCGGCTCGGGGTGCACATGAGCGAAGAGGGCGCGGACGCCTACTTCTACGCCTGGCGGGTCGTGGCGCACATGCTGGGCTGCGACATGTCGGCCGTCCCGGAGACCCTGACCGAAGCCCGCGCCTACTGCGACCTGTACCTGCTGCGCAACCTCGGCCCCTCCCCCGAGGGGGTCGCGCTCAACGCGCAGCTGATGCGGATGTACGAGGACGTGGTGCCGGGCACCTTCTTCGACCCGATGGTGCCCGCCACCATCCGTTTCCTGGTCGGTGACACCATCGCCGGCTGGCTGGAGATCCCGCGCAGCGGCTGGGACACGGCGGCGAAGGCCGTGCCCGTCGTCCTCGGGCTGCTGGAGACCATCGAGGACAGCAGCCCGTACGCCGAGTGGGCGCTCGACAAGGCGGGCTCCCTCCTCGCCGGGTTCGAGCTGACCACGCTCACCCGGGGCCGGGTCATGCACCACGCGATCCCGGCGGAGCTGAAGTCCGAGTACGACGTGAAGCCGCCGCGCACGGGCCGCTGGGTCCCGCCGCCGCCGACCGCCGTGGGCCTGTAGCGGCCCGGGGGCGGTGCCGCGGCGGATCCGCGCCGGAGCGGTGGGCGCCGCCACGGGAATCGGTGTCACCCTGGAACCGGGGGGAGTGCGCATCGCGCACCGAACCGGTCGGCGGGTGGTGGCGAATGACCCGGGTGGAGGCAGTCGGGCAGCGACGGCGACGCGTCTTCGCCGCCCTCGGCGGTGTGGTCGCCGGATGTGCGGGGCTGGGCCTGTCACAACTGGCCGCGGCGGCCGTGCGGCCCGAATCGGGCCCGGTCACCGCGGTCGGGGGCGCGCTGGTCGACCGTACGCCGGTGGCCGTCAAGGAATGGGCGGTCCGCCAGTTCGGCACCGCGGACAAGACGGTGCTGCTGGTGGGGGTGGTCGCCGTCCTGGCGGTCATGGCCGCCGCGGCCGGGGTGATCGCGCTGCGGCGCCGCTCCGCCGGTCCGGCCGTCGTCCTCGGCTTCGCCGTCGTCGGCGCGGTGGCCGCGCTGAGCCGCCCGGAGGCGACCTGGCAGGACGCGCTGCCCTCGCTGATCGGCGGGGCGGGCGCGGCCTGGGTGCTGTACCGGCTGACCGGTGCGCTGACGCTCCCCGTCCGCCCCGCGACGGCCGGACCGGGGCCGGAAGCGGCGGCCGCGGCGGACCGGGAAGTGGACCGGGGGATGGACCGGCGGGGCTTCGGCCGGATCGTCGCCGTCACCCTGGCCGTGTCGGCCGCGGCCGGGTACGCGGGCCGCAGGCTGACGGCCTACGGCTCGGCCGGTGCGACCGCCTCCCGGGCCGGACTGCGGCTGCCGCCGCCCGCCGAGCCCGCGCCGCCGGTCCCGGCCGGTGCCGACGTACGCGTCCCCGGCGTGTCGGCGTTCATCACGCCCGTGGACGGTTTCTACCGGGTGGACACCGCCCTGGTGGTCCCGCGGGTCGACGCGGACACCTGGCGCGTGGACATCCACGGCGACGGGGTCACCACACCGCTGAGCCTCGGCCTGCGGGAGCTGCTCGCCCGCCCGCTGGTCGAGCACGACATCACCCTCACGTGCGTGTCCAACGAGGTCGGCGGCCCGTACGCGGGCAACGCCCGCTGGCTCGGCGTACGCCTCGCCGACCTGCTCCGGGAGGCCGGGGTCCGGCCGCCGTCCCAGGGCGGCCGGGCCGACCAGCTGGTGGCGCGCTCGGTGGACGGGATGACGCTCGGCACCCCCGTCGAGGCGGTCATGGACGGCCGGGACGCGCTGCTGGCCGTCGGGATGAACGGCGGGCCGCTGCCCTTCCGGCACGGATTCCCCGTACGGATGGTCGTACCGGGCCTGTACGGGTACGTCTCGGCCTGCAAGTGGCTGCGCGAGCTGCGGCTGACCACCTTCGACGCCTACGACGCGTACTGGGTGCGCCGCTCCTGGGCGCCCCGGGCGCCGGTCAAGACCCAGTCCCGCATCGACACCCCGCGCGACTCCGCCGAGCCGCGCGCGGGCCGGGTGGCGGTGGCCGGGGTGGCGTGGGCGCAGCACCGGGGCATCGCGCGGGTCGAGGTACGGGCCGACGGCGGCCCCTGGCACGAGGCCCGGCTGGGGGCCGAGGACGGCATCGACACCTGGCGCGAGTGGGTGTGGCCGTGGGAGGCCACTCCGGGCCGCCACACCCTGGAGGTCCGCGCGACGGACCGCACGGGCGCCGTCCAGCCGGGGACGCGCTCGGACACCGTCCCGGACGGGGCGACCGGATGGCACGAGGTGGCGGTGCGCGTGCGCCCGGCGTGAGCGCCGACGGCCCGCGCGCCCGCCGCGCCGGTGGCCTGGGCCCGTCGTAAATTGGCCGGACAGGCGCGTCACGCACATCAGGAGCCGATGCCGTGGAACTGACCAGCACGTCGTTCCTCGTCACGCTGATCGTCGTCACCGCGCTCGCCATGCTGGCCGCGCTGCTCCTATGGAACCGGGTCCCCGGCCCCGGCTGGGTGCGGTGGCCCGTCCGGGCGCTGATGCTGGGGCTGTGCCAGCTGACCGCCATCTGTGTCGTGGCCACCTGGATCAACGGCAGCTACGGGCTCTACGCCTCCTGGGACGACCTGCTCGGCCCGGCGAACGGCCAGAACGCCTCCTCGATGACCGGGCCGCCGCCCGGGCGGGCCAAGTTCACGCTGGGCGGGGACGGCACCCGCAGCACCTACTTCCGGGGCACCCATTCCAAGCTGGCCGGCCAGGTGATCGTGTGGACTCCCCCGGAGTACGACGCCCCGGGCGCGGAGAAGACCCGCTTCCCGGTGCTGACGCTGCTGCACGGGTACCCGGGCTCGCCCCGGTCCTGGATCGAGCTGGGGTCCATGCCGGGCGAGCTGGAGCAGCTGGTCCAGCTGGGGGCGGCGCACCCGTTCATCCTGGTCATGCCGGAGATCTATCCCGGCGGCGTGAACACGGACTGCAGCGACGTCCCGGGGCACAAGGTGGCCACCTGGCTCGCGGACGACGTTCCGGCGCTCGTCGCGCGCAACTTCCGGACCCTGCCCGAGCCCAAGGGGTGGGGCCTGATGGGCATCTCGACGGGCGCGTTCTGCGCCGCGAAGCTGCCGTTGCAGTACCCGAAGGTGTTCGCGGCGGGCGCGGCCCTGGACCCGGACCCGCTCACCGGGGATCCGGGGGTGCTCACGGATCCCGTCCTGCGGGAGCGCAACAGCCCGCTGTGGCTCGTACGGCACGCCAAGAAGGCGGACGTCGGACTGTTCCTGGCCACCTCCGCCCAGGACAAGGACAGTCCGCCGCAGCAACTGGACGTCTTCGCCAAGGCGGCGGCGGGCACCGGCGTCCGGGTCAAGACCCTGATCCGCCCGGCGGGCGGGCACAACTTCCAGACCTGGACCGGGATGTACCCGGACGCACTGGGCTGGCTGAGCACCGAGATCTCCCCGCCGGGCGGCGGCTGAACCACCCGCCTCCCTTACGGCGCCAGGCGCACCGGGAGGGACTCGACGCCGTTGCCTATGAAGCTGCGCTGGTGCGCGAGTCGCGGCTCGGGAACGGCGAGGTCGAGGTCCGGGAAGCGGGCGAAGAGCCGCTCCAGGGCGATGGTGGCCTCCAGCCGGGCGAGCGGGGCGCCCACGCAGAAGTGGGCGCCGTGGCCGAAGGAGAGGTTGCGGGCGCCGTCGCGGGTGAGGTCGAAGCGGGCCGCGTCCGGGCCGTACGCGCGCTCGTCGCGCCCCGCCGCCGTGTACCCGGCCAGCACCGGGGTGCCCCGGGGGATCACCGTGTCCCCGATGGTGAGGTCGCGGGTGGGGTAGCGGAAGGGGAACCAGCTGACCGGGCCGTCCCAGCGCAGGGTTTCGTCCACCACGTCCGACCAGGTGGCCTCGCCCGCGCGGACCAGGGCCAGTTGGTCCCGGTGGGTGCACAGGGCGCGCACGGCGTTGCTGATCAGGTTGAGGGTGGTGTCGTGGCCCGCGACGAGCATCAGCCGCATCGTGCCGATGAGTTCGGCCTCGGTGAGCCGGTCACCGTCCTCCGCGCGGGCGGCGATCAGGGCGCTGGTGAGGTCGTCGCCGGGGCGCTCGGTGCGGGCGGCGGCGATCGCGCGCATCAGCTCGACGAGGTCGCGTACGGCGGCCATGGCCTCCGCCGGGGGGATGTCGGTGGCGATGATCACCTTGTGCGTCAGCTCGTGCAGGCGGCCCCGGTGCTGCGGATCCACGCCGAGCAGTTCACAGATCACCTCCATCGGGAGCGGCAGCGCGAAGTGGGCGCGCAGGTCGGCCACGCCGTCCGGGTCCTCGGCGGCGGCCCGGCCGAGGCCGTCGAGCAGTTCGGCGGTCAGGGCCTCGATCCGGGGGCGCAGCCGCTCCACCTGGCGGACGCCGAAGGCGTTGCCGACGAGCGAGCGCAGTCTGCGGTGGTCGGCGTCGTCGGCGGTGTGCATGCCCTGGGCGTTGGCGAAGGCCCGCAGCGGCCAGTCCGGGGCGATCCGGCCCTCCTGGAGGTCCGCGAAGTGCCGCGCGTCCTTGGCGACGTCGGGGTGGCCGAGAAACGCCTTGAGTTCCTCGTGGCCGAGTACGACGGCGCCCGGAACGCCGCCGGGGAGGATCACCTCGGCCACGGGCCCCTGGGCGAGCAGCCGGGCGTTGAGCGCGTGGGGGCAGCCGCCGGCCGGGTCGATCGGGTGGGGGGCCACCGCGGGGGACGCGGGGGGCTGGGGCGTGTTCACTACTGGCTCTCCTGATGACGGGGACGAATCCCGGCCAACAGTGCGGGTTCGAGCCCCGGTTGATCAAGCCCGTTCCGGCAGCCGGACCGGTCAGCGCCCGAGGTGGAGGCGGGTGTGGAACCAGCCCGCGCTCTCCTTGCCCGCCGGGTCCTCGCCGAGCGCGATGACGGCCTCGACGGCGTGCCGCTGTTCGCCCTCGTCCGTGAACCGGCGCTGCGGGTAGGTCTCCGCGCTCCGCTCGACGGTCAGCCCGTATGACTCCAGGCAGGCGACGACGCCCGTGAAGTCGCAGGTGCGCAGCACGAAGGCCGCCACCGGCAGCGGGTGGCCCACGGCGGAGAGCAGCCGGCCGAAGGTCCGCTCGGTGAGGAAGGCCGCCCCGCCGGTGACGGTGATCAGACCGGCTCCGGCGGCGGCCCGGCGCAGCTCGTCCCCCGGTTCGGCGCTCTCCAGGTTCTCGCAGTGGCCCTCGTCGAGGAGTCCGACGGCGAGCGCGTAGGACACGGCGGGCCGGGACACGTCGACCCCGATGGATCCGACGGCTTCGGGCAGCCGCCGTGAGGCGTAGAACTCCCGGTCCCATTCGATGAGTTCGGCCGTGCTCAGCTCGGCGGCCTTGGGCGAGGTGTAGCGCTGGTACAGCTCGTCAAGGGTCACGTCGTGGTTCACGAGCGCCGCGTTGATCCCGTACGAGCAACAGATGTCGAGCATCACCCTTTCCCCCGGCGGCAGTTCGGCAGCCAGCTCGCGGAAGACCCGCTGCGCGTGGTGCGGTGCCTGGTACTCGTACGGTCCGAGCTGGGCGAAGTAGCCGCGCGGGTCCGGCAGTCCGTAGACCTCGTCGAAGCTCGTCATGTCCGATGCAGTCATGGGCGCAGGTCTACCGGCGCACGCCGGGCGCGGAAAGACCGCCGTTCCGGCCACCCGGGCGCCCGCGGGATATTCGACAGGCAACCTTGTTAGTTTACCTGTCGATCGCCTACCGTAGGAGCATGGCAGACGAACAGCGGGAGCTGCGGGAAACCGCCGAGGACCTTCAGCTCGCCGTACGCATGGTGGTGCGCCAGATGCGGGTGGCGGCCTCCGGCGGGCTGTCGTTGTCGCAGGTGGCGGTGCTCAAGCAACTGGACCACCACGGCCCGGCGACCGCCGCCGAGCTGGCCCGGGCCGAGCGGATCCGGCCGCAGTCGATGATCGCCACGGTCAACGCGCTGCGCGCCGCCGGATACATCGAGCGGACCGCCGACCCCACCGACGGACGGCGCCAGATCGTCGCGCTGACCGAGAGCGGCATCGCATGCGTCCGCGAGTGCAGGGAAGCGGGATACGGGCGCCTCGCCGAGCTGCTGGCCGAGCGCCTGACCGAGGCCGAGCACGCGACCCTCCGCGAGGCCATCGGCCTGCTCAAGCGCCTGGCCGAGGGCTGATCCGAGCGGGGCCGCGCCGCTCCCCGCTCCCGGCACGCCGCACGCCGCACGCCGCACCCACATCCCACGAGAAGGAACCGAGATCCTGATGAGCGACCTGAACCTCGACGCGCACACCGCCCTGGTCCTGATCGACCTCCAGCAGGGCGTCCTGGCCCTGCCCACCGCGCGCCCCACCGGCGACATCTTCGCGAAGGCCGTCGAACTGGCCCGCGCCTTCCGCGCCGAGGGGCTCCCGGTGGTCCTCGTCAACGTCGCCTGGTCCCCCGACGGCGGCGACCTGCCGCCCGCCGCCACCGACCTCCCCGGCCCGCCCGCCGCGCTGCCCGCCGCCTTCGCCGAGATCTCCCCCGAACTCGCCGCCGAGGGCGACATCCGCATCACCAAGCGCCACTGGGGCGCCTTCACCGGCACCGAGCTGGACCTCCAGCTGCGCCGCCGCGGCATCACCCGGATCGTGCTCGCGGGCATCTCCACGAGCATCGGGGTCGAGTCCACCGCCCGCGTGGCCTGGGAGAACAGCTACGACGTGGTCTTCGCGGAGGACGCCACGACCGACATGGACGCGGACTCGCACGCGCACTCCTTCGGGAAGATCTTCCCGCGCATCGGCCGGGTCAGCTCCACCGCCGCGATCATCGAGGCGCTCGGCGCGTGACCGGCGGCCCGGGCCGGGCCGGTCGCAGCACTAGGCTCCCGGCATGACGGGATCACAGACATCGCTGACGGGAAGGGTCGCCCTCGTCGCGGGGGCGACCCGCGGCGCGGGCCGGGGCATCGCCGTGGAACTGGGCGCGCGCGGCGCGACCGTGTACGTGACCGGGCGCAGCACCCGCGGCGGGCGCTCGGAGTACGACCGGCCCGAGACGATCGAGGAGACGGCCGAGCTGGTCACGGCGGCGGGCGGGCGGGGCATCGCGATCGTCGCGGACCACCTGGTGCCGGAGCAGGTCGAAGCGGTGGTCGCCCGGATCGACGCCGAGCAGGGCCGGCTGGACGTGCTCGTCAACGACATCTGGGGCGGGGAGCGGCTCTTCGAGTGGGAGAGCACGGTGTGGGAGCACGATCTGGACAACGGGCTGCGGCTGCTGCGGCTCGCGGTCGAGACCCATGCCGTCACCAGCCACTTCGCGCTGCCGTTGCTGCTGCGCGAGCCGGGCGGTCTGGTGGTGGAGATGACGGACGGTACGGCGGAGTACAACGCGGACCGCTACCGGGTCTCGTTCTTCTACGACCTGGCCAAGTCGTCCGTGCTGCGGATGGCGTTCGCGCTCGGGCACGAGGTGGGGCCGCGCGGGGCGAGCGCGGTGGCGCTCACGCCCGGCTGGCTGCGCTCGGAGATGATGCTCGACGCCTTCGGGGTGACGGAGGCGACGTGGCGGGACGCCCTGGAGAAGGTCCCGCACTTCGCGATCTCGGAGACCCCGTCGTACGTCGGCCGGGCGGTCGCGGCGCTGGCCGCCGATCCGGAGCGGGCGCGCTGGAACGGGCAGTCCCTCTCCAGTGGTCAGCTGGCCGGGGTCTACGGGTTCACGGATGTCGACGGGAGCCGCCCGGACGCCTGGCGGTACATGGTCGAGGTGCAGGACCCGGGGCGCCCGGCCGACACCACGGGCTACCGCTGAGCCGTGCCCGTGGCCCGCGCCCGTAGCCCGCGCGCGGCTCAGCGGGCGTCGGCGGCCAGGCGCAGTTCGCGGTCGGCTCCGAGCGGGGCGAAGTACCGTTCCACGTCCTCGTCGCGGACGAGGGCGAGGTCGGCCGGGGACCAGTGGGGCGTGCGGTCCTTGTCGATGACCTGGGCCCGGATGCCCTCGACCAGGTCGGGCGAGGACAGCGCGGCGCAGGACACCCGGAACTCCTGCTCCAGCACCCGCTCCAGCAAGCCGAGGGCACGGGCCCGGCGGACGGCGGCGAGGGTGACCTTGAGGGCGGTGGGCGACTTGGACAGGATCGTTTCGGCGGTTTCCTTGGCCGCCGGGTCGCCGTGCCGGGACAGCCGGTCCACGATCGCCTCGACCGTGCCGGCGGCGTAGCAGTGGTCGATCCACTCGCGCTGCCGGGCCAGGTCGCCCTCGGGGGCGGGTCCGGCGTACCGGGGCAGCACGTCGGCCACGGGCTCGGCGGCGAGGGCGGCGGCGAGGTCCGCCAGCCGGACGGCGGGGACGAAGTGGTCGGCGAGCCCGCACAGCAGCGCGTCGGCCGCGCCGACCGCCGAGCCGGTGAGGGCGAGGTGGGTGCCCAGCTCGCCGGGGGCCCGGGCCAGCAGGTGGGTGCCGCCGACGTCGGGGACGAAGCCGATGCCGGTCTCGGGCATGGCCACCCGGGAGCGTTCGGTGACGATCCGGACGCTGCCGTGGGCGGAGACCCCGACCCCGCCGCCCATCACGATGCCGTCCATGAGGGCGACGTACGGCTTGGGGTAGCGGGCGATCCGGGCGTTGAGCCGGTACTCGTCGCGCCAGAAGTCCGCGGAGGCCGTCCCGCCCGCGCGGGCGTCCGCGTGGATGGCCCGGATGTCACCGCCCGCGCACAGCCCGCGCTCCCCCGAGCCGGTGATGAGGACCTGGGTGATCTCCGGGTCGTTTTCCCAGGCGCTGAGCGCCGCCGTCATCCGCAGCACCATGGGGCGGGTGAGGGAGTTGAGGGCCCGGGGGCGGTTGAGGGTGATCCGGCCGGTGCGGCCCTCGGTGGTCACCAGGACGGTGTTGTCCTCGTCGGCCTCGTCGCTCATCGCTGTTCCTTCCCGGCGTTCCCCGCATGGTCCGCACCGCATCGTGTCCGTACCCGCATTGTGTCCGAACCCGGGCCGTCGCCCCGCGGCCGGGTGACCACGGAGCGACGGCCCGCACCGGTCCGGGTCAGCCCTGGCTGTGGAAGTACACCGAACGGACCTTCAGCTTGTCGGTGGCCGGCTTGCCGTGGGCGCGGAGGTCCCACTCCGGACCCTCGCAGTCGGCGCCCAGGTAGACCGTCACCTTCTCGTTCGTGGCGTTGTGCGGGGTGTGGCCCGGCTCGACCCAGTCGTTGCCGACGTAGGGCAGGTTGACGCACTCCTCGCTCCGCGGGTCGTGCAGGGCGACGGTCAGGACCTCGCCCCGGTCGTCGGTGAAGGTGTAGCTGAACTCGCCGGTCGCGGCGAAGGCGGAGCCGGGTACGGCGAGGGCGAGCACCAGCCCGGCCAGGCCCGCGGTCACGGCGTTGCGAAGCTTCACGGAAGGTCTCCTCAAGATCGGCGAGGGGGTCAGGGGGACCGTATGCCGACCCCGCGGCAGCGAATCGGTTCTCCCCGCGCCGACCGGCCCGGTTCCACCAGGACGGGTGAAACCACCGCTGAATTCCGGTCAATTGTCCGGATCCGGGCTCATTCGTTCGGCGGAGACGGGCCGACGCTCCGGGATGATTCGCCCGGCCGGTCCGTACGCCAGGGTGACAAGGGATCGGACCGCCCGCCGAAAGGAACGGCTCCTCGTGCGCATGAAACGCCTCGCGCGTATGAAACGCCTCGCGCCCCTGCTCGCCGCCGCCGGACTCCTCGCCACCACCGTCCCGCTGCTGTCCGCGACCGGGGCCGCCGCGTCCGTCCCGTTGTCCCACCCTGCTTCCTCCGCCCCGGCCTCGGCCTACGGCGACGCCCTCGCCCGGCAGCCCTCGTGGCACCGCTGCGCCGCCGACCGCCCGGCCGCGTACGAGTGCGCGACCATCAAGGTCCCGCTCGACCACCAGCGCCCCCGGGGCCCGTTGCTCGACCTCGCGATCTCCCGGATCAAGAGCGAGAACCCCGCCAAGCGGCACGGGGTCCTGCTGCTCAACCCCGGCGGGCCGGGCGGTGCCGGGCTCGACCTGCCCCTGCAGATCCTCGACGTGCTGCCCCCGGAGGTGCGCGACCGGTACGACCTGATCGGCTTCGACCCGCGCGGCGTGGGCGCCAGCAGCCCCGTCAGCTGCGGCCTGGACGCCGCCGAGCAGAGCGTCGACCGGCCCTACCATCCCGAGACCTTCGCCGCCGACGTCGCCTGGGCGCGCACGGTCGCCGACAAGTGCCGCGCCCGGGCCGGGGCGGTCCTTCCGTACCTCACCACCCGCGACACCGCCCGCGACATGGACACGATCCGCTCGGCCCTGGGCGAGCGCCGGATCTCCTACCTCGGCTACTCGTACGGGACCTACCTCGGCGCGGTCTACACCCAGCTGTTCCCGGACCGCGCCGACCGCTTCGTCCTCGACAGCGGGGTGGACCCGGGGCGCGTGTGGCGCGACATGATGCGGACCTGGGCGACGGAGGCCGGGCCCGCCTTCGACCGGTGGACCCGGTGGACGGCCGGGCGCGACGCCGAGTTCCACCTCGGCGCCACCCCGGCCGCGGTCTCCGCGACGTTCTGGGCGCTGGTGGCGCGGGCCGACCGCGACCCCATCGAGTTCCAGGGCGAGAAGCTGACCGGCGACTCGATCCGGGCCGCCCGCCCGCTGTTCTTCTCCCCCGCCCGGGCGGCCCCCCTCATCGCCGCGGTCAAGGCGGCGGCCGACGGGACGCCCCCGCCCGCCGGCGTCCCGTCGCTGCGCGCGGCGCTCGGCGCCGCCCGGTCCGCGGCCGGCGAACCGGCCTCCGACAACGGCCTGGCCGTCTTCTGGTCGGTGGTGTGCGGGGACACGGACGACTGGCCGCGCGACCCGGAGCGGTACCGGAGCGACGCGGTCCGGGACAAGGCCGCGTACCCGCTGTACGGGGACTTCGCCTCCAACATCAAGCCGTGCGCCTTCTGGCAGCGGCCGCTGGAGCCGGTGACTGCGGTGCGGACCCGGGCGGACGTGCTGACCGTGCAGAACGAATGGGACTCGCAGACCCCGCTGGTCAGCGGGGAGGGGCTGCACCGCGCCCTGCGCGGGTCACGGATGGTGCTGGCGCTGGGCGGTGAGGGCCACGGGGTGTACCTCGCCGACCCCGGCTCCTGCGTGACCGCGACCGTGACCGGCTACCTGGCCACGGGGCGGCTCCCGGCGCGGGACGTGAACTGCCGGGCCGCCACACCGCCGCCGGGCGAGCGGCGGACCGGACCGGGCCTCCCCCTGCCGTCCGCCCCGGACCGCTTCTGACCGGGCGGTTTCGGAACCAAGGAGGGGACCAGCCCCCCGGGCTGGTCCCCTCCTTGTGCGCGGGCCCAGGGCCCGCCCTTCAGTCGTTAACGACTTCAGCAGCCGCTGAAGTGGATGCGACAGGCGGTGATGAGCGCGGCGGCGTGCTCCTCACCGAGGGCGTTCTCCGTGGCCAGGTCGGCGGGGAGGACCTGCAGGGCGTCGATGTCGAACTCCATCATGATGGACTCCTTCTGTTGGGAGGTGTACCGGTCCTGACGGACCGGCTGCCGGTGGCCGACGGCCACCGGAAGTTCAGAGGTGGGCGCTTTCGCCCTCGGGCAGCCAGGCACGCGGGCCGCCGGAGCGCATCCGCAGCAGCAGCGAGAGGCTGCCGGCCAGCCCGGTGGCGTACTCGGCGAGCACGCCCTTGCGGTTGTCGTCCGGCACCAGCAGCCGGCCGTCGCGCAGGACCGCCTGCGCCGCCATGTGCTCGGCCAGCAGTTCCGCACCCGCCCGGTGGCCGTCGTCGCCCGTCAGCGCGGCGGCGTCGAGCAGGAACTCGGCGTTGCCCGCCAGTCCGTGGCACGCGGCGGGCGAGTCACCGAACCGTCCGGCCCGTACGGCGAGGGCCGCGCCCTCCACCAGGCCGCGGGTGACGTCGTCGGTCCGGCCCGTCGCCGCCCAGAGGCGGACCAGGAAGGTGCCGGCCCCGGAGGAACCGTTGCACCAGTGCCGGGCGAGGTCGGGCGAGCCGGACAGGTGCCGGGCCCGGTCCACGGGCCACAGCGTGCCCGCCGGGCCGCCGCGGGCGGCGGTGGTCAGGGTGCCGCCCGCCTCGACGGCCGCCTTCAGGAAGCGGTCGTCCCCGGTGGCTTCGGCCGCGAGCAGCAGGAAGGTGCCGACTCCGGCGACGCCGTGGGCGAAGCCGTAGTGCCAGGCCCCCGCCAGCCCGGAGTCGAAGTCCTCCGGCACCGGCCAGAACACGCCCTCGGGGGTGTGCCGGGCCGCCGCGAGCAGCCCTTCGGCGACCTGCCCGGCCCGCTCCAGGAAGCGGGGGTCGCCCGTGGTCCGCCAGAAGTGCAGCTGGGTCAGGCCGGATCCGGCGGCGCCGTGGGTGACGTCGGGGTTGGGCCAGTGGACGGGGAGCCCCAGGGCGAGCGCGGTGGCCCGTCCGGCCAGGGCCGGGTCGTCGAGCGCGCCGGCGGCGTCGAGCAGCGCCCAGGCCGTGCCGGAGCGGCCGAAGTGCAGTCCCGGCAGGGTCCAGGGCAGGGCGTCCTGCCGGTCCGCCGTCCACAGCGCGGCGGTACGCAGCCCTTCGCGCAGGGCCTCCCGGGTGAGGGCGCCCGGCCCGTCGGGCGCACCGGCGCCGTGGTCGTCCCACTCGCCGAGGGCCCGTGCCAGTACGGCCACCGCGCCCGCCGAACCGTGCTGTACGGCCACGGGGTCGCAGGTCGAGCCGAAGGTGTCCGAGGGCCAGAGCCGGTCGGCGTCCCGCGGGCCCATGGTGGCCAGGAGGTGCGCGATGCCGTCGCGCACCAGGCGGTCCCGGACGTCCGCCGCACGGGCCGGGTCATCCGCGGCGCGGGACGAGCCGTCCGCCGCACGGGCCGGGGTGGGCGCCGCGGGCGCCGGGGTGGCCGTGCTCGGTGCGTCCTCGGCGCGCGGGGCGGGCCGGTCCGCGGTGAGGAAGTGCCGGGCCTCGTCCAGCGTCCAGCGCTCGGCGGGCTCGTCCCGCATCAGTGCGAGGACCAGCGGGGCGAAGTGCCGGAGCGGGCCGTGGTCACGGGCGAGCAGGCCGACCAGGTGGGCGAGGCGGTCCTCGTCCGGCCGGGCGTCCGCCGCGGGCCGGTCCTCGGCGAAGAGGGGGTCGGCGCCGCTCAGGGCATGCAGGACCGTCGCGCCCAGGGCGTACAGGTCGACCTCGGGCCCCATGGCGGGGGCCACCTGGGGGGCGGCCCGCAGTTCGGGGGCGGTGTAGCCGGGGGTGGCCCCGAGCATCCAGCGCTCGCCCACCCGGGCCGCCATCTCCAGGTCGATCAGGAGGAGCCGGCCGTCCGGGGTGACCATGACGTTGTTCGGGTTGAAGTCGTGCAGGGTGATGCCCAACTCATGGGCGGCGGCGACCAGTTCGATGAGCTGCCGGACCAGCGAGTCGGCCGTGGCGTCGTCGGGGCAGGCGGCGCCGCTCTGGACGAGGCGCTCGGCGACCGTACGGCGCAGGGTGGCGCCGGGGACGGTCTCCGCCGCGAGGAACACGCTGCCCTGCTGCTCGAACACCTCGGCCAGCGCGGGCACCCGGTCCGGGAAGACCTTGCCGAATCGTTCCAGCAGGGTCGCCTCCCGGCGCAGCAGGTCCCGTACGTCCAGCCCCTCCAGGCCTGCCGCCACATGGGGCCGGGCCTGCTTGACGACGACCTGCGCGCCGGTCTCGGTGTCCTCGGCGCGGAACACACCGCCCTTGTTGGAGTGCTGGATAGCGCCCCGCACCAGATACCGGCCGCCCAGCAGGACCGGCTTCGCGGTGGCGGCGCTGCGGACCGGCGCGGCCGTGCGCTCGGGGAACGGGTCGTCGGCCCAGGCGGGCGGACTGAACCAGGCGTTGCGCTCGTCGGCGACCCGCCGCCCCTCAGGGTCGGTCAGCAGGGTGGCGAAGCAGCCGTCGGCGGTCAGTTCCTGGACTCCCGCGAACACCCCGAACCGGTACGAGACCTGACTGTCCGGCAGATAGCGGCGGTCGGAGAGGACGGCGGGCCCGGGCAGCCCGAGCGTGGCGTGGTGGAGTTCCTCGGCGAGCAGCCGGAACTGGTCGTCGTCCGACGGGTACACGGTGATGAACTTGCCGCCTCCGCCCCGCTCGAAGCGCCCCGAGACCAGGGCCGCCACCCGCGCCGGGCTCCCCGCGAACTTGAAGGCGGCACGGTGGGCCACGAGCACCTCGGCGGCGCGCGCCAGGGCCACCGGCGCGGCGAGCGGGGTGGCCGAGACGTGCAGCTTCCACCCCTGGGTGCGCCGGACCGGCCGGCCTGCCGGGACCACGTGGCACCAGAACTCGCCCGGCGTCACGGACCAGTCGCCCGCCGCGCCGCCCGTACCACCCGTACCGCCCGTGCCGTCCCCGGCCGAGGCCCCCGTCGCGCCGTCCGCCCGCTCCGCCCCCCGTGCGGAGCGGGCGATGACGGCGCGTACCAGGTCCGGCAGGAGCGCGAGGTCCGCCGGACGCTCGGCCCGCTCTCGGGGCCCGTGTCCGGACCGGGAGGGGGTCACAGGCAGGGATGGCACGTTCTTCGGCCTCTCACTTCACGACGGACGGGCGGACGGGCGGCGGCGGGCGGCCTCAGTGCTGCGGCTTGATGTACTCGTCGCCCCAGCTGGTGTCCATGAGGCTGTCCGCGAGCGTGGTGGTGGCGCTGCTCCCGGAGCGGTGCCCGCCGTCGTCCGCCGAGGATCCGTGGCCCACCGCGACGGCGGACACCCCGCACGCCAGCAGGACGGAGAGGGCGAGGAAGCAACGGGTGGCAGCGGGCATGGTGCGACTCCTGAGTCGGGAGGTGGTGGCATGGTCCGCGAACTCCATCGATGAGGGGGTTCGCCATGCGATGTCCGCCTGATGGGGTTTGTGTGGCGGGACACCCAAATCTCCTCATGCCGCGACCTCTTGGTCCAGCGCTCCGATCTGGCAATACCCTGCAGAGCACGGAAGTAGCAGGGCCGCACAGTGGGGTATAAGCATGAATACCGGGACAGAATTTCTCGAGTTGCCGCGGCTGGACGCGGCGGCCGTGGCTGTTTTCGAGCACGTCCTGACGCGTGGAAGCCTCAAGCGGTACCCGCCCGACGTACCCCCTGACCTCGGTCTCAGTGCCGAAGAGGTGGAGCGGGCCTGCCACACACTGCTCCTCCTGCGGCTGCTCAGGACGGTTCCCGGCAGCCCCGAGGAGCTGATGGCGGTCAGCCCCGACGCCGCCGCGGCGGAGGCCGTCGGTCCGCTGGAGGCACAGCTCGCGCGGACCTCGGCGCACGCCCAGTCGGTCCGGGACGACCTGCACTCCCTGATGCCGCGCTACCGGGCCACCCGCCACGAGCAGGGCCGCCGCGAGGGCATCGACTCGCTGCCGGACCTGGCCGCCGTATCGGCCCTGCTCGCCGAGCAGTCGGCGCGGTGTCGGGAGGAGGTCTTCACCATCCAGCCGGGCGGCGGCCGCCCGCCCCACCGCCTGGGCGACGCCATCGAACGGGACCTGGCGATGCTCGGCCGGGGCGTGCGCATGCGCACCCTGTACCAGCACTCGGCCCGCTCCAACCTGGCCACCCAGGGGTACGTCGAGACGCTGACCGCGGCCGGGGCCGAGTACCGCACGGCCGCCGAACTCCCGGACCGGGCGGTGGTCTTCGACCGCAGCGTGGCCTTCCTGCCCCGGCGCGCGGACGGCGGCACGGGCGAGGGCGCCGTACTCGTCCGCGACCCCGACGTGGTGGCGTACCTGTGCCGGGTCTTCGAGCAGCACTGGTCCGCGGCGGACCCCTTCCTCGGCAGCAGCGGAGCCGCGTACAAGGAGGTCGGCACCAGCCTGCGCCGGGCCCTGGTGCGGCTGCTGGTCGAGGGCGGCAAGGACGAGGTGATCGCCCGGCGCATGGGCATGTCCCTGCGCACCTGCCGCCGCCACATCGCGGAACTCCTGGAGGAACTGGGCGCCGAGAGCCGCTTCCAGGGCGGCGCCCTGGCCGAACGCGCGGGCCTGACCGCCCCCCAGGGCGACCCCGGGGTCTGCCCGGGATCCAATCCCGGGGTCTGCCCGGGATCTACTCCCAGGGTCTAGCCGGCCGGCAGCACGATCCGTACGAGGTACGGCAGCACCTCGCCCACGCGGGCGTCGTGGTCCGGCAGGACCGCGACGGGGCAGTGGCCCTGGGAGCGCAGGGCGTCCAGGGGGTGCGACCACTGGGCGGCGGGCAGCGGCCGGCAGTCCGCCTCCTCCCGGTCCCGGCCGATGGCGGGGAACGCGTGCCGGACCGGCCGCCCGGCCGCGCGGGCGCCGCGGGCTGACAGGGCGCGCAGCACGGCGGTACGGGCCGCCTCGGTCAGGGTCGCGCCGGTGGCGACCACGGTGTGCGCGGCCGGGTCCGGGGCGCTGTCCGGGGCGCCGTCCGGGCCGCCGTCCGGGCCGCCGTCCGCGGCCGGTTCCGCGCGCGGGGCCAGCGTGACGGCGCAGGCGGGCAGGGAGAGCAGACCGGACAGGTCGTGCGCGACGAACCCGCCCGCGGCGCGCAGGGCGCCGAGCAGGGCGTCGGGGACACCGGGTCCGCCGGGGACCCCGTGCGCCCCGGAGCCGAGGTGCATCCGGGGCAGCCGGGTCCCGGGCGCGCCGAGGCGCTCGGCGAGGAGGGCCTCGCAGTGCTGGGCGAGGCCCGATTCGAGGGCGGCCACCCAGGTCAGACCCGCCGCGACGCCCACCGGGGAGCCGGGTTCGGGGACGGCCACCCGGCGCAGCGCGCCCGTGGCCAGGTCGAGGCCCCAGGCCGCGGGGGCGGCGGGGGCCGGGCGTCTCGTCGCGTGGGCGGCCAGCTCTGCGAGGGCCGTCTCGATGTCCGAGGCCGTGTCGACCGCGCCGGGCAGCAGCTCCGCCGCCCGCTCCAGCAACGCGCGCGCACCGAGGGCGGGGCCACAGACCCGTGACAGGAACGCGGCCCGTGCCTCGGCCTCGGTCGAAGCGACGGTCGGCTCTTCGGTGCTCATCTTCGGTTGTGTCCCTCTCCATCGGGTGATCAGTGGGGCCCATGGAAGCGAGGGCTGATATTCAGCGGATAGACGCACGATCTCGGGCCGCCCGCTCGCGGGGCCGCGGTCCCGCCCGACGCGCTCAGTGGGCGGACAGCACCAGGCGGCGGGCGTCGTTGCGGTACCCGACGCGTGCGAAGGCGGCGGCCATCGGAAGGTTCGTCAGATCGGTGTCGGCCCGGACCTTCTCCGGGCCGGTCTCGGCCACCAGGATCCTGGTGATCTCGGCCAGGATCTCCGCTCCGTACCCGTGGCCTCGGTGTTCGGGCAGCACGCCGAGGTAGCCGACCACGGGGAAGGAGTGGTTGCGGGAGGGGAGGCCGAAGCCGACGGGCTCGCCGTCCGGTGTCCGGGCGATCCGCCACCAGGACCGGTCCCCGGGCATCGTGTCGCGGTAGAACGCGACGTCCTCGCGGGCCTGGGCCTCGGGGCCGATGTGCTCGGCCTCCCTGCGGGTCGCCGCGTCGAGGGTGTCCGTCAGGACCCGGCGGAAGAGGCCGACGAAGACCTCGTCGTCCGGTTCGGCCGCGAAGAGCAGCCGCCCGGTGGGCTCGGGGAGCCCGTCCCCCGGTGTCCACTCGTAGCGCAGCCGCTCCAGGGTCACCGGGAGGCCGGCGCGCCGGGCCGCCTCCTGCCGCCAGGCCACGGCCTCGGCCGTGTCGGGCCGGTCGTGCCAGTCACCGGGGAGCGAGAGGTGGTATTCGGGGGCGGCGCTCGCACCCGCGGCGGCGTGGGCCGCGTGCCCGGCACTGAGCAACCCGGCGGCCAGGTCCGTACGTTCGGCCTCCGAGCGGACCGCGTCGTGGACGAACAGTCCGTCGAGGGCGCCGGGCAGGTCCTCGTCCGGGTCGCCCCACCAGACGGCGAGGGCGAGCGGCGTTGCGCCCGGCGCGTCTTCGGCGATCCAGGTCCAGTCGGGGCGGTACTCACCGGCGGCGAGCCGGGCCGTGTACGTGTCGGCCGTCATCCCGCCGGCCGCGTCGGCGCGGACGAGCGGCAGGAAGCGGTCGAGTTCGGACGGTGTGGTGGGACGGAAGATCACGGTGACTCCGGATCGGTGGAGGGCGGCGCGGCGCGGCCCGAACGGGCGGGGGGACATCACCCCCGAGGGTATGCAAATCCCACTGAAAGGGCGGGCGTTACGGGACGGGTTGTCCCTCAGGGACCTGTTCGGGGACGCCCTCCCGTGCGGCGGGTGGCGGGCCGTCGGCGGGCGGCGCGGGCAGGGCCGTGATCGTGTGGCGGCGTCCGGCCAGGGCGATGACCGCCAGGACCAGGCCCGTACAGCAGAGCAGCAGGGCACTGCCACGGTCCCGGGCCGTACCGAGGAGCCGGCCCAGGGTGGCGGCGAGCGGTCCGCCGGGATCCACCAGCGGGCTGAAGACCTGCGAGGCGAGCGGTCCCGCGAGCAAGTAGCCGAGCAGGGTGCCGCCTTGGGTGAACATGCGGCGCAGGGCGAAGACACGGCCCTGGGCCTCGGCGGCCACCGCGGACTGCCACAGCACCTGGGAGCAGCTGGTCACCACCGGCAGGCCGAGGAAGAAGGTGAAGGCGGCCGCGGCCAGCAGGACCGGGCGCGGGAAGAACCCGGCCAGGAGGACCGCGACCCCGCTGAGGACGGTGGCCGCGGTGACCCAGGGCAAGGGGCGGCGAGGGGTGGACCAGATGGACATGGCGACGCTGCTGATCGCGAGGCCGAGCCCGCCGGCGGTGCTGACCATGGCCACCGCGGCGTTCTGCTGGTCCGCGGGGGTGGCGGCCAGGACGAGCGGGAGCAGCAGGGCGGTGGCGGTGGCCTCGGCCGCGTTGAGGACGGTGACCAGGCGGAGCAGGTGCCGCAGTCCCGGCTGCCCGGTGAGCAGCCGCCGCCCCTCCCTCAACTCCGCGCGCCAGCCGGGGTGTTCGCCGGGACCACCGGTGTGTTCCGGTCGGGGCGCCGGCTCGGGGAAGCGGGCGATCACCAAGGTGAGCAGCCCCAGCCCGAACGAGACGACGTCGACCACCAGGACGGCGCGCAGCCCGCCCGCGCCCAGCAGCACGGCGGCGAGCATCGGGCCGAGCAACTGCGCTCCGGCCAGGGCGGTCTGGGTCATCGCGCTGGCCCGGCCGCGCTGTTCGGGCCGGACCATGCCGGAGACGGCGGCGGCGAGCGCGGGCCATTGGAAGGCCGCGCAGCACGATTCCACGACGATGACCGCGTACACCTGCCAGACGGCCAGGTGCCCGGTCGCCTGCGAGGCGGCCATGGCCACGGCGGCGAGCATGGCCGCCGCGTCCGCGCAGAGCAGCACGTTGCGGCGCCGGTAGCGGTCCACCAGGACCCCGGCGACCGGGGCGGCCAGCATGCCCGGGGCGAAACCGAGCAGCAGGCTGGTGGCGAACTGGGTGACGGATCCGGTCTGTTGGTAGATCCACAGGCCGAGGGCGAAGCCGGAGATGCTGGATCCGAGGGCGGTGACCAGCCGGCCCGCCCAGACGAGCACGAAGGTGGTCACGGCAGGTCCACGGGGGGCGGTGCGAAGGACGGGGGCGGTACGGGCATGGGACGGTTCCGTTCGCAGGCATGGCGGCATGACGGCGCGGCGGCAAGGCAGCACCGGCCGCGGCGGCGGGTCGGGAAGACGGGGGGCAGGGGCGGGGCGAGAGCGACAGCGGGGACGGGGGCGGGGCGGGCGCGGGACGGGCGCGGGGCGGGTGGCGCGGCCGACAGCGGGCCGGGCGCGCCACCCGCGTGCCCCCGGTCAGCGCAGGTGGGCGGCGAGCACGGGGCCGATCTGGGCCAGCGCCTCGGGAGTGGTGAAGCGGCTGTGCGGGATGTCCAGCGGGTGGTTCTCCACCGGGCCGTCCACGTGCGCGGCCCACAGTTCGGCCAGCGGGGTGCCGTCGGCGCCCCGGCCCGGCAGGGCCTCGAAGAAGAGCACGGGGCCCCGGTAGCGGCCCGGTTCCTCGCCCTGGGCCAGCGCGAGGTTGTTGGCGGTCACCTTCACCAGCCGGTCCAGGGCGGCCGGGTCCAGCCCGCCCAGCACGCTGCCGCGCTCCCGCAGCAGCTCCAGTACGGCCGCGGCGGAGGGGAGTCCGTCGCCCAGCGCGTCCGCACCGTCCGCCGGGGCGGCCGTGGCGAGCGCGTCGAGTTCTTCGAGGTCGAGCCCGTCCAGCGCGAGCGAGAGGATCTCCGCCTCGCTGGGCTGACCGGCGTGCCGGAAGCGTCCCGTCGGGTGCGAGTCGAGCATGGCCAGCAGCGCCACTTCCTCGCCCGCCTCCTGCAACTGGCGGGCCAGTTCGTGCGCCACCGTGCCACCGAAGGACCAGCCGAGCAGGTGGTACGGGCCGGCGGGCTGCACCGCGCGGATCAGCCGCAGGTAGTCGGCCGCCATCTCGGGTACCGATCCGGGGAGTTCGCCCGCGCCGTCGAGCCCGCGGGCCTGGAGCGCGTACAGCGGCCGGTCACGGTCGAGGTGGCGGGCGAGACCGGAGTAGCACCAGCCGAGGCCACCGCCGGGGTGTACGGCGAAGAGCGGCTGACGGGCGCCGCCTGTGCGCAGCGGCAGCAACTGCCCGAGCCCGTCGGAGGATTCGGTGTCACCGTCGGCGTCGATCCGCTCGGCCAGCAGGGCCACCGTCGGCGTCTCGAACAGGGCCCGCAGGCCGATCTGGACGCCCAGTTCCTCGCGGACCCGGGCGGTCAGCCGGGCGGCGAGCAGGGAGTGGCCGCCGAGGTCGAAGAAGTTGTCGTCGATGCCGACGTGCTCGACCGCGAGGGCCGTGGCGAAGAGACCGCACAGCACCTCTTCCCGCGGCGTACGGGCCGCCCGCGAGGCGGGCACCGTCGCCGCGGCCGGGACGGGCAGCGCCCGCCGGTCCAGCTTCCCGTTCGGCGTCAACGGCAGAGTCTCCAGCACGACCAGGGCCGAGGGAAGGAGATACGCGGGCAACTGAGCAGCGGCCTCCGCACGCAGTTCGGCCACCTCCGGCAGGACCGCACCGGCAGCCGGGACCAGATAGGCGACCAGACGCTGATCACCCGGATTGTCCTCACGCAGCAGCACCGCGGCCTGCGCGATGTCCGCCCGACTCGTGAAGTACGCCTCGATCTCCGCCGGTTCGATCCGGAAACCCCGCAACTTGATCTGGTCATCCGTACGGCCCAGGAACTCCAGCCGCCCCTCACCCCGCTCGTCGTACACCCAACGACCCAGATCACCCGTCCGGTACATCCGCCCACCCGGCTCACCGAACGGATCCGGCACGAACCGCTCGGCCGTCAGACCGGGCCGGCCGAGGTAGCCGCGGGTCACCAGGTCACCGGCGATGAAGAGTTCGCCGCCGACCCCGACCGGCAGCGCGCGCAGGGCCTCGTCCAGCGCGTACATGCGGGTGTTCCAGATCGGGCGGCCGATGGTGATCACGCCGGAGGGCGCGGTGTCACCGGGCTCGATGCGGAATTCGGTGCAGCCGACCGTGGTCTCGGTCGGACCGTACTCGTTGATCACGGTGGCGCCGGGGTGCTTGCGCCGCCACTCGTCCAGCACATCGCCCATCAAGGACTCGCCGCCGAGGACCAGTTGCTCGCTGGGCGAGAAGCGCTCGGGCAGCGCGGTGAGCAGGGCCAGGTGGCTGGGCGTGGCCTTCACGAAGGTCGGCCGGTCGAACTCGCCCGCCGTGGGCGCCTGGTCGTCCAGCTCGATGAGCTGAACGGTGCCGCCGCTGGTCAGCGGTGCGAAGAGGCCGGTCACGGTGAGGTCGAAGGAGACCGGCGAGTGGACCAGCGCCCGGCCCGCGACACTGCCGTAGGCCTCGCGGGCCCACGCCAGGTAGGCGTCCAGCGAGTAGTGCTCGACCACGACGCCCTTCGGGCGGCCGGTGGAACCGGAGGTGTAGATCACGTAGGCCGGGTTGCGCAGCGACAGGGGCGCGGACCGGTCATCGTCGGTGAGGTCGTGGTCGGGCAGGGCGGCGAGCGCGGCGGCCGTGTCCGGTGCGTCGAGCAGCAGGCGCGGGTGGTCGGTGACGGGCAGCCGGGAGGCCGCCCCGGTCGTGGTGACCACGCACAGCGGCCGGGCGTCGGCCAGGGTGTACGCGATCCGCTCGCCCGGGTGGGTGAGGTCGACGGGCAGGTACGCGGCCCCGGACTTGAGCACGGCCAGCACGGCCACCAGGGTCTCCACCGAGCGCGGCACGGCCAGGGCGACGAGCCGCTCGGGGCCCGCCCCCTGCGCCACCAGATGGCGGGCCAGCCGGTTGGCCGCGGTGTCGAGCTGGGCGTAGCTGAGGGTGCCGGTGTCGCAGACGACGGCGGTGGCGTCGGGGGTCCGGGCCACCTGCGCGGCGAACAGCTCGGGCAGGGTCCGGCCGGGCAGAGCGCGCGACGGGCCGTTCCAGTCGCCGAACAGGGCCTTGCGCTCGTGCTCGGCGAGCAGGTCGATCTCGTTGAGTGGGGTGTCGGGGTGTGCGGCGGCGCCGCACAGGATCCGCTGGAACTGCTCGGCGAGCCGGGCGATGGTGGCGGGCTCGAAGAGGTCGGCGGCGTACTCGATGGTGACGCCGAGCCCGGCGGGAGCGCCGTCGCCGGTGTGCAGCTCGGTGACGGTGACGGAGAGGTCGAACTTCGCCGCGCTCTCCGACGCCACATCGGTGCCGGTGTCGACCGGATCGGCACCGGTCACGACGGCGTTGTTGAAGGTGAGGATGGTCTGGAAGAGGGGGTGACGGTGGGGGGTGCGGGTGGGGTTGAGGGCCTCGACGAGCCGCTCGAAGGGGACGTCCTGGTGGGAGAGGGCGGTGAGGTTGACGTCCCGGGTGCGGCGGAGCAGCTCGGTGTGGGTGGGGTTTCCACTGGTGTCCGTGCGCAGGACCAGGGTGTTGACGAAGAACCCGATGAGCTGGTCGAGGTCACGGTGCGCACGCCCCGCGGTCGGCGTGCCGATGGGCACGTCCGTACCGGCACCGTTGCGCGTCAGCAGCACCGCCAGCGCCGCGTGCACACTGTGGAACAGAGTGGCCTGATGCGCGCGGGCATGGGCGGTCAGCTGCTCATGGACGGAAGCATCGGTGTACGTCGTGTGGACGCGCGCCCGGTGCGTCGGCTGAGCGGGCCGGGAGTGGTCGGCCGGGAGCGCGATCTCCTCGGGCAGACCGTCCAGTTCGGCGGTCCAGTGGGCGAGCTGCCGGTTCAGCGGAGTACCCGGGGTGTCGGGGTCACCGAGGTGCTCGTGCTGCCAGAGCGCGAAGTCCGCGTACTGCACCGCCAACGGCGCCCAGTCAGGAGTACGGGCGTCACTCCGGGCCTCATAGGCCGCGGTCAGATCCTCGGTCAGCGGACGCATCGACAGACCGTCACCCGCGATGTGGTGCAACACCAGCACCAACAGGTGCTCCTCCGGCGCCAGAGCGAACAGCGCAGCGCGCAAAGGGAGTTCACTCGCGAGGTCGAAGGGAAGAGCGGACAGCTCGGCGATCCGCTCCCGCGCACCGCCCTCATCCGTCCCGACGACACTCAACGGCACCAGCCCCGCAGCGGCCGGCACGATCACCTGGCACGGCTCGCCACCGGTCTCGGGAAACACGGTACGCAGCGTCTCGTGCCGCCCGACCACGTCGTCCAGCGCGGCCTGGAGCGCCACCGCGTCCACCGCCTCGGTCAGCCGCAGCACCACCGGGATGTTGTAGGAGGCCCGTTCGGTCTCCTCCATCCGGTTGAGGAACCACAGCCGGGCCTGTGCGAACGACAGCGGGACGCGCGCCGGGCGCGGCTCGGTGCGTACCAGCGGCGCCAGCGCGGTGGCGGGCAGGGCCCGGCCCAGCCGCTCGGCCAGCGCGGCCACGGTCGGCGCCTCGAACAGGTCGCGGACGCCCACCTCCGCGCCCAGCTCGGCCCGCACGGCCGCGACCAGCCGCATCGCGAGGAGGGAGTGGCCGCCGAGGTCGAAGAAGTTGTCGTCGATCCCGACGTGCTCGACGGCGAGGGCGGTCGCGAAGAGACCGCACAGGACCTCTTCCCGCGGCGTACGGGCCGCCCGCGAGGCGGGCACGGCCACCGCGGCCGGGACGGGCAGAGCCCGCCGGTCCAGCTTCCCGTTCGGCGTCAACGGCAAAGTCTCCAGCACGACCAGAGCCGAGGGAACGAGATACGCGGGCAGCTGAGCCGCGGCCTCCGCACGCAGTTCGGCCACCTCCGGCAGGACCGCACCAGCGGCCGGGACGAGATAGGCGACCAGACGCTGATCACCCGGATTGTCCTCACGCAGCAGCACCGCGGCCTGCGCGATGTCCACCCGACTCGTGAAGTACGCCTCGATCTCCGCCGGTTCGATCCGGAAACCCCGCAACTTGATCTGGTCATCCGTACGGCCCAGGAACTCCAGCCGCCCCTCACCCCGCTCGTCGTACACCCAACGACCCAGATCACCCGTCCGGTACATCCGCCCACCCGGCTCACCGAACGGATCCGGCACGAACCGCTCGGCGGTCGCGCCCGGTCGGCCGAGGTAGCCGCGGGCCAGTCCGGCACCGGCGATGAACAGCTCTCCCGCCACGCCGGGCGGCACCTGGCCGAGCGAGGGGTCGAGTACCTGCACGCGCATGTTGTCCAGCGGCCGGCCGATCGGCACGGTGCTGCCCAGCGCGTCCCCGGCGGTGATCGGGTGCCGGGTGGCGAAGACGGTGGTCTCGGTGGGGCCGTAGCCGTCGACCACCCGCAGCCCCGGGTGGGCGGCCAGCACGCGGCGTACCGCGGCGGCCGGGACCACGTCTCCCCCGGTCATGACCTCGCGGACGCCGGTCAGGCTCTGCGGCGCGTCCTCGGCGAGCAGCCGGAACAGACCGGCCGTCAGCCACAGGGCGGTGATCCGGTAGGTGGCGATGAGGCGCCCGATCCGCTCGGGGTCGAGGTCACCGGCGGGTGCGACGACGACCTGGCCGCCGCTCAGCAGCGGCACCCACAGCTCGTAGGTGGCCGCGTCGAAGGCCTGCGGGGAGTGGAACAGCACCCGCTCGTGGTGGCCGTCCCGCCGCCACCAGCCGTCGGCGGCCAGCGCGGCCACGTCCGCGTGGGTGACGGCGACGCCCTTGGGGGCGCCGGTGGAGCCGGAGGTGTACATCACGTAGGCCAGCTGGTCCGGCTGGACGGCCGGGACGGGCCGGTCGGGGGCGTCCGGCAGTGGGGCCGATACGTCGACCACCCGCACGCCCGCTGCGGCCCGCGCCCGGACGAAGGGAAGGTCACGGGTGGCCGCGTCCACCAGCAGCACGTCCGCGCCGGTGTCGGCCAGTACGAGGGCCATCCGCTCGTCGGGCCAGCTCTCGGACAGCGGTACGTACGCGCTCCCGGCCCGCACCACGGCGAGCGTGCTGACCACCAGCTCCGCCGAGCGCTCCTGGAGCAGCGCGACCCGGCTCTCGGCGCCCGCCCCGAGGGCGACCAGGTGGCGGGCGAGGAGCCCGGCGGCGGTGTCGAGCTGGGCGTAGCTGAGGGTGCCGGTGCCGCAGACGACGGCGGTGGCGTCGGGGGTACGGGCCACCTGCGCGGCGAACAGTTCCGGCAGGGCGGCCGCGGGCAGCGGACGGACGGCGCCGGTGGCGAGGGCGGCCAGCTCGGCCCGGCCGGACTCCCCCAGCAGGTCGATGGCGTGCAGGGGGGTGTCGGGGTGTGCGGCGGCGGCGCGCAGGATCCGCTGGAACTGGTCGGCGAGCCGGGCGATGGTGGCGGGCTCGAAGAGGTCGGCGGCGTACTCGATGGTGACGCCGAGCCCGGCGGGTGCGCCTTCCGCCGTGTGCTGCTCGGTGACGGTGACGGAGAGGTCGAACTTCGCCGCGCTCTCGAACTCGACGTGCTGCGTGCCGTGTTCGGCGACGGCGGCCGGTGCGCTGTTGAGGGTGAGGATGGTCTGGAAGAGCGGGTGGCGGTGGGGGGTGCGGGTGGGGTTGAGGGCCTCGACGAGCCGTTCGAAGGGGACGTCCTGGTGGGAGAGGGCGGTGAGGTTGACGTCCCGGGTGCGGCGGAGCAGCTCGGTGTGGGTGGGGTTTCCGCTGGTGTCCGTGCGCAGGACCAGGGTGTTGACGAAGAACCCGATGAGCTGGTCGAGGTCACGGTGGGCTCGGCCCGCGGTCGGGGTGCCGATGGGTACGTCCGTACCGGCGCCGTTGCGCGTCAGCAGCACCGCCAGGGCCGCGTGCACACTGTGGAACAGGGTGGCCTGATGCGCGCGGGCATGGGCGGTCAGCTGCTCATGGACGGCGGCATCCGTGTGCGTGGTGTGGACGCGCGCCCGGTGCGTCGGCTGGGCGGGCCGGGAGTGGTCGGCCGGGAGCGCGATCTCCTCGGGCAGACCGTCCAGTTCGGCGGTCCAGTGGGCGAGCTGCCGGTTCAGCGGAGTACCCGGGGTGTCGGGGTCACCGAGGTGCTCGTGCTGCCAGAGCGCGAAGTCCGCGTACTGCACCGCCAACGGCGCCCAGTCAGGAGTACGGGCGTCACTCCGGGCCTCATAGGCCGCGGTCAGATCCTCGGTCAGCGGACGCATCGACAGGCCGTCACCCGCGATGTGGTGCAACACCAGCACCAACAGGTGCTCCTCCGCAGCCAGAGTGAACAGTGCGGCCCGCAACGGAAGTTCACTCGCGAGGTCGAAGGGCAGGGCCGACAGCTCGGCGATCCGCTCCCGCGCACCGCCCTCATCGATCCCGACGACGACACTCAACGGCACCAGCCCCGCGGCCGCCGGCACGATCACCTGACGCAGCTCACCACCGGTCTCCGGGAACACCGTACGCAGCGTCTCGTGCCGCTCCACCACGTCGTCCAGCGCAGCCTGGAGCGCCATCGCGTCCACCGCCTCGGTCAGCCGCAGCACCACCGGCATCGCGTAGGCGCTGGCCTCGCCCTCCATGCCGTTGAGGAAGCGGAGACGGCGCTGGGCGAAGGAGAGCGGCAGTACGTCCGGGCGCTCCGCGCGGACCAGCGGTGCCACGGTGCCGGCGGGCAGGGCTCCGTTCAGCCGCTCGGCCAGCGCGGCCACGGTCGGCGCCTCGAACAGGTCACGGACGCCCACCTCCGCACCCAGCTCGGCCCGGACCACCGCGACCAGCCGCATCGCCAGCAGCGAGTGGCCGCCGAGGTCGAAGAAGCTCTCGTCGATGCCCGGCTCCCGTTCGGCGCCCAGCACCTCGGCGAAGATCCGGCACAGGGCGGCTTCGCGGTCGTCGCGCGGGGCCCGCCCCGCTTCGGCCTCCTGGCGGGGCGGGGCGGGCAGGGCGCGCCGGTCCAGCTTGTTGTGGGCGGTGAGCGGCAGCGCGTCGAGCACCACGAGCGCGGACGGCACCATGTAGCCGGGGAGTGACCTCGCCAACTCGCGTCGCAGGTCCGCCGGTTCGAGGGTGGCACCGGGCAGCGGGACGAGGTAGCCGACGAGCTGCCGGTCCCCGGGGCGGTCCTCGCGGACCACGGCGGCGGCGGCCGCCACCGGTGCCAGGGCGGCCAGGGCGGCCAGGGCGGCTTCCACCTCGCCCAGTTCGATCCGGAAGCCGCGGATCTTCACCTGGTCGTCGAGGCGGCCGAGGAACTCGATGGCGCCGTCCGGGAGGCGGCGGGTGAGGTCGCCGGTGCGGTACATGCGGGCGCCGGGTACGCCGGTCGGGTCGGGCACGAACTTCTCGGCGGTCAGGCCGGGTCGGCCGAGGTAGCCACGGGTGACCTGGGCGCCGCCGATGAACAGCTCGCCGGGCACGCCGACGGGGACGGGCTCGCCGCGGCCGTCCAGTACGTACGCCCGGACGTTGCCCAGCGGGCGGCCGATCGGGACGGTCGTGGTGGCGGCGAGTGCGGCCGCGCGCGGGCGGTGGGTGGTCACGCCGACGGTGGTCTCGGTCGGCCCGTAGTGGTTGAGGACCTCGCACTCGGCGCGGCCCAGCAGGTCGCGGACGAAGGCGCTGGTGGAGCCTTCGCCGCCGAGGATCAGGCCCCGGCGGGGCAGCACCCGGTGCACGGCGCCGGGCCCTTCCAGGGCCGCGAGGTGCGAGGGGCTGATCTTGAGGTAGTCGATCGCGTGCTCGGCGAAGTAGGCGGCGAGCAGCCGCCCGTCCGCGGCGGTGTCGGCGTCGACCATGTGCAGCGTGCCGCCGCCCAGGAGGGCGGAGGAGAGGACCGTGACGCAGGAGTCGAAGGTGAAGGGCTGCACCATCGCGTACCCGGCGGGTTCCAGGCCGAGCGCGGAGACCACCGCGGTGTGGTAGTTGAGCACCTGCCGGTGCTCGACCACGACGCCCTTGGGGCGCCCGGTGGAGCCGGAGGTGAACAGGACGTACGCCGCCTGGCCCGGGTCCACGGAGACGTCCGGGGCGGTGTCGGGCAGTGCGTCGAGGGCGAGTTCCTCCACCGTGACGGCCCGGACACCGGCCGGCAGCCGGTCGGCGAGGGCGGTACGGGTGATGACCACGGGGGCGGCGGTGTCTGCGAGCATCATCGCCATCCGCTCCTGCGGCTGGGCCGGGTCCACCGGCACGTAGCAGCCGCCGGCCTTGAGGACGGCGAGCAGCGCGACCACGGTCCAGGAGCCGCGTTCCAGGCAGATGCCGACGGGGGTCTCGCGGTCGACCCCGAGGGCGCGCAGGTGGTGGGCCAGCCGGTTGGCCAGCCGGTCCAGTGCGGCGTAGCGGTGGGTGCCGTCGGCGCCGGTCACGGCGACGGCGTCGGGGGTGCGGGCGGCCTGCTCGGCGAAGCGGCCGTGGAAGGTCCCGGCGGGCACGGCGAGGGCGGTCGCGTTCCAGGTGTCCAGCAGCAGGGTGCGCTCGCCGGAGGTCAGCAGGGGCAGGCGGCCGACGGGGCGGTGCGGGTCGGTGGCGGCCTCGCGCAGCAGGGTGGCGTAGTGGGCGAGCAGCCGCTCGGCGGAGCGCTCCTCGTAGCGGTCGGTGCGGTGGACGAGGGTGAGCGTCAGGGTGTCGCCGGTCTCCGACACGGTGAAGGTCAGGTCCCGCTTGGCGTCGGCCGGGCCGCCTCCGTCGAGCGGGCGCAGGACGAGTTCACCGGCGTCGGCCGCGGCCCCGGCGGTGTCGGGGGCGGCCTGGTCGAGGACCAGCATGGTGCGGGCCAGTCCGTCGGGCGAGCCGGCCCGCAGCTGTGCGGCCAGTTGCTCGAAGGGGACTTCCTGGTGCTGGAAGTCGCGCCGGGTCGATGCGGTGGCCCGCTCCAGCAGCTCCGCGAAGGTCGGGTCGCCACCAGGGGCATCCCCAGCGGAGCGAGGGGACAGGTCGCCGCGCAGCAGCAGGGTGTTGACGAAGCAGCCGATGAGGCCTTCCAGTTCGCTGCGCCCGCGTCCGCCGACCGGGGTGGCGATGACCGGGTCGGCGCCGCCGCCGTACCGGTGCAGGAGCACCTGGAGCGCCGCGAGGGACACCGTGAAGAGGGTGGTGCGGTGGTGTGCGGCCAGTGCGCGCAAGTCCGCGGCGACCCGGGCGGGCAGTTCCAGGGTGTGCGTCCCGGCGGCCGGGGCGCCTTCCGGCCGCCCGGTGGCGGTGGCGGGCGGCGGGGTGTCGGTCAGGCCGGACAGCCGCTGCTGCCAGTAGCCGAGGCTCTCCTGGTGGGCGGTGCCTTCGAGGCGGCCGCGCTGCCAGGCGGCGAAGTCGCCGTACTGCACCGGCAGCGGGGGCAGCGCCGCCCCGGCGGGGCCGTCCGCCAGCCGGTAGGCCGCGGCGGCCTCGGCGAGGAGGACGTTCACCGACCAGGCGTCGGAGGCGATGTGATGGATGGTCAGGGAAAGGACGTGCTCCTGGTCCCCGGTGCGCAGCAGCGCGGCCCGCAGCAGCGGTCCGGCCGCCAGGTCGAAGGGGACGTTCGCCTCCTGGGCCAGCCGGGCCCGTACCCGCGCCTCGGCCTCGTCCGCCGTCAGCGTCCGCAGGTCGGTCACCGGCAGGGCGAACAGCGCCTCGTCGTGTACCAGTTGGACCGGCGACCCGTCGGCTCCGGCGGCGAAGGTGGTGCGCAGCACCTCGTGCCGGGTGATCACCGTGCGGAACGCCCGGGCGAGGCGCTCGGCGTCGAGCGGGCCGGAGCAGGTCACCGCCATCGGCACGTTGTACGCGGCCGACTCCGGGGCGATCTGCTGGGCCAGCCAGATCTGCTCCTGGGTGAAGGACAGCGGCACCGGGCCCCCCGCCGTGCGGCGCGGCACGCCGGTGGGCGCGGCCGGACGCCGGGCGAGGCGCTCGCGCAGCCGGGCCTCCAGCCGGGCCCGCTGGTCGGGCGACAGCTCGGCGATGCGGCGGGCGGTGTCGGCGGCGGTGGCCCCGGCGGTGGCGGTCTGGGTGGTGCTCACGGTTCTCTCCCCGGAGAAGGTCGGGCGGGCCCCTGCGGGGGCCGTGGTGGAAGGCAAAGCCGAAGGTCGGCGGTGGACGGGCCGACGGGTCCCCGGTCAGAACAGGACGCGGGAGGCCGCGGTGGCCCGGGCATCCCGGGACTTGCGCAGGTCGCGGGCGATGTTGACCCGCTTGAGCCAGCGGTCGGTGCCGTCGAAGCGCGCCGCGAAGGAGCTGCGGCCGTGTACCGCGCGGTAGTTGTCGACGAAGACGATCTCGCCGGTGTCCAGTGCGGCGCCGCCGAGGCGGCGGTCGATCTCGTCCGAGAGCCGCTGGAGGGCGGCGCGGGCCTCGGGGTCCAGCCGGTCCAGGTCCATGAAGTACGGGTCCAGGCACAGGTACGGGTCGATCTCGGAGCCGAACAGCACCGGTACGGGCGCCGCGTCGTCGCGCATCCGCTTCAGCCGTTCGTACGCCGCGTCCAGCAGCCGGGCCCCGCCCTCCAGGGGGCGGCCGGGACCGGCGTCGAGCATCTGGAGGTGCGAGTTGTCGGGCAGCATGTAGAAGCGGGGCTCGGCCAGCACCCGCCGGTCCGCGGCGGAGATCTCCAGGTCCTGCACGCCGACGAAGGTGGTCGGCACCCGGTCCGGGTTGCGCAGGCAGAGCAGGCCCACGTAGTCACCGCGGTAGGGGTGGAAGGCGTCTTCGACGTGCCAGAAGATGGTCTGGTTGCTGCCGGTTCCGATCTGCTCGTCCTCGTGGCCCTTGACCGGCAGGACGTCGTGCACCAGGTAGCCGTCCTGCTGGGTGGCCCAGGCGACCGGCTCTCCGAGCAGCGCCCCGCACAGCAGCAGGAAGATCTCCTCGCGCAGCGCCGGGGAGACCCCGGTGCGCTGCTGCCAGTGCGCGGGGGTGGCGCCGATGCGGTCCTGGTCGACGCGGTAGCCGGAGACCACGCAGGCTCCCGCCGGTTCGTGCAGCCGGAAGTCGGTCAGGAAGCGGCGCAGCGCGAGGGGCAACCGGTGGGACTGGAGGGTGAGTTCGTCCTGGAGGGCCTGGGCTTCGACGCTGTCGTGGCGGTCGGCCAGTTCGTCGAGGAGGACGGCGATCGTGTCGGCGTCGGCGGGGTCAAGGGTGAGGGCGTGCATGGGGTGGATCACCTCGGTCATCGGGTCATCGGGTCTGCGGGGCCGCGGGACGGCAGGTCAGCGGGTCTACGGGCCTGCGGAGCGGGTCAGCGGGGTTCGGGCAGCAGCGCGGCGAGCCGGTCGAGCCCGGCGGTCAGCTCGTCGGCGGCGCCGCCGAAGCCGAGCCGGATGTGCCGCGGGGAGCCGAAGCAGACGCCCGGTACGACCAGCACGCCGTGTTCGCGGTCGAGCCGGTCGGCGAACGCGGTCACGTCCGCCACCGTGGTCAATTCGGGGAAGGCGGTGACCCCGCCCGCCGGGAGGTCGGCGCTCACCCGGTCGCGGTGCGCGGCCAGCCAGTCGGCCAGCACGGCCCGGTTGGCGGTGGCCTGGGCGAGGCGGGGCCGCAGCAGTTCGTCGGCGTGCCGCACCGCGTGCGTGGCCACCGCTTCGACGAGCGGGGACAGCGCGAGGCTGGTGTAGTCGCGGCGGCGCACGCAGCCGGCCAGCACCTCGGGCGCCGCCAGCGCCCAGCCGACCCGCAGGCCGGGCAGCCCGTACGCCTTGGAGAGGGTGCCGAAGGAGATCGCCCGGGGGTAGCGGACGGTCGGGTCGGGCAGCGGCTCGCGGTCGTAGACGAGGTGCTGGAAGGCGTTGTCCCAGGCCAGCCAGGTGCCGTGACGGGCGCAGGCGCCGATGATCGCGTCCTGCTGGTACGCGGTCACGGTGGCGCCGGTCGGGTTGTGCGGGAAGTTGACCACCACCATGGCGGTGTCCGGGCCGATCAGCGCGAGCAGTTCGTCCTCGTTGGTGACCACGCCGTGTTCGCTGCGCATCGACCACGGCACGATCCGGCAGCCCAGCGATGCGGCCACCTCGACCAGCGCGTGGTAGGCGGGGGCCTGCACCACGACCTCGTCGCCGGGCTTCAGCAGGGCGTGCATGACCAGGTAGATCGCCTCGCTGGAGCCCTGGGTGGCGATGACCGAGCCGGGGTCGGTGCCGTACCTCTCGGCGAGCGCGGCGCGCAGCGGCTCGCCGCCCAGGGAGTGGCTGTCGCGGAACATGACGTCGCCGAGCGAGGCGGCGCTGGTGCCGGCCAGTGCGAGGACCTGGTCGACGGTGTAGTTCTCGACGCCGCTGCTGCTGATGTCGTAGGTGGTGGTGAAGTACCGCTCGCGGAGCCAGTCCTCCAGCAGGGCCGGGGCGATGGGCATGGGGTTCCTTAAGAAGGTGAAGCGGTCCGGGAGGACCGGGCGGGGAGACCGGGCAGGCAGGGCTCAGGCGGTGGCGAGGCCTGCCTCGGCTTCCAGTTCGGCGAGGAGGCGCACCAGTTCGTCCGGGTCGGTCTCCTCGGCCTGGAGCTGCACCACCCGCAGGGCCAGCTCGGCCACGGTGGGGGCCTCGTAGAACACCCGCAGGGGCACCTCGACCCGGCAGGTCTCGCGCACCCGGGCGGCGAAGCGGGCGGCCAGCAGCGAGTGCAGGCCCAGGTCGAAGAGGTTGTCGTGGACGCCCACGGCCGCCAGGCCCAGCAGGTCCCCGGCCAGCTCCGCGATCTCCGCCTCGGCGGGGGTACGGGGGGCCACCGCGGCGGCGCCGGTCAGCTCGGCGCGGCCGGGCCGGGGCAGCGCGCCGCGGTCGAGCTTGCCGTTGCCGTTGAGCGGCAGCGCGGGGAGCAGGACGAGCGCGGCGGGCACCAGGTACTCGGGCAGCCGCTCGCGCAGCGCGGCGCGCAGCTCGAAGACGTCCGGCTCCGTCCCGGGGGCGGCGACCACATAGCCGACCAGCCGCTTCTCCCCCGGCTCGTCCTCGCGGACGATCACCGCGGCGGCGCCGACCTCGGGGCGTTCGGCGAGCCGTGCCTCGACCTCGCCGGGCTCGATCCGGTGGCCGCGGATCTTCACCTGCTGGTCCGCGCGGCCGATGAACTCGACCTCGCCGTCGGCGCGGTGGCGGGCCAGGTCGCCGGTGCGGTACAGCCGGGCGCCGGGCGCGCCGAAGGGGTCCGGGACGAAGCGTTCGGCGGTCAGGCCGGGGCGGCCCAGGTAGCCGCGGGCCAGACCGGCGCCGCCCAGGTGGAGTTCGCCCGGGGAGCCGATCGGTACGGGCGCTCCGGCCGGGTCCAGGAGGTAGACGGTGGTGTTGGCCAGCGGTCGGCCGATCGGCAGGCCGTCGCCGTCGACCGGCCCGGCGTCGACGCGCCGGGTGGTCGAGGTGCAGGTGACCTCGGTCAGCCCGTAGACGTGTACGAGCGGCACTCCGTACCGCTGCCAGGCGGCCAGCCGGTCGCGGCGCACCCGCTCGCCGCCCATCGCGACGAACCGCAGGCCGGCGGGGAGCGCGGCGCCGGTGCGCTCCAGTTCGGCGGTCCAGTCGTGCCAGTAGGCGGTGGTCAGTTCCAGGCCGGTGATCCGGTGCTCGGCGAGGTAGCCGGTGAGGTCGGTGCCGTCGGCCAGCAGCCGGGCGCCGGGCAGCACCACGGTGGCGCCGGCGGCGAGGGCCGGGAACAGCTCCTCCAGCAGGACGTCGAAGCCGGTGGAGGCGAGTTGCAGGAAGCGGTCGCCGGGGGCGAGGCGGAATTCCCCGGCCATCGCGAGGGTGAAGTTGACCAGGCCCCGGTGGGTGAACATCGAACCCTTGGGCACGCCGGTGGTGCCGGAGGTGAAGAAGACGCAGGCCAGCGCGTCGGGTTCGGTCGCCTCCCGATGCACCGCCTCGACCGGCGCCTCGTCGGGGGCCTCGATCGGGGCCATCGGCAAGGTGCCGTCCAGGACCCGGCCGGGCGCGCTGCCGTCGGTGAGCACCAGTTGGGCGCCGGACAGCTCCAGCAGCAGCCGGAGCCGCTCCTCGGGCAGCGCCGGGTCGAGCGTGGTGAACGCCGCGCCCGCCTTCAGCACCCCGAGCAGGGCGGTGACCAGCAGGGGCGTGGGGGCCGCGTGCACCGCGACCACGCTCGCCGCACCGATCCCCAGGCCGCGCAGCCGGGCGGCGCACCGCTCGGCGGCGGCCTCCAGCTCCGCGTAGCTGGTCGTACGGCCCTCGTGTTCCAGCGCCGGGGCGCCGGGGGTGCGGGCCGCGGCCGCCGCCACCAGGTCGTGCAGGCCGCCGGACGGGAGGGGGCGGGCGGTGGCGTTCCAGTCGGTGAGCGCGGTGCGGCGCTCCTCGGCGTCGAGCAGCGGGAGCCGGGAGAGGGCGGTGCCCGGCGCGTCGGCGGCGGCTTCCAGGAGCACGCCGAAGCGGTGTGCCAGGCGGACGACGCTCTCCGCGTCGAAGAGGTCCGTCGCGTACTCCACCGTGAAGGCGAGGCGGCCGTCCCGCTCGGCGGCGGTGAACATCAGGTCCATCAGGCAGGAGCCGGTCTGCGCGTCCACCGGTTCGACGTCGAGCCCGGCGAACCCGGCCCGGGGCGGGCGGGCGCTCTGCAGGGTCAGCATGGTCTGGAAGACCGGGTGCCGGGCGGGGTCGCGCTCGGCTCCGACGGCGTCCAGCACCTGCTCAAAGGGGACGTCCTGGCCGTCGAAGTCGGCGAGCGCGCGGTCACGGGTGCGCTCCAGCAGCTCGGCGAAGGCGGGGTCGCCGGACAGGTCGCCGCGCAGGGCGAGGGTGTTCACGAAGCAGCCGACCAGGCTGTCGAGTTCGCGCTGGCCGCGGCCCGCGACGGGGGTTCCGACGACCACGTCGTCGGCGCCGGAGAGCCGTCCCAGCAGGGTCTGGTATCCGGCGAGCAGCACCATGAACAGGGTGGCGCCGTGCCGGGCGCCGAGGTCGCGCAGCCGCTGCGTCAGCTCCGCGGAGAGGGTGAACTCGTGGACCTCGCCCGCCAGGCTCGGGGTGGCAGGGCGGGACCGGTCGGTGGGCAGTTCCAGGACGGGCAGGGGTCCGGTCAGCCGCTCGCGCCAGTGCTCCAGCTGGCCGGTCCAGCGGCCCTCGGCGGCCCTGTCCGCCTGCCACTGGGCGTAGTCGGCGTACTGCACGGGCAGCGGGGGCAGGTCGTGGCCGTCGTAGAGCGCGGCCAGGTCCTCGACGAGTACGCCCATGGACCAGCCGTCGAGCGCGATGTGGTGGATGACCAGGACGAGGAGGTGCTCGGCCGGTGCGGTGCGCAGCAGCAGGGCGCGCAGCGGCACCTGGGCCGCCAGGTCGAAGGGGCGGGTGACGAAGGCGTCCGCCAGCTCCTCGGCCCGCTCGCCGGGGGCGAGGTCGTGGACGGTCAGCGGGGCCTCGCCGATCTCACTGGCGGGCAGGACGCGCTGGACCGGTGCGCCGTCGGTCTCCGGCAGGACCGTGCGCAGCACCTCGTGCCGGGCCATCAGCGCGCGCAGCGCGGCGGCCAGCGCGACCGGGTCGAGGTCGCCGCCGATGCGGACGGCTGTGGGCACGTGGTAGGCCGGGTTGCCGGGGGCGAAGCGGTCGAAGAGCCACATCCGCTGCTGGGCGAAGGAGAGCGGCAGGGGGCGGGAGCGGTCGGCGGGGGTGACCGGCGGCAGCGGGGCGGCGGGCGCCGGGCCCGCGGCGGAGCGCAGCCGTCCGAGCAGGGCGGCCTGCGCGGCCACCGTGGTGGCGGCGAACACCTCGCGCAGCCGCACTTCCACGCCGCATTCCGTGCGCAGCGCGCTGACCAGCCGGTTGGCGAGCAGCGAGTGGCCGCCCAGGGCGAAGAAGTCGTCGAGGACGCCGACCTCGGGCAGCTCCAGCAGGCGCTGCCAGATCGCGGCGACGGCGGCTTCGTCGGGGGTGCGGGGGGCGATCCGGTCCGCGGTGCCGGCGGCCACGGCCGGTTCGGGCAGTGCGGCCCGGTCGACCTTGCCGTTGGGTGAGAGGGGCAGGGCCGCCAGCTCGGTCCACAGAGCGGGGACGAGGTGGCCGGGGAGCCGCTCGCGCAGCCAGGCGGCCAGCTCGGGACCGGAGACGGGGCCGGTGCCGGAGACCGGGGCGCCGTCCCGGCCGGTCGCGGGCACCCAGTAGGCGGCCAGGCGGCGCTCGCCGGGGGCGCTCCCGCGGGCCACCACGACCGCGTCGCTGACGCCCGGGTGCCCGAGCAGGACGCCGGTCACCTCGCCGGGCTCGACCCGGAAGCCGCGGATCTTGACCTGGTTGTCGGCCCGGCCGAGCAGCTCCAGTTCGCCGTCGGCCCGGCGGCGGGCGAGGTCGCCGGTGCGGTAGAGGCGCTCGCCCGGCACCCGGCCGTACGGGTGCGGCACGAAGCGTTCGGCGGTCAGGCCGGGGCGGCCCAGGTAGCCGCGGGCCAGGCCCTCGCCCGCCACGCACAGTTCGCCGGGGACCCCCGCCGGTACCGCGCGCAGCGTCGCGTCGAGGACCAGCAGCCGCTGGTTGAGCAGCGGGCGGCCGTAGTGCACGGGGCCGGGCCCGGCGTCCTCGGGGACCAGGTACTCGTTGTTGCAGAAGGCGGCTTCGGCCACACCGGCCGAGTTGACGACCCGGCAGCCGGGGGCGGCGGCGCGCAGCCGCGGCGGCAGCGCGGGCGGCAGGACGTCGCCGCCGATCATCGCGGTGCGCAGACTGTCGAGGGCCAGGCCGTGTTCCTCGGCGGCGGCGACCATCGCCTCGGTGCCGGCGGGACCCATCGACCACACGGTGACCCGGTGCCGGGCGACCAGCTCGGCCCAGTGCCGCGGGTCGCGTGCGGTGTCCTGCGCGGGGTAGACGACGGTGGCTCCGGCCACCAGCGGGGCCAGGCAGTCGTGCACGGCCGGGTCGAAACTCGGCGAGTGCAGCGCGATCATCCGGTCGCCGGGGCCGAATCCGTGCGAACGGGACAGTCCGGCGAAGGTGTTGACGATGGCGCGGTGCGTGACGGCGACGCCCTTGGGGCGTCCGGTGGAGCCGGAGGTGTACACGAGGTAGGCGAGGCTGGCCTCGCCCGCGGTCGTCGACTGCCCTTCCTCGTGGGCGAGTCCGTCGTCGGTACGGCCGAACTCGGGCCCGTCGGCGGGGATCTCCTCCAGCAGCAGCACCTCGGTGCCGGGCGGGAGCGCGGCCGCGGTGGACCGGTTGGCCAGCACGACGGCCGGGGCCGCGTCGGCCAGCATGTAGGCCAGCCGGTCGGCGGGGTAGGAGGGGTCCAGCCCGAGGAAGGCGCCGCCCGCGCGCAGCGTGCCCAGCATGGCGGCGCTGAGTCCGGCCCCGCGCTCCAGGCAGAGCGCCACCGGTGTGTCCGGCCCGACACCGGCCCGGCGCAGCCGGTGCGCGATCCGGGCGGCCCAGGCGTCCAGGGTCCGGTAGTCCAGGGTTCCGGCCGCGTCGGTCACAGCGTCCGCGCCGGGGGTGCGGGCCGCCTGGCGGGCGAACAGCTGGTCCACCCGCAGTCCGGCGGGGAACTCCCCGTCGGTGTCGTTCCAGCCGTGCAGCTCCCGGTCCAGCTCGGCCCCGGTCAGCATCGGAAGGCCGGAGAGCCGGGTCTCGGGGGCGTGGACGGCGGCGCTCAGCAGGGTGGTCCAGTGGCCGAGCAGCCGGGCCACCGTCGGGGCGTCGAAGAGGTCGAGGGCGAATTCCGCGAACCCGGTGAAGCAGCCGTCCTCTTCGGTCAGTTGGAGGTCGAGGTCCATGTGTGCGCTGTCGCGGTCGACGGGCACCGGCTCGACGTCCAGGCCGGTGAGCGCGGGCGTGGTGGCGGGGGCGTTCTGGAGGACGAAGCCGACTTGTGCGAGGGGGTTGCGCGACAGGTCGCGGCTGGGCGCCAGCTCCTCGACCAGCCGGTCGAAGGGCAGTTCCTGGTGGTCGAAGGCGTCCAGCGCGCTGCCGCGGACCCGCTCGACGAGCTGGGCGAAGGTGGGGTCACCGGCCAGCGAGGTGCGCAGCAGCACGGTGTTGACCAGCGAGCCGACGAGCCGTTCCGTGCCCGGGGCGCGGGTGGCGGGGCCGGTCGCCACCACGACGTCCGTGGTGCCCGCGTGGCGGCCCAGGACCGCCTGGAAGGCGGCCAGCAGCACCATGAAGGGGGTGGCGCCCGCGCTCTTGCACAGGTCGCGCACGGCCTGCGAGGCCGCCGCGTCGAGCCGTACGGGCACGCTCGCGCCGCGGAAGCTGCGCACCGGGGGCCGCGGCCGGTCGGTGGGCAGTTCCAACGCCTCGGGGGCACCGGCCAGTTGACCGCGCCAGTAGGCGAGCAGCCGGTCGCCGAGGCCGCCGTCCAGCAGGGCCTGGCGGCCGGCCACGTGGTCGGCGTAGCGCACGGGCAGTTCGGGCAGCCGGACCGGCCGCCCTTCGGCCAGGGCGGCGTGGCACTCGGAGAGTTCGGACATCATCAGGCCGAAGGACCAGCGGTCCACCACGATGTGGTGCAGCACGACGACGAGCAGGTGATCGCGCGGCCCGAGCGCGATCAGCTCGGCCCGCAGCAGCGGTCCCTTGGTCAGGTCGAAGGGCTCCTCGGCGAGCCGCCCGGCCAGGCCGCGCAGCTCGGTGTCGGTGGCTCCGCCGGCCTCGGTCAGGCCCAGCTCGAAGGCGCGGCGCGGCAGCACCAGCTGGACCGGGGAGCCGTCGCGGGCCGGGAACACGGTGCGCAGGGCCTCGTGCCGGTCGACCAGCAGCTGGAACGCGCGCTGCAGGTGCTCGGTGACCAGCGGTCCGCGCAGCCGCAGCGCGGCCGCGGTGTTGTAGACCCCGCTGGGGCCCTCCAGCCGGTCGACCAGCCAGAACCTGCGCTGGGCGGCGGAGGGCGGCAGCACCTCGGCGGTGCGGGGGGTGGTGGCCACGGGGTGCTCCTTCACGGGGGCGGGGGTGGGGGCGGTGGTGTCCGGCGGGGTCGCGGTGGTGCTCACAGCTCCCCGCCCATCAGTGCGGCCAGGTCCTCGGCCGACAGGTCGTCGAATCCCGCGTCCGTGGCCGGTACGGACTCCCGCACCGGTGCGGCGGGGGCGTCCGGGGCCGCCGCGGCCGGGGCGCGGCGCACGGTCTCGGCGTACTCGCCCAGGACCGGTGCCTCGAACAGCGCCCGTACGGTCAGCTCGCGGCCCAGGGCTTCGCGGACGGCGGCGGTGACCTGGACGGCGAGCAGCGAGTGGCCGCCGAGGTCGAAGAAGTCGTCGGCGAGGCCGATCCGCGCGACGCCGAGGACGGTGCTCCAGATCTCGGCGAGGGCCCGCTCGGTCTCGTCGCGCGGGGCGAGCAGGGCGGTGGAGCCGGTGGACCAGTCCGGCGCGGGCAGGGCGGCCCGGTCGAGCTTGCCGTTGGCGGTCAGCGGGAGCGCGTCCAGCGTGACGAAGGCCTCCGGGACCATGTACTCCGGCAGCCGTTCCCGCAGGTGGGTGCGGAGCCGGGGGACGAGGCCGCGGGCGGCGCGGCCGCGGTGCGGGTCGTTGGCCCAGTGCGGCCAGGGCAGGCCCGCGTCGTCCCCGGCGGGCGGCAGCGCCGTCAGCGGGTCGGTTCCGGCGGGCCGGAAGGCGGCGTCGAAGCGGCCGAGCGGATCGCCGTCCGCCCAGCTCAGCTCCACGGTGAGGCCGAACTCGGCGGCCAGCTCGCGCAGTTCCTCCGGGTCGAGGGCGGTGACGTCCTCGATGGCGGGGGCCTCGGAGGCGGCGAGCCGGGCGGCGGTGCGGGCGTCGGCGTACACCCGGGCGTTGGGGATGCCGGTGACCACCAGCGGGGAGCCGTCGGGCAGGCCCTGCTCCAGCAGGCTCCGGAGGTCACCGCCGGTCCACGCCAGGGTGCGGACCGGGGCGGCGGGGGCGGGCGCGGTGTCCAGGTGCAGCACCGCGTCGTAGCGGTAGCGGGTCATCTCGTTGGTGTCGCGGCCGGGCTTGAGCCGCACCTCGACGCGGCCGATCCGCGGGATCTCCCGGCGCAGTGCCTCGAAGAAGCGCGGGTCCAGCAGGAGTTCGTCCTCCTGGCGGACGGCGAGGCGGACTTGGCGGGCCAGTTCGACGTCCCCCGCTCCGGCGGGCAGGCCCGGCCGGAGCACCGAGACCTGGAAGGCTTCCAGCAGGGCCAGGTGGCGCACGTCGCCGACCACGATGCGGCCGCCCGGGGCGAGTACGGCGGCGGCCTTGGTGAGCACCTCGACGAGGTAGGCGGCGCTCGGCAGGTACTGCGCCACCGAGTTGACGATCACGGTGTCGAATTCCTCGCCCGCCAGGTCGTCCACCTCGTGCCCGGCCCGGCGCAGGAGCCGTACGTGCTCCCAGCGTTCCGGGAGGTGGCGGCGGACGTGGGCGACGGCGGTCTCGGACAGGTCGAGGCCGGTGTACTGCTCGCACGCGCCGGCCAGCCGGAAGAGGAGCAGGCCGGTGCCGCTGCCGATCTCCAGGATCCGGCGCGGGCCGGTGCGGCGGACCAGGCCGACGGTGTCCTCGACCCAGCGCCGCATCTCGTCGGCCGGGATCGGCTCGCCGGTGTAACTGCTGCTCCATCCACGGATGTTGAAGGTGGGGTCGTCCCCGCCGACCTGCTCGTACTGGTCGTAGGCGGTGTCGAAGACGGTGCGCCAGCGGTCCACCTGCTCGGCGTCGGCGTCGGCCGTACGGGCCGGCCCCTGGTCCGACGGCGGAGCCGGGACGGTCTCCTCGCCGGGGACCAGGTAGGCGACCAGGCCGGTGCCGCCGTCCGGGGTCTCGAGGGGCAGCACGGCCGCGTGGCGCACGCCCGGATGGGCGCCCAGCTCCGCCTCGATCTCGCCGATTTCGACCCGGTGTCCGCGGACCTTGACCTGCTGGTCGATGCGGCCCAGGTACTCCAGCGTGCCGTCGGGCAGCCGGCGGGCCAGGTCGCCGCTGCGGTACAGCCGCGCGCCGTCGCCGAGCGGGGAGGGGACGAAGCGCTCGGCGGTCAGGCCGGGGCGGCCCAGGTAGCCACGGGCCAGGCCGTCGCCCGCCACGCACAGTTCGCCGGGGACGCCGGGCGGGACGGGCTCGCCGCGCCGGTCCAGCAGGTGCACCGCCAGGTCGGCGAGGGGGCGGCCGATGACGCTGCCGGAGGCCGTGAGGTCAGCCGGGCCGAGGGTGTGCGCGGTGACGTGCACGGTGGTCTCGGTGATGCCGTACATGTTGACCAGGCGCGGGCCGTCGGGGTGCCGGGCGGCCCAGTCTCGCAGGGTGCCCGGCTCCAGGGCCTCGCCGCCGAACACCACGTGCCGCAGGGCGAGCGGCCGGGCGCCCGGCACATCGGCCGCCGCGTCGGCGTCGGCGAACTGGCGGAACGCGGTGGGCGTCTGGCTGAGCACGGTGACGCCCTCGGCGCGGACCAGCGCGTGGCAGGCGGCGGGGGTGCGCCGGGCCTCCTGCGGCACCACGGCGATCCGGCCGCCGTGCAGCAGCGCGCCCCAGATCTCCCAGACGGAGAAGTCGAAGGCGGCGGAGTGGTAGAGCGACCAGACGTCGTCCGGGCCGTAGGACACGTCCGCGGCGGCCGCCTCGAACAGCCGCAGCACATTGCCGTGGGTGAGCAGCGCGCCCTTGGGGCGGCCGGTGGTGCCCGAGGTGTAGATCACGTACGCGAGGTGGTCCGGACCCAGCGGGGCGGGTTCCAGCGGTCCACCGGTCAGTGGCTGGTCCGTCAGCGGCTGGTCGACGTCCAGGGCCGTGATCCCGTCGGCGAGCCCGGCGTGTTCGGGGTCGGCGACCAGCGCCACGGCGCCGGAGTCGGCGAGGGTGAAGGCGAGGCGCTCGGCCGGGTGGCGCGGGTCGAGCGGGACGTAGGCCCCGCCGCTCTTGAGGATGCCGAGGATCCCGGTGACCAGACGTACCGAGGGTTCGACGCAGATCGCCACGCGGCTCTCCGGGCCCACCCCCAGCGCGCGCAGCCGGTGGGCCAGGGCGTCGGAGCGCCGGTCCAGCTCGGCGTAGGTGAGCCGCTCCGGGCCGCAGCCCACCGCGATCGCGTCGGGCCGCAGCCGGACCTGTTCGGCGAAGGCCGCGGGCAGGCTGGGCGTGCCCGCCGCGACGGTGTGCCGGGCGGCGCCCGCGGCCAGTTCCGCGCGGCGCTCGGCGCCGGTCAGCAGCGGCAGGTCGGCCAGCCGGGTGTCCGGGTCGGTGACCGCCGCGTCCAGCAGGCGCAGCCACTGGTCGATGAACCGGCGTACGGTGTGCTCCTCGTACAGCTCGGTGCTGTAGTCGGCGAGGCCGGTCAGGCCCTGGGGGGTCTCGGTGACCTGGAGGTGCAGGTCGAACTTGGCGGTGCCGGTGTCCACCGCGGCCACGTCCATCCGCAGGCCGGGCAGCTCGATCCGGGACTCGGGGGTGTTCTGGAGGACCAGCAGCAGGTTGGCGAAGGGGGTGCGGCCGCCCGCGTCTCGGTCGGGGCGGACCTCCTCGACGATCCGTTCGAACGGCACGTCCTGGTGGGCGTACGCGGAGAGCGCGGACTCCCTGATGCGGCCCATCAGTTCGCGGAAGGTCGGGTTGCCGGAGAGGTCGGCGCGCAGCGGCAGCATGTTGACGAAGAAGCCGATCAGGCCCTCGGTCTGCGGGTGGTTTCGGTTGGCCACCGGCGAGCCGACGACCAGATCCTCCTGTCCGCTCCAGCGGTGCGCCACGGCCGTGAAACCGGCGAGGAGGGCCATGTACAGGGTGGCGTCGTGGGCGCGGGCCAGGGCGGTGAGCCGGGCGGCCAGGTCGCCGTCGAGGCGCCACGGGAAGCTGGCGCCGGCGAAGCTCTGCCGGGCGGTGCGCGGCCGGTCGGTGGGCAGGTCCACGGTGCTCGGGGCGCCCGCCAGCCGTTCGCGCCAGTGCGCCAGCTGGCCGTCCAGCACGTCGCCGGAGACCTTCTCGTGCTGCCAGAGCGCGAAGTCGGCGTACTGCACCGGGAGTTCGGGCAGCTCGGGCGGTCCGGCCGCGTCGGGCCGGTAGTGGTGGGCCAGTTCGCGCACCAGGATGTCCAGGGACCAGCCGTCCGCCACGATGTGGTGGATGGTGAGCAGCAGCAGGTGCTCCTCGTCGGCCGTCTTGACCAGCCCGGCGCGCAGCAGCGGTCCGGCGCCCAGGTCGAAGGGGCGGCGGCTCTCCTGTTCGGTCAGCTCGGCGAGCGCGGCCTCCCGGGCGTCGTCGGCCAGGCCTGAGAGGTCGGTGAGCGGCAGTACGACCCCGGCCGGGGCGTGGACGACCTGCTCGGGGCGGCCGTCCTCGACGCGGAAGGTGGTGCGCAGCGCCTCGTGCCGCGCCACCACCCGGCCCAGGGCCCCGGCGAGCGCGGCGGTGTCCAGGCGTCCGGTCAGCCGGACGGTGCAGGCGATGCTGTAGAGCGGGCTCGGACCGGCGAACTGCTCGACGAACCAGAGGCGCTGCTGGGCGAAGGACAGCGGCAGCGCGGCCCCTTCGGGGCGGCGGGCGATCAGGTCGGCGGGGGCGGTGCGGGCGAGGCCCTGCTGCTGGAGCAGCTTGGCGAGCAGGCGGCGCTTGTCGGAGGAGAGCGCGGTGCGCTGGGGTGACTGGCTCATTGGGTGGTCCCGGGGCGTCGGTGGCGTGGAGTGGGTCAGGCCGGCAGGTGGTGTGGGAGCGGGAACTCCCGGCAGAGCCGGGTCACTTCGCCGCGCACCTCGGCGCGGACGGCGGGATCGAGGGTGAACTCGCGCTCGCCCAGGGCCACCACGGCGGTGAGCACCCGGTCGATCAGTGCGGCGCAGCGGCGCATCTCGGCCGGGCCCATGGCGCGCAGCGCGAGCGTGTTGGTGCCGAAGCGGATGCCGCTGGTGACCCGGGGGCCGTGCGGGTCGCCGGGGATCCGGTTGCGGTTGACGACGATCCCGCAGTCGGCCAGCGCGGTCTCGGCCATCGCGCCGGTCAGACCGCTGGGGCCGAGGTCGAGCAGCACCATGTGGTTGTCGGTGCCGCCGGTGACCAGGGTGTGGCCGAGGCCGGTGAAGGCGTCGGCGAGTTCCCGGGCGTCGAGCACCACGCGCTCGGCGAGGTCGCGGAACTCCGGCTGGGCGGCGATGTCGAAGGCGCGCGCCTTGGCCGCGACCGAGCCCAGGTCGGGGGTGCCCTGGAGGAAGGGGAAGGTGCCGTGTGCGATGGCCTGGGCCAGGGTGCGGCGGGTGCCGGGCAGCGGCATGTCGGCGTCCCGGCCGAGCAGGATCAGGCCGCCGCGCGGCCCGTAGAGCTGCTTGTAGGTGCTGGTGGTGGTGGCGTGGGCGTGGTCCACCGGGCTGGGGTGCAGTCCGGCCGCGACCAGGCCCGCGATGTGGGAGATGTCGGCGAGCAGGAAGGCGCCGACCTCGTCGGCGATCCGCCGGAACCGGGCGAAGTCCACGGTGCGCGGGTAGGCGCTGGCGCCGCAGACGATCACCTTGGGCCGGTGGGTGCGGGCCAGTTCGGCGACCTGATCGTAGTCGAGCATGCCGTCGGCGTCGGTGCCGTAGCCGACCGCGTGGAAGAAGCGGCCCGACACCGAGGCCGGGGAGCCGTGGGTGAGGTGCCCGCCCGCGCTCAGCTCCATGCCGAGCAGGGTGTCGCCCGGCTCCATCAGGGTGCACAGCACGATCTGGTTGGCGGTGCTGCCCGAGTGCGGCTGTACGTTGGCGTACCGGGCGCCGAACAGTGACCGGGCCCGGTCCACCGCGAGGCGTTCGACCTCGTCGACCAGTTCGCAGCCCGCGTGGTAGCGGGCGCCGGGGTAGCCCTCGGTGGTGACGTTGGAGATGCTCGCTCCGGCGCAGGCCAGGACCGAGGGGTCGGCGCTGCTGGAGGCGGCCACCATGGCCAGGGTCTCGTTCTGCCGGGCGTGTTCGCGCTCCAGCAGGCCGCTGAGGTGCGGGTCGGCGGCGGCGAGGCGGTGCGCGCCGAGGCTCGCGTACTCGGCGAGGACACCGGTGCCGGTAGCCGTGCCGGTGACCGTTCCCGTGACCGCTTCCGTGGTCGTGGCGGCGGCGGTGGTGGTGCTCATGCGTTGCTCTCCTCGTGTTCGGCGAGCAGCCCGTGGGCCTCCTCGTCGGTCATCTCCAGCAGTCCGGCCACGACGTGGGCCACGGCCGCCACGTCGGTGCCGCTCTCGCGGCCCCGGGCGGTGAGGCGCACCGCCTGTTCGGCGAGGGTGGGTGCCTCGAACAGCTCGCGCAGCGGCAGTTCGACGCCGAAGGTCTCCAGCAGCGCCGAGGCGAGCCGGGTGGCGAGCAGCGAGTGCCCGCCGAGTGCGAAGAAGTCGTCCTCGGCGCCGACCCGGTCGGTGTCCAGGAGTTCGGCCCAGAGGGCGGCGAGGACCAGTTCGGTCTCGTCGCGGGGGGCCACGTAGGCGGCGGCGCCGTGGTCGGCCCGGCCGTCGGGCTCCGGCAGCGCGGCGCGGTCCACCTTGCCGTTGGGCGAGAGCGGCAGCGCGTCCAGCGTCACGAAGGCCGCCGGGACCATGTACTCGGGCAGCTCCGCCTTGAGCAGGGTGCGCAGTTCGGCGACGGAGGGGACGGCCTCGGGGGCTCCGTCCGGCACCAGGTAGCCGATCAGGCGCCGGTCGTCGCCGCTGCCGCGGGCGGTGACCACGGCCCGTTCGATGCCCGCCTGGCGGCGCAACACGGCTTCGATCTCGTCCAGTTCGATGCGCAGGCCGCGCAGTTTGACCTGGTGGTCGAGGCGTCCGATGAGTTCGATGACGCCGTCGGCGCGGGTGCGGGCCAGGTCGCCGGTGCGGTACATGCGCGCCCCGGCCGGTACCGGGCCGGTGCCGGCGCCGGGGTGCGGGCGGTAGCGGTCCGCGGTCAGGCCCGGGCGGCGCAGGTAGCCGCGGGTCAACCCGGTTCCGGCCAGGCAGAGTTCGCCGGGGACGCCGACCGGGGCCGGTTCCAGGGCGGGGGTGAGGATCACGGCCTGCTGGTTCACCATGGGGCGGCCGTACGGAATGCTCGTCCAGGCCGGGTCGGTTTCGCCGACCGGGTGGGTGATCGAGTGGATGGACGCCTCGGTGGCGCCGCCGAGCGCGATGAAGGCCATGTCCGGTGCGAGGCGGCGGAAGCGCCCGGGCAGGGTGACCGGGATCCAGTCCCCGCCGAAGAAGGCCGCCTTGAGCCGGGGCAGCCGCACGCCCCGCTCCTCCCCCGCCCGGACGAAGGCGTCCGCCAGGGCCGGGGCCGAGTTCCACACGGTCACCTTGTGGCGGCGCACGAGGTCCACCCAGTGGTGCGGGTCGCGGGCCCGGTCGGGGTGCGGCATGACCACGGCGCCGCCCGCCGCGAGGATGCCGAGGGTCTCGTAGACGAACATGTCGAAGCTGGGGGACGACAGGCCGAGCACGCGGTCGCCGGGCCCGATGCCGTAGGTGTGGTTGAGGTCGAGCAGGTTGTTGACGACGCCCCGGTGGGGTACGGCGATCCCCTTGGGCGTGCCGGTGGAGCCCGAGGTGTAGATGACGTACGCCAGGTGGTCCGGGCCGGGTCCGGCGGCCGGGCGCCGCCGGGTGGCGGGCCACTGTCCGGCGTCCTCCACCTCCAGCACCTCGGCCCCGACGGCCGGGAGCAGTCCGGCCAGGGCCCGTTCGGTGAGGACCACCGGCGGCGCCGCGTCCTGGAGCATGAAGGCGAGGCGCTGCGCGGGGTAGGCGGGGTCGAGCGGCAGGTAGGCGCCGCCCGCCTTCAGGACACCGAGGACGGCGGCCACCAGGGCCGGGCCCTTGGTCAGGCAGAGGCCGACGGTGGTGTCCGGTCCGACGCCCAGCCCGGTCAGGCGTCCGGCGATCCGCTCGGCGAGCGCGTCGAGTTCCGCGTAGCTCAGTTCGCCCGCGGGGCCGACGACGGCCGGTTCCTCCGGGCCCGAGGCGAGCTGCCGCTCGAAGAGTTCGTGCAGGCAGGAGTCGGCCTGGGGGTAGGTGTGTGCGGTGTCGTTCCACTCCACCAGGGCGCTGTGCCGCTCGGCCGCGGTGAGCATCGGCAGGGCGGAGAGCCGGGTGGCGGGGGCTGCGACGGCGGCGGCCAGCAGGGTGCGCCAGTGGCCGAGCAGCCGCTCGACGGTGGCCGCGTCGAAGAGGTCGCTCGCGTATTCGATCGTGCCGGTGTACGCGCCCCCCACCTCGCGGATCTGGAGGTTGAGGTCGATCTGCGCGCCGCCGCGCGGCACTTCCCGTACGGTCACGGCCAGGCCGGGCAGTTCGGGCGGCGCCAGCGGCGCGTTCTGCACCAGCAGCAGCGACTGGACCAGCGGGTTGTGGCTGAGGGCGGGGCCCGCCGCCCGCTCCGGGAGCATCCGCTCGAACGGCAGGTCCTGGTGCTCGAAGGCCGCGAGGGCGGCCGAGCGGACCCGGCCGAGCAGCTCGTCGAAAGTCGGGTCACCGGCGTGCGAGGTGCGCACCGGCAGGATGTTGATGAAGCAGCCGATCAGCCCTTCGGCCTCGGCCGGGCGCACCGCCGCGCCGGTGCCGACCACGATGTCCTCGCTGCCGCTGTGCCGGGCCAGTACGGCCTGGAAGGCGGCCAGCAGCGCCATGAACGGGGTGACCCCGGCCCGGCGGCACAACGCCCTTATGCCTGACGTCAGTTCGACGGGGAGTTCCACGGTCAGCGCGGCTCCGCGCAGCGACTGGACCGCCGGCCGCGGCCGGTCGCAGGCCAGCTCCAGCAGCTCGGGAGCACCGGCGAGCGCGCGGCGCCAGTACGCGTGGCTCGGCTGCTCGTCTCCGGCGGTGCGGGACTCGTTCTCCCATACCGCGAAGTCTCCGTACTGGAGCGGAAGTTCGGGCAGTTCGGCGGAGCGTCCGGCATAGCACCGGCCCAGTTCGGCGAGCAGGATGCCGATCGACCACATGTCGGCCACCAGGTGGTGCACGGTGATCGCCAGCACGTGGCGGTGCGGGGCCCGCCGGTGCAGTACGGCGCGCAGCAGCGGGCCGCGGGCGAGGTCGAAGGGGCGGGCGGCGTCGGCGGCCAGGACCGCCTCCAGCTCGGCGTCGGCGGCCTCGTGCGCCTCGCGGATCTCCAGTGCGAACGACGGCTGCTCGGAGACCAGTTGGACCAGTTCGCCGTCGGCCTGCTCGAAACAGGTGCGCAGCGATTCGTGCCGGTGGACCAGCTCGGTCAGCGCGCCCTCCAGGGCGGCGGTGTCGAGCGGGCCGTCCAGGTGCAGGGCGAACGGCAGGTGGTAGGCGCTGGTGCCGGGGATCAGCCGCTCCACCAGCCAGATCCGGCGCTGGGCCGAGGTGGCGGGAAAGGCGAACTGCTGCATGGTCTGCTCTGCTCTCTGCCGACCGGAGGGGGTGGGGTCGAAGTCGAAGGCGGGTGGGCGATCGGAAGCGGGGGCGGGGCCCGGAGCCGGGGCGGTCATGCGCCGGTCACCAGGTAGGCGGCGGCCTCGGCGCCCAGTCCGGCCGGGATCCGCAGGTCGGGGGTGACCGGGACGGGCGGGTGGGTGGCCGCGCGGCGGGCTCGGCCGCCGCCGGTGACGTGCAGCAGCACGGTGTCCCGGGGCCGGATCCGTCCCGCGGCGACCGCCCGGCGCAGGCCGGCCAGGGCCACCGCCGCGGCCGGTTCGATGTCGTTGCCCTCGGTCCGGGCGAACAGCGCCCCGGCGGCGGCCGCTTCGGCGTTCTCCACCGCGAGCAGCTCCCCGCCGCTCTCGACGAGGCACTCGCGCACCCCGCCGGCCACCGCGTACGGGGGCTTGCGGGTGGTGAGTTCCTGGGCGTGGGCGGCGGCCACCGCCGCCCGTACCCCGGGGCCGTCGCCGATGACCGGCTCCGCGAGGCCGGACTCCCAGGCGCGGACCATCGGCGCGAACGGGGCGCTCTGGCAGAGCGTCAGCCGCGGCAGCCCACCGGACACCATGCCCGGGTGGCTGCCCGGCTGGTGCGCGGCCGGGAATCCGGCCGCCCGCAGCCGCCGGGCCGCCTGGTGCGCGGCGATCGCCCCGGCCCCGCTGCCCACCGCCTGTACGTAGTGGTCGGGCAGCCGGCCGATGGTCTCGGCGGCGGCCAGCAGCGCGGTGCCGAGACCGTCGCGCCGGGCCACGTTGCGGGTGCCGCCCTCGGCCTGGAAGCCGGGCCGCGCGGCGATCGCGTCGGCCAGTTCGATGGCGTCCGTGTAGTCACCGGCCACCGTCACCAGCCGTACGCCGTCGGCGCGTTCCCCGGCGGCGGCGAGTGCGGGCAGCGCTGTCTCCGGCACCACCAGCACGCAGTCCACCCGCTGCCGCGAGCAGGCCCGCAGGAAGGCCGCGGCGGTGTTCCCGGCCGAGGCGACCACCAGGACCGGCGGGCGCTCGGGCAGCCGGGCCAGTACCGCCTGCGCCTCCAGCTCCTTGAAGCTGCCGGTCTCCAGGGCCGCGCCGCGCTCGGGCCAGTGGCCGCTGAAGGCGACCCACAGCTCGGTCAGTCCCAGCGCGCGGCCCAGCGCCTGGGCCCGGTAGGTGGCGCCGATCGCGCCCTCGGGCAGTTCCCGGCCCGCGGTCGGCAGCCAGCAGGCGTAGCGGAACGGGCCGCTTCCGGATCCGGGGGCGAACGTACGCGCGTACTCGGTGCTCAGCAGTCCGGGCCGGTGCCCCGCCGCGCAGTCCAGCCGCAGTCCGTCGTCCTCCCGGCTGTCGTGGCAGACCGGACATCGCAGGCGGTACGGGCGCTCCGGCGAAGCGGCGCCGGGGCCGGCTCCCGGCCGGTCGCTGCGACCGGCCGGGAGGTAGGGGACGTAGGTCATCGTGCGTCCCCCTCGGCGGCCGCGCCCGCGAGCACCGGGCGCAGCGCGCCGTCGGACCCGCGGCTGACGGCGTAGCGGGTACGGTCCACCCGGACCGGGGCGGTCCGGGTGGCCTGCGCTCCCCCGGGCCGCTGGGCCGCCGCGTCGACCAGGGCGGCCACGGCGGCCACCGTGGGCCGGTCGAACAGCTGGTGCAGCTGCGGTGCGGCGCCGAACTCGGACCGCAGGCGCTCGGCGAAGCGGGCCAGCAGCAGCGAGTGCGCGCCCCGGTCGAAGAGGTCCTCGTGCCGTCCGATCCGTTCGGCCCCCAGCAGTTCGGCCAGCAGGGCGGCGATCCGCTGCTCGGTCGGTCCGACGGGCTCCTCCACGGCGCCCGTCGTGCCGGGGTGCTCCGGCTCGGGCAGGGCCCGCCGGTCCACCTTGGCGTTGGCGGTCAGCGGCAGCTCGTCCAGGGTCACCAGCAGCGAGGGGACCGCGTAGCCGGGCAGCGTGCGGCGCAGCAGTTCGCGCAGCTCGGCCGGGGCGGCGGGCGTCCCGTGCTGTTCCAGGTACCCGACCAGGCGGGCCCGGGCGCCCTCGCCGTCGACGACGACCGCCGCGCGGCGGACGGAGGGCAGCCGCTCCAGGGCGGTCTCGATCTCGCCGAGTTCGATCCGGTGTCCGTGCAGTTTCACCTGCGTGTCGGTGCGGCCCACGAAGAGCAGCGCGCCCCCGGGCCCGCGCCGCACCAGGTCTCCGGTGCGGTAGAGCCGCGCCCCCGGCGCGCCGCCGAAGGGGTCCGGTACGAAGCGCTCGGCGGTCAGGCCGGGGCGGTCCAGGTAACCGTGGGCCAGGCCGTCGCCGCCGATCAGCAGCTCGCCGGTGAACCCGGCCGGGACCGGGTGCAGCAGTGGATCGACCACGTGGAGGCGGGTGTTGGCGACCGGGGTGCCCAGCGGCAGTTCCCCGTCGGCCGCGGTCAGCTCGCCGCGCGCCGACCAGACGGTGGTCTCGGTCGGACCGTAGACCTGCCAGAGCCGCGCACCGCGGGCCAGCAGCTCGGCGGCCTGCGGCGCGGGGAGCCGCTCGCCGCCGCACAGCGCGGTCAGTCCGGGCGTGCCCTGCCAGCCCGCTTCCAGCAGCAGCTGCCAGGTGACGGGGGTGGCCTGGAGGTGGCTGATCCCGCCGCCGTCCAGGCAGGCGCGCAGCCGCGAGCCGTCGCCCGCCGTGGCCGCGTCCGCCAGGTGCACGGTCGCGCCGTTGACCAGCGGCAGGAAGTACTCCAGCGCGGCGATGTCGAAGGCCGGGGTGGTGACGGAGAGCCAGCCCGCGCCGGGGGCGAGCGCGAGGTCCCGCTGGAAGGAGGCCAGCAGGTTGGCCAGGGCCCGGTGCGGGACGACGACGCCCTTGGGGCGGCCGGTCGAACCGGAGGTGTGCAGGACGTACGCCGCCGCCTCCGGGTCGGTCCGGGTGTCGGCCGTACGCCGCCACTCGCCGATGGTGTCCATGGCCAGCACGGTCCAGTCCCCGGCGGGCACCCTCGCGGCGGGCAGGTCGGTCAGTACCGCGGCGGCCGCGCCGTCCGCCAGCACCAGCGCCAGCCGGTCGGCCGGGTGCCCGGGGTCCAGCGGCAGGTAGGCGGCGCCGGACTTGAGCACGCCGAGCAGCGCGACGAGCAGCCGCGGGGTGCGCGGCAGCAGGACGGCCACGGTGCGGCCGGGGCCGATGCCCAGCGTACGCAGCCGGGCGGCGACCCCGTCGGCGAGCCGGTCCAGCGTCCCGTAGTCCAGCTCCTCGCCGCCCTCGGGGCCGGCGGCGCGGACCGCGACGGCCAGCGGGGTCCGGGCGGCCCGGGCCTCGAAGCCGCGCACCACCCCGTCGGCCGGGTCGTAGCCGAGGGCGGTGTCGTTGCCCTCGGCGAGAACGGCCCGCAGCTCGGCCGGGGCCAGCAGCGGCAGTTCGCCGGCCGGGCGGGAGGCGTCGGCCGCGATCTCCGCCAGCAGGGTGGCGAAGTGGGCGGCGAAGCGCTCGGCGGTGGCCGGGAGGTAGCGGTCGGTGTCGTAGCGGACCGCACCGGCGAGACCGTCCGCGGCCTCGCCCAGGGTCAGCTGGAGGTCGAACTGGCTCCCGCTGACCGGCAGTTCGATGGTCGAGCAGTCCAGGCCACCGAGGGCGAAGGGGACGTCGCCGCGGCCGGTGGCCATCGCCACCAGCGCCTCGGCGTGCTCGCCCGGGGCCTGCTGGAGGCTGAACAGGCTGCGCACCAGCGGCCGTCCGCCCTGGTCGCGGTCCGGGCGGATCAGCTCGACGAGTGCCGGGAACGGCACCTCGGCGCCGTCCAGCGCGAGCCGCGCGCCCTCGCGCACCCGCCCCAGCAGGGCGGTGAACGGCTCGGCGGACTCGATCCGGACGCGCAGCGGCACCGTGTTGACCAGGCAGCCGACCGTGCCCGCGAAGGCGGCGTCGTCCCGGCCGTGGGCCGGGGTGCCGACGACCACGTCCTGCTCGCCGGTGCTGCGGGCCAGCAGCAGCTGGAAGGCGGCCAGCAGCACCGTGTACAGGGTGCCGCCCTCGCGCCGGGCCAGCGCCGTCAGCGCCGCGGTGGTGGCGGCGTCCACCCGGAGCGGGACGGCCGCGCCGCGCAGCCGCTGGCGCCGGGGCGGCAGGTCGGCGGGGAGCGAGGTGCCGGACCGGACCCCGGCCAGGGTGGTGCGCCACTGGTCCAGCCGACGCTGTCCGGCCGCGGTGTCCGGCAGCCCGGTCTGCCGCCGGGCGAAGGCCGTGAACGGGGCGGAGCCGGTCTCCCCGTCGGGCAGGGGCTCCGCGCGCAGCGCCGCCGGGTAACCGGTGGCCAGCTCGTCCAGCAGCAGCGACAGGGACCACAGGTCGGCCACCAGGTGGTGGGCGGTGAGGACCAGCCGGTGGCCGCCCTCGGCGCCGGTGAACAGGCGGGCCCGCAGCAGCGGTCCGGTCTCCAGACCGAAGGGCTCCTCGGCCGCCTCGGTCAGCCGGGCGGCCAGCTCGGCCGCGCTCCAGCCGCGGGCGTCGGTCCGCTCGAAGGCGGGCGGCAGGTCGGCGTGCACCCGCTGCACCGGGCCCTGTTCGGTCCGGGGGAAGGTGCTGCGCAGTACGGCGTGCCGCCGGGTCAGGCCCGTCAGCGCGGTGTTCAGGGCGGCCGGGTCGAGGTCGCCGTGCACGCGGAAGGCGGTGGAGACCAGGTAGGCGGGGCTCTCCGGGGCGACCTGGTGCAGCAGCCAGAGGGCGCCCTGGTTCGGGGAGAGCGGGTGGTCTCCGGGCTCGGTGGGTGCGGTGGGCTCGGTGGGTGCGGTGGAGCCGTCCGCCGCGGCCGGTCCGGACGTCCCGGCGGCCTCCTCGGAGCGCTCGGCGAGCAGTGCGGCCAGTCCGGCCAGGTCCAGGTCGAGCGCCTCGGTCAGGGTCAGGTCCACGCCCAGGGCGGTGTGCAGTTCGTGCCGCAGCCGGACCGCGCCGAGCGAGTCCAGGCCCAGTTCGGTCAGCCGCTGTCCGGGCGCGAGGTCCTCCGTGGCCAGTCCGAGCCGGGCCGCGAGCAGCCCGTACAGCGCGGCCAGCAGCAACTCCGGGCGTGCGGCCGGGTCGGCGGCCCGCAGCGCGGCGGCGTCCAGCGCCACCGTCCGCTCGGCGGCGGCGCCCTGCGGGCGGCCGCTGTGGGCCAGCGCGGTGAGGTCGCCGTCCTGGTAGGAGGCGGCGCACACGTGGCGCTGGACCTTTCCGCTGGAGGTGCGCGGCAGCGTCGCGGCGCGGATCAGCACCACGGCGGCCGGTCGTACGCCGTGCGCCTCGGCGACGGCCTCGCGCACCGCGCGGGCCAGCGCGGGCAGATCGCCGTCCTGGTGGTCCCGGGACACTTCCTGGACGATCACCAGCTCGGCGTCGCCGCCCAGTTCGACCTGGACGGCCGCGCCGCAGTTGGCGCGCAGCGCGGGGTGGACGGCCGAGACGGTCTGCTCGATGTCCTGCGGGTAGTGGTTGCGGCCGCGGACGATGATCAGGTCCTTGAGGCGGCCGGTGACGTACAGCTCGCCCTCGTGCAGCAGGCCGAGGTCGCCGGTGCGCAGGAAGGTGGGACCGGCTGCGGCGGGCGTCCCCTCGGGCGTGCCGTCGGGCGTGCCGTCGGGCGTGCCGTCGGTGACGATGCGGGCGCCGAAGGTGGCCTCGGTGTGTTCGGGCCGGTTCCAGTAGCCCTGGGCCACGCTCGGGCCGGAGAGCCAGATCTCGCCGATGCCGCCGGGGGCCACCGGGCGCCGGGTGACGGGGTCGACGATCTCCAGCCGCTGGGAGTCGTCCGGACGCCCGCTGCTGACCAGCTCGGTGGTCCCGTCGGCCTTGTCGGCCCCGTTACCCTCTGCCGCCGCGTCGCCGGTTCCGGCGAGCAGCGCGTTCGGGGCCAGGTGGCGGGCCGGGGCCGTGCCGTGCGGCTTGCACGAGACGATCAGCGTGGCCTCCGCCAGCCCGTAGCAGGGGGTGAAGGCCTCCGCCCGGAAGCCCGCCGGGGCGTAGGCGGCGGCGAACCGCCGGAAGGTTTCGGCGCGCACCGGTTCGGCGCCGTTGAACGCCACCTCCCAGCTGCTCAGATCGAGTCCGGCCAGCACCTCGGGGGTGGCCAGGTCGGCGCACAGGTCGTAGGCGAAGTTGGGGCCGCCGCTGACCGTGGCGCGGGACCGGCTGATCTCGCGCAGCCAGCGCAGCGGGTCCTGCCCGAAGGAGGTGGGGGACATCAGCGAGCAGGAGCCCGCGTAGTACAGCGGCTGGAGCATGCCGCCGATGAGCCCCATGTCGTGGAAGAGCGGCAGCCAGGACATGCCGCGGGTGCTGCCGGTGGTGCGGAACGCCCGCTGGATCAGGGCCGAGTTGTGCAGCAGGTTGCCGTGCGTCAGCACCACGCCGCGCGGCGCCGAGGTGGAGCCGGAGGTGTACTGGAGGAACGCCACGGTGTCGGCGCCCACCGACGGGTGCGCCCACTCCCCCGCCTCCGACTCCGGCACCAGGTCGGTCGCCAGCAGCCGCAGTACGTCCATCACCGCGCCGTCCGGGTCATCGGGCAGCAGCCGGTCGCGGACGGCGGCGGTGGTCAGCGCCACCGTCGCCCCGCAGTCCGCGACGATGTCGACCAGCCGCTCCACCGAACGCGGGCGGCGGTTGGGCGGGTACACCGGCACCGCGACGGCCCGGGCGTACAGGCAGCCGACGAAGGAGACCACGTAGTCCAGACCCGGGGGCTGGAGCAGCAGCACCGGACGGTCGGTCAGACCGAGCCGCTGCAGCCGGGCGGCCACGGCCCGGGCCCGCCGGTCGAGCTGTCCGTAGGTCAGCCGCTCGACGGGCGCGTCCTCCCTTCCGGAGAACTCGAAGGCCGTACGGTCCGGATCCGCCGCCGCGGTGGCGGCGATCGCCGAGATCCAGTCCTGATGCTCAAGTCGCGGGTCCACGCGTTCTTCCCTCACCGTTCGGTGTCCGATGCCCTGTTCCTGCTGCCGCCGTCGGCGGCCGTTGACGTACCGGCGCCCGGGCTCAGCCCGCGGCCACCGGCGCGGCGGCCTGCCGCTCCATCGCCACGCGCAGGCTCAGCGGCCGCATGTCGGTCCACACCTCGTCGATGTGGGCCAGGCACTGCGCCTTCTCGCCCCGGGTGCCGTCGGCGCGCCAGCCGGCGGGCAGGTCCCGGTCGGCCGGCCAGATCGAGTACTGCTCCTCGTCGTTGATGACGACCTGGTACACGGTGGTGTCCTCGCTGCTGCTCATCACTGCGCTCCGATTTCGCTGGCTGGATGGATGGGTACGGGCCGTAGGGGCCGGCCGTTCGTTCTGTCTTCGATGCTGTCGGTCCGCCCTGACCGCGCCCTTGGCCCGTCCTGGGCGGGCGCGGATGCCCTTCCGGCGGCCGCCGGGCGGCGGACCGGCCCCGGGCTGACGGCCCACTGACCGCTCACTGAACGTCGGCTGACTCGGCCGAGGGCTCAGCCGAGGACTCAGCCGAGGGCGGGGAACAGCCGTACGTCGGCGGCCTCGCGGAGGTAGGAGGCGCCGGCGGTGCCGCCGGTACCGCGCACCTGGCCGATCACCTTCATCGTGACCCCCCAGTGGGTCCGCTTCATCGCACCCCAGGCGGTGTCCAACTCACCCATCACCGGCGCGAGTTCGGCCTGGTCGAGGGTGCCGCGCAGCAGGGTGCGGTGCAGTTCCGGTGAGGTCCGTTCGATGGTCCGGTAGGCCGTGGACTGCACCGCGCTGCGGCCGTCGGTGTTGGCCCGGATCACCGCGAAGGCGTCCTTGGGCATGGTGGTCAGCACCCGGAACACCCCCGAGGTACCGGCCACTTGGCGGGTCGCGTCCGCCAGGAGTTCCCGGGCCCGGTCGGCCCGGCCGGTGGCCACCGCCTCGGTGGCGGCCCCTATGGACCGGGCGACGGCGGCGAAGACGGCCTCGAAGATCTGGATGACCCGGATGAACATCTGCTCGTCGTGGCTGCGGGTGGTCGGCGTCAACGTCAGTTCGACCGCCCGCAGCACCCCGGCGGGCACCGCGTCCCGCGCCGCCCCGACCGCGTCGGCGCAGGCCCGTACCAGCTCGTCCGTGCCGTCCTCGGTGGCCGGGTCACCGGCGCCCGGGAGCCCGGCCGCCGCCGTGAGGGCGCGCAGGGCCGCCCGGGTACGGGCCCGCCCGGCCGGGGCCCCGGCCAGCGTGGCGGCCTCGATGGCCACGAGGTCGGCGAGCAGGGCGGTGATCACCGGCTCGGTGCCCGCGCCGGACCGGGCCAGGGAGGCGTAGACCGGGCTGCCCAGGTAACTGTCGTAGTCGCCCTGCGCGCCGTCCACCACCTGGGGCAGCCAGTCCGCGAGCAGCCCCTCCGGTACGGACGGCCGGAGCGTGCGCAGGGCCGTCAGCAGCTCGGCGCCGACGGCGTTCTTGCCGACGGCCCGGTAGTGGGCGAGGACCGCGCGGTACGGGAACCGGGCGGCGTCCCGCCCGTCGGCCCGCCAGTGCTCCAGCGCGCGCAGCGCCCGACGCGGATCCAGATCGGCCGGATCCGGCCGAGCGGCGGCCAAGCTGGGCCCGCCGACCCCGGGCGCGCGTCCCGGGTCGACGTCGGGTGCGGGTGCGGGTGCGGGTGCGGTGGCGGGGGCCGGGGAGAGGGCAGTAGTCACGGTTGACTCCGTTCGATGGAAACAGACGAATACGCGGGCGAGGGGGCACCCCCAGCCCCGCCGGCGTTTGAGGCGCGGGTCCGGGCAGAGCCCGGGGCGGCCCGCCAGGGCCGTCGTCCCCTGCGGGGCCCCTGGGGCTCCGCCCCAGACCCCGCGCCTCAAACGCCGGCGAGGCTGGGGGTTGCGGCAGCGCCCAGGCTCTGCCCGGACCGGCGCCTCAAACGCCGGCGAGGCTGGAGGTTGCGGCAGCACCCGGGCCCCGCCCGGGCCCCGCGCCTCCGCCGGCGAGGCTGGGCGTGGCGGCAGCGCCCGGGCTCCGCCCGAACCCCGCGCCTCAAACGTCGGCGAGGCTGGGGTGCCGGGGCGGCAGGAGCCTGGCGGGGCTGGAAAGGCGCGGCCCACCGGGCCACCCCCAGCCCCGCCGGCGTTTGAGGCGCGGGTCCGGGCAGAGCCCGGGGGCACCCCAGCCCCGTCGGCGAGGCGGCGCAGCCTGGGCGGCGGGGCCGCGGGGGCCGGGCCGACCAGGCTGCGGGGTGGGTGGGGGGGTCAGGCGCGGCGCCCGGCCGGGTCGGCCAGGACGTAGCCGTCACCCGCCCGGTGCGCCCGCGAGCGACGCAGATCGGCGAGGACGAAGGTCCGCTGGAGCCACCGGTCGGTCCCGTCGAAACGCGGGCTGAAGGCGGTGCGCCCGTGCACGGTGATCCGGTTGTCGACGACCGCGAGGTCACCCGGCTCCAGCCGCGCGGTCCTGGCGGTGCGTTCGAAGAGGACCCGCAGCTCGCCCAGGGCCGCCGCACCCCGCTCGGTGAGCGGCTCGGTGGCGGCCATGTCCACCCGCAGGTCGGGGTCCTCGTACGCACCGGTGAGCACGGGGTGCGGCTCGGCGCGGCCGTCCGCGGCGCCGAACGACGGCGGCGGCGCGGTGCGGAACTCCGGCCGCCACAGCGCCGCCCGGGTCTCCCCGTCCATCAGCGGCAGCACCTCGCGCACGCAGGAGGTGCGCAGTCCGGCCAGCCCCTCCGGGTCGGCCCGCAGGCACAGCAGCATGACGAAGTCCGGCCGGTGCGGGTGGAAGGCGTTCTCGTTGTGGAAGGTGAGCAGCACCGAGCCCGCGTTGCCCTGGAACTCCTCGCGTCCGGGCACCGGGACGACGTCCTGGACCAGCGCGCCGGTCTTCTCGGGGCGGAAGGCGGCGGGGTCGCCGAGCCCGCACGCGGCGAGCACCAGCACCGACGCCGGTACGGTCGCGGCGCGCTGCACCGAGCCGTCGGTCACGGGGGTGGCCCCGAGCGCGGCCCCGCCGACCGGCAGCCCGCGCACGAGCAGGGCGCCGCCCGTTCCGGGGTCCCGGCGGAAGGAGCGCAGGGTCCGGCGCAGCCGGGCCGGCAGTTCCTCCCAGTGGTCGCGGGCCGAGGCCACCCAGGCGGGGTCGTCGACCAGGGCCCCCTGCGGTCCGCCGCCGAGCAGCGCGACGACCCGTTCGGTGGCGGCGCTCTCGGCTCCGGTCAGCACCAGGTCCGGCGCCGATACTTCCATGTCCAGTGATACCGGCACGGGTGCCAGCCTTTCTCTCAGCATGCGGGGGTGGGCCGGTCAGTGCGCGTCGGCCGGGGCCAGCTGCCGGGCGACGACCGCCCAGAGGCTGCCGACGGTCTCGAAGGCCTCCGGCCCCAGCTCCTCGTCGGGGATGGCCACTTGATAGGCCTCCTCCAGCCGCACCAGCAGCTCGACGACGGCCATCGAGTCCAGCCCGGCGGCGCGCAGCCCGAACTCGGCGGGCAGGGGCCGCTCTCCGGCGGTGCGGGGCAGCAGCTCGGCCAGGACGCTCTCGTACCGGTCGTCCCAACGGTGGTGTGTGGTCATGCTGTTCAGCTCCTTGCGAGGCGACCGGTGCGGTCGCGGTGATGTGGGTCGTGGTGGCAGCGGTTCGCGCGTGAGGGTGATCCGGTCGGCGCTGACCACCCGGCCGTCGCGGACGGTGATCTCGGCCGGGGCGGGGCGGCTGAGGAAGCCGAGCAGGCTCGCGGTGGCGCCGTACGCGCCGACGTTCGGGACGGCCAGCAGCGCGCCGGGGCGGGGCGGGACGGCCTCGGTGGCCCGGCTGATCACGTCGGCGGGGGTGCAGAGCGGCCCGACCAGGGCCACCCGGCGGGTTCCGGGCTCCTCCGCGGCCCCCTCCGCGGGCTCCTCCGGCTCCGGCCCGGGGTGCGCCAGGTGCAGGGGTTCCGCGCGCAGTGAGGGAAGGCGGCCCACCCCGGAGAGCCCGCCGAGGTGGTTGATCCCGCTGTCGAGCACGCCGTAGGAGGTGCCGCGGCTCTCCTTCACCTCGGTGACGGTGCAGACGAGTCGCCCGCTGTCGCCGACCAGGTACCGGCCGGACTCGAAGGCCAGCTCCAACCGCCCCCGCCAGCCGGGCAGATACTCGTCCAGCGCGGCCTCCAGCGGCGCGCGCAGCGCGTGGTAGAGCGGCCGCTCGCCGGGCGCGGCGTACGGACAGGCGAACCCGCCGCCGAGGTCGAGCATCCGCAGCGGACGGCCCCAGTGGGCCTCCAGCGCGGCGGCGGTACGGATCGAGGCGACGGCTTCGGCGAGCAGCCCCTGCGGGTCGGCGGCGTTGGTGAGCGGGAAGAAGTGCAGCCCCCACAACTCCGTGCCGGGCACGGTGAATTCGTCGAGGCCGGGCAGGGCGTCCACGATGTCGTGGCCGAACTGCGAGGCCCCGCCGGTCATCCGCAGGCCGACGCCCGCGCCCGCCCCCGCGCCGTTGATCCGCAGCAGGCAGCGCGCGCTCACCCCGAGGGCCCGGGCCGCGGCGCCGACCCGGCGCAGATCGGCGGGCGACTCGACCGAGAAGGTACGCACCCCCGCGGCCAGCGCCTCGCGCAGCTCCTGGGCGGTCTTGCCCGGGCCGCCGTAGAGGCAGTCGGCGCCGTCGAAACCGGCCGCCAGCGCGGCGGCGAGTTCACCGGTGGAGCAGATCTCCGGGCGGCACCCGGCCAGCCGCAGGGCGCGGACCAGCTCGGGGTGCGGGTTCGCCTTGAGGGAGTAGTAGAGGTGGGACCCCCCGGGCAGGGCGGCGCGCAGGTCCGCGGCGGCCCGCTCGGCCCGGGCGAGGTCGTACACGTACAGCGGGCTGCCGTAGCGGCGTACCAGCTCGGCGGCCAGCAGGTCCTCGTCCGGCACCTGGGAGATCGGGCGTGGATCAGTGCTCATCGGTCTCCAGCGCCTTCCGGTCGGTCTTGCCATTGGGGGTGAGCGGCATCCGGGCGATGACCCGGCAGGCCGCGGGGACCTTGGCCGCCTCCAGCCGTTGTTCCAGGCCTTCGATGACCCGGTCGGCGCTCAGCCCGTCCTCGCCGGTGACGACGAGGCGCAGGTCGAGCCCGTCCCGGGGCGGCAGCGCGGCGGCCGCCCGTACGCCGGGGACGTCCAGTGCGGCGGCCTCGATCTCCGGGGTGCTCATCCGGACCCCGCGCCTCTTGAACTGGTCGTCGAGGCGACCGCTGATGCAGAGGTGTCCGTCGGCGTCCAGCCGGCCCTGGTCGCCGGTGTGCAGCCGGGTCCGGCCGGTGCGCGGGTCCGGGCGGTAGCGCTCGGCGGTCGGTCCGGGCGCGTTCCAGTAGCCGGTCATCACGTGCGGGCCGCCGACGACGATCTCGCCGACCTCGCCCGGGGGCAGGGTGCGGCCCCGCTCGTCGAGGACCTCGACCGTGGTCCCGTCCAGGGGCAGGCCCACCGAGCCGGGGCGCTCGCGGTCGGCGTCCGGCTCCGCGATGGTGACCCGCTTGCATTCGGTGATGCCGTACATCGCGACCACGGCCGCGCCGGGGAACCCGGAGCGCAGTGCCTCGATGGTCGAACCGGCCAGCGCGGCACCGGTGTTGGTGAACAGCCGGACGTGGTCCGGTGGGGTGCCGCGGGCCGCGAGGCGGCAGAGCATCTCGGCCAGCGAGGGCACCACCGGCATCACGGTGACCCGGTGCTCGCGCAGCACGGTGAGCACGCGCACCGGCGCGGCGGCGTCCGCCAGCACCACCTCGGAGCCGCCGATCGCGGCCAGCAGGAGCTGGTAGAGGCCGTAGTCGAAGGAGAGCGGCAGCGCGGCGAGCACCACGTCCCGCGGCCCGTAGTCCAGCCGACGGGCGATCGCCCGGGCGGCGAAGACCACCTGCCGGTGGGTGCAGACCACCCCCTTGGGGGCGGACGTGCTGCCGGAGGTGTAGATCAGCTGGGCGACCGCGTCGGCCGACGGGCGGCCGGGGCCGGTGGCCGCGGGCGCGTACGTGTCCGGGCCCGGGCCGTCGAGGAGTTCGGCGGGCGTGACCGGGCGGGCGCCGCAGGCGATGACCGCCGTGCGGACCGGGCCCGGCTCGGACGGGTCGAGGACGACCACCGCCGGAGCGGCGTCCGCCAGCACCCCGCGCAGGACGAAGGCCTTCAACTCCGGGTTCAGCGGCACCGCGACGGCCCCGGCACGCAGCACGCCGTAGTACAGCGCGACGAACTCCCGCCGGTTGCCGAGCCGCAGGACCACCCGGTCGCCCGGTGCGACTCCGCCGCAGCCGCGCAGCCGGGCGGCCACTGTCCGGCTGGCCTCGGCCAGTTCGGCGTAGCTCCAGGCACCGGAGGCGTCCCGGACCGCGGTCGCGGCGGGCCGGGCGGCGGCGGCCGCGTCCAGCAGGTCGATGACGAGCGTGCCGTCCTCGACCTCGGTGGCCGCGGGCGGGAAGGCGCCGCCCGGGACCGTCGGGGTGGCGGTGCTCATGCGCACCCGCCCGAGGTGTCGGTGATCTCGACGACCGCGCTGGTGCAGCTGTAGCCGGTGCCGCCGCCGACCAGGAGCACCCGGTCGCCCTCGCCGACCTCGCCGGTCTCCAGCAGCTCGTTCAGCCCGGCGAAGTGGTCCCCCGCGCCCAGGTGGCCCACCTCGCGGCAGAACTCCCAGTTGGAGAACTCCTCCTCGATGCCCAGCTGGTGTTCCAGCTGCCAGCGCAGCCGCTGCTGCCCGGTGGCGTTCAGCACCACCCGGTCGATCCGGTCCATCGGCGTACCGGAGTCGGCCAGCGCGACCCGGATCGACTCGGCCGCCACCTCGGCGGTGCGCAGGGTCGCGGCCCGCATGTTGCGCTGCGCCCGGAAGTACTCCTCGGCGCGCGCCCCCAGGTCCACCGGCCTGGGCTCCCGCTCGGGGCCGGAGCGGAATCCGGCGCCCCGGGCGAGGCCCTCCAGCGAGTTGTCCACGCGGGTCGCGGTGGCCAGCAGCCGGCCGGTCGCGCCCGCCGGGGAGGAGCTGAGCACCAGCGCGGTGCCCCCGTCTCCGTAGACCATGCCGCGTTCGGCCCGCCAGCGGTCGAAGGCGGGGGCCGCGAAGCGGTCGGCCGTGGTCAGCAGCACGGCCTCGCCACCGCCCGCCCGGTCGGACCCTCCACCCTGGAGCTGACGGGCCGCCAGCTCCACCCCGGCCAGTCCCGCGTTGCACTGCTGCAACAGGTCGAAGGCGGGTACCGCGGAGCCGACCGCGTGCTGTGCCACATAGGCGGCGGACGGCCACAACTCGGCTCCCTGGAACCATAGATAGCTGTGGAACACGTTCGTGATCCGCTCCGCGGCCGGGCCGGAACGGCGCAGCGCGGTGCGGGCCGCGCGGACCGCCATCTCCGGCGCGGACAGATCGTCCGGACCTCCGGCCGCGGCCGAGCTGACCGAGTGGATCTGGTTGACGGCGTGTTCCCCGGCGTCGTACGCACCGGCCGCGACGGCCGCCGCGGCGTTCGTGCGGTCGGCCAGCCAGACACCCGTGCCGGCCAGGTACACCTGCTCCCAGCGCATGTCTCTCCGATCTCCGGCCCCGCGGCAGGGCGCCCGGGGCGACTGTCGGTGACGATGCTTCCGTCCGGCGCCTGTCGCACGGTTGCCCTGGACTGACGCCCCGTCGGTGCCGCTCTGCCCGTGCTCGGGGCACGCTCTGGCCGCCGTCTGCCCGTGGACCGGCGCCCGGCTGCCGGGCCGCTGACGCACGACGGGCCGCCGGCGGTGACACCGCCGACGGCCCGCGTGTGCCGGACCGAAGCCCGGCTGGAGACCTGCTGAAAACGAACTGAAGACCTACTGAAGACCTACTGAAGAGGTGTTGGAGCCCTACGAACGGGGCGTCACGGAGTGAGCCGCAGCCGGTCGCGCGCCGCCGCGTCCACCGCCGCCGCTCCGTACGGCCAGGGCAGACTGCCGCCCTTGGCCCAGAGGCCCACCTGGTCGGTGTAGGTGTCCGCACCGGCATGGCCGGACGCTCCGGTCAGATTGATCCAGCGCGAGCGTTCGAAGTCCGCCAGGTCCACCACCATCCGCATGGAGGGCACCCAGATCACCTCGAAGCCCTTCTTCGGGTCCCAGCCGTTGGCGAGCACCGAGTCGGTGCCGCCGCCGACCCCGACCGGATCGGCGTTCAGCAGCCACTGGAGCGGGGCGGGGCCGCCGGCGCCCAGGGTCGGGTTCTCCAGCGTCAGGGTGTGCAGCGCGCCCCAGCGCCACGTGCGCGGATCATCGCCGAGCCGTCCCCGCAGGGTGGTGGCGGCCCGCTCCATCACCTGCTTGAGCAGGGCGTCCCGGCCGTGCACGGAGGGGTCGGTGGCACTGGTCCACCAGATGCTGTCCGGCTGGTCGAGCAGGCGGCGTACGACGTCGAACCAGCGACCGCCGCCGTCCGGGTGGGCGTATCCCTTGACTCCGGCGGCGCTCAGCCGGTCGGTGAACGCGCTCTGGAGCAGTTCGCGCCAGACGGCGTTGAAGTAGGCGGCCTGGGGCGAGTCCGCGCCCTGGGTGAAGTCCCAGCCGCGCAGCAGCTCCTGGGCCGGTTTGGCGTCGGCGCCGACCTCGACCTGGAGCAGCCGGGGCACCAGGGTGGCGGCGTTGCCGTTCCAGCTGTCCTGGGTGATCCGTTCCATCGCCGCGACGTCCAGCTTGCGGCCGCCCGACGACGACTGCTCGATGAGCTGGGCGATCCGCTGGCTGCGGTAGCCGGTGCCCCAGCTGCTGCCGATCAGGTGCGGGTAACCCGGCCCGACCACCGCGTTGTTGGCGGTGACGATGTAGCCCTGCGGCGGGTTGAAGCTCGTCGGCAGCTGGTCGAAGGGCAGGTAGCCGGTCCAGTCGTAGGCCCCGGTCCAGCCGGGCACCGGGTGGCGGCTGTCGCCCGCCTTGCGGACGGGTATCCGGCCCGGCGTCTGGTAGCCGATGTTCCCCGCCGTGTCCGCGTAGATCATGTTCTGCACCGGCGAGGCGAAGACCGCGGCGGCCGCCCGGAATTCGTCCCAGTTCCCGGCCCGGTCCAGCGCGAAGAGGGCGTCCATGGTGGGGGCCGGGTCCAGCGCGGTCCACTGCATCGCGACCGCGTAGTCCTCCTGCGGGCCGCGCGGAGGTACGTCGGGTTCCTTGCCGTCGTCGGCCACTTCGTCGGCGGACTTGAGCACGTCGGAGATCAGCGGGCCGTGCAGGGTCGATCGGACGGTCAGGTCCACCGGCGGGGCGCCCGCCACCTTGATCTTCTCCTGACGGATGGTCAAGGGCTTCTGCTGGCCCTGGTGTTCATAGCCCGAGGCGCTGACCTTCTCCACGAACAGGTCCGAGTCGGCGGCGCCGAGGTCGGTGAACCCCCAGGAGATCTTGGCGTTGTGGCCGATCACCACGCCGGGCATGCCCGCGAAGGTGAAGCCGCTGACGTCGTACGGGCACTCCGCGCTGAGCCGCGTGCAGTGCAGGCCGACCTGGTACCAGATGCCCGGCAGCGAGGGGGTCAGGTGCGGGTCGTTCTCCAGCAGCGGCTTCCCGGTCGTGGTGCGACTGCCCGCCACCACCCAGGAGTTGGAGCCGATGCCGATGCCCTGCGGGCCGAGGACGGCGGCCAGTACGCCCCGCACTCCCGCGCTGTCGGCCAGCGCGGCCGAGGCCGCCGCCGGGACCACCGGCGGCGCTCCGGCGGAGGCCGCCGCGGGAACCGGAGCCGGGGCCGGAGCCGAGGCCGCGGTCGCGGTCGCGGCGGCGGGTGCGGGCGCGGAGGCGGGCGCGGATACGGGCGCCGGGGGGCTGCCCGGGGTGCCGTCCGGGACGATCGGCTGCCAGCGCTGGAAGTCGTAGCCGGGGAAGAGGTCATCGGCCCGGCCCGCGGGCAGCTTCGCCGCCAGCATCGCCTGCTGGAACTGGTCGATCATGCCGGTGTTGAGGTTCCAGGCCATGGTCTTCAGCCAGGACACCGAGTCGGCCGGGGTCCACGGCTCGGGCCGGTAGTCGCCGGACACGAAGCCGAGCACCGGGTACTCCACCGACAGGTCGGCGCCCTTGTTGCGGGCGAGGTAGGCGTTCACACCGTCGGAGAAGGCCCTCAGGTACGCCTGGGTCTCCGGCGACAGCATGGCCACCTCCTGCTCGGCCACCCGGTACCAGCCGAAGGTGCGCGCCACCTTGTCTGTCTGCACCTGGCTCGGGCCGAACATCTCGGCGAGCCGCCCCGCGGTGACGTGCCGCTGGGTGTCCATCTGCCAGAAGCGGTCCTGGGCCTGGGCGTACCCCTCGGCCATGAACAGGTCGTGCGCGTTGTCGGCGTAGATCTGCGGGATGCCGGAGGCGTCCCGGACGATCCGGGCCTCGCCGCGCAGCCCGGGCACGCTGGTGCTGCCGGACAGCTGGGGCAGCGACTGCTGGACCGTCCAGTACGCGTACCCGGACAGGCCGCCGACCGCCAGCAGTACCAGGGCGGTGAGGCTGACCGCGGTGCGCACGAGGATCCGCCGCAGGCGTCGGCGCCGTCCGGGGGGCGCGGCGGCCGGGGTACCGGGTTCGGACGCGTCGCGGTCGGACGCACCACCATCGGGGGCGTCGTGGCCGGACGCTTCGGGATCGTCCGGCGGGGCCGTATCGGTCTGGACTGTCATGGGGGTGGCGCTTCCTTGTCTCGACGGGGGCGGCCATGGCGGACACCGCCGCGCACGGGCCGGAGGGCACGGGCGCACGGCGGTGCGGCGACGGACGGGCGGGCGGAAAAGAATGAAGAGGGGGTTGGAGAGGGAGTTGGTACGTGGAGCGGTCGCTCAGCGGGCCAGGAGGGCCGCGGCGCCGGACCAGGGGCCGCGGGTCGCGGTGCGCGCCGTGGTCCGGGCGGCCGGGGCCGGGTCCGCCGGGCCGACCAGGCTCAGGTGGGGGCGGCCGGGTTCGGGCGCCGCGCCGTACGGGGCGGCGGGTGCCCCGCCGTGGGCCAGCGGGTCGGGGCGCCCGGCGAGGATCGCCTCCTCGATCCCGCGCAGCTCCGGGCCGGGCAGCAGGCCCAGGTTCTCCGTGAGGGTGTGCCGGGCCCGTTGGTAGGCGGCCAGCGCGTCGGCCTGCCGGCTGCCGCGATAGAGCGCGATCATCAGCAGCGCCCAGAGCCGTTCGCGGTAGGGGTGTTCGGCGGTGAGGACGAGCAGCTGCGGCACCAGGCGGGCGTGGCCGCCGAGTTCGAGCGCGAGTTCGGTGTGTTCCTCGACGACCGCCAGCCGCAGTTCCGCGAGCCGGGTGCGTTCCATGTCGAGCAGCGGGCCGCTCACGCCGGTGAGCGCGGGGCCGGACCAGGAGGCGAGCGCGGCGGCCAGGGTCCCTTCGGCGGCGGCGGGTTGACCGGCGGCCCGTAGCGCCCGGGCTTCGGTGACCGCCTGCTCGAACCGGCCGAGGTCGCACTGGCGGGGGTCGACGGAGAGCCGGTAGGAGCCGCCGACCCTGGTGAGCACCCCGCCGGCGGTGCGCGGAGCCCGGTCGGGCTCGAACAGCTTGCGCAGCTTGGATACGTACGCCTGCACCAGGTTGGCGCCGTCGAGCACGGTGGTGTCCCCCCAGATGCCGTCGATGAGGTGCTCGCGGCCGACGGGCGAACCGGCGCGCAGCAACAGGACGGCCAGCAGCGCGCGTTGGCGGGGCGCGCCGAGCGGGAGTTCCACGCCGCCGCGCCAGCCCCGGACCTCGCCCAGCAGCTCGAAGCTGAGGTCGGCCGATTGCACGTAGGGAGCCGGGTGCACGTGCGGAGCCGATTGCACGTGAGGAGCCGGGTGCACGGCGGAGGAGGGGTGCGCGGTCGAAGGAGACAGAAGGTCAGTCATGGCAACCTCCGCTGGCCCGGTTCCATCGTGTGGCGGTTCGGGAACAGCTGTGGGAGAACGGTGCGTGGTCGGTTTCGGCCTGGGCCGGGGTCGGCCGGGGGCCGGAGTGGTGCGGTGCGCGGTCCGGACGGACCGGGAGGCGGGTCCGGCGCGAGGCACCGGCCCAGTGGCCGACCACCGCACGGTTCACATGCTGCACGGGGCGCATATACGGAAGATCCTCGGCGCCGCGGGCCGTGGACGGGGCCTCGGCTATCCGGCGTATATCCGTCGTAGAGCGGGCTGGATCAGTCTTGTTCCAGAGCAGCCGGAACGCACAGTCTCACCGGCTCTCACTCACAGGCAGTCATCGATCCACGAAGCGGACGGCACCCCCATGAAGCACTCCATGAAGACCCTGGTCCTGCGCAAGGCCGCCATCATCGTCGCCGTCGGCTGCGCCGCCGCCTCGCTCTTCTCCGTCTCCGTCGCCCACCACGACGCTCCGGCGCCGGGTCACTCCGTGACCGTCCTCGCCGATGGCAAGGACACGAACGAGTGGAACAGCCAGGGCTGAGCCACGGCCCCCGGCCGGTGTCTCCCCCGGCCGCCCCCCCCTTCTCAGCCGTTCGCGCCCACGGGCCCGCCGAGGAGCCGTTCCAGGTCCTCGGCCTGGTCGGCGTCGGGCAGCCCGAGGAGGACGAACATGTCGCGCGCCTGCCCGGCGCGTGCCAGCGCCCCCGCCCCGTCCCCGGTCTCGGCCAGGGCCCGGGCCAGGGCGAGCAGGCAGTGCCCGCGCTCGCGCTGGGAGCCCAGTTCCTCGCTGAGGGCCAGGGCCCGCTCGGCCTCCGCCAGTGCCTCGCCGAAGCGGCCCATCTCCCGCAGGCTGTCCGAGAGCCGGAACCGCGCCTGGGTCTCCCGGCCCCGCAGCCGGGCCGAGGCGCAGACCTCCAGGCAGGCCGTGTAGCTCACGACGGCGTCCGTGGGCCGGCCCAGTTCGTGCAGCGCCATGCCGTGGACGTACCAGGCGTACGAGGTCACGTGCGGGTCCTGTTCGGTGCGCAGCCGGGCCAGCGCGGCCTCGCACACCTCCACCGCGTCGGCGGGGCGGCCGCTGCGCAGCCGGGCCTGGGCGGCGTTGAGTTCCGTGGTCAGTTCCCCCGAGCGGTGTCCCAGCCGGCGGGCCAGCTCCAGCGCCCGGTCGTAGAAGACCACCGCGTCCGTGAAGCGCCGCTGCCACTGCGCGATGAGGCCCCGGTCGTTGAGGATCTGCCGCAGGATGACCTCGTCCCCGGCGCGCGTGCAGGCCTCGGTGGCGAGGCGCGTGTGCAGTTCGGCCTCGGCCAGCCGGGTGTGCTGGAGGGCGGCGTTGCCGCACACGAAGCGCGCCCGGGCCTCGGCCTGGTCGTCGCCGCGCGCGGCCGCCGCGTCGGCCACCTTGCGGGCGGCCAGGGCCAGTTGCAAGTAGGGGATGTCCCGCCCGAACGGGCTGAGGGCGACCAGCAGGTCGCTCGCGGTGCGCAGGATCCCGGTGTCGGCGCCCGGAGGGCCCTGGGCGGCCAGGGCCGCCGCGTTGGCGGCGCAGTCGAATTCCTCGGTCACCCAGGTGCGCGCCTCGGCCAGCGAGGCGAAGCGCGGCCCCGACTCGGGCCTGCCGCCGAGGATCGCGCCGACCGGGTCTCCCGGCACCATCGTCTGGAAGGCCGCACACGATCCGTCCAGCAGGAAGTCGAGGAGCCGCCCGAGCGCCGCGGCGCCGTCGTCCCCGTCCGCCTCTTCGGCTCCCGGCTGCTCGGACACGACGAGCTGGAGCGCGAAGGAGCGCACCAGGTCGTGGTAGCGGTAGTGGCCGGGCCGCGGTGCCTCCAGCATGGCCGCGTCGACCAGCGCCTCCAGCAGTTCCTCGGCGTCGTACTCGTCCAGGCCCAGCGCCGCCGCCGCGGCGGCCGTGCCGATGCCCTGCCGGGTCACCGGTGCGAGCAGCCGGAACGCCCGCGCCTGGGCCCGGGTCAGCTGGCGGTAGCCGAGTTCGAAGACGGCCGCCACGGCCAGGTCTCCGGCGCGCAGTTCGCCTATGCGCAGCCGTTCGTCGGCGAGGCGGCCGGTCATGGTCGCCACCCGCCAGCGGGGCCGGGCCGCGAGCCGGGCCGCCACGATCCGCACGGCGAGCGGGAGGTGGCCGCACAGGGCGACCAGTTCGGCGGCGGCTTCCGGTTCCTCGTCGATGCGGCCCGCTCCGACGATCGCCCGCAGCAGGGCGGTCGCCTCGGCGGTGTCGAAGACGTCCAGGTCGCTCTGGATGGTGGTGGAGAGCCCGGCGAGCACGGCCCGGCTGGTGACGATCACTCCGCAGTCGGCGGAGCCGGGCAGCAGGGGCCGGATCTGTGCCGGGTCGCGGGCGTTGTCCAGGGCGACCAGGATGCGGCGTCCGTCGAGGGTCGTACGGAAGAGCAGCGCCCGGTCCTCGGTGGAGGCGGGCATGCCCTGGCCGGGGACGCCCAGCGCGGTGAGGAAGCTGCCGAGGACGGCTCCCGGGTCGGCGGGCTCCAGGCCGTTGCCGCGCAGGTCGGCGTAGAGCTGGCCGCCCGGGAAGTCCGGTTTGGCCTGGTGGGCGACCTGGAGGGCGAGGGTGCTCTTGCCGATGCCGCCCATGCCGGTGACGGACACCACCGCGAGGGAGGGGCGGGCCGGGTCGGTGAGCGCCCGGTAGAGGTCCTGGACCTGCTCCCGGCGGCCGATGAAGTCGGCGATGTCGGCGGGCAGCTGGGCGGGCCGGGTGGGCGCGGGGGCTTCCTTGGGCGCCCCGGCAGCCGGTTCCGGTTCGGGTCCGGGCGCGCCGGAGTCGCCGGCCGGCTCCTCCCGCGCCTCGGCCAGGTGGCCCATCAGCAGCGGGTCGTTCGCGAGGATCCGCTCGTGGAGCGCGCTCAGTTCGGGCCCGGGGTCGATGCCCAGCTCGTCGGCCAGGACCCGGCGGGCCCGGCCGAACACCGCGAGCGCGTCGGCCTGGCGTCCCATCGCGTACAGGGCGCGCATCAGGAAGCCGTAGGGACGCTCCTGGAGCGGCTGCTCCTGGGTGAAGCCGATGAGGTCCGGGATGACGAGGGCGTGCCGCCCCTGCCGGAGGTCGTGCTCGAAGCGCTCCTCGACCAGCGCGAGGCGCAGCGCGGTGAACCGCGAGCGCTGCTGCTCGGCGAAGGGTCCCGGGACGCCCGCGAGGGGCTCGCCGCTCCACAGGGCGAGGGCTTCGGCGAGCAGCCTGCCGCACTCGTCCTCCTGCCCGGCGGCCCGGGCCCGCGCGGCTTCGGCCGCCAGTTGCTCGGCGTGCAGCGCGTCCACCGAGCGGGGCGGCACCTGCAGCTGGTAGCCGTCGCGCAGGGATACGAGGACCTTGGGCGCGGCGCGGTCCTCCTCGACGATCTGGCGCAGCCGCCAGGCGTGGGTGCGCAGGCTCGACAGCGCGGATTCCGGTGCGTCCTCGCCCCAGATCGAGGCGAGCAGCTCGTGCGCGGGCGTGGCCCGGCCCGCCCGGAGCAGCAGCGCCGTCAGGAGCGCCTGCTGCTGGGGTGATCCGGTGGTCAGGACGGCCCCGTCCCGGATGACCCGAACGGCTCCGAGCACGGTGAACCGGATGCCGTCTTCCCCCATGAGTCCCGCTTTCCTTCCCCGCTGGTCTGTGATCACGGTGGGGCACCCCCCGGAAACCCCACCGCTCATGGCCTGGTTGTCACACCAGCATGTGAGACGGAAGCATCGCCGAAGCGGTTGCCGACGTCGCCACCCCATGAATTTTCGGCTCGTACTCGCCCCCGGGCGGTTCTGGTCGGGCGCGCCCGGACGTCTCGGGAACCGACGCGCGCGAGTCACCGCGCCCCGGCCCCGGGCGGACCCCCAAGAAGGCCCGCAACCGTACCGAATGATTCCGGTACGACGCTGACCTGTGCAAGGAACGATACGACAGCCCACCACGCCCCCGGGCCGATCGCCCCGCCGCCTCAGCTCACCGCAGGCACTCGGAATTGCGTTGCCGAGCATGACGCCGGAAAGAACAATGTCGCTTTATGGGACATGTGGAAGCCGCACATCTGGAGTACCACCTGCCAGACGGGCGGATCCTGCTCGGGGACGCTTCGTTCCGGGTGGGTGAAGGCGCTGTCGTGGCGCTCGTCGGTGCGAACGGCGCGGGCAAGACGACGTTGTTGCGGCTGATCTCCGGAGACCTCACACCGGACTCCGGCACCGTGACGACCGGCGGCGGTCTGGGCGTGATGCCGCAGTTCGTCGGATCGGTGCGGGACGAGCGGACCGTACGGGACCTGCTGGTGTCCGTGGCCCGGCCGCGGATCCGGGCGGCGGCCGCCGCGGTCGACGAGGCCGAGCACCTGCTCATGACGACCGACGGCGAGGCCGCGCAGATGGCGTACGCGCAGGCCCTGAGCGACTGGGCCGAGGCGCGCGGGTACGAGGCCGAGACCGTCTGGGACATGTGCACCACCGCCGCGCTCGGCATGCCGTACGAGAAGGCCCAGTGGCGTGAGGTGCGGACGCTCAGCGGCGGTGAGCAGAAGCGGCTGGTGCTCGAAGCGCTGCTGCGCGGTCCCGAGGAAGTGCTGCTGCTCGACGAGCCGGACAACTACCTCGACGTTCCCGGCAAACGGTGGCTGGAGGAGCAGCTCGCCGAGACCCGCAAGACCGTGCTGTTCATCTCGCACGACCGCGAACTGCTCACGCGCGCCGCCGAGAAGATCGTGGCCGTCGAGCCCAGCCCGGCCGGGTCCGAGGTGTGGGTGCACGGCGGCGGCTTCGGCACCTTCCACGCGGCGCGGCGGGAACGCTTCGCACGGTTCGACGAGTTGAAGCGGCGCTGGGACGAGAAGCACGCGCAGTTGAAGCGGCTCGTCCGGGACCTCCAGCAGTACGCGGCCCGCAGCGATGTGATGGCCTCCCGCTACCACGCGGCGCAGACCCGTCTGCGGAAGTTCGAGGAGGCGGGCCAGCCGCCGGAGCCGCCGCGCGAGCAGGAGATCCGGATGCGGCTGCGCGGCGGCCGTACCGGTATGCGGTCCGTGACCGTCGAAGGCCTTGAACTCACGGGTCTGATGAAACCGTTCGATCTGGAGGTCTTCTACGGGGAGCGGGTCGCGGTCCTCGGTTCGAACGGCTCCGGGAAATCGCACTTCCTGCGGGTGCTGGCGGGGGATCCCTCGGTCGCGCACACGGGTGCCTGGAAACTGGGCGCACGGGTCGTGCCGGGACACTTCGCCCAGACGCACGCCCATCCGGAGCTGGCGGGCCGCCCGCTGGTCGACATCCTGTGGACGGAGCACGCGCGGGACCGGGGCGGGGCGATGTCGGTGCTGCGCCGCTACGAGCTGGAGCGCCAGGGCGACCAGCCGTTCGACAAGCTCTCGGGCGGCCAGCAGGCCCGCTTCCAGATCCTGCTCCTGGAACTGGCCGGCACCACGATGCTGCTGCTCGACGAGCCGACGGACAACCTCGACCTGGAGTCGGCGCAGGCCCTGCAGGAGGGACTGGAGGCGTACGAGGGCACGGTGCTGGCCGTCACGCACGACCGCTGGTTCGCCAGGTCCTTCGACCGGTACCTGGTCTTCGGCGCGGACGGGGTCGTCCGCGAGACCTCCGGCCCCGTCTGGGACGAGCGAAGGGTGGCCCGCGACCGCTGACGCGGTCCGGGGCGGGGGGCCGGGAGCAGGACGCCCGTTCCCCCGGGTGGAGTCCGGACATGGGAAAGGCCGTCCTCTCATGGATGAGAGAACGGCCTCCGACCTGCGTGAAGCAAAGTCGGGACGACAGGATTTGAACCTGCGACCCCTTGACCCCCAGTCAAGTGCGCTACCAAGCTGCGCCACGTCCCGATGCCCTGTCACCTGGGGTTTCCCCCGGGCGGCGGTGCATGGGCAACATTACCCCACGCCGAGGGGTGGGCACGCATCGGTGACCTGCCGGGGGGAGGATGGGGGCGTGGACGTGGATGCGAGGGACCGGGACGGTGAGGGGCGGGCGCGCAGCGCGCGGCCCCGTGACGGGCTGGGGCGGCCCCTGCCCTACGGGGCGGACGGGGTCGAGCGGCAGCCCGAGGGGGTGGTGCGGACCCCGGCCGAGACGGTGCGGGAGGCACAGCGGCTGCTGGACGCGGGGATGCCGTTCCACGCGCACGAGGTGTTCGAGGACGCCTGGAAGTCGGGTCCCGCGGAAGAGGCCCCGCTGTGGCGGGGGCTGGCGCAGCTCGCGGTCGGCCTCACCCATGCGGCGCGCGGCAACGCGGTGGGCGGGGCCCGGCTGTTGCGGCGGGGCGCGGCTTCCCTCGCGGAGGTGGAAGGGGCGTACGGCATCGACGTACCGGGCCTGGTCCGGTGGGCCGGTGAGCTGGCCCACCGGGTGGCGGCCGGACCGGCCGACGGTCCGGGAAGCGTCCCGGGCGAGGGCACGGGCCCGGCCGTGGACGCCGCGCGCGAGGCGCCGCGGCTACGCGGCGGCGGGCTGGAGTAGGTCCCAGCGGTTGCCGTAGAGGTCCTCGAAGACGGCGACGGAGCCGTACGGCTCGTGGCGCGGCTCCTCCAGGAAGCGGACGCCCTCGGCGGTCATCCGGGCGTGGTCGCCCGCGAAGTCGTCGGTGTACAGGAAGAAGCCGACGCGGCCGCCGGTCTGGTCGCCGACCCGCGCGCGCTGGGCGTCGTCCTTGGCCCGGGCCAGCAGGAGCGCACCCTCGGCGGCGCCGGGCGGCCGGACCACGACCCAGCGGGAGCCGTCGGGGCGGGCGGTGTCCTCGACCAGGTCGAAACCGAGGGCGCGGGTGTAGAAGTCGATGGCCTCGTCGTAGTCGTGGACCACGAGGGCGGTGAGGGCGATGTAGGCGGACATGGCCCCTATTGTGCGGTGAGGAGGACGACCTCCAGGGTGCGGGGGCCGTGCACGCCCTCCACCCGGTCCAGTTCGATGTCGCTGGTGGCCGAGGGGCCCGAGATCCAGGTCAGCGGGCGGGTGGGGTCCAGCAGGGCCACCGCCTGCGGGACCGAGTCCACCACCTGGTCCGGGACCCGCACCACACAGATGTGGTGGTCCGGGACCAGGCTGATCCGGCGCCGTCCCTGGCCGGGTCCGCCGTCGAGGACGATCGTCCCGGTCTCGGCGATCGCCAGGGCGCAGCCGGTGACCACGCTGTCCACGGCGTCCAGTTCGTACGGGGTGGAGTCGGAGCGGTCGTCGATCCGGACTTGGTCCGCCGCCGCGAGCCAGTGCGGGGGCAGCCCGGCCGGTACGAGGACCGACCGCGCGCCCCGCTCGGCGAGGAGCCGGGCCAGCAGCGGCGCGACGGCGTCCCCGGCGGCCCGGTGCACAGTGGCCCGGTATTCGGTGAGGTGGGCGGCGAGGAGGTCGGCCGTCGCGTCCGGGGTGCGGTCGCCGTGCGTCCGGAGGTAGTCCCGGGGGATCTCCGGCGCGGGCCCGGCGTCCGCCAGCGCACGGCGGATCCGGCCCAGGATCTGTTCCCTGCCGCTCATGCCCGGCCTCCCCGCTCGCGCGCCCACCAGTCCCGGAACGGCTCGGCCGGGACCGGCGGCAGTTCGCGGCTGTCCGTCCAGGCCCGCCCGGGCCCCGGCAGCCGGCGCGGCCGCAGCCTGCGGGCCCGGGCCAGCAGCCGCTCCCCCGCCCGCAGCGCTCCCGGATGGTCCAGCAGCAGCCGGGCGGCCCGCATCGCGGCCCGTTCGGCGGTGTGCCCGCGGGCCGGGCGGATCCGTACCCGGATGCCCTCGCGGGTCACCGGGCCGCCCTGGGCCACCCGTTCGCGCAGGTGGACCAGGACCTCCGGGATGTCGATGGCGACCGGACACACCTCGTAGCAGGCTCCGCACAGGGTGGAGGCGTAGGGCAGCGAGGCGTCGATCTCGCTGGCGGTGCCCCGGAGTTGGGGGCTGAGGATGGCGCCGATCGGGCCCGGGTAGACCGAGCCGTAGGCGTGGCCGCCCGCGCGCTCGTAGACCGGGCAGACGTTCAGGCAGGCGGAGCAGCGGATGCACCGCAGGGCCTGACGGCCGACCTCGTCGGCGAGGGTGTCGGTGCGGCCGTTGTCGAGCAGGACGAGGTGGAAGGCGGTGGGTCCGTCGCTTTCCGCCCCCTGCGACGGGCCCAGCCCCGTCCACATCGTCGTGTACGGGTTCATCCGCTCGGCCGTCGAACTGCGCGGCAGCGTCTGGAGGAAGACCTCCAGGTCGCGGAAGGTCGGCACGACCTTTTCGATGCCCACCACCGAGATCAGGGTCTCGGGCAGGGTCAGGCACATGCGGCCGTTGCCTTCGGACTCGAAGACGACCATCGTGCCCGTCTCGGCGACCATGAAGTTGGCGCCGGACACCGCGACCTTGGCGCGCAGGAACTTCTCCCGCAGGTGCAGCCGCGCCGCCTCGGCGAGTTCGCGCGGGTCGTCGCCGAGCCCGCCGGGCGCGGGGCGGCCCCAGCGGCCCATCTCCGCCGCGAAGACGTCGCGGATCTCGCCCCGGTTGCGGTGGATGGCGGGGACCAGGATGTGGGAGGGCCGGTCGTGGCCCAGCTGGACGATGAGTTCGGCGAGGTCGGTCTCGTAGGCGGCGATCCCGGCGGCCTCCAGGGCCTCGTTCAGGCCGGTCTCCTGGGTGGCCATGGACTTGACCTTGACCACCTCGCGCTCCCCGGTGGCCAGGACCAGGTCCGTGACGATCCGGTTGGCTTCGGCCGCGTCCACCGCCCAGTGGACGGTGCCGCCCGCCGCCGTGACCGCGGCCTCCAGCTGGATCAGGTACCGGTCGAGGTGGCGCAGCGTGTGGTCCTTGACCGCCTTCCCGGCGGCGCGCAGCTGCTCCCAGTCGGCGAGTTCGGCGACGGCGCGGGCGCGTTTGTCGCGGATGGTGTGGGTGGCGCGACGGAGGTTGGCGCGCAGGGTGTCGTCGCGTACGGCCTCCCGCGCGGCGGCGGGGAACGGCGGGAAGCCGGGCATCCCCAGGTCCGTGGGGGCTCCGGGCCCCGTGCCGCCCGTACCGGTCATCGCGCGGGTTCCTCCTCGGTGGCGGCCAGGATCTCGGCGAGGTGCAGGGCGCGCAGCGGGGCCCCGGCGCGGCGCAGGGTCCCGTCGAGGTGGGCGAGGCAGGAGTTGTCGGCCCCGCAGAGCACCTCGGCTCCGGTGGCCGCGGCGGCGCGGATCTTGTCGGCGCCCATCGCGGCGGACACGTCGGGGTTCTTGAGGGCGAAGGTGCCGCCGAAGCCGCAGCACTCCTCGGCTCCGGGCAGTTCGGTGAGTTCGAGTCCCCGGACCGCGGCGAGCAGCCGGCGCGGCCGCTCGCCCAGCCCGAGGGAGCGCAGGCCGTGACAGGAGGGGTGGTAGGTCACCTTGTACGGGAAGTACGCGCCGACGTCGGTCACCCCGAGCACGTCCACCAGGAACTCGGTCAGCTCGTACACCCGCGGGGCCAGGTCCGCGGCCAGCTCCGCCAGCTCCCCGCCCCGGCCCTCCCCCGCCGCCTTCCGCCCGATCCGCGGGTAGTGCTCGCGGAGCATCGCGGCGCAGGATCCGGACGGCGTGACCACGTGTTCGTACCCGGCGAAGGCCGTCGCGGTGCGCCGCAGCAGGGGCTCGGTCTCGCGGCGGTAGCCGGTGTTGTACTGGGGCTGGCCGCAGCAGCTCTGCCCGGCCGGGAAGTCGACCTCGACCCCCAGGCGCTCCAGCAGCCGCACGACGGCGATCCCCGTCGAGGGGTACAGCGCGTCGTTGACGCAGGTGACGAACAGGGCGACCCGCATGACCCGCACAATAGCGGGGTGCAGAATGGCCCGGTGAAGAAGTTCTCAGTGATCGGTATAGGCGCGGGCGACCCGGACCACCTCACCCTCCAGGCGGTGAAGGCGATCGGGGCCGCGCACGCGTTCCTCATCCTGGAGAAGGGCGAGGAGAAGGCGGACCTGACCGGGCTGCGGCGCGCGATGCTCGACGCCCACGCCCGCCCCGGCCACCGGCTCGTGGAGGGCCGCGACCCGGACCGGGACCGCACCCCGGCCGATTACGCCCCGACGGTGGACGGCTGGCGCAGCGCGCGGGCCGAGCTGTTCGAGCGGTTCGTCGCGGAGGACCTGGCCGACGGCGAGACGGGCGCGTTCCTGGTGTGGGGCGACCCCTCCCTGTACGACTCCACCCTCGCCATCCTCGACGAGGTGCTGGAGCGGGGCCGGGTGGAGTTCGAGCACGAGGTGGTCCCCGGCATCAGCAGCGTGTCCGCGCTGCTGGCGCGGCACCGGACCAACCTGAACCGGGTCGGCCGGCCCGTCCAGATCACCACCGGCCGGCGGCTCGCCGAGGGCTGGCCCGCGGACGACGTGGACGACGTGGTCGTGATGCTGGACGCGCGGCACGCCTTCACCCACCACCTCGACCAGGACCTCTTCATCTACTGGGGTGCCTACGTCGGCACCGAGGACGAGATCCTGGTCTCGGGGAAGCTGGCCGAGGTGGCCGGGCGGATCGAGGAGCTGCGCACGGAGGCCAGGGCCCGCAAGGGCTGGATCATGGACACGTACCTGCTGCGCCGGAACTGACGGACGGGGCCGGGGTGGGCCGGAGGGTACGGGCCCCCGCCCCCGGCCCCGGTCAGCCCAGCAGGGCGCCCAGCCCGGCCGCGAGGCGCTCGTACTCCTCGGGCCGGTTGTAGATCTGGCCGCAGACCCGGATGCCGCCGCCGCCCTTCCAGGGCCAGATCAGGACCCGGATGCGCAGCCGCGCCGCGATCTCCTCGCGCAGGGCCCGGGCACCCTCCTGGGTCTCCGCGGTGCCCGGCGGCAGCCGCAGCGCGCGCATGGCGAGGCCCTCGGTGTGCGGCAGCGGGACCAGCCCGGGCAGCCGGGCGAGCAGCTCGGCCCCGTACCCGGCCAGCGCGCTGTTGTGGGCCCGTACCTTGACGGCGTCGAGACCGGCCAGCAGGTCCAGGCCCGCGGGGGCGGCGAGCCAGCCGGTGTAGTCGACGGTGGCCCGCCCCTCCAGGGAGCGCGGGAAGCCGTGGTGGTCCTCCCAGGAGGGCACCAGGGGCCGGATCGCGGCTCGGTGGCCGGCGTCCGGGACCGCGATGATCGCGCTGCCCGAGGGCGCGTACCCCCACTTGTGCACGTTGCCGAACCAGAAGTCGGCGCGTCCGGCGAGCGGCTCGGCGAGCATGCCCAGCGCGTGCGCGCCGTCGACGATCGTGGTGATCCCGCGCTCGGCGAGGTCGGCGAGGAGCCGCGGGGAGGCGATGACGCGGGCGGTGGGCGAGCTGATGTGGTCGAGGACGGCCACCTTGGTGCGCGGGGTGAGCCCGGCCAGTACGGCTTCGCGCACGGCGTCCTCGTCGGGCAGCGACGGGTCGACGGCGACCCGGACGAGCGGGGCGCGGCGGGCGGCGGCCTCGACGACGGTGCCGTAGCCGTGGTCGGTGACCAGGATCTCCTCGCCGTCGGCGAGCCGCAGGGCGCCCAGGGCCAGGTTGGCGCCCTCGGTGGCGTTGGAGACGAAGGCCATGGTCTCCGGGTCGGCGCCGGGGGCGAGGTGGGCGGCGATCCGGGTACGGGCCTCGGCCACCCGGTCGGGGGCGCCGATGAAGAAGGAGTCGGGGTCGGCGTGCGCCTCCTCGCGCAGGGCCCGCTGGGCTTCCTGGACGGGTATCGGCACGGCGCCGAAGGACCCGTGGTTGAGGTGGGCGATGTCCGGGTCCAGACGGAAGAGTCCGGCCCCGCCGGGGAAGACGGACGGGGTGGTGGGCTCGGTCACGGATGCCTCCGGGTGTGCGGCGCGGCGGACGGGTGCGCGGGTGCGGCGGTGCTGCCCTTCCGGATCATGCGGGGTGACCGCATGGTCCGGAAGGGCCAATTACGCCACGGCGGACGGCTGCGCGGGTGCTTCGCCGACGGCGTCTACGGCGTACGGCCGCTGGTGGCCCCGTAGTACTGGAGGTCCTGCACCCCGGCCCCGCGGTCCACCGCGTACGGCAGCGTGACCGCCGTCCGCGTGGTCCCGTCCCGGACCGCTTCGGCCGAGCTGGTGCCGGGGCGCAGCGTCAGCAGCTGTGCGTGGACCCCGCCCGGGGCCCGGTACGCGCCCCTGGCGCCGCCGGTGTCGGTACGGACGGTCGCGGGCGCGGTCAGGAAGCTCAGCACCTCCACCGCGTCCCGGGGCGCGGCGCTGCCCTTGCGCGGGGACATCAGCAGGGACTGGCCCCCGGTGGGGTCGGCCGCGGCGAACTGGGTGCGCGAGGTCAGGTAGAGGGTGTCCCGGACGATCTCCGGCCAGGCTCCCGTCTTGAACCTGGCCAGGTAGTAGGAGCTGATGTCCAGGTAGGTGTGCCCGTTGTGCAGGGAGGGCGCGAACTGGCTGCCCTCCGAGTAGTCGTTCCAGGTGGTCAGCTGCACCCAGTCGGCGCCGTCGTCGATGGCGTGGGCCCAAGTGGCCCGCAGGGTGGCGGTGTTCCCGGCCTCGTCGTAGATCCCCTGGTTGGGGCGGGCGTCCTGGACCGAGACCGGCTGCATCCAGATCTTGCCCGTGCCGTGGGCGCGCCGGACGTCACCGGTGGCGCCGTCCTGGCCGACGTAACTGCGGCTGCCCCACTCGGAGAACCCGTAACTGATGGGTGCGAACCGCGCGTTGTTCGCGCCGAAGTCGAGGAAGAGGGGAACGAACGCGGTCCGGATGCCGTGCTTCGACTCCAGCAGACCCAGCACCCCGGTCCACCAGGCGACGTCCCGCGCTTCCGCCTTGAACGGCGAGACGACCAGGCGGCCGTCGCCGAGCCTGTGCGCGGCCGGGGCCTTGCCGAGCGCGGCGAGCGCGTCCGCGAGCACGGCCGGGTCGTCGGCGTTCAGGGAGGTCATGTCCGGCATCAGCATCACCTTGAAGGCGGGATCGACCGAACGGGCCGCCTCCATCAGCAGGTTGGCGCGGTCCCAGTTGGGGCCGGAGAGGGAGAGCAGGTCGAGGGTGAACCCGTCGATCCCCGCGGCGCGGGCGGTGCGCACCTCCTGGCGGAGGTCGGCGAGCTCCCAGTCGCCCTCCTGGGGGCGCACGGGCAGGGGCCGGTCCCGCAACAGTCCGCCGTATCGCTCGTGCTTGCCGTTCTCCCCCGCCGGAGTGAGGTAGTTGCGGGTGTAGTAGTCGGTGTCCGCGCTCGCGTTGTCGAGGGAGAGCGGGTATGGAGTGAAGTAGTGGGCGAAGACGAGCTTCCCGCCGGAGCGCAGCTCGGCGGCGGCGGGCAGGTCGAAGGGCAGGGCGCCGGTGGGCCGTTGGGCCGCAGCACCCGCGTCCGTGTCCGTGTCCGGGGCGGATCCGGTGGCGAAGGGGTCCCGGGCGATCCCCGTCGCGGCGAACACCCCGACGAGGAAGAAGACCGAGAGGAGCGCGGCCGCCAGGACGCGGCCGCGGCCGCGGAAGCCCGAACGGCGCCGGTGCGACAAGGGCCGTCTCCGTCGCTGCGCACTCATCACAGCAGTAGAGCCGATTCCCGCCATCCGGACAACCGTTCCCCGGGCGGCCGGGCCCGACGCGGGCGGCAAAGGCCTTCTCCGGAATCCGAAATTCCCCTGGCCTTACGGCACAACTGGCGCATAATCGTCGGCACACGGCTCGATCCATCCCTTGGGCCGCGCTTGGCCACGCATGCAATGGGGGGCATCGTGCCGATGGGGGATCAGCATCACGACAGCAGACGCGAACCGGGGCACGAGGCGGGCCATACGGGGACCCTGCCCGCGACCTCCGCCGAACTGTCCCGGCTGCTCACCGCCGTCCGGCGGGGGCGGGTCCTGACCGTGACGGGAGGGTTCGGCGCGCCACGGAGCCTGCTGGTGCGGGACATGGCACGCCGGCTGACGTCCAACTTCTGCGACGGGGTGGCCGTCGTCACCCTCGAATACGCCTCCGGGGTCCGCGAATTGGTGGGCGCGCTGGGCTCCGTACCGGGAATTCCCTACCTGCCGCGGGGATCGGCCAACGCCGCCTCGTGGCTCGCGGAGCGGGACATGCTGCTGGTCCTGGACGGCTCCGACCGGCTCACGCCCGAGGCGGTGAACTGGCTCCGGGCGCTGCTCGCCCGCGCGCCGGGCCTGCGGATCCTGGCGGCGGGGCGGTACCCGCTCGCGCTGGAGCAGGAACGGGTCCACCGCCTCTGAAGCCTAGGGTCCGGCCTCCGCCGCGGCCTTGAGGTCCGGCTCGGTCCAGTCCTCGGCAAGCAGGCCGAGGACCACTTCGTCGACGAAGGCGCCGTACACCCAGGCCGAGCGGCGGAAGGTGCCCTCCAGGGCGAACCCGGCGGAGCCCGCGGCGCCGATCATCGCGGCGTTGTCGGCGAGGGTCTCCAGCTGGAGGCGGTGCAGGCCGCGCACGGTGAAGCCGTGGCGGCAGAGCAGCTGGACCACCTCCCGGCCCAGCCCCCGGCCGCGGTGGCCGGGCCGCAGGGACAGCCCGAGGTGGGCGAGGCGGTTGTGGGTGTCGATGCCCCAGAGCAGGGCCTCGCCCGCGAGTTCCCCGGTGGCCAGGTCGACCACCGAGAAGCAGTCGGCCCCGTCCGAGGGCGCGGCGGGTTCGTACGGGGAGTGCCCGCCCGAGACGGGCAGGGCGCGCCAGGGCCGGGAATCGGCCCGCGCGCGGGTGGGTACGTCTTCGTACAGCTCGGCGTGCAGGACGGCCACGTCGTCGGGGTGGCGGGCGCGCAGCCCGGCCAGGTGTCCTTTGATCACCCGGTATTACTAGCCGCTGCCCGGCCCGGTCCACAACCGGAATACGCCCGGGACGCCCGGGACGCACGACCGCCCCGGCCGGAGGAAATCCCGGCCGGGGCGGAGCGTTGCGGTACGCGGGCTGATCAGCCCGGGTAGGCGGATCAGCCCGGGTAGGCGATCAGCCCAGGATCGCGAGCGCCTGGTTCAGCGTCGCGGACGGACGCATGACGGCCGAGGCCTTGGCGACGTCGGGCTGGAAGTAGCCGCCGATGTCGGCCGGGGAGCCCTGGACCGCGATGAGCTCGGCGACGATCGTCGACTCCTGCTCGCCGAGGGTCTTCGCGAGGGCCTCGAAGGAGGCCGCCAGCTCGGTGTCCTCGGTCTGGCGGGCCAGCTCCTGCGCCCAGTACAGGGCGAGGTAGAAGTGGCTGCCGCGGTTGTCGATGCCACCGAGGCGGCGGCTCGGCGACTTGTCCTCGTCCAGGAACGTGCCGGTGGCGCGGTCCAGGGTGTCGGCCAGCACCTGGGCGCGGGCGTTGCCGGTGGTCTGCGCGAGGTGCTCGAAGGAGACGGCCAGCGCGAGGAACTCGCCGAGGCTGTCCCAGCGGAGGTAGTTCTCCTTGACGAGCTGCTGCACGTGCTTCGGGGCGGAGCCGCCGGCGCCGGTCTCGAAGAGGCCGCCGCCGTTCATCAGCGGGACGACCGACAGCATCTTGGCGCTGGTGCCCAGCTCCAGGATCGGGAAGAGGTCCGTCAGGTAGTCGCGCAGCACGTTGCCGGTCACCGAGATGGTGTCCTCGCCGCGGCGGATGCGCTCCAGCGAGTAGGCGGTGGCCTTCTCCGGCGACAGGATCTCGATGGTCAGACCATCGGTGTCGTGGTCGGCGAGGTACGTCTTCACCTTGGCGATCAGCTGCGCGTCGTGCGCGCGGCCCTCGTCGAGCCAGAAGACGGCCGGGACGCCGGTGGCGCGGGCGCGGGTGACGGCGAGCTTGACCCAGTCCTGGATCGGCAGGTCCTTGGTCTGGCAGGCGCGGAAGATGTCACCGGCGGCGACCTCCTGCTCCAGGACCGTGTTGCCCTCGGTGTCGACGAGGCGGACGGTGCCCGCGGCGGCGATCTCGAAGGTCTTGTCGTGGCTGCCGTACTCCTCGGCCTTCTGGGCCATGAGGCCGACGTTCGGCACCGAGCCCATCGTGGACGGGTCGTACGCGCCGTGCGCGCGGCAGTCGTCGATGACGACCTGGTAGACACCGGCGTAGCTGCTGTCCGGGAGGACCGCGAGGGTGTCGGCCTCGGCGCCGTCCGGGCCCCACATGTGGCCGGAGGTGCGGATCATCGCCGGCATGGAGGCGTCGACGATCACGTCGGACGGGACGTGCAGGTTGGTGATGCCCTTGTCCGAGTCGACCATCGCGAGGGCCGGGCCCTCGGCGATCTCGGCGTCGAAGGAGGCCTTGATCGCGTCGGCGTCGGGCAGCGCGCCCAGGCCGTTCAGGATGGTGCCGAGGCCGTCGTTCGGGGACAGACCGGCGGCGGCGAGGGTCTCGCCGTAGCGCGCGAAGGTCTTGGGGAAGAAGGCGCGGACGACGTGACCGAAGACGATCGGGTCGGAGACCTTCATCATCGTGGCCTTGAGGTGCACGGAGAAGAGCACGCCCTCGGCCTTGGCCCGCTCGATCTGGTCGTTGAGGAAGGTGCGCAGCGCGTCGACGCGCAGCACGGAGGCGTCCACGACCTCACCGGCGAGCACGGGTACGGACTCGCGCAGGACGGTGGTCGCACCGTCCTGGGCGACGAACTCGATGCGCAGCGAGCCGGGCTCGGCGATCACGGCGGACTTCTCGGTGGAGCGGAAGTCGTCGGCGCCCATGGTGGCGACGTTGGTCTTCGACTCGGGGGTCCAGGCACCCATGCGGTGCGGGTGGGCCTTGGCGTAGTTCTTGACCGAGGCGGGGGCGCGGCGGTCGGAGTTGCCCTCGCGCAGGACCGGGTTGACGGCGCTGCCCTTGATCTTGTCGTAGCGGGCGCGGATGTCGCGCTCGTCGTCGGTCTTCGGGTCGTCCGGGTAGTCCGGGAGCGCGTAGCCCTGGCCCTGGAGCTCGGCGACCGCGGCCTTGAGCTGCGGGATCGAGGCCGAGATGTTGGGCAGCTTGATGATGTTCGCGCCGGGGGTCTTGGCCAGCTCGCCCAGCTCGGCGAGGGCGTCCTCGATGCGCTGCTCGGCTTCGAGACGCTCGGGGAAGCTCGCGATGATCCGGCCGGCCAGCGAGATGTCCCGCGTCTCCACGCGCACGCCGGCGGTCGAGGCGTACGCCTGGACCACGGGCAGGAACGAATGGGTGGCCAGGGCCGGGGCCTCGTCAGTGTGCGTGTAGATGATGGTCGAGTCAGTCACCGGATGCTCCGCTCCACAGTCTGCGTCTCTCGTCTGCAACATTGCTCGACATCAAGATATCTCGTGATCGGCCCGGCTCCGACAGCCCCCCGCCCCGGCTTCCGCGAGAGACGCGTCACCCCGGCCCCGAGGGGCCCCCGGGAACGGCGAGAGCGCCGCGCCCGACGGGGTACGTCGGACACGGCGCTCTCGGTGTCACCAGTGGTACGGGTGGTGCGGGTGACGGTGGGGGGAGCTCAGACCGCGAGCTTCGGGTTCGGGCCGTACTGGTTCGGCTGCGCGTCGCCCTCGATGGCGAAGAGGACGATCAGCGCGATCCAGCCGAGGAGGGGGATCAGGTACAGCAGCAGGAACAGCGCCGACTTGTTGGTGTCGTGCAGGCGGCGGGCGCCGAGCCCCAGGGCCGGGAGCAGGATCGCGAGGGAGTACAGCCCGGAGAGGATGCTGCCGGCGCCCAGGGCGGTGTCGATGATCCCGACAACGATCGAGACGGCGATGTTGATCAGGGCGAACATCCAGAATTCCTGTCGGCGCGAGCGGCCGGAGAAGTCGATGTAGCGCTTGAGCACGTCGGTGTACCAGTGCATGTGTCCCCCCAGAGGACGGATTTCGGCGGCCCGTCCTGGTGGAGCAAGCCGGGGCAGAACTTATGCCCCCTTTACGTGGCGGTCAAGCCATCACGCAAGACGTCCCAAGAGCTACTTTCCCCGCCCTTCCATGGCCAAAAACCATGTATCCAGGCTCCACTTCCGGGTGACGGAAGTCTTACGGCGGGCGCGGGGAGCCCCGTTCGCGCCCGGACCTCCGTAGCGTCCGGCCCATGCGAGTACTCGTCACAGGCGGAGCCGGGTTCATCGGCTCCCACATCGTCGGGGCGCTGCGGCGCCGTGGACACGATCCGGTCGTGCTGGACGCGCTGCTGCCCGCCGCTCACCCCGGTCCGCCGGAGCTGCCCGACGCGGAGTTCGTACGGGCCGACGTACGGGACGCACAGGCCGTGCGGGAAGCCCTGCGCGGGGTGGACGCGGTCTGCCACCAGGCCGCGATGGTCGGGCTCGGCAAGGACTTCGCGGACGCGCCCGCGTACGTCGGCTGCAACGACCTGGGAACGGCGGTCCTGCTGGCGGAGATGGCCACGGCGGGAGTGCGCGCCCTCGTACTGGCCGGATCGATGGTCGTCTACGGCGAAGGGCGCTACGACTGCCCCGCGCACGGCGTGGTCCACCCGGCCCCGCGCCGGGCGGCGGACCTGACGGCGGGTCGGTTCGAGCCGAACTGCCCGTCTTGTGGTGCGGAGTTGACGCCGGGTCTGGTGGATGAGGACGCCCCGGCGGACCCGCGCAACGTGTACGCGACGACGAAGCTCGCCCAGGAACACCTGGCGGCCTCCTGGGCCCGCTCCGTGGACGGCCGTTCGGTGGCCCTGCGCTACCACAACGTGTACGGGCCGGGCATGCCGCGCGACACCCCGTACGCGGGGGTGGCCTCCTTCTTCCGCTCGTCGCTGGCCCGCGGCGAGGCGCCCCGGGTGTACGAAGACGGCGCCCAGCGGCGGGACTTCGTCCACGTCCGGGACGTCGCGGAGGCGAACGTGACGGCACTGGAGGCGGTCGGCGGCCGCGCGCCGGGCACGGCGGTCGCCTACAACACCGGCAGCGGGGACCCGCACACGGTGGGCGAGATGGCCACGGCCCTGGCCACCGCCCACGGCGGCCCGGCCCCGGTGATCACGGGCGAATTCCGCCTGGGCGACGTCCGCCACATCACCGCCGACTCCCGCCGCCTGCGCCAGGACCTGGGCTGGCACCCCGACATCACCTTCACGGAAGGCATGACGGAATTCGCCCACGCGACCCAACGCACCTCGGCGGGGTGTTCCAGCCCCGCCGGCGTTTGAGGCGCGGGGTCCGGGGCGGAGCCCCGGCACCACCCGACCCCGAGGACCACCTCCAGCCCCGCCGGCGATTGAGGCGCGGGGCCCGGGGCAGCACCCCGGCACCACCCGACCCCGGGGACCACCTCCAGCCCCGCCGGCGTTTGAGGCGCGGGGTCCGGGGCGGAGCCCCGGGAAGGCCGCGCCTAGCGCACCGGCACCGGCACCGGCAAGGTCACCTCGAACCGACAACCCCCCGGCACATTGCGGACCTCGGTCCGCCCCGCATGCGCCTCCACGATCCCCCGCACGATCGCCAGCCCCAGCCCGGCCCCCGCGGGCGGCACCGGCCCGGCCCCGGCGGGAGGCGTCCGCGCCGCCGTGCCCCGCCACCCCGTGTCGAAGACCCGCGACAGGTCCTCCGCGGGAATGCCCCCGCACCCGTCGGTGACCGACAGCACCACCCCGTCCCCGCGCCGCTCCGCGGCGACCGCCACGGTCCCGTCGGCCGGGGTGTGCCGGATCGCGTTGATCAGCAGGTTGGCCAGCACCCGGGTCATCTCCTTGCCGTCGACCTCGACCGGCACCCGCTGCACGCCCTCCCCCACCAGCCGCACCCCGTGTTCCCGCGCCAGCGGGTCCACCCCGGACAGCGCGTCCCCGACCAGGTCGTAGGCCGACATCCGGCTCGGGGTCAGGGCCAGCGCCCCGGCATGGATGCGGGACAGTTCGAAGAGGTCGCCGACCATGGAGTTGAGCCGCTCCACCTCGGTGCGGATCTGCCGGTGGTAGCGCGCCGGGTCGACGGCCATGCCGTCCTCCAGCGCCTCGGACATGGCCCGCAGTCCGGCCAGCGGGGTCCGCAGGTCGTGCGAGATCCAGGCGACCAGCTCGCGCCGGGAGGTCTCCAGGGCGCGTTCCCGTTCCCGCGAGGCAGCCAGTTTGGCGCTCGTCGCCGCCAGCTCGCGCGAAAGTCCGGCCAGTTCGGCGGTGGCCTGGCCGGGCGGCGCCGCGAAGCTGCCGCCGTCTCCGAAGTCCCGTGCAGCCAGCGAGAGTTCACGGCTGCGGGCGACCACCCAGCGGCCCAGGACGAGCGCGGTGGCCAGGGAGACGACGGCGGCCATCGCGGCGACCAGGGTGACCACGCCCAGGTCGTGCCGGGACAGGAACATCGCCTGCGCGACCGCGAGCGTACCGGCGAGCATCGCGGTGACCGTGACGGCGCCGACCACGGTCAGGGACACGGTCACCGAGCGGTGGCGGACCAGCCGCAGCACGGCCGCGCCGACGAGCCCGGCGCAGGCCGCCCCGCCGAGGGCGAAGAGCGCGATGAGCGCCGTGTCCTTCATACCGACCCGTCCTTCATACCGACTCCCGCGGACCGCCGACGGACCCGTCCGGCCCGGCGTCGAAACGGTAGCCCACGCCCCACACGGTCTGGATGAGCCGGGGGCTGCCGGGATCGTCCTCGATCTTCGCCCGCAGCCGCCGTACGTGCACGGTGACCGTGGACAGGTCCCCGAAGTCCCAGCCCCACACCTCCCGCATCAGGTCCTCGCGGCCGATCGCCCGCCCGGGGTGGCGCAGGAAGTGGGCCAGCAGATCGAATTCGCGCAGGGTCAGGGCCAGCTCGGTCCCGTGCTTGGTGGCCCGGTGCGTGGCCGGGTCGAGCGCCAGACCGGCGCCCGTGAGCACCGGCGGGGCGGCGACCGCGGCCGGACCCTGGGCCCGTTCGGCCGCGCGGCTGCGCCGCAGGACGGAGGTGACCCGCAGGACGAGTTCGCGCGGGCTGAAGGGTTTGGTGACGTAGTCGTCCGCGCCGACCTCCAGTCCGGCGATGCGCTCGTCCTCGTCGCCGCGCGCGGTCAGCATGATCACCGGTACGGGCCCGCTCGCGCGCAGCCGCCGGCACACCTCCAGCCCGTCGATCCCCGGCAGCATCAGGTCCAGGACGACCAGGTCGGGCCGGTGGCGCTCGGCGCGGGCCAGGGCGGCGGGGCCGTCGGCGGCCTGCTCCACGGCGTATCCGGCGCGGTGCAGGTAGCCGCTGACGACCTCGGCGACGGTCGGGTCGTCGTCCACGACGAGGATCCGCGGGAGAGGGGGGTCCATGCTCATGCGCCCAGCCTCCCACCGGCGTGCCGCCGGCGGGGCGGCCGGACCGCCCGGTGGGGGTGACGTCCGCGTTTCGTAAGGAGTCGATCGCCCTTTCCCGGCCGTCCGGTTCCTACGGTGAAGCCCGTGACAGCAGACTCATCAGATTCAGCCTCCGGTCCCCCCTCCGTGGACGTCGTCCTTCCCTGTCTGAACGAGGCCGAGGCGCTGCCCTGGGTCCTCGCCCGCATCCCGGCCGGGTGGCGCGCCCTGGTCGTGGACAACGGTTCCACCGACGGCAGCGCCGACATCGCCCGCGCGCTGGGCGCCACGGTGGTGACCGAGTCCCGGCGCGGTTTCGGCGCCGCCTGCCACGCCGGTCTGCTGGCCGCCGAAGCGGACATCGTCTGCTTCTGCGACTGCGACGCCTCCCTCGATCCCGGGCTGCTGACGGGGTTCGTGGCCGCCGTCGCGGCCGGTGGGGCGGACCTGGTGCTCGGGCGGCGCCGCCCGCGCAGCCTGGGCGCCTGGCCGCTGCACGCGCGGGCCGGGAACCTGGCACTGGCCCGGCTGCTGCGCCGCCGGACCGGGCTGGCCCTGCGCGACCTGGGCCCGATGCGGGCCGGGCGGCGCTCCGCGCTCCTGGGTCTGGAGCTGAGCGACCGGCGCAGCGGCTATCCGCTGCAGATGGTGGTCCGGGCGGCCGACGCGGGCTGGCGGGTCCGGGAGGTGGACGTGCCGTACTTGCCGCGCTCGGGGAAGTCGAAGGTGACCGGCACCTGGCGCGGCACCTGGCAGGCCGTGCACGACATGAGCCACGTCCTGGCCGAGCCCCCGCTCGCGCAGCCCCCCGCCGCCGGACCGCCGGACGCCACGCCGGACGCCGAGCCCTCGCGCTCCGCGTCGTCGGCCGCCCCCGCCGGGGGTGCGCTGTGACCACGCTGCTGGTGATCGCCAAGGAGCCCGTGCCGGGCCGGGTGAAGACCCGGCTCACCCCGCCCTTCAGCCCCGCCGAGGCCGCCGCCCTCGCGGAGGCCTCGCTCGCCGACACGCTGGACGCCGTCGCCGCGACCCCGGCCGCGCGGCGGGTGCTGGTGCTGGAGGGGCGGCCCGGGCCCTGGCTGCCGTCCGGCTTCGAGGTGGTGGCGCAGTGCGCCGGGACGCTGGACCAGCGGCTGGCGGCCGCCTTCGCCGGATGCGCCGGGCCCGCGCTGCTGATCGGCATGGACACGCCCCAGGTCACGCCGGAGCTGCTGGGCCGCGCGGCCGATCCGGCGGGCTGGGCGACGTACGACGCCTGGTTCGGGCCGGCGGTCGACGGCGGGTTCTGGGCCCTGGGCCTGGCCGCACCCGACCCCCGGCTGCTGCTCGGCGTACCGATGTCGGTCCCGGAGACGGGCGCCGCGCAGTACGAGCGGCTGCGCGCGGCCGGGCTGCGGGTGGGGCGGCTGCCGCTGCTGCGCGACGTGGACAGCGGCGAGGACGCCCTGCTGGTGGCGCGGCAGGCGCCGCGGGGCCGGTTCGCGGCCGTGTACGGGCGGCTGACCGCTGCCCCGGCGGACGCGGCGGCCCGCCCGTGAGCACCGTCGACACCGTGGGTACGGGCGCCACGGCCACGGACGCCACTGCTACGGGCGCCGCGCCGGCGGCGGCCTGGACGGCCGACCCCTATACCCGCGCCCTGCGCAGCGGCCGCGGCCCGCTGTTCCTGCGGCGCGGCGACGGCTGGCTGCTGCCGCTGGACGTGGAGCGCTGGTGCGAGGCCCCCGACCGGGCGGACCGGACGGTGCTGGACCGCTGCCGCGGCGCGTCCCTGGACATCGGCTGCGGGCCGGGCCGGCTCGTCGCGGCGCTCGCCGTACGGGGCCACCGGGCGCTGGGCATCGATGTGAGCCCGGAGGCGGTGGCCCGTACGACCCGCTCCGGCGGGGCGGCGCTGCACCGGTCGGTCTTCGAGCCGCTGCCCGGGGAGGGCCGCTGGGACACGGCGCTGCTCATCGACGGGAACGTCGGCATCGGCGGGGATCCGGCCGCGCTGCTGGAGCGCCTCGCCCAGCTGACCGCCCCCGGCGGCGCGCTGATCGTCGAGTGCGCATCGGGCGCCGGGCCGCAGAGCGACGCGCTCGACGAGCGGTACGTGGTGCGGGTGGACGACGGCCGGGGCGCGGTCGGAACGCCGTTCCCGTGGGCCCGGGTCGGCGCCACCGCACTGGACGGACACGCCGGGGCGGCGGGCTGGAGCGCGGCGGAGCGGTGGACGGCTGACGGACGGACCTTCGTCCGGCTCGTCCGGCCCGCCCGGCCGTCGCGGGCACCGCGGGCATCGCGGCCCGTACAGCCCGTCCGGCCGGTGCTCCAGGGGCTGGGACGGCCGCAAGTTACTTAGACGTATCTAGTGACTTACCACGCAAGCGACAGTAGAACTTGTTCCCACTCCGCCGAGAGTGAGGAAGATCACATGAGTGACTCCACCATGCCCGACAAGGGATCCAAGGGGTTTTCGCGCCGCGGGTTCATCGCAGGAACAGGTTCCATTCTAGGCGCCATGGCCGTCGCCGGTCGAGCCAACGCGGCGACCGTGCGAAGCGGCGCCGCGTCGAGCGCCGCCACGGCATCCGTCGCCTCCGCGCCGATCACCGACGGGGCCCATGTCCCGGTACTGGTGATCGGCACGGGGTACGGCGGCTCCGTCGCCGCGCTGCGGCTCGCCCAGGCCGGCGTCGACGTACAGATGATCGAGATGGGCATGGCCTGGGACACCCCCGGGCCGGACGGCAAGATCTTCTGCAACACGCTCAACCCCGACCAGCGTTCGTACTGGCTGCGCACCAAGACCAAGGCGCCGCTGAACTACTTCCTCGGGTTCCCGATCGACAGGGACATCCCCAAGTACACCGGCATCCTGGACGCCGAGGACTTCGCGGGCATCACGGTCTACCAGGGCCGCGGCGTCGGCGGCGGTTCGCTGGTCAACGGCGGCATGGCGGTCACGCCCAAGCGCGAGAACTTCGGCGCCGTGCTCCCGTCGGTGGACGCCGACGAGATGTACAACACCTACTACCCGCGGGCCAACGCCGGGCTCGGGGTGGGCCTGATCGACCCGGCCTGGTTCGACACCGTGGACTGCTACCAGTTCGCCCGGGTCGGCCGCAAGCACGCCCAGCGCTCCAACTTCCCCTACGTCTTCGTCCCCGACGTGTACGACTGGGACTACATGAAGCGGGAAGCGGCCGGCACCGCCACCAAGTCGGCGCTGGACGGAGAGATCCTGTACGGCAACAACAACGGCAAGAAGTCCCTCCAGAAGACCTACATCGCGGCCGCGAAGGCCACCGGCAAGGTCTCCATCTCGCCTCTCCACAAGGTCACCACCGTCTCCCCCTCGGCCGGTGGCGGCTACACCGTCGTCATACAGCAGCTCAACACCACCGGTGACCCCGTCGCCACCAAGAGCGTGACCGCGGACAAGGTGTTCTTCGCCGCGGGAAGCGTCGGCACCAGCAAGCTGCTCGTCAAGCTGAAGGCCACCGGCCTGCTGCCGAACCTCAACGACGAGATCGGCAAGGGCTGGGGCGACAACGGCAACGTCATGTGCGGCCGCGCGAACCACATATGGGACCCGACCGGCAAGCTCCAGGCCACCATCCCCTGCGGCGGCATCGACAACTGGGCGGCGGGCGGGGCGTTCGCCGAGGTGGCGCCGCTGCCGACCGGCATCGAGACGTACGCGTCCTTCTACCTGTCGATCACCAAGAACCCCAACCGGGCGCAGTTCACGTACAACGCCGGCACCGGCAATGTGGACCTGGACTGGCAGACGGCTTGGAAGCAGCCGGCCATCGACATGGCCAAGACCATCTTCGACAAGATCAACTCGACGGAGGGGACGATCTACCGGACCGACCTCTTCGGCACCTACAAGATCTGGGGCGACCACCTCACGTACCACCCGCTCGGCGGGGCCATCCTCAACAAGGCCACTGACAACTACGGGCGGCTGCACGGGCACCCGGGCCTGTACGTCATCGACGGAGCGCTGATCCCCGGAAACACCAGCGTCAACCCGTTCGTGACGATCACCGCGCTCGCCGAGCGCAACATCGAGAAGATCATCGCCACGGACCTGTGACCTGGCCGGACGTGGAGAAGGTGCGGGGCCGACCGGACGCCACCGGTCGGCCCCGCACCTTCTCCCCGTTACCGGTCGGCCGGTGGGCCGGGTCACCGACCGGGCAGCATGCAGACGCTGTCGAGGCCGAGCACGTGGTTGAGTCTGCCGAAGGCCAGCCACGAGCCGATGCTCATGCTCAGCTCGACGATCTCGACCTGGGTGTAGCACGCCTTCATCCGCTCCCAGAAGTCCTCGTCGAGACCGTGGTGGTCGAGGGTGTAGCGCTCCGCGTACTCGGCGGCCAGCCGGGTGCGCGCGTCGAAGGCGTCCGTCGTGCGCCACGCGGTGACGGCGTCGGGGAAGTCGTCCTCGACCTTCTCGCCGTCCCGGTCGGTGCGCCAGTCGAGGCAGAAGACGCACCCGTTGATCTGCGCGACGCGCAGCCGGGCGGCCTCGAACTCCCGCAGCCCCAGGGTGGTGTGGGCGTAGACGGAGAGCGAGAAGTTCGCGGCGGCCATGCCGATGCCGGGGACCATGTCGCCCCAGACGTACTCGATCGGGTGCTGCCCCGCGGGGATGTCGATCTGCATGTCGTTCACGGCGGCTTCCTTCGCGGCTGCTTCCTTCGCGGCTGATTGCTGCACGGCTGTTTGCTGCACCGCTGCTTCCTTCACGGCTACTTCCTTCCGAGTTTGCCGACCGCCGGGCGCAGCGGTACGTCGAGCGCGTCGTAGAGGCCGGGCGCGGCGGCCGCGAGCCAGTCGATGGCCCCCACCAGCCGTCCCACGGCGGTGGCGTTGCCGCCCGCCGACCGGTTGTCGCCCTCGTCGGTGCACTCGATGGTGACCTCGATGCGCGGGCGGCCCTCGATGACGACGCGGTGCGCGCCGGAACCGTCGGGGGGCGTGGGCCAGTCGGGGGCGCAGGAGGCGTGGATCCGGGTGACGTGCTCGATGATGATGCGGGGTTCCCCCTCGACGATCCCCTGCACCTGGAAGCGGATGGCGCCCTGGGTGCCGGCCTCGAACTCGCCCATCGTGGCGGTCGTCACCGTCGTGTCGAGCGCGCGCCGCTGCGAGGTCTCGCGGATCTCGTCGAGTTCGACGCCGAGGGCCCGGGCCATCATCCGTATCTGCCCGCCCCACACCATCGTCGGGATCGACGGCATGAGCATCATCGGCTCGAAGTCCATCGGCTGGCCCATGCCGACGAGGAGGCGGACGGAATCCGGCTGGTCGTAGGTGGAGTAGTCGAAGATCTCCTGACAGCGGATCGCGTCGACGGTGGTGCCGAGTCCGCTGATCAGCAGGGGCAGTACGTCGTTGCCCCAGCCGGGGTCGACGCCCGAGGCGAAGAGCGAGCCGCCGCCCTCCGCGACCGCGGCGAGCACCGGATCGCGGAATTCGGGCGGGGCGCTGCGGTGGTCGTAGAGCGGGTAGAGGGCGGGGCTGACGACGACGGCCCCGGACCGGACCGCCCGGACGATGTCGTCGAGGGCGTCGTCGGGGCGGACGTCGCCGGAGGCGGCGTACACGACGGCGCGGTGTCCGGCGGCCAGGACGGCGGCGACGTCGTCGGTCGCCGGGACCCCGAGTGCGTGGGGGAGCCCGGCGAGTTCGCCCGCGTCGCGGCCGACCTTGCCGGGGTTGTGGACGAGTACTGCGGCGAGTGTGAGGGCCGGATGGGCCTCGACGGCACGGATGGCCGCGCGGCCGACGTTGCCGGTACCCCAGACAACCGTGGAAATCATGCGCGGAGGGTAGCGAGCGGGCCTGCAGGTTCCTAGGGCCACGACCCCGAAAACTAGAACCGGATTCAGTCTTGGGGCGTCGCGTCCCCGTTGCCGTTGCCGTTGCGGGTACGGCTACGGGCGCGGCGTCCGGCGGCGAGGGTCGCGCCCGCCACCAGGGTGAGGGCGAGCACCGCGCCGAGCACGAGCAGCAGGTTGCGCCCGTACGGCAGGGGCAGGGCCGACGGGTTGGGCGGCGCGCCGGGGCGCAGCAGCAGCGGGAGGGTGACCATGACGAGCACTCCCCCGGTGAGCAGGGCCCCGCGTACGAGGCCCCGCGCGGCGGCGGACCAGCCCGCGGCCCGGGCCCCGGCGGCCAGGAGCAGGCCGACCCCGAGGACCAGCGGGGCGATGATCCCGTCGTGCAGGACGAGCCCGCCGCCGAGCCAGATCGCCACGTCCAGCGGGTCGGGCAGCGCGATGACCTGCCGGATCCCGACGGCGATCAGCAGCAGTCCGAGCCCCCCGAGCAGGTACCGGGCGGTGCGGGCGGTCATCAGAGCACCTCCAGCAGGGTGACCCACTTGGTCTGGAGCACCCCGGGCCGGTTCGGCGCGATGATCCGGGCCGGGAAGCCGTGGTCGGGCGAGAGTTCCTCGCCGTTCAGGGTCAGGGCGAGCAGGGTCAGCGGGTCCCGGGCGTACTCGCGCCCCATCTCCATCACCCGGTACGCGCCGCCCCGTTCCAGCGAGGTGACCCGGACGGCCGAGCCGGGCGGCGCCCCGGCCCGGTCCAGCAGGTCCCGGATCCGTACGCCGCCCCACTGTGCCTCCACGCTCCAGCCCTCGACGCAGGAGATGGGCAGCCGGGCCACCGTCTGTGGCAGCGCCAGGAGTTGAGCGTGCGTCAGGCTGTACGGCACGGCCCCCCGCACCTCCAGCCGCCAGTCCCGCAGCATCCCGGCATCCACCCCGGCGGCGGCCGCCGTGCGGTTGATGGGCAGGCCCTGCGGCCCGTGCCCGGGGTGGCGGGGAGCGAGCAGGTCGAGGCGCGCGAGCGGGGTGAAGGACTGGCCGACGGTGGTCAGGGTGACGGCGCCGACCGCCGCACCGAGTCCGAGCATCAGCGCCCGCCGGTCCGGCCCGTCCTGGGCGGGAAGTTCAAGGGTGCCCGGCGACCGGCTGCTCCAATGGGCCCTGATCTCGGGTGCTTTGACAGCGATGTGCAGCAGGATCGACCCGGCGGCCACCCAGGCGACGGCGAAGTGCACGGGCACGAAGGAGAACGGCCAGGGATACCACTCGACGATGTTGAGCAGCCCGCTGAACAGCTCGAAGACGGCGGACGCGACGAGCAGCGCCACCGAGAGCCGCTCCAGCGCGTGCCGCACCGACCGCACCGGCGGCCAGACGAACAGCCGCGGATAGACCGCCCACAGTTTGACCAGGAGCAGCACGATGGCGGCGAGCCCGCTGCCCACGTGCAGCCCCTGGCTGAGCCGGTACCCCCACACGGGACGGCTCGGCAGCGAGTTCGCCGCCCAGGAGGGCGGGTGCTGGAGGTAGTGGCTGATCAGCCCGGTCACGAAGCACACGGCGAAGGCGGTGCCGAGCCACCGGCCGACGGCGGTGGCGGTACGGGCGTCGTGCAGGCGGCCGGAGAACGAGGGCGGCTTCGGGCGCGGCAGGGAAACCCGGCGCCGGGTCGGTGCGGTCATGCCTTCCATCAGAGCGGCACGGGCCGCCGGACGGGGGTTTCGACACCTTACGAAACGCGGACACCGGGCCCCGCCGCCCCCGCCCCGGCCCCCCGCGCTGCGAGGCTGGCCCCATGCCCCGCCCCAGCCCCCGCACCGCCCGCACGCCCCTCGCCATCACCCTGATCACCACCCTCCTCATCGCGCTCGTATTCATCCTCACCATCACGATCCGCAAGGACGCCTACTTCACCGACCAGGCGGCCCTGACCTGGGGATACGGCGCCGCCTGGCTCCTCTTCGCGGTGGCCGTGGGGGTCCTGCGCGCGGTGCCCGCCCGGTGGGTCGTCCCCCTGGTGCTGGCCGGCGCGGTCGCCGTGGCCGCCACCGGCCTGGTGGCGCCGCCGCGCACCAGTACCGACTCCTTCCGGTACGCCTGGGACGGGCGGGTACAGGCCGCCGGGATCTCTCCCTACGACCACGCCCCGGCCGATCCCGCACTGCTGCGGCTGCGCGACGACTGGCTGTTCCCGCAGGGGGCCGCCGCCTGCGCCGGCCCGGACCGGGCGGCGGTCTCCGACGGGGTGTGCACCCGTATCAACAGGCCCCGGGTGCACACGATCTACCCGCCCGTGGCGGAGGCCTACTTCCTCCTCGTCCACGCCCTCTCCCCGCCCGGCGTCCGGCACAAGGCCCTCCAGCTCGGCGGGGCCCTGCTCGCGGTGGGCGTGACGTGGTTCCTGCTGCTGATCCTGCGCCGCCGGGGCGGGGACCCGCGCGGCGCCGCCTACTGGGCCTGGTGCCCGGCGGTCCCGGTCGAGGCGGTGAACAACGCGCACGCCGACGTCCTCGCGGTGCTGCTCTCGGTGGCCGCGCTGGGCCTGGTGACCCGCCGACGCGCCCTGGGCGGAGCCCTGTTCGGCCTGGCCGTCGCGGCGAAGATGCTGCCCGCCGTACTGCTCCCGGGCGCCCTGTCCGGCGTACGCCGTTGGCGCGACGCGGCGTCCCTGCTGCTCCCCACGGCCGGGGTGGTGGCCCTGACGTACCTGCCGTACGTCCTGACCTCCAGCTCCTCCGTCTTCGGCTACCTCGGCGGGTACGCCGAGGAGGAGGGCTACGACGACCCCGCCGCCAGTCGGCGCTACGCCCTGCTGCGCCTCGTCCTCCCGGACTCCTGGTGCCTGCCGGCCGTGGCCGTGGTCCTCCTCGCGGTGGTCGTCCACGTCTGGCGCCGCGGCGACCCGGCCCGCCCCTGGCACGGCTCCCTGCTGGTCACGGGCACCGCGTTCCTCCTGCTCACCCCGGGCTACTCCTGGTACGCCCTGCTGCTGATCGCCCTGGTCGCCCTGGACGGCCGCTGGGAATGGCTCCCGACCGCCGCGGCGGGCGCCGCGGCCTACCTCGCCTCCTCCCCCGCCGCCACCGTCCTGTCCCCCACCACCACCGCCACCACGTCCTACGCCATCGCCGCCACCACAGCCCTGACGGCCACGGCGGTGCGGTACCTACGGGCCCGAAGCCGGGCCCGAAGCGGCGGATCCGTCGTCACATCGCCCGACCGCGCTCTCGCAGCGGAGCCTCGGCACTGAACCTCTCGAACAGTTCCGAGAGCCGGTCGAAGGAGGGCCGGGACGCCGTTCCGTCGTCCGGGCCGTCGGGAAGGCGGTCCCAGGGAACGGCGGGAGCGGCATCGGCGTCCGCGATCCAGGCCGCCAGGGCATCGTGATCGACCGGATCCTGGGGTGCGATCACGTCGTACATCAGGGTGCCGGCCGCCGTGTTCACCGCCGTGCACAGCGCGTTGACCCGGTCGCCCAGGCGGGTGGCACCGGAGTCGGCGAGCCCCTTCAACACGCGGACCATCGCCAACGCGGTGGGCTTGTGGTCGATCACGTCCAACCGCAGAGCCGTGTTGATCATGTCCTGGTTTCCGCAGGCGATCTCGACGGGTCGGTAGTCGTGCCCGTCACGGAACATCTCCGCCGCCCACCACAAACGGGCGAAAGCCTGGGTGTGGTGGGGCCCTGCGAACCTCGGAGGGCTGACTTTGGCCACCGATCCGTCCTTCCCCTCACCCCCGGCGAGGTGCCGCCACAGGACGTGGTCCGGCGCGACCGCCAGAGCGAGGAAGTTCCACAGTTCGGGGCGCGCCGCCTCGGCACGCGTCATGCGCAGCGTGGCGTGCAGCCGGGGGGCGAGCCAGGCGTCCGCGGCGGCGCGTTCGTCGGCGAACCGGTGCGCGGCCTCGTCGAAGAGTTCCGTGAGCGGCGCGGTGTCCCAGCGCGCGGACGCGTCGTCGATCGGGACGCTCGCACGCAGGATCGCCACCCGCGGCAGCCTTTCCCGTCCCGCCCGCACTGCGCCGGTCAGGAACCCGGACACCGTCGCGGCCGGCAGCAGGGCCAGACGTTCGGGACCCTCGCTCTCGTACCGGATCATCGGATCGAGCCCTCCTGTGCACGCGAGACGGCACGAATCGCCGACGTCAGGTTCTTGGGCACCTGGCCCCGACGCGAAGCCGCGTACTGGATCCGGGACTGGAGTTCGGCCCAACCGTCGCCTTCCTCACGCCGGTTGTATGCCTCGCTCAGCGCATCCGAGATCGGCATTCCCGGCAGGATCTCGGGGAGCATGACACGGAGCACGGACTCCCGCCACCCACCCGGGAGTTGCGGAGCCCCGTCCTCATCGATCTCCAATTCGCCCAGGGCGGAGTGGAACATCACCGACCAGGCCTCACCGACCAGCTGCGCGGCCACCAGACCGGCCGCGGCCTTCTCCAGCGGGCCGCGCGCGCCCTTGAGCAGCTCCGTGAAACCCTCGAAAGAGGTGTTCAGCAGAACGACGGGCATGTCTCCCGTGGTGTCGATGAACCACGGCGCCTCCTTGTACGGCCGCAGCCACGCGCGGGGGCCGTCGCGGAAGTCCTCCTCCACGATCTCCAACTCGCGCTCGCGGGCCGTCGAGCGGGCGAGGAAGTCGATGATCCACGGTGTGTCTCCGGCCCCGATGACGCGGCCGTCGACACCTCCGTGGGTGCCCACCACGAACACCTCGAGCACGGCGCGCACCAGGTGCGCGGAGCGGCGCACGCGCATCTCACCGCGCCAGTGGGTGTCGTTGCGACTCCGCTGGAGGCGGCTCACCACGCGGGTGTTGGTGGCCCGCTCGGTCAGGACCGCGACACATCCGACCCCTGCCCAGGGACCGTCGGCCAGCTCCTCTTGGGGCAGCGAGACTTCCAGTTCGAGGAAGCCTTCCACCCAGTCGTCGCGTTCGATCTGGTGGAAGGCGACCACCCGTTCCTGCTGGGAGATCAGGGACAGGTGCAGCGACCTCCCGTCGATGGTCGCCTGTCGCACGGACACGTCGACGCTGCCCACGAGGGTCGGGTAGGGGTAGACGGTGTTCACGCGGAGCCCTCCCGTGCCTGCTGGATGTCCACGACCACGCCCGCCATCGTCGCGGAGACCGGATGGCTGCCGACCTCGGTGACCCCACCGAAGCGGACGGTCCGGACATCGGGGGCCACCACGAGGGTGCCGTCCACCACGGCGCAGTTCTCCTTGCCTGTGAGTTCGGCCCATTGGAGCGTGGGGCGACTGCCGGAGCGCACGTCGAACTTGGCCACGGGCACCAGGCGCCACGGGTCGTCCCGCCGCGGGACGGACACGGTCACATCCAGCGTCCAGGCCCCGGCGGCGTCCACTCGCCCGACGACGCGGTCGACGACCGGGTAGCCCTGCATACGGCGGCCCGCGCCCACCGCGGGGGCGTCCAGACGCAGCATGCTCCGCAGGACTTCCGGACCGAGAGCGTCGCCGCGGGCGACACCGCGCCCGACGACACCGCGCAGGGCGGTGTCCATGCGGGTGTTCAGGTCCGTGAGTCGTCGGGGTGCGTTGGGATAGAGGGCGGTGAGTTCCTCCGTCGCCCCCCATCGATCGTGCTCAGGTGGCTCCGCGGCCCTGAGGAACGCCTCGGCCGCACGCGCCTCCGGGCCGTCGTCACCCGTGGCGAACCCCGCGAGCAGCACCGCCTGGAACGGGTCGATCCCGAGCCCGAGGCCCCTCGGGCGTCGGGTCGTGACCGTCATACGGGTGCCTCGCATGCAGACGATCCGGCTGTGCTCCTCGTCCGTGTCCGACGCCGGGGTGACCAGGAGCACCGCACGGTGGGCGGCGGGCGCGGCGCCGCGCCCGGCCGATCGCGGCGCCGGGACGTCGAATCGCACCTCCGCCGCGGCCACCTGATCGGCGGCCGTCAGCTCGGCGACGGTCTCGCCGTCGAGGTGCGCACGGAAGGCGCGGGCCAGCGCCGGGTGGTGATCGTGCGGGTCGACCCGGCGCTCGGCGACGAGGGTCTCCTCGTTGCGCAGGGCCCGTACGGAGGCCTCCAGCATCGGCGGTGTGGATCCGCCCGAGGTCATGGCCGCCCAGAAGTTGTCCGCGAGGGCCGCGCTCAGGACCTGGTGCATGTCCTCCAGGGTGTCGCTGCCGCCGGCCGCGTCGTGGGCACCCACCACGAGGAAAGAGGTGCCGGGGTCGTCGCCGTCACGGTCGAGTCGCAAGGCCGCGACATCGCGCTCGTCGGCCCACCAGGACCGGGAGACGCTCTCGCGTTCCTTCTCCGTGTCCGGTTCCCCCAGCCAGGCGGGTCCGGCGTAGGCGATCCCCTCGACCTCGCGCCACGGCAGGTCCAACCGCCCGATCACACGGCGCGCGGTCCGCCCCTCGTGGTTCTCCGACAGGGTGCTGTTGATCAACACCAGGCCCAGCCGGCTGGCCGCCCAGAGAGTGGCCTTGCCCAGGCCGAACGAGCCACCCGCCCGGTCGTTCCGCTTGTGACTGTCCAGCTGGCGGCGCACCACCGCCGCGAACCGCCCGTCACCGTACTCAGGGCCGGTGAGCCCGGCGGCGTTGTAGTCGTCCACGCGTAGGAGCAGCAACGACGACTCCTCGCGCAGCGCCCGCAGCCCTTCGGTCAGGATCCGCCCGACCTTCTGCCGGGATTCCGCCGCCGCCTCGTAGTGGGGTTTCAACTCGTTCCACTTCAGTGCCGCGAGGAACGTGCTGAGGGTCTCCCCCGTCAGCTCCTGCAAGGTGAAACGGACACGCACCGGGCGCGTGGGGTCCAAACGCTCGTCGAGGGAGTTCTGAACCGCCTCGCGCGCGAGCACGGCCAGACTCGCCTCGAAGGCGAAGGCCGCGGCGTTGCCGTACTCCCGTCCACCGTCCCGGTGGGCGAGACGGTGGTGCCATGTGATCGGCTGTGCGGACCCGGCGTCGGTGTCCCGGTCGACCACGGTGGCGACGTCGGTACGGAGGATCTCCGCGATCCTGGGCATCAGCTCGGCCCGCGGCTGCGCCCGGCCGGTGACCCAGGCGGACACCGCTGCCCGCGTCAGGCCCAGCCGCTTCCCGAACTCGGCCTGCGACAGATCGTTGCGCCGCAACTGGCGCCCGAGCCAGGCGCCGAAATCCTCGCCGTCCTCCATCGTCTCCTCTTCCTTGCGGGTCCTGCGTATACGGGGGACCCTACCAGGGGGATTTGACGTGAGGGCAGTCGTCAAACGGTAAATTTGACGCCGCGTCGGTTGCGCGCCAGCACCTGTCGGGATGGAAAAAACGTCCCGCCCCCTTGGAACCAAGAACCACTGGACGGACCGTCAGAAACTCTGCAAGGCTGTGCAACAGCACATCGCACCGTGCCGAACTCCGGATGCAACGGATCGGCCACAGCTCTGTCTTGAGCCAGGACCAGGCACAACCCTGGCTGTCACGCGGCGTTTTTCAGCACAGACCCGTCCCGCACCACAGGCCTGCTTGCTCTCGGGAGACCCTTCATGTCCATGAACAGCGACGAAGAAGCCCGTTTCATCCAGCTCTATCTGCGTACGTCCGACAACCTGAAGCCCGCCGTCCGTCGCGCGCACCGCATCCGCATCGGACACCTCAACCGCCTGCTGCGCGAGGTGGAGCACCGCACCCCGACCGCGGTCCGGCGGACCACCCGCACCCCCGCCAGCCGTCCGGCGAACCGGCACGACCGCCGTCGTCCCCGCGTCCGCACGGCGCACTCGACGCTCCCGGTGATCAAGACGATCACCGTCACCTTCACCATCGAACTGGGCTGATCCGTACGCACGTCCGCCCGGGCACTCGCACGTTCCGTGGGGCCGGCATGCCCAATCGCCGGCCGGCCCCCACGCACCCGCATGACATCGGTTCGGATCTCCTCGAGACAGGTACTCCATGACTGACCGGCAGTTCGCCGACCCCTCGCACTCCGCCGTGATCGACACCGTGCTGCGCCAGTCCGCAGTTGTGCTGCAGACGTACAAGGTCGACCCCGGCCTGGTACAGGAGCATGCCAACGGCGAACGTCGCATCACGTCGGGCGGGTACGGCGAACGCCAGCTCTTCGAACTCGTCCAGAACGCCGCGGACGAGATCGCCGCGACCCCGGGCGGCAAGCTGCACGTCGTCCTCACGGACCGGTACTTGTACTGCGCGAACGAGGGCTCCCCCGTCACCCCCGACGGCGCCGAGACGATCCTGCGCATGAGCGTCTCCCGCAAGCGCGGTGGTCAGATCGGCCGCTTCGGTGTCGGCGTCAAGTCCGTGCTGTCCGTCAGCGACATGCCACAGTTCTTCAGTCTCAGCGGCAGCTTCGGCTTCGACCGCGACTGGTCGGCAGCGGAGATCGCGCACGCCCTCGGCGTGGACGACGGCGTCGACATGGACACGCCCGTCCTGCGCATGGCCCGCCCCCTGGACGTCGAGCAGGAGCGAGAGGACGACTCCGAACTCGACAGGCTGCTGCGTTGGGCGACGACCGTGGTCCGTCTCCCCCTGCTGCCCGGCGCCGCGGAACGGCTCGCCCGTGACATCAACGGGCACAAGAGCCGGGACGGGCGGGAGACGGACGCGTTCCCCTCCCACTTCCAGCTGTTCTCGTCCCACGTCGGCGAGGTGCTCCTGCACGACGAACGCAAGCGCCCCCCGGTCCGGCGGGAGATCTCCGTCGAGCCCGACGGCGTGAACCGCACCCTGCGCGAGGTGGCCCGCGGTGCCAAGCAGACGGTCGAGCAGTGGAAGGTGTTCTCCGTCGCGCACGCGCCCACCGCCGAGGTCGAGGCCAGCGCGGGCGAGCTGCACAACCGCCCCGAACTCGACATCTCCTGGGCCGTGCCCGAGTACAGCGTCCGCGGCGGACTGCACACCGTACCCGTCGGAAAGGGCGCCTTCTGGGCCTTCTTCCCGACGAAGTACGAGGTGTCGCTGACGGGCATCCTGAACGCGCCGTGGAAGACGAACGAGGACCGCCAGCACCTCCTGGACGGCACCCCGTTCAACCTGGAACTGCTGCGCGTGGCGGCCCGGTTGGTCGTGGACACCCTCCCCGCCCTCGTGCCCGCGGAGGACCCCGCCGCCTACCTTCCGCTGCTCCCGGGCCGTACGAAGGAGAAGCTCAACTGGGCGGACGACTACTTCCTCCGGCAGGTCTGGGCTTTCGCCGCCGAACAGCCCTCCCTGCCGGACCAGGACGGCACGTTGCAACGGCCCAAGGAGTTGTTCGTCCACCCGGCTCAGCTCGACACCGAGTGGCTGGACATCTGGTCGGGCTACCCGGGGCGCCCCGCCGGATGGGTCCATCCCTCGGTCGACGCGGATGCCGGCAAGCTGCGTCGCGGCAAGATGAACCACATCCTGGAAGCCGCGGGCAAGAAGCCGGAGTCCGTCAAGGACTGGCTCGAAGCGCTGGTGTCCGACGGCACCCCCGAGGCGTCGTGCCACGCCATCGAGATCCTGTCCTCCATGGTGATCAAGGACCAGTCCAACCGTCTGCGCACCGACTCGGACATCACCGCCGAGGCCCGCCGGGCCAGGATCGTCCTCACCGCGAACGGCGAGATGATGGCGCCCGTCGCCGGTGAGATCTTCCACCGGACGGCGGCCGACAGTCTGCGCGACGACATGGACTACGTCGACACACGGATCTCCGAGCGTCCGGAGATGGCCCGCCATCTTCACAACATCGGGATCCGTGTCGCCGACGCTCAAGGCCGTTTCGAGGGCGTACTCGACCAGGGGTTCGCCCACTACGACAACGAGGCGTGGTCCAACTTCTGGCTGCTGCTGCGCAGTGCGGGCGGCAACGCCCAGGTCGATCGCATCCGGGCGAAGGTGACGAAGCCGCTGGAGATCCTGCGGGTGCGTACGCTCGACGGGCACTACCGCGCCATGCGCGACTGCCTGCTGCCGGGGCCGGTGGTCCCCGCCGACGGCAGTCGTGACACCTCGATCACCGTGGACCTCGGCTTCCACGACGGTGACCGTCCGGTCTTCCGCGACCTCGGACTGGGCGACCGTCCGACACCCGGCCACCGGCCGGACCGCGAATGGTGGTTCGACGAATACAAGCAGAGCATCCACGAACGTCATCTGCGCCGGTTGGCCCCCAACGCCCCCCGCCCGAACATCTCCCGACTGACCATGGAGGGCGCGGCGACCGCGGGCCCCCTGCACCTGCTCCCCAAGCTGTCCGAAGAAGGTCGTGCGGCCTTCGTCGCGCAGCTGCCGGAGACCGGAGTGGTGGAGAACTGGAGCGGCCGGTACGGCGTGTCGGCCAACTCCCGCGAGGCGATCGTCTCCCCTCTGCGCTGGATGGTCGCCAAGCACGGCCTGGTACGGACGACCCTCGGACTGACCCGCGTCGCGGATGCCGTCGGGCCCCAGCTCAAGGAATACGGCACCATCCTCCCGGTCTCGGAGATCGACCCCGTGGTCGCCAAGAAGCTGCGCATGGCGACCACTCCGGAGGAGGTGCCGGCATCCCGCTGGGGCAAACTCCTCGACCGCGTCCTGGTGAGCGAGGACGACACCTACATCGGTCGCGCGTACGCCCTCCTCCTGCGGGTCTCGTTCGAGTTTCCCGAGGACGTGAGCACGCGCTGCCGGGTGGGAGACGTCTGGGAGACCCGCTCCGACGACGAGATCGCCGTCGCCACCAACATCACGGACTTCAACGAACTCGTCCGCGAGCGACTGCCCGCGATCCTGGTCGCCGACAAGGCGGACGCGGCCGCCGCGAAGGCGATGGTCGACGAATGGGGCATGCTCAAGGTCTCGGACGTGATCTCGAAGGAGATCCGCCACGTCAAGGCCGGTCCGGCCGTACCGCTGTTCGACGAGTTCCCCACCGTCCGCACCCGGATCGGCAACACGGGTACGTCGCTCAAGATCCAGAAGTGCTCGGAACTCGAACAGATCGTGCGCACGACCATGGGTGTCAAGCCGAACCCGCTCAAAGCCACGCGCAAGGGGCAGACTCTCTACGTTCTCGATTCGCTCGACCGCCTCCAGGTCCTGCGCGCCGCGGACGAGGAGTTCAAGTGGGGCTTCGACACGAAGGGGTGCGAGCAGGCGCTCGCGCTCCAGGACCGTCAGGCGCAGGACCAGAAGCTCCAGGCCAAGCTCCGGGCGGTACGGGAGAGCGAGAGCATCATCGACAAGATCGCTCTTCTCATCGGCGAGGAGGCGCTGCGCGGCGAGCTGCCCCCGGGGCTCATGGCGAGCGAGCTCAACGAGCAGGGAACCGAGCCCGACGCGCGTCGCGTCGCGGAGATGGCCTTCAACGCACACGGCGAGTCCATCCTCCGCGTGCACGCCCGCGACCTCTCCCTTGAGTTCCCGACCCGGGCCCCCAGCAGCTTCACCGGGAACGACAAAGCGCTCAGGTTCGTCACCGACCTCGGCTTCCCCGACTCCTTCGCCGGCGCCCGGGTCCCGGCGCTGGAACCCCGCTTCGAGGTCGACGGCCCGTCCGAGTTCCCCGCCCTGCACCCGTACCAGGAACAGCTGGCCCAGACCCTGCTCGCTCTGCTGGAAAACCCGGTGCCCCAGCGTGGCATGCTCAGTCTGCCCACCGGCAGCGGCAAGACACGGGTGACGGCGGAGGGCGTCATCCGCTGGATCCGTGACCGCGAGACGCTGCCCGGTCCCGTGCTGTGGATCGCGCAGACCGAGGAGCTGTGCGAACAGGCCGTGCAGAGCTGGCGGTTCGTGTGGGCCAAGGTCGGCCCCCAACTTCCCCTCGTCATCACCCGGTTGTGGTCGTCGAACGAGGCGACCCCGGTGAACGGCCGCCCTCATCTGATCGTCGCCACCGACGCCAAGCTCGAACGGTGCCTCGGTTCGGAGGAATACACCTGGCTGCGCGAGAGTGCCTCCCTCGTCATCGTCGACGAGGCGCACACCGCGATGTCGCCCCGCTACACGGAACTGCTCTCCCATCTGGATCTGACCCATCACAAGACGAGCCGGCATCTCATCGGACTGACCGCCACCCCGTACCGCAACGACAAGGAACTGACGCGGCTGCTCGTGCAGCGCTTCGGCAGTCGACTCGACACGGGCGTGTTCGAGGGGGATCTCTCGGACGCCATCCGCCAGTTGCAGGACATCGGCGTCCTGGCCCGGGTCCGCCACCGGGAGCTGGATGGTGGTCGGCTCGTCCTGACGCCCGACGAACTCGCCCGGTCCGAACGGTTCTCCACCCTGCCCAAGGGCGCGGAACAGCGACTCGCCGACGACCACGACCGCAACCAACGGATCATCGACGAGATCACCGGCATGCCCGCGGACTGGCCCGTGCTCGTCTTCGCCACGTCGGTCGCCCACGCCAAGTTCCTCGCGGCGAAACTCGGTGACCGCGACATCAAGGCCGCCGCGATCGACGCGGCCACACCGACCGCCGAGCGTCGCAAGCGGATCGAGGACTTCCGGAAAGGTCGGATCCAGGTGCTCACGAACTACGGCGTGCTCACCCAGGGCTTCGACGCACCGGCCACCCGCGCGGTCGTCGTCACCCGCCCGACGTACAGCCCGAACATCTACCAGCAGATGATCGGGCGTGGCCTGCGCGGACCGAGGAACGGCGGCAAGGACACCTGCCTGATCCTCAACGTCCGTGACAACATCACCAACTTCGGCGAGAGCCTCGCCTTCACCGAGTTCGAGTACCTGTGGGGTGAGGACCGATGACCTCACCCGTTCTGGCTGAACACCGCCTCACCACCGAACAGCGGTCCGTGGTGGACCAGCCGTGGGACGCCCGTGTGCTCGTCACCGCCGGCGCCGGCGCCGGCAAGACCCACACGCTGGTGCGACGGCTCGATGCCCTCGTCGGGCGGGAGGAGTTGGAGGCCGGAGAGATCCTCGTGCTCAGCTTCTCGCGTGCCGCGGTGCGCGAGCTGACCGAGCGGATCGAACGGTACGCCGGCGCCGCACGCCGGGTCCGGGCCCAGACCTTCGACTCGTGGGCCTCGTCCCTGCTGAACCGCGCTTATCCCGACACGGACTGGAGCGCGTACACCTTCGACGAGCGCATCGAATCCGCCACCGACGCCATCGACCGGGGTGCGGTCGAGGTGGGTGAGCAGGGCGCGCCGGCCCATGTGGTCATCGACGAGGTCCAGGACCTCGTCGGGGTCCGCCGGGACATGGTCGAGTCGCTGCTCGACCGGTTCCAGGAGAACAGCGGCTTCACCGTCGTCGGTGACGCGGCGCAGGCGGTCTACGGGTTCCAGGTGTCCGACCCGGATCAGCGCGCGGAGGAGACGAACAGGTTCCTCGACTGGGTACGGGCGAGTTTCGGCGAGGACCTGATCGAACTGCACCTGGAGGACAACTTCCGCGCCCGCACCGAGGCGGCCCGGGTCGCCCTGCCGTTCGGTGTGCCCCTTCAGCGTCTGCCCCGTGACCCGGCCGAGGCTGCGAGCGAGGCGGAGCGGATCCACGGCGACCTGCGGGCGCGGCTCCTGGATGCGCCGAACTTCGGCAGCCTGGAGGACGAGTACGTACGTGCCTCACTACGGGACTACCCCGGCAGTACCGCCGTGTTGTGCCGGGACAACGGCCAGGCCCTGACGCTCTCCGGACTGCTTTCCGACGCCGAGGTCCCGCACACGTTGCAACGCTCCGCGAGGGAACGCTCGGCGCCTCCGTGGATGACGGGCCTGCTCGCCTCGACGGACGCCTCTGTGCTGGGCCGGGAGCGCTTCGACGAACTGCTGACGGACCTGCGCCTGCCGGCCGACGTCTCGCCCGAGTCACTGTGGCGCTCCATCCGGAAGGTCGCCCGCGGACCCCGCGCCTCGATCGACGTCACTGCCTTGCACCGCGCCGTGGCCGAAGGCCGGCTGCCCGACGAACTGACCGCACCGCAGGCCTCGCCCCTGGTCGTCTCCACCGTGCACCGCGCGAAGGGCCTCGAATTCGACCGGGTGCTGCTGGTCGAACCGAGCCTGCTCAAGGAGCCTCGACGGGTGGTGAAGAAGCGGTACGACTACGATCCCGCCGCCGAGGCCCGCCTGCTCTACGTGGCCATGACCCGTGCCCGGGACGATCTGTACCTGTTCGACGCGCCCAATTGCTGGATGGTGCGCAAGGACCGCCGGCTCGATCGCTGGTACCTCGGCGGGCGCAGCACGTGGGCCCGCAACGGGATCGAGTCGCTCGCCCGGGACGTGTGCCACGAGCAACCTCCGGGGGTGGAGGACGTCGGGACGGACCCGGCTGCGTTGCTGACACATCTGCGGGACGGCGTCACTCCTGGTGCCCCGGCCGAATTGCTGCTCCTCCACGGCATCCCGGTCGCGGCCGACCAGTCACCGCCGTACGCGGTGGTGGTCGACGGGCGTCGGGTCGCCGTGGTGTCGGAGCGGTTCCGCACCGATCTGCACCGCTTGCTGCGACGCACGGTCCACTCCCCGGTGGACCGGTGGCCGCCGTTGATCACAGGGCTGCGCATCGACGGGGTGGAGAGCGTCGCGGGCACCCCGGCGGCGACGGAGCGGGCCGGTCTCGGCCCGCACGGAGTGTGGTTGGCGCCGCGGCTGTGCGGCCTGGGGCGATTCGACTGGAACGAGCACGAGGCATCCGGCCACGCCGGGAGCGAGGGGGAGGAAGCATGAACGATTCACGCCACGCGGCCCACTATCGGGTTCGGGATTCCCTCGTGGAATCACTGCGCACGGACCTCTTGGGACCTGTGGGGGGCGAAGAGGAGATCCTCCAGGACGACGCGCCGATCACCGTGTATCCGGTCGGTGTGCTGTTCCCCCGCCCGAAGCCACAGGACGAGGCGGCGGAGCTGCCGGAGCCCCAGGCCGCACAGGACGGACAGGACACCCCGTCCGTACCCGCTCGGGGCGGTCGTGAGGAGGATGTCACCGATCTCGGGGTCTCCCTGGCCCACGTACGCATGCCGTCCTCGCTCGGACTGACCTTCGCCGTCGATCCCACCGTGTCCCGTCGCATCCGCTTCACCGTCCGGGCCGCCGTCTACCTTCCGCAGGATCCGGCCGGAAACCCGGTGGCCGCGCGACGCACCGAGGCGCGCAGCACCAAGGCCCAGGACGAGCACTGGCGTCGTGTGCCGCTCCGCCCGGAACCCGTCGTCGTGGACGTGACCGTGCCGGGCTCCCTCCCTCCCGTCACACTGCACGAACCTGGCCTGGAATTGCGGGTGTTGGTCCGCCCCCCGACAGCGTCGGACGGTTCGGTCTCCGTGACGGCCACCGTCGTCAACAGCCTCCAGGTCGGCATGTACGACCTGCGGGACGCCCACTGCTTCTACCAGCCGGTGATGGAGGTGACCGCGGAGGAGTCGGGCCTGGCGCCCTTCGTGGCACGCCGCACCGGCTCTCGCGCGGTCGATCCGGAGCAGGCCCTCAGTCGCCTGCTGCACCGGCACGCGCCGAGCTTCGCCACGGGTCACGGCTGCGCCGCGGCCTGGGACTGGACCCCGTCCGCTCTGGGCGCAACGAGCGTCGACCGGGCGGCCGTGGCAGCCCTGCGGACCGAGTTCGTACCGTCGCACGAGGTGCTCCTGACCGATTCCAACCCCGGAATCGAGGATGACGCCCTCACCATGCGCGAACTGGGCAGCGCCCCGGCCGAGCGGGTGGTGGAAGCCCTGAGCCGCCTGCTGGACGGCTACCAGGAGTGGATCACCGCGCGGGAGGCGCAAGCGGCCGGACTCGCGGGCACGGAGCACGAGGAGACGGCCCGGGAGCAGCTGCGGTTGTGTGCGCGTGCGCTGACCCGGATGCGGGCGGGGGTGGCACTGTTGGCGGACCGCGACCGGCCGGAGATCCTCCGGGCATTCCAGCTGGCGAACAGCGCCATGGCCGACCAGCGGGCCAGGACCTCGTGGATCAAGGCCGGGAAGCCGGACGCACCCGATCCGGGCGCGGGGAGGTGGCGTCCGTTCCAGGTGTCGTTCGTCCTGTTGTGCCTGGCGGGGATCGTGGATCCCGGGCACGAGGACCGCGAGGTGTCGGACCTGTTGTGGTTCCCGACCGGTGGCGGCAAGACGGAGGCCTACCTGGGCCTGATCGCCTTCACCACCTTCTTGCGGCGTCTGCGTGACGGAGCGGCAGGGGCGGGGGTGACCGTGCTCATGCGCTACACCCTGCGTCTCCTCACCCTCCAGCAGTTCGAGCGCGCCGCGGCCCTGATCTGTGCCATGGAGCGCCTGCGTGCGGCGGATCCCGACGCTCTAGGACAGGAGGAGATCTCCATCGGCATGTGGGTGGGACGGTCGGCGACGCCCAACACACTGGAGGTCGCCGCGGCCAAGCTCGTCGAACTCCAGGCGAATCCGCTGAAGTCGATCCAGACGGAGAATCCCGTACAGCTGCGCAACTGTCCGTGGTGCGGCGAGTCGTTGACGCCGTCCGACTACGCCGTCGATCCGGACGCGGTACGGATGCGCATCCGCTGCCCCGCACCCTCCTGCGATTTCCATTCCGGCCTGCCGGTGCACCTCGTCGACGAGGCCGTCTACCACGCCCGCCCCACCTTGGTCATCGCCACCGTCGACAAGTTCGCGTCCATGCCCTGGCGTCCCGCGACGGCCGCACTGTTCAACCGGGACCGTTTCGACGGCACCCGTCCCCCCGAACTGATCGTGCAGGACGAACTGCACCTGATCTCGGGACCGCTCGGCACACTGACGGGTCTCTACGAGACGGCCGTGGACGCCCTCGCGGGCCGTCCGAAGGTCATCGCCTCGACGGCGACCATCCGCCGGGCCGACGAGCAGGGAACCCGACTCTTCGCGCGCGACGTGCACCAGTTCCCGCCCGCGGGGCTGGACTCCCGCGACACGTGGTTCTCGGTGGAGACTCCCCGTGAGGGCAAGGCGACGCGTCGCTACGTCGGCCTGCTCACGTCGAGCACCAGCCAGTCGACCCTGCTGATCCGCGTGTACGCGTCCCTCCTGCACCGCGCCATGGCCTGTGACGCACCACCGGAGGTGAAGGACGCCTACTGGACCCTGGTCGGGTACTTCAACAGCCTGCGCCTGCTGTCCTCGGCGGAACTCCAGGTGCTCGACGACGTCCACGACCGCCTGGAGCACCTGGCGGCCCGCGACGGCGTCAAGTCACGACGCGCCGACGCGGTGCGGGAGTTGAGCAGCCGGGTGAATGCCGGTGACATCTCCAAGCGACTCAAGGAGATGGAGCGCTCCCTGCCTTCCGGCGACGTCCTGGACGTCCTCCTCGCCACCAACATGATCTCCGTCGGCGTGGACGTCGACCGTCTCGGATTGATGGCGGTCATGGGCCAGCCACAGACGACCGCCGAGTACATCCAGGCGACGAGCCGCGTCGGCCGTCAACACCCGGGGCTGGTCGCCGTGATGCTCAACTCCACCCGCTCACGCGACCGTTCGCACTACGAGGACTTCCAACACTTCCACTCCGCCCTCTACCGCGAGGTCGAGTCCACGAGCGTGACGCCCTTCTCGCTGCGGGCACGCGACCGGGGCCTGCACGGCGTGATCGTGGCGTTGGCCCGGCTCCTGCTCCCCGCCGCCCGTCCGAACGAGGCGGCCGCGGACATCGAGGACTTCGTGGACGAACTGGAGTCACGCGTACGCCCGATCCTTCTGGACCGTGTCCGCGGTGTCGAACCCGACGAACTCGACGCCACCACTCGCGCCTTCGACGGGTTCGTCACCGAGTGGCGGGACCAGGCCGCGGTCCGGCCGAACCTCGTCTACGAGGCGGGACGCGCCAGCCGGGCCCCCGCCCTCCTGCACGGCTACGACGAGGCCTCGTTGGGCACCCCCGGGCGGGCGACCCTGTGGAGCCTGCGCGACGTCGACGCCTCGTCCACCTTCTTCGAGGAGCGCTGATCCATGACTCTCCCCACTCCCCGCACCCGACGTCGCGGAGTCCCCGCCGACCCGATCGCCACGGCGCGCCGCATCGGCGAGGTGCGACGCGCGCAGCTCGTCACCACCTACGGCGTGGGCGCCGTGATCGCGGTGGACAACGAGTCGTTCCTCATCCGCGGCATCGACTCGTGGAACATCGATGATGCCCCTGTTGTCCAAGAGCGCCGACTGGCCCGGAAGTTGAAGGTCAAGAACTTCCGACTTCCACCGGCCACCGATCCCGACATGGCGAGGGACGGCGTGCGGGCGACCCGCTTCCCTCTCATGTACTCGTGCCCCGATTGCCGCACTCTCCAGCCGTTCCGCAAGTTCAATCCACCCGCCGGCAAGGCCGAGTGCTCGACCTGCCAGGAGAGCCTCGTCCCGTCCCGTTTTGTCATGGCCTGCGCCCGCGGCCATCTTGAGGACTTCCCGTACTGGAAGTGGGTGCACCGCAGCACCGATCGCACCGGTGGCGCGAGTTGTGGCGGCGAACTCCGTTTTCACTCCGACGGGACGACCGCCTCGCTGCGCGCCGTGCGCGTCGGGTGCAGCTGCGGCGCTCCCGAGGTGTCCATGGAGGGGTCGTTCCGGCGGCAGGCCCTCAGGGAACTCGGCATCGGCTGCGGTGGCCGCCGCCCGTGGCTGAAGGACGCGCCGGCCGAGAGCTGCACCGAACCGCCGCGGACGCTCCAGCGCGGTTCCTCCTCCGTGTGGTTCCCCGTCATGCACTCGGCCCTGTCGATCCCGCCGTGGAGCGAAGGCATCTACAAGATCACCGCGGATGTCTATGAGGATCTCAAGGACGAGACCCCGGAGGACATCCGCACCTATCTGCGGATGGCCAAGACCCTCGCGTCCCACCCCCAGTACACCGCCGACGAGGTGATCGCCTGCATCGAGCACTGGCGGACGCAGGATTCGGAGCCGGAGACGGACGACTTCCACGCCGAGCTGTACCGGGACGAATACGACAGCCTGCGCCGACCGTACCCCGAGCGGAGCGACGCCCTCGATCAGGATTTCGTCTGCGAGGCCCCCACCGAGTCCATCGAGCCGTTGCGCGACGCGCACGGTCTGGCACAGGTCATGCTGCTCAAGCGGTTGCGCGAGGTGCGCGCCCTCCAGTCGTTCCGCCGGGTGGAGGAACCGAGTCCGGCGGACTCCCACCTTCGCCGTTCGGCGATCTCGCTGACCAAGCCGACCTGGCTTCCCGCCTTCCAGGTGCGCGGTGAAGGCGTGTTCATCCGCTTGGACGACGAGCGACTGCGGGCGTGGGAGGAACACCCCGGGCAGATCGCCCGAGCCGGCCGGATCCGGCTGAACCACGAACAGCTGCTGCGCCGCCGCATCGGCGACTCGGGCAAGCCCGTTCCCCGGTCGCAGGCCACACCGCGCTTCGTACTCCTGCACACCCTCGCCCACGTTCTGATCAACGAGTGGAGTCTGGACGGTGGATATCCGGCGGCCGCCCTCCGAGAGCGGCTCTACTCGGACGACGAGATGGCGGGCATTTTGATCTACACGGCCACGAGCGACTCGGCCGGCAGCCTCGGCGGCATCGTCGCCCAAGGCGATCCGGGACGCCTCGACGCCACCCTGCGGTCGGCCCTGCACCGGGCCGGTTGGTGCTCCAACGATCCGCTGTGCATGGAGTCCGAGGCGAGCGGCGCCGACGGCCTGAACCTCGCCGCCTGCCACACCTGCGTCCTGCTTCCGGAGACCAGCTGCGAGAACAACAACATTCTGCTGGACCGCGCCACCCTGCTCGGTTCACCGGACGCGCGGGTGCCCGGTTTCTTCACCCTGTGACACCCACGCTCAGAGCCAGCCGTTGCGGCGGAAGCCTCGGTGGATGGCGAAGCAGGACGCGGCCATGAGCAGCAGGACGGCCGGGTAGCCGTAGGTCCAGTGCAGTTCCGGCATGTGGTCGAAGTTCATGCCGTAGATGCCGCAGACCATGGTGGGGACGGCGACGATCGCCGCCCAGGCCGTGATCTTGCGCATGTCCTCGTTCTGGGCGACGGTCACCTGGGCCAGGTGGGCCTGCAGGATCGAGTCGAGCAGGGCCTCGTAGGCGGCGATCTGGTCGGTGGTCCGGGACAGGTTGTCGGCCACGTCGCGGAAGTACGGGCGGATGTCTGCGGGGACGGCCGGCATCGGCTCGGTGCCGAGGCGGTGGAGCGGGCGGTCCAGCGGGGCCACCGCCCGGCGCAGTTCCAGGAGTTCGCGCTTGAGCTGGTAGATGCGGCCCGCGTCGCCCCGGCCGCTGTATTCGCTGAACACGGTGCTCTCGACGGAGTCGATGTCGCTCTGGACCGAGTCGGTGACGCAGAGGTACTCCTCGACCGCGTGGTCCACCATGGCGTGCAGGACCGCCGCCGGGCCCTTGGCGAGCTGCTCGGGGTCGTGTTCCAGGGCCTCGCGCAGCGGGCCGAGGGAGCCGTGGCCCCCGTGCCGGACGGTGATCACGAAGTCGGTGCCGACGAAGGCCATCAGTTCGCCGGTGTCGACCACCTCGCTGCTCTCGGTCAGCCGCTCGTGCTCGACGTAGCGGACCGTCTTGAGGACGGCGAAGAGGGTGTCGTCGTAGCGCTGCACCTTGGGCCGCTGGTGCGCGTGGACGGCGTCCTCCACGGCCAGCGGGTGCAGGCCGAAGAGCGTGGCGAGGCCGGCGAGTTCCCGCTGGTCCGGCTCGTGCAGGCCGATCCAGACGAAGCCCTCGCCGTTCTTGCGGACCCGGCGCAGCGCCTCCCCGGCGTCGGCGCAGTCCTCCTGGCGCAGGCCGCCCCGGTAGACCACGCAGTTGACCACCGCGCTGCCCAGCGGGGACCTGGCCGGGTGGCTGAGGTCCACGGTGCGCCGGTAGCCACGGCGCACGGCCTTGCGCAGGCTGCTCATGCGCAGGCTGCTGAACATCGACACGGTTCGTACTCCTCTTCGGCGGATCGCCAGACAGTGTCGCACCGCCGCTGCCCCCGTCGCCGCACTGGTGGGCCCCCGGCCGGCGCGCGCAGGAGGCCGCGTACCGTTGCGCCGCGTACGACGACCGCGCCGCGCAGGACGGCGCGGCGGGACGGACGAGCCCGAGGAGACGGTTGTGGCGACAGCACCGGAAGTGGGATCCGTGGTGGGCGACTTCACGCTGCCCGGCGGCGAGCTGGTGGGCGATGCCTTCGAGCGCCGCGATTTCACGCTGAGCGCGCAGCGCGGCAAGCCGGTGGTCGTGGCCTTCTACCCGGGCGACAACACGGCCGTGTGCACGAAGCAGCTGTGCTCCTACTCCAGCGGCTTCGAGGAGTTCGCCGGACTCGGCGCCACCGTGTGGGGGATCAGCCCGCAGGACGTCGACAGCCACGAGGGCTTCGCCCGGCGGCACGGGCTGCGGATGCCGCTGCTCGCGGACACCGGGCGCGAGGTCGCGCGCGCCTTCGGGGTGAGCGCCCCGGGGATCGGCCTGCGCCGGTCGGTCTTCCTCATCGCGCCCGACGGCACCCTGCACTGGAAGCACGTCGCGCTGCTGGGCGCGACCTTCCAGAGCGTCTCGACGCTCGCCCGGCAGCTGGCCGCGTTCGCGTAGCCGACGCCGGAGGTTGCGCCGGGCCGGGGGTGAAGATCTCCGGTCCCGGCGGACCGGCCCGCGGCCGGGCGGTAGCGTGCCCGTGCGTGATGGTCACCGACCGTGGGGGATGGATCCGCCGTGCCTGCTGTGCCCGCCCTGCCCGCCGTGCCCCGTCCGGCCGCCGTGATGGGCCCGCTGCTGCCCGGTGATCCGACGCGGATCGCCTCGTACCGCCTCGTGGGCCGGCTCGGCGCGGGCGGGATGGGTGTCGTCTACGGGGCCCTGGACGGCGGCGGCCACAGGGTCGCGCTCAAGACGGTGCATCCGCAGCTCGCCGCCGATCCGCAGTTCCGGGCCCGGTTCCACCGCGAGGTGGGGGTGCTGCGGCGGGTCACCGGGCCGTGCCTGGTCCCCTTCATCGACGCGGACCCGGACGCGCTCGCGCCGTGGCTGGTCACGACGTACGTACCCGGCCCCACCCTGCACCGGTACGTCGCCGCGCACGGGCCGCTGACGGGGGCCCGGCTGCACCTCCTGGCGGCCGGTACGGCGGCCGCGCTGGCCGCCGTACACGCGGCGGGGGTGGTCCACCGGGACCTCAAACCGGCCAATGTGATCCTGTCGCCGGACGGGCCCCGGGTGCTGGACTTCGGCATCGCGCACGTCACGGACGGCACCGCGGTGACCCGTACCGGCGTCATGACCGGCACACCCGGCTGGATCAGCCCGGAGCAGTACCGCGACGGGACGGCGGACGGCCGCGGCGACGTCTTCGCCTGGGGCGCGCTCATCGCCGCGGCGGCCACCGGCAGGCCCGTCTTCGGGACCGGGGCGCCGGACGCGGTGGCGTACCGGGTGCTGCGCGAGGAACCCGACCTGGACGGCGTGCCCGAGGAACTGCACGGCGTCCTGGCCGCCTGCCTGGCCAAGGAACCCGGCGAGCGGCCGATGTCCCGGGCCCTGGCGATCGTCACCGCCCGGCTGCTGGGCGGCGCGGACACCGAGGTGCTGCCCGTGGGCCCGGCCGCCGTACCGGCCACCGCACCGGCCGCCCCGGCCGGGCAGGCGCCGGACGCGGGTGCGGGCGTACCCGTCAACGACGCCCAGATCGCCGCACGTTGGGACATCCCCTCGATCGAGGACCCCTCCTGGGGCGGTGTACCGCTCCCGGGGACCGGGACCACCGCCGCGCCGGCTCCCACCCGCCGCGGGGTGTGGGTGCGCCGGGGGCTGTTCATCGCGGCGGCCGCGGCCCTGGGCGGCGCCGTCGGACTGGGCCTGAGCCTGCTCCCGTCGGGGCACGACGGGCGCGGCGCCGGGGCGGCGGCCTCGTCGTCGCGGTCCCCCGACAACCGGGGCGGTACGTCGTCACGCGCCCCGCAGGGCCTCTCCGCGCCGTCCCGGAGCCCGGGCTCCCAGCCGTCCGCGAGCGGCCCGCCCCCCACGGCCACCGCGAGCGAACCGGCGCTCACCCGGACCACCGTCCACACCATCGCCCCCTGGTCCATGGCCGGCGGGGAACCGGCCGTGGGCATCACGATCACCGGGGAGGCCGCCGGATCCTGCTGGACGGTCTCCAGCAAGACCCCGCGCTCCGACGCCTGGCGGTGCAAGCAGGAGAGCACCATCCTCGATCCCTGCTTCGCCCCCGGCGAGGGACCGTCGGACGTCGTCCTGTGCATGGACGGCACCGCGCGCCGCATGCTGCGCCTGACCCTGACCGAGCCGCTCCCGCAGGACGCCTTCCGCTCCCCCGGCGAACCGGCCCCGACCAGTCTGCTCATCGAACTGGCCAACGGCGAGACCTGCGGCTTCGCCTCCGGCGCCACCTCCGTGCTGGCCGGTCAGCGCCTCAACTACTTCTGCGACGGCGGGGGCACCGTGTACGGCGACCCGGACCGGTCCCACCCGGTCTGGACCGCCGACTACCGCAAGGGCCAGAGCCCCACGACGGAGAGCGTCCCGGTCAGGGCCGCGTACCAGTAGCCCGGACCGGGACGCTCGCGCGCCGCACCGCTCCTCAGTGGTTCTCGACTCCTCAGTGGTTCTCGGTCGGCTGCAGATCGCGCGGGATCAGGGTCCACGTGGTGACCGCCGCGATCACCACGAGGCCTCCGGCCAGCAGGAACGCCGGGGTGATGGCCAGGGTGTAGGCGTGCGAGGCGGCGTCGAGCAGGCTCTGCCCCGCGCTGCCGCCGATCCGCTCGGCGGTGTGCGCGGCCTCGCCCACGGAGTCCCGTACGGCGCTCAGCGTCGGGCCGTCCAGGTCGAGCGCCGGGAGACCCGTCCGGTAAAGCGCGGCGGCCGTGGAGCCGAGGATCGCCACGCCCATGGCCGAGCCGAGTTCGTAGCAGGTCTCCTCGATGGCGGCCGCGCTGGAGACCTCGTCGGCGGGCGCCGTGGAGATCAGGGTCACCGAGGCGACCGTGGTGGCGAGTCCCGCGCCCAGGCCCATGACGGTCAGGGCCACGGCGAAGGCGGGGTAGCCGAGTTCCGCGAACCGCTGGACCGTCCAGGGCAGGGCCATGCCCGCGGCCAGCACCACCAGCCCCGCGCCGAGCACGTGCCGGATCGCGAAGCGCTGCATGAGGGTGGGGGCCACCATCGAGGCGCAGATCAGGGCGAGCGGCGCGGGCAGCAGGCGCAGGCCCGCTTCCAGCGGGGTGTAGCCCTGGCCGTACTGGAACCACTGGGTGACCAGGAACAGGATGGCGCCCATGCCCACCATCGGCAGGAAGATCGCGGTGGCGGCCACGCTGAAGGCGGGCTTGGCGAAGAGCCGGACCTGGAGCAGCGGGTTGTCCAGGCGGAGCTGGCGGCGTACGAACACGGTCAGCAGGACGGCGGCGAGGGCGAGCAGCGCCCAGGGCAGCGGGTCCGCGACTCCGCTCTTGCCCAGCTGCTTGATGCCGCCCGCGAGGGCGAGCATGCCGACGATCGACTGGCCGACGCCCCACCAGTCCCAGCGTCCGGCGGCCCGGGGCGAGCGCGATTCGGGGAGGTAGCGCAGTCCGGCCGCGACGATGACCGCGGTGACGGGGAGGTTGAGGAGGAAGGCGGAGTGCCAGCCGAAGTCCTGGACGAGCAGGCCGCCGACGACCGGCCCGAAGGCCATGCCGCCGCCGAAGACGGCCGCCCAGACGGCGAGGGCGAAGGCCCGTTCCTTGGCGTCGGTGAAGACGCTGCGCAGGATGGACAGGGTGGACGGCATGATCGCCGCGCCGCCGACACCGAGGAGGGCGCGGGCGGCGATGACGTGCCAGGCCTCGGTGGAGAACACGGCGATGAGCGAGGCGACGGCGAAGATGCCGAAACCCGCCATCAGCAGCCGCTTGCGGCCCCAGCGGTCACCGAGGGCGCCCGCGGTGACCAGCAGGCCGGACAGGGCGAGCGCGTAGATGTCGATGATCCACAGCTGCTGCACGGCGCCCGGCTGGAGGTCGCCGACGAGCGAGGGGAACGCCACGTTGAGGATCGTGGTGTCCATCGAGATGAGCAGGAGGCTGCCGGACAGGATCGCGAGCACGATCCAGCGGCGCGGGTCCTGCGGGGTGGTGCGCATGGGGATTCCGTTCGCGGTGGTGCGGGGGCGATTCCTCGGCGCGCCCTCGTCGTGCGGGAACACAGTCGAGGACACTGTGAGATTCGAGCCTCAGTCGTCCCAAACGATACAAAGATGTCTCAGATGAAGCAACTTCGACTCATCCCGACCCCCCTCCATTCCCCTCCATTCCCCTCGGTAAAGATTCAACCAAGTCCAATTTACCCGGGGAGGGCCCTTTAAAAGTTAGGTTAGCCTTCCCTTTATGCAGCTCCTACACCTGGCCGCCTCAGCCGGCTACACCACGCCTCCCCTGTGGCGCGTCCTCACCAAGGCCGGCTACTTCATCGGCCTGACGGGAGCCATCGGCACCACCCTCACCTACGTCACCTCCGGACGCCCTGCGCTCCGCGCACCCGCGAGCCACAGCGGCGACGTGGAGGTCATCAGGCGAAGAACCGCCGGATACCTCGCCTGGGCCGGAGTCGTCCTGCTCGTCGCGGGCTACTTCCAGCTCGCCGCGCGCGTCGCCCGCGCCGGAAAGGGCATGCCGTTCGGTGACGCCCTCGCGCCCGCGCGGATCTCGGACTTCCTGGCCGCCCCGGCGGCCAAGGGCGCCTGGGTCGCCCAGGGCACGCTCTACATCGTGCAGAACGTCGCGCTGGTCATCACCGCCGCCGCGCTGATCGCCCTGTTCCTCCCGTCGGCACGCCGGCACCTGAACGCCGTCGCGCTGACCGCCCTGCCCCTGAGCCTCGCCGTGACGCTCATCGCGGCAGTACCGGCCACCGCGCCCAAGGACTCGGACAAGGTGCTGGACCTCGTGTTCGCCCAGGTCCACATCATCAGCGGTGTGGTCTGGGTCGGCGGCCTGGCCTTCCTCGCCGCCCTCGCCACGGCCCGCGGCCGCCTCGGTGACGGCGCGGGCCTGCTCTGGGCGGACATCTGGCGCCGCTTCTCCCTCGTCGCCCTCGTCTGCGTCGGCGCCGTGCTGACGTCCGGGCTGTGGCTGAGCTGGAAGCACGTCGGCTCGGTCAGCCAGCTGTGGACGACGACGTACGGCCTCTTCGTCCTGATCAAGATCCTGCTGGTCCTGGCCATGGTGGCGGCCGGCGGCGTCAACCAGTTCTGGCTGATGCCCCGCATCGCCCGGGCCCGCGCCGCGGACGACACGTCCTCGCTCCTGCACCTGACCCTGCGGCACTTCCCGAAGATCGTCTGGGGCGAGGTCGCCCTGGGGATCGCCGTCCTGGTCGTCGTCCCGTTCCTCAGCGGCTCCGCCCGCAGCGAGGCGGGCAGCCCGCCCGCCGTCTCGAACGGCAGCGTCTTCGCGGTGGGCGCGGTCCTCGCCCTCACCCTGGTGGCGTCCCTCTACATCACCGTGCGCACCTCCGACGCACTGGCCCGGCGCACGCCCCCGGCGCCCGCACCCACCCCCGCCCCCTCCTCCACTCCCGCATCCGCCTGATCCACACCCCCCCCTGCTCACCCCCCTCACCCCCCTCACCCCCCTCACCCGAAGGTGAGCCTCAGCTAACTCGTCAGGCCCCGACCCCCTCAAGGGGGCCGGGGCCTGATCTCGTTCCAGGGCCTGACGACGTCACCAGGACGACTTGGTCACTCCCGGCAGGAAGCCCGCGTGCGCCTGCTCCCGCATCCTGACCCGGGAGAGTCCGAACTTCCGCAGGTGGCCGCGGGGGCGGCCGTCGACACTGTCGCGGTTGCGGACCCTGGTGGCGCTGGCGTTGCGCGGCTGCCGCCGCAACTCCGCCAGGGCCGCGGCCCGTTCCGGTTCGCCGGAGGCCGGACTGCGCAGGACCTCCTTCAGTTCGGCGCGCCGGGCGGCGTACCGCTCGACCATCGCCTTGCGCTTCTCGTTCTGCGCGATCTTGCTCTTCTTGGCCATCAGACCTTCACCCCGCGCGCCCGGATCCTCGCCACGGCGGCCTCGACGCCGATCACGTCGACGGTCTTGATCGCCCTCGCACTCAAGACCAGGCGGACATGGCGGCCCTCGCTCGCGAGCCAGTACCGCTTGCGCTGGACGTTGGGGTCGAATCGGCGCGGGGTGCGCCGGTGCGAGTGGGAGATGGCGTTGCCGAAGCCCGGCTGGGCGCCGGTCAGCTGACAGTGGGCGGACAAGGGTGTTACCTGCCTCTCGCAAAAGCTAGATGGAAACGATTTCCATTGTCGTATACTAGCCTCATGGCACGCAACGAAGTACGCCCGATCGTCAAGCTCCGCTCCACCGCGGGCACCGGCTACACGTACGTCACCCGCAAGAACCGGCGTAACGACCCGGACCGGATGGTGCTGCGCAAGTTCGACCCCGTCGTCCGGCGGCACGTCGACTTCCGCGAAGAGCGCTGACCCCTCCCCACCCGAGAGCCCGATAGCCCCCGAGAGCCCTCCGAGAGCCCGCGAGAGTCTGAGAGAGAGACACCTCCATGAAGCCTGGAATCCACCCCGCCCACGGGGGACGCAAGTGACCCTGCCCGTCGTCATCGTCGGCGGCATGCACGCCGAGGCCCGCAGGGAGACGGTCGAGCACCTGCTGCGCGGCGTGCCGGACAGCGTCGCCCTGCACCACGACCTGTCGTCGGCCGCCGAGGGGGAGGTGATCCGGACCCTGCGCGACGCCTCGGGCGTCCTCTCCAGCGACCGGACGCCGCTGGTCAACGACTGCGCCTGCTGTGCGCTGCGGGAGGATCTGGTCCCCGAGCTGGAGCGGCTGGCCGCGAGCGGTCTGACGCGCCTGGCCGTCGTCGAGCTGTGGGACTCGGTCGAGCCGAAGGCGATGGCCGAGGTCATCGCCTCCCACGGGGGCCGGGTCCTCGAACTCTCCAACGTCATCACGGCGGTTGACCCCGCGCTCGTCCTGCCCTGCCTCGGCAACGGCGACGACCTCGCCGAGGCGGGGCTCGCCGCCGCCGCCACCGACCGGCGCACCATCGGGGACACCTGGGCCCGGCAGCTGGAGTACGCGCCCGTGCTCGCGCTCGCCGACAGCGAGGAGGCCGACGAGGAGGACCGCGCGCTGCTCTCCCAGCTCCACCCGACGGCCCGTCAGGTACCGGTGGGATCAGTGGAACTGACGCGGCTGGCCTTCGCCGGCTTCGACGTGGAGAGCGCCGCCGCCGCCCAGCATCCCGCCTGCGCGCTCCTCCCGCAGGAGGCCGACGAGGCCGGGGTCGCCACCCTGGTGTGGCACCGCCGCCGGCCCTTCCACCCGGAGCGGCTGTACGAAGCCCTGGAGGACCTCTGCTGCGCGGCGGCCCGCAGCCGCGGCCGGTTCTGGCTCGCCGACCGGCCCGACACGCTGCTCGCCTGGGACGCGGCGGGCGGCGCCCTCTGCGTGGAGGGCGCCGGACCCTGGCTCGCCTCGCTCCCGGACGCCGCCTGGGAACTCGTACCCGCGGTGCGCCGGGCCGCCGCCGCCCTCGACTGGCATCCCAAGCACGGCGACTGCTGCCAGCACCTGGTCTTCACCTCCCCCGGCCTCGACCGCGACGGCCTCGCAGAACTCCTCGACTCCTGCCTGCTGACCGACACCGAGTACGCGGCGGGTCCCGAGGCCTGGAAGCGGCTCCCGGCCGCCTTCGCCCAGCTCCTGGACCCCGTCTCCTGAAGTCCGGTCAGCCAACCGGAGATCCCTGCCTCAGCCGGTGACCGGTCCCGCCGCGCGCTGCCGCGCCCTGCGGTACTCCGTGCGCGCGAGCAGGGAGAAGACGACCGTGGCGCAGAGCGCGACCGCGACGACGACCCACTCCAGTGCTCCGCTGTGCTGGTCGGGGTCGACTCCGAAGGCCGACTCGATCCAGTCGGGCCAGACCAGGGTCAGGAGGAACAGCAGTCCGCTGAGGGAGGCCGCGATCGCCTCGATCCAGCCCCGCAGGCGTACGTTGCGCATCATCGTGCTCACCTTCACCATCGGGGCCGTCAGACCGAAGAGAGGTCGATCCGGAACATGCCGCGGCCGTGGGTGACGCAGACCAGGGTCTCGTCCATCCAGAACAGGTCGTCGACCGAGCAGTTGGCCGGACCCTCGTTCGTCGGCGACCAGGTCGTCCCGGTGTCCTCGCTCGCGAACAGGCCGACCTCGGTACCGCAGTAGAGGAACGCGTGGCGCCGCGGATGTACGGCGAGGGCCCGTACGGGGGCGTCGGGCAGCGTGGGGGAAAGATCGGTCCACTGTGCGCCGCCGTCCCGCGTCACCCACAGGTTGCCCGGCTCGAACCCGCCGAAGGCGACGTAGGCGGTCTTCGCGTCCGCCGGGTGGGCGGTGATGCAGGTGCAGTACCGCTGCGGCCGCAGCGGACTCGGGCCGGTCACTCCCACGCGATCCCAAGTCGGCGTCGCCGCCGTGCCGTTGGCGGTGTGGAAGAGCATGCCGTTGCGGTGGCCCACCCAGACCACGTCGGAGGCGGTCGGGGCCACCGCGAGCGCGCTGATCAGCGATCCCGCGCTGGGCTTGACCGCCTGCCAAGTGGGCCCCGAGGTCGGCGTGTTCGGCGCCTTCGCGTTGTCCGTCCGCCACAGGGACAGCCCGCCGGCCAGCAGCCTCTGCGGATTGCCCGGATCCATGACGAACGGCGCGATGAAGAGCGCCTGCTGGTTCTTGGCGTCGGGAATCCGGAACGGCGGCGGCTTCCAGTCCCAGCCGGGAATCGCGGGGTTCCAGAACTGGCCGCTGATGTACCGGTCCGGGTCATCGGTGGCGCCGCCGTCGTCGTTGCGGTGGATGTTCAGGAAGACGTACTCGCCGTAGAGGACCTGGGGGTCGGTCGGATCGCAGGCGCACCAGCCGCCGTCGCCGCCCTGGAACTCCTTCCATCCCTCGGTCCCGGCCGCGGGGTCGAAGCAGAGCGTGCCGTTGTCCTGCGCACCGCCGATGATCTTTCCGCTGACGGTGTTGCCGGAGCCTCCGAAGAACTGCGTGACGCCGTAGTTGTTGACCAGCTCGGTCCAGCCGTCGACGAACGGCGCCTTCGGCTCCGTCCCCACCACCGCGAGGTCCGCCGCCTTGAACACCCCGCCGTCATTGCCGAAGAACACCGTTCTGTTGTGCGACCCGTCGTAGGAGGGGTGCGAGACGATGGCGTGGTGGTCGGCGTGCGCCGATTCCGGGTCCCACCAGGTGCTGATCTCGGCCAGGTGATCGCCGCCGTCCGTGCTCCGCCACAAGTTGACGCCACCCGTGACGAGTAGGTCCGCGTTCGTCGGGTCTCCCGCCCAGATCGCGTTGCTGTACCAGCCCTGGTCGCCCAGGTAATCGGCCACCTTGCCGCCCGGGCCCCGGGTCTTCCTGCTCTGGTACGTCCTGCCGCCGTCGGCCGACCGCCAGATCTGGCCGGTCTGCGCCTGTACCGAGGCGTAGACCACCGTGGGATCCTTCACCGCGTAGGCCAGTTCGACCCGGCCCGACCACGGGCCGTGGGCAGCGGCCTGCCAGGTGAGCCCGCCGTCAGCGCTGAACCAGGCCTCGCCCGCGTTGAGTGCGCCCGCCACCGCCCGGGCGTCGTCACCCGGATCGAACGCGACCTGGCCGGGCGGGATGTCCAGGACCCGGGTCCAGGTCGCCCGGGCCGGATCGGCACTGCGGAAGAGCCCGGTATCGGTGGCCGCGAGGACCACTTCGCCCGATGCGGACACCGCGATCCGGTTCACCGCACGGAAATCCTCGGTCTGCGTCGCCGGCAAGGGGGTCCACGTGGTCGCGTCGGTGGTGCGGAAGATGCCGTTGCCGCGGAGGGCGTCTCCGTTCGAGAAGCCCTCGCCTGTGCCGACGTAGATCGTCGACGGGTCCGAGGGGTCCATCGCCATGCACGCGCAGGCGAGGTTGCCGAGGAAGTCGTCCACCGGCGCCCACTTCGCGCCGCCGTTACGGGTGACCCACACGCCACCGCCTGCGCTCGCGGCCCACATCTTGTTCGGGTGGCCCGGGTCGACCACGATGGCCCGGGTGCGGCCGCCGATGTTCCCGGGGCCGAGCCACTCCCACTGGGTGAGCGCCATCCCCGCGGTCGGCGCCGGCCTGTCCGCCCGCGCGCCGCGGTGATGGCCGGTCGGCACACCCGCGGTCTGCGGAGCCTGGGCGGTGCTCCGCGCCAGGGAGCGCATCCGGGCGCGTGCCGTCCCCTGCGCGTGCTGCGGCACCCGGCCGTCATCGCCGCGTTCCTGTTCGAGCCGGAACAGCACCCGTGCGTTGGGCAGGTCGGGATAGTCGAGGCGGCGCAGGGCCCGGCGCACCGCCGTGACGGGAAGGCCCTCCAGCGTCTCGTTGGTGGCACCCCGGCTCTTGCGGAGCAACCGCACCTGCTCGACGCTGATGTCCTTGGCTGTGGCGACCTGTTCGTCCGAGACGGTCATGATGCACCTCTGATTGCGAGGGGATCCTGGTCGGTGTGGCCGTGGCAGCGTGTGCCCACGGCTCGGTGTGGGCTACGGGCGGAGCTTGCGGGGACGGCTCCCGGCCGTCTCGTCGAGCACCACCTCCCAGACGGGCGAGGCGCTGTCCTCCCGCACCGCCCGCAGTACTACGGCGTCCTCGGCGCCGGAGCCCGGGCGGACGGTGAGCTCCACCCGCAGGCCGCCGACCCGCCCGTAGTCCAGCACGTCGGCGGCGAGCGGCGGGTGGGGCGGTTGCTGCGGCGCCGCCGGGACCTCCGATTCCGGTTCCGGTTCCCTCTCCGGATCCGGCTCCGGCTCCGGCTCCGTCCCGGTCAGTGCCTCCACCGAGGGAGTCGCTACGCCGACCCGCAGGGCGCCGTGCGCCTCGCGGGGCTGACTCCCCGCCACCTCGGGACCGGGTGGCGCCCCGCCTCCGTACAGGGCCCGGGCGGTCCACCGGATCACGAGCGGGTCCTGGTCCGCCGTCGCGGCGTCCACGGTGTCGACCGTGAACTCGGGCGAGTCGTGCAGTGTCGGCCGAGCCCACGCCGGCAGCCCGATCGGAGGCGATGTCCAGCGCTCGGTTCCCTCGTCCGCGTCGAGCAGTTCGACGTCCAGCACGGGCACGGGCGAGGTACCGACGCGCAGCGCCACCACGTTCCCGTCCACGATCGCGCAGGGGCGCAGATCGCGGCCATGACGCCACATCACCGCGCCGGTTTCCAGGTCCAGCGCAATGAGAGTTCCCTGCCGGTCGTGGACCACGGCCCGTCCCGCGGGTCCGTCGGCCACGCCGCGCGGGATCCTGGGCACCTGGCCCCCAATCGGTCACGCGCCGGCCACGAGCCGCGGTTGTTGTATCGCTGTCGCCTTATATCACTGTCGCCCCGTGCCCACCGAGCGGCAACCGGAGCACACCGCGCTCAGGCCAGCAGAAAGGCCCCCGGCCGGGGACCCGGCCGGGGGCGGACGCCGCGACGTGCCGTCAGGAGACGCTGATGAAGCGGGCGATGCTCGGCACCCCCTGGGCATCCAGGGCGAAGAGCATGTAGGTGCCCGGCAGGACCACGCCCTTGTCGGCCGGGATGGACACCGTGTACGTACCGGTCCCCGCGGCCGTGGACACCAGCGGCACCCGCCGCTGGTCGTTGTCCGTGGAGTGGGTCGCGGCCGCGGCCCGCATCAGGACGAAGGAGGCCACCGGCCCCTCCGTGGCGATGGTGAGCGTGGTGCCGGCGGCGGCCTGGGGCGGCACGCCGCTCGTGATGACGGGACGCGGCTTGGCCGAGCCGTCCGCGTTGAGCAGGTACGGCGGCGTGAACACGGCCCCGTCGGCGTGGTTGGTGGCGCAGTCGCCGCACAGGCCGCCGCCGCCGGAGAAGATCCGCCCGTCGGGCAGCAGGTTCGCCACGCTGTGGTAGTTGCGCGGGATGGCCATGGTGGCGAGCTGGGTGAAGCTTCCGGTCGCCGGGTCCCACAGCTCGGGGGTCAGCACGGACGTGGCGTCGCTGAACGGCACGGGGTACGCCTGCCCGCCGAACACGGCGACCTTGCCGTCGGGCAGGACGACGCTGTTGCCGAAGGCGCGGGCGTAGCCCATGTCGCCCGTGCGCGCGGCGTGGACCTGGTTGCCGTCGATGCTCACCGTGTACGCGCGCCGGGTGGCGGGCGTCTTCTCGTACGCGGGCGAGCCGCCCAGGGTGAGCAGCTTGCCGATGTCGTACGCGACGGCGTTGCCGGTCATGGCGTCCTGGCTGTCGGCCCGGGTCCCGGCGGAGGTGATGCTCCCGTTCCCGCCGGTGGTGATCCAGTTCATCTGCTTGCTCGGTCCCAGCTGGAGCACCTTGCCGCCCGAGACGGCGTGCAGCCACATGTGGTTGTCCGCGCGGTAGGCGCCGGCCGGGTCGGCCGTCATCGCCGGGGCGGCGGGGACGCCGGGGAGCGTGCGCCACGTACGGGTGTCCGGAGACCAGACCTCGCCCGCCTTGTCGCCCGTAACCCCGCTCCAGGATCCGCCGAGGACGAAGGCCTCGCCGGTGGAGAGCAGGGTCATGGCCTGGTAACCGCGGGCGATGTTCATGCTGGTCGTCGCGGACCAGGCATCGGTGGCCGGGTCGTAGATGCTCGCCTTCTCCGCGTTGCTGCCGCCGGTGACCAGGACCCGGCCGTCGGCGAGCATCACTATGCCCGGGCAGAACATGTCATGGCCGGTGTTGTCGATGCGGCGCTGAGTGACCTTGCCCGTCTTCAGGTCCAGGATCGCGGTCTGGGTGTAGCCGTTGCTGCCGCCGAAGCGGTCGACCGCGTACGCCGACCAGGCCAGGAGCTTGTCGCCCGGCAGGACGGCGGTGGCCACCGGCACCAGGGGAAAGCCGGTGATCCGGTCCCAGGAGCCGTGGACGGCCGGGTTGGCCGGGCCGCTCAGGCGTATCTCGGCGGCGGAGGTCCAGGGGCCGCGGTTGCCGGCCTCGCTGGTCACGGTCAGGCGTACGTAGCGGGCGTTCTCGGTGCGGGTGAAGGTGGCGGTCTTGACGGTGTCGTCGTCGCGCCAGGTCCCCGCGGCGACCGGTGCGCCGAAGGTGGTGCCGTCCGTGCTGGTGGTGATGGTGTACGCGCCCGCACGCCCGTTGGGGCCGTCGTTGCGGGGCTGGTAGACGAGGGCGGAGACGGCCGTCGTGCGGTGCATGTCGATGGTGATGCGGTGCGGCGGCGGGACGGGGGTACCGCCCGTCCACTTGCTGTGCCACATGGTGGCGGCGTCACCGTCGAGGACATTGGCTGCGCGGAAGTTCCCGGCGGCGGTCTCCTCGTCGCTCGCCGTGGCCGTCCATCCGGTCCGGGGCAGGTCGACGGTGGCGGCCGGGGTTCCGGGGTCGCCGAGCAGGTTGAGCTCCGCGGCGGAGGTCCAGGGGCCGCGGTTGCCGGCCTCGGTGGCAGCGGTGAGCCGGACGAACCGGGCGCCCTGCGGGGCGAATCCGAGGGTCTTGGCGCTGGCATCGTCCGCGAGGGTGCCGGTGGCGACCGGACTGCCCCAGTTCTGGCCGTCCGCGCTCACACTGATGCTGTACTCACCGACGCGCCCGTTGGACCAGCCGTCGGTGCGGGGCTGGTAAACGAGCGCCGAGACCACCGCCGTGCGGTGCATGTCGATGGTGATGCTGTGCGGAAGCGGGGCGGGGGTGCCCGTCCACTTGCTGTGCCAGATGGTGGCGGTGTTGCCGTCGAGGACGTTGGCCGCGCGGCCGTTCTCCCCGGTGGTCTCCTCGTCGCTCGCGGTGGCGGTCCATCCGGTCCGGTCGAGGACGGGAGCCGTCGGCTCCATGGCGTTCGCCGGGGCCACGCCGTGGTGCGGCGACTGCTTCGCCGTCTGCTGGTCGAAGGGTACGGGCGCCGGCCGGGGTGTCGGGCCGTGGCCGCCCGGCCCCGTACTCGCCACGCCGAGCCAGGGAGTGACCCCGACGAGCAGCGAACCGAGGGCGAGGGCGATGAGCAGATGGGAGCGGCGTAGCGCACGGAACAGGGCGCGGGTGCGTCTGGGCTGCAATCGGACCTCCTGGGCGAACCGTGAACCGCTGCGGGCCCCTAGAAGATAGGTCAACGCACGTCAACTCGACTGTGGAACACACCAGTTGACGCGCTCCGGCGTCGCCGCACGCGGAGCCGTCCCCGCCGCCGTACGCGGAGCCGTCCCCGCCGCTGGACCGGCTCCGGACCGGAGGTGGAGCGACCCGCCACCTTCGAGTGGTGTCGCCCACACCCGGCATGCGCGGTTTCCAAGGCGCAGACGCGAGACGCCACTTCGATCCCCAGGACAAAGCGGTACGCCCACCTTGAGGCACCAAGTAGAAGCCCTCCCCCACGAGTTGACGCGAGCGGAACTCACGGGACGTTGTCGGAGGCAGATGGCACCATCTGGGCCGGTGGTCCATCAGCTACAGGGGGTAGGCATGGAGAGCACGACTGCATACGCATGGCCACGCGGGGCGGAGACGGCGGACAGCGAGGCGCTGGAGCGCTGGCTGGCCCGCCACGGCTGGGAGGTCGACCCGACGGTGTTCATGGCCGGCGGCCTGGGCCCGGCGGTCCAGGTCCGGCGGATCGGCTCCGGCCCGGACGGCGAGGCGGGACTGCTGATCCTGCCGGGCGAGACGGTGGAGTTCGCCGGGGCCCGGATGCGCTTGCGCGCCCTCGGCGAACGCGCCACCACTGGGTCAGGGGCAGCGAGGGCCTGACCCGCCGGGCGACGACAACCCCGGAGACCGGCGCGACGACCACGTCACCGTGGCCAAGGTCGCCGGGCGAAGCCGGCGGGGCCGGCTGATCACCAAGGAACTCGGCTCCTGGCTGCTCGACAACCTGAGTCAGTCAGGCCGCGGACAACGCGGTGCCCGGCGGCAGCACCGCCGGGCACCGCGCCCGCCCCTTGCTTGGGGCGCAAGTTGCGCACAGGAGGCTCGATCGTGCGCCATCGGGTTACGGGAAGTTGACCAGCGTCCAGCGGCCGGATTCGAAGTCGAAGTTGGCGACGCCATGGATGGGACTGCCGCTTGCGTCAGTTCCCTCTTGCAGGGTGACGTTGAAGTCGCGGGAGACTGTACCGGGGGTGTCCTCGGATGCGTTGGCTGTGAGGCTGAACTGCATGCAGTGAGGGAAGCCTTGCAGAAGTCCAGCACCATGGTAGGCGTAGAAGGAATCACTGCCGCCGACCCAACTCCAGAGGAAACCACGCTCAGTTCGAGGTGCGTGGCCCGCGGACTGGAATGCACAGGCCTGGTTCCAGGCCGTGTTGAAGGCTGCCAGGATCTGGGTCCGGGAAGCGTTGACCGTCAGGTTCCTGCCCGGCACGGCCAGGCCGTGTTCGGCCCAGAATTCGTCACCCATCTGCACCCGCAGGGGTGAGTTTGCGTACGTGACGAAGGTGTCGTAGGAGCCGCCCAGGCCCCCGCCGTTGACGTCGTCCGGAATACTCGGCAACGCCTGGCCGGTTCTGGTGACCGACTGAGTGGCGGCGAGTTGGTGGGGTGCGGCAGGAGCGGAGCCGCAGCCCTGGGCGAGAAAGCCGGATGCGACCAGCAGGGCGGCCACAATCCTGGCCTGCGACTTGGAGGTGGTCATGGGGGGCTTCCTCCCTGCCAAGGCACCACGATGCGCGGCCCTGTGACGGGTCCGCACATCGCACCTTCACTGGTGTGGGTCAGTAGCCGCCGTGGTCGTGTCCTCCATGGCCATAGCCCGAGTCATCGTCATCGTCCCAGCCACTGTTGTGACCCCAGCCGCTTTGGTGGCCGCCCCAGCCGTGGTCGCTGTCACCGCAGTCGCCGCCCCTGGCGTGGCTGACGGTCTGCGTCGGAGTTGCGGCCGAAGCCGTACCTGCTGTACCGAGTGCGGCGCCACCCGCCATCAGCAGGCCGGCCGCGGAAACCGCAAAGAGACGCTTCGCCCTCTGTCCTTGCATACGCATGTCAGTTCCTTCCACCCGCGCCGATCCGTAGGGGCGCGGGAAAATGGGCCGCGTCCGCAGAAGAAGTCGTGCGGCGCGGGTCGCATGAGCCGCCGGGTGACTCCGGGAAGCACAAGCACGCACCCACCGTGTACGCGGCCCTGCGGCGTACGTCCCCCGGGGTGGTCACGTGTGGCACCTGAGCCGCTGACGTGCTTCGGCCGCCTAGGGCGGCCCGCAGTTGCGGCGCTCACCTTTCAAGGCTAGTCGCGCATGTGCCCTGCAGCACCTTGAGGCTTACGTGCTCGTCGGCCATCGGCCGGGGCTCCCTTGGCGCCGGCCCCGAATGGCCGTGCTCCGCCGCGGCCCTGACGATGGCCGGAGCGCCTGCCGTGCCGTGTGCTCGGCAGGCCCGACCGGCGGGAGGGGTGCTGTGGGCATCGGCACACAGTTGATCTTTGTCCGGCACGGTGAGGCCAGGTGCAACGTCGCGGGGCTCCTCGGCGGGCCCGCGACCTGCACCGGTCTGACCGTGCGGGGCGTGGAGCAGGTGCGTCTCGCCGCGGCCCGCCTGGTGGTGGAGCATCACACCGAGCGGCCGGTCCAGTACCTGTATGCCGGGCCCCGGCGGCGCCTGCAGGAGACAGGAGCTGTGCTCTCCGCCGTGCTCGGCCTGCCCCTGGTCACGGACGAGGGCCTCGACGGGCTGCACCACGGCAGCGCCGATGGCCTGTCCTGGCGGGATGTCGAGGCCGCCTTCGGGGGCGCGCCGGCCGCTCATCCGGAGCGGGCCTGGGCTCCCGGATCCGACACGTGGGCCGGCTTCCTGCGCCGTGCCGGAGCCGGTCTGGCCCGCCTGGTCGAGCGGCACGAGGGTCAGACCGTCCTGATCGCCGCCCACGGGGAGACGGTCGTCGCCGCATGCCATCTTTTCCTCGGCATCCCGTTGTCGGCCGCCCCCGGCATCGGCTTCGGCGCCGATCATGCCGGGATCACCCGCTTCGAGTACCGCGTCGATCGCTTCGGCCGCCGCAGCTGGACCCTGGCCCTCCTCAACGACACCGCCCACCTGCGCACCTGCCCGTAAGGGTGCGTCGGAGCCGGTACGCCGGGGCCGCGTGGTCAGGCGGCGGCCTCCACGGAATCTCCGCTCGGCGCACTGCGTCCGTATGCCCGCCCCAGGATGCCGCCCGAGCAGACCCGGCGCAGGCTGTATTCGGTCCATGGCAGGGAGTGAGGCGGGCGGGTGCGGCCGCTACTGGGGCTGCGGTCCGCTGATCGTCCGCTCCGTGCCCCGGCTACCCGAAAGGAGTCACCATGCCCATGCTCCTCATCCAGGGTGTCTACCGGATCGCCGGGACGCGCCCGGACGGTGACACGGTCCGCTTCGTCCCGGACGATCCCGCCGACTGGGACCTGGTGCCCGGCCCCCACCACGTGCGCCGCAACGCCACCGGTGGTGCGAATCTCCGGCTGGAGGCGATCGACGCACTGGAGACCCATTACCGGCCCCCGACCGGCGGACCGGTGCTGCACCAGCCGGCCCCGTTCGCCGACGAGGCCTCCGACGAGCTGCTGAACTGGCTGGGCTTCCAGGACGTACAGCGCAAGCCCGACAAGACCGTCAAGGCGCCCACCACCCCGCCCGATGCCCCCGGGTTCATCCTGACCAGGGGCGCGGACAAGTACGGCCGCTGCGTGGCCCTGGCCGGACGCGGTGCCGGCCCGGCCGCCAGCGGCACGCAGGTCGGCGTCACCACGGCGATGCTGAAGAAGACCGCCAACCACCACATGCTCGCCACCGGCCTGGCCTTCCCGACGTACTACCGCAGCTTCTTCCCCGAGCTGCGCACCGAGCTGACCAAGGCCGTCACGGCAGCCCGGCAGGCCGGCAAGAAGATCTGGTCGGTGGACAGGACGACCTCGGGGGCGGAGGTGGTCGCACCGCCGACGATCAGTCAGGACGTCGTGCTGCCCAAGCTGTTCCGCCGCCTGGCCGAGTACCTCGTCCTCAACGACGGCGATCCGGCGCTCGGCGGGTTCCGTGACTTCCTGGCACAGAAGGCCGACAGGTTCACCATCATCTCGACCACCCACTTCACCACCGGCCTCGACCTGGTCGTCGAGGTCAACACCACCAAGGTCAAGATGACCGAGCCCCCCGAGAACCTGCTCTTCGACGAGGGCTGAAGGAGACGGTCACCATGACCCACGCAGCCGACTTCCGCGCCCTGTCCGAACTGCTCACCGGCGAGAGCTCTCTGGACCAGGCTCTGGCCGACGCGTACCGCGAACGCCTCGACCGCGCCTTCCCCGCTGACCTCGACCGCCTCATCGACGCCTGGCGCACCGCCTCCACCCAGGCCGACCCCGGCCAGGCCCTGGCCGCCGCGCTCGACGCCGACACCGCGCTGGCCCGCACCGCCAAGGAAACGATCATGGTGTGGTTCACCGCCCAGTTCAAGCGGCCCGACGGGACCCAGGACCCTCCCGGCACCCCGGAGCAGTACCGGGCCGGGCTGGTCTGGCAGGTCATCAAGGCCCACCCCCTGTCCGCCGCACCCGCCGCGCCCGCCGGCGGATACGGCTACTGGGCCGACCAGCCCGACCAGCCCTGAGCGAGAGGAGAACCGACATGTCCTTCGACTACGACGTCGTCATCGTCGGCGCAGGTGTGGCCGGCTCCCTGGCCGCTTGCCGGATCAAGGCGGCCAAGCCCCAGGCCCGGGTGCTGCTCCTAGAGGCCGGCGACAACGGCCTCGACGCTGCCCAGCGCACCACGTTCGTCGAGGCCTATCAGGTCTCCCCGACGAAGAACGTGCCCACCCCGTACGCGGCACTGCCCAACAATGCCCAGGCCTACGCCCCCTCCTCGGACGGCGTCGGCGATCCGCTGCTCATGAACAGTTACTACGTCGAAGCGGGCCCGGATCTGTTCAAGAGCGGCTTCCAGCGGATGGCCGGCGGCAGCACCTGGGCCTGGCGCGGCAACTGCCCGCGCTTCCTGCCCGCCGACTTCCAGCTCAAGAAGCTGTACAACGTCGGGGTCGACTGGCCGATCACGTACGACCAGCTGGAGCCGTACTACGTGCAGGCCGAGGCAGAGCTCGGCGTCTCGGGCAACCACGACGAGTGGGACGGCCTGTACGGGGCCCACCGCAGCGCCCCCTTCCCCATGCCCGGGATCGTCGCCGGCTACGGCGACACCCGGGTGCGCGCGGCCCTGGCCACCATCGGGCCGCTCGACGGCATCCCGGTCACCGTCGTCACCACGCCCCAGGCCCGCAACTCCGAGGAGTACCAAGGACGCAGCGCCTGCCAGGGCAATTCCAGCTGCATCCCCATCTGCCCCTCCGGCGCCAAGTACGACGCCTCGGTGCACGTCAAGCGTGCCCGCGACGAGCTGGACGTGGAGGTCCGCACCCGCAGCGTGGTCACCCGGCTGATCGCCGACCCCGGCCCCGGCCCCGGCCCCGGCCCGGAGGTGCACACCGTCGTCTACCGGAGCCATCCGGACACCGCCACCGAGCACAAGGTGACCGGCGCCCACATCGTGCTGGCCCTCAACGCGATCGAGACGCCCAAACTGTGGCTGGCCTCCGAGCTGAAGAACAACAGCGACCAGGTCGGACGGAACCTCATGGACCACCTCGCCGAGGAGGTCGTCGGACACTTCGGCGAACCCGTCTACCCCTTCCGCGGACCCCAGTCCATCCTCAGCATCGAGACGTTCCGCGACGGGACGTTCCGCAAGACGAACGGCGCGTTCCGCATCACCATCGGCAACGACGGCTGGGGCCGCACCGAAAGCCCCGGCGCCGCCGTGGAACGTCTGATGTGGGACGCCACCACCGGCAAGGTCAAGCAGTTCGGCAAGCCCCTCCAGCAGAAGGTGGCCGCGCGGGTCACCCACATGCTGCGCTTCGGCTACTCCACCGAGCAGCTGCCCGACCCCGCCAACCGCGTCACGCTCTCGGACGAGACGGACGCGCTCGGGGTGCGCCGGCCGAAGATCACCTACAAGATCGACGACTACTCCAAGCGCGCCCTGGCCTACGGCCACAGCGTCACCCGCCGCATGTGGCAACACCTCGAACAGACCTCGGGCGCCACCGACGTCGACCCCCAGCAGCCACTCTTGCGCTACAACGGCGCCGGCCACCTCATGGGCACCATGCGCATGGGCGACAGCAACGCCACCAACGTCGTCCACCCCGACGGGAACGCCCACGACCACCCCAACGTGTGGGTCGTCGGCTCCGCCGTCTTCCCCACCAGCGGCACCGCCAACCCCACCCTCACCCTCGCCGCCACCACCCTGCGCACCGCCGACATCCTCGTCGCCCGCCTCTGAACTCGGCCGTCCGCCCTGTGCTCCTCAGCCCTCGGTGAAGACGATGTCCTCGGGCGAGATGGTCATCCGCACCGCCGTGCCGCCGTTGACGATCTCGACCAGGGGCTTGAGGCTCAGCTCGGGCGTGCCGGCCGGCTCGATCCTGAGTTCGTCCCCGCCGCCGGCCAGGAAGGTGGGGAAGCCGTTCAGGGACGGCTCCACCAGGTTGAAGTGGTCCACCAGCCGCCGGAACAGCTTCGGCAGGATGACCACGTCGCCGGTGAGGGAGGACATGCCGGTGATGACCGCCCCGTCGGGGGCGGTGGTGACGTCCGAAGGCCAGAGCCCGAGGCCGGCCGTGCGGGCCTGCTGGGCGACGGCGGCCATCTCGGCCCGCAGCTCGGGGAGGAACTTGGCGTAGAAGGTCGGGTAGGCCAGGCCGGTGGACAGCATGTGGTGGTTGGCGGTGGTGCGCAGCAGCGCCACGTCGACGTCGACCTGGCTGCCGTCGGTGCCCGGCGGCGTGCCGACGCCGAGCAGCGCGATGCAGCGGCCGAACTTGTCGGCGCCCTGGGTGAGGATGAAGCCGGGCGTCTCTTTGGGGGTGGCGGCGGTGACCGTCTCGCCGTTGTGCCGGACGTCGGTGAAGCCGAGGAAGGCGAGCAGTTCCTCGGCCGCCTTGTGGGCGAACTCCAGCGGCTGGTGGGCGCCCGGCCCTGTCCGGCTGTAGTGCGTTTCCAGGGCGTCGATGGCGTCGAGCCGCAGCCGGACGGTGTTCTTGCCATCGACCTTGACCGGACAGCCCTCAACCTTCTGGAAGACTTTCGGGTCGGTCGGCTTGAAGGCGACGGTGTCGCCGTCCGGCTGGAGGTTGAGCACCTGGTACGAACCCTGGACCAGCAGCATCGACATGGCAGCCCCTCGGGGGAGGTGGGCGGAGCCGCCTGCTCCGTCGGCGTGTGCCGGTGCGCGCCAGCATGCGACGTGACTGTCGGTGACGCCATCGTCACTGGGCGGCGAAGGCGTCGCCACCCTACGTTCGCGCCCGGCCGACTTCAATCACCCTCGGCCGCGTGCCGCAGGAGCGGGGGGGGAAGGCTGGCGTCGGGTGACGCGACGGCTGCTGATTCGAGCCGAAACTCGTGGCACGACGCAAGGCGCCCCGCCAGGAAGACCGCGGCCGAAGCCACGGAATGGCTCAGAGGCGTCGTGTCCGTCCGCGTTCGGCTGCGCTAGCGTCGCCCTCCCAACACCAAGGGGAGGTCTCGTGCGCGCTCTCGTCTATCTGCGTCCAGGCACCGCCGAACTGCAGGACCGGCCCACCGCACGCGTCGTGAACGGTGATGACGTCGTGGTGGAGATCGTGGGTACGGGGGTCTGCGGAACGGACCGCAAGATCCTGCTCGGGCGGTTCCCGGCCCGGCCGGGCGTGGTGCTCGGACACGAGTCGGTGGGTGTGGTGCGGGAGACCGGGCCCCAGGTGCGTTCGGTCGGGGTGGGGGACCGGGTGGTGGTCAACCCGACGCTGTACTGCGGCTGGTGCACCCCGTGCCGCCGGGGAGCGACCAACTTCTGCCGTCACAAGGCCGGGACCGAGGTCGGCGTCGACCGGGACGGCACGTACGCGGAGAGCGTGACCTTGCCGGAACGTTTCCTCGAACGGGTTCCCGCCGGGCTGCCCTTCCGCAGCGCGGTACTGATCGAGCCGCTCGCATGCGTCCTGAGCAACGTCCGGGCAGCGTCCGTCACTTTCGACGACACCGTGGTGGTGCTCGGCGCCGGCCCGATCGGGATGCTGACCGCATGGGTCGCCGCCCGCCAGGCACGTCGAGTCACCGTCGCCGAACCGGACGGGTACCGGCTGGAGCGGGCCCGCGAACAGTTCGCGAACGTGGTGGACGTGGCCGGAACGGACACGGCCGAGGCCGTGGTGAAGGCATCGGGTGGCGAGCGTCCCTCCGTCGTCTTCGACACCACGGGGACCGGCCTGGACACGGCACTACGGCTGATCGACGACGGCGGCCGGATCGTGGTGATGGGCTTCGACGACACCTACACCGTGCCCCTGCGCCCGCTCCAGCTCACGAACCGGGGCATCCAGCTGATCGGCGCCGGGGACTACCGGGCCGACATCTTCCCGGTCGCCGTGGACCTGGCCGCCGAACTCGGCGACCCGCAGCGACCCGGCAGCGGCACCGGACAGGTCCTGGAGCGGCTGGTGACGCACGAGTTCCCTCTCGAACGGTACGCGGAGGCCTTCACCGCGCTCGGCGGGCTCACCGCGGGCGACGGGAACCACGACACCGGACGGCCGCCGCGCTACGACGCGCTCAAGGTCGTCATCCGCTCGCACTCCGGCCCGGTCGGCGCCGACGGCTGGCCGGTGGGCGTGTGAGGGCGCCGCGACTCGGCGCGATCGAGTCCGGCGGGACCAAGTTCGTCTGCCTGGTCGGCTCGGCCCCCGACCGGATCGAGGCCGAGATCCGGTTCCCGACCGGTGAACCCGGCCCCACCCTGGCGCGGGCCATCGCGTTCTTCCAGGAGACGGCCGCCGAAATCGGACCGTTGGACGCGATCGGCATCGCCTCCTTCGGGCCCCTCGAACTGCGCCCGGGCCATGCGAGGTTCGGCCATCTCACCGCCACGCCCAAACCCGGCTGGTCCGGGGTGGACGTCGCCGGCCCGGTCGCCGCCGCGCTGGGCGTGCCCGTGGGCATCGACACCGACGTGAACGGCGCGGCCCTCGGCGAGGGCCGCTGGGGCGCGGCGCGCGGCCTGGACACCTACGTCTACCTCACCGTCGGCACCGGCATCGGCGGCGGCGCGGTGATCGGGGGTGAGGTGGTCAGCGGCCTGGTCCACACCGAGATGGGCCACCTCGCGGTGCCCCGCATCGCCGGTGATGACTTTCCCGGCTCCTGCCCCTTCCACGGCGACTGCTGGGAGGGGCTGGCGGGCGGCGAGGCCATGGGTGCCCGCTGGGGGACCCCGGCCGAAGAACTGACCGGCGACGTCCTGCACCAGGCGCTGCAGCTGGAGGCGGCCTACCTGGCCGCGGGGCTGCGCAACATCGTCTACACGACCGCACCCCAGCGGATCGTGATCGGCGGCGGTGTCGCGGAACTCCCCGGGCTCTTCCCGCTGCTCCACGCCGAACTGACCCGGACACTGGCCGGCTACCCGGGGCTGCCCGAGCACGCGGCCGAGGACTTCGTGGTCCCGGCACGACTCGGCCGGCTCGCCGGTCCGGCGGGCGGTCTGGTGCTGGCGGCCGGGGCGGCCGCCGCCGCCCGGCCCCGGCCCGGCACTGGTCCATCGGGGGGACCGCGCGAGTGAGGGCGGCCCCGGTCCGGGCAGGCTGGGCGGTATGACGCGCCCCGATCCGGTGGGTCTCCTGGACCCGGCCACCCACGCCTGGCTGACCTGGCACGCCCTGCCCGGGGCCCGGCTGCGCGAGGTGGACCCGCTGCCCGGCGGGTTCACCAACGACATGGCCATGCTCACCGCCCAGCGCGCCGACCCGGTGGGCGCGGAGCGCTACGTGCTGCGCCGCTACCGACCGAGCGGCAGCCGGGTTCCGCGCAATACCTGTGCGGTGGAGATCGCCGTCCTCGACCGGGCGGCGGCCCGTAGCGTCCCGGTCACCGCGGTGGTCGCGGCCGATCCGCACGGCCGCGCCACCGGCCGCCCCACCCTGCTCTACCGGTTCGTGGACGGGACCCCGCTCAGCCAGGTACTCGCGGACGGTCCGGCGAGCAGTGACGCGCGGACCCTGGGCCGGGCCGTCGGCGCGGTGCTGGCGCGGATCGGCCGGGTCAGGCTGCCCCGCCCGGGCGTATTCGGCGACTCCTCGCTGGTACCGGACCCGGACGGCGCGGCCCCGCTGGGAGACCTGCCCGGTTTCGTCGACCGTTGTCTGGTCACCGCGGCCGCGAACGGGCCGCTGAGCGGGACGGACTCGGCCGTACTACGCGCCCTGGCTCGTCGCGGGCCCCGGGCGGGCACTCACCGCCGTGGCCAGTGAACGCAGCCTGGTGCACGGTGACTTCAATCCGAAGAACGTACTGGTCCAACGGCACGCCGGGCAGTGGGCGGTGGCCGCCGTGCTCGACTGGGAGCTGGCCTTCAGCGGCTCCCCCCTCTTCGACGTCGGGAACATGCTGCGCTTCAGCCACGAGTACCCGTCGGCCTTCACCACGGGCTTCGTCGAGGGCTTCCGAGGCGGGAACGGCCAACTGCCGGCGGACTGGACACGACTGAGCCGGATGCTGGACCTCTTCGCGCTCGCGGACATCCTCACCGCCCCGCCCGACCCGGCCTACTTCGCCCGCGCGCGCCGTGCTGCACCGGTCCGCCACCGACTCGTACTGACCAGGGCTGACCGGGGCTGACCGCAGCCGGACAAGCGCGCTTCCGTCCGACCGCCCCTCCACTTCCCCACCAGGCCCGTACGTCGCTCCGTTCCCAGAAGACAACTGCTGTCCGCGGAAGTCCCGGAAGCCTGGCGAAAAGCATCGGATAAATGGCCAGGAGGTGACACATGGCCTTCTTCTCAGCATCGGGAATGGCCGTTAGTCTGCCTGGACCGAAGCGAAATATCTTTGACTGAGGGAGAATTCCGCCGTGGAGAACGGAAGTCCGGAAAATGTCCTCACGACGCTCACGCCGACCGTTCGCTGCAACGGAACGCCGCCCACACCCGCCCTGCGCGAGGGGCAGTGGAGGCTGGAAACGGTGCTGCCCGCCGTATACCCGGGGCGGACGCGGCACGTGCACGTGAAGGTGCAGCCCCCCGGCGGATCCGTACTGACGACGATGCTCTATTTTCCCGGCGAACGACGAAACCACCTCGACAAATATTTCCGGCCAGAATGTTTAATGAATGCGCGGGAGACACCCGAGGGCTGGGACGCCGAGTTCACCTTCGTTCTTGACGTGTAAACTCCCCCGCCCGCAGCGCCGGCGGGAATCTTTCCTTCCACTGCCCGGAGATATCGATATTCGCCGTCCGACATGTCTGCGGACGGGAGTCGACAGGAGTCATATGGCCGACCTCATGCGTGCCCAGCGCGGTGCCCGGAGTGACGCACGAAGCGATGCTCGCAGCGACGTCCGCGGCGATGCCCTGAGCTACGCACAGAACCACTTGTACTACCCGGTCAGCGCGTACGAGATGGACCACGGCGAGGGCGTCCACCTGTACGACACCGACGGCAACGAGTACCTGGACTGCGCGTCCGGCACCTTCAACCTGAGCCTCGGCTACGGGCACCCCGAAGTGGTCAAGGCCATGCGCGACCAGGCCGAACGACTGGTGCACACCACCTCGACCTTCCAGACCGCCCCCGTCAACGAGCTCGTCCGGCGATTGGTCGAGGTCACGCCACCCAACCTGACCAAGGTGCACCTCAAGGTGTCGGGCGGCTCCACCGCCAACGAGGGCGCGGTCAAGATGGCGCAGCTCGCCACCGGCCGCCGCGACGTCATCACCTTGTTCCGCAGCCACCACGGCCAGACCATGATGACGACGACCATGTCGGGCGAGTCCTTCCGCAAGGCCCCCTTCCCGCACCTGATGCCCGGCGTGCTCCAGGTTCCCGACCCGTACTGCCTGCGTTGCTTCTACCGCCAGGCGGGCCCCGAGAGCTGCGGCATGCTCTGCGTCGAGCGCATCAACGACTTCCTCGACCACGCCAGTTCCGGCAGCGTCGCCTGCGTGGTCGTGGAACCGGTCTCCGGCAGCGGCGGCAACATCGTGCCTCCCGACGGCTACCTGCCCGCGCTGCGCGCCCTGTGCGACGAACGGGACATCGTCCTCATTTTCGACGAGATCCAGACCGGCATAGGCCGGGTGGGCCGAATGTTCGCCGCCGAGCACTACGGGGTCCGGCCCGACATCCTGACCACCGCCAAGGGCCTCGGCGGTTCCGGCGCCCAGATCGCGGCCATCGTCGCCGACGAGCGGATGTCCGGGCTCAGCAGCGACCACCACTCCTTCACCTACGGCGGCAACGTCCTCGCCGCCGCGGCGGCGGCCACCACCCTCGACGTGATCGGGCGCCCCGGTTTCCTGGAGAACGTCCGGGAAGTCGGCGCCCACGTCATGGAACGGCTGCGCGCGCTGGCCGCAGGCCATCCCGCCGTCGTGGACGTGCGCGGCCTCGGCCTGATGATCGGGATCGAGATCGGCGACGACCAGGGACGCCCGCACAGCGACCGGGCCCAGGCCCTGGCCCGGCGCGGGATGGACCACGGCCTGATCCTGCGCACTTCCCGCTACGGCCGGGGAAACGTGATCAAGATCCGCCCGCCACTGATCCTCACCCGCGCCGAGGCCGATCTGCTCTGCGACCGGCTCGAAGCCCTCTTCGCCGCCGAGGCCGCCGCATGACCGGCCCCGAGCACGGCGGCCCCCCGGGGGCCGCGGCCGTGCGGCAGTACGTGACCGGCCTCGCCGGAGCCGTCCGCGAGGCCGTACTGGCCGCCCAGCACCAGGCCGGCAGCCGCCTGGTCCGGGGCCATTCGCCGGGCGGGGACGCCCAGTTCGGCCTCGACGAGGTCGCGGAGGCGGCCACGTGGAAGTACGTCGTCGGCCACGACCTGCCCGTCGCCGTCTACTCCGAGGACCGCGGTCTGCAGTACCACGGCCGCGACCCGGCCCACCTGCTGGTCGTCGACCCCATCGACGGCACCCGGCCCGCCGTCGCCGGCCTGGAGTCCGCCACCGTCTCGGTCGCCGTCGCCCGGATGTCGCAGCGCCCGCGCATCGCCGACGTCGAGCACGCGCTGCTGATGGAACTGCGCACGGGCGCCTACCTCTACGGGGACCGGGCGACGCCCGGCATCACCGCGTACGGATACGACCATCCCGTGCCTGCGCTGACCCGCACCACCGACCCCGCGCGGATGTTCTGGTCGCTGGAGTTCAACGGCCACCCGGCCCGTCTGATGACCGAGGCGTACGGCCACCTCATCGACCGCTCGGCCAACACCGGTGGTGTCTTCGTCTTCAACAGTGCCACCTGGTCCATCTCCCGGCTGCTCACCGGCCAGCTCGACGCCTACGTGGACATCGGCAACCGGCTGCTGCGCGACGATCCCGCGCTGCTGCCCGAGTTCGAACGCGTCGGCAACGGCCGGGTGCTGCACCTCTTCCCGTACGACATCGCGGCGGCCGTCTTCCTCGCCGAGCGGGCCGGGGCCGTCATCACCGACGGCTACGGACAGCCGCTCGGCGACACCGTCCTGACCGACCTGAGCATCGCCAACCAGCGTTCCTGCGTGGCCGCGTCCACCCCCGAACTCCACCGGGCCCTGCTGTCGGCCGTCCGATGGAAGGAGTGACGCCCATGCACCCCCCAACACCGCGCCCGCCCGGGCGCTCAGCACCACGACGGCGGACGACACCGAGTTCCGGACCCTGCTCGACCGGCTCTCCGACAAGGCCACCACGGACTACTACAACCCGTTCACCACCTTCGACTGGCCGTCCGAGATCCCCACCGACGGGCTGTGGATGTCCCCCGAACTGCTCTCGTTCCACGGCACCGAGCTGATGGACGAACTGAGCCCCGCCCAGGTCCAGGCCCTGAGCCGGTGGGAGAGCGTCAACTTCTACAGCCTCAACGTGCACGGCATCCGCGAACTGCTCATCGAGGTCACCCGGCGGGTCCACACCTCCGGCTTCGAGGTCCCCTCCGAGTTCTTCCACCACTTCATCGGTGAGGAGAACGACCACATGTGGTTCTTCGCCACCTTCTGCCTCAAGTACGCCGGCAAGATCTACCCCGACTAGTCGGTCAAGCTGCCCGAGGCCCCGCGCGACCCGGACATCGAGAGCTTCCTGGTCTTCGCCCGGATCCTGATCTTCGAGCAGATCGTGGACCACTACAACGTCCACCTGGCCGCCGACCGCCGTCTGCACCCGACCATCCGTCACATCAACCGGCTGCACCACCAGGACGAATCCCGCCACATCGCCTTCGGCTGCCGCCTGGTGCACCTGCTGTGGGAGCGGCTCGTCCAGGGCGGCCTGGACGAAGCGGTCCGGGATGAACTGCGCGGCTACCTCGGCCGGTACGTGACCACCAGCATCGAGTCCTTTTACAACCCCGCCGTCTACCGCGACGCGGGCCTCCCGGACGGCTTCGCGCTGCGCAGGCGGCTGCTCGCCCACCCCGCTCGGCGGGCCGCCCACGCCCATCCGTCCGGACCGGCTGGCCTCCGTCGCCGCGGATCCGCCCGGGGCCACCGCGCTGCCCGCGGCCGACCTGGCCGACGCCACCCACCTGCTGCCCTCCGCGGCCTGCTACGGCTGCTTCCTGCACCTCTCCGGGACCAGCGCCGACACCCCCGTCCTGATCACCACCATCGCGCAGTGCTTCCGCAACGAGGAGCACCACGACGGGTTGCGCCGGCTCTGGGGATTCACGATGCGGGAGATCGTGTGCGTCGGCTCCGCCGAGGCCGTACGGGCCCACCTCGACCGGCACCAGGAGCGGATCGCCTCTTTCGGCACGGCTCTCGGTCTCACTCTGGACCGGCGGCCCGCCACCGACCCGTTCTTCGAGAAGGAAGGCCCCCGCAGCGTCATGCAACTGCTCGCCCCGGCCAAAGACGAGTACCTGCACACCGACGGCACCGCCGTGGCCTCCACCAACAACCACCGCAACTTCTTCGGCGAGCGCCGTGCCATCCGTCACGAGGGCCGCCCCGCCTTCACCGGCTGTGTTGCCTTCGGCCTGGAACGGTGGGTGCACGCCCTGGGGGACCTCTTCGAAGGGGACCTGGCCGCCGCGCACCGCGCGGTACGGCAGGCGGGTGGGCGTACGTGACCCGGCCGGCCACCCTGCTGGGGCTCGAACTGCCCCTGCTGCAAGCCGGGATGGGCGCCGTCGCCGGCCCTGCCCTGTGCGCCGCGGTGTCCCGGGCCGGAGCGGGCGGCACCCTCGCGCTGTACAGGGAACCACCCGCGCGGGCCGCCCGGCTGGTACGTGAGGCGGCGGTTGCCACCGACCGCCCGTTCGGGGTGAACGTGGTCCCCGAGGTGACCGGCCCGGCCGCCTGCCTCGACCAGCTCCGGGCGATCCTGCCCGAGCTGCCCCGGGGCGCCTTCGTCACCTCCTTCGGGCTGCCCGACGCGGACGCGGTCCGGGCCGTCCAGGCCGCCGGGCACCCGCTGGTGGTACAGGTCGGCTCCCTGGCCCTGGGACGGGGTGCGGCCGTCCTGGTCCTGCAGGGCACCGAAGCCGGCGGCCACCTGCTCGGCCGGATGCCCGTGGACCTCCTGCTGGCCGCCGTACGGGCGCGCCACCCGCGCGCGGTACTGGCCGTCGCGGGCGGGATCGCCACCGGACGGGACCTCGCGGACGCCGTGGCCCGAGGTGCGGACGGGGCCATGGCCGGAACCCTGTTCGTCCCGGCCGCGGAATCCACCGCGCACCCCGAGTTCAAACGGCGGGTCGTCGAGGCCGTGGCCGACGACACCCTCATCACCTCCCTGTTCGAGATCGGCTGGCCGCACCGCCCGCACCGCGTCCTGCGCAACCCCCCACCGCCACCGCGGAGCGCGCCCCGGCCGCGTTCATCGCCACCACCCGGGTGGACGGCCGGCCATACCCGGTTCCGGGCTACAGCGCGGCGGCCCGGGAGCCACCACCACCGGGCACATCGAGGAGATGGCCACGAACTGCGGCCTCTCCTGCACCCGCGTCACCGGCCCGCACCCGGGCGCCGCCAGCGTCGCCCGGATTCGCCAGGAGTACGAGGGCGCTGGAGGACCTGATCGGCCGGGAGCTGAGCCTCGACCAGATCGACGTCAACCAGTCCCGTACCCTCCATTCCCTCAACGAGCACTTCCTGAAGGAGTGAAGCGCCCGTGGCACAGGACTCGTCTCCCTCCGGCCCCGGCCTGGTCGCCTCCCTGCACTTCGCCGCGCACCCCGGCGGCCCGACCTTCGCCGTCACGCAGGCCGGTGAGCCGCGGCGCAGCCCCGCGTCAGGCCCCGGCCGCTCTGGCTCCCGCGATCACCTCGGGCCGCAGCAGGGCGGTGAGCCGCTCGGCCGGCAGCAGACCTCGCTCCAGGACGAGCTCGGCCACGCCCCGGCCGGTGGCGAGGGCCTCTTTGGCGATGTCGGTGGCAGCGGTGTATCCGATGTGCGGGTTCAGGGCGGTCACCAGGCCGATGGAGTTCTCAACGGTGGCCCGCAGCTTCTCGGTGTTGGCGGTGATGCCGGCCACGCAGCGCTCGGCGAGGGTGAGGCAGGCCGCGCGCAGGTGGATGACGGACTTCGACAGCGAGTGCAGGATGACCGGCTCGAAGGCGTTGAGCTGGAGCTGTCCGGCTTCGGCGGCCATGGTGATGGTGATGTCGTTGCCGATCACCTCGAAGGCGACCTGGTTGACGACCTCGGGGATCACCGGGTTGACCTTGCCGGGCATGATGCTCGAGCCCGCCTGCACCGGCGGCAGGTTGATCTCGCCGAAGCCCGCGCGCGGCCCGGAGGACAGCAGGCGCAGGTCGTTGCAGGTCTTGGACAGTTTGACGGCGATGCGCTTGAGGACGCCGGACATCTGGACGAAGGCGCCGCAGTCCTGGGTGGCTTCGACCAGGTTGGCCGCGGTGACCAGGGGCAGCCCGGTGATGTCGGCAAGGTGGCGGCGGGCCGATTCGGCGTATCCGGCGGGGGCGTTGAGACCCGTGCCGATCGCAGTCGCGCCGAGGTTGATCTCAAGGATCAGCTCGATGGCCTCAGCGAGCCGGCTGCGGTCCTCGTCGAGCATGACGGCGAAGGCGGAGAACTCCTGCCCGAGGGTCATCGGTACGGCGTCCTGCAGCTGGGTGCGGCCCATCTTCAGAACGTCGCGGAACTCGACGGCCTTGCGGGCGAACGTGTCCTGGAGGACGGCCATGGCTTCGAGCAGGCCGCGCACCGCCGAGGCGGTCGCGATCCGAACGGCGGTCGGGTAGACGTCGTTGGTGGACTGGCCGAGGTTGACGTCCTCGTTGGGGTGCAGGTGCCGGTACTCGCCCCTGGCGTGGCCCAGCAGCTCCAGCGCCCGGTTGGCGATGACCTCGTTGGCGTTCATGTTGGTCGAGGTGCCGGCGCCGCCCTGGATGACATCGACGACGAACTGGTCGTGGAGCTTGCCGCCGCGTATCTCCTGGCAGGCGGCGACGATCACGGCTGCCTTCGCGGGCTCCAGCAGGCCGAGTTCCTCGTTGGCGAGGGCTGCGGCCTCCTTGACGGCAGCGAGGGCGTCGATCAGGTGCGGGTAGGCGGAGATGGGCGTGCCGGTGATGGGGAAGTTCTCGGTGGCGCGCAGGGTGTGGACGCCCCAGTAGGCGTCGGCGGGGACTTCGCGGTCTCCGAGCAGGTCGTGTTCGCTGCGGGTGGCGGCGGTCATGGGTGTGCGGCCCTCTTCCTGAGGTGGGTGGGTCAAGGTGGTGAAAGGGGATGGAGTCAGGCGGTGGCGGGGACGCCGGGCGGGTTCAGCGCCGCCACCGGCTGGATGCCGCCGACGGGCCGGCCGCCGCCGGTCATCGGCTCGCCCTCGAACCCGGCGAGCAGCCGCGGCTCGACTCCCGCCCGGGCGAGGGCTGCGGCCGTCACCGGGATGCGCGCCCGGTCCGCCCCGTCGGCGATCTTCACTGCGACGGCCCGGCCGTCGGGCAGCGCGGCCACCTGGACGCCCTCGAAGCCGTCCTTGGCCAGCAGCCCGGGCACCGCGCGCATCAGCCGGGCCGTGTCCCGCCCTGTGCCGGAGGCCATCTCCGGGTGGACGCGCAGCGCGTCCGCCACCTGGCGCCCGGCGGTGTCCGGACCGGCCGTGGCGATGCGGGCGGCGGCGCGGGCCAGGCCGTGCAGGGACACTGCGAACAGCGGGGCTCCGCAACCGTCGACGGTGACGTTCGCGATGTGCTGGCCGGTGAGTTCCTCGACGACCTCGGCGATCGCCCTCTGAAGCGGGTGGCCCGGGTCGAGGTAGCTCTCCAGGGGCCAGCCGGCCAGCTTGCACAGGTACAGCATCGCCGCGTGCTTGCCGGAGCAGTTCTGGGCGAGCCGGGAAGGCCCGCGGCCCTCGCGCACCCAGGCGTCCCGGACCGCCGGGGCGTACGGCACGTCGGGGACGTTGCGCAGGTCGTCCTCGGTGAGGCCGGCCAGTTCGAGGATCAGCCGGGTACCTGCGAGGTGGTGCTCCTCGCCGGAGTGGCTGCCCATCGAGAGGGAGAGCAGGGCGCCGTCGAGCGGCAGCCCGGCCCGCACCATGGCGACGGCCTGGACCGGCTTGAGGGCTGAGCGCGGGTAGCACGCGGCTTCGATGTCGCCGATGCTCAACCGGACTTCGCCCTCACCGTCGAGGACGACGACGGAGCCGTAGTGGACTCCCTCGATCATGCCGCCCCGGGTGACATGGGCGACGGGTGCATGCTGGGGCTCGCGGATCACGGGCGCGTCCGCGAGGAGACTGCTGCGCATCACTGCCTCGTTCGGTGGTGGGTTGCTGCGGTCCGGTGGGGCGGACGGCCGGTCCGGCCCGGGGGCGGGCCGGACCGGCGTCCGGCTCAGCCCTCGCTCTTGGCGGCGGCGCGCGCCACGCGGCCGCGGACGGCGTACCAGCCGGCGACCAGCGCCGCGGCGATCAGTGGCACGCACAGCACGGTGGTGCGTGCGGCCCCTCCGTCGGCGTACATGAGGACCAGGACGGAGGCGAGGAAGGCCAGCGTCACGAGTTCGGTCCACGGGGAGCCGGGCAGGCGGTAGGAGGGGCGGGTGAGTTCGCCGTCACGGGTCTTCCGCCAGAAGAGGAGGTGGCAGAGCATGATCATGCCCCAGGTGGCGAGGATGCCGATGGCGGCCAGGTTGAGCACGATCTCGAACGCGTCCGCCGGAACGACGAAGTTGAGCCCGACGCCGAGGACGCACATGCCGCTGGTGAGCAGGATGCCGCCGTAGGGCACCTGGGTGCGGCTCAGCCGGGCGGTGAAGCTCGGGGCGGAGCCGTTGACGGCCATCGAGCGCAGGATGCGGCCGGTGGAGTAGAGGCCGGAGTTGAGCGAGGACATGGCCGCGGTGAGAACGACCAGATTCATCACGTCGCCGGCCGCCGGGATGCCGATGTGGGAGAGCACGGTCACGAACGGGCTCTGGCCGGCGCTGTAGCTGTTCCACGGCATCAGCATCGACAGCAGGACGACCGAGCCGACGTAGAAGAGGCCGACGCGCCACATGATCGAGTTGATCGCCTTCGGCATGATCTCCTCGGGATTCTCGGTCTCACCGGCCGCGACTCCGACCAGCTCGACGGAGGCGTAGGCGAAGACGACGCCCTGGATGATCAGCAGCATGGGCAGCAGGCCGTTGGGGAAGATCCCGCCGTTGTCGGTGATCAGGGACGGACCGGGCACGGCGTCGTCGATGGGGTGCCGGGTCACGAGGAAGAAGATCCCGATGGCCATGAAGACGACCAGCGCGCCGACCTTGACGATGGCGAACCAGAACTCCAGTTCGCCGAAGATCCGCACCGAGATGAGGTTCACGGTGAGGACCACGGCCAGGGCTATGAGCGCGATCACCCACTGCGGGACGTCGGAGAACAGGCGCCAGTAATGGGTGTAGGTGGCGACGGCGGTGATGTCGGCGATGCCGGTGGTCGCCCAGTTGAGGAAGTACATCCAGCCCGCGGTGTACGCGCCCTTCTCCCCGAGGAACTCCCGGGCGTACGAGACGAAGGCGCCGGAGGACGGCCGGTACATGACGAGCTCGCCGAGCGCGCGTACGACGAGGAACGCGAAGATCCCGCAGACGGCGTAGGCGACGAACAGTGAGGGGCCGGCGTCGGCGAGGCGTCCGCCCGCGCCGAGGAAGAGCCCGGTGCCGATCGCACCCCCGATGGCGATCATGTTGACGTGCCGGGGTGTCAAGGACTTGCTGTAGCCGGTGTCCCCGGCGTCCACGTGACGGGTCGTGGGGCGCTTCTCGTCTTTGAGGAACTGCTCGCTCACGCCTCGGGTCTGCCTTCCGTGGAGGTGGCCGCGCGCTGGGGGCGCACGATTTCTGTGAGGGTCGTCTCGACCCGCAGGAGGTGGTGGGACATGGCCTCCACCGCGTCGTGCTCGGAACCGTCGGCCAGCGCCTCGAGGATCGCCCGGTGCTCGCAGTTGGACTGCTCGCGCCGGCCGCCCAGTTCGTTGAGGAAGGTCGACTGACGCGCCAGTGCGTCGCGGATCTCCTCGATGACGCGGCGGAAGACGGGGTTGCGGGATGCCTCGGCCACCGCCAGGTGGAAGACGGTGTCCATCGCCACCCACGCGGTGGTGTCGGTCTCCTGCTCCATCCGGTCGAGCAGATGGCCCAGATGGTCCAGGTCCTCCGGGGTGCGGCGCAGCGCGGCGTACCCGGCGACCGGGATCTCGACGTGCCGGCGCACCTCCAGCAGGTCGCTGGCGACGTAGTCGCCGAAGGTGGGGTCCTCGACCGTGTTCGCCAGGACGAACGTGCCCTTGCCGCTCTTGGAGGCGGTCAGGCCGATGGCTTGGAGGGCTCGGAGCGCCTCCCGCAGCACGGGCCGGCTGACCTCCAGGGTCCGGCACAACTCGGCTTCGGAGGGGAGCTTGTCGCCCACGACGTACTCACCGCGCTCGATGGCGCTGCGCAGGTGGCCGAAGACCGCTTCCATCGCGCTGACGCGCCGCGGGGCCTGGCCACCTGTCTGGCTGTCTGACAGGTTCACGGTGTGATCCTGATGGGTGCGCCGGAGGGTGTCAAGACACCTGTGTCGGGAAAGTCCGGCCCGGCGGGTTTCGTACCGTGCGCACTTTCCGTCCTGCCACCGAAGCCGCCCGATCGGTGTCTGCGGCGAAACCGGCGGCATCCACCAGGGCGTGCACCACCGGCGTGTCGACACCCATCTCCGGATGCCACTGGACGCCCACGGCGAAGCGGTGCCGGGTGCTCTCGATCGCCTCGACGGTGCCGTCCGCCGCACGGGCGGCCACGATGAACCCGGCGCCCAGGCGATCCACCGCCTGATGATGGTGCGTGGCGACCTCGCGGGTCCCCGGCAGGAGGGCGCCGATCCGGGTCCCCGGCGCGGTGGTGACGGTGTGGGCACAGAAGTGGCCCCGGTCGGGGTTGTGGCCGTGATGGCCCACCCTGTCGGGCAGGTGCTGGATGAGGGTGCCTCCGGCGTGTACGTTCATCAGCTGCATACCCCGGCACACTCCGAGCACGGGTATGTCGCGGGCGAGACCGGCGGCCAGTACAGCCTGCTCCCACCGGTCGCGCTCGCGGACCGGCGGCCCCGTGCGCGGGTGGGGCCGGGCGCCGTACAGGGCGGGATCCACGTCCTCGCCTCCCGTCAGGACGATCGCGTCCAGACGTGCGACCACATCGGCCGCTGCCGACGGGGCGTCCGGCGGCAGCAGGACGGCCCGGCCGCCCGCGGCCTGGAGACAGCCGGCGTAGGCCGCAGGCAGCACTGCGGCGGGCAGGTCCCACTCGCCCCACCGGGCGTCGGCCAGGTAGGTGGTGAGTCCGATGAGTGGTGGCTGGGGCATACCACTTCCTTTCAAGGCGTGAGGGGTGATCGTCGACGGCCGGGTGCACACCCGCCCCGCCGGACGTCCCCGGCCACGGCGGGCTGCGGCAGAAAAGGCGGACGGGGCGGACGGGGCACTGGCGGAGGGCGCCCCGGCGACAAGGTGGAGGGGCGGTCACGATCCGGGAGCGCGGGCTTGCGTTTTTCTTGCCGCGAGCAAGAATCCTGCTGGCGTTCATCCGCAATCACAAGAAAACACATCTTCGCGACAGATAAGTGAGCCTTAACTCCGTGCACGGACTCGACCCCCGCCTGCTCGCCACCCTCGAAGCCGTCGTGCGGCACGGCTCCTTCAACGCCGCCGCACGCGAGCTCGGCTACAGCGCGCCCGCGGTCTCCCAGCAGATCGCCGAACTCGAACGCCGCGCGGGCCTGAGAGTGCTGGAGCGCCGGCCCGTGCGCGCCACACCGGCCGGCGAAGTCCTTCTCGACGCCGAGCAGGGCGTCCGCAACGCGTTGGCGACGGCATCGGTGGAACTCGACGCCATGCGCGCGGGTACGGCCGGACGGATCCGCCTCGGCGCCTTCGCCTCGGCCGCCACCAGCATCGTTCCGCAAGCGCTGGCCCAACTCCACGCGGCCTACCCCCACGTGCAGGTCAGCCTCGGCCAACTGGAACCCGAGGCCTGCCACAACCGGCTCAAGCGGGGGGACATGGACCTGGCCCTCAGCTACGACTACGACTTCATCCCCGTCCCGCCGCCCCGGATGCTGCGCCGGACGCTGGTCGCACGGGATCCGGTGGTGGCCGTGGTCCCGGCACACCACCGCCTGGCCGACAGGGAGGTCATCGACCTGGCCAGCCTCGCGTCCGAGACCTGGATCGCGGCTCCGGAGGCCGCACTGCGCCTGGAACTGCTTTCCAAAATGGCCAATACGCCTGGCTTCCAGGCCCGCCTGCAATACGAGGGGGACGACTTCAACACCGTGCTCGGCTTCGTGGCCGCAGGCCTGTGCGTGGCCGTCATGCCGCGACTCGCCCTGCCCCGCGCCAACACCCGGGTCGTGGCCCGCCCCCTGGCCGAGCCGCAGTTGACGCGCTTCATCTACGCCGTCCGCATCGACACCCGGCACGCCCCGCGCGCCGTCCTGGACCTGGAGCAGATGCTCGCCGCGCAAGCGCTGGCCGCGCTCGCATGAGGCTGCGGCGGGCGGCCACCGGAGGTGAACGGAGCGTGAATCCACGCGAAATGCGCCAAGTTGACGGCGGCCGCACGCGCGTAGACCGGGTGATGGCGCCAGGTCTCCCGGCTTGTCCGACTACCGGACGCGGTGGCTGAAAGTTAAACTATTGTGTGACGGGCGCCCTACGTTTGCGGTGGTTGACGTTCCAGCGAGAGGAAACCCCTCATGACCGCCGCCGACAGTGCGCCGCGAACGGCCCGCGTCCTCACCGGCTACCGCCCCGAGGACGGCTTCATGGCCGTGGAGCTGGACCCGCCTCCGGGCGAGTACGTATGGCACGACGAGCACGCCGAGCAGCAGGAGCAGCGCTACGGCCCGGGTGCGGGCTACCACCAGTGGCTGGCAGTGGACGCACGCGACGGCGCCGTATGGTTCGGCGACATCGACTGGCGGGCCCCGTCCGAAGACCTCGGCAGCCAGCTCCCCGGCCTCCCCCGCAGGGCACTCGGCGACGGGGCCGTCCCGGCCTCCGGAAGCATGGTGCAGCTGCTCGGCCACCTGACCCATGACGAACAGCGCGGCTGCTCCTGGCGCTTCTTCACCGCTGAGGAACTGCACGCGCTCGCCCTGCGCATACTCCCCGCCGTGCAGCGGCTCGTGGACTCCATCCACCGCAGCGGACCGGACGACGAACTGGAGTGGTCGGCCGAGGCCGCCACCGCCTGGGACGACATCGAGCAGGCCGCGACCCACACCTTCGACCCCTCCGGGGATCTCCGCTGGCCCAGGCTGCGCACGACACCGATCCCTGCCTGGCGTGTCGAGGTCGGCGCGTTCCTCGCCATGAACCCCGGTCTGTGCGATCCCTCCTGGGGCCTGGCCACGGACGCGGAACTCGAAGCCTACGCCGACTACAGTCCCGAGAGCGGCTACGGCGGTGTACCGGGGCGGATGTGCCGCGCCGCCGACCGGCAGATCGAGGACGGTTTCACTTTCTACGGCCACCGTGCCGCCCTGTACGCCTACCGCGCGCAGGCGTGCGGCGACCGTGTTCCGACAGACGCCCGCGTCTGGCTGGAGACGACAGAGGCGGGTCGGGGCACCTGGGAGGCGGCCAAGCCGCCCGGGGCCACCCTGGCCGACGTCCCCGACTGCGTGCTGGCGGCCTTGGCCGAAGGGTTCCAGAACTCCGCGCACGAGGAGGGTCTGGTCCTGACGGGCCTGGACGCCCATCTGCGCCGGTTGCGCGCCGAGGAACGCTCCGCCGTCGACCAGCAGCTCGTCCGCGAAGCCGAGGAAGTCGAACGCCTCGAGAACATGGTCAAGGACTTCCGCGCGGCACGGAACCGCACCGTGACACGGATCCTGGCCTGGTCCGATGGGCGCAGCGACGGGGAAATCGCCCGCCTGGCGTCCATGCCCGACGACTACGTCAGCGACTGGCGGGCCCGCCTGACCGACGAACAGACGACGGCCACACCCGCAACCTGAAGCATGTGCGGCGAAGACAGGGCACCCGCTCCGCAGCCTCACCGCCCGGGCAGCCCGTCGAGCGCCACGGCCGTGCGTAGACCGAGGCGACGGCCCGAGGCCTTGAGCTGGTGCCGCCGGCCCGCTGCGAGTACCGCTGCGCGGGGTAGGCGGAGCCGGACCCGGCCGCTGTACCGGCGAGACGACCGGAGACGGTGATGGTGGCCGCGACCAGCAGCCGTATCCGCTTCGCGAGGGCGTCACGGCGGGCCGGGGCCGGGCCGATGGATGTCTCCGCAGCCATCTCAACAGCAACCCTTCTCCTCGGCGTCCACTCACGCACGGTCGGCCTCGACGGCGACCACGGCGGTGCGCAAGTCGTCCAGGGCGTGGCCGAGGCACTCGTCGGCGAGTTCGTAGCGGGTGCGGCGGCCGACCGGGACCGTGACGACAAGACCGCAGTCGCGCAGGCGGGCCAGGTGGTTCGACAGCCGGGTCCGGGAGATGCCCAGCGCGTCGGCCAGCTCGGCGGGATGGGCCGGAGCCTGGCACAGGGCGAGCATGATGCGGCAGCGGATCGGGCCGGCGAGGGCGCGGCCGAACCGCGCCAGCACCTCGATGTCGGAGGCGATTGTCATCACCTACGGGACGGTCCGCTTCGAGATCCCGATTCCCGTCGTGCCCGCCGCCGGCCGCTTCGGCAGCTGGCCACTTCTCCTGTGGGGCCGCCCGAGTACGTCGTCACCCATGCGCGGCACGTGCCCATACGGCGTGCTGCTGACCACGCTGGCGCTGCTCGTATCGCCCCCCAAGATCCGGACCATTCGCGGGCCAGGAGGCGGGAACTTGGCCCAGCGTCCGCCATTTTGGCTGGTCAGCCGTGGTGCGGCGTCTGTACCGCCAGCAGACGAAGAATCTCCTGGGCGTCTGCGGAGGTAAGCCAAGGCGCTGCCCTTGGCGCAAAGACAAGGGGAAAGCACAGGTCACACGGGGCGCACGGGTCCTGGTGGTCGCGGGCGGTCGCACGAGACTGGAGGTCTCGGCCCTTCCTCCGCCTCCTGGAGGCGATCCCCATGCGTACCCCCTGCGACCGCGGCCGCATCTACCGGAGGTGTGGCTGCCGGGACACACTGCGTCACCAGCTCGGAGCGCACTGCCCCCACCTGCTCACCGACGGTGACCACGGGACGTGAACCTTCGCCGTCGACGTCCCGGCAGCGGGCCACCGCCGGACCACCGTCCGTCGTGGCGGATTCGGCAGTCACGACGCGGCCGAAGGGGCGCCGCGGAGGTTCCTCGAGGGCGAGGCCGGCGGGTTCAACGCCGACCCGAACCAGAGCGTCGCCGACTACCTGACCGCCTGGCTCGCCGCCAAAGCCCTCGTGCTCAAGCCGACCACCATGGCGCGATACCGGGACTACGTCCACAACGACCTCGCGCCCGCCTTCGGCACCCTCAAGCTGGACGAGCTCGGACACCGTCACATCGCGGCCTTCGTCACCGGCGAGCTCGCCGCCGGCCACGGCCAGACCACCCTCTACCGGTGCCTTGCCACCCTCTCCAGCGCTCTCGGTGACGCGGTCCGCCAGCATCGCCTCGCCCGCAACCCCGCCAGCCCCCCGGCACTTCACCGCCCGCCGTCGCCCGAGCGGCGCATCTGGACCGCTGACGAAGCCGTCCACTTCCTCCAGCACTGCCACCGGGCAGACCCGGAGATGGCCGACCTGTTCGAGTTCCTCATCGGCACCGGCCTGCGCAAGGGCGAGGCACTCGGTCTGCACTGGGACGACGTCCACCTGCGCGAGGGCGTGCTCTACGTACGCTGCACGCTCTCCGCCGTCGACAACAACCGGCTGGTCATCACCACGCCGAAGACCCGCTCGAGCCGCGGCTGGGTGGCCATCTCCCCCAGCGTCGCCACTGCCCTCCGACACCGAGCTCAATCCACCCGGCGAACCCGCGGAGATCCCAACAACCCGTTCGCCGGCCTCGTCTTCTGTCGGTCCGACGGCCGTCCGCTCGGACCGCACCTGGTGCTCGACAGGCTCCACCGGCTCTCCGAGGAAGCCCAACGATCACGGTGCACGACCTGCGGCACCTGGCCGCCACCATCACCATCACCGCCGGCGTCCCCCTCACCGTCGTCTCCAAGACGCTGCGGCACTCCACCCTCTCGACCACCGCGAACATCTACAGCCACCTCACCCAACAAGCCGCCCGCGAAGCCGTCGACACCATCGACCACACCCTCACCCGGGCCCAGAAACGAGACAATCGACGGACCTGGCTGGAACAGCTGCGACCACCACGCGACCACGTCCAGCACCTCCGCGAAGCCCTCAACCGGCTCCGCTCCCCCACCTCACCTGGCGTCCACACCACTGCGGACCGGCCCTGCGGGGGACGTGCGACCACACCGCGACCACCAGCATTCCGGGCACGGAAAAGGCCGTCCTCTCATGGATGAGAGAACGGCCTCCGACGTGCATAAAGCACAGTCGGGACGACAGGATTTGAACCTGCGACCCCTTGACCCCCAGTCAAGTGCGCTACCAAGCTGCGCCACGTCCCGCTACTCGCTGACCTGCGACTTTCGCCGCGATCGCTCGTGCACGAGAACGATACCGCACTTCTGGAGGTGGTCGCGCGCACCTTTTCGCCACCGGGCGTGGCAGGCCGGGAAGGGCGGGGTTGACCTCAAGCACGGTTGAGGTTGCACGATCGGTGTATGACGCAAATGACTGCGGACACGGGATTCCGCTTCGAGGATCTGGACCGGCTCATGGGGCTCATGACCGGGGACGAGAAGCACGGACCGGCGGCCACGTCCACGCTGGACGTGCTGTGGGTGCTCTACGACCGGGTGCTCCGGGTGGACCCGGCGCGCGCAGCGGACCACATGCGGGACCGGTTCCTGCTGTCCAAGGGGCACGGGCCGATGGCCTACTACGCCGTGCTCGCCGCCAAGGGGTTCTTCCCCGTCGAGTGGCTGCCCGGCTTCGGTGCGTACGCCTCCCCGCTCGGGCACCACCCGGACCGCACCCTCGTCCCCGGCGTGGAGATCGGCAGCGGCTCCCTCGGCCACGGGCTGCCTCTCGCCGTCGGCAGCGCGCTCGGGCTGCGGGCGCAGGGGCTGGACGGTCCCGCGGTGTGGACGCTGATCGGCGACGCCGAGCTCGACGAAGGCAGCAATCACGAAGCCATCGCCTACGCCGGGCCGGCCGCGCTGGAGCGGCTGCACACCGTGGTGATCGACAACGATTCCGCCACCCACGGCTGGCCGGGCGGCATCGCGTCCCGGTTCGAGGCGGCCGGGTGGTCGGCGGTCAGCGTGGACGGCCGGGACCACGAGGCGCTGTACGCCGCCTTCACCGCACCCCATCCCGGGCGGCCGCACGCCGTGGTCGCCCGCGTCGAGACGAAGGGCTGAGGAATCCATGGACATCGTGGCCGGCAATTCGATGCGGGAGCGCTTCGTCTCCTTCACCACGCGGCAGCTCGACGAGGATCCCCGGCTGGCCGTGGTGCTCGCCGAGATCACCATGGACGGGTTCCGCCCCGCCCGGTCGCGGCACCCGGACCGGGTGATCAATGTCGGCATCCGGGAGCAGCTGCTCGTGGGCGTCGGCGGCGGGCTGGCGCTGACCGGGCTGCGACCGGTGGTGCACACCTTCGCAAGCTTCCTCGTCGAGCGGCCGTTCGAGCAGATCAAGCTGGATTTCGGGCACCAGGGCACGGGCGGGGTCCTGGTCAGCGCGAGCGCTTCGTACGACTGGCCCGCGGGCGGGTTCACGCACATGGCGCCGGGCGACGTCGCGCTGCTCGACACCCTGGACGGCTGGACCGTCCATGTCCCCGGACACCCAGACGAGGCCGAGGCGCTGCTGCGCCACGCGTACGCCGCCGGGGACGACAAGGTGTACGTCCGGCTCTCCCAGCAGTCCAACGCCGCCCCGCGGCCCGTCGACGGAGCCCGCTTCCTGACCGTGCGCGAGGGGCGCGCGGGGGTGGTGGTGGCCGTGGGGCCGCTGCTGGACAACGTCCTGGCGGCGACCGAGGGGATGGACGTGACCGTGCTCTACGCGACGACCGTCCGGCCCTTCGACGACGCGGCCCTGCGCGCCGCCGTCGGATCGGCCGAGGTGGTCCTGGTCGAGCCCTATCTCGCCGGTACGTCGTCGGGCGCGGCCGCCGCCGCCCTGGTCGAGGTCCCGCACCGGGTCCTGGGCCTGGGCGTGGGCAAGGCGGAGCTGCGGCGGTTCGGCACGATCGACGAACACACCGCCGCCCACGGCCTGGACCCGCGGGGGCTGCGCGAGCGGATCACCGCCTTCCTCCACCCGAACCCACAGGGCTAGACCACGCCTCCCCCGACCTCGGGGTGCGCCTGGGCGAGCCGCTTCGGGGCCGCCTGGAGCCAGGAGTCCACCAGGATCGCGCGCAGCTCGGCGGCCCCGTCCAGGGCCGCGAGCCGGACCCGCAGCCAGGCGTAGTTGTCGTCGTGCCCCTCACGTATGAAGAACTTGGCGGGTTCGGCGGCGATCAGTTCGGCGCGCTCCTCCTTCGGGCACTTCACCCCGAAGGAGGAGTCGTCGTCCGCGAGCGCGGCGAACATCTTGCCGCCCACCCGGAAGGTCGGCATGCCCCAGGCGGTCTTCTCGCTGCTGTCGGGGAGCGACAGCGCGATCGTGCGGACGTCGTCCGCGGTCATGGTCCCGGCCATCCCCACGGCTCCTCTCGGCTCGGTCTCCTCCCTCCGACGGTAGGACCCACCACTGACAATCACCTCTGGCGCTTCAGCCCGCCCGCAGGCCGTCCTCGCGCGCGTGGAAGACGGACACCAGCTCCGCCGCCAGCGCTTTGACCGTGGCCAGTCCCTCGGTCCCCCACCGGCGCGGCACCACGTCCACCGCGCACACCGTCCCGAGCACCACCCCCCGCCGGTCGGTCAGCGGGGCTCCCAGGTAGGAGCGGATCCCGCTGCCGTCGACCACCGCGTTGCCCGCGAAGCGCGCGAAGTCCCGTACGTCCTCCAGGACCAGCGCCCGCCGCCGGACCACCACGTGCGGGCAGTACCCCTGGTCGCGGGCGAGCACCCGCGCCGGATAACCGCTCGCCGGGGCGTCGCCTCCGTGGTGCAGTCCGGCGAAGAACTGCCGTTCCTCACCGATGAAGTTGACCCCCGCGTACGGCGCTCCGAGCGTCGTCGCGATCCGTCGCGCGAAGGCGTCGAGTTCCGCGTCCACCCGCTCCCCCAGGCCCAGTTCGCGCAGCCGCAGGACCCGGGCTGGCGCCTCCCGGTCCACGGGGGTGAGCAACAGGTGTCCGGTCGATTCGTAAAAGGTCGTGGAAGGGGTCATCGAAGAGGTCGTGTAAGTGGTCATGTGGCTCATGGCGGTTCCCCCGACTCAGAAGACGCGGCCCTGGACAGCAGATGGTGGACGAGGACGGCCAGCGTTCCCGTGCCGGAACCGGTGAGCCGCGCGTCGCACCGCACGACGGGCACCTCCGGCGCGAGGCCCACCGCCTCGCGGATCTCACTGGTCGTGTAGCGGTGGCCGCCGTCGAACTCGTTGACGGCGACGATGAAGCCGATCCCGCGCCGCTCGAAGAAGTCGACGGCCGCGAAACAGTCGGCGAGCCGCCGGGTGTCGGCGAGGACCACGGCCCCCAGCGCGCCCGCGCACAGCTCCTCCCAGAGGAACCAGAAGCGATGCTGACCGGGCGTGCCGAAGAGGTAGAGCACCCGCCGGTCGTCCAGCGTGATCCGCCCGAAGTCCAGCGCGACGGTCGTCGTCGTCTTCGCCTCGACCCCGTCCAGCGGGTCGGTGCTCTCGCCGATCCCGCTCAGCAGCTCCTCCGTGCTCAGCGGCTCGATCTCGCTCACCGCGCCCACGAAGGTGGTCTTGCCGGCCCCGAAACCGCCCGCGACCAGGATCTTCAGGGTGACCGGCGAGCCCTGCCCGGACGGTCCCCGCGCCGGAGCCCCGCCGTCACAGCCTGCGACGTAGGCCATCGAGCACCGCCCTCAGCAGACACTGGTCGTCGGCCGCCGCCCCCGGGACCCCGGGCGTGCCGGGGAAGCGGGGCGACCGGGCCGTGACGGCCCCGTACTCCATGAGGTCGGACAGCAGCACCTTGGTGACCACGGCGGGCAGCTGCAGCTGCCCGGCCACCTCGGCGACGGTGACGGCCGCCGCGCCCGCGCACAGCCGCAGCGCGAGGCTGTGGTCCGGGCCGAGCGGCGCGCACGGCCGTACCCCGGTGGCGCTCACCAGGGACAGCAGGTCGAGCGTCATGACCGGGCGGGTCCGGCCGCCGCTCGCGGTGTACGGGCGCATCACCCGGCCTGCGGTGTCGTCGAGCCAGGGCGTGTCCCGGACGGCCCCCACCGGGTACGGACCGGCCGCGCGCGCCCCCGTGGCACGCCTCCTCATCGCTCCGGGGCGACGGCCGGGCGCCGGGGCGGGGCCGCCAGGTACGGACGTACGCTCTTGACCAGCATCGCCATCTCGTAGCCGAGCACGCCGGCGTCCGCCTCCCGGTCGGCGAGGACGGCCAGGCAGGTGCCCGATCCGGCCGCCGAGACGAAGACGAGCGCCGAGTCCAGCTCGACGACGACCTGGCGGACCTCGGCCCCGTCCGCGAACCGCGATCCGGCGCTGCGGCCGAGCGAGTAGAGGCCGGACGCGAGCGCGGCCATGTGGTCGGCGGCGTCGGCGTCGAGGCCGTGCACGCAGGTGACGAGACCGTCCGAGGTGAGCAGCACGGCACTGCGGGTGTAGGGCACACGCTGCACCAGACCGCCCAACAGCCAGTCCAGGTCGGAGAGTTGAGTGATCTTGGTGGCCACTTCGGCTGTCATCGGAGGTTCTCCTCGGTGCGGTACGCGGATGTGGTTCCTGGCGTCGTCATGGCGTCGTCATGGCGTCGTCATGACGGGGTCTCCAACTGGGCGAGACCGAAGCCCCGTTGGAAGGCGGCCATCAGACCCGGGTCGTGCAGGGGCGGTTCGCCGTCAGGTCCGTGGCCGTCCGCGCGGCGCGGTACGGGCGCCTCGCGCAGCTGTGGCGCGAGGTGCTCCTGGGCCCGGCGCCGGGGCAGCGGCGGACGGCCGCCCTCGCCCCGCGCGGCGGGCACCACGGCGGCGCCACCCGAGGCCGGGGGCAACGCCGTGGTGATCAGCACCGGTACCGGCCGCCGACGCTCCCTCGGCGTCGCCTCCGGCTCCGGCCCCGGCTCAGAAGCGGGAGCGGCCTCCCCCACCGGCGCGGCGGTCGGCGCGGTCGCCCACGCCGGGACGGCCGGATCCGGCCCGTCCCCCGAGCCGTCCCCCGAACCGTCCCCCGGCCCGGACCACGCGTCGGGGAGCTGGGGCGCCACCACGGTCCGTACGGGCTCCAGCGGCGGCACGGAATGCGCCTCGCCGGTCCCCCACGAGGTCGCCCGCGAACCGCCCGCCGCGTCGGCCGCGCTCGCCGCCCCGGCACCCAACAGCTCCTGCGGCAGCACCAGTACGGCGAGCACCCCGCCGTAGATGTTGGACTTCAGCTCGACGGCGATCCCGTGCCTGCGGGCCAGGGACGAGACCACGAACAGGCCGATCCGCCCGTCCGCCAGCAGCCGCCGGACGTTGATCTGGTCGGGGTCGCCGAGCAGGGCGTTCATCCGGTGCTGTTCCTCGGCCGGCATGCCGAGGCCGCGGTCCTCGACCTCGACCGCGATCCCGGCCGTGACCCGCTCGGCGCGCACCACGACATCGGTGTCCGGGGCGGAGAACACCGTGGCGTTCTCGACGAGTTCGGCCAGCAGGTGCACCACGTCGGCGACGGCGTGCCCGCGCACGGTGCCGCCCGCCGGGGGCACCACCTTGACCCGGGTGTACTGCTCGACCTCCGCCACCGCGGAGCGCAGCACCTCGCTCAGGTCGATGGGGCGGGTCCACTGCCGCCGGGAGGAGGCGCCGCCGAGCACCGCGAGGTTCTCCGCGTGGCGCCGGATCCGGGTCGCGAGGTGGTCGACGTGGAACAGCTCCTTGAGCAGGTCCGGGTCCTCGACCGTGTCCTCCAGCTCGTCGAGCAGCGCGATCTCGCGGTGCACCAGCGACTGGAGGCGGCGGGCGAGGTTGACGAAGACCTCGACCTTCCGGTCGCTGTCGGAGGGGGTGCCGGGCCCGGCCAGCCGCACCAGGGTCGTGTGCGCCTGTTCCCGCGCGCCGCGCAACTCCTGGGAGAGCAGCCAGAATTCGTCGACCTGTTCCTGACCGGCGCCGCTCCCGGAGGCCCCCGGCGCGCCACCGGAGCCGCGCGGCGGGCGGGGCGGGTTCTCGCCGCGTTCCAGGCGGTCCGCGACCGTCCCCAGTTCATGGCGGCCGCGCACGCTGGACCGGCGCAGCGCCTCGCAGCGGTCCCGTACGGCCTTGCCCGCGCGCTGGGCCCCCAGCAGGGCCGCGGCGAGCGCGCCGACGACGAGCAGGGCGCAGCCGGTGAGCACCGGCCACAGCCGCGCGTCGCGCGCGCCCGCGCCGCCGCCGAGTTGCAGGGTGAAGATCACCGCGGCGGCGCCGCTGAGCCCGGCGGCGAGGGTGGGGAGTACGGCGGCGCGGATCAGCTGGGGCCGTATCTGCCGGCCCGGACCGGTGACGGCGTGTCTCGACGGGGAGTGGCGGGGGCGGGCGGCACGGAGTCCGGACATCGGCGTCCTCGGTACGTACGGGGGCCGGGCCCCCGCGGTGCCGGGACCCGGCGTTGATCACCGGGTACCCACGCTAGACCGCGCCCTCGTCGCTCAGGCGGCCAGTTGGGGAACTTCACCGGGGTGCGTCCCGCTCCGGAAGGAGCGCTCGCACGACAGCCCGAATACCCCTTCGGGCGCCTCCTCAGCGCCCCCGCCACCGTACGAGCCCCCGCCGCGCCAACCGGTCAGCTGCCCACGGCCTCCGGCTCCTCGTGCGCGTCCGACGCGGGCGCCGGGCGGGCCGAAGGCCGCGCGGCGGACCCGGACCCGGACCCGGACCCGGACACGGACGCGGACCCGGACACGGACCCGGGCGCGGCCGACGCAGCGGCCGGAGCCGGGGCCGGGCCCGACACGAACGGGCGCCACCACGGCTCGGCCGGGGCGTCCTCGGCTCCCGGCTCGAAGGGTCGGCCCGGCACGGGCAGCGCGATCGCGGCGCCCGCCCGCCCGGCGGCCGAGAGGGTGCCCTCGCCCGGCTCGTCCCACGGGTGCGGGGCCAGGTTGAAGGTGCCCCAGTGGATCGGCAGCATCGTGCCGTGCGGGGCGCCGCCCTGGAGGTCGAGGTGCGCGGTCATGCCCTCTTCGGGGGTCATGTGGATGTCCGGCCAGTACTCCGAATAGGCGCCGATCTGGATCATCGTCGCGTCGAAGGGGCCGTGCTCGGCGCCGATCTCCTTGAAGCCGGGGAAGTACCCCGTGTCTCCGCTGTGGAAGATCCGGTGCTCGTCGCCCGTGATGACCCAGGACGCCCACAGCGTGTACTGCTGGTTGCGCAGGCCGCGCCCGCAGAAGTGCCGGGCCGGGGTCGCGGTCAGCGACAGTCCGGCGACCTTGGTGGTCTCGTTCCAGTCCAGTTCGCGCAGCCGGTCGGCTCTGACACCCCAGTGCTCCAGGTGCGCGCCGACGCCGAGCGGGACCGCGAAGACCGTGTCCGTACCGGCCAGGGCCTTGATCGTCGGCAGGTCGAGGTGGTCGTAGTGGTCGTGCGAGATCACCACGACGTCGACCGGACCGAGAGCGGCCAGCGGCACCGGCACCGGGTGCAGCCGCTTGGGGCCGGCGAAGGGGAAGGGAGAGCACCGCTCTCCCCACACCGGGTCGAACAGCACCCGGCGCCCGTCGATCTCCGCGAGGACGGTGGAGTGTCCCATCCAGGTCAGCCGCAGGCCGCTGACCGGCGGCTTCGCCAGATCGGCCAGGGTGGTCGGGTGCACCGGGACCGGCGCGCCGGGATTGCGCCGGACCCGCTGCTCCTTGTGGAAATAGATCTTGGCGAACTCCAGCATCGATCCGGAGGGCCTGGTCCTGGCCCCGACCGGGTTCTGGAAGACGCCGTCGGCGAAGTTCGGCGAGCGCAGGATCCGCTCCAGCCGCGCGCCGGACGGATCCGCGCCGAAGGCTTCGGGCCGCAGGGCTCGCAGCCGAGGACGCAAGGGACGGGAGCCGGGGCCGGAGCCGGTCAAGGCGCCTCCAGGGAGGAAGTGAGCAGGGCTGGTCGTACGTTCTACCACCATCCCAACGCGCACCGCCCCCGAAGGATTCCGCTTCCCGCCCCCGGCGTTCGCGCCCCGGCGTTCAGGTCCCCCCGCGACCGCCCCCGCTACAGCGGCAGCAGGTCCGGACGCTTCGCCTCCATGTGGTCACCGGAGGACTCCCCGCGCAGTCGCCTGCCGATCCACGGGACGAGGTACTCCCGCGCCCACTGGATGTTGTCCCGGGTGACCTCCGCCGAGCCGCGCGGCTGCTGCGGGGGCCACGGCTGGTCCGGGTCCGCGGGCACCTCCAGCCCCAGCACCTGGGCGGCGCGCAGCGCGACCCGGGTGTGCCCCTCGGGCGAGAGGTGCAGCCGGTCGTCGTCCCACGCCCGCCTGTCCTGTACGGACTTCAGCGACCAGAGGTCGAGCACCGGGCATCCGTAGCGGTCGGCGATGGACCGCACGTGCGCCGAGTACGTCGCCACCTTGCCCCGGATGTGCTTGAGCACCGGCACCCCGCGGGTGTCGAAACCGGTGGTGATCATCACCTGCCCGACCGACCCGACGAGGTCGGCGAGGGCGGCCTCGAACCGCTCCGCCACGTCGTCGGGGTCGCTCCCGGGCCGGATGATGTCATTGCCCCCGGCGCAGAAGGTGACCAGGTCGGGTGCCAGCTCCTTGGCCCGCGGCACCTGCTCCGCCACGATCTGGTCCAGGAGCTTGCCCCGCACGGCGAGGTTGGCGTACCGGAAGTCGTGCTCCTCGCGCTGGTCCGCCAGGAGCACGGCGAGCCGGTCGGCCCAGCCCACGAAAATGTCCCCCGGCCCCGGATCCCCCACACCCTCGGTGAAGCTGTCCCCGATCGCCGCGTACGAGCCGATGCCCTGGAGAGCCGTCTTCAGTGCCGTCGCCTGCGCCGTCGCCTGCGCCGTCGTCTGTGCTGTCGTCTTTGCCGTCGTCTTCGTCGTCATCGCTGTCGTCGCTGCCACGAGAAGACATCCTTCACCCCAGGGCGTGACCTACGCCACCGTAGCCAGGCCTTGACGGACCGTGATCTATACCACCCGGTCGGTAAGGAATAAGTGAGGAGTGCGTCAGGTCCCTGAAGGGGCGAGGTGAACGGGGGCATGAAAGGGGGCCGGGTCCCCCCTAGGGCCCCGGCCCCCCTCGCCCTGGCGGCGGGCGCCGTCAGACGTTCACGCCCTTCGAGCGGAGGTAGCCCAGCGGGTCGATGTCCGTGCCGTAGCCGGGACCCGTGCGGATCTCGAAGTGCAGGTGCGGGCCGGTCACGTTGCCCGTGGCGCCGGAGAGGCCGATGGCCTGGCCCGCGGAGACACTCTGGCCGACCGAGACCGAGAGCTGGGACATGTGGCCGTACTGCGAGTAGCGGCCGTCCGCGTGCCGTATGACGACCTCGTTGCCGTACGCGCCGCCCCAGCCCGCGGAGACCACGGTGCCCGCGCCGACCGCGTGGACGGTGGTGCCGGTGCCCACGGCGAAGTCGACGCCGGTGTGGTAGCCGCTGGACCACATGCTGCCGCTCTGGCGGTACGGGGTGGTGATGGAGGCGGAGACCGGGGCGACGAACCCGGCGGCCGAGGCGGTGCCGGTGCCGGATCCGGTGGCCTGGCTGCCCGTGCTGCCCGTGCTGCCCGTACCAGCGTCCGCCGTACCAGAGTCGCCCGTACCGGAGTCCTCCGCACCCGAGTCGGCCGGGCCGGAGTCGGCCGGAGTCGGCTCCTCGGCGGACTGCTCGGCCGGAGCCGGGGCCGGGGTCTGCTCCTGCGCCCGCGCGCCCAGGGTCAGCTTCAGGCCCGGGTGGATCAGCGACGGATCGGAGCCGACCGCCTCGTGGTTGTCCTCGTAGACCCGCTGCCAGCCACCGCTCAGGTGCCGCTCGGCCGCGATCTTCGAGAGGTAGTCGCCGGGAACCACGGTGTACACCGTGGAGGCCTGCGGGGCGGCGGCCGGGGCCCGGAGCGCCACCGGGACCTGCGCCGGGCGAACCTGGGCCGGGAGGGCGACGGCCGTGGTGGCCGTCGTGCCGGTGGCGGCGTGCGCGCCCGCGGCTCCCATCAGCGGCAGCGCGAGCGCCGCGCTTCCGGTGCCCGCGACGACGAATCCGCGGGTGATCGAGGCGGACTTCGGGCGGCGATGCTTTCCCTTTGCGGGCATGGCGAATTCCTCTCCGTCGCCTGCGAGGTGAGCTGTCGGGTTCGGACTGGAGATGTCCGGCCGTTTTGCGTACGGCTTCACCCCGAGCCGCCCGGAGGAAGATCTCGTCGAGAAGACCGAGGAGATCGGATCCGGGACGGCGGCTTACCTGGTTCCCCCGCTCCTGCCGGGCGCGTGGATCGTCGGGTGCGGTGTCGGATGGTGGCAGGATTAGGCGGTCCATCCGGGTCGACGCGAAGGTATTCCGTCCGGCCCCCGTGGAACAAGCCACGAATTCCCCAAGAGAAACGGCCGGGTGAGGGATCAACGGAATTCCGGTCACCCTCCGTCGAATCGCAATCGGCAACAGCCGCCCCCGCAAGGCAATTCGGCTTTCGCGATCACACACTCACGGTCACCGTATGATCTGGCTCACGGGGACCGGCCCGATCTCCCCGCCCCTTATGGCAAGTTGCGCTCAACCAGTGCAATCCGGACATGCCGCAGACGCGCGCGACGATACGGAGGAGTCCTCGTGACCCAGCAGATACCCCAGGCCCCGCCCACGGAGCCGGAGCTGACCGGAGTGCGCAACTTCCGTGACGTGGGCGGGCTCCCGGCCACGGACGGACGGAGGGTCAGAACGGGACAGGTCTTCCGAAGCGGACATCTGGCACATGCCACCGATACCGATACGGAATTCCTCGCCTCGCTCGGACTCCACACCATCTTCGACTTCCGCAACTCCGCCGACCACGCCCTCGAAGGCCCGGACGTCGAACTGCCCGGCGTCCGCAACGTCAACCTCCCGCTCTCCGACCCGGCGGACGGCAAGGAGTTCTGGCGGATGGTCCGTGACGGCCACCTCGACCAGCTGCGCCAGGTGCTCGGTGACGGCAAGGCCGCCCGCCGGATGTCCGACTCCTACCGGGAGATCGTCACGACCCGCACCGCGGAGCACCGCCAGGTCGTCCAGGCGCTCGTCCGGGACGAGGTCCCGGTCCTGATGCACTGCGCGGCCGGGAAGGACCGGGCCGGGCTCTCTATCGCCGTCACCCTGCTCGCGCTCGGCGTCGAGCGCGAGGCGATCGTGGCGGACTACCTGGAGTCGAACGCTCCGCACCGCCGCTACAAGGTGCGCCGCAGCAGCGAGTCGGAGGAGGCCCGCTCCCCCGAGGTGATGGAGCTGCTCGCCCCGCTCTTCGACGCCCGCGCCGAGTACCTGCACGCGGCCTTCGACACCCTTGAGGAGATCTGGGGCAGCACCGACCGCTACCTCGCCGAGGGCCTCGGGCTCACGCCCGAGACCCTCGTCCGGCTGCGCGACCGCCTCCTGGACTGACCGGACCGGATGTGGCCGTCAGCGGTTCGCGACGGCCTGCTTGACCAGGGTCCTGCCGAAGTCCCACATCAGCCCGCCGCCACCGTGGGCGTCGTCCATGACCTCCCGGAAGGCGCCCACGAAGCGGTCCACGTCCGCCTCGTCCACGATCAGCGGCGGAATGAGCTTGATCACCTCCAGGTGGTCACCGGAGACCTGGGTCAGGATCCGGTGCTTCTGGAGCAGCGGCACGACGACCATCTGCGCGAAGAGCCCCTTGCGGGCCGCCTGGAGCATGGTCCACCGGCTGCGCAGGCCGAGCGAGGACGGGCGGCCGAATTCGATGCCGATCATCAGCCCCCGGCCGCGCACCTCGTGCAGCAGCTCGTACTCGTCCACCATCGCCGCGAGCCGGCCGCGCAGCAGGTCGCCCATGGCGCGGGCGTTGGCCACCACCGACTCGTTCTCCATGACGGAGAGCACCGCGAGCCCGGCCGCCATCGCCTGCGCGTTGGAGCCGAAACTGGCCGAGTGCACGAGCACCCGGTCCATGGACGAGTACACCTTCTTGAAGATCCAGTCCTTGCCCAGGGTCGCCCCGACCGGCACGTAGCCGCCCGACAGCGCCTTGGCCACGCACACCAGGTCCGGTTCCACCCCGGGCTCGTGCTGGTATGCGTAGAACTCCCCGGTCCGGCCGAGGCCGGTCTGCACCTCGTCCGCGATGAGCAGCGCCTTGTGACGGTGCAGCAGCTCCTGCGCGGCGCGCAGGAACCCGGGCGGGGCTTCCTGCACCCCCTTGCCCTGGATGGGCTCCACGACGAAGGCGGCCACGTCACCGCGCTTCAGCTCGCGTTCCAGGGCCGCCAGATCCCCGAGCGCGATCTTCGTGTCGGGCAGCAGGGGCGCGAACCCGTCCCGGAAGCCCGCTTCCCCGTTCACCGACAGGGAGCCGGTGGTGAGCCCGTGGAACGCGTGGTCGCAGTAGAGGATCCTGGGCCGGCCCGTGGCGTATCGGGCGAACTTGAGCGCGGTCTCCACGGCCTCGGTGCCGCTGTTGCCGAAGAAGACCCGGTCCAGGTGCGGGCTGTACGAGAGCAGTTTCTCCGCCAGCAGCCCGGGCAGCGGCTGGCAGTCGAAGCGGGTGAGGTCGGCGAGCTGCGCGTCGAGCACGTCGTGCAGGGCCCGCCGGACGACGGGGTGGTGACGGCCCAGGCCCATGACGCCGAAGCCCGCGAGCATGTCGAGGTGGTCGTTGCCCTCCGCGTCCCAGAAGTGGGCGCCCTCGGCCCGCTCGTAGACCTTGTCGAAGCCGATGGTGTGGAGCATCCGGGGCAGCTGGTGGTTGAGGTGGCGGGCGTGCAGTTCGTACCGCTCGCCACCCCGCTCGGCCAGCAGGGAGCCCAGGTCGAACTCCTTGCCCGGGCCCCCCGCGGCGGCCGTCATACCCGCTTCTCCCAGTTGCCCCCCACCGTCTCCCGGGCCGCCCGCAGGGATTCCTTGAGCGAGCCCATGGTGGCGAGGACGGCGGTGGGTTCGTACCCGCAGTGCGCCATGCAATTCGCGCAGCGCGGGTCCTTTCCGCGGCCGTACTTGCTCCAGTCGGTCTCCTCGATCAGTTCCCGGTACGTCGGCACGTACCCGTCGCTCATCAGATAGCAGGGGCGCTGCCAGCCGAAGAGCGAGTAGTTGGGAATGGCCCAGGCGGTGCAGGGGAAATCGGCCTTGCCTTCCAGGAAGTCCAGGAAGAGCGGGGAGTGGTTCAGCCGCCAGCGGCGCCGGTTTCCGCCCGAGAATGCCTTGCGGAAGAGTTCCCGGGTCTGTTCGACGCCCAGGAAGTGTTCCTGGTCGGGGGCCTTTTCGTAGGCATAGGCGGGCGAGATCATCATCTCGTCGACCTGGAGGTCGTCATTGAGGTAGTTGAGCACCTCGATGATGGTCTGCGGGGTGTCGGTGTTGAAGAAGGTGGAGTTCGTGGTCACCCGGAACCCGCGCTTCTTCGCTTCCTTGATGGCCGCGACGGCCTCGTCGAAGACGCCTTCCTTCGCGACGGATTCGTCGTGCCGTTCGCGCAGGCCGTCGATGTGGACGGCGAAGGCGAAGTAGGGCGACGGGGTGAACTTCGCCATCTTCTTGCGGAGCAGCATCGCGTTGGTGCACAGGAACACGTACTTCCGCTTCGCCACCAACTGCCGCACGATCTCGTGGATCTGCGGGTGCATCAGGGGCTCGCCGCCCGCGATGGACACCATGGGCGCGCCGGACTCCAGTACGGCGCCGACCGCCTGGGCCACCGGCATGCGCTGCTTGAGCACCCCGGCCGGGTGCTGGATCTTCCCGCACCCCTCGCAGGCCAGGTTGCAGGCGTAGAGCGGTTCCAGCTCGACGATGAGCGGGAACTTCTCACGCTTGCGGAGCTTCTGTTCGATGAGATACGTCCCGACCCTGATGGACTGTCGCAACGGCATGGCCATCTGGCTCACCTCCTGGGGAGCAGCGAAGAACGGTGCCATTCATAAAATGCGGGCAGTACCGCACGCAATACGCGGAAAGCCGATATTCCACCGCGTACGGTGCCGATACGGACGAGCTCATGCTCCGGAGCGTCCACGATCACCCGGACGGCCGCAACCGGGCGGAGCCCGGCGTGGTCCCCCGTGTGCGCGGCGGTCCAGAGGGTGGCCGCCGATTCCATGTCGACCGCGATGGCGCCGGTGGCGCGCAAATGGGCGCGCTCCTGGCCGCGGACGACGTGGTCGGAGCCGATCAGGGGGCCGGTGTGGACGGTCCGGCCGGGTGCCGCCCGGGCCAGCGCCTCGGCGAGGGGCCCGGCGGCGAGGCAGCCGACGGCGCCGCGCGGGTCCCTGGTCTCCTCGGCGACCACGAGGTCGCCGGGGTGCATGCCCGGGACGAGCCCGGCGCAGAACCCGGTGGCGAGTACGGCCGCCCCGCTCATCCGGGGTGCGGCCAGCGCGCGGGCCACGGCCCGCTCGGCGGCGCGCGGGCCCATGCCGGTGCGCAGGACCGCGTGCTCCTCGGGCGCGCCGCGGTCGCGGCGGCTGCGCAGGGCCAGCTCTTCGATGCGCAGGGCGCAGGCGATGAGGAGGGGGGCGGCCGGTCCGGGTTCCGCGGCCCCGGCTCCGGGCCGCGCCGGCCGCCCTGTCATCGGGAATTCCTCTCCGCGAAGGGTTCGCCGTACAGGTAGCGGCCGAGGGCGGTGAGCGGGAACACCTGCCGGTAGAGGTGGTAGTTGATGGAGAAGTCCCAGGGGAAGCCGGTGCCGGTGAAGTAGGGCTCGTCCCAGGTGCCGTCGGCCCGCTGGGTCTCCACCAGGTAGGCGATCCCGCGCCGTACGGCCCCGGTCTCGCGCTCGCCGGCTGAGAGCAGGGCCATCAGCGCCCACGCGGTCTGCGAGGCGGTGGAGGCGCCCCGCCCGGCCCACGACGGGTCCTGGTAGGAGCGCTGGTCCTCGCCCCAGCCGCCGTCCTCGTTCTGTACGGTCTCCAGCCAGGCCACCGCGCGCCGGATCGCGGGATGACCCAGCGGCATCCCGGCGGCGGTGAGCGCGGGCACCACCGAGCCGGTGCCGTAGACGTAGTTGGTGCCCCAGCGGCCGAACCAGGCTCCGCCGGGCTCCTGTTCGGCGAGCAGCCAGGCGATGCCGCGCCGGGTGCGGGGGTCCGCGGCCTTGCCCTCGACGGCGAGCATCTCCACGACGTGGGCGGTGACATCGGCGGAGGGCGGGTCGATGACCTCGCCGAAGTCGCAGAACGGCAGCCGGTTCGGCAGCACACTCGTGTTGTCGGCGTCGAAGGCCCCCCAGGCCCCGTTGCGGGACTGCATGCCGAGGTTCCAGGACACCCCGCGGGCCACGGCCGCCTCCAGCCGGGCCGGGTCGGGGTGGCGGATCCGGCGCAGCGCGAGCACGACCTCGGCGGTGTCGTCGATGTCCGGGTAGTTGTCGTTGTGGAACTCGAACGCCCAGCCTCCGGGGGCGAGTCCGGGCCGTTTCACGGCCCAGTCGCCGCTGCGGACGATCTCCTCGCCGAGCATCCAGTCCGCGGCCTTGACCAGGGCCGGGTGATCGGGTGCCAGGCCCGCGTCGGCGAGCGCGATCGCGGCGAGACAGGTGTCCCAGACCGGGGACTGGCAGGCCTCGATCATCCGCGCGCCGTCCTCGCGCCACACCGCGAACCGGTCGAGGGACTCCAGCCCGGCGCGCATCACCGGATGGCGCAGGTCGTAGCCGAGCAGGTGCAGCGCGATGACGGAGTACACGGCGGGCGGCTGGATGCCGCCCCAGCAGCCGTCGTTCTCCTGGCGTTCGATGATCCAGCGGGCGGCCGCGTCCATGGCGGCCTTGCGCAGGCGGCGCGGGGCGAGCCTGCGGTAGAGGTGCAGGGCCTTGTCCATGCGCTGGAACGCGCCGTCCCAGCTGGCGAGGCGGGCCAGGTGGCGGACGGGGTACGGGTCCCGCGCGTCGGTGTGCAGTTCGTCGAGGGCGAAGGGCGCCGGGCGGACCGGCCGCTGGGCGGAGACGATCGTCAGCGGCACGATGGTCTGGCGGGCCCAGCAGCCGAAGTCGTAGATGTTGAGCGGCACCCACTTGGGCAGGAACACCAGCTCGGGCGGGAGTTCGGGCAGGTGGTCCCAGCTCCACCAGCCGAACAGGGCCAGCCAGATCCGGGTGAACACGCGGGCGGCGGCGATCCCGCCGTGGGCCCGGATCCAGGCCGAGGCGCGGGCCATGTGCGCCGCGTCCGGGCCGTCACCGGCCAGGCGCAGGGCGACGTACGCCTCGATGGTGGCGGAGAGGTCGGGCGGGCCGCCGTGGAAGGTGGCCCACGTGCCGTCGGGGCCCTGCTCGCCGCGGATGAACAGGCCGGCGGCCCGGGTGGTGGCCTCGTCCTGCACGCCGAGGAACTGCCGCAGGAGCAGGTCCTCGGCGTCCATGGTGACGTTCGTCTCCAGGTCGCCCTTCCACCAGCCCTCGGGGTCCTGGCGGTCCAGCAGATCGCGGGTGGCCCGGTCGGCGGCCTCCCGGACGCGCGCGTCCGTGGCCTCCTTGACGCGCGCGTCGGTGGCCTCCTTGACGCGCGCGTCGGTGGCCTCCTCGACGCGGACGTCGGTGGTCCGCGCCGCGGCCCGGTGGCCCGGTGGCCCGGGTGGCCCGGGTGGCCCGGTCCGCTCCGGGCGGACCGGTGGTGCGGTGTCGCTGCCCGAGTCGGTGCCGCAGTCCCCGGCACCGCCGTCGGTCGTCGCTGTCATGGCTTCCCCTTACGTGGCAGTGTCCTCTGCTGTGCTGGGGTCCGCCGTCGGCCGGTGCGCGCTCCCGTGGGAAGCGGCGCCGGCCGGCGACTTGCGCGTCATATCCGCGTACGGGTGGCGATCACCTCTTGCGCACGACGACGAAGTCGGCGAGGGCGACGAGCTGGTCGCGCACCCGCTGGGGCATGTCCACGTCGTCGAGCGCCTTGACGGCGATCACGTGCTGGCGGCGCGCCTCGTCGGCGGTCCACTGCCGGCCGCCCGCCGCCTCGATGAGCGCGGCGCGGGCCGCGAACTCCTCCTCCGAGAAGTTCTCGAAGTCGTTGCTCTTGGCGTCCGCGGCGAGGAGCTGCGCCAGTTCAAGGGAGGCCGGGCCGCCCGCGGCGAGCGCGGCGACCACGGGCAGGGACTTCTTGCGCTGGCGCAGGTCGCTCCAGGTCTGCTTGCCGGTGGCCTCGGGGTCGCCCCAGATGCCGAGCAGGTCGTCAACGGCCTGGAAGGCGAGGCCGAGGTGGTAGCCGTACTCCTCCAGCTTGTCGGCCGTACGGTCGTCGGCGCCGCCGAGCACCGCGCCGATGGAGACCGCGCAGGCGAGCAGCGCGCCGGTCTTGTTGCCCTCCATCTCCAGGCATTCCTCGACGCTGACGCGCTCGCGGTGCTCGTAGGAGATGTCCTGGGCCTGACCGTCGATCAGCTTGCGGCTGGCGGTGGTCAGCCGGAGCGCGGCGCGCCCGGCGTCCACGGTGCCCAGTTCCAGCAGGACCTCGTTGGCGAGGGCGAACAGCGCGTCGCCGACGAGGATCGCCAGCGCGGGGCCGTGCACCTTCCACACCGTGTCGCGGTGGCGGCGCTGCTCGTCGCCGTCCATCAGGTCGTCGTGCAGCAGCGAGAAGTTGTGCACCAGCTCGACGGCGACCGCGCCGGGGATGCCGACCTCGGCCGCGGCGCCCGCCGCCTCGGCGGAGAGCAGCGCGAGCGCGGGGCGCACGGCCTTGCCGCCGTCGCCGTCCGCCGGGTTGCCCTGGGCGTCGATCCAGCCGAAGTGGTAGGCGGCGACGGTGTCCATGGGCGGTGCGAGCCGCTCGACGGCCGCGCGCAGGACGGGAGTCGACAGGGTGCGGCCGCGCTCCAGGAGCGCGACGGTGTCCGTCTTCTCCGCGCCGTCACGGGCCGCGCCCGCGGCGCTCGCCGCGCCCTCGGCCTGCTCGGCGCTCCCGACAGCCGGGTTCCCCGGGTTCACTGGCTCTCCTCTGGTTCCTGTACGTGCGGTACCGGTCGTGCTGGTGATCGTCATGCCGCCTCCTGCAGCGGGTGTTCGCGGGGGCGGCCGAGGGCGTCGAGTGCGGCGTGGGCCGCGCTCAGTCCGCTCCGGACGGCGCTCTCCATGGTGGCGGGCCAGCCGGTGGCGGTCCACGCGCCGGCCAGGTACAGCCCGGGCGCGTCGGTCCGGGCCGCCGGTCGCAGCCGGCCGACGCCGGGCGTGGGGGCGAACGTGGCCGTCCGCTCCCGGGTGACGAAGAAGTCGCGGACCTTGGCGCCGCGGGCGGCGGGCAGCAGCCGCTCCAGTTCGGGCAGGTACTTCGCGCGCAGCACCGAGACGGGTTCGTCGATGTCGTCGTGGGCGACGGACTGGGACAGGGCCAGGTACTGGCCGCCGTCGGCCAGGCCGGAGCTGTCGGTCCGGTCGAAGACCCACTGGACCGGGGAGCCGAGGGCCGCGAAGAACGGCTGCTTGAGCACCTTGCGGTCGTAGACGACGTGGACGTTGAGGATGGGCGCGGTGCCGATGTCGAGGAGCTTGTCGGCGTCTTCCAGGGCGCCGGGGGGCAGCAGGCCGTGGGCTTCGCGCTGCGGGACGGCGAGGACGACGGTGTCCGCGTCGATGCTCCGGTCCTCGGTGCCGACGCTCCAGCCGCCCTCGGGGGTGCGGGTGATGTCGGTGACCCGGGTGCGCAGTTCGGTGTGCACGCCGGCCGCGTCGAGGGCCTTGCGGGCGAGGGTGTCGTGGAGTTCGCCGAGCGGGACCCGGGCCCAGCCGATGTCGGCGGCGCCGTTCTCGGAGAGCAGCCCGGTCTTGAAGACCATGGCGGCCAGCCCGAGGGAGGACTGCTCGGCGGTGGCGTTCAGGGTGGCGATGCCGACGAGGTCCCACAGCGCTTCGATGGTGCGCGGGGACTGGCCGTAGCGGCCGAGCCAGGTCGCGAAGTCCAGCCCGTCGAGGGCCGGGTCGGCCGGGTCCAGGCGGCGCAGCGCGAGGGCGGCGCGCCCGACGCTCGCACGTTCGGCGAGGGAGAGGTGCGGGTAGCGGGCCAGCGATCCGGCGAGGTGCAGGGGGACGGGCAGGGCGCTGCGGCGCAGCCGTCCGAGCCGGGGTCCGCCGGGGTGCGCGACGTCGAGGACGGGTACGTCGAGCCGGTCCTGGAGCGGGGCGAGGTGCGCGCCGTCGATCCGGTCGAGGAACCACCGGTAGGCGGTGCAGCAGCGCAGGTAGACGTGCTGGCCGTTGTCGACGTCGAGGTCGCCGCGCTTGAAGGAGAAGGCGAGCCCGCCGAGCCGGGGGCGGCCCTCCAGCAGGGTCACGCGCGTTCCGGCGTCGGCGAGCTGCAGCGCGGCGCTCACTCCGGCGAGGCCGCCGCCGATGACCACCGCTCGGTCTGCGGTCACTGATCCTCCTTCGTCGCCCCGCTAGACGCGGGGTCGCGGCTAGGGGTTGCGCCGGATGCCAGGTCGCCGCTACGGGGCGTACCGGTTCCCATCAGGGCCGCCTCCGGGTGCTCTGGCGCGAGATGGTCCGCGCGTCGAGGCCCGAGAGGCCGCGCACGGCGACGTACGCCTTCTCGTGGGTCGGCAGCGAGACGCGGCCGCGGAGCACCGCTTCGGGCTCGCGCTCGATCCGGTCGAGGAGGCGCCGGTAGATCCCGGCCATGGCCGCCACGCAGGCGCCGCTGCGCCGGTCGAGCATGGGCAGCAGCCGGTAGCCCTCGACGAACAGGGCGCGGGCGCGGCGCACTTCGTGGTGGACGAGGCCGGCGAAGTCGGCTCCGGCGGGGGCCCGGTCGCTGTGGAAGCCGTCGGAGCAGCCGAACTTGGCGAGGTCCTCGGCGGGCAGGTAGGTGCGCCCGTTGCCCGCGTCCTCGCGAACGTCCCGGAGGATGTTGGTGAGTTGCAGGGCGAGGCCGAGGGTGTCGGCGTACTCGCCCGCGCGCGCGGAGTCGGGCGCGCCGGGGGTGGTGCCGAACACGCCGAGGGAGAGCCGGCCGATGGCGCCCGCGACACACCGGCAGTAGACCTTGAGGTCGTCCCAGGTCTCGTAGCTCTCGCCGCGGACGTCCATCAGGACGCCGTCGATGAGTTCGTCGAGTCCGCCGAGGGGGATGGGGAAGCGGCGGGCGGCGTGGGCGAGGGCGACGGCGACCGGGTCGGTGTCGTCCTCGTCGACGGCGCCTTCGATGACCCGGGCGAGCAGGGCGCGGGTCTCCTCCAGCCGGGCGAACTTGGCCTCGGGCGGGAGTGTCCCGTCGCCGATGTCGTCGACGCGGCGGGAGAAGGCGTACAGCGCCGACATCGCCTGCCGCTTGTCGGTGGGCAGCAGCCTGATGCCGTACGCGAAGTTGCGCGCCTGGGAGCCGGTGACGGCCTCGCAGTAGCCGTAGGCGGCGAGTACCGGTGCCGACGGGGCGGATGGTGCGGACGCGTGCGTGGGGCCCTCCACGTTCGGGCTCACCTCTTTCTCGGCGCTGTGCGCAGGACGGCGGCCACCTCGCGGATCAGGCCGCTCTTGGTGGGCTTGGGCGGGCCGGGTGCCACGTCGAATCCGGCGGCGGCCACGGCGTTCAGGGCGGCGCGCCCGCCTCCCACGAATCCCGCGAGCAGCACCCGGAGTCTGCCGTGCACGCTACCCACCAGGGGGGTGCCTTCATTCAGGAGGTGGCGGGCGCGTTCGGATTCGAACGCGATCAGGGAACGGACGGAGGCGTTCGCGACGGGGGCGCGCAGGTCGGCCTCCGCGACGTGGAACCGGCGCATGTCCTGGGCCGGGAGGTAGATCCGGTCGCGGCCGAGGTCCTCGGTGACGTCCTGGAGGTGTTCGGCGATCTGCAGGGCGGTGCAGATCGCGTCGGAGTGGCGCACGCGTTCGGGGGTGCTGGTCCCGGTGAGGGAGAGCACGAGTCGGCCGACCGGGTTGGCGGAGAGTTCGCAGTAGGCGAGCAGGTCGTCGTAGGTCTCGTAGCGGGACACCCGCTGGTCCTGCCGGTTGGCCTCGATGAGGCCGAGGAAGGGCTCGGGGGTGAGCGCGTGGGCGCGTACGACGGGACGCAGGGCCTGGAGCAGGGGGTGGCGCGGGCCCCCGCCCGCGGCAGCGAAGACCCGGCGCAGGTCGGCTTCGAAGGCGTCGAGCATGGCGGTCCGGTCGTCGCTCTGCCCGGCGTCGAGGCCCAGGAGTTCGGCGTCGCGGCCGCCGGGGGCGAGGTCGCCGTCGCCGATGTCGTCCACCAGGCGGGCGTACCCGTAGACCGCGGTCAGGCCGTCGCGCCAGGCGCGGGGCAGGAAGGCGGGGGCGACGGGGAAGTTCTCCGCGGCGGCCTTCCGGAGGGTGGCGCGCGCGGGGTCGGCGTCGGCCCGGGGGCGGATGTGCTGCCCCCGGCTCACCGCCCGCCGCCCGGGGCGGGGACGGCGGAAACGCCTGGGGGCCGGAGAATTCCCGTAGCCATTGCCGTCACATCTCCCGTTCTACACTGCCGACCCAATACATCCTATTTCGGACACGCCGCCGGACTTTACCCGGGGTGTGCCGGGCCGTTCACCTGCGGGGAATCCGGCCCGCATACCGCGATTCAGGACCGGTCCAGCTTACGTTGTACAACGGCGCCGGGGCCTATCGGGTATTCGCCCCATTACGAGATGTCACACGAGATGCCCAGCCGGTGAAATATCACCACGCCGCGCCCCGTCCCGCACGGGCATTACGAGGGCGCCCCGAGCCCGGCCCGAGCCCGCCTCGATACACCGCCGACACGCCGAAGGCCCCCGCCGCACAGCAGACGCGGTACGGCGGAGGCCTTCGGCGTGTCGCCCGTCGGATCGGGGCTAGCGCCCGCTTTCCTTCTCGTAGGCGGAGACGACTTCTTCGGTCGGTCCGTCCATGAGGAGTTCGCCGCGCTCCAGCCACAGGACCCGGTCGCAGGTGTCGCGGATCGACTTGTTGCTGTGGCTGACCAGGAAGACCGTGCCGGCCTCCTTGCGCAGTTCCCGGATGCGCTCCTCGGAGCGGATCTGGAACTTCCGGTCACCGGTGGCGAGCGCCTCGTCGATCATCAGGACATCGTGGTCCTTGGCCGCGGCGATGGAGAAACGCAGCCGGGCCGCCATACCGGAGGAGTAGGTCCGCATCGGAAGGGAGATGAAGTCGCCCTTTTCGTTGATGCCGGAGAAGTCCACGATCCCCTCGTAACGCTCCTTGATCTCCTCGCGCGACATGCCCATCGCGAGGCCGCCGAGCATCACGTTGCGCTCGCCGGTCAGGTCGTTCATCAGCGCGGCGTTCACGCCGAGCAGCGAGGGCTGTCCGTCGGTGTAGACCTTGCCGGACTCGCAGGGCAGCAGCCCGGCGATGGCCCGCAGCAGGGTGGACTTGCCCGAGCCGTTGGAGCCGATCAGGCCGATGGCCTCGCCGCGGTACGCGGTGAAGGAGACGCCGCGCACGGCGTGCACCTTGCGGACCCCGGGCGTGTCGCCCTTGTTCTTGCGGCGGCGGATTATCTTGCTCAGCGCCGCGGTGGCGCTGCCCTTGCCCCCGCCGCCGGTGTTGACGCGGTAGACGATGTGCACGTCGTCCGCGATGACGGTGGGGACCTGCCCCACGGTGGTGTCAGCCACGGCCGTAACGCTCCTCGGACTTCCAGAAGTACACGAAACCGAGACCGCCGACGACGACCGCCCAGCCGATGGCGAAGGCCCACACGTGCGGCGGCAGCTTGGCGGCGGTGTAGTTGTCGATCATGGCGTACCGGATCAGGTCCATGTAGATGGCCGCCGGGTTCCACTGCAGGACGTCCGAGATCCAGTGCGGCTTGCTCTTGAGGAACGTCTCGATGGAGAACATCACGCCGGACGTGTACATCCACGTGCGCAGCAGGAACGGCATGAGCTGCGCGAGGTCGGGGGTCTTGGAGCCCATCCGCGCGAAGACCAGTGCCAGTCCGGTGTTGAAGACGAACTGGAGCACCAGCGCGGGCACCACCAGCAGCCACGACAGCCGGGGGTAGTTGCCGAACCCGATGGTGATCACGACGACCACGATCATCGAGTACAGCAGCTGCTGGAGCTGCTGGAGCGAGAACGAGATCGGCAGCGAGGCGCGCGGGAAGTGCAGGGCGCGCACCAGGCCGAGGTTGCCGGAGATCGCCCGGACACCGGCCATCACCGAGCTCTGGGTGAAGGTGAAGACGAAGATCCCGATGACCAGGAAGGGGATGTACTCCTTCAGGGTCATGCCCTTGGAGGCGCCGAGGATCACGCCGAAGATCAGCAGGTAGACCGCGGCGTTCAGCAGCGGGGTCGCCACCTGCCAGATCTGGCCGAGCTTGGCCTGGCTGTACTGGGCCATCAGCTTGGCCTGGGAGAAGGCCATGATGAAGTGGCGACGTCCCCAGAGCTGCCGGACGTACTCGCCGAGCCCGGGCCGGGCACCGCTCACGGACAGGCCGTACTTCTTGGCCAGCTCCGCGGCCGTGAGACCTTCGTCGGCTGACGGCGGCCTGCTCGTGGCGAGGGCGCCGTCGTGGGTTGTGTCACTCACAAGTTGAAACTTTCGTCTTCAAGATGCGGCAGGGGGGCGTCGGGCCGGGGCGCCGAGTGCCGGGGATGGCACCCATGCTCCCAGATCCGGCGTTGTCGTCAGATGACGGGTTGGTGGCGGTGTCGGACGACGGGTGCGCGGCGGCGTCAGATGACGGGTGGCCGGCCGAGCCTGGTCAGGCGCCACACGGTCCGCCACTTCATGGGGCGGCGGGGTCCGCACGGGGTGACCCAGCCCTCCTTGAACCCGCCGAACCAGGCCTTCAGCGCGCTCGCCGAGGGGCGGCGGGCCAGCGTCAGCAGCAGCCAGACGCCCACATAGACGGGAACGAGCGGGGCGGGCAGATTGCGCCGGGCCAGCCACACCCGGTTGCGGGCCACCATCCGGTGGTACACCGCGTGCCGGGACGGGGCGGTCTTCGGGTGCAGCAGCACCATGTCCGCGCGGTAGTCGATCATCCAGCCCGCGTCGAGCGCGCGCCAGGCCAGGTCGGTCTCCTCGTGCGCGTAGAAGAACTCCGCGGGCAGCCCTCCGACCTGCTCGAACACCGTCGTCCGTACGGCGTTCGCGCCGCCGAGGAAGGTGGTCACGCGGGAGGACCGCATCGGGTCGGAGGCGCGCAGCCGGGGCACGTGCCGGCGCTGGGTCTCGCCGCTCTCCGGATCGGCGATCCGGAAGCTGACGATCCCGAGTTCCGGGTCCTCGGCGAAGGCCTGGCGGCACAGCTGCGCGGTGTCGGTGCGCTCCAGCAGCCCGTCGTCGTCGAGGAAGAGCAGCACGTCCACGTCGCGGCCGTCGGGGCCGAAGGCCTCGATGCCGACGTTGCGGCCGCCGGGGATGCCCAGGTTCTCCGGCAGGGCGACGGTACGGACCCCCGCGGGGAGCCCGGTGACCTCGACCCCCTGGCCGACGACGACGACCTCGACGGGGTCGCCGTCCTGCCGGGCCACCGAGTCGATGAGCGCCTTCAGCTCGTCGGGCCGGTTGCCCATGGTGATGATCACGGCGCCCAGCCGCAGCGGCGCGGTCACTTGAGCCTGCTGGAGGCCAGGATCGACACCAGGTGCAGCACGGTCTGGAGGATCGCGATGCCCGCCAGTACGGCGACGCCGAGCCGGGAGAAGTACAGGTCGCCCCGGACCTGGTCCACCACGGCCAGCGCCAGGATCAGCAGCGACGCCTCGATGCCCAGGACCAGTCGGTGGAACTTCAGCGCGGCGGCGGCCTTGCGGGCCAGCGCCATGCCGGACGAGCGCGGCGTGGCCGCCGCGTCCTTGACCACCGGCAGGCCGCCCTGGTGGCGGGCGACGCCGACCAGGTCGGTCTCGGCCTTGATCAGGATCGCGCCGAGCGCGGCGAGGGTGCCGAGGAAGGCCCACAGCCAGTCGATCCGGCCGCCGCCCCACAGGTCGGCGGCGCGCAGGCCGAAGCCGACGAGGACGGCGGCGTCGCACAGGTAGGCGCCGACCCGGTCCAGGTAGACCCCGGAGAGCGAGAACTGCTTCTTCCAGCGGGCGACCTCGCCGTCGACGCAGTCGAGCAGCAGGTAGCCCTGGACCATGACCACGCCGAGGACGGCGCCCCAGACGCCCGGCAGCAGCAGCGCCGGGAGGGCCAGGACACCGGAGAGGGTCATCACGTAGGTCAGCTGGTTGGGCGTGACCTTGGTGGTGACCAGGAGGCGGGTGATGCGCAGGGAGATCTCGCGCATGTAGAGGCGCCCGCCCCAGTGCTCACCGCTGACCCGGTCCTTGACGCCCGCCGGGTGCACGACGGGCCGGAGTTCAGCTACGGATGGTCTCTGCATAGTCGGCGTAAGCGTCCCTGATCTCGGCGGCGGACAGGTTGAGGTGCTCCAGGATGGTGAAGCGTCCCGGGCGGGTCTGGGGTGCGTACTCCACGGCGGCGACGAACTCGTCCACGCTGAACCCCATCTCCTCGGGCAGCACGGGCAGGCCGTGGCGGCGCAGCACCTCGGCGAAGAGGCCGGACTGCTCGGTGGCCCCGCGCAGGTGCATCGCGAAGGCCGCGCCGATGCCGACCTGCTCGCCGTGGAGCGCGGAGCGTCCGGGATAGAGCAGGTCGAAGGCGTGGCAGATCTCGTGGCAGGCGCCGGAGGCCGGGCGGGAGTCCCCGCTGATCGACATGGCGATGCCGGTGAGGACGAGCGACTCGGCGAGCACGGTGAGGAACTCGTCGTCGCCGCAGGTGCCGGGGTGGCGCAGTACGGCTTCGCCCGCGGTACGGGCCATGGCCGCGGCCAGGCCGTCGACGGGCTCGCCGGTGAGGCGGTGCGACAGCTCCCAGTCGGCGATGGCCGAGATGTTGGACAGCGCGTCGCCGATCCCGGAGCGGACGAACCGCACCGGGGCGTCGCGGACCACGTCCAGGTCGATGACCAGGGCGATCGGCGTGGGGACTCCGTAGGAGCCGCGGCCGTTGTCGTTGTCCAGGGTGGCGACGGGAGAGCAGATGCCGTCGTGCGAGAGGTTGGTGGCGACGGCCACCATGGGCAGGCCGACCCGCGCCGCGGCGTACTTCGCCACGTCGATGATCTTGCCACCGCCCAGGCCCACGACGGCGTCGTAGCGGCGTCCCTTTATGTCGTCGGCCAGCTTGACGGCGGAATCGATGGTGCCGTCGACGACCGGGTACCAGTCGGCGTGCGGCAGGACCGGCTCCAGCTTGGCGCGCAGGCCGACGCCGGAGCCGCCGCTGATCGCGATCGCCAGCTTGCCGGACGCGGAGATCCGCTGGTCGGCCAGGAGGCCGGCCAGGTCGTCCATGGCGCCCCGGCTGATGTCGACGACGACCGGCGAGGGGATGAGCCGCGTCAGTACAGGCATGCGATCGTCCGGCCCTTGGCGAGGTCGTCGTGGTTGTCGATCTCGACCCACTTGACGTCACCGATGGGGGCCACGTCGATCGTGAAACCGTCGTTGACGAGCTGCTGGTAGCCGTCCTCGTAGTAGAGGTCGGGGTCGCGCTCGAAGGTGGTCTTCAGCGCCTCGGCCAGCGCCTCGGCGGCCTCCGGCTCGATGAGGGTGACGCCGATGTACTCGCCGGTCGCGGTGGCGGGCTCCATCAGCTTGGTGATCCGCTGGACGCCCTTCTCACCGTCGACGATCACCTTCATCTCCTCGTCGGCCAGCTGCTTGACCGTGTCGAGGGCGAGGATGATCTTCTGGCCCTGGCCGCGCGCGGCGAGCAGGGTCTTCTCCACGGAGACCGGGTGCACGGTGTCGCCGTTGGCGAGGATGACGCCCTGCTTCAGGACCTCACGGGCGCACCACAGGGAGTAGGCGTTGTTCCACTCCTCGGCCTTGTCGTTGTCGATCAGCGTGATCTTGACGCCGTACTTGGCTTCCAGGGCCTCGCGGCGCGCGTAGACGGCTTCCTTGCGGTAGCCGACGACGATGGCGACCTCGGTGAGGCCGACCTCGGCGAAGTTGCCGAGGGTCAGGTCGAGGACGGTGATGCTCTCCTCGTCGCCTTCGGGGCCGACGGGCACGAGGGCCTTGGGAAGGGTGTCGGTGTAGGGACGCAGGCGGCGTCCGGCACCGGCCGCGAGGACAAGGCCGATCATGCTGGTTCTCCTTCGTCATGTACGGCGGGTGCTCCCGAGGAGACCCAGAACCGGATGCTCTCCACGAGCACCACGAGTGCCACGAACACGGCCAGGGCCGTGAGCGCGACGGGGAAGTCCGTGGCGCGCTCCGCCAGGACGGCGGCCAGGACCACGGTCAGCAGGACCCGGCCCTCGTGGCCGCCCGTCGTCCGCACCAGCCAGTGCGGGGGCGCGCCGGTGCCGCCGCGGATGCGGTACACCGTGTCGTAGTGATGGTAGGCGACCGCCGCGATCAGGCCGAATGCCGCCGGAAGGGCTCCGGGGACGTCCGCCTTGGCGGCGAGCGCGAGGACGGTCACGTACTCGGCGAACCGGAAGAGCGGCGGGATCAGCCAGTCGAGGGCGCCCTTGAGGGGGTAGGAGACCGCCGCGCCCGCGAAGAGGACGTAGCCCACGGCGGTCGTGATCAGCCAGGGATCGCCGAAGTCCCGGGTGACGGCCCCTCCGGCCATCACCACCGAAGCGCCCAGGGCCAGCCACAGCGAGGCCCGCGTGGGCCTCCGCCCGGCGATCCGGCGGGTGTCGCTCCAGGCGCGCACTCCCGAGTCGGCGAGGTCGGCGAGGGCCTCGGCGGCCCGGTCCGTCCGCTTCGCCTTGCGGGTCAGGGAGCGCAGCACCCGGCCCGCGGTGGTGTAGAGCGCGCCGAAGGCGCAGCCGACGAGCAGCGCGTAGAAGACAACCCGCGGGGTGGTGAGCGCGGTCAGGACCGCGATCATCGCCCAGCGCTCGCCGATCGGCAGGATGATCATCCGGCGGACCCAGACCGTCCAGCCGACGCTGTCGAGCTTGTCGGACAGGGCCGCGGTGGGGCTCGTATTCGCGGTGGCGTCGTGGTTGGCCTCGTTGAAGGCGAAGTCCACGACGTGCCGGCAGGTCATGAGGATCATCGAGCCGAGTGCGAGGGCCCACACGTCGTCCCCGTGGCGGGCCGCGCCGAGGGCCAGGCCCGCGTAGAAGGCGTACTCCTTCGCACGGTCGAAGGTGGCGTCGAGCCAGGCGCCCAGCGTCGAGTACTGGAGCGAGTAGCGGGCGAGCTGCCCGTCCGTGCAGTCCAGGACGAAGGAGACGAGGAGGAGCACGCCCGCGGCCACGTAGCCCCAGCGGTCGCCGGTCGCCGCGCAGCCCGCCGCGATGAGCGCGGTGATCAGCGAGGCGGTGGTGACCTGGTTCGGGGTCAGTCCGCGGCGCGCGCACCAGCGCGCGATGTAGCGCGAGTAGGGGCTGATGAAGAAGGTGGTGAAGAACCCGTCGCGGGACTTCACGGCGGTGCGCAGGCGCACGGCCTCGTCGTCGACGGCGGCCACGGCGGCCTCGGCGGCACGGCGCTCGTCGCCCCGGGCGGGGACGGCCGCGACGAGGCTGCCCAGCTCGGGCTGGTGGACGGGGGTGCCGACGGCCTCCACGGCCGCGGCGAGCCGGTCGGCATAGGGGCCGGGGCCCGTGCCCCGCCCGTCCTCGGCCGCGACGGCGCGGGTGAGCGCGGCGCGGGCGGCGGGCTGGACGGCGAGCGCGCCCGGCACCGCGCAGGCGTCGAAGCGCGGATCGGTCAGGGCCAGGCGCAGGGCGTGCAGGTGCCCGACGAATTCACTGTCGACGATCGCGACCCGCTGGTCGGCGGGTACGGCGGCCAGCGCGGCGGCGGTGTGTCCCGGAGCGGCGGCGGACTCGACGTCGAAGCCGAGCGACCTCAGCTCGTCCGCGAGCGCTGAGCCGGGGACCGGCTGGCCGGTGAGGATGGCGGTCGGCAGACGAACTCACTCCTTGCGACGTACACACGGGACGGCCGCCAGGTGGGGCGGCGGCACGTCGGCAGAGGCTATCGGATGAACGGAAGCGGGGGTTCACCACCCGTTCACGGCCCGACAATCCGATGATTACCGGGCGCGCGGGCCCGTTCGGATCATCATTGACGATCGTGCCACGCCCGCCAAACCGCCCGGCCCGAGACCCCCGCCGACGTGACCGCCGTGCGCGCCGTCAACCTGGCGGCCTTCGGGACCCCCTTGGAGGCGGACCTCGTCGACGCGCTGCGCGACGACGCCATGACGGCTCTAGTGCTGGACGATTCCGTCCCTGTACCTATGGGAACGATCACGTATCCGGCTCCCTCCGGCACCTGAGGCGTCCGGCCGGTCCGGCCCCGCACCGGGCCGCCCCGCCGCATACCACGTGCCGGGGGGCGGCCCGGCGCAGATCACCGAAGTGGGGACAAGCCGCATTTGTGCGGCAGACTGAACGCCGAAGTCCGAAGCGAAGGATGGGTATGCCGACCACACCAGCCACCGCCGCGAACAGCGCGTCCACGGGCACCGGCACTCAAGAACCGATCATGCTCGAACTGGTCGACGAGTCCGGTCATACCATCGGCACCGCTGAGAAGCTCTCCGCACATCAGGCGCCCGGCCTGCTGCACCGGGCCTTTTCCGTGTTCCTCTTCGACGGGCAGGGCCGGCTGCTGCTCCAGCAGCGGGCACTGGGCAAGTACCACTCCCCCGGCGTCTGGTCGAACACGTGCTGCGGGCACCCCTACCCCGGGGAGTCCCCGTTCGCCGCGGCCGCCCGGCGCACCCACGAGGAGCTGGGCGTCTCGCCCTCGCTGCTCGCGGAGGCGGGAACCGTGCGCTACAACCACCCGGACCCCGCGTCGGGGCTGGTCGAGCAGGAGTACAACCACCTGTTCGTGGGACTCGCGCAGGCGCGGCTGCGCCCGGACCCGGAAGAGGTCGGTGACACCGCCTTCGTCACCGCCGACGAGCTGGTCAAGCGCCACGCCGAGGTGCCGTTCTCGGCCTGGTTCATGACCGTGCTGGACGCGGCGCGTCCGGCGATCCGCGAGCTGACCGGCGAAGCCGCGGGCTGGTAGTCCCGGCCGTACGCCGCCCCGCTCACCGTCGCCGCTCAGCCCGCGGCGGTGAGCGGGCCCGTGGCGGTGAGCGGCAGGGCCGCCCAGATGACCTTGCCGCCGGTCGAGGTGTGCTCGACGTCGCAGACCCCGCCCGCCTCCCGGGTGATCTCCCGCACCAGCAGCAGGCCGCGGCCGCCCGTCTGGCCGAAATCCGCCTCCAGCGCCTTGGGCCGGTAGGGGTGGTTGTCCTCGACCGCCACCCGCACCCAGGCGCGGCCGATCGCGACCTCCACCGCCACCTCCGGCGAGAGCAGGGCCGCGTGCCGCACCGAGTTGGTGACCAGCTCGGAGACGATCAGCAGCAGCGAGTAGACCAGGTCCTGATCGGCCGGTACGCCCTGCCGCCCGAGCAGGTCACGGACCGCCCGGCGCGCCTGCGGAACGGATTCTTCCAGCGAGGGCGCGGTGAACCGCCACACACCTTCGTAGGCGAGGGGACCGGCCGGGTCGTCCGGCGCGCTCCCCCCGGCTGGCGGGACACTCCCGCTGACGTCCATCTTCCGGCCCCCGTCTTCACGCTCGATCGTCTCCACGCGTCAAGAGTGGGGACCGGGCTGGTCCGGACCGGACCACTGACCATAAGTCAGCGTGATTCGGACACTTTTTGACCGGCGACGTATGACGGCGTCAGTTGTGCGACTGTTCCTGATCCCCCGCGGCATGCTTATCGGCCGCCTCCCGTGCAGTGGCCGCCGCTCCCGGGTCCGCCGCCCGCGCCGCCGCCGGCTCGTCGTCCCTGACCAGACCCAGGATCCGGCGCGCGCCCATGCCGAGCGCCACCAGACTCAGCCCGTCGAACAGCAGGGCGAGCGAGAAGAAGGTTCCGATCACGTACTGACTGCTGCCCGGCCAGCTCCACAGCACCAGCATGCCGAGCAGCACCCCGAAGGCACCCTGGACCAGGGTCAGGACGAAGTTCGCGCCGCGCACCACCAGGGCGCCCGCCAGCCGGAACACCCCGCCGGTCAGGAAGAGCAGCGCGGCGAACATGGTGAGCGCCTCGGCGCTCGCCTCGGGGCGGCGCAGGATCACGAAACCGGCGGCGAGGTTGATCGCGGCGACGATGACGGCGAGCCAGAAGTAATTGCTCTTGCGGGCCTGCACCGCCTGGAGCAGACCGACCAGGCCGCCGACCAGCAGCAGCCAGCCGAAGAGGAACATCGAGGTCAGCGTCGCGACCCCGGTGTAGATGAGGCCGACCAGCCCGGCCACGACGAGGATCACCCCGAGCAGGGCCAGCAGTCCGAAGCCCCGGCTCAGCTTCTCCTTGCCCTGCTTCTCCCGTCCGTTCTCGTCGATGCGGCGTGCGCGGTCTGCGGCCATGGACGTGCCTCCTCGTCGGGCACCCCCCGGCTCCCCCGGACTCCCTTGATCATAGGATCGGCGGCCCGGGATAGCATCCGGCGCATGGACGCGCAGCTACTGACCACCGTCGCCGACGGGGTCGCCACGGTCGTCATCTCGCACCCCGCCAAGCGCAACGCCATGACCGCCGACATGTGGCGCGCGGTCCCGGAACTGCTGACGGGCCTCGCGGCCGATCCCGCGGTACGGGCGCTGGTGCTGACCGGGGCCGGGGCCACCTTCTGCGCCGGGGCGGACATCTCCTCGCTGCGGGAGTCGACGGCGGGGTCCGGGGACGATCCGCAGAGCCTGGCCGTGCGGGCCGAGGAAGCGCTCGCCGCCTTCCCGAAGCCGACCCTGGCCGCGATCCGCGGGTTCTGCGTGGGCGGTGGCAGCCAGCTGGCCGCCGCCTGCGATCTGCGGTTCGCCGAGGAGGGCGCGTCCTTCGGGGTGACCCCGGCCAAGCTCGGCATCGTCTACCCGGCCTCCTCGACCCGGCGGCTGGCCGCCCTGGTGGGCCCCGCGACCGCCAAGTACCTCTTGTTCTCCGGCGAGTTGATCGACGCGGAGCGGGCGCTGCGGACCGGGCTGCTGGACGAGCTGCTGCCCGTCGGTCAACTGGACAAGCGGGTCGCGGAGTTCACCCGGATCCTGGCCGGGCGCTCGCAGCTCACCCAGGCCGCGGCGAAGGAGTTCGCGAACGGGCGGACGGACCGGGACGCGTACTGGACGGAGCAGGCGCGCGGCAGCGGCGACACCGCCGAGGGGGTCGCCGCCTTCCTGGAGCGCCGCACGCCCGCCTTCACCTGGACGGTGGACGGGACCGCCGGATCAGGTGCGGCTACTTCATGATGAAGCGGCTCTTCTCCCGCCACTCCGCCACGACGTCGGCGGGCGCCTTCTCCGGTGAGCCCGCGTCGTAGGGCGGCTGCGGGTCGTACTCGGTCAGCAGCTGGATGGACTGGGCCAGCCGGTCCCCGCCGATCCGGCCGAGCAGGGTCAGGCCCATGTCGATGCCGGAGGACACCCCGGCCGCCGTCACGTACTTCCCGTCCGTGACGACCCGCTCTCCGGTGGGCTCGACCCCGTACGCCGGGAGCTGGTCCAGGGCCAGCCAGTGACTGGTGGCGCGGCGGCCCCGGAGCAGTCCGGCGGCGGCCAGCAGCAGCGAGCCGGTGCACACCGAGGTGGTCCACCGGGTGGTGGCGTCGACGGCGCGCAGCCAGTCGAGCAGGACCTCGTTCTCCATCTGGTCGCTCTGCCCCGGACCGCCGGGCACCAGCAGGATGTCCGGGGCGGTCACCTCGGCGAAGGAGCGGTCGGCGATGAGCGTGAGCTGGCCGGAGTCGTTGCGGACGGGCCCGGGGCGCTCCGCGACGAAGACGGTCTCGGCGCCGGGCAGCCGGCCGAGGGTGTCGAAGGGGCCGATCGCGTCGAGGGCGGTGAAGCGGTCGAAGAGCAGGATGGCGATCTGCATGTGGTGTGTGTCCTTCCGTGAACGGTGGTCAGTGGGCGCCGAAGCGGCGCCGGTATTCGGCGGGCGGCTGGCCCAGGGTCTTGACGAAGGCGCGCCGCAGCGCCTCCGGGGTGCCGTAGCCGCAGGCCCGGGCGATCTGGGCGACGCCTTCGGAGGTGTCCTCCAGCAGCCGCCGGGCGTGCTCGACCCGTACGCGCTCCACGTAGCGGCCGGGGGTCGTCCCGGTCTCCGCGTGGAAGGCGCGGGCGAAGTGCCGCGGCGAGAGCCGGGCGCGGGCGGCGAGGGCCTCGACGGTCAGGTCCGCGCCGGGGTGCCCGGTGATCCAGTGCTGGACCTCGCGCAGCGGTTCGCGCTGGGCGCTCTGGGCCGCGAGCAGTGCGCTGAACTGGGCCTGGTTGCCCGGTCTGCGCAGGTAGACCACCAGATGGCGGGCGATCTCCAGGGCCAGGGCCCGGCCGTGGTCCTCCTCCACCAGGGCCAGCGCGAGGTCGATGCCCGCGGTCACTCCGGCCGAGGTGGCCACGTACCCGTCCCGGACGTAGATCGGCTCGGGCTCCACCCGCACCTCGGGGTAGTCCCGGGCCATCTGCTCGCAGGCGTTCCAGTGGCAGGTGGCACGGCGGCCGTCCAGCAGCCCCGCCTCGGCGAGCAGCAGCGCGCCCGTACAGACGGCCACGAGCCGGCCCGGGCGGGTCCCGTGCGCGCGCAGCCAGTCGGTGAGCCGGGGCTCGAAGTCCCCCCGGTACTGGCCGCCCGGCACCAGCACGGTGGTGTCCGGGCCCGGCGCGGCGCCCTCCAGGGGGCCGTCCGGGACCAGGGTCAGCCCGCTGCCGGTCCGCACGGGCGCGCCGCCCGGGGAGACCGTGCGGATGCGGTAGCCGCTCCGGCCGGGGAAGCGGCCCACTCCGGCGAAGACCTCCACGGGACCGGTGACGTCCAGGCTCTGGACGCCGTCGTAGAGGAGGACCAGCACGTCACGGCGGGCTTCGGGGGGCATGGATCCATCGTCTTGCGCCCCGTCGGCGTCCGCAATGCCGGGCTCCCCACCTTTCCTGCCATCGAGATTCGGGCGGGCCTGGGGCGGCCGATAGGATCGGCGGATCATGACTGCAACCCTCGTCGCCAAGGAACTCGCCGCCGGGCACGGCGCGCGCTCGCTCTTCACCGGTCTCGACCTGGTCGTCGCCCCCGGTGACGTCATCGGTCTCGTCGGCGTCAACGGCGCCGGGAAGTCGACGCTGCTGCGCCTGCTGGCCGGTCTGGACACGCCGGAGACCGGTGAGCTGCGGCTCTCCCCGCCCACCGCCAGCGTCGGCCACCTGCCGCAGGAGCCGGACCGCCGCCCGGGCGAGTCGATCAGGGAGTTCCTGGCCCGCCGGACCGGGGTGGCCGCCGCGCAGGCGGAGCTGGACGCGGCCACGCAGGGCCTGGTGGACGGGGTCGCGGGCGCGGACGACGCGTACGCGAGCGCCCTGGACCGCTGGCTGGACCTCGGCGGGGCGGACCTGGACGAGCGGGCCCAGGAGGTCGCCGACGACCTCGGCCTCGCCGTCGGCCTCGACCTGCCGATGACCGCGCTCTCCGGCGGCCAGGCCGCCCGTGCGGGCCTCGCCTCGCTGCTGCTGTCGCGCTACGACGTCTTCCTGCTCGACGAGCCGACCAACGACCTCGACCTGGAGGGGCTGGAGCGGCTGGAGGCCTTCGTGAAGGGGCTGCGCGCGGGCACGGTGGTGATCAGCCACGACCGCGAGTTCCTGGCCCGGACGGTCACCAAGGTCCTCGAACTCGACCTGGCGCAGCAGGAGGTCAACCTCTACGGCGGCGGGTACGACGCCTACCTGGAGGAGCGCGAGCGGGCCCGGACGCACGCCCGCGAGGAGTTCGACGAGTACGCCGACAAGCGCTCGGCCCTCGAAGGGCGCGCGCAGATGCAGCGCGGCTGGATGGACAAGGGCGTCAAGAACGCCCGGCGCAAGGCCACCGACAACGACAAGATCGGCAAGAAGTTCCGCAGCGAGGCCAGCGAGAAGCAGGCCTCGAAGGCGCGCCAGACGCAGCGCGCGATCGAGCGCCTCGAAGTGGTCGACGAGCCGCGCAAGGAGTGGGAGCTGCGCATGGAGATCGCGGCGGCCCCGCGCTCCGGCTCGGTGGTCGCGACCCTGCGCGAAGCGACCGTGAAGCGCGGGGAGTTCACCTTCGGCCCGGCCAGCCTCCAGCTGGACTGGGCGGACCGGGTGGCGATCACCGGGGCCAACGGCGCCGGAAAGTCCACGCTGCTCGCGGTGCTGCTCGGGCGGCTCGCGCCGGACTCCGGTTCGGCGACGCTCGGTTCGGGCGTGCTGGTGGGCGAAGTGGACCAGGCGCGCGGGCTGTTCCTCGGTGACGAGCCGCTGCTGGAGGCCTTCTGCGCGGCGGTGCCCGACACCGAGCCCGCGGAAGTCCGCACCCTGCTCGCGAAGTTCGGCCTGAAGGCGGCCCACGTGCTGCGTCCGGCGGGCACGCTGTCGCCGGGCGAGCGGACCCGGGCCGCGCTGGCCCTGCTCCAGGGCCGCGGGGTGAACCTGCTGGTGCTGGACGAGCCGACCAACCACCTCGACCTCCCGGCGATCGAGCAGCTGGAGTCCGCGCTGGAGGCGTACGAGGGCACGCTGCTGCTGGTCACGCACGACCGGCGGATGCTGGAGGCGGTCCAGGTGACCCGCCACCTCCGCGTGGCCTCCGGCCGGGTCACGGAGGAATAGCCGGGCCCGCCCCGCCCCCGGCCTGGCAGCCACCTCGCCCTCCCCGGCCACCGCTGGTAGCTGCCCGGCGGGCCGATGTTCGCCTCCGGCGGCGCCTCAAACGCCGGCGGGGCTGGATTTGGCGCCCAGCGCCGCGAACCTCCAGCCTCACCCCTGGCCCGGCGGCCGCCTCACCCTCCCAAGCCACCGCTGGGAGGGACCCCGGCAGGCAGGGGTCGCCTCCGGCGGCGCCTCAAACGCCGGCGGGGCTGGATCTGGCGCCCCGTGCCTTGAACGCCGACCGCCCATCAGGGCGCGGGCCGCAAACCCCGGCTTCGCCGCCGCCCAAGGCGCCGCGCCGAAAACCCCCGCCCCGCGAAATTCAGCCTCGCCGGCGTTTGAGGCGCCGCCGGAGGCATCCCAGCCCCACCGGCGATTGAGGTGCCAGCGGCGACGACATCAGCCCTGCAGGGACCTGAGGCGTCCTCGGGAGGCCGGGGCTCTGCCCCGGGTCACGGGCGGGGCGGGGCGGGCGGAATCAGCGCGGGTCCGCCGGGGCCGTTCGCTTGCGGGCCAGGCGGCCGGCCACCAGGGTGCGCGGGAGGTGCCGGACGGCCACGGCGTAGGCCTTGTAGTGGCGCCCGGTGATGCTCAGCGGGCGGCGCCGGGCCAGGTCGCGCAGGGCCTGGGCCACCACGGCCTCCGGCTCCAGCCAGACCGCGCCGGAGAGCTTGCTGACGTCCATGCCCGCCCGTTCCTGGAACTCGGTCCGGGTGAAGCCCGGCACCACCGCCAGCACCCGGACCCCATACGGCGCCAGGTCCACCCGCAGCGATTCGCTGAAGGCGGTGATCCAGGCCTTGGCCGCGCCGTAGGTGCCGGTGGGCAGCAGCCCGGCGACCGAGGACACGTTCAGCACGGCCCCGCGCCGCCGCTCCCGCAGCCCCGGGACCAGCGCGTGGGTCAGCCGCAGCGGCACCTTGACCAGCAGGTCGAGCATCCGCTCCTCGTCCTCGACCGGGCTGTACGGGAAGGGCGCCGGGAGCCCGAAGCCCGCGTTGTTGACCAGGATGTCCACGGGCCGGGCGGGGTCGGCGAGCCGCTCCTCGACGGCGGCGCACTGCGTGGCGTCCAGCAGGTCGGCGGGCAGCACCTCGGCGGCCGCGCCGAAGTCCCGGGCCAGCTCCTGCGCGAGGGCGCCGAGGCGGTCCTTGTCTCGGGCGACGAGGACCAGGTCGCAGCCCTTGGCTGCGAAGCCGCGGGCGAAGGCGGCGCCGAGTCCGGCGCTGGCGCCGGTGATCAGAACGGTGGTGCGGCGGCTCACGTTCGGGTGGCTCACGTTCGGGGTCACTTTCACTTTCCGGCGGGTTCGGGGAGTTCGGGGGTGAAGGTCCGCGTCGCGGCGGATCCGTAGGCCTGGGCGACCTCGACGAGGAAGCTCTTCTCGTCCTCCAGGTCGCTGCCCTCGACGGTGCCCGTGGGGCCGTGGACCGAGGAGGGGACGTACAGCGGTTCGGCACCGTCCTGCGGCCGCCCGGCCAGCCCGTCGAGCTTGGCCTGCCGGGCTTCCTTGAGTACGCAGGCCAGCGCGGCCGCGCCGTGCCGCGGGGCGGGCACCCCGGCGTCCGTGACGTGGCTGCGGGCCAGCTCCGGGACGCCCGGGGCGACGTACTCGTTCAGGATCAGGATCGCGTCGCGGGTCTCGATGACCTTGCGGTAGACCAGCAGGTCGCGCGGGACCGGCGGCCACAGCAGCTCCACCACCCGCCCGGCGCGTGGCTTCGTCAGCGCCACGTGCGGCACCGCCTCGACCAGGTCGCGCCACAGCGGCCACAGCCGCCAGGCGGTGGCGATGTCCGCGCCGGTCCGGCGCAGTCCGAACAGCACCGGGACGAGCAGCGCGGCGGCGCGCAGCAGCCCGTGCAGGTTCATCAGCACGGCCAGCCAGGGCATGGCGGCGGTGGCGCCGAAGAGCAGCTTCAGCAGGTAGATGAACCAGAACGCCCCGGCGAGCGCGGTGCCGAGGCCGAACAGCCGCAGTCCGGCGGCCAGCCCGCGGCTCTCGGTGCGCAGGCTGTAGCGCCAGCAGACGTACACGCAGGCGGTGTTGGCGGCGAGGTGCGCGGAGATGAGCACGAGCCAGTAGCCGAGGGAGGGCACCGGGTCGCCGTGCGGCGGGATGGTGTGGGTGCCGTGGCCCGGGGCGGACAGGTCGAGCAGGACCAGCGCGGTCAGCAGGCACACGGTGGTGACGGCGGCGGTCTCGCGCAGCCTGCGGCCCTCGCTGGTGGCCGCGGCGACGAAGTAGAGGACGGCGCCCGCCGAGAAGACCCCGATGAGGTTGCGGACGAGTCCGACGGTGTGCGAGTACACGGGGTCGCGCATCGCGTACGTGACCACATCGGGCAGGTTCAGGGTCATCGCGGCGGCGGCCGTGGCGACGGCGAGCAGCAGTCCGCGCTGCTGCGGGGAGCGGACGGCGGCCGGGGAGCGCAGCAGCACCGCGAGCCACAGGCACACCACGCTGGGCACGGCCAGGGAGTCCCCGAAGGCGGCGATCGGGTCAGCCGCCATGCTGCACCCGCCGGTACCCCATGGCGGACTCCAGGCGTGCCAGGGTCCCGGCGGCCTCGTCGACCGGGGGCAGCCCCGCGCTCGTACGGATCAGGCTGGCCAGCATCTCGGCCTCCTGCTCCTGGCGGGTGGTGTAGTTGGTGCGGCCGAGGATGACCGGGGCGCCGGCGCCGCTCTCCTCGCCGTCCAGCGAGTTGTGGCCGAAGAGGATGTGGCCCAGCTCGTGCAGGACGATGTGTTCACGGTGCAGCGGGGAGGTCTGGGCCTCGTAGAAGACGTAGTCGACGCTCGTGGTGCCCACCCACAGGCCGCACACACCGGATTCGGCGGCTTCCTTGGGGAGCGGGTGCAGCCGGATGGGCCGGCCCCGCTGCTCGGCGATCCGCCCGCACAGGGCGTCGAGGGAAAACGGATGCGGCAAGTCCAAACGTCCGAGAATCGTCTCGCAGCGCTTGCGCAGGCTGAGTTGCCGGTATGGCATGTGCTCCCTCTTCGGACCCTTTCCCGGGCAGCGTCGATAGGCAGGGGCTGATGTGGGCATGACGTCCTGAGGGGGGTCAGGGAAGCCCGCGCGCCGAATGACGAACGGGCGTTCCCACATGCCTACAGATCGGGTGCGGGAGTTGGCAAGGCGCGCCCCCGGGCAGCGAAGTTATTCGGCCACTTCTGCCTGCCCGGGCCTCCGACCTGCGGATCAGCCCCCGACGCCGCCGGGGGGCCGCACGGTGTCAGCGCTTACGGCGCTCCTCGGGGCCGGTCAGACCGGCCCGGCGCAGGGCGTCGGCCATCGCGCTGTTGGCGGGTGCCGGAGCGCCCTTGCCCGCGCCCTGGCCACCGCCGGAGCCGCCGGAACCGCCCCGGGCGCCGGACGCGCCGCGGGAGTCCCTGCCGCCGTTGCCGCCGTTCCCGCCCTTGGCCGCGTTGCCGCCGTTCCCGGCGGTACCGCCGTTGCCGCCGCCCGTGCCCCGGCCGCCCTGGCCGCCGCCGCGCTGCTGCGGCGGACGCCCGCCGGAGCCGCGTTCGCCGCGCTCCTGGCGGGGCCGCGGGGCGCCCGCCGCGCGGTCCGCCTCCGCCTCGTCCTCCAGCCGCAGCGTCAGCGAGATCCGCTTGCGCGGGATGTCCACGTCCATGACCTTCACCCGGACGATGTCGCCGGGCTTGACCACGTCGCGCGGGTCCTTGACGAAGGTCTTCGACAGCGCCGAGACGTGCGCCAGGCCGTCCTGGTGGACGCCGATGTCGATGAACGCGCCGAAGGCCGCCACATTGGTGACCACGCCCTCCAGGATCATCCCGGGGGCCAGGTCGCCGATCTTCTCCACGCCCTCCTTGAAGGTGGCCGTCTTGAAGGCGGGCCGCGGGTCGCGGCCCGGCTTCTCCAGCTCCCGCAGAATGTCCGAGACGGTCGGCAGGCCGAAGGCCTCCGTGACGAAGTTCTCCGGGCGCAGGGAGCGCAGTACGGCGGTGTTCCCGATCAGCGCGGCGACCTCGCCGCCCGCCGTCTTGCCCATGGCCCGGACCACCGGGTAGGCCTCGGGGTGGACGCTGGAGGAGTCCAGCGGGTCCTCCCCGTCGCGGATCCGCAGGAAGCCGGCGCACTGCTCGTACGCCTTGGGGCCGAGCCGGGCCACGTTCTTGAGCGCCTTGCGGCTGCGGAAGGGGCCGTTGGCGTCGCGGTGGGCGACGATGTTCTCGGCGAGGCCGCCGCTGATGCCCGAGACCCGCGAAAGCAGCGGCGCGGAGGCGGTGTTGACGTCCACGCCGACGCCGTTCACGCAGTCCTCGACGACCGCGTCCAGCGAGCGCGAGAGCTTCACCTCGGACAGGTCGTGCTGGTACTGGCCGACGCCGATCGACTTCGGGTCGATCTTGACGAGTTCGGCGAGCGGGTCCTGCAGGCGGCGGGCGATGGAGACGGCGCCGCGCAACGACACGTCCATGTCCGGGAGTTCCTGCGAGGCGAAGGCGGAGGCCGAGTACACGGAGGCGCCCGCCTCCGAGACCATCACCTTGGTGAGGTTCAGCTCGGGGTGGCGGGTGATGAGGTCCGCGGCGAGCTTGTCGGTCTCGCGCGAGGCGGTTCCGTTGCCGATGGCGACGAGGTCGACCGCGTGGTCCTTGGCGAGCCGGGCGAGCTTGGCGAGGGACTCGTCCCACTTGTTGGCGGGCACGTGCGGGTAGATCACGTCGGTGGCCACCACCTTGCCGGTGGCGTCCACGACGGCGACCTTCACGCCGGTGCGGAAGCCCGGGTCCAGGCCCAGGGTGGCGCGGGTGCCCGCGGGCGCGGCGAGCAGCAGGTCGCGCAGGTTGGAGGCGAAGACGCGGACCGCCTCGTCCTCGGCGGCCTGGCGCAGCCGGGTGCGCAGGTCGAGGCCCAGGTGCACCTGGATCTTCGTGCGCCAGGCCCAGCGGACGGTGTCGGCGAGCCACTTGTCCCCGGGGCGGCCGCGATCGGCGACCCCGAAGCGGCGGGCGACCATGCCCTCGTAGGTGGAGGGGCCGGGGGTCTCGCTGGGCTCCTCCGGCTCCAGGGTGAGGTCGAGCACGTCCTCCTTCTCGCCGCGCAGCATGGCCAGGACGCGGTGCGAGGGCAGCACGGTGAGCGGCTCGGCGAAGTCGAAGTAGTCGGCGAACTTGGCGCCCGCCTCCTCCTTGCCCTCGCGGACCTTCGCGGCCATCCGGCCCCGGGTCCACATCCGCTCGCGCAGCTCGCCGATCAGGTCGGCGTCCTCGGCGAACCGCTCGGTGAGGATCGCGCGGGCGCCTTCGAGGGCGGCGGCCGGGTCGACGACGCCCTTGTCGGCGTCGACGAACGCGGCCGCCGCGGCGGCCGGTTCCACCGAAGGGTCGGCGAGCAGGCCTTCGGCGAGCGGCGCGAGGCCCGCCTCGCGGGCGATCTGCGCCTTGGTGCGGCGCTTGGGCTTGAAGGGCAGGTAGATGTCCTCCAGCCGGGCCTTGGTGTCGGCCGCGTTGATCATGGCCGTCAGCGCGTCGTCGAGCTTGCCCTGCTCCCGTACGGACTCCAGGATCGCGGCGCGGCGGTCCTCCAGTTCGCGCAGGTACCGCAGCCGCTCCTCAAGGGTGCGCAGCTGGGCGTCGTCGAGCAGCTCGGTCGCTTCCTTGCGGTAGCGCGCGATGAACGGCACGGTGGAGCCGCCGTCGAGCAGCTCGACGGCGGCCTTGACCTGCCGCTCCCGTACGCCGAGTTCCTCGGCGATCCTGCCTTCGATGGACGTCGTCACGTTCCGGTCCCGCCTTCGTCTGCACTGCACTGGAAGCTGCCAATTGTGGCAGGTGGCGGTATCGGAGGCCGGGAACCCTGCCGATCGGTCCGGCGGGCCGGGCACCAGGCGGAGGTCAGCCCTTGCCGGTGAGGTCGGCGGGGAAGGCGCCGGCCGCGATCACCTTGCCGACGAACCCGCCGCCCAGCTCGTGCAGGCGGGCCACGCCGGCCGCGCCGAGGTGCTCGTACGGGGCCGCGTCGAGCCGGTCGGTGTCGGCCTCCAGCCGCTCGCGCAGCGCCGTACCGGCCTCGGTCAGTTCGTTCTCGGCGTCGAGCAGTCCGCGCCCGCGCAGCCGGTCGGCGGCGGCGGTCAGGTCGGCCGTGCTCCAGCCCCGGGTGGCCCGGAGCCACTTCGAGGTCATGCCGCGCCCGGTGGCGGTGTGGCTGACCAGGGCCTCGACGGGGTCGAGGCCGGCGATGAGGAGGGCGGCGAGGTGGCCGTCGCCGCGGTGTTCGCGCAGCAGGGTGGTGGCGTGCCACAGGCGCAGGTGCGGGGCCTCGGGGACGGGCAGGTCGGCGTGCGCGGAGTAGAGCGCGCGGCCGTGCCGGGTGCAGGCCTCGGTGGCGCGCATCGCGAGGTCGGCGGCCTCGGCCAGCTCCGGGGAGGCCAAGGTCTCGGCGCCGAGCAGCCGGGTGAGGGTCGCGTCGACGGCCCGGAGCCGGGCGGCGAGGATCTGCTCGGGGTCTGCCTTCTGCCAGACGGCGGGCAGGTACTGGGCGAGGTGGGCGTGGCTGTAGTTGTAGAAGGTGGCGGCGACCGCGCCGGGGCCGACGGCGCCCAGGGCGGCGCTGCGCGTGCTCAGGGCGGCGGCCGGGCCCTCGATGCCGAGAAGGGCGAGTTCCTTCGCCAGATCCGGCGAGAAGTAGATGGTGGCGTGCAGCGGATTGATGGCAGCGTGCCAACAGCGGCGGGCGGCGAGGGGCGGCAGCGTGGAGAGCGTCATGCCCAGCACCCTACCGACTGATTGGTATGTACAACAGGGTCGCCCTGGTACGTACAACAGGGTCGACGAGGGGCCGCCTCCCGGCCACAGCACCAGATCCAGCCGTTCTTCCGCGCACCTCCCGCCCCGCCCCACCTGGCCAGGGGCCGTCCGCATGCCGTGGTGTGACGTCCGAATGGCGATCGTGTGACAGCAGGGGCCATGGACATGACGTGGGGCGCAGGGGTGAATACGGTCGAACGCATCTGCCTCCCCAACCCCCTTGGAGTCCTTCGTGCGACGCAAAGTCATCGCCCCGAGCGTGCTCGCCGCTTCCCTGCTGCTGGTGATCCCGGCGTCGGCGGCGAGCGCCGGTCCGGGCGCCCCGGGTATCGGCGACCCCTACTACCCGGCCAGCGGCAACGGTGGATACGACGTCTTGCACTACGACTTGAGACTCCAGTACCAGCCCAAGACCGACCTGCTGGAGGGCACGGCCACCCTGCTGACCACCGCCAAGCAGGACCTCTCCCGCTTCAACCTGGACTTCGGCCTCCAGGTGAGCGAGATCCGGGTCAACGGGGTCAAGGCGAAGTTCGCCAAGTCCGGCACCCAGGAGCTGGAGGTGACCCCCGCGACCGCGCTGCAGAAGAACAAGCAGGCCACGGTGGTCGTCAAGTACGCGGGCAAGCCCTCGGAGTTCAAGGTGGACGGCTGGTCCGCCTGGCAGCGCACCCCGGACGGCGGGATCGCGGCCCAGGAGCCCGACTCGGCCGTCTGGTGGTTCCCGAGCAACGACCACCCGCTGGACAAGGCGACCTTCGACATCTCCGTCAACGTTCCGGACGGCACCCAGGCCATCAGCAACGGCGTGCTCCAGTCGCAGAGTTCGAAGCTGGGCTGGACCCGCTACAACTGGCGCTCCAACAAGCCGCAGGCCACCTACCTGGCCACCCTCGCCATCGGCAAGTTCGACATCACCACCGACAAGACCGCGAGCGGGCTGCCGGTCCTGAACGCCTACAGCGTGGACCTGGGCGACAACGCGGGCTCGGCGCGGGCGAGCGTCGAGCGCACCACCGAGGTCGCCGAGTGGCTGGAGGGGGTCTTCGGTCCGTACCCCTTCAACGCGCTGGGCGGCTACGTACCGAACGTGCCGACCGGCTTCGCGCTGGAGACCCAGACCCGCCCCTTCTACAGCCCGCGCCAGTTCGCGAACGGGGCCAACGTCCAGGTCGTCGTGCACGAGCTGGCCCACCAGTGGTACGGCGACAGCGTCTCGGTCGACGGCTGGAAGGACATCTGGCTCAACGAGGGCTTCGCCCGCTACAGCCAGTGGCTGTGGTCGGAGAAGGAGGGCGAGGGCACCGCCCAGGAGCTGGCCGACTGGACGTATGCGAACCGGCCCGCCGAGGACCCGTTCTGGCAGGTCAAGCCGGGTGACCCGGGCGCGGACAAGCAGTTCGACGCGGCCGTCTACGACCGCGGTGCGATCGCCGTCCAGGCACTGCGCAACGAGGTCGGCGACGAGACCTTCTTCAAGATCCTCAAGGGCTGGCCGACCGAGCGCGCCTACGGCAACGCCAAGGTGAACGACTTCGTCCGCTACGCCGAGCGGGTCTCCGGCAAGCCGCTGGCCGACCTCTTCGAGACCTGGCTGTACACCCCGGGCAAGCCCGCCTTCTCGGCCCCGCAGGCGAAGGCGACGGGTCGCTCGCTCGCGGCCCCGGCGCCCGCCGCGGCCCCGAAGGCGGAGCCGAAGTCGTGGAAGAAGATCGCCGCGACGAACAGCATCCACGAGGCCGAGCAGGGCCACGGCCACGGCCACTGAGCCCATCCGGACGGCCGGGTACGACCGTCCGCGCGCCGTCGCCCCTCAGCGGGCGGCGGCGCGCCACCGCGCCCGGGCCTCCCGCGCCACCGGCAGGTACCGCAGCCGCTCGGGCAGCAGCGGTACGACGACGCGCACGACGGCGCTGAAGCGGCGCAGCCTGCGCTCCTGGGCCGGGCTCCACTCCAGCCCGATGGCGGCCCGCGCCTCCGGCGGCATGTAGCCGACCGTGGCGAAGGCCCGGAAGCGCAGGAACAGGGTGCGCAGCAGCGGCCAGGCGAGCCGGGTGAGGATCCGCACCGGCAGCGGCCCGCCGGTGGGCCGGGGCAGCGGCACATCGGTGGCGATCAGTTCGCGGGCCACCGGGGTGGATTCGATCTCCTCGGCCAGCATCCGGTGGTAGTGCGGCCAGTACTCCTCGACCGTCTGCGGCATGTCCCGGTCGTGGATGCCGAGGATCCGGCCGACCTGGAGCCACTCGGTGTACAGGGCCCGCTCCTGGGCGGGGGTGAAGGCGCGGAAGAGGTAGCGGGCCGCGTGGAGGTAGACCGGGAATCCGGAGGCGTGCACCCAGGAGTAGCAGGCGGGGTCGAGGGCGTGGTAGCGCCGCCCGCGGGTGTCGGTGCCCTGGATGTTCTTGTGCAGCCGGCGCACCCGGCGCCCCTCCTCGGCGGCCTGCGCGCCGCCGTACACCCACAGTTGCACGGAGCGGATCGAGCGTTCGCCGCGTCCCCAGGGGTCGCTGCGGAAGACGGAGTACTGGTCGACGCCCGCGCCGATCGCCGGGTGGGCCACCTGCATGGTGAAGGCGGGCGGCAGCATGAGCAGCGCGCGGACGTCTCCGGCGATGGTCCACAGCACCCCGCCGGGCGGCGGCGGAGCGACGTGACCACTGGTGTCCAGGTGGCTTCCGGTGCTCTTGGTTCGCGTGGGGCTCATGGCACAAGTATGCGAGCGCGAGAAGTCCCTTCCCCCGTCGGAAAGTCTTGTCCTGGGTGTTACCCAGAGGTAACTGCAGATGATGTGATGGCGCAGCCGATCTTCCCCCCGCAGGAACGATGGAGTCCTCATGCTGCCCAGCACGAACCGCCGCACCCGTCGCACCCGTCGTCCCAAGGCCGCCTTCGCGGCCGTCGGCGCGCTCGCGGCCGCCGCGCTCACCGTCACCGCGGTCCCGGCCGCCTCGGCCGCGGAGTCCGGCGCCGCCTCGGCCCCCCGGCTCAACGTCCTGACCTACAACACGTTCCTGATGAGCACCAACCTCTACCCCAACTGGGGCCAGGACATCCGGTCCCGGGAGATCCCGAAGGCCTCCTTCTTCCAGGGGCACGACGTGGTCGTCCTCCAGGAGACCTTCGACAACACCGCCTCGGACGCGCTGAAGGCCAACGCGGCCGCGCAGTACCCCTACCAGACCCCGGTGGTCGGCCGTAGCAAGGACGGCTGGGACGCCACCAGCGGCGCCTACTCCTCCACCACCCCGGAGGACGGCGGCGTCACGGTCCTCAGCAAGTGGCCGGTGCTGCGCAAGGAGCAGTACATCTACAAGGACGCGTGCGGCGCGGACTGGTGGTCCAACAAGGGCTTCGCGTACGTCGTCCTGAACGTGAACGGCACCAAGGTGCACGTGGTGGGCACCCACGCGCAGTCCACCGACTCCGGGTGCAAGGCGGGCGAGGCGGCCCAGATGCGCAGCCGCCAGTTCAAGAACATCGACGCCTTCCTGGACGCCAAGAACATCCCGGCGGACGAACAGGTCATCGTCACGGGCGACATGAACGTCGACTCCCGCAGCCCGGAGTACGCCTCCATGCTCGCGGACGCGGACCTGGCCGGCGCCGACTCGCGCACGGGCCACCCGTACTCCTTCGACACGGCCACCAACTCTATAGCGAACTACCGCTACCCGACCGACCCGCGCGAGGACCTCGACTACGTCCTGTACCGCAAGGGCAACGCCCGCCCGGCGAACTGGAACAACAACGTGGTCAAGGAGCAGTCCGCGCCCTGGACCGTCTCCAGCTGGGGCACCTCCTACACCTACACCAACCTCTCCGACCACTACCCGCTGATCGGTTCGTAGGGCGCTCGCCCCGCCCGGCGGGCCCGTGTCCCAACGGACCCGGGCCCGCCGCCCGTTCAGGCCCGGCGCCCGCTCAGGCCTGCGGCTCGTACGGCTCGTACGGCTCTTCGTACAGCCCGTCGATCAGGGCGCCGTACTTCTCCCGGACGACCCGGCGGCGCAGTTTCAGCGTGGGGGTCAGCTCCCCGGATCCGGGGCCCCACTCCTCGGTGAGCAGCCGGTAACGCTTGATCTGCTCCGTGCGGTTGAGCCGGGCGTTGGCGGCCCCGACGGCGCGGGCGATCTCGGCGAGGACGGCCGGGTGCGCGGCGAGGCCCTCGGGGCCGGCCTCCTCGATGCCGTGCGCGGCCGCCCAGGCGGGGGCCAGTTCCGCGTCCAGGACCAGCAGGGCGACCAGGTAGGAGCGGCCGTCGCCGTGCACCAGGGCCTGGCCGATCAGCGGGTGCTCCTTGACGGTGTTCTCCACCAGGGCGGGCGAGACGTTCTTGCCGTTCGAGGTGATGATGAGTTCCTTCTTGCGGTCGGTGAGCCAGAGGAACCCGTCCTCGTCCATCCGGCCGATGTCGCCTGTCGGGAACCAGCCCTCGGCGTCGCCCGCGCTCTCCACCGTCCCGTCGGGCCGCAGGTAGCCGCCGAAGACGGTGGCGCCCCGGGTGAGGATCTCGCCGTCCTCGGCGAGCTTCAGTTCCAGGCCCTCGATGGGGCGGCCGACCGAGCCGAGCCGGAAGCCTTCGGCGCTGTTGAGGGTGCACACGCCGGAGGTCTCGGTGAGCCCCCAGGCGTCCATGATCGTGATGCCCCAGCCCGCCCAGAACCGGACCACGTCCAGCGGCATGGGCGCGGTGGCACTGGTGGCCCAGACGAGCCGGTCGAGTCCGGCGAGGACCAGCAGCGGGTCCAGCACCCGCTCCTTGGCCAGGGCGTACGCCGCCTCGACGGCGGGCGGGACCTCCTCGCCGCGCTCCCGGTGCCCGGCGCGGGTCCGCGCGGTGTCGTTGGCCGCCTCGATGGCGGCCCGCCGCTCTTCGGGCAGCCGGGCGAGCACGGCCCGTACGGACGCGGCGAGCTTCTCCCAGACCCGGGGCACCCCGAAGAACTGCACCGGGTGCAGCTCGCGGACGGTGGCCGCGACGGCGACGGGATCGGCGCACAGCCGCACGTGGGCGGCGCGCAGCAGCGGCAGGTAGATCCCGAGGACCCGCTCGGCGATGTGCGCGAAGGGCAGGTAGCAGATGTGCTCGGCGTGCTCGGGCAGCTCGGCGTGCCGGTGGTCCAGGCGGACGGACTGGAGCATGAGGTTGCGGTGGGTGAGCCGGACGCCCTTGGGGTCGCCGGTGGTCCCGGAGGTGTAGACGACGGTCAGCGGGTCCTCGGGCCGCAGCTCGCGCCAGCCCTTCTCGAAGGCCTCGGCGCGGAAGGTCCGGGCGCCGCTCGCGTACAGGGAGCCGTACGTGGCGTGCGCGCCCGCTTCGGCGGCCTCGGCCACCACGAGGCGCTCCAGAGGGACGTCCGGATCGGCCAGCAGGGGTTCCCAGCGGGCGAGTTCACGGGCCCCCTCGACGACGGCGACGCGGGCCCGGCTGTGCCGGGCGATGTGGGCTATCTGCTCGGGCGCGGAGGTCCCGTAGACGGTGACGGGGACGGCGCCGAGGTGGACGAGGGCGAGATCGCTGAGCCAGTGCTCGGGACGGTTGCCCATCATCATCAGGACGTGGTCGCCGCGCTCGACGCCGAGGGCCGCGTATCCGGCGGCGAGGACGCCCACCCGGCGGCGCGCCTCGGACCAGCTGAGGGTGGTCCAGCCGGGCCCCTCACGCCAGGAGAGGGCGGGGAGGCCGGCGTGGTCGGTGGCGTTGCGGGCGAGCAGGGCGGGCAGGGTGAGCTCGTCGGGTCGTGCGGGCAGTCGCAGTTTCGTGGTCATGGGCAGCTCCTGGCCGTTTCACATCGTTGGTGCGACAGCAATACTGTTGAACACGAACGGTGCCGAATTCGACACGTGCTGATCAGAGAGCGAGGCGGAGACCATGACCACCCAGGCGCCCGAGCCCACGCTCACCGTCGACGAACTGGCGTCCAGGGCGGGCGTGACCGTCCGCACCGTACGTTTCTACAGCACACGCGGCCTTTTGCCCCCTCCCGTGATCGGACCCCGGCGGGTCGGCCACTACGGGCCGGAACACCTCTCCCGGCTGGCCCTGATCGAGGAGTTGCAGCACCAGGGGATGACCCTGTCGGCGATCGAGCGCTACCTCGACGCACTGCCCGACGACCTGAGCGCGCACGATCTGGCGATCCACCGGGCGCTGGTGGCCACCTGGGCTCCGGACGCGGCGCTGGAGTCCTCGCGGGAGGAGCTGGAGAAGCGGGCGGGACGGGCCCTGTCGGATTCCGACGTCCGGCGGCTGACCGCCATGAACGTCCTGGCGCCGACCCCGGACGGGGGCGCCTTCCGGGTGGACGTGGGGCTGTTGCGGCTCGGGGTCGCGCTGCTCGACGTACCGATCGCGCACGAGACGATCCTGGCGGCGCGCGGCGTGCTGCTGGAGCACGCGCGGACGGCGGCGCACGAGCTGACCGCCCTGTTCCGGGACGAGGTGTGGGGGCCGTTCACGGAGGGCGAGAGCGACCCGGAGCGGGTGGAGGCGATGAAATCGCTGTCCGCGCACATGCAACCCATGGTGGTCCAGGCCCTGGTGACGGCGTTTCAGCGGTCTCTCAAGGAGGAACTGCGGGCGGCCTTCGTCGCCGAGGACCCGCGGGACTAGCTCGGGACCAGCGCGGGACCGGCACGGGGCGCGCGGCTCGCGATGCGGACGCGGGAGGCGAACCGGGCGCGGGGCGGGGTAGGTTCGCGGCCATGGCGATCATTTACGACACCACCATGAACCCCGGGAAACTGGATCTTCTCGCCGCCTGGCTGCCCGGGCGGCCCTGGTACGTCGCGACGGGGCAGGCTCCCGTGCCGGTCAAGGCGGGCGGTTTCCGGCTCGACGACCCGGAGGGCGAGGTGGGCATCGAGTTCATGGTGGTCACCGACACCTCGGGCGGGCGGCAGGTGGCCTACCACGTGCCGGTCACCTATCGCGGGGCGCCGCTCGAAGGCGCCGCGGCGGGCCTGATCGGCACGTCGGAGCACGGGGTGCTGGGGCGCCGCTGGGTCTACGACGCCGCGCACGACCCGGTCTTCGTCGACCGGCTGCTCGCGCTGTTCCGGGGCGACGCGAAGCCGCAGCACCAGAGCGCGAGCGACACGCCCGAGCCCGGCGTCGCCGTGCGGTACGAGGGCCCGCAGGTCGCGGGGGTCCCCGCGACGGAGCTGCCGGAGGTCACCGAGGACGCGCGGGGTACGGAGATCCTGCTTCCGGGCGGGGCCCGGCTCGGGCTGACGCGCACGCCGGCCGAGGCCGCCGACGCCCCGTCCGGGGTGCTCGCGCAGTGGATGACGCCGGACGGCGCCACGCACCGGGGGGTGTTCGCCTCGTTGTCCTTCGGGCCCCCGGCACGCGACGCCGACGCCGGCGCGTGAGCGTCGGTCGGTGAACGTCGGTCCGTGACCGTCAGTCGGTGAAGGTTTCGCCGCGCCCGGCCTTCTCCACAAGGAGGGCCGGCGGGGCGAACCGCTCGCCGTAGGCCGCGGCCAGCTCGTGCGCGCGGGCCACGAAGCCGGGCAGCCCGCCCTCGTAGCCGTTGATGTACTGGATCACGCCACCGGTCCAGGCCGGGAAGCCGATGCCCATGATGGAGCCGATGTTGGCGTCGGCGACCGAGGTCAGCACGCCCTCCTCGAAGAGCCGGACGGTGTCGATGGCCTCGGAGAAGAGCATCCGCTCCTTCATGTCGACGAAGGGGATCTCCGTGCCCGGCTTCGTGAAGTGCTCGCGCAGGCCCGGCCAGATCCCGGCGCGCTTGCCCGCCTCGTCGTAGTCGTAGAAGCCCGCGCCGCCGCTGCGGCCGGGGCGGCCGAACTCGTCCACCATCCGGTCGATGACGGTGTCCGCGGGGTGCGCCGCCCAGCCGCGCCCGGCCTCCTCGAAGGCCTTGCGGGTCTCGTTGCGGATCTTGCGGGGCAGGGTCAGGGTCAGCTCGTCCATCAGGGAGAGCACCTTGGCCGGGTAACCGGCCTGGGCGGCCGCCTGCTCGACGGAGGCGGGCTCGATGCCCTCGCCGACCATCGCGACGCCTTCGTTGATGAACTGGCCGATCACCCGCGAGGTGAAGAAGCCGCGCGAGTCGTTGACCACGATCGGGGTCTTGTTGATCTGGCGGACCAGGTCGAAGGCGCGGGCCAGCGCCTCGTCACCGGTGCGCTCGCCCTTGATGATCTCGACCAGCGGCATCTTGTCGACGGGCGAGAAGAAGTGCAGGCCGATGAAGTCGACGGGGCGCGAAACCCCTTCGGCCAGGCCGGTGATGGGCAGGGTGGAGGTGTTGGAGCAGAGCAGCGCGTCGGGCTCGATGACGTCCTGGATCTCCTGGAACACCTTGTGCTTGAGGGCGGTGTCCTCGAAGACGGCCTCGATGACGGCGTCACAGCCCGCCAGGTCGGCGGGGTCCGCGGTGGGGGTGATCCGGGCGAGCAGCCCGGCCCGCTTGGCCTCGGTGGTCCGGCCGCGGGACAGCGCCTTGTCGAGGATCTTCTCGGAGTAGGCCTTGCCCTTGGCTGCGGCCTCGGCGGTGACGTCCTTGAGGACGACCTCGATGCCCGCGCGGGCGCAGGAGTACGCGATGCCCGCGCCCATCATGCCCGCGCCGAGGACGGCGACCTTGCGTACCGGGCGGGGCGCGATGCCCTGGGGGCGGCTGGCGCCGGAGTTGACGGCCTGGAGGTCGAAGAAGAACGCCTGGATCATGTTCTTGGCGGTCTGCCCGGTGACCAGCTCGGTGAAGTAGCGGGCCTCGATGGTCAGCGCGGTCTCGAAGTCGACCTGGGACCCCTCGACGGCGCAGGCCAGGATGTTGCGGGGAGCCGGGTACGGGGCCCCGTTCAGCTGCTTCTTCAGGTTGGCCGGGAACGCCGGGAGGTTGGCGGCGAACCGGGGGTTGGACGGCGTACCGCCCGGGATGCGGTAGCCGGGGACGTCCCAGGGCTGCTGCGAGGCCGGGTTGGCGTCGATGAAGGCGTGCGCCTTGGCGAGCATCTCCTCGCGGGTGGCGGCCAGTTCGTGGACCAGGCCGTTGTCCAGGGCGCGCTGCGGGGTGTACTGGGTGCCCTGGAGCAGCACCTTGAGGAGGGCGTCGGCGATGCCCATGAGACGGACGGTGCGGGTGACGCCGCCGCCGGCCGGGAGCAGGCCGAGGGTGACCTCGGGCAGACCGATCTTGGAGCCGGGGGCGTCGAGGGCGACGCGGTGGTGGCAGGCGAGCGCGATCTCGTAACCGCCGCCGAGGGCTGCGCCGTTGATGGCGGCGACCACGGGCTTGCCGAGGGTCTCGATCCGGCGCAGGGAGGCCTTGATGGCGGTGCCGGTGTCGAAGGCGAGCCGGGCGTCCTCGGGGCGGAGCCGGATCATTTCCTTGAGGTCGCCGCCCGCGAAGAAGGTCTTCTTGGCGGAGGTGAAGACGATGCCCCGGATGGAGTCCTTCTCGGCCTCGGCGCGGTCGGCGATCGCCGCGATGGAGTCCTTGAAGGCCTGGTTCATCGTGTTGGCGGACTGGTTGGGGTCGTCGAGGACCAGGGTGACGACGCCGGTCTCGTCCTGTTCCCAGCGGATCGTGGTGGACTCGCTCATTATCGCTACTTCCGTCTTCCGTGTGAGAGAGGTTTTCCGGGGGACAGGGACGGTCAGAGGCGCTCGACGACGGTGGCGACGCCCATGCCGCCGCCGACGCAGAGGGTGACGAGCCCGTAGCGCTTGTCCTGGCGCTCCAGTTCGTCGATGACGGTGCCCAGGATCATCGCGCCGGTGGCACCGAGCGGGTGGCCCAGCGCGATGGCGCCGCCGTTGACGTTGACCTTGTCGAGGGAGACGCCCATGTCCTTGACGAAGCGCAGGACGACGCCCGCGAAGGCCTCGTTGATCTCGATGAGGTCGATGTCGTCGATGGTCAGGCCCGCCTTGGCGAGGGCCTTGCGGGTGGCCGGGGCGGGGCCGGTGAGCATGATGGTGGGCTCGGAGCCGGAGACGGCGGCCGAGACGATCCGGGCGCGCGGCGCGAGGCCGTTGCGCTCCCCCGCCTCGCGGGAGCCGATCGCGACGAGCGAGGCGCCGTCGACGATGCCGGAGGAGTTGCCCGCGTGGTGGACGTGGTCGATCTTCTCGACCCAGTGGTACTTCTGCAGCGCGACGGCGTCGAACCCGCCGAGGTCGCCGATGTCCGCGAAGGACGGCTTCAGCCGGGCCAGGGTGTCGGCGGTGGTGCCGGGGCGGACGAACTCGTCGTGGTCCAGGACGACCAGGCCGTTGCGGTCGGTGACCGGGACCACGGACTTCGCGAAGCGGCCGTCCTTGATGGCCGCGGCGGCGCGCTCCTGGGACAGGGCCGCGTATTCGTCGACGTCCCGCCGGGAGAAGCCCTCGATGGTGGCGATCAGGTCGGCGCCGATGCCCTGCGGGACGAAGTTGACGTCCCAGTTCGTCATCGGGTCGTTGAACCAGGCGCCGCCGTCCGAGGCCATCGGGACGCGGGACATGGACTCCACGCCGCCCGCGAGGACCAGGTCCTCCCAGCCGGAACGGACCTTGGCGGCGGCCATGTTGACGGCTTCCAGGCCGGAGGCACAGAAGCGGTTCTCCTGTACGCCGGCCACGGTGTCCGGCAGTCCGGCGGCGATCGCCGCGATCCGCGCGATGTCGGAGCCCTGGTCGCCGACGGGGCCCACGACGCCGAGCACGATGTCGTCGATGGTGGCCGGGTCCAGACCGGGGTTGCGCTCGCGCAGGGCGTGGATGAGGCCGACGACGAGGTCGATCGGCTTGGTGCCGTGCAGGGCCCCGTTGGCCTTGCCGCGGCCGCGCGGGGTGCGGATCGCGTCGTACACGTACGCTTCGGTGCTCACTGGTCAAGCCTTTCGAGGATGTGGGCCAGGGGGGGGAGGCAGGGGGCAGGGGGCTGGTCGGCCGGTGGATGGTCAGCCGAGCAGGGAACGGCCGATGATCTCCTTCATGATCTCGGTCGTGCCGCCGTAGATGGTCTGGATGCGGCCGTCGACGAACGCCCGCGCGACCCGGTATTCGCTCATGTAGCCGTATCCGCCGTGCAGTTGCAGGCAGCGGTCGGCGACCCGCTTCTGCAGTTCGGTCGCCCACCACTTGGCCATCGAGGCGTGGACGGCGTCCAGCTCCCCGTTCGCGTGGTCGACGATGCACCGGTCGAGGAAGGTGCGGGTGACGGCGCACTCGGTGGCCATCTCCGCGATCTCGAAGCGGATGTGCTGGAGCTTGGCGAGCGGCCGCCCGAAGGCCTCGCGCTCCTTGACGTACGTGGTGGTGATCTCCAGCAGGTGTTCGGCGGCGGCGATGCCCGCCATCGCGATGCCCATCCGCTCCTGGGCGAGATTGGTCATCAGGTGGACGAAGGCGCCGTTCAGCTCGCCGAGCAGGTTCTCCTTGGGGACGCGTACGTCGTGGAAGAACAGCTCGGCGGTGTCCTGGGCCTTCTGGCCGATCTTGTCGAGGTTGCGGCCGCGCTCGAAGCCCTCGGTGCCGCGCTCCACCACCAGCAGCGACAGGCCGTGCGCCCCGCCCTCCGGGGTGGTCTTGGCGACGACGATCACCAGGTCGGCCAGGATGCCGTTGGAGATGAAGGTCTTGGAGCCGTTCAGCACCCAGTGGTCACCGCGGTCCTCGGCGCTGGTCCGGATGCCCTGGAGGTCCGAGCCCGCGCCCGGTTCGGTCATCGCGATGGCCGTGATGGTCTCGCCCGAGCAGAATCCGGGCAGCCAGCGCCGCTTCTGCTCGTCGGTGGCGAGCGAGGTCAGGTAGGGGCCGATGATGTCGTTGTGCAGGCCGATGGCCAGCCCGGCGGCGCCCGCCCGGGTGAACTCCTCGGCGATGACCGCCGCGTAGCGGAAGTCGGGGTTCCCGCCGCCGCCGTACTCCTCCGGGACGGCGAGGCCCAGCAGCCCCTGGCGTCCCGCGGCCCGCCACGCCTCGCGGCTGACGATGCCCTCCTTCTCCCACTGCTCGTAGTGCGGCAGCACCTCTTTGCTGAGGAAGGTGCGCACGCTCTCGCGGAACGTCTCGTGCTCGGGCTCGAAGATCCGGCGCTTCACGGGGTGTCAGTCCTCCTGCTCGTACTGCTCGGACCGCTCGGGCCGCTCGGACTGCTCGGGCCGCTCGGACAGGGCCGGGACGTCCCAGTCGCGGGCCACGGATGCGGTGTGCGCCCCCGGCAGGGCGGGGCCGCCGCGCACGGTGGCCGGGGTGGCGGAGAAACGGGGTGCGGGGGCGGGCTGGATGATCCCGCCGAAGTCGGTGAAGGTGCCGCGGGCGGCGAGGTGCGGGTGCGCCGGGGCCTCGCGCAGCGACAGCACGGGGGCCACGCAGGCGTCCGTACCGTCGAAGACCTCCGTCCACTCCTGGCGGGTACGGGTCTTGAAGCGGGCGGCGACGGCCTCCCTCAGCTCGCCCCAGCGGGCCAGGTCCTTGCGGGCGGGTGCCTGGTCCGCGATGCCGAGCAGGTCGGTGAAGGTGTCGTAGAACTGCTGCTCCAGCGCCCCGACCGCCATGTACCCGCCGTCGGAGGTCTCGTAGGTCCCGTAGAAGGGGCAGCCTCCGTCGAGCAGGTTGGCCCCGCGCCGGTCCTGCCAGCCGCCGGCCGCCATCATGCCGTGGATCATCGACGTGAGGTGCGCGGTGCCGTCGACGATGGCCGCGTCGACGACCTGGCCGGTCCCGGTGGCGCGCGCGTGCTGGAGGGCGGCGAGGACTCCGATGACGAGGTAGAGGGAGCCGCCCGCGTAGTCGCCGACGAGGTTGGCGGGGACCGCGGGCGGCCCGTCCGGGTCGCCGATCATGCCGAGGGCGCCGGTGACCGCGATGTAGGCGATGTCGTGTCCGGCGCTGTGGGCGAGCGGGCCTTCCTGGCCCCAGCCGGTCATCCGGCCGTAGACCAGCCGCGGGTTGCGGGCGTGGCAGTCGGCCGGGCCGACGCCGAGACGCTCGGCGACCCCGGGGCGGAACCCCTCGATGAGTACGTCGGCCCGCTCGGCCAGGTCGAGGACCCGGGCGGGGCCGTCGGCGGACTTGAGGTCCAGCAGGACGGAGCGCTTGTTGCGGTTGGTGATGTCGTAGGCCGGGTTGACGGCCAGTCCGCCCCCGCCGGGCCGGTCCACGCGGACGACGTCCGCGCCCAGGTCGGCGAGGAGCATGGCGGCGAACGGCCCGGGGCCGATGCCCGCCAGTTCGACGACGCGCACTCCGGCCAGCGGGCCGTCCGCGGCCCCTGTCATCGAGGTCCCTGTCATCGAAGTCACTGCCATCGAGCCCCCAGCATCCGTGGTACCCCTGTGTGACACAACTGATGTAACACCAGTGATGCTAGGAACGGGTCCGGCTCAGCACAACCCCTTGGGGCGGTCGACCGAGCAAGCGCTTAGTGACTTTCCCCCACTCGTCCTACCCCTCACCGGCGGAGCGGTCGTCGAGCGCCTTCACATGCCGCTTGAGGGCCACGGTCCGGTAGCTCTCCTCCACCCACTCGCACACCACCTCGGCGTCCGGCGACCCCTTCTCCCCCAGCGGTACGGTGACCCAGCCCGAGCGGCCCAGGCCGTACCCGGTGGGGGCGGCGCCCGGCGCGGTCATCGCGTGGCCGTGCAGCGCCTCGTCCTTGAGCTTGACCGACAGACCGGGCGGCTCGGGGCCGTCGGCACTGCCCAGGAAGAGGAAGATCTTCTTGTTGATCTTGACCACGCAGCTGTCCGGGCCCCACGGGTGCTCCTCCACCGCCTCGGGCAGCCCGAGGGCGAACTCCCGTACGGCCTCCCACTTGCGCACCGCAGCCTTCATCGACGCCTCCCACTCACCGCAGGTCGCACCTGCTCGCACGGACAGTCGGTCCTCACGCTAGCCTCAGCGACCGACAGCAGTCGGGAGGAGCGGTAATGAACAGCCTGAACACGAGGCACAACACACCTGAACGCGCCTATGACGTCGTCCTCTTCGGGGCGACCGGGTTCGTCGGGGCACTGACCGCCGAGTACCTCGCCGCGCACGCGCCCGCCGGATTCCGGTGGGCGCTCGCGGGCCGGGACCGCGCCAAGCTCGAACGGCTCCGCGAGCGGCTCGCCGCCGTCCACCCCGGCTGCGCGGAGCTGCCGCTGCTGACCGCGGACGCCGCCGATCCGCGGCAGGTGCGCGAACTCGCCGCGGCCACCCGGGTGCTGGCCACGACCGTGGGCCCGTACGTCCGGTACGGCGGAGAGCTGGTCGCCGCCTGCGCCGGGAGCGGCACCGACTACCTGGACCTCACCGGGGAACCGGAGTTCGTGGACCGGATGTACGTCGAGCACGACGCGCGGGCCCGGGAGAGCGGGGCGCGGATCGTGCACGCCTGCGGCTTCGATTCCATCCCCGCCGACCTCGGCGCGTACTTCACCGTCCGGCAGCTGCCCGAGGGCGTCCCGCTGACCGTGGACGGTTTCCTGCGCACGCACGCCACCTTCTCCGGCGGCACCCTGGCCTCGGCGCTCGGCGCCTTCGGGCGCGGGCCGCAGACCCTGGCCGCGGCGCGGGCGCGCCGGCTGCACGAACCCCGGCTGCTGGGCCGCCGGGCCCGGGGTCCCGTCGGGGTCCCCCGCTACAGCCGGGAGACCGGGACCTGGGCACTGCCGCTGCCCACCCTGGACCCCGCGGTGGTGGCCCGTTCGGCGGCCGCGCTGGAGCGCTACGGTCCGGACTTCCGCTACCGGCACTACGCCTCCGTGCGGCACCTGCCGGTCGCGGTGGCCGGTGCGGGGGCGGTCGGCGCGACGGTCGCCCTGGCCCAGGTCCCGGCCGTACGGCGGCTGCTGTCCGGCCTGTGGGAGCCGGGGCAGGGACCGGACGCGGAGCGCAGGGCGCGCAGCTGGTTCACGGTCCGCTTCGTGGGCGAGGGCGGCGGGCGCCGGGTGTTCACGGAGGTCGCGGGCGGCGATCCCGGGTACGGGGAGACGGCGAAGATGCTCGGCGAGGCGGCGCTCTGCCTGGCGTACGACCGGCTCCCGGCGGTCTCGGGGCAGGTGACCACGGCGGTCGCGATGGGGGACGCGCTGCTGGAGCGGCTCCAGAAGGCGGGGATCCGCTTCCGGGTGGTGGACGAGCGCGCGGTGTGAGCCCGCGGGTGTCCGTACGGTCTGTACTGTCCGTACTGCCCGCGCCCCTCAGCGGGCCTCGCGCAGGGCCCGTCGGCAGAGGGCGTCGGCGTGCCGGGTGGTCTCGGGGATCCGGAAGCGCGGGCTCAGGGCGAGGGTGTGCGCGGCCGCGTTGTCGAGGGAGACCCGGTGGCCCACGGACACGTACACCGGCTTGATCCCGTCCTGGGTGCGCAGCGCCCGGCCGACCTCGGTGCCGTCGGGAGCGCGGAGGGGGGAGGCGTCTCCCCGCCGGGCGCCCGGTTCCTCGTAGGTGAAGGTGAACGGATTCTTCGCGACGCCGATGGTCGCCAGCCCGGTGACCACCCCGAGGTGGCAGGCGAGCCCGAAGCCGCGGGGGTGCGCGAGGCCGTAGCCGTCGCAGACGACGAGCCCGGGCGGCGAGGTCAGCGCGTCCAGGGCGGCCAGCACGGTGGGCAGTTCACGGAAGGCGAGCAGGCCCGGTACGTACGGGAAGCTCACGTGCCCCACGGCGGTCGCCTCCTCGACGACCTCCAGGGTGCGCGCGTCGAGGACGACGGCCGCGGCGGCGACCAGGTCGCGCTCGTCGTCGTACGCCACGTCGACACCGGTCACCCGGCCCTGCCCGACCGGCGGTCCGGCCTCGTCGAGCACGACCTGGTGGCGCAGTTCGTCCTGTATCGCCCGGGCCTCGGCCTCATCTGCGGGGGTCTTCACACTCGTCATGATGGTGCGAGAGTAGCCTGGCGATCATGTTCGTAATGGAGTTGAGCTACACCGCGCCCATCGAAGCCGTCGAAGACCACATGGACGCCCACATCGCCTGGCTGGACGGCTACTACGCCTCCGGCGTCTTCCTCGCCTCGGGCCGCAAGGTGCCGCGCGAGGGGGGCGTGATCCTGGCCGGCGGCGTCTCCCGCGCCGAGATCGAGAAGATCGCCGCCGAGGATCCCTTCGCGGTGGCGGGCGTCTGCGCCTACCGGATCATCGAGTTCATCGCGACGAAGACCTCGACCGACCTGGCCACGGTCCGCGAGGCACCGCTCGCGTAGCGGGCCCCCTTCGGTGTCTGGTGGTGTGCCCCGCGGACCTTCGGGGCACACCACCGGGCAGCCCCGCTACTCCCCCGCGCCCACTTCCAGCCGGGCCACCCGGCCCTTCTCACCCGCGGCCCAGCACGTCAGGTCCGCGGTGCAGGCGACCGTGTCGAAGGAACCCGTGGCCAGCGGCCGCCAGTTGCGGCCCGCGTCGAGGGTGAGGTCCGTACCGGTCGGTCCGACCGCGAGGGCCACCACCCCGGTGTACGGGACCCAGGCCACCCCCGAGCGGTAGGCGGGCGGCGGCGCGCCCGCCGGACGCCAGGTACGGCCCGCGTCGGCGGAGACCGCCCCGGCCCGCGGGGACGCCTCGCCGGTCCGGTAGTCGCCGCCCACCGCCAGGCCGTGCCCGCGGTCGCGGAAGGCCAGGCCGAAGACCCCCTTCGCGGGATCGCCCGCCGGAACGGTGGAATCGGCCGCGCTCCAGGTCAGCCCCCGGTCCGCGGAGTGCAGCACGCGGGCGTTCGCACCGCCCCCGGTGGCCAGCCAGACGTCGTTCCGGCCCGCGCTGACCAGGCACTGCCCGCTCGCGGCGAACCCGGCCTCGCCGGGCAGCGCGTCCGGCATCCCGGCATTGGGCAGCACCCGCCAGCTGCGGCCGCCGTCCGCCGTGGACAGGATCCGGAACTTCCCGTCCACCGGGTCGCTGACGGCCAGCCCGTGGGCGGGGTCGAAGAAGGTCATGCAGTCGTAGAAGGCCCGCGGGTCCGGGTTGCGGAAGGTCTCGGTCCAGCTCGCCCCGCCGTCCTCGGTCCGCCAGACCCGGGAGTCCGGGCCCTCGCCGATCGACAGGGCGAGCGCGCGCCGCGCGTCGAAGGCCTCGATGTCGCGCAGCTCCAGTCCGGCGGCGCCGGGCGGTGAGACGTCGCCCCAGCTGCGCCCGCCGTCCACGGTGCGCAGCACCGTGCCGTGGGATCCGGAGACCCAGGCCGTCGAGCGGTCCACCGCCGCCAGCCCGCGGAAGCGCGCGTCCGTACCGGTGGGCTTGAGGGCCCAGCCGAGCCCGGCGACGGAACCGGACGCGAGGTCCGCGGCGGGACCGGGGCCGGGTAAGGCGGAGGGCCGCGCCTGGGCGGGGGCTGCCAGCACCCCGACCAGGGCTGCCGCGCACATGCCAACTGCCAGAAGTCTCATGGCGCCGGAAGCTAACGCACCCCGCGGCGGCCGTCCAGGGTGCCCGGTTCCCTGGCCGGGCCCCGCGACCACGGAGGGTGCCCGTTCGGCGACACGGGTGATCCTTTGGGCCTGTGGAGCGAGCGGAATCCAGCCTTAGTTGAACCGGTGTTGAACCGGTGTGCGGCCCCCCGCGCCGCCCGGGTCTCCTTGTGCCCCATGCACACCACGGCCCGGCTGTGTGATCACACAGATCGGTTCCGGCCATTCGGTGACACAGCTCACGTCCTTCCCCCATGCACGGATTCGCGTTTTCCCGCGTCTATCCGGTTGCCGGGCCCCAGCCACCGCCCGGCAACCGATCGCCGCAAGGGAGCGAGCCTTGATCACCATCATCGAGCAGGCCGTGCAGGCCCGTCTGGTCGCCGCAGCGCCGAAGGTCGAGACCGTCCCCGTCACCTTCCACTACGACCGCTCGGACCCCTTCGCCGTCCGCATGGCCTTCCCCGCGCCGGCGACGCTGGAGGGCGTCGAGGTGTCGTGGACCTTCGCCCGCGAGCTGCTGGAGGCCGGGCTGGAGCGCCCCTGCGGCCACGGCGACGTCCGGGTGCGGCCGTACGGATCGGGCCGGACCGTGGTGGAGTTCCACGCTCCGGAGGGCGTCGCCATCGTCCTGATGGCCACCTCGGAACTGCTCCGCTTCCTGGAGCGGGCGGCGACCGTGGTCCCGCCGGGGCTGGAGCACCTGTACCTGGACATGGACCACAGCCTGGCCGAGCTGATGCGCGACTCCTGCTGACGGCGCGCCAAAATCGTTTGCGGGCGGCCGGCGGCCCCCCGTAGCTTCGTGGATGCCCCATCGCCGCCGAAACGGAGTAGGACATTGCTCGTCTGAGGTCCGAGACACCGACCCCCCAAGCCCTTCGTCAGGAGCGCTCGCCGTCGGCTGTCTCCCCGCGTTGCACCGCACCATTCACGCAACCTGGAGGCCTCCATGAGCCATGCCCCTACGTTCGTCACGTGTTCCGCCCTGTCCTTCGACTGGCCCGACGGCACCCCCGTCTTCGATGGGCTCCAGCTCGCCGTCGGCCCCGGCCGCACCGGCCTGATCGGCCTCAACGGCTCGGGCAAATCAACCCTGTTGAAACTGATCTCGGGTGAACTGACCGCCACGGACGGCCAGATCGCCGTGGCGAGTACGGTCGGCCACCTCCCCCAGGGGATCACCCTCGACACCTCGCTCCGCGTGGACGAGGCCCTCGGGATCGCCACCGTCCGCGCCGCCCTGCACGCCATCGAGGCGGGCGAGGCCACCGAGGCCAACTTCACGGCGGTCGGCGACGACTGGGACGTGGAGGAGCGGGCGATCGCCACCCTCGACCAGCTGGGACTGGGCCGGATCGGCCTCGACCGCACGGTCGGCGAGCTGTCCGGCGGGGAGTCCGTACTGCTGCGGCTGGCCGCGCTGCTGATCGCCCGGCCCGACGTCCTGCTGCTCGACGAACCCACCAACAACCTCGACCTGCGGGCCCGCCGGCGGCTCTACGCCGCCGTCGAATCCTGGACCGGCGTCCTGGTCCTGGTCAGCCACGACCGGGAACTGCTGGACCGGGTCGACCAGATCGCCGAGCTGCGCGAGGGCGAAGTCCGCTGGTACGGCGGGAACTTCGGTGCCTACGAGGAGATCCTGGCCGCCGAGCAGGAGGCCGCCGAGCGACTGGTCCGGGTCGCGGAGGCCGACGTACAGCGCCAGAAGCGCGAACTGTCCGACGCGCACGTCAAGCTGGCCCGCCGCAAGCGGTACGGACAGAAGATGAACGACACCAAGCGCGAGCCCAAGATCGTGATGGGCGAGCGGAAGCGGCAGGCCCAGGTGTCGGCGGGCAAGCACCGCATCATGCACACCGAGAAGCTCGCGCAGGCGCGCGAGCGGCTCGACCAGGCAGTGGAGGCGGTGCGCGACGACGACGAGATCCGGATCGAGCTCCCCGCCACCCTGGTCCCGGCCGGGCGCGGGGTGCTGACCCTGCGCGGACTGCGCCCGGCGCACGCGGGCACCGCCGTGGTCCCGGGCGAATGGGAGCTGCGCGGACCGGAGCGGATCGCCCTGGTCGGACGCAACGGCTCGGGCAAGACCACCCTGCTGCGCACGGTGGCCGGGCTGCTCCCGCCGGTGTCCGGGGAGGCGGTGACGCACGTACCGGCGCGGTTCCTGCCGCAGCGGCTCGACGTCCTCGACGACGAGCGGTCGGTGGTGGAGAACGTGGCGCGGTTCGCCCCGGAGGCCACGAACAACCGGATCCGGGCGCGGCTCGCGCACTTCCTCTTCCGGGGCGGGCGCGCGGACCGGGCGGCCGGCACCCTCTCGGGGGGCGAGCGGTTCCGGGCGGCGCTCGCGGCGCTGCTGCTGGCGGATCCGGCGCCGCAGCTGCTGATGCTGGACGAGCCGACGAACAACCTGGACCTGGCGAGCGTACGGCAGTTGACGGACGCGCTGGATTCCTACCAAGGGGCGCTCATCGTGGCCAGCCACGACGTGCCGTTCCTCGAGTCGATCGGGATCACCCGGTGGCTGCTGCTCGACGGCGAGCTGCGCCCGACCACCGCGCAGGAGGTCCGGGAGTCGATGTGGCAGCAGTGAGGGAGTGGTGCGCGGCGTCCTACGGGACCGGAAGGTCGCCCCGTGTGAGACTTGCACTACTGACCGTAGCGTAAGTGGGTGCACAGGAAAGGGGAACCGCGCCATGCCTCCGAGGAGCACGCCGACCGCGCGGCAGCAGCGCCTGGGCGCCGAGCTGCGCAGACTGCGCGAGCAGTCGGGCACGACGGTGCAGCAGGCCGCGGCCCTCCTGGGGGTCGACCGGACCCGGATCCCCAACATCGAGTCCGGCCGGATCGGGATCAGTGCGGAGCGGGTCCGCACGCTGGCCTTCAACTACGACTGCCCCGACACCGCGCTCGTCGACGTCCTCGCGGCGATGGCCGGGGAGCGCGACAAGGGGTGGTGGGAGCGGCACCGCGGGGTGCTGCCGCCGGGACTGCTCGACATCTGCGAACTGGAGCACCACTGCGTCGCGTTGCACACGGCCGTGACCACGCACATACCCGGCCTGCTGCAGACCGAGGAGCACGCGCGGGCGGTCTTCGGCACCGCCCACCCGCCGCTCCCGGAAGCCGACCTCCAGGCCCGGCTGGCGCTGCGCATGAACCGTCGGCGGATCTTCACGCGCGAGCGGCCCCCGTCGTACGAGGCGGTGGTGCACGAAGCGGCGCTGCGCATGCAGTTCGGCGGGCCGAAGGTCGCCCGGGCTCAGCTGGAGCACATCCTGGCCGAGTCCGAGCGCGACCGTACGACGATCCGGGTGATCCCCTTCACCGCGGGCGGCTTCCCCGGCGCGGGCCAGTCGTTCACGTACGCGGCGGCGGAGATGAGCAGGCTGGACACCGTGCAGCTCGACAGCTCGCACGGCTCGATGCTCCTGGACTCGCACATGCAGCTGTCGCGCTACCGGGGGCTGCTGGAGCGGCTGCGGACCCTGTCACTGTCCGTGACCGCTTCGCGGGATGCCGTCCGTGCGATCGCGCGGGACCTGTGACCACGTGAGACGGGGGCGAGACGACGTGAGACGACGAGAGGCGAGAACGACGACATGAGCACGACGACGACCGGGGCCGCCGCCCCCGCCCCCGCCATCGACTGGGCCGAGGCGTTCTGCAGCGAGGGCGCGAACTGCTTCCGCTTCGGCCGGGACACCGACGGCAGGGTCTACATCGGCACGACCGGCTCCGCCGCGTACGTCTCAGACTCGGTCGAGGCGCTCCGCGCGCTGGTCTCGGCGGTCAAGGGGGGCGCCGCGGATCACCTTCTGGTGTGACTTCGGCTCTCCCGGCACCGCCTCGAACTGCATACATAACCGGACGTAATCAGGCACCCCCAGGGGTGGGGCTTGGTTCCTCTTGACGCCGCGCTTAACCTACGGGTTCGTAGGCTACGGAACCGTAGGTATTCGCTTTGTCCCCAGGAGCACCCGTGACGATCACCTCTCCCCACCTCGGCAGCTCGGAGGCGTGGACGGACGCCAAGCTGCTGTTCGCGCTGGAAGAGGTGGTGGAGAAAGAGCTGAACCGTCACCTGAAGGTGACGAAGGACTGGATGCCCCACGAGTACGTTCCGTGGAGCGACGCGCGCAACTTCCCCGGCTTCTTCGAGGACGGCGAGGAGTGGTCGGTCGGCCAGTCCAAGGTCACGGACATCGGCCGGACGGCCCTGGTGGTCAACCTCCTCACCGAGGACAACCTCCCCAGCTACCACCACGAGATCGCCTCCCTCTTCGGCCGCAACGGCGCCTGGGGCACCTGGGTGCACCGCTGGACCGCCGAGGAGGGGCGCCACGGCATCGTGATGCGCGACTACCTGCTCGCGTCCCGCGCGGTGGACCCGGACCAGCTCGAAGAGTTCCGGATGATGCACATGTCGGAGGGCTTCGAGTCCGACAACCGGCACTCCATGCTGCACTCGGTGGCGTACGTCGCCTTCCAGGAGCTGGCCACCCGCATCTCGCACCGCAACACCGGCCACCAGTCCGGCGACCCGGTCTGCGACCGGATGCTCGCCCGCATCGCGGCCGACGAGAACCTGCACATGATCTTCTACCGCAACCTGCTCGGCGCCGCCTTCGAGCTGGCCCCGGACCTGACGATGCAGGCCGTGCGCGACGTGGTCGTCGACTTCCGGATGCCCGGGCACGGCATGCCGGGCTTCGAGCGGGCCGCCGCGCAGATGGCCATCGGCGGCATCTACAACATGCGCATCCACCACGACGACGTGCTGAGCCCGGTGCTCCGCTACCTCAAGGTCATGGACATCGACGGCCTCGGCCCGGACGGGCAGAAGGCCCAGGACGAGCTGGGCCTGTACATGGGCGGCCTGGACGCCGAGGCCAAGAAGTTCGACGAGCGCCTCGCCGCGCGCGCGGCGCGCATCGCGGCCCGCAAGGCCTGATCCCCGCCCCTGGCGCGCCCGCGGAGCGGGAACGACGACGATGCCCCGGCAGAGCCCCGCGCCGCCGGGGCATCGTCGCGACCGGCCCAGGGGGCCGGGTCCGGGAGGCGGGCCCCGGCGGCCGGTGACTCAGCCGCGAGGGCGCAGCGCGTGGCGTTCACCCTCCGACAGGCCGCCCCAGACGCCGAAGCGCTCGTCGTTGGCCAGGGCGTACTCCAGGCACGCGACCCGCCCTTCGCACGCTCCGCACAACCGCTTCGCGTCGCGCAGGGAGGACCCGGGCTCCGGGAAGAAGAAGCCGGGGCCCGTCTGCGCACAGAGGGCCAGTTCGTACCAAGAGACGTCCGTCATCGTCGTCGCCGTGCGTTCGCTCGTGTTCATCGACATGCGCAGATCCTCACCGCGCGCGATGTACGTCCGATCAACGACCGATCAACAACGCCGCGGAGCGCCTCCTGTCAGTCCTCGTGCCGGGCGCGGCTCGGCTGGACGCGCTTCGGTTCGCCCGGCATCTTCGGGTAGTCCGGGGGATAGGGCATGTCGCCCATGCCGCGCTCGTGTTCGTCGTGGTCCGCCAGGGCCAGGACGGGGTCCAGGCTGAAGGCGTGGTCGTCCATGTCGGCGTGGACGTCGCCGAGTTCGGCGTAACGCTTCGGCATCGTGACGATGTCGAAGTCCCGCGGTTCGGCCGCGTCCACCTCGTCCCAGCGCAGGGGCGCGGAGACCGGGGCGTGGGGTCGGGGGCGGACGGAATAGGCCGAGGCGATGGTGCGGTCGCGCGCGGTCTGGTTGTAGTCGACGAAGATCCGCTCGCCCCGCTCCTCCTTCCACCAGGCCGTGGTGACCTTGCCCGGCATCCGGCGCTCCAGCTCGCGGCCCAGGGCGATCGCGCACCGCCGGACCTCCGTGAACGTCCACCGGGGCTCGATCGGGACGAAGACGTGCAGGCCCCGGCCGCCCGAGGTCTTGGGCCAGCCGCGCAGCCCCAGTTCCTCCAGGAGCGCGCGCAGCTCGTGGGCCGCCGCCACCGCGTGGTGGTAGTCCGTCCCCGGCTGCGGGTCGAGGTCGATGCGCAGCTCGTCGGGACGGTCCGTGTCCGTACGGCGCACCGGCCACGGGTGGAAGGTCAGGCAGCCGAGGTTCGCGGCCCACAGCACGGCGGCCGGTTCGGTCGGGCAGATCTCATCGGCCGTCCGACCGCTGGGGAAGGCGATGTGGGCGGTCGGGATCCAGTCGGGCAGGTTCTTCGGCGCGCGCTTCTGGAAGAAGGACTCGCCCTCCACCCCGTCCGGGAAGCGCTCCAGGGTCGTCGGCCGGTCGCGCAGGGCGCGCGTGATGCCCTCCGCCACGGCCAGGTAGTACCGGGCCACGTCCAGCTTGGTCAGGCCGCGCTCGGGAAAGTAGATCTTGTCCGGGCTCGACAGCCGTACGGCCCGCCCGCCCGCTTCCAGCTCGATCGCACTGCCCGCAGCACCCATGTGCGCCACGGTAGGCGGGCCGGGCACACCTCGCACACCGGGCGAGCACGGACGTACCGCCGCAGAATCGGACCATGGATCTGCCCGTGATGCCTCCCGTGAAGCCGATGCTCGCGAAGTCCGTGGCCAGGATTCCCGCGGGCATGCAGTACGAGGCGAAGTGGGACGGCTTCCGGGCCATCGTCCACCGCGACGGGGACGAGGTCGAGATCGGCAGCCGCACCGGCAAGTCCCTGACCCGCTACTTCCCCGAACTGGTGACGGCCCTCAAGCAGAACCTGCCCCCGCGCTGCGTGGTGGACGGGGAGATCGTGATCGTTCAGGGCGGGCGGCTGGACTTCGACCGGCTGACCGAACGCATCCACCCCGCGCAGTCCCGCGTCACCCTTCTGGCCGGTGCGACCCCGGCCAGCTTCATCGCCTTCGACCTGCTCGCGCTCGGCGACGAGGCCTTCCTCGACACCCCGCTCGCCGACCGGCGCACCGCACTCACCGAAGCCCTGTCCACGGCCCGTCCCCCCATCCATCTCGCGCCCGCGACCACCGACCCCGCACTGGCGCGGGAATGGTTCGAGCGGTTCGAGGGCGCCGGGCTCGACGGGGTGATCGCCAAACCGCTCGATCTGCCCTACCGGCCCGATGCCCGCCTCATGTTCAAGATCAAGCACGAGCGTACGGCCGACGCCGTCGTCGCGGGATTCCGTTTCCACAAGAGCGGTCCGATTGTCGGATCGCTGCTCCTCGGCCTCCACGACGAGCACGGCACGCTCCAGCACGTGGGCGTCTGCGCCGCCTTCCCGATGAAGCGCCGCGCCGAACTGGTGGAGGAACTCGCACCCCTGCGCATGCCGGACCCCGCGGGCCATCCCTGGGCCGCCTGGGCCGAGGAGTCCGCCCACGAGAGCGCCCGGCTGCCCGGCGCGCAGAGCCGCTGGACGGGCAAGAAGGACCTCTCCTGGGTACCGCTGCGTCCCGAACGCGTGGTGGAAGTGGCCTACGACCACATGGAGGGCGACCGCTTCCGGCACACCGCCCAGTTCCGCCGCTGGCGGCCCGACCGGGTGCCGGAGAGCTGTACGTACGCCCAGCTGGAGGAGGTCGTCGGCTACGACCTGGCCGAGGTGCTCGGGCTCACTACGACGTGAGCGGCAGCGTGAACGGCGCCGCGGGTGACGACGTACGGGACGACGCGGGGAACGACGTACGGGACGACCCGGCGGACGGTCCGGTGGACGACCCGGCGGACGGCGCGCCCGATGACGCGGGCCCCGAGGTGAGTTCCTCCCACTCCGCGCGGTCCGGGCCGGCCACGTTCGGCACGTAGTCCGGGTGCCGCGCCAGCCAGCGCGCGACCCTGGCCCGGATCTCCGGGTCGGCGTAGGCCCGCTCCGGCGGGACGGCCAGGTGCCGGACCCGCGCCCGGGCCCGCATCACCTCCGGGTCGTCCAGGGCGCAGTCGAAGAGCGCGGCCATCTCCCGCGCCGTACCGGTGCGCCCGGCCCGGGTCGCGAAGCGCTCCCCGATGGCCGTGTCCGCCACCACCTGGAAGTCGAACCACGGCTTGAGCGTGCGCACCGCCCACGCGTGGTGCCCGGCGGCGTACCGCGCCGACCCCGGGTCGCGGTGCGCCGTACGGGCCACCCGCAACGCGGCCCACAGGGCGAGCGAGGTGCCCTGGCCCAGGGTCGGGTTCGTGTGGGTGATCGCGTCCCCGATCGGCACGATCCCGCTGACCACCGGCCCCCGTTCGTCGACCAGCGCGCTCCACCGGTTGTCCAGGCCCGCCGTGGCCATGACCCCGGAGAGCGGTTCGGCGCCCAGCGCCAGCCAGGCCTCGCCGGGCGGGAAGGCCCGGGCGGCGGCCTCGAAGACGGCCGGATCGCGCAGCGCGGAGCGGGTGGTGTCCTGCGTGTGGACGAACAGCGTGACCGCGAACACCCGGTTGTCGGCGGGGAAGACCGCGCATCCGGCGAAGGCGCCTCCGGTCACCGTCCACGGGCGGCGCGGCCCGTCCGCGCGCCCCTGGGGCAGCCGGTACCAGCGGCAGAAGTAGGCGAGCCCCGTGCGGTGGCGCTCCACGACGGCCGGACGGCAGCCCGCCCGCGCCAGCCAGCGCGCGGCGCCCCCGCGCCGGCCGCCCGCGTCGACGACGAGATCGCCCTCGTACTCCCCCAGCGCCGTTTCCACCCCCGTCACCCGTACGGCGTCCGCGGCAGCGGCGGGCCCGGGCACGGACCCCGCTCCCGGTCCGGCCGCCGCCCCGCTCCCGCGCTCCGTCAGCAGCCCGGTGACCGGCTCGCCGTACCGCGCGACCACCCGGGGCTCCCCGCGCAGGGCCGTGGCCAGGGCGCTCTCCAGCACGATGCGCCGGGCCTGGAGCATGACGAGGTCGTCGTCCCCGGGCCGGGCGGGCGGGCGTTCCTCGAACCAGTCCAGTTCGTGCCGCTCCCGCGCGCCGAGGCGGAGCATCTCCCGGTGGACGTCCGGCAGGTCGGCGCGCAGCAGGTTGCGCGCCGCCCCGAGCAGGACGTGGGGCTGGGTCGCCTGCGGTACGGAGGGCCGCTGCCAGCCGAAGAAGTCCCGGTCCAGGGCGGTGCCCGGGGCCCGGCTGTCCCGTTCGAACACCTCGGCCGTGTGTCCGTGCCGCGCCGCCAGCAAGGCGGTGGCCAGCCCTCCGACGCCGCCCCCGATGACCAGCACATGTGCCATTGCGTCCCCCTGAGCCGAAGGTGCTGTACGACGATCAGACCGCCCAGAGCCTGCACGGGCGGGGGCCGGGCGAAACCCGCACAGTTGAGCGAGCGCCCGGTCGAACCCCTCGGGCCCGACCGGCCCCCGCCGCCCCGATTCCCGCTTGACAAATGATGTTGCCGAACCGGCAAATGGGATCATGGCTGCCGCTCAGATCGACGAACCCCAAGTAACCGCTGAAGGTGAGGGCGAAGAGGACTTCGCCCGGGTGCTCACCACCGTGGGCCCCCGCCTGCGCACGCTGCGGCAGGAACGCGGGACCACTCTCGCCCAGCTCAGCGAAGCGACCGGAATCTCGATCTCCACGCTCTCCCGGCTGGAGTCCGGACGGCGCCGGCCCACCCTGGAGCTGCTGCTGCCGCTGGCGAAGGCCCACCGCGTCGCGCTGGACGAGCTGGTCGGCGCCCCCGACACCGGGGATCCGCGGGTCCGCCCGCGCCCCTTCGTCCGGCACGGGACGACGTACATCCCGCTGACCCGGAACTTCGGCGGGGTGCACGCCTTCAAACAGATCCTCCCGCCCGCCACCGAGCAGGTGGCCCAGCCGCGACTGGGCGTGCACGAGGGCTACGAATGGCTGTACGTCCTGTCCGGACGGCTGCGGCTGGTCCTCGGCGACCACGATCTCGTCCTCGGCGCCGGGGAGGCGGCGGAGTTCGACACCCGCACCCCGCACGCCTTCTTCAACGCGGTCGCGCAGCCGACCGAGTACCTGAGCCTCTTCGGGCCCCAGGGCGAGCGGATCCACGTACGGGCCCGGCCCGCCGCCCGCGAGAAGGACGCGTCATGACCACACCGCACCCGCACCCCCAGCCCGCACAGCCCGCACACCCCGCCCGGGCCGTCCCCCGGCCGAACGCCGTCGTCGGGGTCGGCCTGATCGTGCTGGCCCCCGACGGCCGGATCCTGCTCGGCCAGGCGCACGACGGGCGGTGGGAACTGCCCGGCGGCAAGGTCGACCCCGGTGAGGGCTTCGAGGGGGCCGCCGCGCGGGAACTGGCCGAGGAAACGGATCTGCGGGTGGCCCCCGACGCCGTACGCGTCCTGGGCGTCCGGATCGACACGACGGCGGGGCTGACCCGGCTGACGGCGGCCGCGGTGACCGAGGCCGCGGAAGGCACCCCGGTGGTGACCGAGCCGGACAAGATCGTCCGGTGGGAATGGTTCGCTCCGGCCGCGGTCCCGGCCGCGCTCTACGCGCCGACGGCCGCCGTCCTGCGCACGTGGCGCCCGGACCCGGCCGCGCTCCCGCCGGTCACACCGGCCCCACCCGTCCCCTCGTACGACTATCCGATCGCACCCCCGCACTGACCCCACGGGGACACGGCCCCGGCGCTAGGCCCGCACCACCGACCGCGGCGCGAAGTTGCCCTCGCCCAGGTCCTCCGCCAGCAGCCGCTTCGCGATCGCGTCGGCCGCCACCCGCAGCTCGGCGCTGCGCGGGCGGCCCCGGTCGCGCTCCAGCTGGTCGCCGAGCCAGTCGGCCCAGGCCCCGGAGATGACCGCGGCCTCGCGCGCCCCGGCCGGGGTGTGCGAGAAGAAGGCGCCCTCGCGCGTCAGGTAGCCCTCCTCGACCATCCGGTCGAAGACGGGAACCAGCACCTCCGGGGGCAGCGAGCGGCGCGAGGCGATCAGGCCGAGGCTGGCGTGGCCGACCGTGCGGGTCAGCAGGTCCACCTGCATCACCGCCCAGGCGCCCGCCATGTCGAGCCGGGTGTCGGAGCCGTTCACGATGGACCGCGCCTGCTCCGGGCCCATGGTGCGGACGAGTTTGCCCACGGCGAGTTCGAGCAGTTTGGCAGAGTCCCCCGAGGCGGTGGCCGGCGAGGCGAATCCGTCGCCCATGTCGGTCGAGCCGGCCCGGGCGGTGTCGCGCAGCGCGACCTGCTTGAGGAAGAGGGCGACGACGAAGCCGACCACGGCGACCGGGACCGTCCACAGGAACACCGTGTGCAGCGCGTCCGCGTACGCGTCGATCACCGGGGCGGCCGCCGCCGGGTCCAGGCCGTGCACGCCGTGCGGGCTCTGCGCCGCGGCGCCGATCGTCGCCGGATCGCCGCCCGTGGCCCGGGCAGCCTCGGTCACGCCTGAAGTCAGGGCGGGCTTCAGGCTGTTGGCGTAGAGGGTGCCGAACACCGCGGTCCCGAAGGCGCTGCCCAGGGTGCGGAAGAAGGTGACGCCGGAGGTGGCGGTGCCGAGGTCGGCGTAGTCCACGGTGTTCTGCACGGCGATCGTCAGCACCTGCATGCACAGACCGATGCCGACGCCGAGCACGAACATGTAGAGCGATTCGAGGGCGACGCCGCTCCCGGGGCCCATCCGGGACAGCAGGAAGAGCCCGACGCCCATGACCAGGGAGCCCACGATGGGGAAGATCCGGTACCGGCCGGTCTTGCTGGTGACGTTGCCGCTGAAGACGGAGGCGATCAGCAGGCCGATGACCAGCGGCAGGGTCCGTACGCCGGAGATCGTGGCCGAATCCCCGTCCACGTACTGGAGGTAGGTCGGCAGGAAGGTCATCGCGCCGAGCATCGCGAAGCCGACGACGAAGCTCAGGACGGAGCACACCGTGAAGACCGGGTTCCCGAACAGCCGCATGGGCAGCATCGGTTCGGCCGCCCGGGTCTCGGCGAGGCAGAACAGGGCGAGCGCGGCCACCCCGCCCACGAAGAGCCCGATGATGACGGGCGAGCTCCAGCCGTATTCGTTGCCGCCCCAACTGGTGCCCAGGATCAGCGCGCTGGCGCCGATCGCGACCAGCGCGATGCCGAGGTAGTCGATGGCCGGACGCGCGCCCGAGCGTACCGAGGGGATCGTACGGGCGGCCGCCACCACGACCAGGATCGCGATCGGCACATTGACGTAGAACGCCCAGCGCCAGCTGAGGTGGTCGGTGAACAGCCCGCCCAGCAGCGGTCCGATGACCGTCGCGACGCCGAACACCGCGCCGATCGCGCCCTGGTACTTGCCGCGTTCGCGCAGCGGCACCACATCGGCGATCAGTGCCATGGAGGTGACCATCAGGCCGCCCGCGCCGATGCCCTGCACGCCCCGCCACAGGATGAGCAGGGTCATGTTGCCCGCGAGGCCGCACAGGAACGAGCCGGTGATGAAGATGACCGCGGAGATCTGGAAGATCACCTTCCGGCCGAAGAGGTCGCCGAACTTGCCCACCAGCACGGTGGCGACGGTCTCCGCGAGCAGGTACGAGGTGACCACCCACGACATGTGGGCCGCGCCGCCGAGATCCGCCACGATCGTGGGCAGGGCGGTGCCCACGATGGTCTGGTCGAGCGCGGCCAGCAGCACGCCCAGCATGATCGTGCCGAAGATGACGTTGCGCCGCCTCCGGTCGAGCAGGGGCGGCGCGGCGGCTATCGCGGGGGCTGTGGTCACATCTCGCACTCTCACAGCGCCGCCGCCCGGCCGCATGCGGCGCGGGGCCGAACGGGTCACCCCCGGCGGGACCGGCTCGCGGGATCAGCGCAGGTAGGCCAGCCCCGGGTGCTCCTGCACGTACCCGTCGAGCAGCCGCCGGGCCACCGCCACCGAGTCCACGAGCGGGTGCAGCGCGAAGGCCTTGACCGCGTCCCGGCGGGAGCCGGCGGCGGCCGCCGCCAGGACCGCCCGCTCGACCGCCTTGACCGAGGTGACCAGCCCCACCGCGTGGTAGGGCAGCGGGTCGACGGCCACCGGGTGCGCGCCGTTGGCGTCGACCAGGCAGGGCACCTCGATGACGGCGCGCGCGTCGAGCACCGCCAGGGTGGTGCGGTTGGGGACGTTGAGGATGAGGGTGGTGCGCTCGTCGCGGGCGATGGCCCGCATCAGCGCGAGGGCCACCTTCTCGTAGCCGCCGGACTCCAGGTCGCTCTCCTCGCGGTCCCCGGCGCCCGCCGCCTCCCGGTTCTCGGCCATGTAGGTGGCCTCGCGCTCGGCCCGGGTACGGTCCCACGCGTCCAGCGCGGCCCCGGCTGGCTGCCCGGGGCGCCCGGCCTCGGCGTAGAAGGCGCGCTGCTGGTCGCGCAGGAAGGCGCCGCGGGTCTGCTCGGCTTCCTGGTAGGCCCGTACCGTCTCGCGGTTGAAGTAGTAGTAGTGCAGGTACTCGTTCGGGATGGCGCCGAGCGAGCGCAGCCACTCGGCGCCGAAGAGCCGGCCCTCCTCGAAGGACTCCAGGGCGGCGGTGTCGGCCAGCAGCCGGGGCAGTTCGTCGCGGCCGCCGATGTGCAGACCGCGGACCCAGCCGAGGTGGTTGAGGCCGACGTAGTCGATCCAGGCCTCCTCGGGGCGGGCGCCCAGCAGCCGGGCGATGCGGCGCCCGAGGCCCACCGGGGAGTCGCAGATCCCGATGACCCGGTCGCCCAGCTCCTCGGCCATGGCTTCGGTGACCAGTCCGGCCGGATTGGTGAAGTTGATGACCCAGGCGTCCGGGGCGCTGCGCGCGACACGGCGGGCGATCTCCCGCGCCACCGGCACCGTGCGCAGGCCGTACGCGATCCCGCCCGCGCCGACCGTCTCCTGCCCCAGCACTCCCTCGGCCAGGGCGACCCGCTCGTCCGTGGCGCGTCCGTCGAGGCCGCCGACGCGGATCGCGGAGAAGATGAAGTCGGCCCCGCGCAAGGCCTCGTCGAGGTCCTTGGTCGCGGTCACCTCCGGCGCGTCGGGCACCCCGGCGGCCGCGGCCTGGTCCGCGAGCACCCGGGCCATGGCGGCGAGCCGGCCGGGGTCGGCGTCGTAGAGGGTCACGTGGGTCACCCGGCCCTCGGCGTGGTCGCCGAGCAGGGCCCCGTACACCAGGGGGACCCGGAAACCGCCCCCGCCGAGGATCGTCAGCCGCACGCCCTACCGCCCTTCGCCCGCGCGACGCCGTGCGCCGCGCTCCGTGGCCCATGTCCGTGCCCGGGGCCGTACCGGTGCCGGTAACCGCTCCCGTGCCCGCCCCGGTGCCACGATCGGTGACACGATGCGCGACGCGGGTGGTGCCGGTCCGGCGCGAGCATCCGTGCCACGTTCCGTGACACCAGTGTCACCCGGCCGGTGTGTCCACCGGCGACGGCACGGCGCGCAGCCGTGCGGCGGCCTGCGGGGTGCGCCCGGTTCCGACGGGCGCGGGCCCGACCGGTACGCCCTGCGGCGAGGACAGGACCAGGGTGATCCGGGTCAGCCCCATCGCGTCCAGCATCCGGCCGGATTCGGCCACCATCCGGCAGCGGGCCACGCCCCAGCGCGGGTCGGGGTGGCGCACGGAACGCACGGCTCCGTCGCGCTCGGCCGCCTCGGCCCCGTAGGTGCTGAGCCAGTGCGGAACGCCGTAGCGGTAGGCGGCCTCCATGAACGGGTCACGGGCCACCTCCTGGCGGATGCTGCGCAGTCCCTCGTCGTCGGGGTCGGCGGCCAGGCCGGTCGCGAACTGCGCGAGCAGCGGTACGCACCAGGCCGGTTCGTGGTCCTCCAGCACGGCCGCGGCGTCCGGGTGGAACAGCACGAAGCGCAGGAAGTTGTCGTCCGGCAGGGCGGTGGGGTGCGGGCGAACGGCCTGGAACAGCTGGTCGAAGGCCGAATTCGTGAGCGCGACGTCCCACCGGTGGTCGACCAGGAAGCTTGGGTAGGGCACCGCCTCCATGAGCGCGGCGTAGTCGCGCAGGTAGTCCCGCTGGGCCGGGTCGGCGGGCAGCCGGTTCTCCTCGGCCGCGCGCCAGGTGGGCGGCGGATCGCGGTCCACCATGACGCGGAAGAGCCAGAAGCACTGGCGCTCGCTCATCTCCAGGGCTTCGGCGAGGGCGAGCAGCTTGCGGTCCGTCCACTCTTTGACCAGGCCGCGTTCCCAGTTCCCGTACGCACGCACGCTGATGCGCAGACGTGCGGCCATGTCCTCCTGGCTGAGGTTCAGCTCTTCGCGCCGCTGGCGCAAAATCTCCTTGCGTCGCTCCGACCGCACCGCGCCACGGACGGGCTCTTCACCCGTCAGGCGCCCCTCACCGGCTCGGGCGAGGCCATCGGACGGGCCCACCGCTGCGAGATGTGGCACCGAGAGCTCCCCCTTCTCACGGTCTGGATCTTCATTTCGATGTGGCGATCCTGCTACCGACTTCATTCGAGTGTCAACTATTGTGGCAATTCCAGCCTCTTGACAGCTCATTCACGCCACAGCTGTGGCAAGTTCTAGCCCTTCAAGGGGAGAAGGGTTAGCCTCCAGGAGCCGACCATGTGCCCGAACCGACCCTCGCGCGATCTAGGAGAACCACTGGTGACAGACGGCTTCCCGGCTCCCGTCGCGGTGGCCAACGTGCCCTTGGCAGCCACCGTAACGCGCGTCGCCGAACTCGCGGGCAAGCTGGGACACGACCAGGGCGAGGTCTTCGATCTGCGCCGCCTCTCGGAGGCCTCCGGGGTTCCGGCCGATGTGGTCAAGAACCTGCTGGAGGGCCGCCCCACGGGCGAGCCCGATCTGCAGACCCGTTTCCTGCAGCGCCTGGACCTGCTCCGGCGCACCCGCGTCAAGCCCAACGGCCGCCGCTACACGCAGCAGGAGATCGCGGACGGCGCAGGCATGTCCCGCCAGCAGGCCGGAGCCCTGATCAACGGCGACCGGCGGCCCACCATGGAGCACTGTGACGCCATCCAGCGCTTCTTCGGGGTGCACGCGGGCTTCCTCGCCGCCCACGACGCCGACGCCCTCACCGACGCCCTGCTGCGCACCGAGCAGCAGCTGCTCCAGGATTTCGCGGGGCGCGAGCGGCAGACCGCGGCCGCGCAGGCTTCAACGGGCGATCCGCTGGCAAGACTTCTCCAGAACCACGGCGTACGGGGCATCGCCTGGCGCGCCGCCCAACTGCCCAGCGACAAACACCGGGACAAAGTGACCGAATGGCTGGACATGCTCCTCGAAAGCGTCAAACCGACAGAATCATGACCCAGTCGAAAACCTGGGTCTGACCCTTGAGTCCTGATCCGGATCCGCGCCGACGGGGAGAACGGTGAGCATAGGCAGAGAGCAGCGGCGGCTGTGCGGAGAGCTGGTGGCGGCCATCCGCCAGGCCGCCCCCGTGGAACCCGTGGACCTCTACACCACCCTGTGCGAGGGCATGAGCAAACACCGCGGCCGCCCGGTGGAGTTCCGCATGGCCTCGTTCCCCCCGGGGACGGCCAGCGGACTGTGGCTCGACATGGCCGACCGTGACCTGGTCGTCGTGGAGGAACGCACCGCCCCGGACCACCAGTTGGTGATCCTCGGCCACGAGCTGTGGCACATGAAGGCGGGCCACTGCAGCCATCACGTGGACGGCGCCGCGGTGGCCGCCCGGCTGCTGTCCGACGAGGCCGACCTCAGCGAGACGGTGCGCCGGGTCGCCGCGCGCACCCGCGCCGACGTGCAGGAGGAAACGGAGGCGGAGACCTTCGGCCTGCTGCTCGGCAGCAAGTGCCGTCCGTGGCTGTCGGCTTCCCTGGCACCGGGGCCGAGCCAGCGCGACAAACTGGCGGGACGCATCGAGGCCTCCCTCGGCTACCGAGGGCCACGGGGCTGACCACGGGGCCTGTCACAAGGCCGAAAGGTACCGACCACCACAAGCCGGGGGACGAACCAAGGACTGAGAGCGTGCTGAAGAAGTGAAGGGCCTGGACTTCTACATTCCGGCCGGCGTGCTGGTGATCGCCTTCACCTGCAAGCTCCCGGGCCTGACCCGGCATTGGCGCGATCCCCTCGTGCGGGCCGTCAGTGTGCTGCTGCTCGTCGCCAGCTCGGTGTTCTTCTTCGCCGCGCCGCCCACCATCGCCGCCGTCAACCGGATCACCGGGATCCGCAACTTCTCGGCGCCGCTGGTCTACTGCATCCTCACCGCGTTCAGCGCGTCCTGCCTGCTGCTGCTGATCAACTGGCGCGGCGGCCCCGACGCCCGCGCGCGCACCCTCTCCCGCTGGTGCGTGGGCTCGTACAGCGCCGTGATCCTCTCGCAGTTCTCGCTGTTCGCGATCGGCGGCGCCCCCGTCGAGCGGCTGCGGGACTTCGACACGTACTACGCGAACACGCCCTACATCCGCGAGATGATCCTGATCTACCTCGTGGCGCACACCGTGGCCGCCGTCGTGATGACCGTGCTGTGCCGGCGCTGGTCCCTGCACGTGCGCGGTTCGCTGCGCTCGGGACTGATCCTCATGGTGTGCGGGTTCATGCTCAACCTGGTCTTCGACGCGGCGAAGTTCGCCGCCGTCGGGGCCCGCTGGGCCGGGCAGGACCTGGACGTGCTGAGCACCACCGTGGCCCCGCCCGTCGCCTCGTTCTCCGCCCTCCTGATCGGGACGGGCTTCGTGCTGCCGCTGGTGGTGCAGCGGCTGTCGGCGCTCTACCAGACCTGGGCGACGTACCACCGGCTCGGGCCGCTCTGGCGCGAGCTGCACGCGGTCGTCCCGCACGGTTCGCGCGCGGTCCGGATCTCGTGGTGGTCCCCGGCCGATCTGCGGGTCACCCAGCGCGTGGCGGACATCCACGACGGGATCCTCCACCTCGACCCGTACTTCGACCACGGCCTGCGCGACCGCACCAGGGCCGCCGCGCTCGCGGCGGGCGCCGGGACGGCCCAGGCCGATGCCACGGCCGAGGCCGTGATGGTCGCGGCCGCCGTCCGGGCCCGCGCGGCCGACCCGGAGGAGAAGGTCATAGGCTCGGCGGACGCCTACACGTCGGCCGGCGTGGAGGGGCCCCGCGATCTCGTACGCATCTCGCGCGCCCTCCGTTCCCCCGCAGTAGCACGCACCCGCCGGCACGCGGCCAGCACGGAAAGCAGCCACCCATGAGCGAGACCACGAGCCGCGAACAGTCCTCCGGGCCGAGACGGATACCGGCGCCGCACCCCGCGTCCGGAGCCACGGGCCCCGCCCCGGACGCGGCGGCCGCCGGTAACGGTACGCCGCCCACGCGCCGCGAGGCCGTCGTGATCGGCGGCGGACTGGCCGGAATGCTCGCCGCCGCCGCGCTCGCCCCGTACGCCGACCGGGTCACCGTCATCGAACGCGACACCCTCCCCCGGACCCCCGGATCCCGCGCCTTCCTCCCCCAGGCCCAGCACGCCCACATGCTCTGGTCGGGCGGCGCCGACGCGATCGAGGCCCTGCTGCCCGGCTTCTCCGACCGGCTGCTCGCGGCGGGCGCGCACCGGATCCCGCTCACCTCCGGCATGGTGGCCCTCTCCCCCGGCGGCTGGTACCGCCGCTGGCGGCCCACCCACCACCTGCTCGCCGCCACCCGGGACCTCATCGACTGGGCCGTGCGCCAGGAGGTGGCCGAGCTGGCCACCGTCCGGATCGTCGAGGACACCCGGGTGCTGGGCCTGACCGGCGACCGCGACCGGGTCACCGGTCTGCGCGTCACCACCCGGGACGGGGCCGAGGAGCACCTGGCGGCCGCCCTGGTCGTGGACGCGGGCGGGCGGGGCACCCGTACCCCCCAGTGGCTGCGCGAACTCGGCGTGCCGCCGGTCCGCGAGGAGCTGGTCGACTCCGGCCTGGTGTACGCGAGCCGGCTCTACCAGGCGCCGCCCGGCGCCGAGCGCGGCTTCCCCGTGGTCAACGTCCAGGCGGTGCCGCACGATCCGCGCCCCGGCAAGGGCGCGGTCATCATGCCGGTCGAGGGCGGCCGCTGGCTGGTCACGCTCTCCGGCACCCGGGGCGGCCAGCCGACCGGGGACAGCGCCGCCTTCGAGCCGTTCGCCCGCTCGGTGCGCCATCCGGTCGTCGCGGAGCTGCTCCGGTACGCCACACCGCTGTCCGGGGTCACCACCTTCGGCCACACCGCCAACCGGCGGCGCTACTACGAGAAGTGCCGGATCTGGCCCGAGGGCTACGTCGTCCTCGGTGACGCCGTGGCCTCCTACAACCCGGTGTACGGGCACGGCATGTCGGTGGCCGCCCAGGGGGCGCGGGCGCTGCGCCGGTCCCTGCTGGAGGGCGGCGGGCTGCGCGCGGCCGGGCTGGCCCGGCGGACCCAGCGGGCGGTGGCCGCGCCGGTGTCGGTGGCCTGGGACCTGGCGACGGGACAGGACATCTTCTATCCGGACGCCATCGGCAAGCGCCCGGGCGCGGCCGACAAGCTGCTCTCGCGCTACGTCGGCCGCCTCGTGCGGACCGCCACCGCCGACTTCGTGGTGGCGACGGCGCTCACCGAGGTGATGACGCTCTCGGCGCCGATCACCACGCTGGTGCGCCCCCGGGTCCTGCTGCACGCGCTGCTCGGGCCACGGATGCCCCAGCTCACCGGCCCGCCGCTGACGGAACGGGAGCTGGGGTTCACCCGGCGGACGGACCGGTCCGACAAAGAACGGACAGAGAAGGAACAGCCCGCCGGAACCTGACGGTCGCGCCGGTCCGCGCCGCTACTTGCCGAGGGCCAGCGCCAGCGAGGGGAACAGGTCCTGGAACGGGGCCGCCGAATCGATTCCCTCCCGGCCGTACGGGGCGTCGAAGCTCCACACCATGAACAGCAGGAACACGATCAGCCCGCTGAAGAGCCCGGCGAGCAGCAGCTCCCGGCCGGACCGGCGGATCTGCAGGGTGAAGATCAGCCCGATGGTGACCAGACCGCCGACGAGCAGCCCGAACCAGATCACCCCCGGCAGCGTGGCGCCCGAATCCTGGGTGCGCGAGTGCCGGGCGTCGTCGGCGGTCGCGATCTGGTCCAGCAGCGGCTGGTAGGCCTGCGCCTGGAGTTCGTTGGCCGGGCTCTGGTGGGTGACGTCGCTGCGCAGCGTGCCCAGCAGGGCGGCGCCCTGCGGCGAGGCGGTCGCGCCGGAGGTCAGCAGCGGCCAGTCGACGTTGACGGTGTGAGTGACGTACGCGTCCACCTCGCCGCGGATCCGGTCGCGCACCGGCGCCGGGTAGACGTCGGCGCGCTGGGTGACCTCGTACAGCGACTGCGCCTCGCGGCGCACGTTGTCCTCGGCGGAGCCGCGCGCCTCCCAGACGCCCGCGATCGCCAGGCCGAGCACGATCGCGTACACCACCCCGACCATCATCGTCATGTACTCGATGACATCGGGGGTTTCGCTGGTGTCCTCGTCGTCCGCGACGCGGCGGTGCCGCAGCGCGGTGCAGGCGAGGACGAGCGCGCAGACGAGCGCCATGGCGATGGCCAGGACCAGCCATTCGGACATGCGGGATCTCCCGTGGTGTGGATCGGTCGGTGGATCGGTCGGTGAGGGCGGGCCGGGCCCGGAACCGGACGGCCCGGCGGGCGGCCCCGGCTCAGGCGGTGCCGGGTCAGGCGGTGCCGGGTCAGGCGGTGCCGCTTCGGCCACTGCGGCCGTTGCGCCCGCGCGGGCGCAGCACGGCGGCCGCGAGGACGGCCGGGGTCGTGACGACCACCAGCAGCATCATGGTGGACATCCCGCCCGGGCCCCGCCGTTGGAGGGCCACCGAGCGGTACGGGCGTACGTGGAACCCCGCCGTCGGGAGCACCGCGGCCCGGGCGGGCACGGGGCGGGGCGGCGGCGCGGGGGCCGGCGCCACCGGGGGCTCCGGCGCGGGCTCGGCGGCCGGGATCGGGGGAACGGCCGGCGCGGGGACGGGTGCGGGCTGCGCCGGGTGCCGGACGGTCGGACCCGCGGGCACCGGCAGGATCCCGGGGACGACGGCCCGTACGGACGGCCGGGGGCTGGGCGGCGGCCGGTCCGCGGGCGCGTGCCCGGCCGGTACGCACAGGTCCGCGCGGACGCCCCCGGGCGGCACGTCCACGTGCCCGTGCAGCGGACAGCACGCCGCCACCAGCCCGGCCCCGGCGAAGTACTGCCAAGCGGTCACCGCACTGCCTCCCTCGATCCGTGTAGCACTGTGCCCCTGTGCGTGCTCCCGGGTGAAGAAACGATTGCGAGGGGGCTTCGATACGCCGTGGATCGGTCAAGATCGCTGGCGCAGGGTCCATTTCCAGCCACCACGGCCGGGCCGGTGTTCACCCACTCGGGCCAGTCCGCCACGGCACCCGCCCCGGCCCCGCCCCATCATCGAGGGAACGAAGCCGCAGCTCAGCGGGGACGAGAGGGACGGTGCCGGGTGGAAGCCAGCAGTCGGGAACATCTCGGAGCACGGGTCGACGCGCTGATGGACGGCCTGACGGCCGATCTGGAACGGCTGGCGGCGATCCCCTCGATCGCCTTCCCCGGCTACCCGCCGGAGCCCGTCGAGGAGGCGCACGACCTGATCGTCTCGCTGCTGCGGGACGCGGGGGTCACGACGGTGGAGCGGATCGACCTCCCGGACACGGCCCCGGTGATCTACGCCGAGATCCCGCCCCCGGATCCGGACGCCCCCACGGTGCTGCTCTACGGGCACTACGACGTCCAGCCCGCCGGCGCCCCCGGCCTGTGGCTGTCCCCGCCCTTCGAACCGACCCCGGTCCCCGGCGGACTGCGGGCGCGCGGCATCGCCGACGACAAGTCGAACGTGATCGCGCATCTGGGCATGCTGCGGGTGTACGGCGGCCGTCCGCCCGTCGGGATCAAGATGGTGATCGAGGGCCAGGAGGAGTACGGCAGCGCCTTCGACGACTACCCGCCCACCGATCCCGGCCGGTTCGCCTGCGACGCGATGGTCATCGCCGACCTCGGCAACCTGCGGCCCGGTACGCCGACCCTGACCACCGGGCTGCGCGGCGCGTGCGAGGTCACCGTGGAGGTGCGCACCCTGGCCGAGCCCCGGCACAGCGGGGAGTTCGGCGGGGCCGCCCCCGACGCGCTGCTGGTCCTGCTCCGGGCCCTGGCCACGCTGCACGACGACAAGGGCGACGTGGCCGTGCCGGGCCTGCGGCGGGACCCGTGGGACGGCACGACCTACACCGAGGAGGAGTTCCGCGAGCTGGCCTCGGTCAAGGGCAAACTGCCGCTGATCGGCACCGGCTCGCTGGGCGAGCGGCTGTGGAGCGGGCCCGCGGTCACCGTCATCGGGCTGGACGCCCCGAGCGTGGACCACGCGGCCTCGGCCGTGGTCCCGTACGCCCGGGCCAAGCTGAACCTGCGCTTCCACCCGCACCAGGACCCGCTCGAAGCCCGGGCCGCGCTGGTCGCGCACCTGCGCGCCCAGCGCCCCTTCGGCATCCCGCTGACCGTCACCCCCGGCGACACCGGCCCCGGCTTCGAGGCCCGTACCGGCGGCCCCGCCTACCGGGCGGCGCTGACCGCGCTGAAGGAGGCCTGGGGCACGGACGCCTCGTACGTCGCCACCGGCGGCTCGATCCCCCTGGTGAACGGCCTGGCCAAGGCGGCCCCCGGGGCCGAGGTGCTGCTCTTCGGCGCGCAGGACAGCATGTGCAATCTGCACGCGCCCAACGAGCGGGTGCTCTTCTCCGAACTGCGCAACACGGTCGTCGCGATGGCCGCCTTCCTCCGCGAGTACGCGGCGGACCACCGCGCGGGAGGCACCCGGTGAGCGCCGCGAGCCCGGCCCCCACCCCCGCCGAACCGGAACTCGAACCGGGCGCGGGCGGCGAACCGCCGCCCCCACCGCGGAAGTTCGCGTTCCCCAGCGCGCTGACCATCCTGGCGCTGGTCACGGTCGCGATCTGGCTGCTGGCCTTCCTCATCCCCTCCGGCGAGTACGACCGGAGCGACAGCGGCGCGCCCATCGCGGGCACCTACCACCGGGTCGCGGGCACGCAGAGCTTCACCGACCGCCTCAACGACCTGTTCCTCGCGCCCGTCAACGGCCTCTACGGTCTCCAGGACACCAAGACCGGTGAGGTCGGCCCGAGTCTGACCGGGGCGCTCTACGGCAGCGCGGGCGTGTTCCTCTTCGTCCTGGCCATCGGCGCCTTCATCACGGTGGTCTTCGCGACCGGCGCCCTCGACCGGGGCATCTCCCGCCTCGCCCACCGGCTGCGCGACCGCGGCGCACTGCTGATCGCCGCCGTGATGGTGGTCTTCGCCGTCCTCGGCACGGTCGAGGGCTTCGCGGAGGAGACCCTCGGCTTCTACGGTCTGCTCGTGCCGATGATGCTGGCCCTCGGCTACGACCGCCTCGTGGCCGTCGGCGCCTCCATCCTGGGCGCGGGCATCGGCGTCCTGTGCTCCACGGTCAACCCGTTCGCGACCGGGGTGGCCTCCTCGGCCGCCGACATCTCGCTGGGCGACGGGATCGTGCTGCGGTTCCTGATGTGGATCGTGCTGACGACGGTGACGGTCCTCTACGTCATCCGCTACGCGAAGCGGGTCCAGAAGGACCCGGCGAAGTCCCTGTGCGGATTCCTGCCCGGGGACCGGGAGCAGAAGGCGACCGGCGACGACGTGGTGGAACCGGAGCTGACCCGGCTGCACAAGACCGTGCTGGTGCTGCTGGTGCTGGTCTTCGCCTTCATGATCTTCTCGGTGGTGCCCTGGTCCAGCGCTCTGACCGGCAAGGCGGACGCGACGCCGTACGGCTGGGAGCTGGACTGGTCCTTCCCGCAGCTCTCGGCGCTGTTCCTGTGCGCGGCCGTCCTGGTCGGCCTGGTGGGGCGGATGGGCGAGGCCAAGCTCAGCTCCACGATCATCCAGGGCGCCGCCGACTTCATCTCGCCCGCCCTGGTCATCATGCTGGCGCGCGGGGTCACCGTCATCATGAACAACTCGAAGATCACCGACACCGTCCTCCACTCCATCGAGGGCGTGGTCAAGGGCACGTCCTCCGGGGTCTTCGCGGTGATCGTCTTCCTGGTGAACCTCCCGCTGGCCTTCCTGATCCCGTCCACCTCCGGCCACGCGACCCTGGCCATGCCGATCCTGGCGCCGCTCGCGGACTTCGCGGGGGTCTCCCGCGCGGTGGTGGTGACGGCCTGGCAGTCGGCCAGCGGCTGGATGAACCTGTGGGTGCCGACCACCGCGGTGACCATCGGTGGTGTGGCCCTGGCCAAGGTCGGCTACGACAAGTACCTGCGGTTCGTGTGGCCGCTGCTGGCCATCCTGTTCGTCCTGATCTGCGCCTTCGTGGCCCTCGGCGCGGCGATGTAGGTGCCCGCGTACGCGTAAGGGCTCGGCCACCAGCTGGTGGCCGAGCCCTTACGCGGTTTACAAGCGTCAGGCCGCCGTCTCGGCGGAGCCGAAGCGCTCACGGTAGGACTCCAGGTCCTCCTCCGTGATCTTCGCGAAGAGCACCGGCGGCACCGTGAACGGGGTGCCCGCGGGAACCGCGTCCAGCGCCTTGGCCTGCTCCGGGCTCACCCAGGTCGCGGTGTCGTCGGCCAGGTCGAAGGAGGAGCGCATGGCGCGCGCCGAGGCGGGGATGAACGGCTCGGAGACCACCGAGTAGAGGTGGATGAGGTTCATCGCGGTGCGCAGGGTGAGCGCCGCGCCGTCCAGGTCGGTCTTGACCTCCAGCCAGGGGGCCTTCTCGTCGAGGTAGGCGTTGCCCGCCGACCACAGGGCGCGCAGCGCGGCCGCGGCCTTGCGGTACTGGAGGGACTCCATGTGGCCCTCGTACTCGGCCAGCAGCTCGGCGATCTGCTCGCCCAGCCGGGCCTCCGGCTCGCCGGCCGCGCTGCCCGCGGGGACCTCGTCGCCGAACTTCTTGCGGGAGAAGGTCAGTACGCGGTTGACGAAGTTGCCGAGGGTGCCGCCGAGGTCCTTGTTGACGGTGGAGGTGAAGTGCTCCCACGTGAAGGACGAGTCGTCGGACTCGGGGGCGTTGGCGATGAGGAAGTAGCGCCAGTAGTCGGCGGGCAGGATCTCCAGCGCCTGGTCCGTGAAGACGCCGCGCTTCTGCGAGGTGGAGAACTTGCCGCCGTAGTACGTCAGCCAGTTGAAGGCCTTGACGTAGTCGACCATCTTCCACGGCTCGCGGACCCCCAGCTCGGTGGCGGGGAACATCACGGTGTGGAACGGGACGTTGTCCTTGGCCATGAACTGCGTGTAGCGCACGTCCTCGGCCTCGTACCACCACGCCTTGTAGTCGCGGTTCGCCGGGTCGGCGTCCGCCCACTCCTTCGTCGCCGCGATGTACTCGATCGGGGCGTCGAACCAGACGTAGAAGACCTTGCCGTCGGCGGCCAGCTCCGGCCAGGTGTCGGCCGGGACCGGCACGCCCCAGTCCAGGTCACGGGTGATCGCGCGGTCGTGCAGGCCCTCGGTCAGCCACTTGCGGGCGATGGAGGACGCCAGCTGCGGCCACTCCTCCTCGTGCTCGGCGACCCAGGCTTCGACCTCGCCCTGGAGCGCGGACTGGAGCAGGAAGAGGTGCTTGGTCTCGCGGACCTCCAGCTCGGTGGAGCCGGAGATGGCCGAGCGGGGCTCGATCAGGTCCGTGGGGTCCAGGACGCGGGTGCAGTTCTCGCACTGGTCGCCGCGCGCCTTGTCGTAACCGCAGTGCGGGCAGGTGCCCTCGACGTAGCGGTCCGGCAGGAAGCGGCCGTCGACCGGCGAGTAGACCTGCCGGATCGCGCGCTCCTCGATGAACCCGTTTTCCTGGAGGCGGCGCGCGAAGTGCTGGGTGATCTCCGCGTTCTGCTGCGAGGAGCTGCGGCCGAAGTAGTCGAAGGACAGCTCGAAGCCGTCGTAGACCGCCTTCTGCGCGTCGTGCGCCTGCGCGCAGAACTCGGCGACCGAGAGACCGGCGGCCTTGGCGGCCAGCTCGGCGGGGGTGCCGTGTTCGTCGGTGGCGCAGATGTAGAGGACCTCGTGGCCGCGCTGGCGGAGGTACCGGGAGTACACGTCCGCCGGAAGCATCGACCCGACCATGTTGCCCAGGTGCTTGATCCCGTTGATGTAGGGAAGCGCGCTGGTGATCAGGTGTCGAGACATCCTCGGATGCTCCATTTCATACGTGCGGCGTGTGAAGGATCGTGAAGGGGCTCATCGTATCGAACCGCCGAAACGCCACGTGCCGCATTTTCAAGGGGTGGGCCTTACACGAAAGCGAGGGCTGTGACCTCTTGCGTCACTGCCCTCGCGATCCCGGTCATGCTACAGGAGAGCCGATCATGCCCGGCCCGGCCGAAGGTGCCGCTGCGATGTGCTCACGGTCCGACGAACGAGTGAATCCTGGGATGGTCACACGCCCTGCCCGGGCGCCGGCCGGGCCCGGCCCGGGGCTCCCCCGGCGGTTCGCCGGACCGCGCCCCCGGGTGCGCCCCGGCGCCGCCGGTGCGCCGCTGACCGGCCAGGACCACCTGAAATCCCGTATGTCATATGCGCAACCGGTCAGTTCGCGACCACCGCGGTCGAAGACGATCACCGGACGTCAACCTCCTGACCTGTCGTCACCTGTCGTCCACCGGTTTTGCCGCGGCACCCTCGCGCCCGGCCGAACGCTGGCAGGGTGGGGGCGAGCACCTCCAGTGCCACGAGGGGGAGAGGTGGAGCGGTGAACGATGGCGGACCGGAGGAATCCGGTGGGGCGGTGGGGCTGCCCAGCCGACGGCAGCGGCCGGCGACGCCGATGAGCCAGTGGGACACGCGGGCGCGCCTGTCGTACTGGGCCTTCCACACCGACCGGCGGCCTTCGTACATGAGATTCGCGTACCTGCACCTGGGCTCCGACCGGGACGCGGAGGACGCCGTCGACGCGACCTTCGACGCGATCATGAACGAGTGGCTCCGGATGCTCCACATGGACCGGCTGGAGGCGTACGCCTGGACCGTCCTCAAGCACCGGATCGTCGACCAGCAGCGCAGCCGCGACCGGCGGCCGCGCCCCATGGACATCAGCGCCTTCGAGGCCGCGCTCAAGGACGCCGCGGCCGATCCGTACGAGGTGCTGACCGACAGCATCCAGTTCTATTCGGCGGTCTCCCGGCTGGCCGAGCGCCAGCGCGACGCCGTCCTGCTGCGGTACGGACTGCACTGCACCACCGGCGAGGCGGCCCATGTGATGGGCGTCGAGGAAGCCACCGTCCGCTCCCACCTCAGCCAGGCGCGCCGCAGGCTCGCCCGGCTCCTCGGCGGGGAGTCCGCGCCATGAACCACCAGGGCAACCACCACGGTGAGAGCGCGGACCACGCCGAACTCCCGGGCCGGGCCGAGCACGCGGACCCGAGGGACGGCGACCGCGGCGCGGCCGCCCGCCCGCTGACCCACTTCCTGGCCCGGGCCCGGGTCCCGGACCGCTACCCGCACTACGACCTGGGCGCCGCCGAGACCCGGCTGCTGCTGCGCACCCGGGCCGCGGCCGCCCGGGCCGCCGCGGCCCGGGCCCGCCCGGGGCCGCCGGGCTGGAGCGATCCGGCCGAGGACCGGCCGGTGGAGGCCGAACAGGCCCGCCGCGACCTCAAGGCGGTCAGCCTGGCCGTGGTCTGCGGGCCCCACGCCGCGGCCCGGCTGCAGGAGTTCATCGCCACCCGGCACGGCGACCCGCCCGGCGCCCTCGTCTTCGCCTGTCTGCTGCACCTCGCCGGGCTGCGGGACGGCGCCCGCTTCTGGTGGCAGTTCGCGGCCGGTTCCGGCGCCGCGCACACCGAATCCGCCGCCTACTGCCTCTTCCTCGACCACTCCCGGCGCGGCGAACACCAGGACGCCCGGGTGTGGGCCGCCGACCTCGCCCGCCTCGGCTACCTCCCCGGGGGGCCGCGCGACCTGCGCGAGATCCGGCTCTGCGCGCAGGCCCGGGTCCTGCGGTACGTCGACCAGCTCGACGACATCGACCTCGGCCCGGTGCCGCTGCCGCGCCCGGGGCTGCCCGAGGTGCTGCCCGCGTTCCAGCCCACGGCCCCGGCCCGGGAGCCGGACCCGCAGCCGGCGGCCGACCCCCGCCCGGAGGCGGGCCCCGGGCCGGAGCCGGATCCCGGACCGGACCCGGAGTCCGCGCGGCGCGGCGGCCCCTCCTCCGCGGCCACCGCCCCCGCCCGCACCGGCACCCGCGGCCGCGCCCGCTCCGCCGACGCCACCGGCGCACTGGCCGAAGCACGCCGCGCGCTGGCCGTCGTAGGCGTCCTCGAACGGCACCCGCTCGGGGTCGGCGCCGCCCGGATCGGGCGGGAGACGGGGCTGGCCGCCGCGGAACTCGCTCCGCTGCTGGCCATGCTGTGCGAGGAGGAGTACGCCCGCCGTCCCGCGGCGGGCGTCTACGCGTGGGGGCCCGCGCTGGACCGGCTCGGCGCCCCCGGCGGCCACGGGCTCGCCGCCCAGCTCCAGCACACCCTGGCGCTGGCCCGGGACACCGCGGGCGCCGCCTTCTACCTCGGCCGGTACGCCGAGGGGGAGATCCGGATCACGCAGATGGCCGACGGCCCCGGCACCCCGCCCGTCGACGAATGGGTCGACTTCCGCGCGGCCGCCCACGCCAGCGCGGTCGGCAAGTGCCTGCTCACCCAGCTCGGCCCCGATGGCCGCGCCGACCACGTGGCGCGGTACCGCCCCGCCCGGCTCACCGCGCGGACCATCACCGACAGCCGGGTCCTCTTCCACGCGCTCGACGCGGTGGCTCCAGGAGAGCCGGTGTTCGACTTCCGCGAGTACTCCCCCGGCGTGGTCTGCTCAGCGGTGGCGCTCGGGGTCGGCGGCGCGGCGAGCAGCCTGGCGCTGTCCCTGCCGGCGGCGCACGCCCACCGGCTGCGCGCCGCCACCGCCACCCTGCGCCGCAAGGCCGTACCGGTCCTGCTCGCCCTGCTGCTGACCGGCGCGATCCCCCCGGACGGGGCGCCCGCGGCGACCGGCGCGGCGAGCGCCGCGCAGACCCTGCGGCACCTGCTCGGCGTCTTCCGCACCCGGCACACCCGCGCCACCGCCACGGCGGCCGCGCCGTACCGGGGGCCGCACCTGGTCAGCGACCCCGCCACCGAGGCGGCCTACCTCTTCGACGCCGCCCCCGGGCCGGCGGAACCCGGGCGTCCGGCCCTCGCCCTCCCCCGCACCTTCGGGCCGCTGCCCCCGCTGGGGCCGGGCGGCTCGCTCGTAGTCCTGCACACCTGACGCACGGTCGGCCGGGCCCGCCGGTCACCCCCGGTAGGGTGTCGATCGTGGCTGACCGTCGAACATCGATCATGGAAGGTGCCGCGCGGGTGATCGCCCGGCGCGGCGTCCGCGGCCTGCGCGTGGAGGAACTCGCCGCCGAGGCGGGCGTGTCCACCGCCTTGATCTACTACCACTTCAAGGACCGCGCCGGAATCCTGCGCGCGACGCTGGAGTTCATCAACGACCGCGCGGGCCGCTACACGACGGAGCGGGACCCCGGTCTCCCGCCGCTCGATGCCCTGGGCGAGCTGGAACAGACGCTCCTGCTCGAACTCCAGGACACCCCGGAGGTCCGGGAGAACAGCACGGCCTGGGGCGAACTGCGGGCGTGCGCGGTGTTCGACCCCGACCTGCGGGACGACCTCGCGCGGGCCACCCGCGTGTGGGTGCGCGAGGTGGGCGATCTGCTGGCCGAGATCCACCCGACGGCCCCGGCCGCGGGCCTGGCCGCCGCCGCCGAGCGGCTGACGGCCCTGGTGGAGGGGCTGAGTTCGCGCTGGCTCAGCGGGAGCCTGCCCCTGCCGCACGCCCGTGAGCTGATGAGCACGGCCATCGGCGCCGAGCTGGAGCGCCTGCGTACCGCCTGAGCGGATCCGGGGCTTCTACGACAGTTCGTGTTCGATCGCGTCCGCGAGCAGTTCCCGCGCGTGCTCCAGCGGCAGCGAGCCGCTGAGCCAGCGGACGCTGAGGCCTTCCAGGAGCGCGGTGAGCCGCTCCGCCGCGGCCGCGTGCGCGGGGGCCGTGCCGGTGGGGCGGGCGTGGGCCAGCAGGTCCGCGATCTCGTGGACCCAGGTGTGGGTGGCCTTGGCCACGTCCTCGCGCAGTTCGGGGTCGAAGACGGCGCTGGCGCGCAGCTCGCCCCAGGCCGTGCTGTTCTCCCGCACCTCGGGGGTGTCCTGGAGTTCGAGGAGCAGGACCTGCGTCAGTTCCGCTCGGGGGTCGGCCGGGTCCAGGCCGGGATCGCGCTCGGCGGTGTAGCGGTCGGCGCGGTCGCTGATGAACTCCAGCGTCCGGCGGAGGATCCCCGCCCGGTCGGTGAAGTGGTAGTAGATCAGCGAGGTGGACACGCCCGCCTCGGCTGCCAGCTCTCCCACGCGCAGCCCGCGCACGCCGCGGCGCGCGATCACGCGCGTGGCGGCCCTGAGTATCTCTGTTCGACGGTCTGACACGAGGCGTCACTCTACCCGTGGCCGGTTCCGTAACTCCTTGGCCAGAAGCATTGACTGAATTTTCAGTTCGATGGAGGATGCGGGACACATCACCGTTGCACCGCTCCCCATCCTCCCTTCCGTTTCCTGCTGACTGAATATTCAAACAGGAGAGCACCGATGTCCCGACCCCTGCCCTGGTCCAGCGCCCGCAGGTCCCCTCATCGCCGGTACGCGCTCCCCGTCGCGGCCCTCGCCGCCCTCGGCCTGATCGCCGCCTGTTCCGGTCCGCCCAAGAACGGCGGCGCCGCCTCGGACGCCCCGTTCAAGCTTTCCGCCGGTACGCCCGCCGCCGCCGGGCCGCTGGACTCCTTCACCTGGGCCGTGTACGCGGAGCCGCCCACGCTCGACTACATATCGGCCTTCGACTACCCGCAGAACACGATCCTGTCGAACGTCTGCGAAAGCCTGATGCGGTGGACCCCGCAGCTCACCACCGCCCCGGGGCTGGCCGAGAAGGCCACCAACCCCGATCCGAAGACCTGGGTGTACGACCTGCGCCCCGGGGTGCACTTCCACGACGGCGGGGTGATGGGCGCCGACGACGTCGTGTTCAGCCTCGGCCGGCAGATGAACCCCGACAACGGCGCCGCCTGGAACAGCGAGTTCGCCAACGTCGAGACCGTGACCAAGACCGGCCCGCTCCAGGTGACGGTCAAGCTGAAGCAGCCCGACGCCATGTTCCCCCAGTACATGGCCACCGCCGCCGGTGTCGTGGCCTCCCGCGCGGGAGTGGAGAAGGCGGGCAAGGACTACGGCACCTCCGGCAGCCTGGACTGCACCGGCCCCTTCGCGCTGGGCACCTGGAACAAGGGCCAGTCGATCGAACTCCGGCGCTTCGACGGCTACTGGGGCACCAAGGCCAAGTCCGCCAAGGCCGTCTTCACCTTCCTCACCGACGCCTCCGCCCGGACGAACGCGCTGCTGAGCGGCGAGGCGGACGGCGGCTACCTGATCCCCACGGAGAGCTACGACCGGCTGCGCAAGAGCGGCGTCGGCACCCTCTCCTTCGGCGAGGGGCTCAGCACCGTCAACGTCAACATGACCAACATGAAGGGGGCGCTCGGCGACGTCCGCGTCCGGCGCGCGCTCTCCCTCGCCCTGGACCGGCGCGGGTTCGTCGCGGCGGGCCTCGGCGGAGCGGGCACCGCCACCTCCTCGCTGACCACCAGGGCCGTCTGGGCCGGAGCACCGCAGAAGATCCGCGACTCCGCCTTCGCGGGCCTGCCCTCGCCCGAGCAGAACGTCGGGGCCGCCAAGCGGCTGATCGAGGAGGCGGGCGCCACCGGCAAGACGGTGACCATGGCCACCAGCTCGATCGGCCAGGACGTGTCGCTGCTGGCGACCGCGGTGCAGGACGCGGGCACCAGGATCGGGCTGAAGGTCGAGCTGAAGACCATCGCCCCCAACGCCTTCACCTCGCTGTTCACCGATCCCGCGGCGCGCCAGGGCATCGACATGTTCCCGGAGACGTACTACGACTCCGTCACCGACCCGATGGACCTGCTGAGCAACTTCCAGACCGGGGCCTACCAGAACTACGCGGGCTACAGCGACCCCGCCTACGACGCCCTCGCCGACAAGGCCAAGTCCAGCTACGACGTGTCCGAGCGCATGACGGCCGCCGTCGAGCTGCAGAAGAAGGCGGCCGACCAGCTGCTGTGGATCCCCGTAGCCGAGTGGCCCACGGCCGTCTTCCTGAACAAGCGGATCACCGGGGCGCCCACCACCATCTCCTACCTCTACTACCCGTGGGCCGCCGATGTCGGGGCGGCCGCGCGATGAGCTTCCTGAGATTCGCCGCCCGGCGCCTCGCCGAGATGGCCGCCACTCTCCTCGGCGCCTCCTTCGTCATCTTCGGCGCCATGTACCTGGCGCCGGGCAATCCGGCGAGCTTCCTGCTGGGCGGCCGCTCCGCCTCCCCGGAGGCGCTCAAGGCCATCGACGCCCAGTACCACCTGAACGACCCGTTCGCCGAGCAGTACGTCCGCTGGCTCGGCCAGGTGGTGCACGGTGACTTCGGCCGCTCGATCACCTACCGCACCGACGTGTCCCGGCTGCTGGCCGACCGGCTGCCCAGCACCCTGCTGCTGATCTCGATGGCGCTGGTGCTGGTGCTCGTCCTCGGTCTGCTGCTGGGCTGGACCGGCGCGGTCCGCGGCGGCGCGACCGATTCGACGATCCTGGTCACCACCACCTTCGCCATCGGCACCCCGTCGTTCGTCGCGGCGGTCCTGCTCCAGGGCCTGTTCGCGGTGAAACTGCACTGGTTCCCCACCGGGGGCACCGGCGACGGACTCCCCGGAATGCTGTGGCACTTGACCCTGCCCGCGATCGCGCTGGCCCTCTATCTGATCGGCATGCTCGCCCGCGTGACCCGCGCCGCGATGCTCGACGTGCTCGGGCAGGAACATGTCACGGTCGCCCGCAGCCGCGGGGTGTCCGAAGGCCGGGTCGTCCGGCGCCACGTGTTCCGCAACGCCCTGGGCACCGTGCTCACCACCGGCGGGCTCATCGTCTCCACCCTGCTGGTCTGCACCGTGCTGGTGGAGTCGGCGTTCAGCGTGGGCGGCATCGGCCAGCTCCTCGAACTCTCCACCACCACCAAGGACTTCCCCACCGTGCAGGCCATCTCCCTCATCATGGTCGCGCTGTTCATGACGGTGAACCTGCTCGTCGACCTGCTCCACCCGCTGGTCGACCCCCGGGTCTCCCTCGCTAGCGCGAGGCGGGCCGCATGAGCGTCACCCTGCTGCGCCGCCCCGGCCTGGCCCGCATCCGGACCGGCCGCGCCCCGCTCGCCCTGCTCTGTCTGGGCTTCGTCGCCGTCGTCGTCCTCGTCGCGGTGCTCTCCCCCTGGATCGCCCCGTACGACCCGAACGCCGTCGACCTGGGCAACGCGCTCGCCGGTCCGTCCGCCGACCACCTCCTCGGGGTGGACGCCTCCGGCCGGGACACCTTCTCGCGGCTGGTGCTGGGGGCCCGTACCTCGCTCCTCGGCCCGCTCGGCGTCGTCTCCTTCTCCACCGTCGCGGGCGTGGCCATCGGTACGGCCGCCGCCTGGCGCGGCGGCTGGCTGGACTCCGTACTGTCCCGCAGCACCGAACTCGTCTTCGCCTTCCCCGGCATGCTGCTGGCCATCCTGATCGTCTCGGTCTACGGCGAGGGGCTGCTCGCCCCCGTCATCGCCCTGGCCATCGCCTACCTCCCCTACGTCAGCCGCCTCACCCGCTCCCTCGTCCTCGCCGAACGCGCCCGCCCGTACGTGGAGGCGTACCGGGTACAGGGTCACTCCGGCGCGCAGATCTGTCTGCGCCACGTCATCCCCGCCATCGCACCCGTGGTCCTCGCCCAGTCGACGGTCAACTTCGGCTACGCCCTCATCGACCTCGCCGGCCTCTCCTTCCTCGGGCTGGGCGTGCCCGCCCTCACGCCCGACTGGGGCCGGATGGTCTTCGACGGCAACGCCTCCATCCAGTCCGGCTACCCGCTCTCCGCGATCGTGCCGTGCGCGGCCATCGTGCTGACCGTGGTCGCCTTCAACGTCGTCGGCGAGCGCTGGGCCGACAAGGTCGCCAGGAGGGACGGATGAGTCCGCTGCCATCGCCGAGTCCGCTGCCGCCGCACACGCTCGACATCCAGGGGCTGCGGCTCCAACTGCCGCACACCGCCCGGCCGGTGCTGGACGGCGTCGACCTCACCGTGGGGGTGCGGGAGACCGTGGCCCTGGTCGGCGAATCCGGCTCCGGCAAGACCCTCACCTCGCGCAGCGTGCTCCGGCTGCTGCCCGCGGGCGCGCGGACGGAGGGGTCCGTACGGGTCGTCGGCGACGACGTCCTCACCATGTCCCCCGGCGCCCTGCGCGTCCTGCGCACCAGCACGGCGGCCATGATCTTCCAGGACCCCCGGGCCGCGGTCAACCCGATGCGCCGGGTCGGTGACTTCCTCACCGAGAGCCTGCGCGACAGCGCCCGGATGCCCCGGCGGGCCGCCGAGGAGCGGGCGGTCACGATGCTGGAGGCCGTCGGCCTCACCGGCGACGCGCTGCGCAAGTACCCCGGCCAGCTCTCCGGCGGCATGCTGCAGCGGGTCATGATCGCGGCCGCCCTGATGGGCGACCCGGCCCTGATCCTCGCCGACGAACCCACCACTGCTCTCGACGTCACGACCCAGGCCGAAGTGGTCGCGCTCCTCGGCGAGTTGCGCGAGCGTTTCGGGACGGGGCTGCTCTTCGTCACCCACGACCTCGGGCTCGCCGCCGCGATCAGCGACCGGGTGTACGTGATGTACGCGGGCCGGATCGTCGAAACGGGCCCCGCCGAAGCCCTGTTCAGCGCACCGCGCCACCCGTACACGGCGGCGCTGCTGCACTCCACGCCCCGCCTGGACGCGCCGCCGGGGCGGCTCGCCGCCATCGAGGGCCGGCCGCCCGGGCTGCGCGAGGAGCTGACCGGCTGCCCGTTCGCCGCGCGCTGTCCGCACGCGACCGAGCGGTGCACCCGGGAGGCGCCGGTCCTGCTCCCGGTCGCCGGTGAACCGGCCCGGGGTACGTCATGCCACCACAGCGAGCAGCTCGCGGAGAGGGCCGCACATGGCTGAGACGATCGGAAACGTCCTGGAGGTCGTGGACCTGCGCCGGACCTACGGGAGCGTACGGGCCGTGGACGACGTGTCGTTCACGCTCGCCGGGGGCCGGTCCCTGGGCATCGTCGGCGAATCGGGATCCGGCAAGACGACCACCGCCCGGATCATCGTGGGCCTGGAGCGGGCGGACAGCGGGCGCGTGCTGATCCACGGACGGGACCGCGGCGAGCACCGGCGCGGGGCGGCCGCCCGCCTGGCCAGGGCCCGCGAGGTCCAGATGGTCTTCCAGGACCCCTTCCTGTCCCTCGATCCGCGCACCACCGTGGGCGGGGCGCTGCGCGAGACGCTCCGGCTGCACTTCCCCGGTACGGACCACGCCCGGCGGATCGGCGAGCTGCTGGACCGGGTCGGCCTCGGCGCGCGCGAGGCGGACGCGCTGCCCCGGCAGCTGTCCGGCGGGCAGCGCCAGCGAGTGGCGATCGCCCGCGCGCTGGCCGTCGAACCGTCCGTCCTCGTCCTCGACGAGGCGGTGGCGGCCCTGGACGTCTCGGTGCAGGCCCAGATCCTGAACCTGCTCTTCGACATCCGCGAGGAGACCGGGATCGGCTACCTGTTCATCACGCACGACCTGGGGGTGGTGCGCTGCGTGACCGACGACGTCCTCGTGATGCGGCGCGGCCGGATCGTCGAGTCGGGGCCGACGGCGCGGGTGCTCGCCGACCCCCAGCACCCTTACACCCGGCTGCTGTTGGAGTCCGTACCCCGGCCCGGCTGGGATCCGCGGCGGATCGCGGCTGCCCGCCGGGCGCTGTAGCGGGGGCTCCGACCGGCGCTAGAAAGGGCGCACGGCCACGGCGGTCAGGCCGCTGACGAGGGCCCGTACGGCGGCCTCGGTCTCGACCCGGGAGTCCAGTGACTGGATCGCGGCCAGGCCGTCGGCCGCGGCGGCGAGCGCGGTGCCGAGCGGTACCGGATCGACGGCGCCGCCGTGCTCGTCGGACAGGACCTGGAAGAGCCGGACGAAACAGGCGAGCCAGCGCTGGTACTCGGCGTCCACGGCGGCCCGGACCCGCTCGTCGTTCAGCGCGAACCAGTGGAGCGCGGAGTGGAGGCGGGAGAGGTCCGGGCCCTCGGGCCGGTTCAGCCGTACGACGACGCGCTCGGCGCGTTCGGCGAAGGAGCCGGGGGTGTCGACCGCGGTCTCCATCGGGGTGATCCACTCGCCCCGGATGTCTTCGACGACCGCGACGATCAGGTCGGTGCGGTCCTGGAAGTGGTAGTGGCACATCCCGTGCGAGATCCCGCAGAGCGCGGCGACGTTGCGGGTGCTGAAGCGTGCGAAGCCCTCGCCCGCGAGCAGGGTCCGGGCCGCGGCGATCAGTTTCGCGCGGGTCTGGGCGCCCTTGGCCGAGGTGCGGGACCTGCTCGTCGGCGCCGCGGCCGGGAGGGGTGCCGATGCGGGCGTACCGGGGTGATCGTCCTGCGCTGCTGCTGCCACGCCGCCACTGTAACGACTGCGGGTGCGCCCTAGGTCCCGGGCGATCAACTCATGGTTCGTCATGCACCTATCCAGAGTTATTGACCGAGCGCTCGGTCAGTAATACGTTCCGGCCAGTCGGCGGAGCGCGATCCGCCCAGGGCTGACCGGAGGTCAGACATGAACGACCACGCTGGAACGCAGGAACCGGCCGGGACCACCTCCCGCCGGATGCTGGACCGCAGGGGATTCCTGACCGCGGCGGGCCTCACGGCCGCCGGGGCCGCACTGACCGCCGTCGGCGGCGAGGCCTTCGCGGCCGGGCCGCGGGGCGGACGCGCCGCCGGGGCCGCGTCCGGTTTCGCCGTCCCGATCGACACCGTCCGGCACACCCGGACCTGGATGGCGTGGCCCGACAGCTCGGCCATCTGGGGCCGCTCGCTCGCCGGTGTCCAGGCGAACATCGCACTGATCGCCAAGACCGTCGCGAAGTACGAGCCCGTCATCATGTGCGCCAACTCCGCCTCCGCCGCGAAGGCCAGGAGCGCCTGCGGACCGGCCGTCACCGTGATCACCACGATCCCGGTCGACGACTGCTGGATGCGCGACAGCGGCCCGGTGTTCCGCACCAACGGGGCGGGCGGCCTGGACGCGGTCGGCCTGAACTTCAACGGCTGGGGCAACCAGCAGACCCACGCCAAGGACGCCCTGGTCGCCGGGCGGATCGCGGCCTACGCCGGAGTCCCGTTCACCGCGGCCGCCTTCACGGGCGAGGGCGGCGCGGTGGAGACCGACGGCGCCGGCACCCTGATGGCGACCCGCAGCAGCATCATCAACCCGGACCGCAATCCGAACCTGTCCCAGGCGCAGATCGAGGCCGCCATGTGCGCCGCCTTCGGCGGCACGAAGGTGATCTGGTTCAAGGGGGTCCTCGGCCGGGACATCACCGACGACCACGTCGACGCCACCTCGCGGTTCCTCGCCGAGGGGGCGGGACTGGTCCAGATGCCGCTCGCGAGCGACACCGACGCCTGGTCGAACGACGCACGCCAGCAGTTCCAGATCCTCTCCACCACCGCCGACGCCCAGGGCCACGCGATCGCCGTCACCAAGCTCCAGGGCCCGGACTACAACAAGATCCGCTCCACCAACCCCGACTTCGTGGGCGCCTACGCCAACTACTACGTGTGCAACGGCGCGGTCATCTCCCCCCAGTTCGGCGACAGCACCGCGGACGCCGCGGCCAGGTCCACCCTCCAGCGCGCCTTCCCGGGCCGGGTCGTCGAGCAACTGAACATCGACAGCCTGGGCGGAGGCGGCGGCGGCATCCACTGCGTCACCCAGCAGCAGCCGGTCCCGTAACCCCGGAGCCCGCAGCCCGTCAGGCCCGCTTCGGCCGCCGGACCCGAGCGCCTTCCTCCCCGCGGAGGTGCTCGTACGGCCCTCCCTCGTAGGCATTCCCCGCGGCGGCCGGCACACGATCGACCACGCTCGCCATCTTCTCGCGCTGCGTCTCGCTCATTCCGTCAAGCCGGTTCGTCAGCCGCTCGGCCTGAAGTACGTAACTGGTCACGAGCGGCTGACGGTAATAGAGGTTCAACTGACCCATGGCCAGCTTCTGGGCCTCGAAGAAGGTCTTGCTGATGAAGGTCGTCACGGCGGATCCGAGGACCGCCAGAGAACCCACGACGATCTTCGCGGCGGGATCGGTCGCCACTTCGAGAGCGATGACCGCGCCGACGACCAGGATGAGGAACCCGGAGGCGATCGCGATCTGACAGCTCCGCGAAGCGAGCTTCGCATGCTTCGTGGCGATCTCCTGATACACCTTCATCTGCTGCCGGTTGATCTGGATGAGGTTCTGCAGGTCGAGGTCCCGCAGCCATTGGGCGCTCGTATCTCCCGCGCGGGCACGGACGGGATCGGGCGGGGTGTAACCGTCCCTCGCCGATTCGTAATTGAACCTGCCGATGATCAGGAAGGCACAGCAGGTGAGCATGCCCACCGCGAGAATCACGGTGGGCACCCGCCAGTCGGCCGGGGAGATCAGCGCGATGGCGGCGGCCCCGGAGAAGAAGACGATGAACGCCGCTGCCGCCCACCAGAGGAACCGCACGTAGGACCGGAAAGAATTCTTCCCTTCCTCTGAACTCATCCACTGCCCGTACTTGCGTTCATGCCGGCGACGCATCGACAGGCCATCGGTCGCAAATTCAACCTCCGACGTCCAGCCGATGACGATCTCCCGGGCTGCATCCGCGTCAAGGACCTCAACCGGTGCCCGCGGCCCCGACTCGTGCGGCTCGTGCGGCTCGTGCGGCTCATGCGGCTCATGCGACTCGGCCTTCGGCTCGCCGGGGCTGCGCCGGTCGAAGATCCGCTGAGTCGGCATGGGCACCTCCGGTCCCACCCACCAGCTTAGGAAGCGCGGCCCGCCGCCGCATCCGGGGTGCGTGTCACTCCGGATCGTTCCGGAGGGCTGTCCGGCGCCGGTGCCGCTAGCTTGTCGACGGCGTCCGCCAGACCGACCAGCCCGGAGCCCGGGGAGCAGCGATGCCGACGACCGTCACCACCGGCCGACCCACCGACACCGCGCTCGGGGACCAGGAGCGCAAGGTGCTCCGCGCGGTCGGCTGCGGGCTGCGGGACGACGAGATCGCCGCCGCCCTCGCACTTCCCGAGGACACCGTGGCCGGACACCTCGCGCGGATCCTCTCGGCGTGCGGGCTGCGCGACCGGGCCGCCGCCATCGTGCACGCCTTCGACTGCGGGCTGGTCGTGCCCGGCAGCGGCCCGCGTACGGGGGCACCCGGCCCGGCGCCGCGCGCCGCCGCCACCCCCATCCCCCGGGCTTCCGGACCACGGGTGCGGATCTCCCTGCTCGGGCCGCTGCAGGCGTGGGAGGGCGGGCGGCCCCTGGAGCTGGGGCACTTGCGCCGGCAGGCCGTACTGGCGGCGCTGGCGCTGTCCCCCGGGCGGACGCTCAGCCAGCGCGAACTGCGCGACGGCGTGTGGGGGGTGGATCCCCCGGCCACGAACCCGGTGCCGGTGTACGTCTACCGGTTGCGCAAGGCCCTGCGCCTCGAGGAGGGCCCGGACGGCCCGGACGCCGCGGACGCGGTCATCGCGCACGACCGGCGCGGGTACCGGCTGGTGTCCGGCGCGGCCGACGTGGACGTGGCCCGCATGGAGGAACTGGCCGCCGACGCCGAGGCGGCCGACCGCGCGGGCGAACCGGCTGAGGCGGTACGTCTGTGCTCCCGGGCCCTGGCCCTGTTCCGCGGCGAGCCCCTGGCCGGGCTGCCCGGCCCGTTCGCCGAGCTGGAGCGGCTGCGGCTCACCGAGCGCGGGATCGCCCTCGCGCAGCGGAAGTCGCAGTGGCAGCAGCGACTCGGCCGGCACTCCGAAGCGATCGCCGGGCTGTTCGCCCTGTCCGCGGCCCACCCGCTGAACGAGCCGGTGGCCGCGATGCTGATGCGCGCCCTGTACCGCACCGGCCGGCAGGCCGACGCGCTGACCGTGTTCGACCGCGCCCGCCGCCGGCTGGCCGACGACCTGGGCGTTCCGCCCAGCCGGATGCTGCGGCGGACGCACCAGATGATCCTGCGCGGGGACGAGGCGGACCTCGCCCCCGCCGGGATCATGCGGTGACCGGCCGGAAGCGGCAGGAGGGTCAGGCGGCGAAGGATCGTTCCAGCCTGGGGATCAGGTCCCGGAGGTCCTGTTCCCAGCAGCCCGCGTTGTGGCCGCCGTTGCACTGGGTGCCCCAGGCGGCACCGTCGCCGTAGTCGACGTAGTGGTAGGGCATGCGCAGCGCGTCCATGCTGTCCTTGACGTGCTTGGAGGCGCTCTCCACCCAGAACTCCAAGTCGGTCGCGTCTCCGCGCCCGTTGCCCACGTAGATGGACACCCCGACGCCCGCGAGCTTGTTCATGTGCGCGGCCGGGTCCACCTCGTTGAACCTCCAGTCGGCGTTGAAGACCGGGTAGGGCGAGCCGAACGCGGCGTCACTGTCCACGCTGGGCGCGTAGCCGACGAGGGAGGCGACGACGGCCATCCGCAGGTCCATGGACCTGACCGACAGGTCGATGTCTCCCGACAGGGACGCGGTCTGGCTGAACAGGTCAGGACGGACCTGGGCGTAGTGCAGGGCTCCGAACCCGCCCATGGAGACACCGGCGACCGCCCTGGCCTGCTTGGTGGCGACGGTGCGCAGGTTCGCGTCGATGAACGGGATCACCTGCTTGAGGTGGAAGTTCTCCCAGTTCTGGGTTCCGGCCGCGGTCTTCTGGTTGAGCCAGTTCGCGTACCAGCCCCGGGCGCCGCCGTCCGGGATGACGGTGATCATCTGGTTCGAGGTGGTCAGCGCGGGATAGTTCTGCTGGATCGGATCGTCGGGCGAGCCGTGCAGGAAGTACAGCACCGGGTAGCGCTTGCCCGGGTCGTCGTAGTAGCCGCTCGGCAGGATGATCTTTATGTGGTGCTTGCCCGTGACCTCGGGCGTGGTCACGGTGATGTAGAAGTTGGTCGCGCCGCCCACCGCCGAGTCGACCTGGGTCAGGCCGAACCCGTCCGTCATGCTCGGCGGCGCGGTGCCGTCGGCGGCCTGCGCCGAACCCGTCGGCACGGCCAGGGCCACGATCGCGGCCAACAGGGCCACCACCGCGCGCCATCGGCTCGATGTCCTCGTCACAGCATGCTCCCTTGGTATCTCGATGGATCGATGGATCACGGATGAATGTGTGGACCGGTCCCAGTCCGTCAGTCCAGGACCTTGATCTCCAGCGCCGGTGAGGCCGCGATGTCCGCCTCGGTGAACCGTTCGGTCACCCACCGGCCCGCCGAGAAGAGCTTGGTCTGGTCGGCGTAGTGGGGGGAGTTCGGGTTGGCCGACTGGGAGTAGGCGAGGACCGAGGAGGTCTGCGGCGGCCCGTCAGCGGTGAAGCGCACCTGCTGGATGAAGCTCGACCCGAAGGTGATGTCCAGCTTCCCGTCGACCAGGCCCGGAGTGATCACGTTCAGCACGCCCAGTTCACCGATCGAGCCGTGGACCGGGATCTGCTCGCCGTTGCGGGTTATCTTCTGGACGTCCGACAGCGGTGCGTTCAGTGGAACGCCCGCCTTGCGCAGCGCGAACACCGCGCGGGCCAGGGCGTCGCGGACGGCGGAGTTTCCCGAGTCCAGCGAATTGGGCGTGTGCACCGGGTCCTTGGGGTCGAAGGGGACCCGCCACGGCAGTTTCTCGACCGCCTGGCCGCCGAGCAGGAAGGCCCAGTAGTTCTCGAAGAGCCAGGAACCCCGGCTGTCCGCCGTGTAGTTGTGATCCTTCCAGGCGGCCAGGACCGGGCACGCCTCGCTCACGTTGACCAGGTTGCCGTCCACCAGGACGAGTCCGAAGGGGGCGCCCTGGCACGCCGACACCGTGGCGTTGAGGGCCAGGTCGGCGGCCCTGCTGTTGTCGGCGAACAGCAACTGCCGCATGTTTTCCGGGGTGAAGCCCCGGCCCGGCAGGCCGTCGTTGCCGTCGATCCGGTTCTGCGCGGTCAGGATCAGCTCCTGGGTGCGCAGCGACCGGGGCGCCGCGGTATCGCCCATCACCCGGGGGAAGGACAGCGGCTGTGCGGGGTTGGCCAGCCAGGCGCTGTCGTTGGCGTTGCCGACGAAGTCGGACCGGATCAGACGGGGTTGCTTGTGCGGGTCGAGCAGCCCGGGCGCGACGGCGTTCGGGTCGTCGGGCCAGTCGCACGCGCTGCGCTTGCCGTCGAAGATGGAGACGGGCGGTACGTTCGGCAGTCGCAGCGTCTGGTCGAACAGCAGCCGGCCGGTCAGCGTGAGGCACGACTCGGCGTGCGCGTCGGTGATGTTCGGGGTGGCCTGGATGTCCGCGTACAGGGCCTTGCCCTTGCGGTCGGTGGCGATGGTGTTGAAGAAGGGGACGCCTTCCGTGGTCTCCAGGGTGTTCACCACGTCGTTGACGTCCTTGGCCTGGTCGAGGTGGAACCAGGTGTTCAAGGCCCGCAGGTTGTCCATGTTGACGTCGCGCACCGCGTGCGCACTGACCACCCAGGGCAGCGAGGTGCCCAGGACCGACGTGGTGATCGGGCCGTAACGGGTGGCCCACAGCGTCCTGGTGACCTTGCCGAGGGAGCCGTCCGGCTTCCGTACGTCGACGCCCACCTGCTGCGAGGTCATCTGCTGCCAGGCGCCGTCGACCAGGTACTTGGTCGGGTTCAGCGGGTCCACCTGTACGTCGAACAGCCCGAACGGAGCCACCGTGGCGACGGTGTGGGTCCAGGCGACGTCGTCGTTGTGCCCGATGTTCACCGCGGGGAAGCCGAGCAGGCTCGCCCCGGAGACGTTGGTCTTCCCCGGGATCGTCAGCTGGCTCTGCCACATCCGGTTCTTGCCCTGCCACGGGAAGTGCGGGTTGGCGAGCAGCATGCCGGTGCCCCCGGACACGCCCTGCGAACCGACCGCGAGAGCGTTGCTGCCCATGCCCTGGGCACGGCCGGCGGCCATCGCGTCGCGGATCTTCGCCGCGGTCACCTCGGGCGGGGGCGCCGACTGCGGCGGGGCGGCCGACGCCCCCGGGGGCGCGGCGTTCACCTCGCCGTCCAGCAGCACGTCGGCGGTGCCCATGATGATCTCGGCGTGCGCGTGCCGGTAGACGTCCAGCTCCGTGATCGGCCGCACCCAGGCCGCACCGCGGCAGGCCGGGTCGGAGATGTTGTTCACGCCCGTCTCGGCCAGGTACCTGTTGTATCCCTGGACGTAGCCGCGGATGGCTTCCTTGACCTCCGGCTCCGGCCCGTTGGGGGCGGGCTGGTCGATCAGCCGCTCCACGACCCGGTTGTCGTTCATCCGCTGGAAGTACAGGTCGCTGTTGAGGTTGGTGGTGGTGTTCTGGTGCTCGCCGGGGCTGGCCTTGCCGTCGGGCCCCAGGTAGCGGGACCGCTGGGCGTTGACCATGAGGTAGGTGTCGGCCAGGGTGCAGATGTTGTCCTTGGCCACCGCGTATCCGTACCCCGTGCCCAGCCCCGCCCAGTCCGAGGCGATGATGTGCGGGATCCCGTATTCGGTGTACCGGATCGTCGGCTTGTCCGGCCCCTGCCCGGCGGCTCCGGGGGCGGGTGACCCGGTGGCCGCCATCGTGCTCAGCACCGCCACCGCGACCGCGACCGCCACGGGCAGCCTCGCCCTGAATCTCCTGCGCGCCATCGAGCCGCCCTTCCCCTGGTCCGAGCCCTTGTCCGAACTCGGCCACGCTAAGGAAGAGCGATGAAATCCCCATGACACCCACACCCGCACCGGCCGCCCGCCCGCCGCCCGGAAACGCAAAAGAACCCCACCGAAGTGGGGTTCCTGCTGGTCACGTTCCCACCCTGGCCAGGACGGGCGATCTCGCCCGCTCGATCAGGCCTTTTCGATGGCCTCGAAGATGTCGGCGTCGGTCTCCTGCTGCCACTTCGGCAGGTCGGGCCAGTCGGCCACGTAGCCCGGCTTGGGGTCCTCGAAGTGCTTGAACATCTGGGCGGGCCAGCACGTCGCGACGAACCGACTCTTCCGCTCGCGCGCCTCCGCGTACCGTACGGCCGTCTCGACCGCCCGGTCGAAGGGACCAGTTCGCCCCTCAGCCTCCGCCTTGCGGCATGCCGCCGCGAAGACCTTCTCGAAGACGTACGGGACCCCGGCACGAACGTCGGCCGGAACGCGGCGAGGTCCGGCAGCAACTCGGCCGCCGCCAGCACCGGCTGGTGCCCCAGCTTCACCCGAGCCCGGACGGCCGCCACCTCCACCATCCGCCCGAAGACGTGGGCGAGCGGCAGGACCAGCAGGGTGGAGGGCTGCTCCCCGGGCCCCGCCTGGAGAACGGACTCCCACCGGGCCACCATCGTGCCGGCCTCGTACATGAAATTGCCGTGCGTGAACACGCAGCCCTTGGGGCGCCCGGTGGTCCCCGAGGTGTAGATGACGGTGGCGACGGCGTCGGGTGTGACCGCGGCGCGATGCCGGTGCACCAGGTCCTCCGTGACCCCGCGGCCGTCCGCGACGAGCGCGTCGACGGCCCCGGAGTCGAGCTGCCACAGCCGCCGAAGGTGCGGCAGCCGCTCGATGACGGACCCGACGGTCATGGCCTGGTCCTCGTCCTCGACGACGCAGGCGGTGCAGTCGGAGTCCTGGAGGATCCAGTGCACCTGCTCGACGGAGGAGGTCGGGTAGACGGGCACGGGCTGCGCGCCGATCGCCCACAGGGCGACGTCGAACAGGGTCGTCGGCGAGCCCGCCGACGGGCGCCGCGACAACGACTGGTGGGACGATGATCTCGCGCATGCCCCGCTCCTCTCCGCGCAGCGCGGCGACGCTACCCCGCACCTCACCAGGGTTGATCACCGAGCGAAGACCTCCACAAGGCCTTCCCAGGCAGGCCCGCGGAACGCGGCGGAAGAAGAGGTCCCTGGCCAGGTCGGCCGGCGGCGGCCCGATCAGAGGACACGGGGTGCGCCCGGCGTCAGGCTGTCGCCCTCCCGTGTCCAGACGGTGTCGGCGTTTCCGGAGGGACAGCAGTGGGCGTCGGTCTGGCGGTACCACTTCTCGTGCGCGGTGATCCGGCCGGGCGCGAGTTCCAGTCCGACGAGAGCGGTGGTGTACACGTCGGACTTCTGCCGCGGCGTGATCGCACCGAGCGCGGCGAGGCTGTCGCCCTTGCGGGTGAACACGACGTATGCGGCGACGAGTTGTGCGTTCATCTTCGCTCCGTCGGAACACCCCATGTAGACGGCTGCCTCGTCGCGCCGGTCACCGTCCGTGTCGCCGTATGCGACCTTGATCCCCTGCTGGATGCGCACGGTGCCCCACGTTCGGGACGTGGCGGCGGCCTCGCCCCCGGCGTCGAGCCTGACGAGTCCCGGGACATCGCAGAAATCGCCTGGAATGGGGGTTTTCGCCCAATCCACGTCATGCAGGTCGGCCGGCGCCGGGCCGACGAGCACCGGTCCCTGAGCGGGCGAGGGGGAAGGGGAGGCGGGCCCCGGGGTGACGGGTGAGGGGGTGAGGGGCGAGATCTGCGGAGCCGGGTGGGGCGAGCCGCATGCGCCGGTGAGCAGCAAGAGTGCCAGCAGTGCGATGGACGAGGAGGTTCTGCGCCGTGAGCCGCTTGCCATCGTGTCCTCCGTTCTCGTGCGCTCAGACGCACGGCGGGTCGTAGTGTCGGTCAGGGAGGTACTGGTTCCACTGTTCGCGGGTGATGCGGGAGGACTCGGCGCACAGCCGTCGCATGATCGCGGCCGGGTCCACGCTCCACAGCCGCGTGCCCCGGTCGCCGCTGGCCGCGAGGAGACTGCCGTCCGGGCTGAACGCGAGGGACGCCTGCGGGTACAGGCCGCCGGTGGCGAGCGAGGCGATCTCGACGAGGTGGTCCGGGTCGCTCGTGTCCCACAGCCGGATGCGCCCGTCCTCCGCGGCGCTGGCCGCGAGCGCGCCGGCGGGGTGATGGGCGAGTCCACTGATGCTGCCGGCGTGCGGGGCGGCACTGCCCCGGCGCAAGGGATGCGCAGGACGTGAGACGTCCCAGGTCGTGATCACCCCGCTGTCGTCACCGACGAGCAGGGTGCGGTCGACCGGGGCGAAGGCCAGTGCGGTGGCCTTTCCCCTCGCCATGTCGATGTTTCCCGCGACCGTGGGCGCGGTGTCACGGGTGACGTTCCACAGCCGTACGGTTCCCTCGCGGGTCGGCGCCGCCAGGAGCCCGCCGTCCGGGCTGAAGGAGATGGCCTGGCTGCCGGCCACGGTGCCGCCGAGCGTGTCGACGAGGACGGGCCGTGTCCGGTCGCTGACGTCCCACAGCTGTACGGTTCCCAGTTCCACCGGTGGAGGTGCCATGATCCCCGCTCCTGTCGCCAGCAGCGGGAAGGCGGAGTTCAGGCTGATGCCCGTCGCACCGTCCGAACGCGTGACCTGCGGGGTCACCATCCGCGGAGCCGCCGGGTCGGCCGTGTCCCATGCGACCACGGGCCGACCGGAGAACAGGGTGTGGCCGTCCCGGCCGAAGGCCGCGGCCTGACCGCTGGCGTTGAACGAGCCCACGGTGGCGGCCAGGCGCGGTCCCGGCTTGTCGTCCATCCTCCACACGGTGGTCGGACTGCCACCGGCGGCCAGCAGCCGACTGTCGGGGCTGAACGAGGGGGGAAAGGTTCCCTCCGTCGGCAAGATCGTGACGGTGGAGGTCCTGTCGATTCCCGACACGGCCCACACCCTTGCCGACGTCCGCTGCTCCCGGTCGCTCGCGATGGACGCGAGCGTCTGCCCGTCGGGGCCGAAAGCGATGCCGGAAACGGATGCGAATCCCGGGTAGCCGGTCAGGCGCGCACCGGAGTGGGGGCGGAAAGGGTCGGAGACGTCCCAAAGGGTGATCACTCCGTCGCGGCCGCCCAGGGCCAGGACGGTCCCGTCCGAGGAAAACTCCACGCAGCTGATGCCGTCGCGGCCCTGCGCGTTCAGATCCGAGCGGACCGCCGGCCGGGTGGGGTCGGCGACGTCCCACAGCCGCACCCGGTTGTCCGAGCCGCCGACCGCCAGAATGTGGCCGTTCGGGCTGAACGCGGCGCGGGCGTTGGTGCCGAGCGCACGGGACGGCGGGACGAGGGTGGCGACCCGGCTCACCCCGGCCGAGGAGGACAGGGTCCACAGGCCGAGTTCGAGGTCGTCCTGCGACTCCGTGAGGATCAGTGCGCCCGTACCGCTGGCGGCGATCGTGCCAGGGGGCAGGGATCCGAGGGAACGAGGCCGGGCCGGGTCCTCGATGTCGAGGAGGGAGCCGCGCGCGTTGGTCAGGACGAGGAGCCTGCCGGCGGGGGTGAACACGAGTTCGTTCGTCGCGCCCGCCGCCGCCGCGGGCACTGCCGCCAGAGTTCTGGGACCGTCCGCTGACGTCACGTCGAGCAGCCGCACCCCGCCTTCGGCGTCGCCGATCGCCAGAAGCCGTCCGTCCGGGCTGAACGCGACGGCGGCGACGCTGCCGTCCAGGTCCTTCAGTGTGGCACGCAGCACGCCGGTGGCCAGGTCGTAGAGCCGTACCCGGTCGTCGGCCACGGCGAGGAGCCCCCCGCTGCTGGACGCTACACCGCGGGCATCGCCCTTCCCGTCGATGACGCGGGGAAGGCCGCGGCTGCCGACGAGTGCCCCGGCCGCCTCGGCGGTGGGAGCGAGTCGGTAAGCCTGGACCAGCAGTTGGCGGGCCAGGTCGGGCTGGGTGTCGCTGATCGACGAAGCCTCCGCGACGAGCTGACGGGATTGGGCGACCAGGGTCTGGGACCGGGCGGCGTTGCGCTGGTGGTACGCCGTGACGCCCCCGGCGAGTGCGACCAGGAGCAGAACGGTGAGCACGGCGACGGTCGACCACACCAGGCGCATCGTCCGACGCTGCTGGCGTACATGGTCGCCGATCACCTCGTCCTTGGACCTGCCCGAGATCGGGGCTGCGAACTCCGCCACGCACTCGACCAACCGGGGGTCGGCCGGGCCGGCCTGCTCCGGGCTGTGCAGCCAGCGCAGGTCGACCCAACGGGGCTGTTGGCCGAAGCTGCCGTCCATCTCCTCGCGCGGGAGGGCATCGGTCCTCGACCAGTCGAACGACCTCCGCGAGTCGTCCCAGACAAGCGTTCCGTCGGTCCAGGCGATGAGGAGCGTGTCCGCCGACCGGTGGGTGAGCCACCAGCGGATCTCCTTCCGGACCCAGGGGGACGCGGCAGCGGCCGGGCTGGCCATGAGCACGAGCCACCGGGACGCGGTGAGTCCCCGCTCGATCTCCCGCCACAGATGGGGGCTTGCCGCCAGGTTGGTCTCGTCGCGGAACAGTCTGAGGCTTCTCGGCCTGTACCAGGGCCGGTCGAAGTTCTGTAATCGGCTCTGGAACGTCTTGGTGAGCTTCCTGTCCCAGCTGTGGCTGTACGAGATGAAAGCGTCGTATCCGGTCGGCTCCCCGGCCTGGCGCTCCAGGCCCGTGGCCATACCGCCGCCTCCGGCCTTCGGGGCGTTCAGAGCGGGCGCCGGGTGCTGTCGGCCGAGCGGCCGTCGCTCCTCTCGGACCGGTCGTCGGGGGTGCGCGGTACGGGAACCCGGCCGATCATCGACTCGGCTTCCCGTACACCGGCCAGGCGGGCGAAGCCGACAGCGTAGGCGTGGATGTCACGCTGCACCCGCTGCAGCTCCGCCCGGCAGGCGGCATTGTCAGCCCAGTCGGACTCCGGGCTGCCGGGATGAGCCTGCTCGAACTCCCGCAGCCGGGGGTGCCATTGGGACAGGAACGGCCTCAACTCGCGGTTCAGCATGGTGATCGCGAGGTACTCGACCGTCTGCCCGCCGGGCACGGGGGCGGAGGGGCGGGCGGTTTTGAGGGTCTCACGCGTCGTGGCGAAGAGCCCGTACATGGAGGTGAGCGCTTCCCGGACGACTCCCTCGTCGCTGGCCAGGGGCTGCGTGGACACGCGGGTCGCCGTTTCGATGAACATCTGCCAGGCGACCTGGCGGGAGTCGTTGTTGACGGCGAAGGTGAGTTCGCTCAGCTGCGGGACGGAGACCTTGACCTCGGTGAGGCGTGCCGTGCGCTGGTACCACTGCACGACCAGGACGGCCAGCGCGCCCGCGACCGCGCCGGTGATGACGAAGAGGCTGCGGCTGGTCACCTGGGTGAGGCTGAAGAGGACGAGTCCCGTCAGCGCGCCGACGGCCGTGGCCGCGACGAGCCGGAGCAGGACGCTGTCGAGGACACGTCGGCCACCCGCCAACCGGGTTCTGGTGCGCGATAATTGGTCGCTCATCGTTCCGTCCGTTCCCCCGCAGTGCTCCGACGTAGGAAGAACATAGCCCCCGAGGCGTCAACGCGGACAGAGCGGCCGGAAAGCGGGGCCCGCGGGTACGTATTCGCGCCACCGGCCGGCATCGAACGCGCCCCTCGCCCACTGGCACAGCGCGTGTTCCGGGTCCACGGTCGCCGCGACGTCCCACCACCGTACGGTCTCGTCCTTGCCCCAGGCAGCGACCGTCCTGCCCTCGGGGCCGAAGCCCACCCCGGTGACGTCGGCGCCGTGTCCTTCGAGCGGGACGCCGATCTGCTGCCGGGTGGTGACGTCCCAGAGCCTGACCGTCCGATCCATGCTGCCGGTTGCCAGCGTCTGCCCGTTCGGACTGAAGGCGACGGACGTCACGCCGCCGCGATGGCCGGTCAGCGGCTCCCCGATCTGTTCACGCGTGGCCACGTTCCACAGCCGGACGGTGCTGTCGCGGCTCGCGGTCGCCAGCATCGTCCCGTCGGGGCTGAAGGTGACCGCGTCGACCTGCGCGGTGTGGCTCGGGGGCGTCTCGCCGATCCGTCGCTGCGTGGCAACATCCCAGAGCGCCACGGTGTCGTCCGCGGTGTTGGTGGCGACAGTGCGGCCGTCGGGGCTGAACGTGAGTCTGTACGCACTGACATCGAGTGCCTTGCCGATCTGCCGACGCGTGGCCAGATCCCACAGGCGCACCGAATCCCTGACGGAAGTGGCGAGGACCTTGCCGTCGGGGCTGAAAGCCATGGCGCGGATATCGTCGTTCTGGGCGGGCAGCGGCTCGCCGATCCGGCGCTGTGTCGTGACGTCCCAGAGCGTCACAGCATAATTCGTGTTGAATGAGGTGGTCGCCAGCACGGTGCCGTCGGGGTTGAGGTACATCGACGAACCCATGTTCAGGACACCGGAGTCCAGCGGGTCACCGATTTGGCGCCGTGTGACGATGTCCCAGAAGCGCACCTTGGCGCCGGATCCCGCAACGGCCAGTACATGCCCACGAGGGCTGAAATCCGTAGCCATCTGTTCCCCGGTACCGACCGATGTGCCGATCTGCCTTTGTGTGCGGACGTCCCACAGCCGGACCGTGGTGTCGTCGCTCGCAGTGGCCAGGGTCGACCCGTCCGGGCTGAAGGCCACGGCCCGGGCGTTGCTGATGTGGCCGATGAACGGCGCTCCGAGCCGGATGTGCCCCACGATGTCCCAGAGTTGCACGCTGCCGTCGGCGTACGCGGCGGCGAGCAGCGCACCGTCCGGGCTGAAGGCCACCGAGCCGAAGCCTCCGGAATCGTCGGCGAACGGCTTTCCGATCGGGGCCCGGGTGGTGGTGTCCCAGAGCTGGACGGTGCCGTGGGTGTCGGCGGCGGCGAGGGTGCGGCCGTCACCACTGAAGGAGACCGACGAGATGTAGTTGTCGCCGCTGGTCAGCACCTCGCCCGTGGGCGTATGGGAACTGGTGTCCCAGAGCTGTAACCCCTTGCTGGTGCCCGTCGCAAAGGTTCTGCCGTCAGGGCTGAACGCCACCGCGGTAGTGCCGTGGGCGCGATCTCCCAGCGGCTCGCCGATCCGGCGGTGCGTCGCCACGTCCCATACCTGTACGGCCCCGGATCCGCTGTCGCCCACGAAGACGAGAGTCCTGCCGTCCGGGCTGAGGGCGACCGAAGAGATCGTCCCGGCCCGGGGCTCGAATGCGTCACCGAGCTGGCTGTGGCCGGCGACGTTCCAGAGCCGGACGGTGCCGTCGAAACTGGAGCTGACCAGAGTTTCGCCATCCGGTCCGAAGGCCAGCGACGTGACGCCTCCGTGGTGCCCGATGAGCGCGTCCCCGACCCTCCGTTGCGTCGCCGCGTCCCACAGCCGCACGACGCCGTCGTCGCTTCCGGAGGCGACGGTCTTGCCGTCCGGGCTGAAGGCCACCGATCTGACGGGCCAGGTATGAGCGAGCAATCCGGATTCCGGGTTCACTGCTGCGTTGAGCATGGCAAGGCGCGATTCCGGTGTGGGGTCGATCCGCCAGGCTGCCAGCGCTTTCAACCGGGCACCGAAGGGGTCACGGGTCGCGAGGAAGGAGCTCTGACCGATCAACTGCTGCGCAATGGCGTGGTCACGCTGGCGGGCGGCCTCGGCCCGTGCGATCAGCGCGAGCGCGGACACGGTGCTCGCCACCAGGAGGAGCAGGCCCAGTACGGCCGCGGTGATCCGTGCCGTCCGCAGATTGCGCCGGGTGTCGCGGATGCCCTCCGACTTGAGGTCGTCCTCCGGAAGACCGCGTACGACGGACGCGATGCCGAGCGCGACGCTGTCCACGTCCGGCACGAGACCGGTGCCGTTGTCGGGTCTGCGCAGGGCTATGGTTTTCCAGACCGGCTGCTGCGTGAACCGTCCCAACAGGCGGGCGGGCAGGGCCGTCGAGCGTTCCGGGTCCCAGTCGCCCCGCTGCTCGTCCCATTCCAGCTGCCCTGCGGTCACGACGAGCAGGATGGTGTCGACCGTCTTGTTCCTCAGCCACCATTCGATTTCCCGGTCGACCCACACGGATGCCTTCGACTCCGGCGAGGCCATGACCACGAGCCAGTCCGAGCGGGCCAGGCCGGCTTCGATCTTTCCCCAGAGTTCGGGCCCGATCGATATGCCGCTGTCATCGAGGAACACCCGGATCCGTGGCGGCTTGTACCAGGGCCGGGACTGCTTTTCGATCGCCCGCTGCAGGTGCGGCAGCCATTGCCGGTCACGGTCCCCGCTGTAGGAGAGAAAGGCGCCGTACCCGAGTTCGGTCCTGATCCGTCTGCGGAGGGGGAAGCGTCCCCTCTTCATGCGGCCGGCAGGTATTCGTGGCCGTTCCAGTGCAGAGTGACGTGCGAGATGGCACCCGCGGCGCAGCTCGGATTGCACGAGTTCTGGGACTGGACGATCGTGTACCGGCCGTCTCCGCCGGGGCCGGCGAGCCGGGCGTTGTAGAAGGCGTGCTTCCCGCCCCTGTAGTGGAGCTCTGGTTCCGTCCAGCCGATGTCCTCGAAACCGTCTTTGCCGGGTACGAGCACCAGTACCCCGTCATAGCGTCCGGGGTTGTAGATCACGAAGGTGTTCTTGGTGGCGTCGGATGCGGGCGAAGCGAAATGCAGGTCGTTCTCATAGATGTCCACGTCGATGGATGCCAGTGCGCTGCCACTGCTGGTGACGGACGCGACGCACCCGCTGGAAGCGCCGGAATCGGTCCGCCGGATCAGGAATACGCGGACCGCCCCGAGGGTCGGATGGCTGATGTCCCGATGATCGAGAACCGTACCCGGGCAGTGAGCGGTGTCCGGTGGAGCGGACGGGAACGAGACGGGCGAGGGCTCCGCCGACCGGGTCGGTCCGCTCGTGCTGTGTGTGCCCTTGCCGTCAGTGCATCCGCTGACGAACACCATCGCCAGAGCCGAGGCCAGCACGGCGACCCGCTTCGCTGCCGAGCCGCGCGTGCACCGTGGTAACCGCCGGCGTAAATGCCGGGAAGTGCTGGGAGGCATGGAATTCCCCCTGTGCCGGAACAAGAACGATCAACCGGGAAGTAGCGCCAAATGCTACCCAGGCGCATGTGGCCCACGGGAGAGCTTCCACGAAACCCGACCATCCGGATCCGGAACCACCGCGTCATGATCCCGCATGCCTTGAGGTGCGGGGCGTGCTCGGCCCCTCCATGCTCTCCAGGAGTGGCCTGGGGCACACTGCCGGCTGCGACCGCTGCACGGGCCAGCTGGCGCGCAGCCCTCCCGGCCCACGGCCCCGGGAACGCAAAAGAACCCCACCGGAGTGGGGTTCCTCGCGGTTACTGGTGGCCAACCGACAGAATCCGCTGAGCTGCGGCTTTACGAGAGCGTCGGGGCGTCGGTTCCCAGGTGGATCAAGATCGCTTCCCGCCCCGCTGGTCAGGGTCCCGTCACTCCGCGCCCGGGGTGACAGGGATACGGAAGAGCAGATGGCGAGCCTTGCGACGAACGGCCTCAAGGCGGCCTGCCTCGAAGGTGACGATGTCGTCGACGCGGGCGGAGTGGATGCCCGCGGACGTCTCGCGCATGTAGCGTTCGCGCAGCGCGTGGGCCTTCTTGTACGCGTCGGTCGCCAGCGCCGCAGCCATGGCTTCCTCGGAGTCGAAGCTGATCTGGACGATCGCGTCGATCGGGTCCTCCGCCCCGTCCGCGGCGAGGTCCGTGAGGTGGTACTGCACGTAGGCGCGGGTCTGCGGGAGCGTCTGGTACGTCGGACCGTACTCGTGCTTCATGAAGTGCCGGAATTCCTCGGTGGAGACCTCGGGGTTCTTTCGGATGACGGTCAGCAGGGTGATCACGGAAGATCCCTTCGGGTGCCGGTGCGGTTGCGGTCATGCCATCGGGTCAGGTGGCGGGCGTCCGAAATGCGCCCCGGCTTCCCGGCTGTGCCTCCGGAGTGAGCGAGGGCGCGGTGGTACGTCGGGAAGCCCTGTTCCTAGGAGTGCGGTACCCCCTCCGGCGTGGCCTTCCACGGATGCGGTGCGGGGGCGAGTCTCCTGGTGGCGGGATACCAGCCGGTTCCGGCCGTGGAAGAGGACGAGGAGGTGGCACGGTCATGGCGTTGTTGGGTTCGTACGTCACGCTCGGCCGTTCGGGGCTGAGGGTGAGTCCGCTGGCGCTGGGCGCGATGACGTTCGACGACGGGAGCTGGGGCTCGGCGCAGGAGGAATCCTTCGCGATCATCGACCGTTATCTGGAGGTGGGCGGGAACTTCATCGACACCGCCAACCAGTACAACGGCGGGGCGTCGGAGGAGACGCTCGGGGCGTACTTCGCGGGGCGGCCCGGGGTACGCGACCGCGTGGTGCTGGGCACCAAGTTCGGCGGCACCATGGACCCTCCCAATCCGAACGCGGGCGGGGCCGGGCGCAAGGCCGTACTCGCGCAACTGGACGCGTCGCTGCGGCGGCTGCGCACCGACTACGTGGACGTGTACTGGATGCACATGTGGGACCGGCACACTCCCCTGGAGGAGACGCTGTCGACCCTGAACGACCTGGTCCGCGCGGGCAAGGTCCGTGCCATCGGGCTGTCGAACACGCCCGCCTGGTGGGTGGCCCAGGCCGCGACGACCGCCCGGCTCCGGGGCTGGGAATCCGTGGCCGCACTCCAGGTGGAGTACTCGCTGCTGGCCCGTACCGTGGAGGGCGAACAGTTCGGCGCCGCCCGCGCGTTCGGGCTGGGCATCACCCCCTGGAGCCCGCTCGCCTCCGGAGTCCTGTCGGGGAAGTACTCCCGCACCCGCACCACCGCCACGGGCTCCGGGCGTGCGGGCTACGCGGCCCCGCTGCTGACCGAGGGGACGTTCGTACTCCTGGACGTGCTGGAAGGCATCGCCCAGGACCTGGGTACGACGGTCGCGGCCGTCGCCCTGGCGTGGGTGCGCCAGCAGGACCCCGTCACCTCAGTGCTGGTCGGAGCCCGGACCCTCGACCAGTTGGAGAGCAACCTGGCATCGGCGGCCGTGACCCTGGACCCTTCCCAAATCGCCGAGTTGAGCGCACTGACCAGGCCGGAACTCAACTATCCGCACCCATTCACCGAGGGGGTCGGGATCGGCTTCCTGCAAGGTGACGCCACGGTCAACGGTGTCACGTCAGTGGCGTTCCGCCGGTCCTGACGCGAGCACCGCCATCGAGGAGCCGAGGAGGGCGAGGGCGTCGGCGTCCGTGCTGCCCGGCTCGGCAGTGCCGATCAAGAGGTGCTGACCGGGCGTGCTCTGGACGTCGAAGGACTGGTACGTGAGGGTGAACCGGCCCACCGCCGGGTGGTTGAAGGTCTTGGGCCTGAGGCCCAGTGAACTGACGCCGTGACTGCGCCACATCTGCTCGAACTCGACGCTGCTGCTACGCAGTTCCTTGATCGTGGCGGTCATCCGGGAATCGTCCGGATGGTGTCCGGCAGCCAGGCGCAGGGCTTCGACCGAGCATTTCGCGACACTGTGCCAGTCCGCGTAGAGCTCTCGGGCCGCGGGGTCCAGGAAGAGGGAACGCAGTACTTGGCGGCGGTCGGCGAGTGGCGAGAGGAGGGCATCGGCCAGGGCATTGGCCGCGAGCACTTCGAGGCGGCGGTTGATGACGTACGCGACCGCGGTGGGGAAGCCCTCCATGAGCTGGAGCAGAGCCGGGTCCACTTCGTCCGACTCGTCGGCGGCCTCGGCCGCCGGCAGGAGGCCCGCGAGGCGGTAGGCGTGCCAGTGGGCGTCGGCGTTCAGGCGCAGTGCCCGCGAGAGGGCGTCGATGACCTGGCCGGAGGGGTTGCGTTCGCGCCCCTGTTCGAGCCGCGTGTAGTAGTCGGCGCTGACGCCGGCCAGCACGGCGACCTCCTCGCGCCGGAGCCCCACGACCCTGCGGTGCCCGTAGGTCGGAAGACCCACTTCCGCGGGCTTCAGACGGGAGCGCCGCGCTTGCAGGAATTCGCCGAGTTCGTACCCGCTCATGACTCGATCGTACGCGGCGCCTTCCTGGGAGTGGCGCACCCAGGAAGTCTCGCCCTGCCTGCCCTGGGCGATCGCCTTCAGGATCGGAGGGTGGGTGGACGACCACCCGGTCGGCCATCGCCGGCTTGATCGAAGGGGTTCTCATGACCGTCCCGTCCATTCCGGTAGGCAAGGTCGTACTGGTCACCGGTGCGAGCAGTGGGATCGGTGAGGCGACGGCCCGGCGGCTGGCAGCGTCGGGGCACCGGGTGATGCTCGGCGCCCGTCGCACGGACCGTATCGCCGCCCTCGCCGAGGACATCCGCGGCAGCGGTGGGGAGGCCGACCACCAGGAACTGGACGTGACCAGCCTGGACAGCATGCGGGCCTTCGTCGGCGCCGCGCAGGACCGGTACGGCCGCATCGACGTCCTGGTCAACAACGCGGGCGTGATGCCGCTCTCCCCGCTGGATGCGCTCAAGGTCGACGAGTGGAACCGCATGATCGACGTGAACGTGCGCGGCGTGCTGCACGGCATCGCCGCCGTGCTCCCCGTCATGCGCGCACAGGGCTCCGGCCACATCGTGAACATCGCCTCCGTCTCGGGGCACCGCGTCGACCCGACCGCCGCCGTCTACAGCGCGACCAAGTTCACGGTCCGGGCCCTGTCCGAGGGGCTGCGGCAGGAGAGCCGCGACCTGCGGGTGACCGTGATCAGCCCCGGGCTGACCAGGAGCGAGCTGGCCGAGGGCATCACCGACACGGCGGTGCGCGAGGCCACCAGGGACATGCTGAAGATCGCGATGCCCGCTGACGCCATCGGCGCGGCGATCGACTACGCGATCAGCCAGCCCGTCGAGGTCGACGTCAGCGAGATCATCGTACGACCCACCGCCCAGGGCTGAGCCGACTGAGCCGACTGAGCCGACGGACCACAGAGACACGTCGTACGGAGACACGCCATGGTGACGAAACAGCAAGTCGAAGCGTGGGTCGAGGGGTACGTGCGGGCCTGGACCTCCAACAGCCGCAAGGACATCGCAGCCCTCTTCACCCCGGAAGCCGAGTATCACGAGTGGCCGTACGAGACGGACTGGATCGGCCGCGAGGCGATCGTCGAGGGGTGGCGCGGCCGGGCCGGGTGGCAGGAAGGGGGCTGGGAATTCGAGTGGTCCCTCCTCACGATCAACGGGGACACCGCGGCCATCGAGGGCACCGGGCGCTACACGGAGCTGGGGACCTTCGCCAACCTGTGGACCGTCACCTTCGACAGCCACGGGAAGTGCACGGTCTTCCGCATGTGGAACAACGAGGTCTGACGCCCATCGCGCCCCAGGTGCCGACTGCCACGCCACGCCACACCAAACGGAAACGTTCGTTTGCGTTACACCTCCCCCAGTGCTAGCTTCACAGTGAAACGAAAACGCTCGTTTCTCTTTGATGCGGCGGGTCTCCTGCGGATTTCGCGGGGAATCCCGCACGACGAGGAGGCGTCATGCCTGCGTCGCCCATCACCACTCCCACCCCCCTCCCACCGCACACGGACGTTCTGATCGTCGGCGCCGGTCCCGTAGGGCTGACCCTGGCCGCGAGCCTGCGGCAGCTGGGCGTGGACCACGTTCTCATCGACCGCGACACCGGCGTGCAGACCGGCAGCAGAGCGGCAGCGCTCCAGCCCCGCGCCCTCGAATACCTGGACCGGATCGGCGTCGCCGAACACCTCGTCGCGGCCGGCGAGCGCGGGCGCGGGTTCCGCGTCCACGACCGGGTGCACACTCTGCTGCACGCCTCCTACGGCGGTCTGGACACGCCCTACCCTTACGTCCTGCTCGCCTCCCAGCAGACGACGGAGGAGCACCTGCTCCGACGCCTGGGGAAGCTGGGCGGCCGCGTACACCGCGGTCACAGGTTCCTCGGTTTCACGCCCGACTTTCCCGGGATCACCGCCGTGATCGCCGATCCGGAAGGCTCGTTGCGATCGGTCTCCGCCCGCTACCTGGTCGGCTGCGACGGTCTGCACAGCGCCGTGCGGACAGCTGCCGCGATCGGGTTTCCCGGAGAGGCGCCGGAGCAGTTGTTCGCCCTGGCCGACGTCCGCCTGGACACCGGTGCGAGCGGCCTCGGGGAGGACGACACCACCTTCTTCCTCTCCTCCGCCGGGATGCTGCTCCTCTCTCCGCTCGCCGACGGGCAGCACCGCATCGTGACTCCCGCCGCGCCGGGGTCGGCCGCACCCCGCGCCGTGGACATCGAGCGGCTGATCTCCGAACGCGGGCCGACGGAAGCCCAGATCCGGGTGACTGCGGTGATGAACGCCTCCACGTACCGCGTCCAGGAGCGGGTCGCCGAGCGGTTCCGGGCCGGTCCGGTCTTCCTCGCCGGGGACGCCGCGCACACCCACAGCCCGGCCGGCGGCCAGGGCATGAACACCGGCATCCAGGACGCCGGGAACCTGGCCTGGAAGCTGCACGCCGTCCTCACCGGCGCGGCCCCCGCCGAGCTGCTGGACAGCTATCACGGCGAGCGGCACCCGGTCGCAGCCGAACTGGTCGCCTTCACCAGCCAGTTCGCCAAGATCGCCACCCTTCGGGACCCGGCCGCCGGGCAGCGCCGCAACGACCTCCTCGCCGCAGCCGCGGCCACATCGGGGATCGTCGACTGGGTCGCCGCCAAACTCGCCCAGCTCGACATCAGTTACGCGCGGGAACCCGACCGCGAGGAACCCGACTCCCCGCGCGTGGGAGACCGGATCTCGCCCCTGACCGTCCCGCAGGCGGACCTTCGCTGGACGCTGGCCCTGCCCGGCCGGAGCGAACCGAAGGACGGGCGGCCGTGGGACACCGTCCTGTCCGCGTGGGACACCGTCCTGTCCGTGTGCCACGTACCGGGACTACGAACTCCCCTGCTGGTGCGCGCCGACGGCTACCTCGCCGCGCACGGAGTACCGGCCGAACCGGCCCAGGTTCTCAGCCGGCTGGCTCAGCACCTGCCCCTGCCCGTTCCGTCCACCCGATGATCCGGCTGTTCAAAGGAGACAAGGACATGTCGACTTCTGCTTCCGCCCCCACTCTCATCCGCAACGTCGCCGTCTTCGACGGCACCAAGCTCCACGCACCCCAGGACGTCCTCATCGACGGTCCCGTGATCGTCGCCGTCGGCCCCGCCCTCGGTACACCGGCCGGGGCCACCGTGGTCGACGGCACCGGCCGCACCCTGCTGCCCGGACTGATCGACGCCCACACCCACACGACCGACACCGAACAGCTGCGGCGGGCACTGCTCTTCGGGATCACCACCGAGCTCGACATGGGCGGTACGCCCTCGGTCGCCCGCGCGGTGCGGGAGGCCGCACGCGAGCGCGACGACCTGGCCGACCTGCGCATCGCGACCACCGGAGCCACCGCACCCGGCGGCCACCCGAGCCAGTTGGTCGAGCTCGGCCTGATGGCCCCCTTCCCCACGGTCACCGGTCCCGAGGACGCCGACGCCTTCGTCGCGGCACGGATCGCCGACGGGGCGGACCATCTCAAGATCTTCATCGAGGACGGCACCGCGATCGGGACACCGATGCCCCTCATGTCCCCCGAGACGATCCGCGCGCTGGTCCGGGCCGCACACGAGCGCGGACTGCGCACCGCCGCCCACACCCTCACCCGCCGCTCGGCCCGCCTCGCGATCGACTGCGGCGTCGACGGGCTCGCCCACGCCCCCGCCGACGGGCCCTCCGACGACGCCCTCGTGGAAGACGCCGCGGCCCGGGGTGTGTTCGTGATCCCCACCCTGGCCTCGCTGACCGGCATGACCGACAGCCCGGCCGAGTACGCCCTCATCGACGACCCGCGCCTGCGGCCCTACGCCGACCCGCAGTGGCTCAAGGAGATCGAGCGCATGCGGACCGAAGGCCTGGGCGATGGCGAGGTGCGGGTGGGGCCGGTCTCGGTCGACGCCCGGTACGCGGCCGACGTCGCGCTGCGGATGTTCCGGGCCGGAGTCCCGCTGCTGGCCGGGACCGACGGCACGGGCGGCGCGGGCCACCCCACCACGCACGGCATCAGCTATCACGGCGAGCTGGCCCTCCTCGTCGCGGCCGGGCTCACCCCGGCCCAGGCCCTGACGGCCGCAACCGCCGCCCCCGCCGACGCCTTCGGCCTCCACGACCGCGGGCGCGTCGCCGCCGGGCTCCGCGCCGACCTCCTGCTGGTCGAGGGCAACCCCCTGGCCGACATCACCGCGGTACGGGACATCGCCGCCCTGTGGCGGCGCGGCGTCCCCGTCAACCGCAAGGCCGCGCTCCTCACAGACGGGCTGGTCTGACCATGAGCACCCTGACGACCACATCGAAGGCCCCGGCACACCAGGGCCTCCACCACCTCAAGCTGTGCGTCAGCGACCTGGAGCGCAGCGCCCGCTGGTACGGCGCTGTGCTGGGCGCCGGCCGGGTAAGGGAACTGGACCACCGCCGCCCCGACGGCACCCTGTTCTCCGTCGTCCTCGACGTCCCCCACCTGCCCTGCCGACTGGAGCTGCGCCTGGACCCGGCGACAGCCCGGGCCCTGGACGGGAACGAACTCCTCACCCTGGCCGTCGAGGACCGCGCCGCCGTGGACGAATGGATCGCGCACCTGGACGGCCTGGGGGTCCGCCACTCACCACCGGTCGTCGCGATGGTGGGCTGGGTACTGGTCGTACCCGATCCGGACGGACTGCGCCTGCTGCTCTACACGACCGAGCCCCACGGGCTCGACCGGTCGCGCATCGAGTACGACTCCCCCTGGCTGAGCACCGGACCCACCGACGGTGCGGCCACGGAACGGCCGGGCCCCTGCCCCTGAGTCGGGCCCACGTGCCGGTGGGGCTCCCCGTTCGGGGGAGCCCCACCGGCACGTCAGCTGTTCCAGGAGGCCGTGCCGAGGGAGGACAGGCCCGCGATGAGGTGCTCGGCGGACACGGGTGCCACCAGGTGTCGGCCGACGAGGAGCCCCGGCATGAGGGTCATCAGCACCGTCGCGATCCCCCGGGAATCGGCATTCGCCGCGACCTGGCCCTCCTCGCACCACCGCCGGGCCAGCTCCTCCAGCTGACCGTGCACGCCGAGGTAGAAGGCCCGGGTGCGTTCTTCCAGGCCCGGCCTGCGCAGGGCCTCCCCCCACGACTGGATGGCGATCCGCGTGAGGTCGTACTCCGACCGGGCGTCCCGGTCCCGCACCTCACCCACCATCGCCGCGACCACCTGCGCCGGTGACGCGGTGGGACGCCGGGCCAGCAGACCGTCGAACAGGCCCCGCACGAGGGTCATGGCCTCGTCCGCGGCAGCGTCGATGAGGTCGTCCTTGCTGCGGAAGTACCGGTAGACGGCGCTGGAGGACATGCCGGTCGCGGCGATCACGTCGTCCATGGACGTGGCGTGGAAACCGTTGGCGGAGAAGCAGGTCCAGGCACTGGTGAGGATGTGACGGCGCCGCTCTTCCCGGCGCTCGTCCGTCAGGCGAGGCATCCCCCCACACTAAACGAGAACGATGGTTTCCGTTCTAGACGTGCGAGGGAGCAAGCCCGCGTTGGATCGGCCACCTGGGCGGCCCCGCTTCTGCGGATCTACGGGGCACACAGTTCGCCCAGTTCGTTGACGTCCCGCTGGATGGCCTGGGTGCCCGGGCTGCCCCAGGGGTGGTTGTTGAGGAAGCGCCGGGCGGCGGCGCGCACGGCCTGCCAGTCGTTGGCGTTCGTCGGGGCACCGGCGTTGTTCAGGTCCTCCTTGGTCCGGGCCACCACCTCGCGGCAGGTGGCCAGGGGTGCCGCACCGGCCGGAGCGGAAGCTCCGAACAGCACGGTGACACCGAGGGTGGCGGCCATCACGGCGGCCGAGGCGACCGGCTTGAAGGACTTCATCGGTTTACTGCCTCCTGTGGGTACGGATCGCGGGGGGCAGGGGATTGCTCCGCCCCGCGGGCGGTTGCGGATGTGGATCAGGGGCGCATCGCATACGTCCCGGCGATCGCCTGGACGTCCTGCCACAGGTTGTGGGTCAGTTCGGCGTCGTAGGCGGGGGTACGCAGGCAGGCGAGCGCTTGTTCGCGCTGTTGGTCCGTGGTGGCGGGCTTGCCGTGGAGCTCGGCGAGCGGACCGGCGAAGTCCCTGATGAGCAGCTGATCTCGGCGACGTAGAGGTGGTCGTTGGCGACGTTGCGGACGGCCGTGTGGTTCGGGTGCCGGCTGTCGGCCAGGAAGAACACGTAACTGTCCGGGCCTTCGACGTCGGTGCGGCGCCCGAAGGCGGTGACGATGCCGGCCACGTTCACGTTGCCGATGTAGTACTTCGAGCCGCTCGCGCGGAACCCGCCGTCGGCCGTGGGGGTGAGGACGAGGTCCGTCGGTTAGATGTCGGCTCCGTGGCTCTTCTCCGACAGTGCGAAGGCGGCCGAGTGGCCCTGCCTGAGGAGTTCGACCGTACGGCGGCGGCGGGCGGTCGCGTTGCCGCTCTGCCAGACGGGGGCCAGGCCCAGCATGGTGACGTGCCAGGTGTACCAGCCGTTGATGCCGTAGAAGGCGAGGACCTCGTTGAAGGCGGTGTTGCGGGCGGTGTCCCAGCGCCCGCTGCCTCCGTCGGCGGCCGAGGGGATCAGGCAGTGCGCGAAGATGCCCCGCTCTCCGGCGAAGGCGAGGAACTCGGCGAACCACGACGCGTAGCTCTCGACCAGCCGCTTCTTACCTCGCCCTTCGAACCAGTCGGTCACGGCCCTCAGCAGCCGTCGGGTCTCCGGGTCGAACTCGGCGGGATCGTAGGACAGCGGGTTGAAAATCACCGGCTGGAGCATGTGGGACCACCTGTTTCGTTGCGCGGCCGGGAGTCCCCCAGCCTGGACTCTCGCGCACCCTTTGCGGACGTTGGAGGATTCACGCCTGCTGTCCCTCCTGCCTACCGTGGTGAGGCAGGACATCGAGCAACACCTCGGGGATTCACAGGCAGGAGCAGGACGATGCGCAAGCAACTGATCGCGGCCACGATGACCGCACTGTTCGTGACCGGCGGGCTGGCGGCGGCACCCGGCAGCTTCGCCGCGCCGTCGGCGGCACCGGCCGCCACGCACACCGTGGCGACCGCCCGGACCTCCCACTCCGCGTCCCACGACACCCTCGTGCCGCTCATCTGCTCCCGGGCCTGTCACTGACCCCGCTCTCACGATGACGGCTTCGCCCGGCCCTGCCCGGACACCTCCCGAGGAGGGCCGCCGCCGTGCGGTGAGGGGCCGCCGCTCGGCGGCGACGGCCTTACCCCGTCCGGGTGGAACGCGGCGTGACCCCGGGATCCGCCCATGAGCACGACCTCCTGGCACTGAGGACCGGCCGTACGGCCGCCGACGGCGCCGATCCCGGAAACGGTCCGCCCGGGGAAGCGCCATGCGACTCATCGTGACGGGTGATCAGCACCATGTGAATGCTTGCCCGTCCGCGCGACTTGCGCGAGAGTCTTCGCCCATGCCCGCACCGCTCTCCGCATCCCTCCCCACGCCTGCCACCTGGGGAGATCCCATCACCGAGACCCTCGAACTCACCGGCGCGCGCTGCGCCTTGTCCCGCGGACTCATCGCCGCCGGGGACTGGGCGCTGGCCTTTCCGGCGCCGGGTCGACTCAAGATCCAGGCCGTGATGCACGGTGTCGTCTGGCTGGTGATAGAGGGCGTCGAGCACCCCGTCCGCCTGGAGGCCGGCGACATCGCCGTCTTCGCCGGAGACCGCCGGTACACCCTGGCGAGTGACCCGGCCGTGCCGCCGATCGACGCGCTGCCCGTGCTCCGGGCGACCACCGAGACCTTCTTCCACGCCGGAGACGAAGGGAGGGACGCGGTCACGATCGGCGGCCACATCGACCTCAACACCACCGGCAAGGACCTGCTGCTGAGCGCCCTTCCGCCGCTGATGCACGTCAGCGCCACCACGGCCGAGGCGCCCGCGGCCTGCTGGCTCATGGACCAGACGCTCCACGAAATGCGGTCGGATGCCCCCGGGGCCGCCTTCGCGGCGGAGCACCTCGCGCAGCTGCTCTTCGTACAGGTCCTGCGCGTCTTCCTGACCAACGCGAACGCCGATGCCTACCCGGTGGGCTGGCTGCGCGCCCTCGCCGACGAACGCGTCGCCCCCGCCCTGCGCCTCATGCACGGAGACCCGGCCCGCGCCTGGACCCTCACCGAACTCGCCCGCGCCGCGGCCATGTCCCGCACCAGCTTCGCCCAGCGCTTCAAGGAGGTCGCGGGCGTCCCGCCCCTCACCTACCTGTGCACCTGGCGGATGCGCCTGGCCCAGCACGCCCTGCGCCGGGAGGACACCCCCGTGGCAGCCATCGCCGCCACCCTGGGCTACGGCTCCGAGAGCGCCTTCAGCAACGCCTTCAAACGCACCACCGGAGTGGCCCCACGCCGATACCGGGAAGCCGCTCGGGCGAGCTGAGCCGACCGCTGCGCCTGCGCTGCCCGCAGCACTGGCCGCCCGCCCCTGTGACCCCTACCCGGTTTGGTGGCAGGGGTCGCGGGGCGGCCAGGAGACCCCGCGCAGCGCGGCGACCGCCTGGAGCGTCCCGTCCGTACGGCCGGCCGGCATACCCCGGGGCGTGCGAACGCTCCAGAGGGTGTCCGCGCACGGTTCCGCCTGACCCAAGGGAAGCGGATGAGTGATGTCCGTGACGTCCTGGATGACGACCTCGTCGTCGGATCGGGCCGCACTGTAGCTGCGGCCCATGCATGTGAAGACCGTGGGCCTCGAAGTGACATCGGCGAGCCCCAGGGGAGATACCCCCTGCTTGCCCCCGCTACCGGACATTGGACCGCGCATGACGCCTCCGTTACAGCGCGCGACCGATCAAAAGCTCATGGTAGCCACGAGGAGGCAGCGGTCCTGCGGCCCAACTAGTTCGCCCGTACGCGATACCTGCGCGAGAGTCCAGAACGGGCCGTGCCGGACTCTCGCGCAGGAAGCCCGGACGGTTGCGCATTCCGTCCCGATAGCGGGCAAACCTAGCCTGGCTCTCCGAGGGCGTCGGAAGCCTGCCAACGGGCCGCCGGAGTGCCCGCTCGCCCCGCAACCGCCTCGCCGGCGCCTCCGAACCGCTGCGGGAACGCGCAACCCCAAGGACGAGAACGTGACTACGGACGCCCCCGCATACCTGCCGCCCCGCACGGTCGCCACCGCTCCCGGGTGCCTGCCCCTGGTGGGGCACTCGCTTGCGCTGCTGCGCGACCCGATCGGCGTACTGCAGTCGATCCGCCCCCTGGGCGACCTGGTGGAGATCCGGCTCGGCACCCTGTCCGTGTACGCCGTGAACTCGCCCACGCTCCTGCGGGAGATGCTCGTGACCGACGCGGCCTCTTACGAGAAGGGCCGCTACTTCCAGAAGTCCCGCCCCTTCCTCGGCAACGGACTGCCCAACTCCGAGGGCGACTTCCACCGCCGCCAGCGCCGCCTGATGATCCCCGCCTTCCACCGCGAGAAGCTCAACTCCTACACCGGCGTCATGCGCCTGAGCGCCACCACGTACTCCGAAGCCTGGACACCCGACAGCACGATCGACGTCGCCTCCGAGATGTACGCGATCGGCAGCGAGGCCGTGGCCAAGGCCCTCTTCGGCAGCGCCCTGGGCAACGAGGAGGTCCGCCTCATCCGGCGCTGGCTGCCCACCTACGTCCACGCGCTGATGCGCCGCGTCGTCTCGCCCGTCGACTGGCTCGACCGCCTCCCCACCCCCGGAAACCGCCGCTTCCGGGAATCGGGCACCCAGTTGCGCAAGGTGGTCGACCGGCTGATTCGTGAGCGCCTCGACGACGGAGAACCCCGCGCGGACCTCCTCGGCATGCTGATGGCCGCCCGCGACGCCGACACGGGCGAGCCGATGAGCCCGGACCAGCTCCACGACGAGGTCATGACCGTCATGGCCGCCGGGATCGAGACTGCCTCCACCAGCCTCACCTGGCTCTTCCACGAAGTCGGCTCCCGCCCCGACATCGAGCGCAGGCTCCACGCCGAACTCGACGAGGTCCTCGGATCGAGGCCCGTCACCTTCGAGGACCTGCCGAAGCTCGTCTTCACCCAGAACCTGGTCCGGGAGACGCTCCGGCTGCGCAGTCCCGCCTGGATCCTGATGCGTCAGCCCGCCCGACCCGGCGTCGTCCTCGGCGGAGTGGAGATCCCCGCGGGGACCGAGCTGCTGTTCAGCCCGCTCACCATCCACCGCGACCCCGGCCTCTACCCGAACCCCATGGACTTCGACCCGGACCGGTGGCTGACCGCCGACCCGCGCGGCTGGGCCTTCCTGCCGTTCGGAGCCGGTCCGCGCAAGTGCATCGGCGACCACTTCGCCCTCACGGAGATGGCCACGGTCGTCGCCACCGTCGCCGCTCGCTGGCGGCTGGTCCCGCTGTCCGAGGAGCCGCCCCGCGAGGTGCCCGGCGCCGTACTGGTCCCGAGCCTGCTCCAGATGTCCCCGCAGCCCCGCGCCGCGCAGACCCGCAGCGGCGGCACGCGGAGCGACGCCGGCCTGCACCTCCCGCTCCCCGCACGGATCAGCCCCGACGCCGCACGCGCGGCCGCCGAACACCTGCAGTGGCCGCAGTCCTTCGGCCTGCTCCCCACCGACGAGTCCGCCGAGCGCCACGCCCGCGGCCACTACGCCGAACTCGCGGCCCGCTTCCACCCGGCCGCGACCGGCCCGGACCTGGTCCTGGGCGTCGACCAGATGAGCTGGTTCTTCTGCTTCGACGACGCCTTCGACGGCCCGGCCGGCGAAGACCCCGAACAGGCCCGCACGGTGGTCGACGCGGTCGCCGCCGCCCTGAAGCAGCACCCCGCCCCCGACGCGCCACCGCTCGCCCGCGCCTTCCACGACCTGTGGCTGCGCAGCCGCGAGGGCATGTCACCGTCCTGGCGCGAGCGGGCCGCCGCCCACTGGCGGTCGTACCTCTACGGGCACGTCCAGGAAGCCGCCAACCGGCAATCCGGAACCCCGCTGACCGTCGACGAGTACCTGCGGCTGCGCCGCGACACCATCGGCGTACAGCCGACGCTCGACCTCGCCGAACGGATCGGCCACTACGAACTCCCCGCCGACCTCTTCGCCTCGGACACCGTGACCGCTCTGCGCACCCTGGCCGCCGAGATCGACTCCCTCCACAACGACCTCTACTCGCTGGCCAAGGAAGACGCGGGTTCGGACCCGCACAACCTCCTGCTGATCCTCCGGCGCGCGAACGGGGCCGATCAGGACGACGCCTGCGCCAGCGTGCTCGGCATGCTCCACGCACGCATCACCCGCTTCCGCGATCTCGAAGGCGAACTGCGCACCCTCGATGGCACGGAGCAGCTCGGCTCCCACGACCGCACTGCCCTGGACCGCTACCTCCGCGACGCCCTGCACACGGTCATGCGCGGCCCCTACGACTGGGCCCCGCGATCAGGGCGCTACAGCACCGGCCCGCAGTGACCGGATCTCTTCGGCCGATGCGCCCCGATCGCCCGGTCGCATCCAGGAACCGGCGCGCACCGCGTCGGCCTTGAGCCGTACGCCGAGCGGCCCCGGCTCGACACCGGGGCCACGCAGGCGGCAGGACGGTTCGGGGCCGCCCCTCCAACCGCCACAAGCGCAAGAACCCCAGCGACTGGACCCCCAACGGCTACTTCCCCGACACCAACCCAGGCGCCTGATCCACCCCACCCCCAGACTCCGTCTGACCAGCACAAACACATCTGGCCCCCTGCGAACCGCAGGGGGCCAGATCACGTTCACGCACAACAACAGAGCCGGTCAAAGCGACTTTACGTCGCTTTGACCGGCTCCATTTGGTCGGTTGACCCTTGTGTCCGAGGGGGGACTTGAACCCCCACGCCCGATAAAGGGCACTAGCACCTCAAGCTAGCGCGTCTGCCATTCCGCCACCCGGACCAGGTGGTCGGCCCCGGTTTCCCGCGGCGACAAGGACAACAATAGCAAAGGTTCGGAGTGCTCCTCACCCGCATAAACCGTGGTCAGCAGCCCGCCAGGGCGCTCCGGCATCGAGCCGCTCCCGGTCGGTCCGCCGGGCGTACGGCGTGTTGCCGTCCACGTACGCGGAGTGGAGGCCGCGGCGTGCGGTGGCCCGTTCCGGCCCTCACGTCGTACGCCCCCGGCGGCTCCCCTGAGGCAGGGGTCCGTCGGGGGCGTGCGTACGCGGTGACACCGGGCGGGGTCAGGGGCAGCGGATGACCTGGCCCGCATAGGAGAGGTTGCCGCCGAAGCCGAAGAGCAGGACGGGCGCGCCCGAGGGGATCTCGCCGCGCTCGACCAGCTTGGACAGGGCCATCGGGATGCTGCCGGCCGAGGTGTTGCCGGAGTCGACGACATCGCGCGCGACGACCGCGTTGACGGCGCCGATCTTGGCGGCCAGCGGTTCGATGATGCGCAGGTTCGCCTGGTGCAGGACGACTCCGGCGAGGTCCTCCGGGGTGATTCCGGCGCGCTCGCACGCCTTGCGCGCGAGCGGCGGCAGCTGGGTGGTGGCCCAGCGGTAGACGGACTGGCCCTCCTGGGCGAAGACCGGCGGGCTGCCCTCGATGCGGACGGCGTGGCCCATCTCCGGGACGGAGCCCCACAGGACGGGCCCGATGCCGGGCTCCTCGCAAGCCTCGACGACCGCGGCGCCCGCGCCGTCGCCGGTCAGCACGCAGGTGGTGCGGTCGGTCCAGTCGGTGATCTCGGTCATCTTGTCGGCGCCGATGACCAGCGCGCGGGTCGCCGAGCCCGCGCGGATGGCGTGGTCGGCGGTGGCCAGGGCGTGCGTGAAGCCCGAGCAGACGACATTGATGTCCATGAGGGCGGGGTGGCCGCCCATGCCGAGCTTGGCGGCGACGCGGGCCGCCATGTTGGGCGAGCGGTCGATCGCGGTCGAGGTGGCGACGAGCACGAGGTCGATGTCGTCGGGGGTCAGTCCCGCGCTCGCCAGGGCCTTGCCCGCGGCCTGGTAGGCCAGCTCGTCCACGGGCTCGTCGGGACCCGCCATGTGGCGGGTCTTGATGCCCACCCGGGAGCGGATCCACTCGTCGTTCGTGTCGACCATGGCCGAGAGGTCCTCGTTGGTGATCACTTTCGCGGGCTGGTAGTGCCCCAGAGCCACCACGCGTGAACCGGTCATGGGCAGGATCCCCCTCGTACGGCAGTCAGGATCACCCAGCTTTGCCTGCTACTGACCGGTACGGGGGCACGTGACCCGACAGGATTCGTGCGGTGGAATTTGGAGATTCCGGAGGATCTTCCTGCGGAGCACCTGTATGGAGCGATACGGGAGAATGAACCTGACAGGCCCGGTGCGGGCCTGCGGGGGCCGTGGACCGGCAAGAACGAGAGAACGGGTGGGCTGATCGCCATGGGACGGGTCACCGAGCGCCGCCGCGTCGTCCGGATCCGGGACGGGGTGGCCGGGACGCGTCCGGACACGCTGGTCGCCGAGGAGCCTCTGGAGATCCGGCTGAACGGGAAACCGCTGGCCATCACCATGCGCACCCCGGGAGACGACTTCGCGCTGGCGGCCGGGTTCCTGGTGAGCGAGGGGGTACTGGCGCACGCCTCGGACGTCCGCGCGGTCACCTATTGCGAGGGCCAGGCCGAAGACGGCGCCAACACCTACAACATCGTGAACGTGCAGCTCACGGCCGGGGTTCCGGTCCCGGACATCACGCTGGAGCGGAACGTCTACACGACCTCCTCCTGCGGCCTCTGCGGGAAGGCCAGTCTGGACGCCGTACGGACGGCGAGCCGGTTCCCCGGGATCGGCGCCGACCCCGTGCGGATGACGGCCGATCTGCTCGGGGAGCTGCCGGACCGGCTGCGCGCCGCGCAGAAGGTGTTCGACCGCACCGGCGGGCTGCACGCGGCCGGGCTGTTCACAGCGGCGGGCGAGCTGGTCGACGTACGGGAGGACGTGGGCCGGCACAACGCGGTGGACAAGATCATCGGGCGGGCGCTGCGCGAGGGTCGGCTGCCGCTGGCGGGGGCGGTGCTGCTGGTGTCGGGGCGGGCCTCGTTCGAACTGGCCCAGAAGGCCGTGATGGCGGGGATCCCGGTACTGGCCGCCGTCTCCGCGCCGTCCTCACTGGCCGTGGACCTCGCGCTGGAGACGGGACTCACCCTCGTCGGCTTCCTGCGCGGCCGGAACATGAACATCTACGCGGGCGAGGAGCGGATCCTGCTCCCGGAGCCGAAGCCGCAAGAGGAGCAGGAACCGGGGGCTTAGGGGGTGTCTGGCGGATCTCCGCGGCGTCGCGACGCCCGGCACGCGCTCTCGCCGCACCAGCCGAAAGCCCGAGTACGTCCAGTACGCGGGCTTCCGGCCGGCACACCGAGAGCACGCACCGGACGCCGCTCCTTCCCCACGGAGATCCACCAGACACCCCCTAGCGCCGGCGGCCGCGGCTGGTCTTCTTCGGGGCCGGGGGTTCGATGCGGTGCAGGTCGAGGGCGTCCGGCGGGAGGGCGACGCCGGGGCCGCCGGCCAGGGCCCAGCCGACGATGTCATCGGTCGCGGTGTCGTCCATGACCCAGCCGAACCAGGCGGCGCGGGCGCCCTTGCGGCGGGCGCCGGTCGCGGGCTGGACGACGATCACATTGGCCTGGGCGCAGGGGCCGAGGCAGTCGACGGTACGGACGGCCAGCCGCCCACCGGACTCCTCGGCGGCCGCGCGGAGCCGGGCCAGCTGACCGGCGTGGTCGGTACCGGGGTTCTTGCGCGGGTCGCCGCAGCAGCAGCCTCGGCACACCACCAGGGTGCAGGGGCGTTCGGCTTGGGCGGAGTGGGGGCGTATCCAGGTCACCGACGCACGTTACCGGGCCCCGGGTGCGGGGTGTTGGGCCGCCCGCGAGACCTCCGCCACATGCCCGGAGGGGAGTTCGGGCTCGGGGTCGGCGGCCCGGCGGCGGGCGAGCACCGCACAGACCATCAGCTGCATCTGGTGGAACAGCATGAGCGGGAGCACGGCGAGGCTCGCCTGCGCCCCGAACAGCACGCTGGCCATGGGGAGTCCGGCCGCGAGGCTCTTTTTCGACCCGGCGAACTGGATGGCGATCCGGTCCGCCCGGCCGAAGCCGAGGCGCCCGGCGCCGTACCAGGTGACGAGCAGCATCACGGTGAGCAGCACCCCCTCGACCGCCACGAGCGCGCCCAGGCGCGCCGCGCTGACCTGGTGCCAGATCCCGGCGGCCATGCCCGCGCTGAAGGCGGCGTAGACGACGAGCAGGATCGAGCCGCGGTCGACGTAACCCAGGACCGCCCGGTTGCGGGTGAGGAAGCCACCGACCCAGCGGCGCAGCAACTGGCCGAGGAGGAACGGCAGCAGCAGCTGCAGGACGATCTTCAGCAGGGAGTCGAGGGAGAACCCGCCCGCGTCGCCGCCGAGCAGCCCGGCGGCGAGGAGCGGGGTCAGGAAGATTCCGGCGAGGCTGGAGAAGGATCCGGCGCAGATGGCGGCGGGCACGTTGCCGCGGGCGATGGAGGTGAAGGCGATCGAGGACTGGATGGTGGAGGGGACCAGGCAGAGGAAGAGCAGGCCGCTGTAGAGCGGGGGCGTGAGGAGGGTGGGGACCAGGGCCCGCGCGGCCAGGCCGAGGAGCGGGAAGAGGACGAAGGTGGCGGCCAGGACGGTGAGGTGGAGCCGCCAGTGGCGCAGGCCGTCGAGGGCCTCGCGGGTGGAGAGCCGGGCTCCGTAGAGGAAGAAGAGGAGGGCGACGGCGGTGGTGGAGGCGCCGTCGGCGACGGTCGCGGCCGAGCCCCTCGCGGGGAGCAGGGCGGCGAGGGCGACGGTGGCGAGCAGGGCCATGACGTACGGGTCGAGCGGCAGCCAGGCGGGGAGCGGGTGCCTCCGCGGGAGGGCGGGCTTCTGCGGGCCAGCGGGCTTCTGCGGGCTGCGGCGCATGGCGGTACTCGCTTACTGGCTCGGCCACACGGTCACTCGGTCACGTGCGGGCGGGGCGGGGGCGGGGCGGCGCCGGGTCGTGGCGCCGCTCCCCTCATCGTCAGGGGCACCGCAGTCATCGGGAAACACGCACACCGCTCTGACTGTCATCACGTACCGCGATGTCCGCGTCGGCGCTAGCGTGTCCGTCATGACGGCCATGTACGACCCCGTGCAGTTGCGTACGTTTCTCACGGTCGCCCAGACCCTGAGCTTCACGCAGGCCGCGGGGCGGCTCGGCGTACGGCAGTCCACCGTGAGCCAGCACGTGCGGCGGCTGGAGGAGGCGACCGGGCGGCCGCTGTTCCTGCGGGACACGCACCGGGTGGAGCTGACCGAGGACGGCGAGGCGATGCTCGGCTTCGCGCGGACGATCCTGGAGGCGCACGAGCGGGCGGCGGCCTTCTTCGGCGGGACCCGGCTGCGCGGGCGGCTGCGGTTCGGGGCCTCGGAGGACTTCGTGCTGACCCGGCTGCCGGAGATCCTGGAGGGTTTCCGGCACCAGCATCCCGAGGTGGATCTGGAGCTGTCGGTGGAGCTGTCCGGGATCCTGCACGAGCGGCTGGACGCGGGGCGCCTCGATCTGGTGCTGGCCAAGCGGCGCGGGCCGGGGGACGAGCGGGGGCGGCTCGTCTGGCGGGACCGGATGGTGTGGATCGGGGCGGCGGGGCTGCGGGTGGACCCGGACCGGCCCGTTCCGTTGATCGTGTACCCGCCGCCGGGGATCACCCGGGCCCGGGCGCTGGAGGTCCTGGAGCGGGACGGGCGGGCCTGGCGGATCGCGTGTACGAGCGGCAGCCTGAGCGGGCTGATCGCGGCGGCCCGGGCGGGGCTCGGGGTGATGGCCCACACCCGCGGCCTGATCCCGCCCGGGCTGGCCCCGGTCCCGGAGCGGGCCGGGCTGCCGGATCTGGGCCGGGTGGAGTTCGCGCTGCTCCAGGGGCGCCGCCCGACCCCGGCCGCGGACGCGCTGGCCACCGCGATCCTCACCGGCCCGGCCCGCCTCACCCGGCCCGGCTGACCCGCCCCTCCCCCGCCGGGCGGGCCTGGGTCGCCTCCGCCCCGGCGGGCCCGGGTCGCCTCCGCCCCGGCCGCGGGCGTGCGCGCTCCGCGCAGGTCTCGTGGAGATTCGCCGCAGGTCTCCCCCGAGGGGCCGTTCGGGCCTCGATGCTCCGCGCTGACCAGTGATGATGTCGGCGGAACTGATCTTCCGGCCCCTCTCCCGCCGGGACCCGTGGTGGAGTACCGTCACCGGCGCTGTACGGAGCGGAGTCGTGCCGAGAGGAGCCGGCTGTGCGCGAGATGACCGTCCCACCCGTCGTGACGGCCGCGCCCGTCGGGGGACTGGCCGATGCCGTCTTCCAGTACGCCCGCCAGGACCCGGACCGGGTGGTGCTGGGCCGCAAGACCGACGGGGTCTGGCAGGACGTCACCTCGGCGCAGCTGTGCGCCGAGGTGCTCGCACTGGCGCAGGGCCTGCTGGCGCAGGGGATCCGGTTCGGTGACCGGGTCGGCATCATGGCGCGCACCCGGTACGAGTGGACCCTGTTCGACTTCGCCCTGTGGGCGATCGGCGCGCAGCCGGTGCCCGTCTATCCCACGGCCGCCGCCGACCAGGTGTACTGGATCCTCTTCGACTCCGGCTGCACGGCCGTGGTGGTCGAGGACGAGAACCAGGCGATGACCGTCGGTTCGGTGATCGAGGGGCTGCCGCGCCTGGGCCGGCTGTGGCAGCTGGACGCGGGCGCCCTGGAGGAGCTGGTCGCGGACGGGCGGGGCGTGTCGCCGGACGTCGTGCACCGCCACCGGAGCGCGGTGACCCCCGACGCGGTGGCCACGGTCATCTACACCTCGGGCACCACCGGCCGCCCCAAGGGGTGCGTGCTGACGCACGGCAATTTCATGTACGAGGCGGACACGCTGGTGACCCGGTGGGAGTCGGTGTTCCAGGCAAAGCCGGGCGAGCAGCCCTCCACCCTGCTCTTCCTGCCGCTCGCCCATGTCTTCGGGCGGATGGTCGAGGTGGCGGCGGTCCGGGCGCGGGTCAAGCTCGGGCACCAGCCGGTCCTCGCGGCGGCCGAGCTGATGCCCGATCTGGCGGCCTTCCGCCCGACCTTCGTACTGGGCGTTCCGCACGTCTTCGAGAAGGTGTTCGCGGCGGCCCGGCGCAAGGCGGAGGCGGAGGGGCGTACGGGCCCCTTCGACCGGGCGGTGGAGACGGCCGTGCGCTACGCCGAGGCGCGCGAGCAGAAGGCGTTCGGTACGGGTCCGGGCCCGTCGGCGGCGCTGCGGATGGAGCACCAGCTCTTCGACAAGCTGGTGTACGGGAAGGTGCGGGAGGCGCTGGGGGGCAGGATCCGGTACGCGATGTCGGGCGGTTCGGCGATGTCCCGGCGGCTGGGGCTGTTCTTCGACGGCGCGGGGGTCACCGTGTTCGAGGGGTACGGGCTGACCGAGTCCTGCGCGGCGGCGACCGCGAATCCGCCGGGGGCGACGAAGTACGGGACGGTGGGCCGCCCGATCCCCGGCACCTCGGTGCACATCGCGGACGACGGCGAGGTGTGGCTGAGCGGGGCGCACGTCTTCTCGGGCTACCTGGGCGATCCGTCCGCGAGCGGGGCGGTGCTGCGCGGCGGCTGGCTGGCGACCGGGGACCTGGGCCGGCTCGACGCGGACGGCTACCTCACGATCACCGGGCGGAAGAAGGAGATCCTGGTGACCTCGAACGGGAAGTCGGTGTCGCCGACCGCGCTGGAGGAGCGGGTGCGGTCGCATCCGCTGGTGTCGCAGTGCGTGCTGGTGGGCAACGACCGTCCGTACATCGCCGCGTTGCTGACGCTGGACATGGAAGGGGTCGCGCACTGGCTGGCGATGCGCGGGCGTCCGCAGCTGGCCGCGGTGGAGCTGGTGCGGGACGAGGAGCTGACGGCGGAGGTGCGGCGGGCGGTGGTCACCGCCAACACCCGGGTCTCGCAGGCCGAGTCGATCCGTACCTTCCGGGTGCTGGCCGACCAGTTCACCGAGGACCGGGGGCTGCTGACGCCCTCGCTCAAGCTCAAGCGGCGGGCCATCGAGGCGGCGTACGAGCAGGAGGTGGCGGCCCTCTACCAGCGATGACGGCGGTCATGCGGGTGCCTCTCAAGCGGACCTGACGGTTCGTCACTTTACTTGTCATTGATATTGACGACTCGTCAGGTGACGCACAGAATGCGGGGATTCCGACCGGAGGGGACTCCATTCATGCTGCGTCCGATCCGCACCCTCGCCGCCGCCGCGGCGGCCCTCGCGCTCGTCTCCGCCTGCAACTCCGCCGCCAAGAGCACCTCTTCACCCTCCGGTACGAGCGCGGGCACGGGCGCCGGGGCCACCCGCGGGGTGAGCGGCACCTCGGTCAAGGTCGGCGGCATCGTGTCGATGACCAGCGCCAGCGGTTACAGCAAGAAGGACACCGACCTCGGGGCCAAGGCCCGTTACCTGCGCGCCAACGCGGAGGGCGGGGTCAACGGCCGGAAGATCGACTACACGGGCGCGGAGGACGACGGCCAGGACCCCGCCAAGAACCTGGCGGCCGCCCGCAAACTGGTCCAGCAGGACAAGGTCTTCGCGGTGTCCCCGATGAGTTCGGTGACCTTCTCCGGCGCCGACTTCCTGGAGCAGCAGCAGGTGCCCACCTTCGGCTGGGGCACCACCCCCGCCTTCTGCGGGCCGAAGTTCATCTACGGGTTCAATGGCTGCCTGGTCCCCACCCCCGGCGGCACGCTCAACCAGACCTGGCCCGAGGGCATCGCCCAGGTCCTGGGCGGGGCGAAGGGCAAATCCGTCGCCGTCATCGCCAATGACAGCGACGCGGGCAAGTTCGGCGTGCGGACCTTCTCCCAGGGTTTCGCGAGCGCCGGGTTCACCGTCTCCTACGCCAAGGCGAGCGTGCCGGGCACGGCCGTGCCGAGCGACTGGTCGGCGTACGTGAAGGACCTCCTGTCCTCCAACGGCGGCAAGGCACCCGACGCCGTCGTCTCCGTGATGCAGACCCCGAACAACATCGGCCTGTTCACCGCCCTCAAGCGCGCCGGGTACCAGGGGCTGCTGTCCGACCCGACCGACTACGACCCGGGGCTGCTCGCCAAGGACGCGACGAAGCAGGCCCTGGACGGGGTGTACGTGCTGCTCCAGTTCGAGCCCTTCGAGTCGGCCGACGCGAAGATGGCTCAGTTCAAGGCCGACATCAAGGCCGCGTCGGGCGGCAGGGAAGTCCCGCTGAACATGCACATGTTGACCGGCTACATGTCGGCGGACCTCTTCGTGGCGATCGCGAAGAAGGCGGGCCGGGACCTGACCGTGGACTCCTTCCAGGCCGCCGCGCAGAGCTTCTCCGACACCGGGACCCTGGTCGGCGACCGGGCGGAGCCGCTGGGGCAGAAGAACAGCTTCGGCTGCGGGGCGCTCGTACAGCTCAAGAACGGGGCGTACGAGGTCTCCGTACCGTTCGCGTGCCACGCGCCGATCCCCTTCAAGTAGGGGCAGCGGCATGGTCGATCTGCTCGTCTTCGTGCTGAGCGGTCTGGTCTCCGGCGCCCTGTACGCGCTGCTGGCCACTGGGCTGGTGCTGTCGTACTCGGCCTCCGGCCTCTTCAACTTCGCGCACGGGGCCACCGCCTACCTGTGCGCGCTCACCTTCTACGAACTGCACTCGGGCCTCGGCTGGCCCGCCGTCCCGGCGGCCCTGCTCGTCGTCCTCGTGCTCGCCCCCGGCCTCGGCCGGGGGCTGGACCGGCTGATGTTCCGGCGCCTCGCCCGGGTCGGCGAGAGCGCGCAGATCGTCGCCACCATCGGACTGCTCGTCGCGCTGCCCGCCGCCGGGCTGTGGGTGGTGGGCCTGCTCGCGGACGCGGGCGCCCCGGTGCTGCCCGCGGAGAACCAGTTCGGGCTGCCCGGGGTGGGACCGAGCCCGGCGAAGTCCTGGGAACCCCTCGACGGGGTCGGCATCGACTCCGACCAGCTGATCACCTGGGTGGCGACGGCCGTGGTGGCGGTGGCCCTGTGGGTGCTGATGCGCCACACCCGGCTCGGGCTGCGGCTGCGGGCGTCCGTCGACAACCGCTCGCTCACCGAACTGCGCGGGATCAGCGCCGACCGGCTCTCCTCGGTCGCCTGGATGATCGCCTCCGGTCTGGCCGGGCTCGCGGGTGTACTGGCCACACCGCTGCTCGGGCTGTCCGCGCACGACTTCACCCTGTTCCTCTTCGTGTCCGCGACGGCGGCGGTCATCGGGCGGTTCGTCTCGGTGCCGCTCGCCTTCGCGGGCGGGCTGGGCCTCGGCGTCCTGCAGAACCTGGTCGCCGGGTACGCCACCTTCACGGAGCGGATCACCGGGTTCCGTACCGCCGTACCGTTCCTGATCCTCTTCGCCGGGCTGCTGGTGCTGACCCGGCGGGCCCGGACCGCCGGAACCGCCGCCTCCGGCGCGCCGCCGCCCGACCATCTCGCGGGCGCCCCGTGGCGGCGGCGCTGGGGGCCGTGGGCGGCGGGCGCCCTGCTGCTGTGCGTGGCGCTGTACACCGTGACCACGCCGTTCTGGAGCGGGCTGATCGCCCAAGGCCTCGCGATCGCGCTGGTGTTCATGTCCTTCACCGTGCTCACCGGCCTCGGCTCGATGGTCTCCCTCGCCCAGGCCACCTTCGTCACCGGCGCGGCGCTGGTGGCCGGACTGCTGATGAGCCACGGCTGGCCCTTCGTCGCCGCCCTCGCGGTCGGCACCTGCGCGGCCGCCGTCCTCGGCGCGCTGGTCGCGCTGCCCGCCCTGCGGCTCGGCGGGCGCTCCCTGGCCCTGGCCACCCTCGCGCTGGCGTTCCTGGCGGACCAGGTCCTCTTCCAGCTGCCGTGGCTGCGCAACGGGGACTCCGGCTGGTCCGTGCCACGGCCCGTGTTCGGGCCGGTGGACCTCTCCGACGACCGGGCGATGGGCGTGGCCCTGATGGTGCTGGTGGCACTGGTGGCGGCCGGGCTGAGCGCGCTGCGCCACTCGCCGTCGGGGCGGGCGATGCTCGCCGTACGGTCCGCCCCCGCCGCGGCCATGGCCTCGGGGGTGTCCGTCCTGCGCACGAAACTGCTGCTGTGCACGCTGTCGGCGGGGCTGGCCGGATTCGGCGGCGTGCTCTACGCCTCGTACAACACCCGGATCACGGCGACCGACTTCACCGCGCTGACCGGGCTGGTGTGGCTGGCCGTCGTGGTGGCGGCGGGGGTGCGCAGACCGCAGTACGCGGTGGTCGCCGGACTCGTCTTCGCGGTGGCGCCGCGGGTGCTCGCGGACTACGTGACGGCCTCGGCGTACCTGCCGGTGATCCTCTTCGGGCTGGCGGGCGTGGCATTGGCCAACGATCCGGACGGCTACTGCGCGGCGCTCCCGGGACGCCTCGCGCGGCGGCGGGCCGCCGCCCGGGCCGTCCTTCCCGATCCCCCGGAACCGGAGCCCGGGAAACCGGAACCGCAGCCCGCACCGCGCACGCCCCCCGCGCGCGCCGCGCTCGAACTGCGCGGGGTGCGCGCCGGGTACGACGGGGGGAGCGTGCTGCACGGGCTGGACCTCACCGTCCGGCACGGGGAGATCCTGGCCGTCCTCGGGCCCAACGGCGCCGGGAAGAGCACCGCCTGCAAGGTGGCCGCCGGGCTGCTCGGCGCCGCGGGCGGGGCCGTGTACGTCGACGGGCGGGACGCGACCCGGGACGGGCCCGTACGCCGTGCCCGGGCCGGAGTGCTGCTCGCGCCGGAGGGACGCGGGATCTTCCCCTCGCTCACCATCGAGGAGAACCTCGCCCTGTACCTCCCCGACACCCGCGCCCGGGAGGCCGTGTACGCGCGCTTCCCCCGGCTCCGCGAGCGCCGCGGCCTGGCCGCCGGTTCCCTCTCCGGCGGGGAGCAGCAGCTGCTCGCCCTCGCTCCGCTGCTCCAGCGCCCGCCGCGGGTGCTGATCGCGGACGAGCCCTCGCTCGGGCTCGCGCCCCGGGTGGTGCAAGAGGTGTACGCGCTGCTCGCCGAACTGCGCGACGCGGGGACCGCGCTGCTGCTGGTGGAGGAGAAGGCCGCCGAGATCCTGGGCGTCGCCGACACCGTCGCCTACCTGTCCCAGGGCCGGGTCTCCTGGTGCGGACCGCGCGCCGAGGTGGAGGCGGACCGGCTCACCGAGGCTTACCTGGGAATGGGGATCGGCACATGACGCGCACCACGGCGGGGACCACGGCCGCGAGCACGGCGCCGGACGGGGGCCCGTACGTCCTGGAGGCCCGCGGGGTCTGCGTCCGGTTCGGCGGGGTCCGGGCGCTCACCGGGGTGTCGCTCGGCATCCGGGCGGGCGAGGTGTGCGGGCTGATCGGGCCGAACGGGGCGGGAAAGACCACCCTGTTCGACGTCCTGTCCGGCATCCGGCGGCCGGACGAGGGCCGGCTGCTGCTCGACGGGGCGGACATCACCCGCCGCTCCCCCGTGTGGCGGGCTCGGCACGGGATGCGCCGCACCTTCCAGCGCCAGCAGCTGTTCGGGCAGCTCAGCGTCACCGACAACCTGCTCGTCGCCCAGGAGTGGCGGGGCGGGGGCGGCGGACTCGCTGCCGACCTCACCGGCTGGCCGGCCCGGCGGCGCCACGAGCGCGAACGGCGGGCCCGGGCCCGGCGGGTGCTGGACGACTGCGGGCTCGGGGCGCTGGGAACGGCGTACGCGGGCGGCCTGCCCATGGGCCGGGCCCGGATGGTGGAACTGGCCCGGGCCGTCGCCGATCCGCCCCGCGTACTGCTGCTGGACGAGCCCGCCTCGGGGATGTCCGCGCCGGAACGGGAGCAGCTGGCCGCGGTGGTGCGGCGGCTCGCCGCCGAGGAGGGCTGCGCGGTACTCCTGGTCGAGCACAACGTGGCCTTCGTGATGGAGCTGTGCACCCGGGTGGTGGTGCTCGACCTCGGAACGGTACTGGCCGAGGGCACGGCGGCGCAGGTGCGGGCGGACCCGCTGGTCCGGGAGGCGTACCTGGGGAGCGCGTGAGGGTGACGGGGCGGGGCGGGGCGCGCGTGGCGGGAATAGAGCGTCGGGACGGCCGGTTGTCGCCGACCGTACGGGCCCGGGGCCGGACCCGGGGTCCGTACGACAGCACCCCGTACGACAGCACCGCACCGCACGCGAACCGCACCGAGTCGAGGGAACGACCAGACGTGAACCAGGTCCCCACCATCAAGCTCAACAACGGCGCCACCATGCCCCAGCTCGGCTACGGCGTCTGGCAGATCCCGGACGCCGAGGCCGAGCAGGCCGTCGGGAGCGCCCTGGAAGCCGGGTACCGCAGCATCGACACCGCCTCGATCTACGGCAACGAGACGGGCACCGGCAAGGCCCTCGCCGCCTCCGGCCTCCCCCGCGAGGAACTGTTCGTCACCACCAAGCTGTGGAACGGCCCGTCCGAGACCTGGGGCCGGGACAACGTCCTGCGCGAGTTCGACTCCTCGCTCGCCAAGCTGGGCCTGGACCACGTCGACCTGTACCTGATCCACTGGCCGCGCCCGATGCGCGAGGACTACCTCGCCATCTGGAAGACCTTCGAGGAGATCGCCGCGAGCGGCCGCGCCAAGGCCGTCGGCGTCTCCAACTTCGGGCAGCCGCAGCTGGAGCGCCTCGCCGCCGAGAGCGCCCTGGTACCGGCCGTCAACCAGGTCGAGCTGCACCCGCTCTTCAACCAGGCCGAACTGCGCGCCGTGCACGCCGACCTCGGGATCGCCACCGAGGCCTGGTCCCCGCTGGGCCAGGGCAAGGACCTGCTGACCCTCCCGGCCGTCGCCGCGGTCGCGGCCAAGCACGGGCGCACCGGCGCCCAGGTGGTGCTGCGCTGGCACCTCCAGCTCGGGAACATCGCGATCCCGAAGTCGGTCACCCCGGCCCGCATCCGCGAGAACCTGGACGTCTTCGGCTTCGAGCTGGACGCCGAGGACCTCGCCGCGCTGAACGCGCTGTCGACGGCGGGCGGGCGGATCGGTCCCGACCCGGTCGGCTTCGACGTCTGATCCGCGCCGCGTGTACCGCATCCGGAACGTCGCCGGCGGGCTGCTGCTGGAGGTCGAGGGCACGTCCCGGGTGCGGGTCGGGCCCGAGGGCCCGGCGCCGCTGCCGGACACCCAGCGGTGGGAGGTCGTGCCCGTGCATCCCGGCGGGGCGGTCTTCCACATCGTCAGCGCCCTGAACGGCAAGCGGCTCGACGTCGCGAACGCCTCCACGGAGAGCGGTGCCCGGGTCCAGCTGTGGCGGGCGAACGCCTTCGGCGCGCAGGAGTGGCTGGTCGAGGAACACCTCGACGCGCCGGGCGTCGTCTCCCTGATCGCCTGCATCAGCGGCCTCCCCCTGGAAGCGACCGAAGACGGCCGCACCCGCCAGGCCGAAGACACCGACTCGCCCGCGCAATGGTGGCACCTGGAGCCGGTGCGCCCTCCCAGCCTCGCCGGCGTTTGAGGCGCCCCCGGAGGGCATCACGGCGCGAGCCGCAAGACAGGCCCCACACCCACCCGACCCGTGCCAGGTCCGGGCGAAGCCCTGGAGGCGGCACGTGCCGGGCGCGGCCGCGGGCGCGTGGCAGGACACGTGTGCGGCTTACGCCTGGGGACCCTCCGGGGGCGCCTCAAACGCCGGCGAGGCTGGAATGCCAACCGGGCTGAGGTGGGAACCCTGGGCGGGCGAGGCTGGAATGTCGGCAAGGCTGGCATGGAGCACTGGCCGGGAGGGAGCCACTGGCCGGGCAGGGGTTAGTCGGTCCGGGTGAAGGACTGGAAGTGGTAGGTGGGGGCCGGGCGGGGGTGGTCGGGGGCGGGGAGGGACTCCAGGTCGGCCGCCAGCGCGGTCGGCGTGGTGCCGCGCGGGCTCACCCGGGAGGCGAAGCGCCCGGCGAGCAGGGCGGCCGCGGCCTGCCGCGGGGTACGGCCCTGACCGTGCCCGGTGAAGGCGGCCCGGCCGCCCGGGCGCAGCCCCACCGCGGCGGCGTACGCCGTCACGTCACCGGCCGCGTCGGCGGGACACGGGGTGAGGTGCGGCGCGAGCACGGCGTCGATGTCGCTGCCCACGTCGTGCGCGGCGTCCTTGTCCACCGTGGTGACGAACACCCCGCCGGGCCGCAGCACCCGGGCCGCCTCCGCGACCACCGCCTCCACCACCCCCGGCTCGCGCAGCAGGTGCAGCAGCCACACCGCGCCGACCGCGTCCAGCGCACCCGTGCGGACGGGCAGCCGGGTGCCGGAGGCGAGGACCACCGGGACACCGCGCCCGGCGGCCCGCGCCGCCATCCCGTACGAGGTGTCCGCCCCCAGCACCCGCAGGCCCGGCCGGGTGAGGAGGGCGGTGACGATGCCTGTTCCGCAGCCCAGGTCGAGCAGGGTCCGGGTGCCGGGCGGGAGCAGGCCGAGCAGGGCCGTGGCGGCGGCCTCGGCGCGCGGGGTGCCGCCGCGGGTGGCGTCGTACTCCCGGGCTTCCGCGTCGTAGTCCAGCAGGGTCTTCGTCATGTCGTGCGGCCTCAGTTCGCGCCGTGGGCGGGGGCCAGGTCCTGTACCCGCTGGGCGAGTTCGAAGTCCGTCTCGGTCACCGCGTCGCCCGCGCTGTGGGTGTTCACCGCCAGGCGGACCGTGTTGTAGCCGAGGGTGAGGTCGGAGTGGTGGTTCAACTCGTCCTGGACCACGGCGATGTGGGCGACGAGGGCGCTGGCCGCGAGGTGCGTGCCCAGCCGGTAGGTGCGGACGATCCGGTCGTCTTCGAAGGCCCAGCCCGGGAGTTCCCGCAACCGGTCCTCGATCTCCTTCTGCGACAGCGGCTGACTCGGCATGGGCAGGCTCCCTCGTTCCCGTGACCGTCCTCGTGACCGTCCTCGTGACGTGCGGTCAAGGTTCCCACAGCGCGCGCCGGAGCGAACCGTTCGCGCCGTGGCGCGCCGTGCCGTCACAGCGCTGGGTTAACGTCGGTCGCATGACGACGTCCGTGGGTCCACTGCTCCGGTCCTGGCGCGAGCGGCGCGGGATCAGCCAGCTGGAGCTGGCGGGCCGGGCCGACTCCTCCGCCCGGCACATCAGCTTCGTGGAGACCGGCCGGTCCCGGCCGAGCGAGGAGATGGTGATCCGGCTGGCCGACCGGCTCGACGTGCCGGTGCGCGAGCGCAACGCCCTGCTGCTCGCGGCCGGTTACGCCCCGCGGTACGCGCACACTCCGCTGGACGCGCCGGGGATGGCGGCCCTGCGGGAGGGGCTGGAGCGGCTGCTGGCGGCGTACGAGCCGTATCCGGCGCTGGTCGTGGACGGTACGTACACGGTCGTCGCGGCCAACCGGGGCATCGCGATGCTGCTGGACGGTCTGCCGGAGCACCTGCTCGCACCGCCGCTGAACGCGATGCGGATCACCCTGCACCCCGAGGGGCTCGCGCCCCGGATCCGCAACCTCGCCGAGTGGCGGGGGCACCTGCTGGCCCAGATGGACCGGCAGATCGCGCTGGCCCGTTCGGAGCGGCTGCGCGCGCTGTACGACGAGGTGGCGGCGTACCCCTTCGCGGACACGGACCCGCGGGACGCCTCCGACCCGGCGGCCGTCGCCACCATCGCGCTCCCGCTGCGGATCGAACACGAGGGGCACCTGCTGTCCTTCGTCTCCTCCATCGCCACCTTCAACACCCCGATGGACGTGACCGTCGCCGAGCTGGCCATCGAGACCCTGCTCCCGGCCGATCCGGCGACAGCCAAGTACCTGCACTCACTGGCCCCTTGAGCCCCGCGCGGCCCACTGGAGCACCGCGAAGGCGGCGACGACCGCGGCCTGCGCCGGGATCCACACCAGCCCGGCCGTGGTCGGCTCGAACCAGAGGAACAGCGAGAGCAGACTCAGCGCCACCCAGGCGCAGTTGATCTCGATGACCGCCATCACCAGGGCGGCGGCGGGCTGCCTGCGGGCGGCCAGCGCGCCGACGGCCGCGCCGTACCCGGCCAGCATCACGCCGAGCACCAGCAGCGGGGTGCGACCCACCCCGAGCAGCCGTCCGAGCGGGCCGGCCAGGAGGGCGTAGGCGAGCCCGTTGGCACCGGTGACGACGGCGTCCAGTGCCAGCAGCGGACGCAGCGGAAGGCGCGGCGCGCGGGCGGTGAGCAGGGTTGCGGACATGACGGATCAGCCTCCATGCGGGTTCGGCGGGCGGGAGCGTGGGGCCGGTTCCCGGACCGCAGTGCGGCGGCCCGGGATCCGGTGCCCCCACCCTCCCGCCCGCCGCCCGCCGGGTCGATTACCCCGCGGGTCATGCCCGGGCGGCCCCGGCCTCGCCGGTGGCGGCTGGCGGCGCACCCGGAACGTCGCGGGCACGCGGAACGCCCCGGGCCGTTCGGCCCGGGGCGTTCGTCGTGCGGGGCGCCCCCGTGGGGGCCGGTGGGCTCAGGCGAGGTCGGCCAGGGTCAGGCCGGCCTGGGCCGCGGCCGCCTGCACGGTCTGCTCCAGCAGCACGGCGATGGTCATCGGGCCGACGCCGCCGGGGACCGGGGTGATCAGCGAGGCGCGGGCGGCGGCCGACTCGAAGTGCACGTCGCCGCGGTTGCCGTCGTACCCGGCGTCCAGGACCACCGCGCCCGGCTTGATGTCCTCGCCCCGGATGAACTCGGCCTTGCCGACGGCGGCGACCAGCACGTCCGCCTGGCGGATGATCGAGGGGAGGTCCTCGGTGCGGGAGTGGCAGTAGGTGACGGTGGCGTTCTGGCCGAGCAGCAGCATCCCGGCGGGCTTGCCGAGGATGGCGCTGCGGCCGACGACCACGGCGTGCTTCCCGGCGAGGTCGACCTCGTACTCGGCGAGCAGCCGCATGATCCCGCCCGGGGTGCAGGACACGAAGCCGGGCAGTCCGAAGCCCATGGCGGCGAAGGAGTGCATGGTGACGCCGTCGACGTCCTTGCCCGGGGCGATGGCCTCGAAGGCGGCGCGCTCGTCGATGTGGTGCGGGACCGGGTGCTGCAGCAGGATGCCGCTGACCTCGGGGTCCACGGAGAGCGCGGTGAGGGTGGTGATCAGTTCCTCGGTGGTGGTCGAGGCCGGCAGCTCGACGTGGCGGGAGGTGATGCCCGCCTTGGCGCAACGGTTCTGCTTCATGCGTACGTACGTCACGGACGCGGGGTCCTCGCCGACCAGCACGGTCGCGAGGCAGGGAGCGGTGCCGGTGCGCCGGGTCAGCTCGGCGGCCAGGGCGGCGGTGCGCTCCGAGATGCGGCGGGCGACGGCGGTGCCGTCCATCAGCGTGGCGGTACCGGCCTCGGCCTGGTCCTGAACGGTCTGGTCCTGAACGGTCTGGGCAGTCGTCACGGGGTCTCCTGAACGTCGCTGCGGGATCGCGGATCGCCCAGGCGCGCGGCAGTCGACGTATCGGGACACCTCGGTGCCGCGGTACGCCGGGCCGCTCCCCGGTGGTGATCCACCCAAGCGCCAGTCACGGCCCGCCGCCCAGTGTAGTCGAAGCCCGTGACCGGCCACGATGCGGAATCGAGTGGATCACAGCGGGCGCAGCTGGGACGATCACCACATGACACCCCATTTCGATCAGCTCGTCGCCGAGGCCGAGTCCGTGTCCGTGGACGGCTGGGAATTCTCCTGGCTCGACGGCCGGGCGACCGAGCAGCGCCCTTCCTGGGGCTACCAGAGGCTGCTGGGCGAGCGTCTGGCGGGCGTACAGGCGGCGCTGGACATCCAGACCGGCGGGGGCGAGGTGCTCGCCGGAGCGGGCGTCCTGCCGCCGCTGATGGTGGCCACCGAGTCCTGGCCGCCGAACGTCGCCAAGGCGACCCGGCTGCTGCACCCGAAGGGGGCGGTCGTGGTCGCGGATCCGGACGAGCCGCCGCTGCCCTTCGGTGACGAGGCCTTCGACCTCGTCACCAGTCGGCACCCGGTGACCGTGTGGTGGGCGGAGATCGCGCGCGTGCTGCGGCCCGGCGGTGCCTACTTCTCCCAGCAGGTCGGACCGGCGAGCGTCTTCGAACTCGTCGAGTACTTCCTCGGCCCGCAGCCGGAGGAGGTCCGGCGCGGCCGGCACCCCGACGACGCGGTGGCCGCCGCGGCCGCCGCGGGGCTGGAAGTCGTCGATCTGCGGTCGGAAAGACTGCGTACCGAGTTCCATGACATCGGAGCCGTGATCTACTTTCTCCGGAAGGTCATCTGGATGGTGCCCGGCTTCACGGTCCACCAGTACCGCGACCGGCTCCGCGAGCTCCACGAACGGATCGGGCGCGAAGGCCCGTTCGTCGCGAACACCGCCCGGTTCCTCATCGAGGCCCGCAAACCGGGCCGATGATCGGGGCGGACGGATGTGCGGCCGAAAGGTTGCGCGGACACAGCGTGGCGCAGGTCACTCAATTCATGGCGTAACGAATCTACTCGGGCGTGCGATGAACCGACAGGTGTCCTCGCGCGGCGCCGGAATAACGACCCCCCTCGGGCTCGTTCCACGAGTTCGCGCGATGATGTCCCGTCCCGCCCCATATCTGCCGCAACGAGAGGCTCCTTGTGTCGCTCAGCCCGTCCCGTACGTTCCCTCCGGAGATCGCCGAATCCGAGGCCCTGGTCGCGCTCGTCGAGCGTGGCCGCGAGCAGGGTCACATCAACGGTGACGACGTGCGCCAGGCCTTCGAGGCCGGCCGCATCCCGGTGGACCAGTGGAAGCGGGTCCTGCGCAGCCTGAACCAGGTTCTGGACGAGGAAGGCGTCGCGCTGCACGTCAGCGCCGCCCCGGCCGCGAAGGCCCCCGCCAAGAAGGCCCGCAAGGCCGCCGCCGCCCCGGCCCGCACCGTGACCAAGAAGGCCGCCGCGCCGCGCCCCATCGGTGCGCGCAAGACCGCGGCCCCCGCCACCGCGGCGGCGATATCCGCTCCGTCGGCCTCCGGGACCGAGGAGGAGGCGCTGGCCGAGGCCGCCGCCGAGCCGAAGAAGCGGACGGTCAAGAAGACCGCCGCGAAGAAGGCGACGGCCACCAAGAAGACCGCCGCCGCGAAGAAGGGCGCCAAGGACGGCGACGAGGGCGAGACCCCCGCTGCCGAGGGCGAGGACTGGACCGAGGAGGACCTCGCCGACGAGGCGGAGGAGACCACCCCCGCCAAGGCCGGCACCCAGGGCTTCGTGCTGTCCGATGACGACGAGGACGACGCCCCGGCCCAGACGGTCATGGTGGCCGGTGCCACCGCCGACCCGGTCAAGGACTACCTCAAGCTCATCGGCAAGGTGCCGCTGCTCAACGCCGAGCAGGAGGTGGAGCTCGCCAAGCGCATCGAGGCCGGTCTCTTCTCCGAGTACAAGCTCGAAGAGGAGGAGGACCACAAGCCCGCGTTCAAGCGCGAGCTGGAGATCCTCGTCGAGGACGGCCGCCGGGCCAAGAACCACCTGCTGGAGGCCAACCTCCGCCTCGTGGTCTCGCTGGCCAAGCGTTACACCGGCCGCGGCATGCTCTTCCTGGACCTGATCCAGGAGGGCAACGTCGGTCTGATCCGCGCGGTGGAGAAGTTCGACTACACCAAGGGCTTCAAGTTCTCCACGTACGCCACGTGGTGGATCCGCCAGGCGATCACCCGCGCCATGGCCGACCAGTCGCGCACCATCCGCATCCCGGTGCACATGGTCGAGATCATCAACAAGCTGGCCCGTGTCCAGCGCCAGATGCTCCAGGACCTGGGCCGCGAGCCCACCCCGGAGGAGCTGGGCAAGGAACTCGACATGACCCCCGAGAAGGTCATCGAGGTCCAGAAGTACGGCCGCGAGCCGATCTCGCTCCACACCCCGCTGGGTGAGGAGGGCGACAGCGAGTTCGGTGACCTCATCGAGGACTCCGAGGCGGTCGTCCCGGCCGACGCGGTCTCCTTCACCTTCCTCCAGGAGCAGCTCCAGTCCATCCTGGGCACGCTCTCGGAGCGCGAGGCGGGCGTGGTCTCCATGCGCTACGGCCTCAACGACGGCCAGCCGAAGACGCTGGACGAGATCGGCCGCGTGTACGGGGTCACCCGTGAGCGCATCCGCCAGATCGAGTCCAAGACGATGTCGAAGCTGCGCCACCCGTCGCGCTCGCAGGTGCTGCGCGACTACCTGGACTAAAAATCCGGCCGGACCAAGAGTCCCGGCGAAAGCCCGCGCCGTACCGGCCGCCCGCGTCGCGCACCACGACACGGACAGCCCGTACGGCGCGGGCTTTCGCGTACCCGGCGGCGCCCGGGTCCGTTCCTACGCTCCGGCGCGCTCGGCGCGCTGCTTGCGGGCCGACATCACGGCGTAGACGAGCACGCCCGCGAAGAGGAAGAGCACGCCCTGGTAGACGGCCTCGTACCCGGAGCCCGCGACCAGCCACATCGAGAAGCCGAAGGCCAGACCGGCCAGGATCCCGTCCCGGACGAGCCGGCCCGGGGCCACGCGCTCGCCCTGGCCGGAGACCAGGAAGTGGATCTGGGCGGCGGTGGACAGCAGGTAGGGCACGGTCGCCGTGAAGGTGGTGACCAGGACCAGGACCTCGAAGACCCCCTGCGTGCCCGAGGTGTAGTTGTAGACGGTCAGCGCCGAGGCGAGGACGACGGTGACGATCACTCCGACCACCGGGACCCCGCGCCGCTTGGTCTCGAAGGCCTTCGGGAAGAGGCCGTCCTTCGCCGCCGCGTACGGGGTCTGCGCGCTGAGCAGGGTCCAGCCGTTGAGCGCGCCGACCATCGAGACGACGGCGGCGCAGGCGACCAGGGTGCCGCCCCAGCTGCCGCCGAACATGGCGTTCACGGCGTCGGTGAAGGGCGCGGCGGAGGAGACCAGCGTGTCGTGGGCGACCAGGCCGAAGACGGCGACGGTCCCGAGGAGGTAGACGGTGGCGGCGCCGAGGGTGCCCAGGATGGTCGCGCGCCCGACGTTGCGGGCCGGGTCGCGGACCTCGCCCGCGCTGACCGCGGCCGATTCCACGCCGAGGTAGGAGAACAGCAGGATCGCGGCGGAGGCCGAGACGGCGCCGACGGCGCTCTGGTCGGTGGCCCGGAACGGTCCGAGGTGCGCCGGGTCGAAGAAGAACAGGCCGCCGACCGCGACCAGCAGGAGCGGGGCGAATTTCAGCACGGTGGCCACGAGCTGGACCGCGCCGACGTAGCGGGTGCCCGCCAGATTGGCGAGCGCGGGCAGCCACTGCACGGTGAGGGCGGCCAGACACATCGACCACTTGTGCGCGCCGACGGCCGGGAACAGCACGGCGAGGTAGCCGACGGAGGCCACGGCCAGCGCCGCGTTGGAGACCCAGGTGGTGATCCAGTAGCTCCAGGCCGCCAGGAACCCGGCGAAGTCGCCGAAGGCGGCGCGGGCGTAAACGTACGGGCCCCCGGTCTGCGGGAGCCGGCCGGCGAGCCGGCCGAAGACCAGGGCGAGGGCGATCGCGCCGAGGCTGAGGACCCCGAAGGCGACCAGGCTGATCGTGCCGAAGGGGGCGACCGAGGCGGGCAGGAGGAAGATCCCGCCGCCGACGATGTTCCCCATCACCAGGCAGGTGGCGACGGGCAGGCCGAAGCGGCGGGCGTGCGGGGTGGAGCCCGGTCCGGGCTGGTCAGGGCCGGGTGCGGGAGGGGTGTTCACGGCAGGGGTGTTCACGGCAGGGGTGTTCACGGCAGCGGTGGTGCTCACGGGTGGTACGCCTCGGTCGTTTCACATGGTGGACAGGGGGCAGGCCGACACATGCTCCGGTACCGCGGAGGCCGCACCAAATCAGCGGTTTTCGTCCTGTCCGGCCACCTGTGCGGAAGGAAGTGTTCCGCTCTGGACGCCTTCCGGCCGGTGATCTTCCACCGGGACCTCCACCGGGACTTCCACCGGGACCTGCGGGCCGTCCTCCGTCTCGCGCAGCCAGTGCCGCAGCAGCGCGTGCACCGACTCCGCCCCGACCAGCTCCCCCTCCGGCTCGGACAGCACCGTCGGCCACATCAGGAACGGGTGCCCCTGTTCCCCGCCGAGGCCGCCGTGCGAGCCGATCTGTTCCTCGAAGGCGTGCACGGCGCCGCTCCCCGGGTCGTACGCCGAATTCACCATGATGTCGGCGACGTGCGGGAAGGCGTCCGTACGCCGTACGGCCGCCGCCGCGCCCGGGCCGAAGGCGGCCAGCAGTTCCTCCGCCTCCCCCGGCACCGAGAGCCGCGCCACCGCCCCGCCCGGCCCCAGCACCTGCCCGTCCACCAGCAGGAAACCCACCCCGGGATGCCCCGCCAGGGTGCTCAGCAGCGCCGGGTGGTCGCGCTCGATCCGCTCCCGGGTCGCCCGGCCCGGCACGGCCGGGAAGGAAACCAGGCCGAGGTTCCCGGAGGCCAGCACCACCGGCTCCGGGCCGCGCACCGGACGCGCCTGTTCCGCCGCCGCCTCCACCGGGCGGTGCAGGGCGGTCCGTACCGCGGCCCGGGCCTCGGCGCCGCTGTGAGTGCGCCCCGCCCGGCGGGAGACCGGCAGCCCGCAGCCGGCCCGGACCAGGTCCTTCAAGGTCAGCCCGTACCTCCCGAGGAAGGTCTCCCCCGGGCTCTGGCCGTGGTCGGAGAGGAGCACCACCCGGTAGGTGCGGGGCGCGTGCTCGGCGACCCGGGCGATCAGGGCGAGGCTGCGGTCGAGCCGGGCGAGCACCTGGTCGGTGTCCCGGCCGCGCGGCCCCGAATGGTGGGCGACCTCGTCGTAGGCCACCAGGTCGGCGTAGACCGCGGCGCGCCCGGCGAGCATGTCGCCGATCACCGCGGCGACCACCACGTCCCGTTCGACCACCGTGGCGAAGGCCCGGATGGCCGGGTACAGCCCGCCGCGCGACACCCTGGGGGATGTCTTGCGCACCCGCGCCCGGACCGACTGGCCGATCTCCCGCGCCACCTCGGCGACGAACGACAGGAAGGTGCGCACCGCGTTGGCCGGGTCGGAGAAGTACGCGAAGTACCCGGCCCGGGACCGGTTGCCGCGCCCGCGCCGCGCCGACACCGAGAGCACCAGCGCCAGCTGGTCGGCGCCGCCGCTGAAGAGGTTCCCGCGGCTCGCGCCGTCGAGGGTGAGCAGCCCGCGGTCCCCGGTCCGGGCCCTCGCGCGGCGCTCCAGGGCCGCGGCGCTGCTGGGCCGGTTGCAGACCACGATCTCGCCGGTGTCCTTCTCGTACCAGCGGAAGGCGGGCACGTCGAAGTTCGAGCCGTGCAGGATGCCGAGCTGGCTGGCGCCGGTCTGGCTGGACCAGTCGGTACGCCAGGACGTGACCCGGTGGGTACGGTCCAGCCACCCGGCCACGGTCGGCATCAGCCCGGCCCCGGCCGCCCGCCGCAGCACCTCGTAGCCGACGCCGTCGAACTGCAGGAAGACCAGTCCGGGCGCGGACTCGGAAGCACCGCTTGCGCCCGCCCGGCGCTGGCGGCGGCGTTTGCGGTCGGCGAGGCGGTAGAGCCGTCTGCGGTAGGCCTCGTCGTCGCGGACGGCGAGAGCGGTGGAGGTGGCGGAGGCGACCGCGGACATCACGGCGGCCACGACGACGGCGGTCTCGGGGGCGGCCTCGCCGCGGCCGTCCGGGATCAGGTCGAGGGCGAGCAGCAGCAGTGAGCCGTTGAGGAAGAACACCAGCAGGCCGAGCACGAGGGCGGGCACCAGCAGCAGGGCCCGGACCAGCACCGGCCATACGAGCGCGCTGAGCAGGCCGAAGGCTCCGGCTCCCCAGGCGGCGGTGAGTCCGACCCGGGTGATGCTGTCGCCGCCCGCGCCGCCGGGGTCCGGCTGGAGGCGGAAATCGGGCAGGACCGCCGCCAGGAGCAGCATGGTCAGGGTGGACACCGCCCAGACGAGGAGCACCCGCGCCAGGGCGCTGCCCGCGGTCCGCCATCGGCCTCGCAGCACGCCGTACCCGCCTCGTGTCCCGGCCCGCGCCCCGCTCGCGGGCCCCCGGACCAGCGTCGCACAGGGAGGGTGGCCGGGCCGGGTGACGCGGGAGGCGTACGGACGTACGGGGCGTGCGGCTCAGGGGTGGCGGGGCGAGGTTCCCCCGGGAGGCCGGGCCGGAGGTCTCAGGTGCCGTCGTACCCGGCGGTCGGCATCGACATCCGGCGGTGCACCTCGGCCTTCATGCCGGAGGTGTACGCGGGCTCGTCGTGTCCGGCGGTCTCCAGCCGGACGCCGCGCCGCTCGCACTCGGCGGTGAACTCCTCGACCGAGCGCAGCGCCCGGCGCAGGACCCGGTGGTTGGGGGCGACGAACAGGTCGACCTGTCCGGCGTCGATGTCGGACCAGAGCCCGCAGTGGTCGGCGCGCAGCCCGTAGACCAGCAGTTGCCGGGTCACGACGTAGCCGTGGTCGGCGGCCCAGCGGGCGCACATGGCGTGCTGGGTGCGGGTGTCCACGATGAAGGGGTCGGCGTCCAGTTCCTCTAGCGGGGTCAGGCTGGCGATTGCGGCGACGCGCAGCTCATCCATGCCGCCCGACCCTACTCCGATCCGCTGCCCGCGAGGAGGGGGCCTTCGGCCACCACTGACGCCGTGGTACCGGCGGTTCGGCCGGGTACGGCCTAGGCTCGGGGGGCACGTACGGGGTAGTGAAGGACCGCGAGGGGCGAGGCGGGGAGGGTCCGGGGTGACGGTGGAGATCACGTGGTGGGGGCACGCCACCTGCACGGTCGAGGATTCCGGGGTGCGGCTGCTGACCGACCCGCTGTTCGCCCGCCGCCTCGCCCATCTGCGGCGGCGGCGCGGCGCGGTGCCGCCCGCGGAGGCGGCCGTGGCGGACGCGGTGCTGGTGTCGCACCTGCACGCCGACCACCTGCACCTGCCCTCGCTGGCCCGGCTGGCGCCGGGGACGGAGCTGGTGGTGCCGCGCGGGGCCCGGCGGGCCGTGCCGGGCCTGGCGCGGCTCGCCGGCGCGCGCGGGCTGCGGGTCACCGAGCTGGCGCCGGGCGAGCGGACCACCGTGGGGCGGCTGGGGATCCGGGCGGTGGCCGCGCGGCACGACGGGCGGCGGCTGCCGTTCGGTCCGCAGCTCACGCCCGCGCTCGGGTACGTGGTGCGGGGCTCGGCGACGACGTACTTCGCCGGGGACACCGGGCTGTTCGACACGATGGCCGAGGAGGTCGGGCCGGTGGACGTGGCGCTGCTCCCGGTGGGCGGCTGGGGCCCGTACCTGGGGCCGGGGCACCTGGATCCGGGGCGGGCGGCGCGGGCGCTGGCCCTGCTGGCGCCCGCGGCGGCGGTTCCGGTGCACTACGGGACGTACTGGCCGATCGGGATGGACGCGGTCCGGCCGCACGAGTTCCACGCTCCGGGCGAGGAGTTCGCGCGGGCGGCGGCGCGGCGGGCGCCGAAGGTCACCGTGCGGGTGCCGGGGCACGGGGAGCGGGTGCGGCTGCCGTGATCCTGTATGACGCGGTGCACCAGGTGCAGCAGGCACCGGCGGAGAGCACCCAGCAGGTGGTGGGGTATCCGGCGCTGTTCGTGCTGGTGGCGCTCGGGGCGCTGGTGCCGGTGATCCCCACAGGGGCGCTGGTGAGTTCGGCGGCCGTGGTGGCCTTCCACCAGCGGTCGCTGCCCTTCGGGCTGGTGCTGGTGTTCGCCGTGGCGGCGCTCGGGGCGTTCCTCGGGGACGTCGCCCTCTACCGGCTCGGGGAGCGCGGGGTCCGCTCGCGCAGCGGTTCGCGATGGCTGGAGGCCCTGCGGCGGCGGGCCGGGCCGGAGCGGCTGGACGAGGCGACGGCGAAGCTGGACGAGCACGGGGTGCTGGTGCTGGTGGTCTCGCGGCTGGTTCCGGCGGGGCGGATCCCGGTGATGCTGGCCTGTCTGCTGGCCCGGCTGCCGCTGCGCCGCTTCGCCCGTGGGGACGCGCCCGCGTGTCTGGCGTGGGCGGCGACGTACGGCCTGATCGGGATCGTCGGCGGCTCGCTGTTCTCCGAACCGTGGAAGGGCGTGGCCCTCGCGGTCGGCCTCACCCTGCTGATCAGCACGGCCCCGGCCCTGTGGCGCCGGGCAAGGGGCGCCACCACCAGCCCGCCCGGCCACTGAGGGCGAGGAGCGCCACCTTCAGCCCGCCCGGCCACCTTCAGCCCGCCCCGCCACCCTCAGCCCGCCCGGCGATTGAGGGCGAGGAGCGCCACCCTCAAGCCCGCCCCGCCACCTTCAGCCCGCCCGGCGACTGAGGGCCCGCCGGAGGCAGGTGCGCCGCACCGGACACCGCGCCCCCGCAAGCCCCCGGGCCACGGCACTGGGCCGCTCGGCGGCCGCTCCGCACCGGCCTAGAACGTGCGCGAGGCACCGATCGCCAGGTCCCAGAGGTCCTCCCGGGGCAGGGCGGCGCGGCTCCAGGCGGCGCGGGCGCGCAGCAGCGGCTCCAGGACCGGTTCGGCGGAGAGGACGAAGGTGGCCCAGTGCATCGGGGCCATCCGCCGGGCCCCGAGGTCGCGGCACGCCCGTACCGCCTCCTCCGGATCGGCGTGCACGTCGCGCAGCCACCAGCGCGGGGCGTAGGCGCCGATCGGCAGCAGGGCCAGGTCGATGCCGGGGTGGCGGCGGCCGATCTCGCCGAACCAGTGCCCGTAGCCCGTGTCGCCCGCGAAGTAGACCTTCTTGCCGGCGGCGAGGTCGGTGAGGACCCAGCCGCCCCACAGCGTCCGGCAGGTGTCCAGCAGGGAGCGTTTGGACCAGTGGTGGGCGGGGACGAAGTCGAAGCGTACGCCGCCCAGTTCGGCGGATTCCCACCAGTCCAGCTCGGTGACCCGGGTGAAACCGCGGCGGCGGCACCAGCGGGCGAGCCCCGCCGGGACGAACAGGGCGGTGTGCCGGGGCAGCCGTTTGAGCGTGGCCGCGTCCAGGTGGTCGTAGTGGTTGTGGCTGATCACGACGGCGTCGACGGGCGGGAGGTCCGCCCAGCGCACCCCGACGGCGGTCAGCCGGGCGGGGGTGCCGAGGATCCGGCGGGACCAGACCGGGTCGGTGAGCACGGTCAGCCCGCCCAGGCGCAGCACCCAGCTGGCGTGCCCGGCCCAGGTGACGGCGACGGTGCCGGGGGCGGCGGCGGGCAGCGGGCCGGGCTCGTAGGGCAGGTCGGGGATCCCCAGCAGCCCCTCGGGACCTGGCCGCAGCGCCCCCTCCCGCGCGAGCCGCGCGAAGGCGCGCAGCCCGGGCAGCGGGGTGGTCAGCCGGTCGGCGAAGGAGCGCGGCCAGCGCCGCACCTCCCCGAGCGGCCGCGCCCCGCCCCGGCGGGCGGCACCGCGCCCGCCGGACGCCGTGCGGGCGCCCGGCCGGTCCACGGCCGCGGGCGGAGCCGCAGCCGCAGCGGGGACGGGTGCGCGGCGCTCCGTCTGATCCCTCATCAAGAACTCTCCGTTCACCGGCACTTCGGGGGTCAGGGCGGGCAGGGCGGGCCGGGTCGGGTCAGGCCAGGTCGGCGAGCACCGACCCCAGCCGGTCCAGGGAGCGCCGTACGTGCGGCAGTTCGAGGGGGTCCGGGGCCAGCAGCGCGGCCAGCCGCTCCTCCGGGGTGGCGCCCAGCAGCGGGCCGGTCGACAACCGGAAGCGCAGCGCGCCCAGTTCGTCGTCGAACCGCTGGCCGCCGGGGGCGGGGGCGCCGAGCCGGGTGCCCAGGTAGTCCTCCAGCTCCATGGCGTCGCCGACGCCGTGCCGGGCGAGTCCGGCGCGCAGCGGGCCCAGGTCGGCGTAGAGGTGGCGGCCGGCGCGCGGGGGCCGGGCCAAGGCTCCGACGGCGAGCAGCTCCCGGTGCGCGGCCGCGGCCACCGCCGCGTGCAGGGCGGCGGCGGAGCGGCCGCGGGCGACGACGGCCGCGGGTTCGTCCAGGGCGTGCGCGGCGGCCACGGCGACGGGGCCCGCGACGAGCGCACCGGTGGCGGTGAGGACGTCGAGCGTACGGGCGCGCAGCCAGGTGCCGCGGGCGGTGCCGGGGAAGCGGACGACGGCCGCGGGCCACCCGCCCGGCAGCAGCGCGCCGGAGAGATCGAGCAGCACGGCGGCCTGTTCGGGCAGCATTTCGGCGGGGCTGAGGACGGCGTCCTGGTGCGGCCGGTGCAGGGTGTCGCGCCAGGTCTCGTCGCTGACCACGAACAGTCCGGCGGACTCCGCGGCCTCGCACGCCTCGCGCAGGACCTCCGGCGGCGGCACGGTCGCGGTGGGGTCGTCGGCCACCGACAGGAGCAGCACGCGGGGGTCGCCGCCCTCGGCGCGCACCCGGCGCACGGTCTCCAGCAGGGCGTAGGGATCGGGCACGCCGCCGCATTCCGCGGGGGTGGGCACGTGGTAGGCGCGCCGTCCCAGCAGCCGGACCTGCGGGGTCCACCAGGCGGGACAGGGGCGGGGCAGCAGCACGTCGCCGCCGTACGCGCCGAGCAGCGCGAGCAGCAGTGCGGGCGCGCCCGGTCCGGCGGCCACGGCGTCCGGTTCGGCGGGCAGGCCGCGCCGGGCCCAGTGGCGGCAGGCGGCCTCGCGGACGGCCGCGCCGCCGCCCGGGGGTTCGGGGGCGGAGCGGCCCGCGGCGGCCGCGAGGACGGCGGTGAGTTCGGGCAGCACGGGCAGGCCCGGTTCCGGGGCCGGGGGCCCGTACCGGACCGGGCCGCGTCCTTCTGCCGCCGTGCGCCGCATCCCCGCCACCGCCTGCACCACCGCTTCCATCCGTCCGTCCGGCTGTCCGTCCGGCCTCTGGCCGACACCGCTGACCCGACCTTTATACGGTTCTCTGATCCGATCTGCCGCTTATATGGCGGTCGCATGTATCGCGCGCGCCTCGCCCCCGCGCCGGCCCGCAGGTCAGCCCGCGCGCCCGACGAGCGCCAGCAGCCGGGTCTGCGCGTCCGCGCCCGCCGACACGTCCAGCGCCGCGGCGTACGCCCCGCTCGCCGCGAGCGTGTCGGCGTAGGGCATCACCTCTTTGATCGAGAACTCCACCAGGCCGTCCGGGAGCCGGTCGTCGGCCCCGATGCCCCGCGCCAGGTCCCAGGCGTGCACGACGCAGTCGGCGGTCAGCTCGGAGCAGTACGCCGACCCGCGCGTGGGCCCGTAGGAGAGCGCCACGGTCCGCTCCAGGGCCCCGGGGGCCGTGAAGGCGGCGTGGGCGGCGGCCGCGGCCAGGCCCCAGGCGGCGCCCGGGTCCGCGCCGAGCACGTCGCCGGAGAACGCGTCGCCGACCTCCTCCACGGTCCGCCCCTCGGTCACCAGCGGCGGGATCCAGAGCTGCTCACCGGTGACGTGGTTGACCAGTTCCCGCACGGTCCACTCGGTGCAGGGGGTCGGGTCGTCCCACTGGCCGTCGGCGACCCGGCGCACGTACGCGCCGAAGAGTTCCAGGGCCTTCGCGTGCTGGTCCAGCAGCGTGTCCGGCCGATGTTCTCCCACCGGTCCCACCGTCCTCTCGCAAGGCGCTCCGCCTCCTGCGGCCCACTGTCCTCGCGCTTCGTTTCCCCGGCTACCCGACCGCCCAACCCTCTTTCCCCACAAGGGGGATGTCCACATTCCGATACGCATATCTCATATCCCGACATGATCCTCTACCGTGATGACACCGCTTCGACACCCTTCGACGACGAGGAGTCACCGCCATGGAAAGCGCACCCGAGACCGCCCACGAGACCGCCGTCTACACCCACGGGCACCACGAGTCGGTCCTGCGCTCGCACCGCTGGCGCACCGCCGCGAACTCGGCCGCCTACCTGACCGGCGCGCTGCGCCCGGGCATGGACCTGCTGGACGTGGGCTGCGGACCGGGCACGATCACCGCCGACCTGGCCGAGCTGGTCGCCCCGGGGCGGGTCACCGCCGTGGACGCCGCCGCGGACGTCGTCGACCGGGCCCGGCAGTACGCGGAGGAACGCGGCCTGCACGGCATCGAGTTCGCCACCGCCGACGTGCACGCGCTGGACTTCCCGGACGACTCCTTCGACGTCGTCCACGCCCACCAGGTGCTGCAGCACGTGGGCGACCCGGTCCGGGCGCTGCGCGAGATGCGGCGCGTGTGCCGGCCCGGCGGGATCGTCGCCGTGCGCGACGCCGACTACGCGGCGATGACCTGGTTCCCGCAGGTGCCCGGCCTGGACGACTGGCAGGACCTGTACCGGCGGGTGGCCCGCGCCAACGGCGGCGAGCCGGACGCCGGGCGGCGCCTGCTGTCCTGGGCGAAGGCGGCCGGGTTCGGCGAGATCACGGCGACGGCCACCGCGTGGTGTTACGCGACGCCGGACGAGGTGGCCTGGTGGAGCGGGCTGTGGGCGGACCGTACGACGGCGTCCTCGTACGCCCGCGCCGCCACGGAGGGCGGCCACACCACGGCCGCCGGGCTGACGGCGGCCGCCGACGCGTGGCGCGCCTGGGGCCGGGAGCCGGACGCCTGGTTCTCGGTCCTGAACGGCGAGATCCTGTGCCGGGCGTGACCGGCCGCCGCGGTGGCCCCGGTGGCCCCGGTGGCCAATCCGGCCTGCCCCGGGGGCACCTCCCAGCGGTGGCCGGGGGAATGTGAGGGCCGGCCGGAGGCGATGGCTGCGCCGAGGTGTGCCTCCGGCGGCGCCTCAAACGCCGGCGGGGCTGAATGACCCCGCCGGACACGGTGGCCCCGGCCAGACGCGGTGGTCGCTCCGGTCATCCCGGGGGAAATCAGCCCCGTCGGCGTTTGAGGCACCCCCGGAGGGCAAGCCGGGCCGCGCGCGAGGACGGCTGCGTCCGGCGGCCCCGGGGGCGAGCGATCGTCCCCCCCGGGGCGGCCCCGGCGGGCGCGGCGGCGGCCGTCACCGCCGGGGCCGCCGCACCCCTCAGCCCCGCGGCGGCCGCATCCGGAAGTCGTAGCGCCGGGGCAGCGGGCGGTCGGTCAGGGACGACCACACCTCGCCCAGGGCCTCGTCCCCCTCCCGGAGGTCCGCCACCTCGAAGCCCTCCTCGAACACCCGCAGCGCGGCGCCCACATGGCCCTCCGCCGCGAGCATCCGGGCGGCCAGCAGCAGGAACCGGCCCTGTTCGCGCAGCGAGGGCCGCAGCCGCTCCCAGACCGCGCGGGCCGCGCCCGGGCGGCCCGCCGCCAGCAGCGCGGTCATCGCCTCCCGGCCCAGCGCGGACTCGGCGGCCGTCCAGGCCGCGCCGCCCCGGCTCTCCTCGGCCAGGTCAGCGAAGGCCTCCGCGTACCGGTCGGCCGCCCGTTCCGGGTCGCCCGCCAGCCGGTCCGCGACCGCCATGCAGCGCAGCAGCGGCCAGCGCGAGGGGGCCAGCGCCAGGCCGCGCTCCCAGCTGCGCACCGCCTGGGCCACATCGCCCGCGTGCCACTGGGCGACCCCGAGGTGGTATTCGGTGAGCGGGTCCGCCGGGGCCGTCTCCAGCATGTCCCGCCAGTGCGCGGCGACCAGGCTGGGCCCGGGCGGGGCCACCCGGCGCGGGCTCGGGAACACCCCCGTGCGCCACAGTTCCAGCCAGGGCGCCTGGGCCTCGCCCAGGTCCGCTTCGGCGAAGGGGGTGCCGGGCAGTTTGTGCCCGCCGCACAGCACCTCCAGGGCGCCCCAGCCGGACCCGGTGGCCAGCCGCTCCCCCGGTTCGTGGTCGGCGCAGGGCCGCCACGCCTCGTACGCCGCGTCCACCCGTTCCCGGGGCAGCGCCGCCTCCAGCGCCCGCCCGGCCTCGGCGCGGGCCGCCGTCCAGTCGTCGCCGTGCACCGCTCCCGGCTCGGCGGCCAGCGGCCCGTACGCCTCCAGCCAGCTGAACTCGGCCCCGGCCTCCAGGCGTACGTGCTCCAGCTGGGTCCGCGCGAGGCCGGCCTGGATCTCCGCGTACCCCGGGGTGCCGGGCTCGGTCAGCCACTCCTGCCAGCGCCGCCCGCCCCGCCCGGCGCCCCACACGAAGAGCTTGCGCCCGCGCAGCCGGGCGGTGGAGGTCTGCGCCAGCCCGTACCCCGCGTCGTCGAGCGAGGCGATCCAGGGCCGGTCCCCGTCCGCCACCTCGTAGAAGTAGTCGGCGGGGTACTCGCCGCGCAGCGGGTACGTCCGGTCCGCACCCTCCCACCGCGGTACGGGGATCCGGCGCAGCGCGCGCTCGTAGCCGAAGTGCCAGGCCTCGTCGGCGGGGGCGAGCACCCGGGTGCCGGGGCCCTCGGGGACGGCGGTGTTGGACCACCAGTACACGGGCGCGGCCCGCTCGTGCGGATTGCGCACCCGGACGCCGACGTAGAGGAACTCCGAGTCCTCCGGCAGCCACAGGTCCACCTGGAAGGGGAGGTCGCGCAGCCGCTCCCACTCCCACATGCGGAGCATGGTGGTGCCGTCGGGCGCCGGGACGAGCGCGGCGTGCAGCGGGGCGCAGGACAGGGTGGTGTGCCCGGTGGCGCCGATGTTCCATTCGATGCCGCCGGAGAACCAGGCGCCGTTGAGGGCGAAGGCGGCGGGCTGGAACACCGGGTTGCGGTGGAGCAGTTCGCGTCCGGTGGGCAGGTGGACGATCGAGTGCACGCGGCCGCCGAGCCCGGGCAGCACGGTCACCCGCACGTGTGCGTTCTCCAGGACGATGCTGTCGAACTCGGTCTCCGCGCGCTCCCGTTGGTAGCCGTCCAGCACCCGCACCGGAAGCAGCGATCTGAGCGGTTCATAGCCGATCTGCCGGACCATCTCGCGGGGCAGCCCGCCCTGGGAACGCTCGTCGAGGGCGTGCACCTCGGCGGGCCCGCCCAGGGTGGGCAGCGGGTTCTCGGGCCCCAACGGGGCTGCGGGCAGCGTCAGTACGGAACGTCGGACGATCGTGGCCATGAGGGAAATGGAACACGTCACGGCGGCCGAAGCACAGCCATGCGGCGGATCACACCCGGTCAGGATTACGCAAAGGCCCCGGCCACCAGGTCGGCGAGGAGTGCGCCCGCACTGGCGTCCGGGTCGAGGTCCGGGTCGTAGACGGTGACGTTCAGCCCGACGCAGCGCGGGGACTTCACGAGGACGGCGAGCAGCTCGCCCAGTTCGTCGGGGAGCAGTCCGCCCGCGTCGGGGCTGTCCACGGCGGGCATCACCCCCGGGTCCAGGACGTCGGCGTCCAGGTGCACCCAGAACCCGGCGGTGACCGGCGGGCGCAGTCCCTCCAGCGCCACCCGCGCCACCGGCCCGGCCCCCGCCTCCCGGATCTGCCCGACGGTGACGGCCATGATCCCGGCGGCGGCCAGTTCGGGGAGGTCCGCGTCGCCGTCCCGCAGCCCGAAGAGCCGTACGTCCTCGTCCCGCAGGTACGGCGAGCGGCCCTCGATGTCGGACAGGTCGGCCTGGCCGCGGCCGGTGGCGAGCGCCAGCTCCTCGCCCCCGGCCGCCCCGACGGGCCCGTTGACGGCCGTGTTCCCGGGGTGGCGGAAGTCGGCGGAGCCGTCGATGGCGGCCAGCCCGTACCGGCCGAGCCGGCGCATGGCCAGGGAGGCGCCGAGCTGGATCGAGCAGTCCCCGCCGAGGACGACCGGGAACTCCCCGGCCCGCAGGTGCTTTTCGATCCGGTCGGCGAGGGTGACGGTGTACGCGGCGAGGGCCGGGGCGTGGAAGACCCCGTCGCCCTCGCGCCAGTCACCGCGGTCGTAGCGCGGCGGGACGACGACCCCGCCGTCGCGCGCGCCGAGCCGGGCCAGCAGGCCCTGTTCGCGCAGCGCTCCGGCGAGTTTGTAGACCCCGGGCACGGCGCCGGGGGCGGGTGGGCGCAGACCCAGGTTGGACGGAGCGTCGAGGAGCACGATCGTTCGCATCCCCTCATCCTGCGTGATGCGGGACCGCCGGGTCGAGCATCTCCCGGGTGATGGCCCAGCGTTCATGGTCGCGCCAGGCGCCGTCGACGCGCAGGAAGGCGGGTGAGAGGCCCTCCAGGCGGAAGCCGAGGCGGCGGACGAGCGCGATCGAGGCGGCGTTGCCGGGCTGGACATTGACCTCCAGCCGGTGCAGATCGAGCCCGCGGGGGCCGGGTTCGTGCGGGGCGGAGCCGTGCGGGGCGGGTCCGTGCGGGCCGCCGGCCTCGTCCGTCGGCGGCCCGGTCAGCGCGTGCCGGAGCAGCAGGCCCACTCCCTCCGTCATCAGGCCCCGGTCGGCGGCGTGCGCGAAGGCCCCGTAGCCCAGGGCCCCGCACTGGAACGCTCCGCGCACGATGTTGTTCACGTTGACGAATCCGGCGATCGCGCCGCCGTCGCGCTCGCACACCAGGAACCCGGCGCGCGCTTCGTCCGCGCCGTCGGCGCCGGTCAGCCGGGCCGCGTAGGCCGCGTACTCCTCGGGCGTCCCCGGCGGGAACAGCCACGGCCGGTGCAGCTCGCGGCTCTCCCGGGTGCGCCGGATGAACTCGGGCCCGTCGGCGGACCGGATGCGCCGCAGCCCGACCCGGGGGCCTGCGGCGAGGTACAGCGGATCAAGATCAGGCATCCTTCGATGCTAACCGCGGGGCGCGGTCAGGGGCGCAGCTCCAGGCGCGGGATGTCCGGCCGCGCGAAGCCGAAGGTCTGGGCGTACAGCGACAGTTCGGCCTCCAGCGCGCGGACCATGGTGTCCGCGCGGCGGAATCCGTGGCCCTCGCCCTCGAAGGCGAGGTAGGCGTGGGGCACCGAGCGGCCGCGCATGGCGGCCAGGAAGCGTTCGGCCTGGGAGGGCGGGCACACCGCGTCGTCCAGGCCCTGGAGCAGGACGAACGGCGCCGTGATCCGGTCGGCGCGGGCCAGCGGCGAGCGGTCCCGGCAGCGGACGGCCAGGGTGTCGGGCGGTCCGGCGAGCCCGTCGATGTAGCGGGATTCCAGGTCGTGGGTCTCGGCGGCGAAGCCGGTGAGGTCGAGCACCGGATAGATGACCGTCCCGCAGGCGTACAGGTCGGTCGCGGCCAGCGAGGCCGCCGTGGTCCAGCCGCCCGCGCTGCCGCCCCGGATGGCGAGCCGGGCCGGGTCGGCGGTGCCCTCGGCGGCGAGCGCGCGGGCCACCGCGGCGCAGTCCTCCACGTCGACCACGCCCCACTGCTCGCGCAGCCGCTCGCGGTAGGCCCGCCCGTAGCCGGTGGAGCCGCCGTAGTTGACCTCGGCCACCCCGATGCCGCGGGAGGTGAAGTAGGCGATGTGCAGGTCGAGTACGGGCGGCACGTGGTCGGTGGGGCCGCCGTGGGCCCACACCACGTAGGGCGGGAGTTCGTCGGCGGGGGCGCGCAGGGTGGGGTGGTGCGGCGGGTAGACGTGCGCGTGGATCTGCTGGTCGTCGGGGCCGAGGAAGGTGCGGCTCTGCGGTTCGGGGTAGTAGGCGGGGTCCACGGGGCCGGGGCGGCGGGCGCTCCCGGTGTCCACGGGCCGCGCGTGGCCGCTCGCCGTGTCCAGTTCGACCACCTCGTACGGGCTGCGCGGGCTGGCCGCGACGCCGTAGACGCGGGTGCCGTGCGCGGCCAGGGTGGGCTGCCAGGCGGTCCAGGGGCCCGCCGCGTCCACCAGGTCGCCGGTCTCCGGATCGAGGACGGCCAGCACCGAGGAGCCCTGGCCGTGCAGGACGGCCACGGGGCCGTCGGCCAGCGGCGCCATCCAGCCGAGGCCCGGCTTCCAGAGCGGGCCGCCGAACTCCTCCTCGCGCGGGCACAGGCCGACGGGCTCCCCGCCGGTGCGGCTCACCCGGTACGGGTTCCACCAGCCGCCCCGGTCACTGAGCGCCAACAGGCTTCCGTCGGCGGCCCATTCGGCCTGGGCGACGGATTCCCCGGGGCCGCCGAGCACGGAGCGGATCCCGGTGAGCGCGCCGTCGGCGGTGACCTCGGCCAGCAGCAGTTCGGTACCGTCCCAGGGCATCCGCGGGTGGTCCCAGACCAGCCACGCGGCCTGCCGGCCGTCCGGCGAGAGCCGGGCTCCGGTGCTGAACCGGTGCCGGTCGTCGGTCAGTTCGCGCACCGCCGAGCGGTCACCGGCGGCGGATCCGTCCAGCGGTACGGCCGCCAGGACCCGGCGCACATCGGTCGGCGCGGGCCCGGTGAACTCCTCCATGACGCACCACACGGCGTCCTCGCGGAGCACCGGGTCCACCCAGCGCAGCCCGCCGCCGGTGGGGCCGAGGGGGGTCAGCGGGCGGGGGGCGACGCCGGGCGCGTCCGGCTCGTAGGCGTACAGCCGCTGGTCGGCGAAGTGCGTGAAGACCAGCAACGGGCCGCTCCCGTCGGCCCGTTCGGCGCCGGCCCAGGGCTTGCCGCCGTATTCGGTGAACCGGCTGCGCACGTTCCAGGGCGCGGGCAGCACCGGGGCCGCGGGGCCGCCGTCGGCGGGCCGCCGGACCAGGGTGCGGCGGCCGCCCTCGTCGGGGCGCGGCTCGGTCCACCACACCTCGGCGCCGACCGTGCCGAGGTACTCGGGCCGCCCGTCGTGGGAGGCGGCGAGCGCCGCGTCGATGGGCGAGGGCCAGGTGCCGTAGGGCGCGGTCGGCACGGCGGGGACGGCGGGCGCGGCGGGACCCGCGGGTGACGCGGGGACCATCACAGGGTCCGCAGCGCGCGGTCGAGGACCCTGACCCCGAAGTGCAGGGCGTCGACGGGGACCCGCTCGTCCACGCCGTGGAAGAGCGACCAGTAGTCGAAGCCGGGGGGCAGCTTGAGCGGGGAGTAGCCGTAGCCGGTGATGCCGAGGCGGGAGAACTGCTTGGCGTCGGTGCCGCCCGCCATGCAGAAGGGGAGCACGTGGCCTTCGGGGTCGAAGTGCTCGACGGCCTCGCGCAGGATCCCGAAGGTCCGGCCGTGGACCGGGGCTTCGAGGGCCTCCTCGCGGTGGTGGAACTCCCAGTCGACGTCGGGGCCGGTGAGCGCGTCGAGGGTGGCGCGGAACTCCGGCTCGCCGCCGGGCACCATCCGGCCGTCGATGTGGGCGGTGGCCCGGCCGGGCACCACGTTGACCTTGTAACCGGCGCTGAGCATGCTGGGGTTGGCGCTGTTGCGGACGGTTCCCTCGACCAGCATGCGGGCGGGCCCGAGCCGCTCCAGCACCGCGTCGAGGTCGAAACCGGGACTCCTCGGGTCCACGGACAGGCCCTGGTGCGCGGCGAGTTCGGTGAGGCAGGCGGCGACGGTGTCGGTGATCCGCACCGGCCATTCGTGCGCGCCGATCCGGGCGACGGCGGCGGCGAGCCGGGTGACGGCATTGGCCCGGTTGGGTTTCGAACCGTGCCCGGCGGTGCCACGGGCGGTCAACTTCAGCCAGGCGGTGCCGCGTTCACCGGCCGCGATGGGGTAGAGGGCGCGGCCGGGTCCGGTGTGCACGGTGAAGGCACCGGATTCGCTGAGGCCCTCCGTACAGCCCTCGAAGAGGTGCGCGTGCCGGTCGGCGAGGAAGCCCGAGCCGTCGACGGCGCTGTCCTCCTCGTCGGCGGTGAAGGCGATCACGATGTCGCGCCGCGGCCGGACCCCGGCCCGGGCCCAGGACCGTACGACGGCCAGGATCATCGCGTCCATGTTCTTCATGTCGACGGCCCCGCGGCCCCAGACCACCCCGTCGCGGACCTCGCCCGAGAAGGGGTCGACGCTCCAGTCGGCCGCCTCGGCGGGCACCACGTCCAGGTGGCCGTGGACGAGCAGCGCGTCGGCGGTGCGGTCGGTGCCCGCGATCCGGGCGACCACGTTGGTGCGGCCGGGGGTGCGCTCCAGCAGGACGGGCTCCAGCCCTGCGGCGGCGAGGCGTTCGGCGGCGTACTCGGCGGCCGGGCGCTCCCGGCAGTCGCCGCCGCCGCGGTTGGTGGTGTCGATGCGGATCAGACCGGAGGTGAACTCGACGACCTCGTCGAGCGCCCGCGGGTCGACGGCCGACTCCGGCCCGCCGCGCACGTCCATCGCGTCCGCCGCGTCCATGTCGTCCATCGCGTCCGCCGCGTCCAGAACCTGTTCCATGTCACCCATACTGCTCCTCCACCGCTGCCGAGACGATCGTCGTGACCGTCTTGAAGGTCCGGATCCCCTCGTACATCGCCCCGCTGGTGTAGGCGATCCGGCGCTCCCCGGTCCGTTCGACCCCGGGGACGACGGTCGCCGACATCGCCAGGTGCTCGGCGTCGAACTCCACCTCGACCGTGAACGGGCCGCGGGCCGCGGGCTCGTGGCGCACGGCGAGGGCGGTGGCCGCCGCGGCGGCCGCGCGGATGTCGGCGGCGGTCCGGGCGGGGGTGCGGCACACCGCGGCGTAGCGCGAGACGTGGTCCTTCACCGCGACGGTCCGGGCGTGCGGCGCGTACCGGGCCGCGTCCGCGCACGTCAGGTCGTCGCCGGTGACCAGGACCACGGGGACGCCGTATTCGGCGACCACGAGGGAGTTGAGCCGCCCCTCGCTCGCGCGGACGCCGTTCACCCAGACTCCGGTGATGGAATTGGCGAGATAGGTGTGGGCGAGGACGCCCGCCTCGCCCGCGCCCGTGTGGTAGCCGACGAAGGCGATCCCGTCGACGTCCCCGTGCTGGACCCCCTCGACCATGGAGAGGGCCTTGTGGCGGCCGGTGAGCATCTGCACGCGCTCGTCGAGGCGCTCCAGCAGCAGGTTGCGCATGGTCCAGTGGGCTTCGTTGACGAGCACCTCGTCGGCGCCGCCGTCGAAGAATCCGAGGGCCGCCGCGTTCACGTCGGAGGTGAACAGCGCGCGGCAGCGCTCCCACTGGGGGGTGCCGGGCAGGACGTCGGCGGGCCAGGTGACGCCCGTGGCGCCCTCCATGTCGGCGGAGACGAGGATCTTCATCAGGGCCCCCGGGCGGTCGGTCACGACGCAGGGGCCCCAGCCTATCCACGGCCCCCGCCCGCGCCCAGGGTCGGCGCGCCGGTCGCCGCCGGCCGGGAAATCCACTCGAACCGGTGAGCCGCGTGGGGCGCGCCCACCGGTCCGCGGGACGGCTGTCCGTAGACTCCGTAGAGGCGGGGCGGCTAGCCCTTCTCGACCTCGGTGGCCAGGTTCGCCAGCACGCTGTCGTAGATGCGGCCCAGGCCCTTGGGGGCGAAGGTGCGCTCGAAGAAGCCGCCGATGCCGCCCGCGCCGTTCCAGACGGTGGAGACCACGGCCCTGGACTTGCCCTCGCCGGACGGGGTCACGGTCCAGGTGGTGACCATGGAGGAGTTGCGGTCCTTCTCCACGAGCTGCCCGTCCGTGGGCTCGGTGACCTCCAGCAGGCAGTCGCGCACCCGCTTGCTGGTGGCCTGGAGCTTCCAGTGCACCAGGGTGCCCTCGCCGTCGCCGCCCTCGCGCACCTCGTACTCGCTGAAGTGCTCGGGGAGCAGCTTGCCCCGGGTGCCGCTGTAGTCCGCCAGCGCGTCGAACACGGTCTCCGCGTCAGCCGCGATGATCCGTTCCGTGGTGGCCTCGACCTGCGCCATAGCTGTTCCTCCAGCAGTTGTGTTCACTCGTCCCCCGCAAGCCAATCACCTCCGCGTCGACCGCCCAAATCCGCCTCCGGCCGGTGTCCGGTACCCGGCCGCCCCGGCGCCGGTACTCCATCTGCGGCCGGGGCCGCCGGTGAAGCGTCATCAGATCGGGCCAATACGCCGCACAATCCCGGTTTCCGTCCCCCGGTTCCGGGACGATTCCGCCCAGAACCCTCGGCTGGGAGGCCCCATTGATCCGCCCCTTGAAGAAGCGCGCCGCGGTGCTGCTGTCCGTCGCCACCGTCGCCACCGCCCTCGCGAGCCCGGTCACGGCCGCCGCCCCCGCCGCCGCGGCGCTGCGCTGGACCGACTGCAAGACGGCGCGCTACCCGACCCTCCAGTGCGCCTCGCTCTCGGTGCCGCTGGACCACGACCGGCCCGGCGGGCGGCGGATCTCGCTGGCCCTCACCCGCGTCCCGCACACCGGGAAGACCTCCCAGGGCCCCCTGCTGGTCAACCCCGGCGGCCCCGGCGGCAGCGGGCGCGCCCTGGCCGGGTACGTCGCCTCCGCGCTCCCCAAGGCGGTGGCCGCGCAGTACGACGTCATCGGCTTCGACCCGCGCGGCGTCGGCAGGAGCGAACCCGCCCTGGACTGCGGCGGGGACCACTTCAAGCCCGTACGCCCGGACTCCGTGCCCCTCGACCCGGGCGTCGAGCGGGCGAACCTGGACCGGGTGAAGTCCTTCGCCGAATCCTGCCGGGCCAGGCACGCGGACGTGCTCCCGTACATCGGCACCGTGTCGGCCGCCCGCGACATCGAGCTGCTGCGCGTGGCCCTCGGCGCGCCGCGGATCAGTTACTTCGGCTATTCGTACGGGACCTACCTGGGCGCGGTGTACGCGAAGCTGCACCCGGAGCGCGTACACCGGCTGGTGCTGGACTCCATCGTCGACCCGGGCGGCATCTGGTACGCCGACAACCTCGCCCAGGACCGGGCCTTCGACGCCCGCCACAAGGCGTTCCTGGCCTGGGTGGCCCGCCACGACGCCACCTACCGGCTGGGCACCGATCCGGCGGAGGTCGAGGCCCGCTGGTACGAGATGCGGGACGCGGTGCGCACCACCCCGGCGGGCGGCAAGGTCGGGGCGGCCGAGCTGGAGGACACCTTCATGCCGGGCGGCTACTACAACGGCTACTGGCCGAACCTCGCGGAGGCCTTCGCCGCCTATGCGGCGCGCGGCGAGACCAAACCCCTGGTGGCCGCCTACGAGCGGTTCGGCGCGGTGGAACCGTCCGCGGGCAACAGCTACAGCGTCTACACCGCGGTCCAGTGCCGGGACTCGGCCTGGCCGAAGGACTGGAACACCTGGCGCGCCGACATGTGGCGCACGCACGCCGAGGCGCCGTTCATGACCTGGAACAACGCCTGGTACAACGCTCCGTGCGCGTTCTGGCCGACGCAGCCGCTGGCGGCGCCGGACATCACGAACGCCGACCTGCCGCCCGCGCTGCTCTTCCAGGCCACCCTGGACGCGGCGACCCCGTTCGAGGGCGGGAAGGCGATGCACGAGAAGCTCAAGAACTCGGCGCTGGTCGTCGAGGAGGGCGGCGGCAACCACGGCATCGCACTCAGCGGCAACGCCTGCCTGGACGAGAAGCTGGCCGCGTACCTGACGACGGGCAAGGCGTCCGACGCCACCTGCGCGGCCCGCCCCGACCCCCAGCCGACCGCAGCCACCCGCGCGGTCCCCGCGACGGCGGGCGGAGCAGCTCTCCACGGCGTGCTGGGCTTCCGCGGCTAGGCCGTACGTACGGAAGGGCCCTACGCGGGGGCGGCCAGCTCCCGCAGGGCTTTCGTCGCCGCGAGGGCGAGGCGGGGGTGGGACTGGGCGCGGGTCAGGACGTCTCGGGCACGGGGGTCGGCCAGGGCGCCCAGGCCTTCCACGCAGGCGAGGGCCACTCGCCAGTACGGGTCGTTCGGGCCCAGGAGGCGGGCGAGGGTGGCGATCAGGGTGGGGGCGGATTCGGGGGCCCGCAGGGCCGTCAGGAGCCGGACCGGGTGCAGGGCGTAGGCCGTGCGCAGTTCGTTGGTGGCCAGGGCCGCCGCCGCGCGGGCGGTCCGGGGGTCGTTCAGCACCGCCAGGGCCTGCGCGGCGGCCTCGCAGCGCGGCGGGTCCCGGTGGTTGAGCAGCAGCACCAGGGACTCGAAGGCGCGCCGGTCCCCGGCCAGCCCGAGGCGGTACGCCGCCAGTTCGCGGGCCCACAGCGGGCGGCCCGCCGCGGTCAGCGCATCGGCCAGCGCGTCCGGCCGCGCCGTCAACAGCGCCTCGTACTCCGGCGCTTGGTCCGCCTCTGCCCGCAGCCGCTCCAGCACGTTCACGCGACCACCCTAGGGCGGGCGGGAGGCGGGCGAGCGGTGTACGTCACATCTCTTCCGGGCTCCCGTGCTCTGGCCAACCGGTTACCGGCGGGTTACTGTCCTTCTCAACACGTACGAGGGCGGCCTGGTGACGCAGCCGCCCCCGTGTCCGTCGGTCCGGTACTCCGATCTCTTCGGGTACCGATGTTCGTACGGCGTGGCCCCGGGACAGGGTCCGCCGCTCTCCGCCCCGCACGGCACCGCCCTGCTCGTGGCGGCTTTCCGCCCCGCACGGCATCCGGCGCGCCCCTCTTCGCGCGCCCTCCCTCAGTCGTCACTCTTCACTGGAGTCCCGCGATGGACCGTCAGTCCAGTCAGCCCACCCCGCCTTCTTCCGGCCCTTCCTCCCCGCAGACGATCGCCGTCGTCGGCCTCGGCACCATGGGCACCGGTATCGCCGAGGTCCTCGCCCGGGCCGGCCGCGAGGTCATCGGCATCGACATCGACGAGAGCGCCGCCCGGCGCGCCACGGCCTCGCTGGCCGCCGCCACCGCCCGCTCGGTCACCCGTGAGCAGCTCACCGAGCAGGAGCGGGACGCCGTACTCGCCCGCTTCCGCACCTTCGGCGAGCTGTCCGCGGCCGCCGACGCCGACCTCGTCATCGAGGTCGTCCCGGAGTCCTACGAGCTGAAGCAGCAGGTCTTCGCCGCGCTGGACCGGATCGTGCGCCCCGACACCGTCCTCGCCACCGGCACGAACGCGCTGTCGGTGACCCGGCTCGCCGCCGAGTCGCTGCGCCCCGAGCGGGTGCTGGGCCTGCACTTCTTCAACCCGGCCCCGGCCATGAAGCTCGTCGAGATCGTCTCCTGCGTGCTCACCGCGCCGACCGCCGTCGAGGCGGTCACGGCGCTCGCCCGGGAGCTGGGCAAGGAGCCCGTGGCGGTCGGCGACCGCCCCGGTTTCGTCGCGGACGGGCTGCTCTTCGGCTACCTGAACCAGGCCGCCGCCATGTACGAGGCCAAGTACGCCTCCCGCGAGGACATCGACGCGGCCATGAAGCTGGGCTGCGGCCTGCCGATGGGCCCGCTGGCCCTGCTCGACCTGATCGGCGTCGACACCGCCCGGACCGTCCTGGAGGCCATGTACGCCTCCTCCGGCGACCGGCTGCACGCTCCGGCGCCGATCCTCGGCCACCTCGCGGAGGCCGGGCTGACCGGCCGCAAGTCCGGGCGCGGGTTCTACACGTACGAGGCCCAGGGCAGCCCGGTCATCGTGCGCGACCTGCAGACCCCGCTGGACGGTTCGGTGATCGCCTCCAGCCGCCCGGTCTCCGTGGTCGGCGTGGCCGGTTCCGGGACGATGGCGAGCGGTATCGCGCAGGTCTTCGCGCAGGCCGGCTACTCGGTGGTGCTGGCGGGCCGCAGCCAGGACAAGGCGGACGCGGCGAAGGCCGCGATCGGCAAGTCCCTGGCCCGGGCGGTGGACAAGGGCCGCCTCACGGCGGAGGCCGCCGCGCGGACCCTGGAGCGGATCTCCCCGGCCGGTTCCCTGGACGCCTTCGCCGAGGTGGACCTGGCCGTCGAGGCCGTCGCCGAGGACCTGGCGGTCAAGCAGGAGCTGTTCGCGACCCTGGACAAGGTGTGCCGGCCGGGCGCGATCCTGGCGACGACCACCTCTTCCCTGCCGGTGATCGCGATCGCCCGCGCGACCTCGCGCCCGCAGGACGTGATCGGCATGCACTTCTTCAACCCGGCCCCGGCGATGAAGCTCGTCGAGGTGGTCCGTACGGTCCTGACGGCCGACGACGTGCACGCCACGGTCCGCGCGATCTGCGTGAAGGTGCGCAAGCACCCGGTGGACTGCGGGGACCGTGCGGGGTTCATCGTGAACGCGCTGCTGTTCCCGTACCTGAACAACGCGATCAAGATGGTCGAGCAGCACTACGCGAGCCTGGACGAGATCGACGCCGCGATGAAGCTGGGCGGCGGGTACCCGATGGGGCCCTTCGAGCTGCTCGACGTGGTCGGTCTCGACGTCTCCCTGGCCATCGAGAAGGTCCTCCACAAGGAGTTCCGCGACCCGGGGCTGGCCCCGTCGCCGCTGCTGGAGCACCTGGTCGCGGCGGGCTGCCTCGGCCGGAAGACCGGCCGCGGTTTCCGTGAGTACGCCCGCCGGTAAGCCCGTGCGCGCCCCCGCCGGCGAGCCACGGCCCGGCCGGCGGGCATCCGAGCCGGATGCGTGGGGAGGGCTGCTCGGGACTGCCGGACCCTCACGGCGGGACACACCCACCGAGCCCAGTGCGGGCCCTCCCCCGCATCCATCCCACTCCCTGGCCCCGCAGGAGCGCTCTCCTGCGGCAATGAAGTACTTTCGATCCATGTCCCAGCCCGCCAAGACCTCGTCCCGCGCCGCCTCGGCCTCCGACGCCCCGGAGAGCGCCGCGGGTACCCGGGCGGCCGCCCAGCGCCTCAAGATGCGCCGCGAGCTGGCCGCCGCGGCCATGGAGCTGTTCGCGACGAAGGGGTACGAGGCCACCACGGTCGACGAGATCGCCGCGACCGCGGGTGTCGCGCGGCGGACCTTCTTCCGCCATTTCCGGTCCAAGGAAGAGGCGATCTTCCCGGACCACGACGACACCCTGACCCGGGCCGAGGCGGTCCTGGACGTGGCCCCGGCGCACGAGCACCCGCTCGACACGGTGTGCCGCGGGATCAAGGAAGTCATGAAGATGTACGCCGCCTCCCCGGCGGTGTCGGTGGAGCGCTACCGGCTGACCCGCGAGGTGCCCGCGCTGCGGGAGCGGGAGATCGCCTCGGTGGCCCGCTACGAGCGGCTGTTCACGCGCTACCTGCTGGCCCATTTCGACGAGCAGGACCACCACGCCGGCAACGACGATCCGCTGCTCGCCGAGGTGGCGGCCTCCGCGGTGGTCACCGCCCACAACCACGTGCTGCGGCGCTGGCTGCGGGCGGGCGGCCAGGGGGACGTGGAGGGGCAGCTGGACCACGCGTTCTCGATCGTGCGCAAGACCTTCGGCTCCGGGATCGGGGCGGGGCGCTCGCAGGCGGGGGCGCCGGCTCCGGCCGCCGTCCGCACCGAGGGCGAGGTACTGGTCGCGGTGGCCCGTACGGACGCTCCGCTCGACGAGGTCATGAGGACGATCGAAGAGGCGCTGCGCAACAGATAGCGACGCTCGTCACAAGGGCCGCTCCCGTTCCGGGGGCGGCCCTTTCTTTGTGCCCGCCTTGTCCCTACTCGTGGGTAACTCTGATCGATCATCGCTCATACGCGCAGGTCAATCGGCAAATGAGAGAAATTCTTGGCACGCAGTGCCTTGCCGAGTGACACGGGGTGCCATACGTTGAATCTCGTCCGGATGTCCCCGCGATCCACGCCCACCACGGCACGGAGCGCGCCCCGGACGCCTGCGTCACAGGCACCCTCCGCGCCACCCGCGCGTCGCCACGCACCACCCCCGCCGGACCGACGGCACGCCCTCAGCACCGCACCCTCGCCTTGCTCCACCCTCACCGCACCACCCCCTCAGCGTTCCCTCAACGCTCAGCCGGAGGCACCACCGTGAAGGACATCCTGGACGCGATCCAGTCGCAGGCCGCGACGGCCGCCGACTTCGCGGCCCTGCCGCTGCCCGACTCCTACCGCGCGATCACCGTGCACAAGGACGAAGCCGAAATGTTCGCGGGGCTCACCACCCGCGAGAAGGACCCGCGCAAGTCCCTGCACCTCGACCAGGTCCCGGTCCCCGAACTCGGCCCGGGCGAAGCCCTGGTGGCCGTCATGGCCTCCTCGGTCAACTACAACTCGGTGTGGACCTCGATCTTCGAGCCCGTGTCGACCTTCAGCTTCCTGGAGCGTTACGGGCGCCTTTCGGAGCTGACCAAGCGGCACGACCTGCCGTACCACATCATCGGTTCCGACCTGGCGGGCGTGGTCCTGCGCACCGGCCCCGGCGTGAACGCCTGGAAGCCGGGCGACGAGGTCGTCGCGCACTGCCTCTCGGTCGAGCTGGAGTCCTCGGACGGCCACAACGACACGATGCTCGACCCCGAGCAGCGGATCTGGGGCTTCGAGACCAACTTCGGCGGCCTGGCAGAGATCGCACTGGTCAAGTCCAACCAGCTGATGCCCAAGCCGGACCACCTCAGCTGGGAGGAGGCCGCCTCCCCCGGCCTGGTCAACTCCACCGCCTACCGCCAGCTGGTCTCCCGCAACGGCGCCGGCATGAAGCAGGGCGACAACGTCCTGATCTGGGGCGCCAGCGGCGGACTCGGCTCCTACGCCACGCAGTTCGCCCTGGCCGGCGGCGCGAACCCGATCTGCGTCGTCTCCAGCGAGCAGAAGGCGGACATCTGCCGCGCGATGGGCGCGACCGCGATCATCGACCGCAGCGCCGAGGGCTACAAGTTCTGGAAGGACGAGCACACCCAGGACCCCAAGGAGTGGAAGCGCTTCGGCAAGCGCATCCGCGAACTGACCGGCGGCGAGGACGTGGACATCGTCTTCGAGCACCCGGGCCGCGAGACCTTCGGCGCCAGCGTCTACGTCACCCGCAAGGGCGGCACGATCGTCACCTGCGCCTCGACCTCGGGCTACAACCACGAGTACGACAACCGCTACCTGTGGATGTCGCTCAAGAAGATCGTGGGCTCGCACTTCGCGAACTACCGCGAGGCGTGGGAGGCCAACCGCCTCGTGGCCAAGGGCAAGATCCACCCCACCCTCTCCCGGGTCTACTCCCTGGAGGAGACCGGCCAGGCCGCCTACGACGTCCACCGCAACCTGCACCAGGGCAAGGTCGGCGTCCTCGCACTGGCTCCCGCCGAGGGCCTGGGCGTGCGCGACCACGAGATGCGCGCCACGCACCTCGAAGCCATCAACCTGTTCCGCGACGCGTAGCGGAGCGGACCAACAAGCACAGCCGTAACGTCTGACACCGCCTCAAAGGCCAAAGGGACAGCCTGAGATGACAGAGCGCCAGAAAGACCGTCCGTGGCTCATGCGGACGTACGCCGGCCACTCCACGGCCGAGGCGTCCAACGAGCTGTACCGCCGCAACCTCGCCAAGGGCCAGACGGGTCTGTCGGTCGCCTTCGACCTGCCGACGCAGACCGGATACGACCCCGACCACATCCTCGCCCGCGGCGAGGTCGGCCGGGTCGGGGTTCCGGTCTCCCATCTGGGCGACATGCGGCGGCTGTTCCAGGACATCCCCCTGGAGCAGATGAACACCTCGATGACGATCAACGCCACCGCCATGTGGCTGCTGGCGCTCTACCAGGTGGCCGCCGAGGAGCAGGGCGCGGACATCGCCCAGCTCCAGGGCACCACCCAGAACGACATCGTCAAGGAGTACCTCTCGCGCGGGACGCACGTCTTCCCGCCCGGGCCCTCGCTCCGCCTGACGACGGACATGATCGCGTACACGGTCAACCACATCCCGAAGTGGAACCCGATCAACATCTGCAGTTACCACCTGCAGGAGGCGGGAGCCACTCCGGTCCAGGAGATCTCGTACGCGATGTCCACGGCGATCGCCGTGCTCGACTCGGTCCGCGATTCGGGCCAGGTCCCGGCGGAACGTTTCGGCGAGGTGGTCGCCCGTATCTCCTTCTTCGTGAACGCGGGCGTCCGCTTCATCGAGGAGATGTGCAAGATGCGCGCCTTCGGCCGCATCTGGGACCGGATCACCCGCGAGCGCTACGGCATCGAGAACGAGAAGCAGCGGCGCTTCCGCTACGGCGTCCAGGTCAACTCCCTCGGCCTGACCGAGGCGCAGCCGGAGAACAACGTCCAGCGGATCGTGCTGGAGATGCTGGCGGTCACCCTCTCCAAGGACGCCCGCGCCCGCGCCGTCCAGCTGCCGGCCTGGAACGAGGCGCTGGGCCTGCCCCGGCCCTGGGACCAGCAGTGGTCGCTGCGCATCCAGCAGGTGCTGGCGCTGGAGAGCGACCTGCTGGAGTACGAGGACATCTTCGCGGGCTCGCACGTGATCGAGGCCAAGGTGGACTCGCTGGTCACCGAGTGCATGGCGGAGATCGAGCGGATCCAGGAGATGGGCGGGGCCATGGCCGCCGTCGAATCCGGGTACCTGAAGTCCCAGCTGGTCTCCTCGCACGCCGAGCGGCGGGCCCGGATCGAGGACGGCGAGGACAAGATCGTCGGCGTCAACTGCTTCCAGCAGACAGAGCCGAACCCGCTGACCGCCGACCTGGACGGCGCGATCATGACGGTGGACGGAGCCGTGGAGGCGCTGACCGTCGAGCGGATCGGCCGCTGGCGCGCCGAGCGCGAGGAGTCCTCCGAGCGGCAGGGCAACGGCGATCCCTTCGTCTTCCCCACCACCCGCCAGGCCCTGGACCGGCTCAAGGAGGCGGCGGCCGGCACCGAGAACCTGATGGAGGCCACCCTGGAGTGCGCCCGCGCCGGTGTCACCACCGGCGAGTGGTCGAACGCCCTGCGCGAGGTGTTCGGCGAGTTCCGGGCGCCGACCGGGGTCTCCTCGGCGCCGGTCGCGGTCACCGCCGAGCCGGGCACACCGATGGCCGAGGTCCGTGCGAAGGTGACCCGTACGGCCGCGGACCTGGGCGCCGGGCGGCTGCGGCTGCTGGTCGGCAAGCCGGGCCTGGACGGGCACTCCAACGGGGCCGAGCAGATCGCCGTACGGGCCCGCGACGCCGGGTTCGAGGTGGTCTACCAGGGCATCCGGCTGACCCCCGAGGAAATCTCCACGGCCGCCCTGGCCGAGGACGTGCACTGCGTGGGGCTGTCCATCCTGTCCGGCTCGCACTGCGCGCTGGTCCCGGACGTCCTCGAACGCCTCCGGGCGGCGGGGGCGGGTGACATTCCCGTCATCGTCGGAGGCATCATTCCGAACGCCGATGCCGTCACCCTGAAGGCGGCCGGGGTCGCCGCCGTCTTCACCCCGAAGGACTTCGGCATCACGGAGATCATCGGCCGTATCGTCGACGAGATCCGCAAGGCGAACAAGCTCCACCCACTAGAGAACGTCGCAAGCACGGAGGTCCCCGCATGACCACGCCCACTTCCCCGGTCAACCGGCTGCGGCCGCGCCGCTCCTGTCTCGCGGTGCCGGGTTCGAACCCGCGCTTCCTGGAGAAGGCCCAGGGCCTGCCGGCCGACCAGGTCTTCCTCGACCTGGAGGACGCCTGCGCCCCGCTCGCCAAGGAGGGCGCCCGCCACACGATCGTGGAGGCACTGAACCAGGGCGACTGGACCGGCAAGACCCGCGTGGTGCGCGTCAACGACTGGACCACGCACTGGACGTACCGCGATGTGATCACCGTCGTCGAGGGCGCGGGCCAGAACCTCGACTGCATCATGCTGCCGAAGGTCCAGGACGCCCAGCAGGTCGTGGCGCTCGACCTCCTCCTGACGCAGATCGAGAAGACCATGGGCTTCGAGGTCGGCAAGATCGGCATCGAGGCGCAGATCGAGAACGCCAAGGGCCTGGTGAACGTCGACGCGATCGCCGCCGCCTCGCCGCGGCTGGAGACCATCATCTTCGGCCCGGCCGACTTCATGGCCTCGATCAACATGAAGTCGCTGGTCGTGGGCATGCAGCCGCCCGGCTACGGCGCGGACGCCTACCACTACATCCTGATGCGGATCCTGATGGCGGCCCGCATGCACGACCTCCAGGCGATCGACGGCCCCTTCCTCCAGATCAAGAACGTGGACGGCTACCGCGAGGTCGCGGGCCGCGCCGCCGCCCTCGGCTTCGACGGCAAGTGGGTGCTGCACCCCGGCCAGGTCGACGCCGCGAACGAGGTCTTCTCCCCCTCGCAGGAGGACTACGACCACGCCGAGCTGATCCTGGACGCCTACGACTGGTGCACCTCGGAGGCCGGCGGCAAGAAGGGCTCCGCGATGCTCGGCGACGAGATGATCGACGAGGCCAGCCGCAAGATGGCCCTGGTCATTTCCGGCAAGGGGCGCGCGGCGGGCATGCGGCGCACCACCAAGTTCGAGATCCCGGAGGGCTAGGCACCATGCAGTTCGGACGCACCTACGAAGAGTTCGAGATCGGCGCGGTCTACAAGCACTGGCCCGGAAAGACGGTCACCGAGTACGACGACCACCTCTTCTGCCTGCTGACCATGAACCACCACCCGCTCCACATGGACAGCAACTACGCCGAGAACACCACCGACTTCGGCAAGAACGTCGTCGTGGGCAACTACATCTACTCGCTGCTGCTGGGCATGTCCGTGCCGGACGTCTCCGGCAAGGCGATCGCCAACCTGGAGATCGAGTCGCTGCGCCACGTGGCGCCGACCTTCCACGGGGACACGATCTACGGCGAGACCACGGTCCTGGACAAGACGCCGTCGAAGTCGAAGAACGACCGCGGCATCGTCTACGTGGAGACCAAGGGCTACAAGCAGGACGGCACCCTCGTCTGCGTCTTCCGGCGCAAGGTGATGGTCCCGACCGAGACGTACATCAAGGAGCGCGGCGGCGAACAGCCCGGCCGCCCCACGCTGAAGGAACAGGGGAAGTAGCACCATGACCCGACTTGCCCAGACCGCCGGCCTCAACGACGTCCAGCGGGAGATCCTCAAGACCGTCCGGGAGTTCGTCGACAAGGAGATCATCCCGGTCGCGACCCAGCTGGAGCACCGCGACGAGTACCCGCAGCAGATCGTCGACGGCCTCAAGGAACTCGGCCTCTTCGGCCTGATGATCCCGGAGGAGTACGGCGGCCTGGGTGAGTCCCTGCTCACCTACGCGCTGTGCGTGGAGGAGATCGCGCGGGGCTGGATGTCCGTCTCGGGCATCATCAACACCCACTTCATCGTGGCGTACATGATCAAGCAGCACGGCACCCAGGAGCAGAAGGACCACTTCCTGCCCCGGATGGCGGCGGGCGAGGTCCGCGGCGCGTTCTCGATGTCCGAGCCGGGTCTGGGCTCCGACGTGTCGGCGATCACGTCCAAGGCGGTGCGGGACGGCGACGAGTACGTCCTGAACGGCCAGAAGATGTGGCTGACGAACGGCGGCACCTCGACGCTGGTCGCCGTCCTCGTCCGCAGTGACGAAGGCCACCCGGAGGGCACGGCGCCCCACAAGTCGATGACGACCTTCCTGATCGAGAAGGAGGCCGGCTTCGGTGAGGTGCGTCCCGGCCTGACCATCCCGGGCAAGATCGACAAGATGGGCTACAAGGGTGTCGACACCACTGAGCTGATCATGGACGGACTGCGCATTCCGGCCAATCGGGTCCTTGGCGGGACAACCGGCCGAGGGTTTTACCAAATGATGGACGGGGTCGAGGTCGGCCGTGTCAACGTGGCGGCTCGTGGCTGTGGCGTCGCTCAGCGTGCGTTCGAGTTGGGTGTCTCATATGCCCAGCAACGTCACACTTTCGGCAAGGCCATCGCCGAGCACCAGGCCATCCAGTTCAAGCTGGCCGAGATGGCTACCAAGGTCGAGGCCGCCCATGCGATGATGGTCAATGCAGCACGCAAAAAGGACTCCGGGGAACGAAACGACCTCGAAGCAGGGATGGCGAAGTACCTCGCCTCCGAGTACTGCAAGGAGGTGGTCGAGGACGCGTTCCGCATCCACGGCGGCTACGGCTTCTCGAAGGAGTATGAGATCGAGCGCCTCTACCGGGAGGCACCGATGCTGCTGATCGGTGAAGGTACCGCCGAGATCCAAAAAATGATCATTGGGCGACGCCTGCTCGAGGAGTACCGACTGCAGGGCTGAAAGCACCCTTTCAGGCCGAAATGTCCGAATCATTTCGGCGAAAAGGTCACATCCAGTCACTGGCCGACGGACATCGACTCGGCTTCTGGCTTGCCCAGTTGTTGCGTGCAACCGATAGCATTCCAGTAAAGCCGCCGTCCCGTCCCCCAGTTTGCGGCGCGGCAATCACCCGCTACGAAGGTCATCCATGCCCCACAGCCAAACCTCTGCACCTCGCGTCGGCCTCCTCGGTGGACGCCTCGCGCGCGGAGCATCGCCGTGGCTTCTGCCGACCGTCGCCACCGCTGCGCTCAGCCTCACCCGGGCCCGCAAGTCCGGCCGCTGGGCCGCGGTGGCCGTGCCCACCACTGCGCTGGCGGCGGGCATGCTGTGGTTCTTCCGCGACCCCGAGCGAGAGATCGCCCAGGGCCGCGTCATCTCGCCCGCCGACGGAGTGGTGCAGAGCATCATGCCGTGGAAGGACGGGCGTACCCGGGTCGCGATCTTCATGAGCCCGTTGAACGTCCACGTCAACCGCGCGCCCCTCGCGGGCACGGTGACGTCCGTGGAGCACATCCCCGGCGGATTCGTTCCGGCGTTCAACAAGGAGAGCGAGAACAACGAGCGCGTTGTCTGGCACTTCGACACCGAGCTCGGCGACATCGAGATGGTGCAGATCGCGGGAGCGGTCGCCCGTCGCATCGTTCCCTACCTGCCGGCCGGAACCAAGGTCGAGCAGGGCGAGCGCATCGGTCTGATCCGCTTCGGATCGCGCGTCGACATCTACCTTCCCGAGGGTGTCGAGGTCGCGGTCGAGGTCGGACAGGCCACCACCGCGGGGGTGACTCGAATTGACCGTGACTGATCCCGAATCACCGGCGAGCCGGGCGGACCAGAAGACCGGCCCCGGCCGGTCCGACTGGGTGCCCGTCGCCGAGGAGGAGACCGACGGCGAGGAGATGCCCCTCTCGCTGCGGCTGTCGATAGCGGACACCCTCACCCTCGGCAACGCGACCTGCGGATTCATGGCGGTGTACTTCACCACCACCGGAATCCTCATCCCGCACCTCACCGGCAGTGACGAATCGGGCATGGCGCGTCACAGCGCCGCGACCGCCGTGATACTGATGCTGCTCGCCGCGGTCTTCGACCTGTGCGACGGCCTGGTGGCACGCAAGCTGCGCAGCTCGCCCATGGGCGCGGAGCTGGACAACCTGTCCGACCTGATCAGCTTCGGGCTGGCCCCCGCGTACTTCGTGCTCGTCTACGGCATGGTCGCCGACGACGCGCACCAGCGGGTGTCGGCACTGGCGGCGATCGTCGTCCTGCTCGCCGTCGTGCTCAGACTGGCGAGATTCAGCTGCGTGACGATGAAGGACGGCATGTTCCAGGGCATGCCGAGCCCCTTCGGCGCGCTCACGGTCGTCTCGATCGTGCTGCTGGAGCTGCCGTTCATCCCGACCACGATGGCGATCATCGGCGTGGCCTGGCTGATGGTGAGCCGGGTCGAGTACCCCAAGCCGCGGGGTGTCCTCGCGGTGGCGATGCTCAGCTGGATCGTCGGCGCGATGGGGCTGCTGGCGGCTTGGGCGTTCGACGCCCCGGGCGGTCAGCTGCTGCTCCAGACCGGCTGCGCGCTCCAGATCGCCCTCGCGGCGACCATCCCGCTGTTCGCGACCACGCGGCGGGCCAACACCTTCCGCCACAACCGGCGCGAGGCACGGGCAGGCCAGCTGCCGTAAGCGGTGACACCTGTACGAAGGGCCCCGGACGCCGACACGGCGACCGGGGCCCTTCGCATGGGCCCGGTGCCGCAGGACGGCTAGGGGGTGTCTGGTGGATCTCCGCGGGGAAGGAGCGGCGTCCGGTGCGTGCTCTCGGCGTGCCGGCCGGAAGCCCGCGTACTGGACGTACTCGGGCTTTCGGCCGGTGCGGCGAGAGCGCGTGCCGGGCGTCGCGACGCCGCGGAGATCCACCGGACACCCCCTGGGCCCCTGAAGGTCCATGTCGCAAAACCGCCAGCCGGGCCCCCGCCGATGTCCGATCCTTGAGTCATGCACACCGACACCGAGCGCTGCGTGCGGGCCGTCCGGTCGAAGGACGCCCGCTTCGACGGATGGTTCTTCACGGCCGTCAGGACGACCGGGATCTACTGCCGCCCGAGCTGCCCGGCGGTACCGCCCAAGGTGGCGAACATGACCTTCCTGCCCAGTGCCGCCGCCTGCCAGCAGGCGGGCTACCGGGCCTGCAAGCGCTGCCGCCCCGACACCAGCCCCGGCTCCCCCGAGTGGAACGCGCGCGCCGACGCCGTCGCCCGGGCCATGCGGCTGATCCAGGACGGGGTGGTCGACCGCGAGGGCGTCCCCGGGCTCGCCGCCCGCCTCGGCTACTCGACGCGCCAGGTGGAGCGCCAGCTGAACGCCGAGCTGGGAGCCGGTCCGCTGGCCCTGGCCCGGGCTCAGCGCGCGCAGACCGCGCGGCTGCTGGTGGAGACCTCCGAGCTGCCGATGGGCGATGTCGCCTTCGCCGCCGGGTTCTCCTCCATCCGGACCTTCAACGACACCGTGCGCGAGGTCTTCGCCCTCGCCCCCAGCGACCTGCGCGAGCGGGCGCGCAAGGCCCACCGGGGCGCCCCGCAGCCCCGCGTCCCCGGCTCGCTCTCCCTGCGGCTCCCCTTCCGCGCGCCGCTCACCCCCGACAACCTCTTCGGGCACCTGGCGGCCACCGCCGTGCCCGGCGTCGAGGAATGGCGCGACGGGGCCTTCCGGCGGACCCTGCGGCTGCCCTACGGCACGGGGGTGGTGGCCCTGAGCCCCCGGCCCGACCACATCGCCTGCCAGCTGGCCCTGACCGATCTGCGGGACCTGACGATCGCGATCAGCCGGTGCCGCCGGCTGCTCGATCTCGACGCCGATCCGGAGGCCGTGGACGAGCAGCTGCGCCGCGACCCGCTGCTCGCGCCGCTGGTCGACAAGTCCCCCGGGCGCCGGGTGCCCCGTAGCGTCGACGCGGCGGAGTTCGCCGTACGGGCGGTGCTCGGCCAGCAGGTGTCCACGGCGGCCGCGCGCACCCACGCGGCCCGGCTGGTGACGGCGTACGGGGAGCCGGTGAGCGACCCCGATCCGGCGGGCGGGCTGACCCACCTCTTCCCCTCCGCCGAGGCGCTGGCCGCGCTGGACCCCGAGACCCTCGCCCTGCCGCGCAGCAGGCGTACGACGCTGACCACGCTGGTCGGCGCCCTGGCCGACGGTTCGCTGCCGCTCGGCATCGACAGCGACTGGGAGGCGGCGCGGGCCCGGCTCGGCGCCCTGCCCGGTTTCGGGCCCTGGACCACCGAGGTGATCGCGATGCGGGCGCTGGGCGACCCGGACGCGTTCCTGCCCTCGGACCTGGGGGTGCGGCGGGCCGCCCAGGGGCTCGGGCTGCCGTCCACCCCGGCAGCGCTGACCGCCCGGGCGGCGGCCTGGCGGCCCTGGCGGGCGTACGCCGTCCAGTACCTGTGGGCGACGGACGACCACCCGATCAACCATCTGCCCGGCTGACCGGGCCACAACACAAGTCACCTTCCGCACGCACGAGGAGAGACCGGCTCATGGACCGCAACAGCACCGCCAAGCAGCACGCCGTCGTCGACAGCCCGTACGGGCCGCTCACCCTGGTCGCCACCGGCGGCACGCTCAGCGGCCTCTACATGACCGGACAGCGCCACCGGCCACCGGAGGAGTCCTTCGGGGAGCGGGTGGCGGCCACGGAGGAGCCCTTCCCGGCCGTCGTGGCCCAGCTGACCGCCTACTTCGCCGGGGAGCGCCGCGATTTCGACCTCCCGCTGCGGCTGGAGGGCACCGAGTTCCAGCGCGGCGTCTGGGACCAGCTGACGCGCATCCCCTACGGCGAGACCTGGTCGTACGGGGAGCTGGCGGCCAAGCTGGGCAAGCCGAACGCCTCGCGCGCGGTGGGCCTGGCCAACGGCAAGAACCCGATCAGCATCATCGTCCCGTGCCACCGGGTGATCGGGGCCTCGGGGAGCATGACGGGGTACGGCGGCGGGGTCGAGCGCAAGGTGCGGCTGCTGGAGTTCGAGTCCGGCCGTCCGGGCGTGGCAGCCCCGGCGGACGGCCTGTTCTAGGCCGGGACCGGTTCTCAGACCACCAGCAGGGGGACCAGCAGGGCGAAGGCGGCCCCGGCCTCGACCGCGTACCCGTACAGCGAGGGGTGCGGCACCGGGGCGGCGAGCAGGACCAGGTTCTGCTGGGCGGCCGCGGCGTCCACCCACTCGGCGGGGGCGCCGAGGTTGCCCTGGTACCAGCCCTCGCAGGCGCCGGGGCCGCTGACGAAGAGGACGTCGTCGGCCCGGCGGTAGGCGGCGGTCCAGCCAGGTGCGGGGGCCGCCCAGCCGTCGTAGTCGGAGAAGTGGGCCCAGCCGCCATCGCGTATCGCGGTGTCGAACAGCCAGACGGGCACCCCGTCGGGCGTGACGTCGGCGCCGGCCTGCTCTTCGGTGGTGAAGTGGACCATGGGCAGGGCGTCGGGCCCATCAGCGGTGCTGGGCCAGGCGTACATCGTGATCATGCGGCAATTGTGACCCGTCCGATGTAGGCATCGTGTTACGGGTCACCCTCCAGGTCGTCCGGACACGGTGTGCCACCGCGCTACTGCGGACGGCGGCCGTTCTCCAGCTCCGCCGTGCCTTCGCCGGACCGCAGGACCCGGTAGGCCTCCGCGGTGCGCAGGCCCAGCGCCCCGGGCAGGTGGTCGATGAGTTCGGCGGGACCGACCAGCCGCCAGGAGAGCAGTTCCTCCTCCTGGAGCCTGACGGACGCCAGCTGCTCCGCGTCCAGCACTCCACCGTCGTAGACGTACGCGACGAGCGGCGGGCGGCCCGTGCCGAGCACCCAGTCCACCGCGAGCAGCCGGCCGAGCGGGAGGTCGAGACCGATCTCCTCGGCGCTCTCGCGGCGGGCCGCGGAGCGCGGGGACTCGCCCCGGTCGGACTCGACGGTCCCGCCGGGCAGGGCCCAGCCCTCGCGGTAGTTGGGCTCGACGAGCAGCACCCGGCCCTCGGTGTCCCGGTACAGCGCGGCCGCGCCCGCCAGCACCTTGGGCAGGCTCGCGATGTAGGCGGCGTAGTCATCAGTGGTGGTCACGCCGACACCCTAACGGGCTGTCGCTCACGGCTGGCCGCCGTCGTCCTCGCGGTCGCGGGAGCGGGACTCGGCCACTCGCCGCAGGCGGGGGTGGCGGGCCGGGCCCTGCTCGGTGAGGGCGTCGCCGACCATGGCCCGTACGGCGTCGCGCACCCCGTGCAGGGCGTGGTGGCGGGCGGGTCCGGCGCCCGGGTCCGCGCGCAGTTCCTTCACCAGCGCCCAGCACACCAGGAGCATCACGAGAACGAAGGGCAGCGCGACGAGGATCGTGGCCGTCTGGAGGGACTTCAGGCCGCCCGCGACGAGCAGCACCGCGGCGACGGCGGCCATCAGCACGCCCCAGGTCACCACCAGCCAGGTGGGCGGGTGCAGCGAGCCGCGGCTGGTGAGGGAGCCCATGACGAGCGAGGCGGAGTCGGCGCTGGTGACGAAGTAGGTCATGACCAGGGCCATGGCGACGTACGAGGTCACCGTGCCCAGCGGCAGCGCCTGGAGCATCGCGAAGAGCGAGGCCTCGGTGCCGTCCTTGATCTTGGCGGCGAAGTCGACGGCGCCGGTGGAGTCGAGGCGGATCGCGGTGCCGCCCATCACGCAGAACCAGATGACGGTCGCGCCGCTGGGCACCAGCAGCACGCCGATGAGGAACTCGCGGATGGTGCGGCCGCGGGAGATCCGGGCGATGAAGGTGCCGACGAAGGGCGCCCAGGAGAGCCACCAGGCCCAGTAGAAGATCGTCCACGCGCCGAGCCAGGCGCTGTCGGTGAAGGCGCCGGTGCGGCTGGCCATCGGGAGCAGCTGGTGCAGGTAGCTGCCGACGCTGGCGGGGATCACGTCGAGGATGTAGACGGTGGGGCCGAGCAGGAACACGAAGAGCATCAGGACGGCGGCCAGCACGATGTTGACGGTGCTGAGCCACTTCACCCCCTTGTGCAGGCCGGAGAAGGCCGAGAGGACGAAGGCGGCGGAGAGCGAGCCGATGATGATCAGTTCGAGGGTGGTCGAGTCCTCGACGCCCGTGGTGATGTTGAGGCCCTTGGCGACCTGGAGCGCGCCGAGCCCGAGGCTGGTCGCGGTGCCGAAGACGGTCGCGAAGACGGCGAGCAGGTCGATGGCGCGGCCCGGCCAGCCGTCGGCCCGGCGCTGTCCCATGAGCGGCACGAAGGCGGAGCTGAGGCGGTTGCCGCGGCCCTTGCGGAAGGTCGCGTAGGCGAGGGCGAGGCCGGCGATGCCGTAGATCGCCCAGGGGGTCAGGGTCCAGTGGAAGAAGGAGTACTCCAGGGCCGCGCGCGCGGCGTCACCGGTGCCGGGCGCGGCGCCGCTGGCCGGGGGCGGGCTCAGGTAGTGGGTGAGCGGTTCGCCGACGCCGAAGAACATCAGGCCGATGCCCATGCCCGCGCTGAACATCATCGCGATCCACGCGAGGTTGGTGAACTCGGGTTCGGAGTCGTCGGCCCCGAGCCGGATCCGGCCGAAGCGGCTGATCGCGAGGACGACGCACATGACCAGGAAGACGTCGGCGGCGATCACGAACAGCCAGGCGAAGTTGTTCAGCACCCAGGCCAGCGCGGTGCCCGACGCCGTGTCGAAGGAGCCCTTGCCGAGCGCCGCCCAGGCGACCACGGCCAGTACGGTGATCACTCCGATGCCGACGACCATGTGGTCGGGCGCATCGTCCCGGGGGGCGCCGGGGGCTCCGGGGGCACCAGCCGGGGTGTCCGGGCGTGGCTGTTCCAGTGAATCCGTACTCATGTGGCCCCACTATGCGGGGGAATGTCTGGATAAATGACCATGGCGCGCCGGGTGTGTCCCAGGCCACCCATGGGCATTGGAGAATCCTCCGGATAGGCTCAGGGCGGCGCGACTGCACTGTTCGATAGCAAGGGATTAGCAAGGTGACGGACGGAGCAGTAACTGAGACCGCGCGCGTGCTCATCGCCGCGGACAAATTCAAGGGCTCGCTCACGGCCGTGCAGGTCGCTGAGCGGGTGACGGCGGGCCTCCGCGAGGCCGTACCGGGCGTGGAGATCGAGACCCTCCCCGTCGCGGACGGCGGCGACGGCACGGTCGCGGCCGCGGTGGCGGCCGGGTTCGAACGCCGGGAGGTACGGGTCACCGGACCGCTCGGTGACCAGGTCACGGCCGCTTTCGCGCTGCGCGACGGCACCGCCGTGGTCGAGATGGCGGAGGCCTCCGGCCTCCAGCTGCTGCCGGCGGGCGTCTTCGCCCCGCTGACGTCGACCACGTACGGCTCGGGCGAGGTGCTCAAGGCGGCCCTGGACGCGGGCGCGCGCTCGATCGTCTTCGGTGTGGGCGGCAGCGCCACCACCGACGGCGGCGCGGGCATGCTCGCCGCGCTGGGTGCGGTGTTCCTGGATGCGAACGGTGAACCGGTCGGTCCGGGCGGCGGCGCACTGGCCTCCCTGGCCTCCGCAGACCTGTCCGGGATCGACCCGCGCTTCGCCGAGGTGGAGTTCGTCCTCGCCAGCGACGTGGACAACCCGCTGACCGGTCCGAAGGGCGCTCCGGCGGTCTACGGCCCGCAGAAGGGCGCGAGCCCCGAGGACGTGGCGACGCTGGACGCAGCGCTGGCGCACTTCGCGCTCGTGCTGGAGAAGGCGATCGGCCCGAAGGCGGCCGAGTGCGCGCTGGCTCCGGGCGCGGGCGGTGCGGGCGGCATCGGCTACGGCGCGCTGCTGCTGGGCGCGACCTTCCGGCCCGGCATCGAGCTGATGCTGGAGGTGCTGGGCTTCGCCCCGGCCCTGGAGCGGGCCACGCTGGTGATCACGGGTGAGGGTTCGCTCGACGAGCAGACCCTGCACGGCAAGGCTCCGGCGGGCGTGGCGGCCGCGGCGCGCGCGGCGGGCAAGGACGTCGTCGCGGTGTGCGGGCGGCTCGCGCTGACCCAGGAGGCCCTCCAGGCCGCCGGGATCCGCCGCGCGTACCCGCTGACGGAGATCGAGCCGGACACGGCGAAGTGCATCGCCAACGCGGGTCCGCTGCTGGAGCGTGTCGCGGCGAACATCGCCGCCGACGTGCTCTGACCCCGCCCCCGAGGCCGGTACGGGCCCCCGCTCCCCCACCGGGGGGGGCGGGGGCCCACACCTATTCCCGCCCACTCTGCCTCCGGCGGGCCCTCAAACGCCGGGCGGGCTGGATTTGCCCCGTCGGCCTCGCCGCGGGCGAACACGGTGCCGCACCCTCCTCGCCGCAGGCGAACACAGCGCCGCCCCCTCAGCCCCGCCGCAGGCGAACACGGCGCCGCCCCCTCAGCCCCGCCGCGGGCGAACACGGCGCGCGCCCTCAGCCTCGCCGGCGTTTGAGGCGCCGCCGGAGGCAGAGCGGGCGCAGCCGACGCCTCCGGCGGGCCCTCAAACGCCGGGCGGGCTGGATTTACCCCCTCAGCCCCGCCGCAGGCGAACACGGCGCCGCACCATCAGCCCCGGGCGGGCTGGATTGGCCGCGGGCCAGCATCACGCCGCACCATCAAGCCCCGCCGGCGATTGAGGCGCCGCCGGAGGCACAGCAGGGGCGGGCAGCGCCACCGGCTCGCGGCTCGGTCAGGCCACCGACGCCGCTTCGAAGGCGGCGTACGCCTTCGCGTCGAAGAGGACGAAGCGGACCTCCTCCACCGGCGCCACCGCGGCCGAGCGCACGGTCGCGAAGGCGATCCGCGCCCCGTCGTCCATCGGCCACCCGTAGACCCCGGTGGAGATCGCAGGGAACGCCACCGTACGGGCGCCCAGCTCGGCCGCGACCCGCAGGGACTCCCGGTAGCAGGAGGCCAGCAGCTCCGAGCGGTCCTCCTCCCGGGAGTACACCGGCCCCACCGTGTGGATCACGTGCGCGGCGGGCAGCAGGCCCGCCGTGGTGGCGACCGCCCGGCCCGTCGCGAGGCCCTTGCCGTAGTGGGAGGCGCGCAGGGCCCGGCAGGCCGCCAGGATCTCCGGCCCGCCGCGCCGGTGGATGGCGCCGTCCACCCCGCCGCCGCCGAGCAGCGAGGAGTTCGCGGCGTTGACCACGGCGTCCACGTGCTCGGCCGTGATGTCGCCCTGGACCAAGGTGATGCGGACCATCAGGAGGAGCCCTTTCGCAGGTGGCGCCAGACCGCCTTCGCCGCGTTGTGCCCGGACATGCCGTGTACGCCGGGGCCGGGCGGGGTCGCGGAGGAGCACAGGAAGACGGCCGGGTGGGCCGTGGTGTACGGGGACAGGGTGAGCTTCGGCCGCAGCAGCAGCTGGAGTCCGGAGGCGGCGCCGCAGGCGATGTCACCGCCGACGTAGTTCGGGTTGCGGGCGGCGAGCTGGGGCGGTCCCGCGGTGGCGCGGGCGAGCACCAGGTCCCGGAAACCCGGGGCGAAGCGCTCCAGTTGGCGTTCGACGGCGTCGGTGAGGTCGCCGTCCCAGCCCGCGGGGACGTGCCCGTAGGCCCAGAAGACGTGCTTGCCCTCGGGCGCGCGGCCCGGGTCGACCAGGCTGGGCTGCGCGGTGATGAGGAACGGCGTACGGGGTGCCCGGCCGCTCGTGGTGAGCTGCAGGGCGGCGTCGATGTCCCGGGTGCGCGGGCCGACCTGGACGGTGCCCGCGCGGCGCGCCGCCTCGGCGGTCCACGGGACGGGGCCGTCCAGCGCGTAGTCGAGCTTGAACACGCCGGCGCCGTAGCGGTAGCCGTCGTACGCCCGGCCCAGGCGGGCGATCCGGGCCAGCGCGGTCGGCGAGGTGTCGAAGACGTAGGCCCGGGCCGGGGGGAGGTCGTCCAGCCGCTTGACCTCGAAGCCGGTGTGGACGGCGCCGCCGAGGTCGCGCAGGTAGCCGGTGAGCGCGTCCGAGATCGACTGGGAGCCGCCGCGCGGCATCGGCCAGCCGCCCGCGTGCGCGGCGAGGGCGAAGACCAGCCCGACCGCTCCGGTCGCGATCCCGCCCAGCGGTGCGATGACGTGCGCGACGAGGCCGGCGAACAGGGCGCGTGCCCGGTCGTCCCGGAAGCGCCGCATCAGCCAGGTGGACGGCGGCAGTCCGGTGAGCCCGAAGCGGGCCAGGGTGAGCGGATCGACGGGCAGCGCGGTGGACGGCAGGGACATGAAGTCCCGGGCCAGGGTGTCCCATTTGCCGAGGTACGGCGCGACGAGACGGCGGTAGGCCCCCGCGTCCCGGGGGCCGAAGGACGCGGCGGTCTCGGCCACCGAACGCGAGAGCACGGCGGCGGTGCCGTCGTCGAAGGGGTGCGCCATCGGCAGCGGGGCGTGCAGCCACTCCAGCCCGTACCGCGCGAGCGGCATGGTCGCGAACACCGGCGAGCCCGCGCCCAGCGGGTGGACGGCCGAGCAGGGGTCGTGCCGGAAGCCGGGGAGGGTCAGCTCCTCGGTCCTGGCCCCGCCGCCGACCGTGTCGGCGGCTTCGAACATGGCCACGGAGAAGCCGCGCCGGGCCAGCTCGACGGCGGCCGTCAGCCCGTTGGGGCCCGCCCCCACGACGACCGCATCGAGAATCGACGGCACCATGCGACTCCTTCGTCCGGCGGCGTAACGGCCCCAGGCAGGCCTGGGTGCCCCAGGATATTCCGCCCGCTCATCCCCCGGGTCCCCCCTGTCCGCCCCCGCCCCGCCTAAGCGCCCGGCTACGCTCCGCGCAGCAGGTCGCGGATCCGCAGCGCCGTCGCCTCGTCGCGGCCGACCGCGAAGGGCAGCGCGTTGTCCCGGTCCACCCGGTACGGCTCGCCCGCGACGGTGCTCTGCGCACCGCCCGCCTCGGCGACGAGCAGCAGTCCGGCCGCGTGGTCCCAGGCCGAGGGCCAGGTGAAGGCCAGGGCGTCCATCTCGCCGCGGGCCACCTTCAGGTACTCCAGCCCCGCCGAGCCGCAGGGACGGGCCGCCACTCCCGGCACGTCGAGGCGGGTCAGGGTCCGCTTGTCCTCCTCGCTCGTGTACAGCGGGTGGGCCATGGCGACCCGCAGCTCGGCCCCCGGCTCGGGCGAACCGCTGCGTATCGCCTCACCGTTGACGAACGAACCGCCACCGCGCACCGCGGTCGCGATCTCCTCCAGGGCGGGGGCGAAGGTCCAGGACGCGAGGATCTCGCCGCGCACGGCCAGCGCGACCAGGGTGCAGAAGCCGGGGTCCCCGGCCACGAACTGGCGGGTCCCGTCGACCGGGTCCACGATCCACACGGGGGCTTCGCCGCGCAGCGCCCCGTAAACGGTGGGGTCCGCGTGGACGGCTTCCTCGCCGACCACCACGGAGCCCGGGAGCAGCCGGGTGAGGGCATCGGTCAGGTGCTCCTCGGCACGCCGGTCGGCGATGGTCACCAGGTCGTGCGGGCCGCTCTTCTGGTCGACCTCGTGGTCGGCGAGCTGCCGGAACCTCGGCATGATCTCGACCGCGGCGGCCTTGCGAACGGCTTCCTCGACATCGGACAGGTCACGGGCCAGAAACTCTTCGATCATGTGTCCATCAGACCATGCCGGACCGACAATCCCCACTGACAAAAGCAGGCCCGCGGATGGACCCCGGGTAAACGGGGTCCGGTGGCCGGGCCCTTCGGCGGCGCGGTCATGTTGTTGACCGTTCGTTCCAGAACTGCTTATGATCTTGGGCATGGCCAGGACCAAGGAATTCGATCCGGACGCCGCGCTCCAGTCAGCACTCGAACTGTTCTGGCGCCGCGGTTACGAAGCCACGTCGGTGGCCGACCTGGTCGAACACCTCGGGATCGGCCGCGCCAGCCTCTACGCGACCTTCGGCACCAAGCACGAGCTGTACCTCAAGGCCCTGGAGCGCTATTCCGAGGCCACCCTGCCCGGGCTCCTCACCGAACTCTCCCGTCCGGGCCCCGCCCTGCCGGCGGTACGGGCGGTCGTGCGCCGCTTCGCCGCCGAGGCGGGCTCCCCGGGGCTCCGGCTGACCGGCTGCTTCCTCACCAACACCGCCGCCGAACTCGCCCCGCACGACCCGAAGGCCGCCCGCCGGGTCGAGAGCGACTGGGACCGGCTGGAGACCCTGCTCCACTCGGCCCTCGCCCGGGCCCGGGAGCAGGGCGAACTGCCGCCGGACGCCGACCCCCGAGGCCTGGCCAGACTGCTGCTGGTCCTGATGCAGGGGATCCGGGTCGTCGGCAAGGCGTCCGCTGACCCGGCACGGGTCCGGGACGCGGCCGAACAGGCCCTGCGCCTGCTGGACCCGCGCGACTGAACCACCGGGCGCCGGCCGGCCCGCGCGGCTTCCTTTTTGCTGCCCTCATATTGAACCGATCGATCCATTATGAATCCCCTGAGGAGAACCTTCATGACCCGCTTCACCGACAAGAGCGTCCTGGTCACCGGTGCGGGCACCGGCCTCGGCCGCGCCATCGCCCTCGCCTTCGCCGCCGAAGGCGCCCGCGTGGTCGCCGCCGGACGCACCGCCGCCACCCTGGAGGAGACCGTCGCCCTCGTCCGCGCCGCGGGCGGCACGGCGGAGGCCGTCACCGCCGACGTGACCGACTCCGACCAGGTCCGCGCCCTCGTCGAGCGCAGCGTCGCCCTCTTCGGCGGCCTCGACATCGCCGTCAACAACGCGGGGATACTCCGCGGGACCGTCCCGACCGCCGACATCACCGAGGAGGACTGGGCGGCCGTGCTGCACACCAACGTCACCGGTGTCTGGCTGGCGATGAAGCACCAGATCGCCCACATGCGGCGCGCCGGCGGCGGTGCGATCGTCAACATCTCCTCCAACCTCGGCGCCCACCGGCGCATCCCGAACGCCGCCGCCTACCTCACCTCCAAGGCGGCCGTCACCACCCTCACCCGCGCCGCGGCCCTCGACCACATCGGCGAGGGGATCCGCATCAACGCCGTCAGCCCGGGCGCCTCGGCCGGCCCGATGTCCCTGCTCCCCGGCGAGAGCGACGCCGACCGCGCCGAGCGGGTCACGACGCAGAACCCGCTCGGCCGGGTCGCCGAGGCCGAGGAGATCGCCGCCGCGGTGCTCTACCTGGCCTCGCCCGCGGCCGGCGCCGTCGTCGGGAGCGACCTGGTCGTGGACAGCGGCTCGTCCGCCTGAGTACGCGCCGGGTCGCGGCGGGGCGGGGCGGGGCGGGCCCTGCGGCTCAGCCGCGCCGCCGCCCGGCCGTCAGGGCCACGTAGACGAGCAGCGACGTACCCAGTCCGACGCCCCAGCCGTAGTCCGCGAGCGGTTTGAGGAACGGGACGATCCCGTCCGCGGGGAACGGACCCGCCCTGGTGCCCTTCGCATCGAGGGTCGAGTACGAGCCGCCCACGGCGAGCACGCCACCCACCGCGAAGGCCACGACCGCCCGCCAGTTCCACCCGGCGGCGTACCAGTAGCGGCCGCCGGCGGCGTACAGGTCGGGGAGGTGCAGCACCGTGCGCCGGATGATCCAGTAGTCGGCGATCAGGATCCCGGCGATCGTGCCGAGGAGCCCGCCGACCGTGCCGAGCCAGGTGAAGATGTAGAGCTCGGGCGTGGAGGTCAGCTTCCACGGCATGACGAGGACGCCGACGACCCCGGTGACGAGCGCGCCCGTACGGAAGTTGATCACCCTCGGCGCGAGGTTCGCGAGGTCGTAGGCGGGGGAAACGACGTTCGCGGCGATGTTCACGGAGATCGTCGCGACGAAGACGGTGACGAGGGCGAAGAGCAGCCCGAAGACGTTGTCGGTCTTGGCGGCCAGCTCGACCGGGTCCCAGACCGGCGCGCCGTAGACCTTCTGCGAACCGGACGTCACCAGCACGGAGATGAGCGCGAAGGCCGTCATCGTGGTGGGCAGGCCGAGGGTCTGGCCCCAGACCTGGGCGCGCTGGCCCTTCCCGAAGCGGGTGAAGTCAGGGATGTTGAGCGACAGGGTGGACCAGAAGCCGATCATGCCCATCAGGCCCGGGAAGAAGACCTTCCAGAAGTCCGCGCCCCAGCCGACCTTGGACGGCTCGTGCAGCAGCGGGCCGAAGCCACCCGCCTTGTGCGCGATCCAGACCAACAGGACGACGGCGCCGACGAGGACGAAGGGCGCGGCCCAGTTCTCGAAGCGGCGCAGGGTCTCCATGCCCCGGTAAATGATGGCGAGTTCGAGCGCCCAGAAGATGCCGAAGCAGAGCCAGAGGGTCCACGGGTAGCCGCCGATCCGGGACGCGTCGGCCCACCCCCCGAATATCTTCCCGAGGAGCACGAAGATGCCCTGGCCGCCGATCCAGGTCTGGATGCCGAACCAGCAACAGGCCACCAGGGCACGCACCATGGCCGGCAGGTTCGCCCCGCGCATCCCGAAGGAGGCGCGGGCCAGGACCGGGAAGGGGATGCCGTACTTGGGTCCGGCGTGCCCGGTCAGCAGCATCGGCAGCAGCACGATGACGTTGGCGAGTGCGATCGTGAGGACGGCCTGTTTCCAGTCCATGCCGAGCGCGACCAGGCCGGAGGCCAGGGTCCAGGACGGGATGCAGTGGGCCATGCCGATCCACAGGGCCACGAAGTTGTAGGTGGTCCATTGCCGGCGGGCCACCGGCACGGGAAGCAGGTCCTCGTTGACGAAGCGGTGGTCGACGGGGCGGGCGTCCGGCGGCAGTTCGACGCGTCCCGCCGGGTCGCTCATCGGGCCTTCGGGCGGGACGGTCACGGTCACGCTGCCTGTCCTTTCAGCTGCCGGCGCGGACGGCCGCGACGGTCGTGCACGTCACGGCCGGCGCGGCGGCGGTCATCTGGTGAGCGACGGGATGATCTGCGTGCCGTACGCGTCGATCACGGCCTCCCGGGCGTCGTGCATGGCGTACAGCGCGAACTGGTCGACGCCGAGGGCGCGCAGGGTGCGGAGCTTGTCGATGTGCGCCTCGGCCGGGCCCAGGAGGCAGAAGCGGTCGACGATCCCGTCCGGGACGAAGTCGGTGGAGGGGTTTCCGGCGCGGCCGTGGTGGCTGTAGTCGTACCCCTGGCGGGACTTGATGTACTCGGTCAGGTCCTCGGGGACCAGGCCGGAGTGTTCGCCGTAGCGGGAGACCAGGTCGGCGACGTGGTTGCCGACCATGCCGCCGAACCAGCGGCACTGGTCGCGGGCGTGCGCGAGGTCGTCGCCCACGTACGCGGGGGCGGCCACGCAGATGGTGATCTCCGCCGGGTCGCGGCCGGCCGCGGCGGCGGCCTCGCGGACCGATTTGATCATCCACTCGGTGAGGAAGGGGTCGGCGAGCTGGAGGATGAACCCGTCCGCCTTCTGCCCGGCCAGGGCCAGGGCCTTGGGCCCGTACGCCGCCATCCAGACGGGCAGCTTCCCGTCCTTGATCCACGGGATGCGGATCCGGTTGCCGTCGACCTCCGCCTCGCGGCCCTCCGCGAGGTCCCGGATGACGCCCATGGCATCGCCGAGGCGGGCCAGGGTGTTGGGGGCCCGGCCCGCGACCCGCATCGCCGAGTCCCCGCGCCCGATGCCGCACACCGTGCGGTTGCCGTACATGTCGTTCAGGGTGGCGAAGGTGGAGGCGGTCACCTCCCAGGTGCGGGTGCCCGGGTTGGTGACCATGGGACCGACGTGCATCCGCTGGGTGTTGGCCAGGATCTGGCTGTAGATGACGAACGGCTCCTGCCAGAGGACCGCCGAGTCGAACGTCCAGCCGTAGCGGAAGCCGTTGCGTTCGGCGCGCTTCATGAGGCTGATGACCTGGGAGGCGGGCGGGTCGGTCTGGAGGACGAGGCCGAAGTCCATGCGGGGACTCTCCTTACAGGTACTGGCAGGTGGAACGCGGTACGAAGGCCCCGTGGCCGGCCCGGCCGGTGAACTCGCGCCGGTCGATGACGAGTTCGCCGCGCGAGAGGACCGTGTCGACGCGTCCGGTGATCCGCCTGCCCTCGTACGCCGAGTAGTCCACGTTCATGTGGTGCGTCTCGGCGGAGATGACCTGCTCGGCGTGCGGATCGTAGAGGACGATGTCGGCGTCGGCGCCCGGCGCGATGGTGCCCTTCTGGGGGTAGAGGCCGAACATCCGGGCCGGGGTCGCGCAGGCGATCTCGATCCAGCGGCGGCGGCTGATGTGCCCGTCCAGGACGGCCTGGTGGAGCAGGTCCATGCGGTTCTCCACCCCGGGCAGCCCGTTGGGGATCTTGGAGAAGTCGCCGAGGCCCAGCTCCTTCTGGCCGCGGAAGCAGAAGGGGCAGTGGTCGGTGGAGACCACCTGGAGGTCATTGGTCCGCAGTCCCCGCCACAGCGCCGCCTGGTGCTCGCGGGGGCGCAGCGGGGTGGAGCAGACGTACTTGGCGCCCTGGAAATCGGGCTCTTCCAGGTTGTCGGTGGACAGGAAGAGGTACTGCGGACAGGTCTCGCCGAAGACGGGGAGCCCCTTGTCCCGGGCCGCGGCCAGCTCCGCCACGGCTTCCTCCGCGGACACGTGGACGACGTACAGCGGGGCGCCCGCGACCCGGGCCAGGGCGATCGCGCGGTGGGTGGCCTCGGCTTCGAGGAGCACCTTGCGGACCTCGCCGTGGTGGCGGGGGTCGGTCTCGCCGCGCGCCAGGGCCTGTTCGACGAGGACGTCGATGGCGATGCCGTTCTCGGCGTGCATCATGATCAGCCCGCCGTTGTCGGCGGAGCGTTGCATGGCGCGCAGGATCCGGCCGTCGTCGCTGTAGAAGACCCCGGGGTAGGCCATGAACAGTTTGAAGGAGGTGATGCCCTCCTCGACGAGCTTGTCCATCTCCTTGAGGGTGCCCTCGTTCACGTCGGAGAGGATCATGTGGAAGCCGTAGTCGATGGCGCAGTTGCCGTCGGCCTTGGCGTACCAGGTGTCCAGTCCCTCGCGCAGGGCGCGGCCCACGCTCTGGACGGCGAAGTCCACGATGGTCGTGGTGCCGCCCCAGGCGGCGGCCCGGGTGCCGGTCTCGAAGGTGTCGGAGGCGGCGGTGCCGCCGAAGGGCAGCTCCATGTGGGTGTGCACGTCGACGCCGCCGGGGATGACGTACTTCCCGCCGGCGTCGATCGTACGGTCGGCCGTCCACGCGGCGGCGGCCGCCGAGCCGTGCGTGGCGAGCGCGGCGATCCGGCCGTCCTCGATCAGGACGTCGGCGTGCAGTTCGTCGGCGGCGGTGACGACGAGGCCGCCGGTGATCAGGGTGCGGTTGGGCATGTCCCTCTCCCCCGTGGATGGTTCGGCGCTGATGCGGCTCTGGGGTCCGGCTCTAGTTCAGCGTGCGCAAGGCCCCGGCGAGGATCTCGGCGCCCTCTTCCGCCTCGGAGACGGTGAGGGTCAGCGGGGGCGCGATGCGCAGCACGCTGGTGTTGTGCCCGCCGCCCTTGCCCAGCAGGAGGCCGCCTTCGCGGGCGGCTTCCAGGACGGCGGCGGCCGCCTGCGGATCGGCCTGGTCGGTGCCGGGCCGGGTGAGTTCGATGCCCGCCATCAGGCCCCGGCCGCGCACCTCCCGTACGGCGGGCACGCCGGCCGTGACGGCGCGCAGCCGCTCCAGCAGCAGGCCGCCGACCCGGCGGGCGTTGCCCTGGAGGTCGTGTTCGAGGAGGTAGCCGAGGTTGGCGACGCCCGCGGCCATGGTGACCGGGGAACCGCCGAAGGTGGAGATGGAGTTGGCGTCCAGGCAGTTCATGATCTCGCCGCGGGCGACGACGCCGCCGATGGACATGCCGTTGCCGATGCCCTTGGCGAAGGTGAGGATGTCCGGCGGGCCGTTCTGGGCGTGTGCCTGCCAGCCCCAGAAGTGGTCGCCGGTACGGCCCCAGCCGGTCTGCACCTCGTCGCTGATCCAGAGGATCCCGTGCCGGTCGAGGACCTCGCGGAAGGCGCCGTAGAGGCCGTCGGGCGGGGAGGTGAACCCGCCGACGCCCTGGATCGGTTCGGCGATCAGGGCGGCCACTCCGCTGCGCGCCTGGCCGAGCACGTCCTCCAGGTCCGCGACGGCGGCGGCGGTGAACTCGGCGTCGGACAGCGCCGCGAAGGGGCCGCGGCCGCGGACCGCGCCGTGCACGTAGTAGGTCTGGAGCGGCGAGAGACTGGTCGGGGACCAGCCGCGGTTGCCGGTGAGGGAGACCGTGGCGAAGGACCGGCCGTGGTAGCTGTTGCGCATCGCCAGGATCTGGTTCGAACGGCGGTACGTCGTCGCCAGCAGCAGGGCGGTGTCGTTGGCCTCGGTGCCGGAGGTGGTGAAGAAGACCCGGGCGTCGGGGATGCCGGACAGGGCGGCGACCCGTTCGGCGAGTTCGACCATCGGCCGGTTCAGGTAGAGGGTGGAGGAGTGGATGATCCGCCCGGCCTGCTCGGCGACCGCTTTGGTGACCTCGGGGAGGGCGTGGGCGGTCATGGTGGTGAGGATGCCGCCGAAGAAGTCCAGGTAGCGGTTGCCGTCGGCGTCCCAGACGTGGCGGCCCTCGCCGTGGGTGAGTTCGATGGGGCGGTCGTAGTACAGGGCCAGCCAGTTCGGCATGACGGCCTGGTGGCGGCTGTGGAGCGGGATCGGGTCGGTCACGGCTGTACGAGCCCTCCGTAGGCGTCGGGGCGGCGGTCGCGGTAGAAGGCCCACTGGTCGCGGACCTCCTTGATGAGGTCGAAGTCGAGGTCGCGGACCAGGAGTTCCTCCTCCTTGTCGCTGGCGACCTCGCCGACGAACTGACCGCGCGGGTCGACGAAGTAGCTGGTGCCGTAGAAGTCGTTGTCGCCGTACTCCTCCTGGCCGACGCGGTTGATGGCGGCGACGAAGTACTCGTTGGCGACGGCGGACGCGGGCTGTTCCAGCTGCCAGAGGTGGCCGGAGAGGCCCCGGGAGGTGGCGGAGGGGTTGTAGACGAGCTGGGCACCGGCGAGGCCGAGGGCGCGCCAGCCCTCCGGGAAGTGGCGGTCGTAGCAGATGTAGACGCCGACCTTGCCGACGGCCGTGTCGAACACGGGCCAGCCCAGGTTGCCCGGGCGGAAGTAGTACTTCTCCCAGAAGCCCTTGACCTGCGGGATGTGGTGCTTGCGGTACTTGCCGAGGTAGCTGCCGTCGGCGTCGATCACGGCCGCCGTGTTGTAGTAGAAGCCCTCGCTCTCCAGCTCGAAGACCGGTACGACGATCACCATGCCGGTCTCGCGGGCGAGTTCCTGCATCCGGCGGACGGTCGGCCCGTCGGGGACGGCTTCGGCCCAGCGGTAGTGCTCGGGCTCCTGCACCTGGCAGAAGTAGGGGGCGTTGAACACCTCCTGGAACCCGATGATCCGCGCGCCCTGGGCGGCGGCCCTGCGGGCGTGCTCCTCGTGTTTGGCGATCATCGACTCGGTGTCGCCGGTCCAGGTGGCCTGAACCAGCGCGGCGCGGACGAGGTGGGCCATGAGCTGCTCCTTGCGACGGGACGCCGGCCTCTACGCACGTAGACGGTGTGCGTAGGGAGTCGAAAGTAGGCCTCGTCACACTCCGGGGCAAGACCACCGCGCACGGATGGCCGAGACGATCAACATACGTCGCCCCGTGGTCGATTGTGTTCAACCGGGGTCAGGAGTCGGACAACGGGGCGGAGGGGGCCGGAGGGAGCCCGGTGGTGGCTCAGGCGGTTGTGGCGATTCCGGCCACGCGGAAGGCGTGGACGAGGTCCCGGTGGGCGGATCCGGACACTCCGCGGGCCGCGCGCAGCAGGCGCGGCGCGAACCACCCGGGGTCCCGGCGGGCGAGCCGGGCCGCCTCCTCCGCGGTGCGCACCCGTACGAAGGCCTCCAGCAGGGAGTCGGCCTCGCGGGCCCGGCCGGCCGCGCCGAGGGCGAGGGCCGCGTCCGCGATCTCCGGCGCGGGGCGGGCGGCGCCCTGGCGCAGCAGCCGGTCGCAGTCGCCGGGGCGCCCGGAATCCTCCAGGGCCGCGGCGAGGGCGGCCAGCCGGTCGGGGGGCAGCGAGGCCGCCTCCCAGAGCAGCGCCGCCCAGTCCGCCGCGAGCCCGGCCCGCTCCAGCTCCCGGCCCAGCCCGGGCAGCAGCGCCGCGTCCCACCAGGCGGCCTCGCAGAGCAGCGCGTGCGCCTCGCCGGTCCGCCCCTGACCCCGCAGCCCGATCAACTCCCCCACGAGCACGGGCGCTCCCTCCCCCGGCCCGGACCTCCCGTCCCCGGGCGCGGGCCCTACGGCGCCGGGCGCGGGCTCGGTTCCCACGGCTCCCGTCCCGGTGGCGGGCGTACCCGCCCCGGGCTCGGCCGGGTGGTCCGCCCAGCTGGGCCCGGGGGCGGCCGGGCGGCCGAAGCGGGCTCCGCGCGGGACCGCGGGATCCGGCGTGCCCGTCATCCCGGGCGGGGCCGCGAAGGCCGCCGTGCCGCCGTCCTCCGGCGCCGCCCCGGCGAACCGGGCTCCACCGCTCCGCCGCACCTTGCGCGCACCGGCGACCAGCCGGGGCCCGGGGTCCGGCACCGCGCCCTCCTGCGCGGCATCCCCCGGCAGCCACGGGACCCCCGGACCGGCCGGGGGTTCCGGATCCGCCCCGGAGGGGGCCCACGCCGGGGGTTCCGGATCGGAGACGGCGAAGTCGGCGGAGTCGGCCGGGGGCCACAGGGGGTCCGGGGGGCCCGTGGGCGGGCGTTGGCGGGGGAGGGCCGGGAGCTGGGGTGCGAGGGCGTCCAGGCGGGCGGCGAGGTCCGCGCAGCGGGAGGTGGCGCGGGTCAGGTCGTCCTGGGTCCAGGACAGTTCCCGGGCGAGGGCCGCGGCGTCCGCCGGTCCGGCCGCCGACAGCCGCGCGGTCAGGGCGTATACGGCGGCCTCGGAGGCCTCCCGTTGCGCTCCGGCGGCCGCGAGCAGCGCGTGCAGCTCCTCCTCACCGCCCGGCATCCGGTCGTAGGCGAGGACGGCGGCCTGCCGCAGCCGGGCCGCGTGCCCGGACCGTTCGGCCGCGAACTCCGCGCCCCGCAGCCCCGCCAGGTCCTGGAGCAGCGATTCCACGACGTCCCACGGCGGTATCGCGATCCCGTCGAGGCAGGCCCGCATCCCCTCGGGGTCGCGGCGCAGGAACTCGCCGTACCAGCCCGCTCCGGGGTCCAGGGATTCGGTCAACACCCTGAGGTGCGAGGCCAGTTGAGTAATCGCCGTGGAACTCACCGTATCCATCCCCGCATTGGACCCCACCTGTGTTACGGGCGGGCTACGGGAATCTCAAAGCTTGACGGCGATCGCGGTGTGCGGACGCTTCCCGCGCCGGGCGAGGGTCGCGGGCACGTCCACCATCCAGTACTGCCAGGTGTACTTCCGGGCCATCAGCTTGCGCACCCGGTTCAGGCCCGCCTCGTCCAGCAGCCGGGCCTCCCCCTCCAGCGCGGTCGCGCCCTCCTCGGCGCGCCCGCGCACGTCACAGGCCACGACGGAGACCCGCCCGTTGTTGCGGATCCGCTTGACCTTCCAGGTGTCGCTCTTCGTCCAGATGTACAGCTCGCCGCCGTCGGCCACGGCCCACACCGGTGTCGCCACCGGCGTCCCGTCCTTGCGGTAGGTGGTGAGACTGACGTACCGGGACCGGCCCAGCTCCTCAAGAGTCATGGCCCGAGCCTAGGCGGTGGCCTCTGGAGCCCCGCTCGCCGGATCGTCCACCGGTCAGTCCTCCGCGCCCGCCGCCGCTCCCGCGTCCACCACGGCCGCCCCGGACGTACGCGGCGCCTCGCCGTGCGTCAGGGTCTCCCAGGCCACGAACAGGTCGTCGGTGCCGGCGGGCCGCACCGACTCGGCGAGCCGGCGGGTGTACGGGAGTTTCGCGCCGGTCCGCGTCTCGTAGTGGTGCAGGGCCACCTCCAGGTCCGGCCCCATGGTGCGCTCCACCGTCCCGCCGCACAGCCACTGCGGGGGCTCCTCCCCCAGCTGGTACTTCGCGTGGAACTCCAGCGCGGCCGTGATCCGGTCGGCTTCCTCGCCGTACAGGTCGACGCCCTGGTGCCAGGCGGTCTCGGCGATGTGCGCGGACGCGGCGAGCGCGTACCCGATGTGCATGAGGTTGCGGCAGGTCTCCTGCGCGATGCCGTCGACGTAGGTGCCCTGGTTGAACCAGTACGCCTTGACCTTGTCCGGGGTGTCGATGGCGGTGTGCGCGGGACCGATCGGGTGCGGGCCGTCCTTGCGGAGGTAGAAGTAGGCCGGGACCCGGGTGCGGAATCGTTCCAGCGACTCCTTGAAGACGGCCTGGTCCTCCAGGAACACCGCGATGGCCACGGAGGCGTCGGTCATCGCCAGTTCCCAGTTGCCGTTGTAGGCCGGGACCTGGGCTCGTACGGCGGGCAGGTAGGCCGTGCGCAGCATCTCCTTGAACCGGTCGACCTGCGACTTCTCCCAGTTCGGGTAGTCCGCGTGGACGATCTCGGCGGCCCGCGCCCAGGTGGAGCCGGACCAGGCGGCCTGCAGGGGGCCGTTGTCCTTCTCGTGCCGCTTCATCGTCGCGGACCAGCCGTCCATGATCTCGACGGCCTTGCGGACGTGCGCGGTCTCGCCGGTCACCGACCAGAGCAGGGCGTGGGTGTAGGCGGCGATGGCGTCCTGGCGCTCGTCCAGGCAGGACTGCGGCCCGGCGTTGAAGGGGCAGGGCACCACGTCGGCCGGGTGGGCGGTGTAGGCGAGCGAGGCGTACCGGCTCTTGCGCAGGTCCCGGTACGCCGTGCGCCACGGCTCCTTCCCGTCCGCGACCATCTTCTTCGCGTACTGGAGCTGGGTGTGGCTGACGACGACGCCCGGGTGACGGAAAACCACGTCGCCCGGCTTCTTGGCATGGGCCTGCCCGTCGGGTGCGGCACAGGCGGCGAGCAGCAGTCCGCTCGCCAGCAGGGCTCCGACGAGACCGAGACCGAGTCGCTTGGATGCGTTCATGGCTGACACGCCTTCACGCTTGCCCCGCGCCCGGCTTTCCCCACCGCCGATGGGGCCGTTCGGCGGACGAAGACGTCCCGTCAGACGTCCGTCAGGCGGGCACGAAGGCGCACCGCCGCAGCAGGTCGTCCATCGAGAGGTCGAGGGCGCCGGCGAGGGCGGCGATGGTGAAGAAGGCGGGCGTGGGCGCCCGGCCGGTCTCGATCTTGCGCAGGGTCTCGGCGGAGAGCCCGGCGGCGGCGGCGACCTCGACCATGCTGCGGTCGCCGCGCGATGCGCGCAACAGGGCGCCGAGGCGCTCGCCGCGCTCGCGCTCTTCAGGGGTGAGAGGGGTGCGGACCATGCCCCCATGCTACCCCGCCCGCCAATTTCTATACCGTTACATCTATCCCGGTATAGAAATACCGGTATAGTAATGGGCATGGTGGAACTCAAGACGGAACGATCGATCGAAGCGATGCGCGAGTCCGGCCGGGTGGTCGCCCGCGCCCTGGACGCCGTGCGCGGGGCCGCGGACGTGGGGGTGTCCCTGCGGGAACTGGACGGGGTGGCCCGGGAGGTGCTGCGCGACGCGGGCGCGGGCTCGCCCTTCCTCGGGTACCGGCCGCGGTTCGCGCCCGTACCCTTCCCCGCGGTCGTGTGCGCCTCGGTCAATGACGCGATCGTGCACGGCATCCCGGACGACTACCGGCTGCTCGACGGCGACCTCGTCAGCATCGACTGCGGGGCGACCCTGGACGGCTGGGCCGGGGACGCGGCGGTCAGCTTCACCGTCGGCCGGGCCCGCCCGGCCGACCTGGCGCTGATCGGGGCGGCGGAGCGCGCCCTGGCCGCGGGCATCGCCGCGGCCGTGCCCGGGAACCGCATCGGCGACATCGCCCATGCGATCGGTACGGTCGGCCGCGCCGCGGGGTACGGCATACCCGACGGCTTCGGCGGCCACGGCATCGGCCGCGCCATGCACGAGGACCCGGGCGTGCCCAACGAGGGCCCGCCGGGGCGCGGCATGAAGCTGCGCCCCGGCATGGTCCTCGCGATCGAGCCGATGCTGGTCGCGGGCGGTACGGACGACTATCTGACCGACGCGGACGGCTGGACCCTGCGGACCGTCGACGGCAGCCGGGCGGCGCACGCCGAGCACACCGTCGCGATCACCGCCGACGGCCCGCGGATCCTCACCGCCCTCTAGAGCCGGCTCCTGGAGCGCTACGGGCGCCCGTGCGGGCTGACCACCATCGCGGCGCCGCCGCCGCGCCGGGTGGTCTCGGCGGCCGCGAGCCAGCGGCCGTCCGGGAGCCGCTGGACGCCGGTGGCCGCGCCGATCTCCGGGTTCTGCCGGAACCCCTGGCCCAGGGCCTCCAGCTGGGCGCGGACCGGGCTGTTCCACAGGCCCGGTTCCAGTTCGGTGGTGCTCTGGTTGCGCTGGCTGGCGCGCGGCGCGGCGATCGCGTCGACCAGCGGGAGTCCGCGGTCCAGGGTTCCGACGAGGGTCTGGAGCACGGTGGTGATGATGGTGGCGCCGCCCGGGGAGCCCACGGCCAGGACCGGACGCCCGTCCCGCAGCACGATGGTCGGGGACATGGAGGAGCGCGGCCGCTTGCCGGGGCCGGGCAGGTTCGGGTCCGGGACGCCGGGGGCGGCCGGGGCGAAGGAGAAGTCGGTCAGCTCGTTGTTGAGCAGGAAGCCCCGGCCGGGGACGGTGATGCCGCTGCCTCCGGTGGATTCGATGGTGAGGGTGTAGGAGACCACGTTGCCCCAGCGGTCGGCGACCGTCAGGTGGGTGGTGTTCTCCCCCTCGTAGGTGGTCGGGGCGGCCTGCCCGGTGGTGGCGCAGGGGGCGGGGTGGCGCGGGTCGCCGGGGGCCAGCGGGCTGGTCAGCGCCCGGTCGGGCGAGATCAGGCAGGCCCGCGAGTCGGCGAACCTCTGGGAGAGCAGCTCGCGGGTCGGGACGTCCTCGGCGGCGGGGTCGCCCACCCAGCGCCCCCGGTCGGCGAAGGAGATCCGGGAGGCCTCGATGAACCGGTGCAGGTACTGCGCCTCCGAGAGCTTCCCGAGATCGCTGCGCTCCAGGATGTTCAGGGCCTCGCCGACGGTGGTGCCGCCGGAGGAGGAGGGCGCCATGCTGTAGACGTCCAGGCCCCGGTAGCCGACCCGGGTCGGGTCCTGCCGCTTGGTGTCGTAGGCGCGCAGGTCCTGGGCGGTCAGGTCGCCGGAGCGGACATTGCGGGTGGCGGCCGGGTCGACCGGGGGCTTGCGGACGGCGGCGACGATGTCGTCGGCGATCGGGCCCCGGTAGAGGGCCCCGGTGCCCTTGCGGCCGATCTCGGCGTAGGTGGCGGCCAGGTCGGGGTTCTTGAAGGTGGAGCCGACCACGGGGAGCGCTCCCCCGGGCAGGAAGAGCTTCTTCGTGTCCGGGAAGTCCTTGAAGCGGTCCTGGTTCAGCTCGGTCTGGGCGCGGAAGGTGGCGTCCACGGTGAAGCCGTCGCGGGCCAGCTTCTCGGCCGGGCGCAGGAGCTGGCCCAGCGGGCGGCTGCCCCAGGCCTTCAGGGCGGTGTCCCAGGTGTCGGGGGTGCCGGGGACGCCGACGCTGCGGCCGCTGGTCTGGCCCTGCTCGAAGGGGATCGGTACGCCGTTCTCCTGGAAGAGGGTGGCGGTGGCCGAGGCGGGGGCGGTCTCGCGGCCGTCGATGGTGTGCACCCGGCGGGACTTCGCGTCGTAGTAGACGAAGTAGCCGCCGCCGCCGACGCCGGCGGAGTACGGCTCGGTGACACCGAGGGCGGCGGCGGTGGCGACGGCGGCGTCCACCGCGTTGCCGCCGGCCCGCAGGACGGCGATTCCGGCGGCCGAGGCGTCGGCGTCCACGCTGGCCACGGCCCCGCCGTAGCCCACGGCGACCGGGGACTTGGGCGGGGTGGCGCTGTCGGCGGCGGCCGCGGGCGGGGCGGCGGCGGTCGCCGCGAGGGCCGCGGTGAGGGCGAACAGGGGTAACGCGCGGGCGGTGGGACGGCGCATCGAACCTCCACGGAAGGCAATGTGCCCGCGAGCCTAACGGCCCTCCGGCGCCGCGTCAGGAAGGCCCACGTCAGGAAGTCCGGGGGCCCCGTCCCGCCGCCCGTGCCTGGCACGGCGGCGAGGTCACCCCCTACGATCCGCCGCATGAACGACGACGTACGCAACATCGTGCTCGGGGTGGTGGCGACCGCCGTCAGCGGCGGTTTCGGCTGGTTCTCCCGTACCTACCTGTGGCGCCGCGCGCTGCGCCGCAAGCAGGCTTTCTTCGGGCTGCCCACCGGTTCGGACTGCCTGTTCGTGGTGAACCGTCAGATGGGCGGCACCGAGGGCTCGGTGCACCGCAACGACGCCTTCGCGCTGCTGGAGATATCGGCGCTGATCAAGGACTGCGGGGCGAACGTGCAGATCGTCTCGCACGACGGGGTGCGCCAGGGCTTCGGCGAGCGGGCCGAGTTCTGCGTCGGCGGGCCCATCTCCAACGCGCGCACCACGGCTCACCTCGCCTCGATGCTGCCCGGGATCCGGGTGGACCTCACCTCCGAGCCCGGACCGGACCGGGGCGCCATCCACGTCGGCGGCGAGGTCTACCGCTGGCAGAAGGGCGCGGTGGAACACGTCCTGCTGGCCCGGCTGACCAACGGGGCGGGTGCGCGCCCGGTGTTCCTGATCTCCGGGCAGACCGCGATGAGCAACCAGGCGGGGGCCCGCTATCTGGCCCGCCACCACCAGCGCCTCGCCCGCACCTACGGCTCGGACTCCTTCTGCGTCGTGGTGAAAGTGATCAACTCCGATGCCTACGGGCCGGACGTGGCCGAACTGCTGGCGGACGTCACCCGGAGCGCCCGGACACCCGAAGCGGCAGCCGTGTGATCCCGTTGATGAAGTTGGACACCAACCTCCGTGGCTCGCCGGTGAGTTCGGGTGGCGGGAGCGCCGTACGCCATTCCTCATGAAGGACCCGGAGCTGAAGCCGGGCGAAGTGCGCGCCGAGGCAGACGTGCGGTCCGTCACCGAAGGAGACGTGCGGGTTGGGGGCGCGGGCGAGGTCGGTGCGGCCGGGGTCGGCGAAGACCCGCTCGTCGTGGTTGGCGGCGGCGTGGAAGACGACCACCTTGTCCCCGGCCCGGATCCGCCGTCCGGCCAGCACCGTGTCCCGGGCGGCGGTGCGCCGGAAGCTGAGCACCGGCGGGTGCACGCGCAGGAGTTCGTCCACGGCCCGGTCCACCGGCACGCGTCCCGAGGCGAGTTGGCTCCGGGCCTGCGGTGAGCGGGCCAGGGCGAGCAGTCCGCCGGGGGCGGCCGAGCGTACGGTGTCGTTGCCCGCGACGGTGAGCAGGAAGAAGAACATCTCCAGTTCCCCTTCGGCGAGTTCCGCGTGGGCCAGGACGCTCATCAGGTCCTCGGCGGGGCGCGCCCGCTTGGCCGCGGCCAGCTCGCGCGCGTAGCCGAACATCTCGCCGAGCAGCGCGGGCGAGCGCGGGTTCAGGGGTACGCCGTCGGGCCCGAGCCGCGGCGGGGGCGCGTCCTCGGGATCCTGGTAGCCGATGATCCGTACGGTCCACTCCAGCAGCAGCGCCCGGTCGGCGGCCGGGACCCCCATCAGGTCGGCGAGGTTCAGCAGCGCGTACTCGTCGGTGACCGCCCGCACCACCTCGGCCGAGCCGTCCACGGCGCCGTCCCGGGCGGCGGCCAGCAGACTCCGGGCGCGCTCGCGGACCCGCCCCTCGAAGGCGTCGACCCGGGCGGGGGTGAAGGCGCGGGCGAGCATCCGGCGCAGCCGCCCGTGCTCCGGGGGGTCCTGGTTGAGCATGGTGCGCCGCAGGAACGGCAGGTCCGCCGGGTCGGGGTCGCGGATCTGGGTGGCGCCGAGGCGGGAGGAGTACGCGGCGTGGTCGCGCAGCACGCGCACCACGTCGGCGTGCCGGGTGACGGCCCAGAACCCGGGCCCTGCGGGCCAGCCCATGACCTCCGGCTCGGCCTGCCAGGCGACGGGGTGGTGGTCGCGCAGGATCCGGTAGCGCGCGTGCGGAATGCCTTCGGCGTACGTCCGGGGGTCGAAGACGTCGGGAACGGCCGGGCCGTCGGGCGCGTGCGCGTGGTCCATGGGGCCACGGTGACGCCCGGGCGCCGCACACCGCAAGGGGACGGGGCCGCACGCCCGCATCCTGCCCCGCCAGCGACGGGCCGCGCGCCCGCTTCCAGCCTCGCCACCTCCAGCCCCGCCGGCGTTTGAGGCGCCGCCGGAGGCACACCAGCGGGCACCGACCGCTCAGCTGGAGGCCGAGAGCCGTCCGCCGCCGGCGGGACCCTCCGGGGGCGCCTCAAACGCCGGCGAGGCTGGAGGTGGCCGCGCCAAGCCAGCCCGGCGGGGCTAGAGATGGCTTCGCCAAGCCAGCCCGGCGAGGCTGGAGGTGGCTGCGCCAAGCCAGCCCGGCAGGGCTAGGGATGGCCGCGCCAAGCCAGTTCGCAGCGGAGCGGGGCCGTGGATCCGTCGGCGGTGACCAGCACCACCTCGGTCTTGGCCGAGCGGTCCGCCGAGAGGGCTGCCGTGCAGACCAGCTGGTTCCTGCCGGTGTCGGACAGCTCGGCGTTGCGGAAGAAGGGCAGCCGGACCAGCAGCTGCTTCTGGTCGCCCCGGTCGACGCGCACCGGGACCACCACGGCCGCGGCCCCCTTGTCGGTCCGCGCGGGCAGCGGCGGCAGGGCGGTGGTCAGCCCGGCGTCCCGGTCCCGGACACCGGGCCCCGCCAGGAGCCGGGCGAGCAGCGCACCGGTGGGCACGCGCGGGTCGGAGAGCGCGGTCGGCGCGAGCCGCCCGTCGGGGGCGACGAAGTAGAGGAGGTCCGCACCGGGCGGCGCCGCCACCCCGACGCTCGCGGCCCGCCCGCTCTCGACGACTCCGGTCGGCTTGATCCCGCACCCGGCCAGCGGCAGCAGGACCAGCAGGCCCAGCAGCGGGGCGGGCAGCGTCGTCCGTACGAGGGTGTTCCAGCGGCTCATGCCTGCTCCTCCAGGGCCTGCGCCTCCAGAGGCATCTCCACGGTGAACACGGCCCCGCCGGACGCCCCGTTGGCGGCGCGGACCGACCCGCCGTGCAGCCGGACGTTCTCCAGGGTGATCGCGAGACCGAGCCCGCTGCCCACCGAGCGGGTACGGGCCGCGTCCGCCTTGTAGAACCGGTCGAAGATGTGCGGCAGCACCTCGGGGGCGATGCCGGGGCCGCTGTCGGCGACCTCCACGGTCAGCCGCTCGCCCTCGGGGTGCGGGTGGGTGCGGACGGTGATCCGTACCGGGGCGCCGCCGTGCCGCAGGGCGTTGCCGACCAGGTTGGCGAGGACCACGTCGAAGCGGCGCGGGTCGAGCCGGGCCCGGATGCCCGCCGGGAGGTCGGTGACCACCTGGTCCGGGTCCCAGTGGCGGCGTTCCAGGGTCTTTCCGACGGCCTCGGTGAGGTCCACGTCATCGAGGTTGAGCCCGGCGGCGCGGGCGTCGAAACGGGATATCTCCATCAGGTCCTCGACCAGGACGGCGAGCTTGCCGGTCTCGGCGCTGATCAGCCGCAGTGCCTTCGCGGTGTCGGGGTCGAGGCGCTCGGCGTCCTCGTCGAGGACCTCGGTGACGGCGAGCATCCCGGCGAGCGGGGTGCGCAGCTCGTGCGAGACGTCGGCGGCGAACCGGCGGGCGCGCGCCTCGGCCTGCTGGAGGTCCTCGACGGAACGCTCCAGGGCGCGGGCGGTCTCGTTGAAGGTCTCGGCGAGCCCGGCCAGCTCGTCGGCCCCCCTGACCTCGATCCGGGTGTCGAGGCGGCCGCGGCCCATGCGCTGGGCGGCGGTGCGCAGGTCGCGGACCGGCCGCAGCACGCTGCGGGCGGCGAGCAGGGCGGGGACGAGGGCGATGGCGAGACCGGGCAGGGCGCCGGTGCGGGCGGCGTCGACCATCAGGGCGACGGTCTCCTCCTCGGTGACGAGCGGCATCACGGCGTAGAAGACGGCGCCGGTGGGCTGGGCGAAGCCCTGCCGGTCGAAGACGGCGGGCACCCCGACGACCAGGTAGGCGCGCCCGGCGCTGGACTCGACGCGCTGGAAGGCGGCGTGCGGGTTGACCTTGATCTGCTCGCGCAGTTTCTCGCTGATGAGGGGTGAGGTGACGGAGCCGCCGGTGTTGGAGGTGACGCGCAGGGATCCGTATTCGCCGTAGACCGTCCAGGCGTGCGGCTTGCCGCGCTTGCCCAGCTCGGTGACCTGCGCCTGGAGGAAGTTCCGGTCGACCGGCAGGGTCATCCCGCCGCCTTCCAGCTGGTCGCGAAGGGTGGCGACGGCGGTGTCCTGGCTCTGGGTGAGGATCGCGGTGCGCGCCTGCCGGTAGGTGAGGGCGGCGGTGGACACGGCGCTGATCGCGGCGACGAGGAGGAAGGCGGCGATGAGGCGGGTGCGCAGGCCGAGTGGGGCGATGCGGCGCACGGCGGGCGCCTACAGGGGGCCGAAGCGGTAGCCGAAGCCGCGCACGGTCTGGATGTAGCGGGGGCTGCCGGGCACGTCCTCGATCTTGTTGCGCAGGCGGCGGACGCAGGCGTCCACGAGCCGCGCGTCGGCGTGGTAGCTGTGCTCCCACACGTATTCGAGGAGCTGCTGGCGGCTGAAGACCTGCTCCGGTGATGCGGACAGGTGCAGCAGCAGCTTGATCTCGCTGGGGGCGAGGGCGACGGGCGCGCCGCTCTTCGCGACGGTCAGCCCGGCCCGGTCGACGGCGAGTTCGCCGTGGTGCTCGACGCCCTGGCGGCCGACGGGTGCGGTGAGGCGGCGCAGTACGGCCTTGATCCGCGCCTCGATGACCTCGGTGCGGGCGGGTTTGACGATGTAGTCGTCGGCGCCCGCCTCCAGTCCGACGACGATGTCGAAGTCGTCGCCGCGTGCGGTCAGCATGATCACGGGGACCTGGCTGGTCTCGCGGATGCGGGTGCAGACCTGGACGCCGTTGATGCCCGGCAGCATCAGGTCGAGGAGGACCAGATCGGGCCGGAACCCGGCGAGCTGGGCGAGGCCCGCCTCGCCGGTCTCGGCGGCGGTGACCTCGTGGCCGCGTCTGCGCAGGCCGAGCGCGACCCCTTCGCGGATGGAGGGGTCGTCCTCTATGAGCAGTACGCGTGGCATGCGGTCAGTGTCCCAGCTGTTCTGATCGTTCTCTTCACCCTAACGGCCCAGAGGGACCCGTCGGCCCGCTCTGCGCCGCAGGGAATCCAGCACGTCCGTGATCTCGGTCAGCCGCAGCGGCCTGGCGAGGAGTACGACGGTCAGGGCGAGCGCCACGGTTCCCGCGGCGAGCGCGGCGAAGGCGCCGAGGCCGTCGGCGGCCCGGGCGGCGGCGTATCCGGCGGCCCCGGCGGGCAGGCAGGCGACCAGCAGCCGCAGGTGGGTGCGCAGCGCGCCGGCGCGCCGCCGCGCGCGGCCGCCCGCCCGCGGGCCCAGGCGCCGGGAGAGGGCGTACGCCGTCACGGCCGCGCCCGCGAAGAGCGCGAGGGAGTAGGCGGCGGCCATGCCGGTGACGGCCCAGCGCGGGGGCAGCAGGAAGTAGGCGGCGGCCGAGAGGGCGCCGTTGAGCACCGCGATCACCAGGTTCAGGAAGAACGGGGTGCGGGTGTCGGACAGGGCGTAGAAGCCGCGCGAGAGGACGTACTGCCCGGAGAAGGCGATCAGGCCGGGGGCGAACGCGATGAGCATGCCCGCCATGACCTCGATGTCGGCGGGGCCCGTGCGCCCGTACTCGAAGACGCTGCCCATGACCCAGGGGGCGAGGGCGGCGAAGAGCGCGGCGGCCGGGACGACGACGGCGGCGCTGGTGCGCAGCGCGTACGAGACGTCGCGGCGCACCCGCCCGAGGTCCCCGTCGGCCGCCGCGGCGCTCATCCGCGGCATGAGTGCGGTGACCAGGGAGACGGTGATGATGCCCTGGGGGACGATCCACAGCTGGTAGGCGTTGCTGTAGGCGGTGTAGCCCGCGCCGCCCGCCAGGCCTTCCAGGGCGGCCTCGCGGCCCGTGGTGGTGGAGAGCCGGGTGACCACCCAGTAGGCGATCTGGTTGGTGAGGACGAGCATGACCAGCCAGCCCGCGTTGCGCAGGGGCCGGGCGAGGCCACTGCCGCGCCAGTCGAAGCGCGGGCGCCAGCGGAAGCGGGCCGCGCGCAGCGAGGGGATCAGGGCGAGGGCCTGGACGACGATCCCGGCGGTGGTGCCCCAGCCGAGGAGGCGGGCGTCGGCGGGCGTCAGGCCGTCCACACCTCCTCGACTGCCGTGGGAGAGGTGGAGGAACAGCCCGAAGACACCGATGATCACGACGTTGTTGAGGACCGGGGTCCACATCATCGCGCCGAACCGGCCCCGGGCGTTCAGCACCTGGCCGAGCAGGGTGAACAGGCCGTAGAAGAGGATCTGCGGGAGGCAGTAGCGGGCGAGGGCGACGGTCGTGCTCGCCCGGGCCCCGTCGGCGCCGGTGTACGCCGAGACGATCAGCGGGGCGCAGAACACGGCGGCGGCGGTGAGGACGACGAGCGCCACCGTGCAGGCGGTCAGCAGCCGGTCCGTGTACGCGGCGCCGCCGTCCCGGTGCTCCTTGGCCGCGCGGACCAGTTCGGGGACGAAGACCGCGTTGAGCGCGCCGCCGATGAGCAGCATGTACAGGATGTTGGGGACGGTGTTGGCGACGGCGTAGCTGTCGCCGAGCAGGCCGGTGCCGAGGGCCGCGACCACGACGGCGGAGCGGACGAAGCCGGTGGCGCGCGAGACGATCGAGCCCGCGGCCATGAGGGCGCCGCTGCGCAGCACGGAGGACTTCCCCGGTGCCGCGTCCGGTCCGGCCGCGGCGCGCTCGGCGCTCTCCGGTCCGGGTCTGGTGTCGGTGGCCGTCACCGGCGGGCCAGGTACGCCTGGAATCCCTTGTAGAGCGCCGTGTTGGTACAGCCGTCCATCGGGGTCTCCCACTCGCCTAGCGTTTCGACGACCTGTCCGCCGGTGCCGAGCTTCCAGCGCAGCAGACCGAAGGCACGTCGGGGTCGAGGGTGGAGGGTACCGTTCCTAGCCAGTGTGCAGGAGTGGGTCTTGGACCCACCGGTGCGTGCTGGGCGCATCCCGAACGGTTTTGGATGCACTGGGTCTCCGCTTTCTCTTCCCGCTCGGCGGCACGTCTCTGGGAACGTGGTCCGTTGCGGGTGGGCGGTTTCCGTCACGCCTGCGGGTGCCTGGTCCGGCCTGGGCGGTCCGATGCCCCGCACGATCGCTCTGGTCGTGTGGGGGCGGTGCCGTCCCTCCCCAAGCCCTTCGAGCAGGGGATACCCCATGCCGGATCGGGTGTCCGAGGGCGCGTCGTCCGATCGCGATGCCGGCGGCATCGTGACGGGACATCTTCCGGCGCGGGGTGGCCAGCGGTTTCTGCCAGTGCCGGGCACCCCACTGGGAGGTATAGGCCGGGTCGACCGCGACGACGGCGAGGCCGTGTTCAGCGGCCATCGAGGTGAGTCGCGCTTTCAGCTTGCCGGTCGGGATACCCGAGATCAGCTGCCGGAACCGTTTCCTCCTCCCGTGCTTCTCACGGGTCTTCTCGGCGCTGAAGTCAAGGCCTTCGATCGCGATGGCCCTGACCCCGACGCTTTTCACCCAGTGCAGCAGCCGGGTGAGGGCGTGCCGGATCTGGGCGTCACGGTGGTCAGCCGATCCGGACAGGTCGTAGGGGAAGCGCTGCGGATCACCGATCGGGTTGCCGTGCGGGTCGAGCCGGTAGGCGGCGAAGTGGTCGGCGTTGGTGTCGACACCGGCCATCCCGTTCGCGCGGGCCGTGGCGAGCGGGATCGTCTGCACGAGGGGGCGTTGCCAGGAGGCGGTCAGGTACCAGCGGCCGCGTGTGACGTCCAGGTGGATGCGGTAGGCCACGGCCCGGTTCGCTCTGATGCGCTCAGCCCATTCCACGCCCCGATGCGCGAACGCGATCCGGCAGGCCAGGACGTACCGGCCGTGGTTGCTGTTGGCGAGGTGTGCGAGCGGGGCGGGCAGTTTGAGCGACACCTCGCCGTCGGGGGTGACGCGGATCGTCTCGTTCGCGAACCGTTTCCCGGACTCGCCATCGGCGGCCAGGAACCAGCGTTCGGCTTCCCAGCGGGCACGCCACTGCTCCTCGGTGAGCTGGGCTTCGGGCAGGTGGTGGCGGGTGTTCGCCAGCCGCTTCCCGCCCCGCACCACCCGGACCCGGCCCGCCCGCCAGTCGGCGAGAGCGGCTTCATGGCGGGCCTCCAGGGCGGTCAGACGCCGTGACTTGTTGAACCACTCGCTCTTGGACCGGTATCCGCCCGCAGCCCGCTTGTTGCCCTTCGCCCCGATCGGGAGGGCGAGACGGTGGCGCAGCGTCTTGATGCCGGCAGCCAGGCTCTGGATGCATGCGGCTTGGCAGCGGCGGGCGAGCGCCCACTGATCGTGACTGGCCCTGGTGATCGCCCCGGCGATCCGCGACGACGACTCTGCGGTCAGCCCCCGCTTACGGACCGCCCACGTATCAGCGGAATGATCAGGACCGTCCCCACAACGCTGCTTGAGGTCACGGGAAGCCAGAGCCCCCTGATGTGCGCCGACCAGCCACAGAACCCTCTCGTCCTCCACACTCAGGCCCTTGAGACGGCCGCGTATCGCCACACCGGACGGACCGAGCGCCACGAACGAGGGAGCGATGGCACGCAACTTTCTGACCGGCTCAGCCATCGCCGGCCACCGCCTCCAGCGCCTTGCCCGCCCGCGTCCTCACGGACGCCTTGAGATTCACACACCCGACCGTAACGACACCCACCCAAATGAACCATCACTCACAAGAGTGGACCAAAGAATCAACAGCCCTCTACCCCGCGCATGTCGTATTCGTCCGCTCCGAGGGCATGTGCGGCACAGAGCATCCGCCACTGCAGGGCGTTGCTGGGGCGGACCTCGCGGCGGTGGGTTCAGGCCCGACCACACGTCGTCGAGGGTGCGGCCCGCCAGCGGGACCCGGAAGACGTGGCGCGGCTGGGCGTCGCCGTCGGATTCGCCGCCGCAACGCTTCCAGCCGAGGGTGCGCAGCCGGTCGGCGAGGGCGGCGCCGACCGGGTCGACCCCGGTGGCCAGGACGTCGGAGACCTCGCGGTCGGGCTCGGTGGCGGACTTGAGGGCGGCCGCGTCCCAGCGCCGGTAGGCGGGGATGGGGCCGATCCGGACGGAGAAGGCACCGGCGGCGCGCAGGTGGCGCATGAGGGGGTTCAGCCGGCGGTCGATGTGGGGGTCGGACCAGTCGGCGACAGGGCCTTCCGGAAGGTAGGCGAAGTATTTCCGGGTGCCGGGGAATTGCCGCAGGAGGAGGAGCCCTGCGCCGGCGAGTTCACCGCCGGGCAAGTGCCATCCGACCCTTTCGGAACGCCAAAGGTCCTTCACCCCGGCCCAGGACGGGTACTGGAGAAAGCTGGCCCGCCGGTGCCGGGAAAGGAAGCCCTGGTATTCGGTGATGGTCAGGCTCCGCACCGTGTGGTCCTGTCGGCCCTGTTGGCCCTGTCGGCTCTGTCGGTCCTGCCGATCCTGTTGGTCCTGCGGGGTGTTGGTCACGAGCAGCGCACACATCGCGGGGGGCCTTCCTGTGCGTCCGAAGGGGATGTACAGGACTCTCACAGCGACCCGTGACCGAAATGCGCGGCCAGCGTGACCGGATGATGACTGTTCCGCTGCGGTACAGGTCACAACCGAATTGCCGATCTTTTTCCGGGAAACCGCAACCTAAAGTCGCGTTGTTCGCTCTTTCTTTGCGAACGATCATCACTTCGGAGGGGTTTCGTTGATCCGCACACGCCGTACCGCATCGTCGCGTCGCCAGGTCCCGGGAGCGCGCGGCCGGAGCGCCGCCCTGGCGGCCACCGCGCTGCTGGCCGCCGCGGCCCTCACCGCCTGCTCGGGCGGATCGGGCGGCACGGGCGACGGTAAGGGCGAGAAGAAGAAGCCGGAGATGGCGATCTCCGTGAACCTGACGGGCGACCAGGTGAAGGCGGGCGAGCCGGTCAAGGTGACGCTCGCCGACGGCAAGTTGGCCCAGGTCAAGGTCACCGACGGCAAGGGCGGGGAGCTGGCCGGGCAGATATCCCAGGACGGGAAGAGCTGGACGTCGGAGCGCAACGCCTCGCCGGGCCAGGACTACAAGGTCGAGGCGCAGAACACCGAGAGCCAGAGCGCGACCACCCAGTTCAAGACGACCGCCGCCGACAAGGTGAACAAGGTCACGATCAACCCGGGCAAGGCCAACCCGGTCGTGGGCATCGCCCAGCCGGTCTCGATCGTCTTCGACAACCCGGTCAAGAACAAGGCCGAGGTCGAGAAGCAGCTGCACGTCACCACCTCGAACAACACCGAGGGTTCGTGGGGCTGGTTCAAGGACTACTCGGGCAACGACCGGGTGGACTGGCGTCCCAAGGACTACTGGAAGTCCGGCACGGACGTGAAGGTCGAGATGAAGCTGAACGGCATCGACTCGGGCGGCGGTTACTTCGTCAAGGACTACAACACCGAGTTCAAGATCGGCAAGGACCGCCGGATGACGGTGGACCTCGACACCAAGAAGATGTCGGTGTCCGAGGACGGCCAGGTGGTCAAGACGATCCCGGTCTCGGCCGGTACGCCGGGCGGCCAGAAGGCCTCCTGGTCCGGGAAGATGGTGCTGATGTCCAAGGAGGGCACCATCCGGATGAACTCCGAGACGGTGGGCCTCGGCAACGCCTACGACAAGGACGTCGACAGCTCGATGCGGCTGACCTGGTCGGGCATGTACGTGCACGCCGCGCCGTGGAACAACGCCAACTTCGGCAGCGCCAACACCAGTTCCGGCTGCGTCGGGATGAGCGACGCCAACGCCGCCGCCTTCTACAAGGAGGCCCAGGTCGGCGACCTGTTCGAGGTCGTGGGCGAGGGCTCCAAGGGCCAGGCCGACATCGGCAACGGCTACGGCGAGTGGAACCTGAGCTGGGCCGACTGGCAGAAGAAGAGCGCGCTCCACGGCTGAGCGGGGCTCCCCGTCGAGCACGACCCCACCGGCGCGCAGCTGACCTTCTGCCCGCCGCGCACCGATCCGTCCTGCGTCTCGGTGCCGCTGCGCGAGCAGTGATCCACGGCTGCCGCCGGGCGGGGTGGCTCTCTCGGGTCCCCCGGGGCCGGCTCCGCCTACCCCACGCCCGGCAGCAGCGTCCCCGGCTCGGCCGGGCCCACCTGGGCGGCCTCGGTCTTGGGGTTGCGCCGCTGGCGCCGGGCCATCCAGGTGGCGAACCAGGACAGCAGCATGCACATGCCGATGTAGATCGGGGAGATGATCATCACGACCGGGATGAAGGGCAGGTCGTAGTCGAGGTTGGAGGCGATCAGCTTGCCCGCGTGCAGGAACTCCTCGTAGGTGATCAGGTAGCCGAGCGAGGTGTCCTTGAGGGCCACCACGAGCTGGCTGATGATGGTCGGCAGCATCGCCCGGACCGCCTGCGGTGCCAGTACGAAGGTCATCACCTGGGTCTTGCGCATGCCCAGGGCGTACGCCGCCTCCCGCTGTCCGCGTTCCACCGAGTTGATGCCCGTACGGAAGACCTCGGCCAGCACCGAGCCGTTGTACAGGGTCAGTCCCGCCACCAGCGCCGGCAGCGGCTGGACCTTCAGCGCCACGAAGATGAAGAAGATCATCACCAGCACCGGCATGGCCCGGAAGAACTCCACGCACAGCGTCGCGGCCCAGCGCACCGGCCGGTGCACGGACAGCCGACCCGTGGCCAGGACCGCGCCGAGGACCAGCGAGAACACCGACGCGTAGGCGAAGGCCTTGAGGGTGTTGCCGAGCCCCTTGAGCAGCAGCCGCTGGATGCCCTCGTACTCGAAGGGGCTCCACTTGGCGGCGGTGAACTGGTCGGTGTCGAAGAGCAGGTAGAGGATCCAGCCGAGCAGGGCCAGGATCACCGCGGTCGACGCCATCCCGTAGAGGAAGTGGCGGCGCTGGGCGAGCGGGCCCGGGATGTCGTAGAGCGCCGTGGACTCCAGGTCCCCGTGCAGCGCGTGTGCGGTCATCGGGCGACTCCCCAGCGCTTCTCCATCACGTTGAAGAGCGCACTGATGGACAGGGTGATGATCAGGTAGCCGACGGCGATCCAGACGAAGGTCCAGATGATGCTGTAGCCCAGCTCGTTGAGCGTCTTGTACGTGCCCAGCAGCTCGGTGACGCTGAAGGCGCCCGCGATCGCCGAGTTCTTCGCGAGGGCGATCAGCGTGGAACCGACGGGCGGGATGACCGAGCGGAAGGCCTGCGGCAGCACCACCGCGCCCAGCGTCTGCCCGAAGGACATGCCGAGGCTCCGGGCGGCCTCGCCCTGGCCCTTGGGCACGGTGTTGATGCCCGAGCGCAGCGCCTCGCAGATGAAGGCGGAGGTGTAGCAGCCGAGCGCGAGGACCGCGAACAGCTGGAAGGGCAGGACCAGTCCGAAGCGGGGCAGGCCCAGCAGGACGGCGAAGAAGAGCAGGGTGAGCGGGGTGTTGCGCAGGACGGTCACCCAGACCGTGCCGAGCACCCGCAGCGAGCCGATCGGCGCGACCCGGAAGGAGGCCATGACGAAGCCGAGGACCAGGGCGAGGAGGGAGGCGTAGACGGTCAGTTCGACCGTGCCGAGGAAACCCTTGCCGTAGAGCGAGAAGTTCTGGGTCAGTACGTCCATGCCGGTACGGCTCCTCTCAGCTCGCGGGGTAGCGGTCGATGGCGGGCGGCTTCGGGGCGGGCACCCCGGACAGGCCGAGGGTGGCGTCGTACGCCTTGGTCCAGTCGCCGTTCTTCTCGTGTGCGGCGAGGGCGTCGTCGAGGGCGAAGCGCAGCGCGTTGTCGGAGCGCGGGACGCCGATGCCGTACGGCTCCTTGGAGAAGGGCTTGCCCACGACCTTCAGCTCGGCCGGCACCTTGGCCGCGTATCCCAGCAGGATCGAGTCGTCGGTGGAGACGGCGTCGACCTGGTAGGTCAGCAGGTTGTCCACGCAGACGGAGTAGGTGTCGTAGGCGACGAGCACCGCCCGGGGGAAGTCCTTCTGCAGGCGCTGGTAGGGGGTGGAGCCGGCGGCCGAGCAGACCTTCTTGCCCGCGAGGTCCGCCGGGCCCTTGATGTCCTTCTCGCCGCGGCGGACCAGGAGCGACTGGCCCGCCATGAAGTAGGGCCCGGCGAAGCCGACCTGCTTCTTGCGGTTGTCGTTGATCGTGTACGTGCCGACGTAGTAGTCGATCTGGCCGTTCTGCAGGGCCGTCTCGCGGTTGGCCGAGGCGATCGTCTTGAACTCGATCGTCTTGGGGTCGAAGCCGAGCGCGGCGGACATCATCTTGGCGATCTCGATGTCGAAGCCGGAGTAGCGGCCGCTCGCGGGGTCCTTCTCGCCCATGTACGGCTGGTCCTCCTTGGCGCCGACCACCAGGTGGCCGCGCCGCTTCGCCTTCTCCCAGTTCCGCGAGCCGGGGAGGCTGAAGGCGCTGTCCACCCGGTAGGCCGGCAGGTCCTCGGGCTGCGGGCCCTTGACCGGGGGGCTGCCGGATTTGCCGCACCCGCTCACCGCGCCCAGCAGGGCGAGGGCCAGGACGAGGGCGCGGGCGGGCAGCCGCGCGGTGCGTGTCGCGTTCACCGGGCCCCCTCAGTGCTTGAGGATCTTGGAGAGGAAGTCCTTGGCCCGCTCGCTCTCGGGGGCGGTGAAGAACGCCTCCGGGGTGCGGTCCTCGATGATCCTCCCGTCGGCCATGAACACGACGCGGTTGGCGGCGGAGCGGGCGAAGCCCATCTCGTGGGTGACCACGACCATGGTCATGCCCTCGCTGGCGAGCTGCTGCATGACCTCCAGCACCTCGTTGATCATCTCCGGGTCGAGGGCGGAGGTCGGCTCGTCGAAGAGCAGCGCCTTGGGGTTCATGGCCAGGGCGCGGGCGATGGCCACGCGCTGCTGCTGGCCGCCGGAGAGCTGGGCGGGGTACTTCTCCGCCTGGTTGGCCAGGCCCACCCGCTCCAGGAGTTCCCGGGACCGCTTGTCGGCCTCCTCGCGGCCGCGCTTCCTGACCTTCTGCTGCGCGAGCGAGACGTTGGCGAGCACGGTCTTGTGCGCGAAGAGGTTGAAGGACTGGAAGACCATGCCCACATCGGCGCGCAGGGCCGCCAGTTCCTTGCCCTCGGCGGGCAGCGGCTTGCCGTCGAGGGTGATCGTGCCCGACTCGATGGTCTCCAGCCGGTTGATCGCCCGGCACAGCGTCGATTTGCCGGAGCCGGAGGGGCCGATGACCACCACCACCTCCCCGCGGCCGACGGTGAGGTTGATGTCCTGGAGGACGTGCAGTTGTCCGAAGTGCTTGTTGACGTCCCGCAGCTCGATCAACGGATCGACGGCCATACGCTGCCCTGCCCACTTGTCGGTGTGTCGAGTCAGCGCAAACTATCCAGCGGCGAGGGCGACTTCACCGCGACACGCTCGACATGCCTAAAAGCGACATAAGTGTCACTGGAGCAGGGGTGGGGCCGGGGTGGGGCCCGGGGCCGGGCCGGAGCCGGGGTCCCGGTCAGCCCTCGGAGGCCTCGGCGTAGATCTGCGACAGCTCGGGGGATCCGGTCATCGCCCAGGACACCCCGGACTCCACCACGTTCAGCTCGCGGCCCGAGGCCAGCCGGATCACCGGCTGGCCGTTCGGCCACACCTGCCAGCCGCAGCCCGGCAGGGTCTTGATGATCACCGTGCCGAGGTAGAAGCCGGCGTCGTTGCCGAGCCAGGGCGTGGCCTCGGGGTCGCGCCGCCAGCGCGGCATCAACTGGTCCAGAGCCTCCAACGAGGCCGGTGTGCCGTCGAGTTCGAGGCCCGCCGCCCGTGCCTGGACGCGCAGCATCTCGCACTCCGCGAACATCTCGCCCACGCCCTCGGGATCGTCCGCGAGGGCGGCGGCCAGGGCCTCGCCGTGCTCGGTCTCGTGCCGGTTCAGCCAGTGGTCCAGGAAGGGGATGTTCATACCGACCAGCCTGGCACCCGTACCGGCCGGGGGCCACAGGGCGCGCCTGGATCGGTGCGATCCCGGCCCGGTGGGCTAAACACCCGCTAGACGTCGAGGTCCACGACGACCGGCGCGTGGTCCGAGGCGCCCTTGCCCTTGCGCTCCTCGCGGTCGACGTAGGCGTCCTTGACGGCCGCGGCGAAGGGGGCGTTCCCGTACACGAGGTCGATGCGCATGCCCTTGTTCTTCGGGAACGCGAGCATCCGGTAGTCCCAGAAGGTGTAGGCGCGGTCGTACTTGAGCGGGCGGGGCATCACGTCGGAGAGCCCGGCCGCGCGCAGGGACTCCAGGGCGGCGCGCTCGGCGGGGGTGACGTGGGTCATGCCCTCGAAGACGGCCGGGTCCCAGACGTCCTCGTCGGTCGGTGCCACATTGAAGTCGCCGAGCACGGCGAACGGACGGGGGCCCGCCGCGTCCTCGGCGACGGCCGAGGTCAGGGCGCGGAACCAGTCCAGCTTGTAGCCGTAGTGGTCGTGCTCCACCTCGCGCCCGTTGGGCACATAGACGGACCAGACGCGCACTCCCCCGCAGGTCGCGGAGATCGCGCGCGGCTCCGCCACGCCCTCGTAGTCCGGGCCGCCGGGCAGCCCGGTGACCACGTCCTCCAGGCCGACCCGGGAGAGCAGGGCCACCCCGTTCCACCGCCCGGTGGCGTTGACGGCCGACTCGTAGCCCAGCTCGCGCAGCTCGGCGTACGGGAACTGCTCGGCGGAGCACTTGGTCTCCTGGACGCAGAGCACGTCGGTGCCGCTGGACTCCAGCCAGGCCAGCAGCCGGGGCAGCCGGGCGGTGATCGAGTTGACGTTGAAGGTGGCGATACGCATGTCCGTAACCTACCGCCCGCCACCGACAGCCACCGGTCGGGCGCTCGGAGGTCCGTCTCAGAGGTCCGTGCTGTCCCCGGCGGTGAGGCGGCTGTGCGGGGCGCCGCCGAGGGAGTCGAGGGCGCGGTCGTAGATCGGCCGGGCGATGTCGGCGAGGTAGGCGTCGTGGATGTCGATGGCGGTGCGCGGCTTGACCTCGCGGACGTAGTCGATCACCTCGGCGACCTTGTTCCAGGGGGCGTGCACCGGCAGCAGCAGGGTGTCGACGGGGACGCCGGGGACGGTCAGCGCGTCCCCGGGGTGGAAGAGCGATCCGTCGACGAGGTAGCCGACATTGGTGACCCGGGGCATGTCGGGGTGGATCACCGCGTGCAGCTCGCCGTGCACCTGTACGTCGAAACCGGCGGCCGTGAAGGTGTCCCCGTGGCCGACGGTGTGGACCCGCCCCGGGTAGGCGGGCGCGAGCCGCTCGGCGACGCTGGCCAGGGTCCACAGCCGGGCCTCGGGGTTCGCGTCGAGGGCGGCCCGCAGCCGGCCCTCCTCGAAGTGGTCGGGGTGCTCGTGGGTGACCAGCAGGACGTCCGCCCCGAGGCCCGCGTCGGGTTCGCTGAAGGCACCCGGGTCGATGACGAGCGTGCGCCCGTCCTTCTCGACCTGGACGCAGGAGTGCAGCCGCTTGGTGAGCTTCATGATCCCCAGGCTAACGGTGGGGGCTCGGCCAGGGGGGCGCTGCTACGGGGTCGCGGTGGAGACGACGTAGACCTTGGGCTTGGCCGGGACGGTCAGGTCGACGGTGATGTCCTGGGTGGGGCGCGGGTCGTTCTGCTCGTGCGTGGCGCCGTACCAGGCGTTCTTCGGGTTCCAGTTCCAGCCCGCGGCCTCGGTGTCGCGCTCGCCGATCGAGACGCCCCGGGTCAGTCCCTCGCGGCTGGTGCCCATCGAGGTGAGGAACTTGTCGAGTTCGTCCGGGGTGATCGCGAACTGCACGTACAGCCTGCTGGTGCGCCAGTTGTTGGTCTCCAGGAAGCCGACCCGCCAGGCCTTGTCCGGGATCGGCACCTCGTAGATGCTGCGCTGCACCTTGGAGGGCCAGCCCGCGCGCACCTTGGTGGCGCCGACCTTGGCCGCCTTCTCCTTGCCGCTCTGGCGGCTCTGCTGGGCGGCGATCGCGAGGTAGCCGGCGGGTACGCCGATCAGCAGCACGATGATGACCGCGGTGATCCAGCGGCGCCGTACGACGTGCCGGCGGGCCTCGGCGGGCGTGGGAACGCCGCCCTCGTCGGGGGCCGGGGCCTGGCGCGGCAGGGTCGGGGGCGGGGGCGGCGGCGTCACGGCTGTTCTGGTCCTTGTTCCTCGGACCCGGCGGCGGCCCGTCGGCCGGCCTGGGCATAGCGTTCGTAGCGTTCGACCCGGCGGCGGTTGGCGCGTCGGAAGCGGCGGGCGACGAGCCGGGAGAGGTCGGCCGCACCGACCATACCGGCCTCGGGGCCGAGCTGGGCCTTCGCGATCCGGGCCTCGGGCCGGTAGCCGCGGCCGGTCAGGTGGCGCCGGAAGGCGTCCCGGGCCGGGCCGATCAGCAGGTCGTCGGCCGCGCTGACCCCGCCCCCGATGACGAAGCACGAGGGGTCGAGGGCGGCGGCGAGGTTGGCGATGCCGACGCCGAGCCACTGGCCGATGTCCTGGAGCAGTTCGACGCACATGGCGTCGCCCTCGCGGGCCAGCTCGGTGATGAGCGGTCCGGTGATCTCCGAAACGTTCCCTCCGACCCGGGCGATCAGGCCGTGGGCGACCGGGGAGTCGGCGGCGGCCAGCTCGCGGGCCTCGCGGACCAGGGCGTTTCCGGAGCTGTACTGCTCCCAGCAGCCGCGGTTGCCGCAGGGGCAGCGGTGTCCGCCGGGGACCACCTGCATGTGGCCGAATTCCCCGGCCACGCCGAACTTGCCGCGCTTGACCCGGCCGTCCTCCAGGATCGCCCCGCCGATGCCGGTGCCGAGCGTGATCATGACGAGGTGGTCCTCGCCGCGCCCGGCGCCGAAGCGCCATTCGGCCCAGGCGGCGGTGTTGGCATCGTTGTCCACCATGACCGGGACCGCGAGCCGGGACTGGAGCGCGTCGCGCAGCGGCTCGTCGCGCCAGGCCAGGTGCGGGGCGAAGAGCACCCGCGAGCGGTCGGCGTCGACCCAGCCGGCCGCGCCGATGCCCACGGCGTGGACGTCGTGGCGGTCGGAGAGGTCCAGGACCAGCTCGACGATGGTGTCCTCGACGACCTTGGGGCTCTTGGACTTGTCGGGGGTCTCGGTGCGGATCTTCTCCAGGATGACGCCGTCGGCGTCGACGACGCCCGCCATCACCTTGGTGCCGCCGATGTCGATGCCGACGGTCGGGACGCGCGGGGCGGTCAGGTGTGACCGGCGCTCACGGGTGCCGACCGTCCGCAGGACGGTGCCTCGCGCCGAGCCACGGTGGGCGAGCGTGAAGTCCCGGTACGTGCTCATCGAGTCCTGTCGTCCCTATGGTGCGGTGGTGCCGGAAGGGTCAGTGTGGGGCGGTGTTGTCCCCGATTCTGCCACCCGCTCCAGCTCGTGGCTCAGTTCGTCCAGTTCCGAGCCGCCGGCCATCTGCCGGGTCAGCTCGTCCAGGGTGATCGAATCGCGGGTGTGGCTGCCCGCCATCGCGCCCCGCTTGAGGAGCACGAAACGGTCTCCGACCAGGTACGCGTGGTGCGGGTTGTGCGTGATCAGGACCACGCCGAGGCCCGCGTCCCGGGCCGCGGCGACGTACTTGAGGACCACGCCGGACTGCTTGACGCCGAGGGCCGCCGTGGGCTCGTCCAGGACGAGGACCTTGGCGCCGAAGTGCACGGCCCGGGCGATGGCCACGCACTGGCGCTCGCCGCCGGAGAGGGTGCCGATCGGCTGGTCGACGTCGCGCAGGTCGATGCCCATGCGCAGCAGCTCGGCGCGGGTGGTCTCGCGCATCAGGGCCACGTCGAGGCGGCGGAAGGGGCCGCGGCCCTTGGTGGGCTCGGAGCCGAGGAAGAAGTTCCGCCAGACCGGCATCAGCGGGACGACCGCGAGGTCCTGGTAGACCGTGGCGATGCCCCGGTCGAGGGCGGCGCGGGGATTGGCCAGAACCGTCTCCTCGCCCTCGATCTCGAAGCTGCCCGCGTCGTGCCGGTGCAGCCCCGCGATGATCTTGATGAGGGTGGACTTGCCCGCGCCGTTGTCGCCGAGGACACAGGTGATCTCGCCCGCCGAGACCTCCAGGGAGACGCCTTCGAGGGCGCGGATGTTGCCGTAGTACTTGCTGACCTCGGTCAGCTTCACCAGTGCCGTCACTTGCTGGCCTCCGCCCGCTTGCGCACCCAGGCATTGAGCAAGGTGGCCAGCAGGAGCATCGCGCCGAGGAAGAACTTGAACCAGTCCGGGTTCCACTGGGCGTACACGATGCCGTTGCTGGTCATGCCGAAGATGAAGGCGCCGACGGCCGAGCCGATGGCCGAGCCGTAGCCGCCGGTCATCAGACAGCCGCCGATGACGGCCGCGATGATGTACAGGAACTCGTTGCCGACGCCCTCGCCGGACTGGACGACGTCGAACGAGAACAGGATGTGCTGGCCCGAGATCCAGGCGCACAGGGCGACGCCCATGTAGAGCCCGATCCGGGTCTTGACCACCGGTACGCCGACCGCGCGGGCCGCGTCGGCGCCACCGCCCACCGCGAAGATCCAGTTCCCGGCGCGGGTGCGCAGCAGGATCCAGGTGGCCACGGCCACCAGGACCAGCCACCACAGGATGGTGACGCGCAGGGTGACCGGGCCGATGGTGAGCTGCGAGGCGAACAGCGAGCGGGCCGAGGAGAAGCCCTCCATGTCGGCGATGGTCTTGGTGGAGACCGAGCCGCTGATCAGCTTGGTGAGGCCCAGGTTCAGGCCGGTCAGCATCAGGAAGGTGCCGAGCGTGATGATGAAGCTGGGCAGTTTCGTCCGGGTGAGCATGAACCCGTTGAAGAACCCGATGGCCAGGGTGACCAGCAGGGACACCCCGACGCCGACCCAGACGTTCGCGGTCAGCTGGTAGGAGAACATCGAACTGAAGAGCGCCGAGCTGGTGACCATCACACCGGCCGAGAGGTCGAACTCGCCGCCGATCATCAGCAGCGCGACCGGGACGGCCATGATCCCGATGGTGGAGGCCGAGTACAGGATCGTGCTGAGGCTGGAGGCCCGCAGGAAGCTGTCGGCGGCGAAGGCGAAGAAGACGAAGACGGCGGCCGCGCCGACGACCGCGCCCAGCTCGGGGCGGCCGAGCAGGCGGCGCACCAGGGAGGCGGGCGCGAGGCGCTCGTCGCGCTCCTTGGCGGGCGGGGTGGGCGGGGCCGCGGGGGCGAGCGTGCTCATCGGGTCACCCGCTTGATGAACTCCTCCAGTTTCGCCGCTTCGGCGCCGGTCACGATCTGCGGGCCGGTGAGCACCGGACGGCCGCCGCCGAGGGTGTTGGCGTTGTAGCGGTAGAGCCAGAGCAGGTCGACGGCCTCGTAGCCCTGGAGGTAGGGCTGCTGGTCGACGGCGAAGCCGAGCACCCCGGACTTCAGGTCGCGGGCGACGGCCTCGTTGAGGTCGAAGGTGTCGATCTCCGCCTTGCTGCCGGCCGCGTCCTTGGCCTTGACCGCGGTGGGCGCGAAGGGCGCGCCCAGGGTGACGACCGAGTCGATGGAGGGGTCGGCCTGGAGCTTCGCCTGGATGGACGCCTGCACGGAGGGCATGTTGGTGCCCTCGACGTACAGGTTCTCCAGGTCGCCGCCGAAGGTCTTCTTGGCCCCGGCGCAGCGCTGCTCGTGGCCGACGTTGCCCTGCTCGTGCAGGACGCAGACGGCCTTCTTCTTGCCGCGCTTGGTCAGCTCGTTGCCGACGGCCTCGCCCGCGATCTCCTCGTCCTGCCCGATGTGGGTCAGGGCGCCGTACTCCTTGGACTGCGCGGAGCCGGAGTTCACCGTGATCACCGGGATGCCCGCCTTGGCGGCCTTGCCGAGGACGTCCTTGAGGGCCTCGGGCTTGGCCAGGCTGACGATGATGCCCTGGACCTTCTGGTCGATGGCGTTCTGCACGAACTGGGCCTGCTGCTGTGCCTGGTCGTCGTGCGCGTAGACGAAGTTGATGTTGTCCTTCGCCGAGGCTTCCTTGGCGCCCTTCTGGACGATGTCCCAGAAGGTGTCGCCATCGCCCGCGTGGGTGATCATCGCGAAGGTCCAGCGCGGGGTGGAGACGGCCGGACGGCCCTGCTCGGCGGCCTTCGCCCGCTCCTCGGCGCGCTTGCCGCCCGTACTGCTGCACCCCGCGAGGGAGGCCCCCAGTACCGCCGCGAGTACGGCGCCCATGACGCGTACCCCTGTCCGAACCCTAGCCACGTCTCCGTGCCCTTCCCTCGTCCTGAAATCCTGCGGTCGCCGCGCCGGTCCCCGGGCGGTCGTCATTGCGGTCATTCCGGTTCCAGCCGCCCAGTATCCGCCACAGTGGACCATGAGGTCGTCATCGGGGCAGGCCGGGCGGATTGACAGGTGACCCGGACGGGGTCACGTTGAGTGCATGCGCATCGGGCTCATCGGTACGGGCCGGATCGGTTCCTTCCATGCCGCGGCGCTGGCCCGCCAGCCGCACGCGGGATCGCTGGTGCTCGCCGACGCCGACCCGGCGCGGGCGGCGCTGCTGGCCGCCCGGCTCGGGGCGACCGCCGCGCCCAGTGTCGACCAGATCTTCACCTGGGGCGTGGACGCGGTGGTGGTGGCGTGTGCGACCGCGGGCCACGCGGAGCTGGTGGTCCGGGCGGTACGGTCCGGGCTGCCGGTGTTCTGCGAGAAGCCCGTCGCCCCTGACCTGGGGCGGAGCCTGGCGGTGCTGCGCGAGGTCGCGGCCGTCGGCGGGGTGCTCCAGGTGGGCTTCATGCGGCGCTTCGACGCCGGGTACGTGACGGCGCGGGAGCTGGTCCGCTCGGGCGCGCTGGGGCGGCTGCACACCGTACGGACGATGACCGCGGATCCGGCGCCGCCGTCCGCCGCGTACCTGGCCGGGTCGGGCGGGCTGTTCCGGGACTGTCTCGTGCACGACTTCGACATGGTGCGCTGGGTGACCGGGCAGGAGGTGACGGAGGTGTACGCGACCGGCTCGGACGCGGGTCCCCCGCGGTTCCGCGAGGCGGGTGACGTGGACACCGCGGCCGCGCTGCTGACCCTGGCCGACGGGACCCTGGTGACCTGCACCGGCGGCCGCTGCAACGGCGCGGGGTACGACGTGCGGATGGAGCTGGCCGGGGAGCTGGACCAGGTCTCGGCCGGGCTGGACGACCGTACGCCGATCGCCTCGACGGAACCGCAGGGCCCGCCCCCGGCGCGCAAACCGTGGACGGGTTTCCTGGAGCGGTTCGGACCGGCCTACGAGGCGGAGCTGGCCGCCTTCGTGAGCCTGGTCCGCGGCGAGGGCCCCAATCCGTGCGACGGCCGGGAGGCCCTGGCCGCGCTGCGGATCGCCGAGGCCTGCGAGCTGTCGCGGCGGGAGCGGCGCCGGGTGACCCTCGCCGAGCTGCCGGACCTCTGAGCGCGTGTTCCCGTACGGCCTGGCGTACGGCCTGGCGTACGGCCTTGTGTACCGCCTCGTGTACGGACCGGTCACCAGCTCACCGGGAGCCGGGTGACGCCCCGCATCAGGCTGCCGCCGACCCATGCGCGCGGGCCGCCGGCCGGGTCCTCGGCCAGGTCGGGGAAACGTTCCAGCAGGGACCGGACGGCGATCGCGCCCTCCATCCGGGCGAGCGGCGCGCCGATGCAGAAGTGCAGGCCGTGCCCGAAGGCCAGGTGGCCCCGCGGGGCGCGGTGGATGTCGAAGGTGTCGGCGTCGGCGAACCGGCCCGGGTCGCGGTCGGCGGCCGCCAGCGAGATCACCACGGTCGACCCGGCCGGGATGACCGTCCCGCCGATCTCCACGTCCTCGCGGGCGTAGCGGTAGGTGGAGTTCTGCACCGGGCCGTCGTAGCGGAGCATCTCCTCCACCGCCCCGCCGAGGAGCCCGTCCCAGTCGGTGCGCAGGACGGCCAGCTGACCCGGGTGGGCGAGCAGGGCCCGTACGCCGTTGGAGATGAGGTTGACGGTGGTCTCGTGGCCCGCGACCAGCAGCAGGAAGGCCATCCCGATCAGCTCGTCGGGGGAAAGGGAGTCGCCGTCGTCGTCGCGGGTGCGGATCAGCTCGCTGAGCAGGTCCTCGCCGGGGGCCTTGGCCTTGGCCTCGACCAGCTCGGCGAGGTACTCGCTCAGCGCGCGGTGGGCGCTGCCGTCCGCGCTCGCGGCGGTCGGGGCGACGATCTCGTTGGACCAGAAGCGGAACCGGTCCCGGTCCAGGTCGGGGACGCCGAGCAGTTCGCAGATCACGGTCATCGGCAGCGGGAAGGCGAGGGCCGCGATGAGGTCGGCGGTGCGCCCGGGGCGGGCGGCCATCGTGTCGAGGAGTTCGTCGGTGACCTGCTGGACACGGGGGCGCAGGGCCTCGATGCGGCGGGCGGTGAAGGCGCGGGCGACCAGCCGGCGCAGCCGGGTGTGCTGCGGGGGGTCGCTCTCCAGCATGTTCGAGTTGGCCGCGGTGACGAGGGTGTCGTCGAACTGGCCGGAACCGCGCCAGTCCTTCGACAGGGCGGGGTGGCCCAGGGCGAGGCGGGCCTCGTCGTGGCCCACGACCAGCCAGCTGGGTTCGAGTTCACCGGCGTACACCGTGACCCGGTGGACCGGTCCGGCCTCGCGCAGCCGGGCGTAGAAGGCGTAGGGGTCGGCGGCGAAGTCCTCGTCGTTCCCACTGATGTCGACTGCTGGCATCGGTCCACCGTACGGCGGCCGTTCACCGGTGGATGCGGCGTTTTCGGCCACTCGTCGAGGTGAGCGGCGGGTGGGCGGCGGGTGGGCCGCTCAGACGGGGTCCGGGACGGCGGTACGACGGCCCCAGGCCGTGCCGGCCAGGACGAGGGCCGCGCCCACGAGCCCCGTGGCGCCCAGGTGTTCGCCGCCGATGGCGATGCCCGCGGCGGCGGCCCACAGCGGTTCGGTGCCGAGCAGCAGGCTGACCCGGGAGGGCGAGGTGCGGCGCAGGGCCCACATCTGCACGAAGAAGGCGAACAGGGTGCAGAAGACGGTGAGGAAGGCGAGCCCCGCCCAGGCGCGGGGGCCGAAGTCGGCGGCCGCGGCCCACGGGGTGGCGCCCGTCCCGGGCAGGGCCGCGAGCAGGGCGAAGACCAGGACCGCGCCGCCGAGCTGAACGGTGGTCAGGGAGAGCGGGTCGGCGTCCTGGACGGCCTTGATCCGCGCGGTCAGCAGCACGTTCAGGGTGCGCGCGAGGGCGGCCCCGAGGATCAGCAGGTCACCGAGGGAGGGGGTGGTGAAGCCCGCGCCCTGGGTGAGCAGCACGACCCCGGTGACGGAGACGCCCGCGGCGGCGAGGAAGGCGGCCGGGGGCCGGACCCGGCGCAGCACGGCTTCGGCGAGCGGGGTGAAGATCATGGCCAGGCTGATGATCAGCCCGGCGTTGGTGGCGGAGGTGTGGACGACCCCGTAGGTCTCCAGCAGGAAGATCGCGCCGAGGACCAGCCCCAGCAGGGCGCCGCCGCGCAGCTGGGCGGGCCGCAGCGCGCGCAGCCGCCGCGCCCCCGCGGCCACGAGGACCGGCAGGATCAGCCCGAACCGCAGGACCAGGACGGCGATCACGGTGTGCGAGGTGGTGACGCCCTTGGCGACGAGGTAGCTGCCGCCCCAGACCAGGGCGACGAGCAGGACGGGCAGGTCGGTGAGCCAGGCACGGCGGGGTGCGAGGCCGGGCGCCGGTACGGCGGCGAGCGTGGACACGGGTCTCCAACGACTGGTGGGAGGTGGAGACTTCGGCGGCTCGCACGGGAGCCGCCACCGTACCGGAGCGGTGGGTGGCGGGTACACCGTGTTTCAGGGGTTGAGAGGGCTCTGCGAAAGTTCCCTCAGTAGGTACCGAAGGTGGCCCGGCCGGCGGGCCGGTAGGTGTGGATGGCCACCCCCACGGCGGTGGTCCGGGAGGCGGTGACCTCGAAGGTGGTGGGCTCGCCCCCGCCCGGGAAGAGCCGCCGCCCGGCCCCCAGGACCACGGGGTAGACCATCAGGTTGAGTTCGTCGATGAGACCGCGGGCGAGCAGCCACCCGACGAGCTCCCCGCTGCCCCAGATGTGCACCTCACCGTCGGTGCTCTCCTTGATCCGGGCGATCTCCGCCTCCAGGTCCGGGCCGAGGACGGTGGTGCCCGCCCACTCGGGGTCCTTGAGGGTGGTGGAGGCCACGTACTTCGGGAGGGTGTTCAGCTTGGCCGCGATGGCGTTGTCCGGGTCGGTCTGCTTCGGCCAGTACCCCGAGAAGATGTCGTAGGTCCGGCGCCCGAGCAGGAAGGCGCCGACGCGGTCGAAGGCCTCGGTGATGAACGTGTTCGCCTCCTCGTCCTCGAAGGGCACCTGCCAGCCGCCGTACGCGAACCCGCCGCTCGGGTCCTCCTCCGTGCCGCCGGGCGCCTGCATCACGCCGTCGAGGGTGAGGAAGGTGATGGGGATCAGCTTTCCCATGATGGCTCGTCTCCTTGCGGGTGGGGCCCGTACCGGCCCGTTCATGGGTTCAGACTCCCGTCCGTCGCGGAACTCATCGGTCCGGCGCGCCTGAACGCGATGTCCGATTCCCGCCAGCGCGGGTACCGCCCCGCCGCTTTCATTGAACTCGCAACCAGTTATGGACGTACGGGTTTACGACGGAGGAACGCCATGAACGGGAACGAGAACGAGAACAGCATGACCGGCCGGGTGGCCCTGGTGACGGGCGGCAGCCGGGGCATCGGCGCGGCGACCGCGCTGCGCCTGGCCGCCGACGGCGCGGACGTGGCGATCACCTATGTCAACGACGCGGCGGCGGCCGCGGAGGTCGTGCACAAGATCGAGGCCTACGGACGCCGCGGCCTGGCCGTACGGTCGGACGCGGGCGACCCGTCGGACGCCGCCGCGGCGGTGGAGCGCACCGTAGCGGAGCTGGGGCGCCTGGACGTCCTGGTCAACAACGCGGGCGTCGGGGTGCTCGGCCCGCTGGAGACGCTGACGGTCGCCGATGTGGACCGGGTGCTCGCGGTGAATGTGCGCGGGGCCTTCCTCTCGGCGCAGGCGGCCGCGGCCCGGCTCGGCCGGGGCGGCCGGATCATCACCATCGGCAGCTGCATGACCCAGCGGGTCCCGGGTCCGGGCGGCTCCCTGTACGCGATGAGCAAGGCCGCGCTGACCGGGCTGACCAAGGCACTGGCCCGGGAGCTGGGCGAGCGGGGCATCACGGCGAACCTGGTCCACCCGGGCCCGGTGGACACCGACATGAACCCGGCCGACGGGCCGTACGCCGCCGGGCAGAGCGCGCTCACCGCGCTCGGCCGCTTCGGCACTCCGGCGGAGGTGGCGGCGACGGTCTCCTTCCTCGCCGGGCCGGACGCGGTCTATGTCACGGGCGCCGAGTTCTCGGTGGACGGCGGCCACGCGGCGTAACTTCCGCGCGAGGCGCCCGTACACGCCTGTGGGGCGCACCGGTTGTCTGACAACCGGTGCGCCCCACAGGGCCGTTCAGTGCGGGATCAGCCGCCCAGCTCCTGGTGACGGGCGCTCAGGGCGGCCGCGCCCTGGTCCGTCAGCGAGCCGAAGAGGCGCAGGCGGGAGAAGCCGCCGTCCGGGAAGATGTCGATGCGGACGTGGCTGCCGACCGCCGGGGCGTCCAGCACGAACCGGTGGTTCGTGTCGGGCTGCAGGCGGGTGCGCGGCAGGAACTCCTGCCACTCGCCCTCCTCGCCGGACTTGATGGAGAGCGAGGCCCAGCCGGCCGAGTTGCCCTTGAGGTAGGCGGTGTCGATCTCGACCGCGCGGATCTCGGACTCGGCGACGAGCTGGTAGCGGATCCAGTCGTTGCCGTTGTCGCGGCGACGGGCGGTCTCCCAGCCGTCGTCCATCTTGCGGGAGCGGCCCGGGGCGATGGTGTTGGTCGGCGGGGAGTAGAAGCGGTTGGACGCGTCCTGGACCGAGCCGCCGTTCTCCAGCGCGACCACGTCGAAGGAGCCGAGCGCGGCGAGCCACCGCGGGTCGGGGACGACCTCGCCGTAGACGCGCAGGCGGGCTACGCCGCCGTCGGGGTGCTGGTTGAGGCGCAGGTGCGTGAAGCGCTGCTCGGCGGACACCTCGAAGCCGTTGGCCGCGTGGCCGCCGACGGCGGTGCGCGGGACGAGGGTCGTCCACTTCACGTCGTCGCCGAGGAGTTCCTCGGGGGTCGGGGCGCCCGCCACCGAGGTGCCCTCGACGGAGACGGCCTGCGGCATGTTGCCGCGGAAGTGCGCGGTGTCGACGACGATGCCGCGGATCACGCCGGGGGCACCGAGGCGGATCAGCGCGTAGTCGTGGTCCTCGGGGGTCGGCCAGGGCTGCTCGGCGGAGACGCCGCGGCGGCGGCGGGTCTCCCAGCCGTCCATGACCTTGCCCTTGTGGCCGAAGTGCTCGGGGTCGAAGTGCGCGGCCTCTTCGATGAGCAGGTTCTCGCGCTCGGCGAAGAACTCGTCGTTGGCGAAGGTGACACCGGCACCCAGGGTGCGGGCGGCAAGGTTCGCGTACTGGGTGAACGGGAAGTCCGCGGTGCGGTAGTCCGCGTACGGGTCGCCGCCCCCGTACGGGTTCGCGTTACCGGTGAAGGAGGGAATCGCCACTTGTCAGTTCTGCCTTTCGAGGAGTCGGCCGGTGGGCTCGTTCGGGGTGCCGTGGTCGGCGATCTGCGTTCCGCGCAGCCAGGTGGACTTCACGACGCCGTGCAGGGTCTTGCCCGCGTACGCCGTGACCCGGTTGCGGTGGTGCAGGTGGGCCGGGTCCACGGTGAAGGTCTCTTCGGGGGCCAGGACGGCGAAGTCGGCGTCGCGGCCGGCCTCGATCGCGCCCTTGCCGGGGAGGCCCGCCAGCTTGGCCGGGGCGGCCGACATCCAGCGGACGACGTCCTCCAGGCTGTGCCCGCGCTCGCGCGCCGCGGTCCAGATCGCCGGGAGACCCAGCTGGAGGGAGGAGATGCCGCCCCACGCGGTCGCGAAGTCGTCCGTCTTCAGGTCCGCCGTGGAGGGCGAGTGGTCGGAGACGATGCAGTCGATGGTGCCGTCGGCGAGCGCCTCCCACAGGAGGTCCTGGTTCGCGGCCTCGCGGATGGGCGGGCAGCACTTGAACTCGCTGGCGCCGTCCGGCACTTCCTCGGCCGTGAGGGTGAGGTAGTGCGGGCAGGACTCGACGGTGATCCGTACGCCCTCGGCCTTGGCGGCGGCGATCAGCGGCAGCGCGTCGGAGGAGGACAGGTGCAGCACGTGGACGCGCGCGTCCAGCCGCCTGGCCTGGGCGATCAGGTTCCCGATCGCGGTGTTCTCGGAGTCCCGCGGGCGGGAGGCGAGGAAGTCGGCGTACTTGGGGCCGGGCACCTGCGGCGCGGACTCCAGGTGGTGCGGGTCCTCGGCGTGCACGATCATCAGGCCGCCGAAGCCGCTGATCTCGGCGAGGGAGGTGGCCAGTTGCTCCTGGTCCAGCTCGGGGAACTCGTCCACGCCGGAGGGCGACAGGAAGCACTTGAAGCCGTAGACCCCGGCGTCGTGCAGCGGGCGCAGGTCCTTGACGTTGTCGGGCAGCGCGCCGCCCCAGAAGCCGATGTCCACGTGCGCCTTGGCGCGGGCGACCTCCTGCTTGACGCGCAGGTTGTCGACCGTGGTGGTCGGCGGGAGGGAGTTGAGCGGCATGTCCAGGATGGTGGTGATGCCACCGGCCGCGGCGGCGCGGGTGGCCGTCCAGAAGCCCTCCCACTCGGTGCGGCCGGGGTCGTTCACATGGACGTGGGTGTCGACCAGGCCGGGGAGCAGTACGTCGTCCCCGAAGTCCTCCAGCCGGGCCCCGGCCGGCACCTCGGCCTCGTACGGCAGTACGGCCGCGATCTTCCCGGCGGCGACGGCGACCGAGGCGGCACGCGTCCCCTCGGGGGTGATGACGCGCGTCGAGCGCAGTACCAGTTCCACGACGTCGGCGGACACCGGAACCTCCCCATCTACTTCCACAGAGCGAAATTCAACGTTCTGTTGACGGAGTCTTCACGGCGATGCGGGGCCAGTCAAGAGTCCCCGGACGGACCACTGACACACCTCCGCCGCAATTGGATGTTTCCACAGGATGGAATTAAGATTTCGCTCTACAGAATGTAGCTACCACCACCGGGGCTCCGGCGGGTGACCTCCCGAGGCGGTACTCCACCCGGACAAACCGCCTCTGACCGGCAAAGACGGCCTGGCCCCGGCACTAGGGCCGGTGCCGACCGCCGGGTAGGCTGCTGCCTTGCCTGCCAGCACCGAAAGGACCGCGCCGTGCCGACGTCCAGCGCCAGCACCACCGACGCTTCCTCCAAGACCCCCGCCGCCAGCGGTGGCGTCCAGTCCCTTGAGCGCGCCTTTGATCTGCTCGAACGCATGGCCGATGCCGGGGGCGAGGTCGGCCTCAGCGAGCTGTCCGCCACCAGCGGACTGCCCCTGCCCACCATCCATCGCCTCATGCGCACCCTCGTGGCGTGCGGCTACGTCCGGCAGCAGCCCAACCGACGGTACTCCCTCGGTCCCCGGCTGATCCGCCTGGGCGAGTCCGCGTCGCGGCTCCTCGGCACGTGGGCCCGCCCCTACCTCGCCCGCCTGGTCGAGGAGACCGGCGAGACGGCGAACATGGCCCTGCTCGACGGGGATGAGATCGTCTACGTCGCCCAGGTGCCCTCGAAGCACTCCATGCGCATGTTCACCGAGGTCGGCCGCCGGGTTCTGCCGCACTCCACGGGCGTGGGCAAGGCGCTGCTCGCGTACACCCCCGCCGACGAGGTACGGGCCCTGCTCGCCCGCACGGGCATGCCCGCCGCGACCGAGAAGACCATCACCACCCCCGAGGGCTTCCTCGCGGCGCTGGAGCAGGTCCGCGAGGTCGGTTACGCCGTCGACGACAACGAGCAGGAGATAGGGGTCCGCTGCCTCGCCGTCTCGGTGCCGAACTCGCCGACGGCCGCCGCGATCTCCATCTCGGGTCCGGCCGGCCGGGTCACCGAGGCCCTGACCGACTCGATCGTGCCGATCCTGCAGGGCATCGCGGCCGAGCTGTCGGTCGCGCTCTCCACGCAGAACCCGGCGCAGTAGCAGGCGGCAGGATCCCGAGCAGGCGAAGACCCCGGCCCCCCTCCCAGGAGGGGGGCCGGGGTCTTCGCCGTCGCCGGATCAGGCCACGTCGGATCAGGCCGCGGGGACGACCTCCGTCAGGCGGCCGTCGGTCATCGTCACCGTGCGGTCCATCCGCTCCAGGTGCGCGTGGTCGTGCGTGACCAGGACCGTCGCCGTCGACCGCTCGCGGGTGAGGGTGACCAGCAGGTCCAGGACCGCCGCGCCGCGCTCGTGGTCCAGGGCGCTGGTCGGCTCGTCGACCAGCAGCACGGAGGGCTCGTTCATCAGGGCGCGGGCGATGTTGACGCGCTGGCGCTGACCGCCGGAGAGCTGGTGCGGGCGCCTGTCGGCCTTGTCCGACAGGCCGACCGCGTCGAGCAGCTCCAGCGCCCGGCGGCGCAGCTGCCGGGAGGGCCTGCCCGAGAGGTGGGCCATCACCTGGAGCTGTTCGGCGGCGGTGAGCGAGGGCAGCAGGTTCGGCTGCTGGAAGACGATCCCGATCCGCTCGCGGCGCAGCCGCGCCTTGTCGGCGGCGCCGAGCGCCGCGGTGTCCTCCCCGGCCACCACGACCTTGCCCGAGTCCGGGGTGACCAGGGTGGCCGCCACCGCGAGCAGGCTGGACTTGCCGGAGCCGGAGGGCCCGACCACCGCGGTGAGGGTGCCCGCGGGGACCTCCAGGCGGACCGCGTCCAAGGCGGTGAGCCGGGCGTCGCCGTCCGGGTAGGTGAGCGTGACGTCGTGCACGAGCAGGGTCATCGGGCGCTCCCGAGGGCGGTCAGCGGGTCGACGGCGGTGATCCGCCGGATGGACAGGGCCGCCCCGACCGCGCCCAGCGCGATCATGATGGCGGCGGGCACCAGGACGGTGGCGGTGTCCAGGACGAAGGGCACGGCTCCGCCGCTGATCAGTACGCCGAACCCGGCGGCGAGCCCGGTGCCGAGGCCGGTACCCACCGCGAGCATCACCACGGCCTGGCCGAGCGCGTCCTTCAGCAGGTACGGGGTGGACGCGCCCAGCGCCTTGAGGACGGCGATGTCCCCGCTGCGCTGGATCGTCCAGACCGTGAAGAAGGCCCCTATGACGAGGGCGGAGATGACGAAGAGGAAGCCGCGCATCAGCTGGAGCGAGCCGTTCTCGGCCTGGTAGGAGCCGATGGCACCGAGTGCCTCGTCGGTGGTCTGGCTCTTGCTGGCGGAGGCCTTGTCACCGGCCGCCCAGTCCACGGCTCCGCCGCCGTCGAGGGCGACGACCGTGGCGAGGGTGTCCATGGACGTACCGGGGTTGCCGATGCGCTGCCAGTCGTTCAGGTCCATCCAGACGACCGGGGTGTGGCTATAGGAGGCGGTCCCGGAGACGGCGCCCACGGTCAGCTCCAGCGAACCGATCTTGAGCTTGGAGCCGGCCGCGAGGCCGCCGAGTTCCTTGGCCGCCTTCTCGGTCAGCAGCACCTGTCCCTGGGCGAGGGGGGCGAGGGCGCCGGGGCGGGCTTTGGGCGCCAGCCGTCCGCCGGGCTCGACGCCGAAGACGGAGACGGCGGCCGTACGCTCCCCCGAGACCGCGTTGGTGGTGCGGATGCCGAGCGGGTCGGCCGAGGTCACCCCCGGCTGCTCGCGCCAGGCCTGCCAGGCGCTCTCGGGAAGCTGGGAATTGGTGAAGGACACCTTCTGGTCACCGGCGGGCGCGGCGAAGGCGAGGCGGGTGGCGGGCAGACCGGTGATGGCCGAGATGTTCTCCCGGGCCAGTCCGGAGGTGAGCCCCGACAACAGGCCCACGAGCAGTGTGATCAGCACCACGACCGCGCCCATCAGGGCGAAGCGGCCTTTGGCGAACCGTAGATCTCTCCATGCGACGAACATGCTTCCCACCTTGGTCTTCCGCGTGGACACAAGGCATCGCGCCACAGTAGCGATCCTCGTATCGAAGGGCGCACGCCGACATCAAACTTTTGGTTGACCGGGGCCGGGCGGGGGCGACCTACGCTGGTCGGGCCATGGAATCCGCCCGTACCACCCACTCTTTCCAGCCGTCGCGACCCGGTCCCGCCGAGCCGCCCGCGGGGCCCGCCGCCGCCGGCCGCACGCTGACGCCCGTCTCGCGGGTGCTGCGCCTGTGCCTGCACGCCCTGTTCTTCGGGCTGATCGCCCTGGCCGCCGCCCGCGCCGTGACCTCGTCCGGGCCCTCTCCCGCGACCTCGTCCGCGGCTTCTTCCGCGCCCGGCGCGGGGTGGGTGGTCGCCGCCTGCGCGGTGCTGGCCGCCGTGTACGTCGCGGGCGTACGGGCGCCCGTCGTGCACCGCTCGCCCCGGGCCGGAGCGCTGTGGCTGGCCGGGCTCGGCGCCGCCTGGGCCGGGCTGCTGGTGGTCTCGCCGGACGGGCTGTGGATCGCGTTCCCGCTGTACTTCCTCGAACTGCACCTGCTGCGGCTGCGCTGGGCCGTCACGGCGGTCGCGCTGACCGCCTGCGCGGCGATCGGGGGCTTCCTGGCGCACAGCGGCACGGTGAACCCGGGGGCGTTCCTGGGGCCGCTCCTGGGCGGCGCCGTGGCGGTGGCGACCGTACTCGGCTACCAGGCCCTGTACCGGGAGAGCGAGCGCCGCCGCGAGCTGATCGAGGAGCTGATCGCCACGCGCGCCGAACTCGCGGCGGCCGAGCGGGGCGCGGGCATCCTGACCGAACGGGAGCGGCTCGCCCGCGAGATCCACGACACCCTCGCCCAGGGCCTCTCGTCCATCCAGCTGCTGCTGCGCGCGGCGGAACGCGCCCTCGGCGACGGCCCGCCCCCGGCGGGGTCGGGGCCGGGCGCGGACGATGACGGCAGGGGCCCCGACGACGGCAGGGTGGCGGCGCTCGGGCACATCGCCCGGGCCCGGGAGGCGGCCCAGGACAATCTGGCGGAGGCCCGGCGGTTCGTCCGGGCGCTGAGCCCGCCCGATCTGGAGCACGGCTCGCTCGCCGCCGCCCTGGAGCGGCTGTGCGTCGGCGCCCCGGGAGTGCGGGCGCGGTTCTCGCTGAGCGGGAGTCCGGCCGTACTGCCGACCCCGTACGAGGTGGCGCTGCTGCGCATCGCCCAGTCCGCGCTGGCCAATGTGGTCCGGCACGCGGGGGCCGGGCGCGCCGAGATCACCCTGACCTTCATGGACGCCTCCGTGACCCTGGACATCGTGGACGACGGCCGGGGCTTCGATCCCGCCGCGGCCCGCTCCGGCGGGAGCGGAGCCGGGGCCGATCGCGGACGCGCGGGCAGTGACGGAGGCAGCGACGGAGGCGGCTTCGGGCTCCCCGCGATGCGTTCGCGCGCCGAGACCCTGGGCGGCCTCTTCACCGTGGAGTCCGCGCCCGGCCAGGGCACCGCCGTGGCCGTCACCCTGCCCCTTCCCGTGGAGGCCCCCTGATGACCATCCGGCTGCTGCTCGCCGACGACCACCCGGTGGTCCGGGCCGGGCTGCGCGCGGTCCTGGACACCGAGCCCGGTTTCGCGGTCGTCGCGGAGGCCGCGACCGCCGAGCGGGCCGTGGAGCTGGCCGCCTCGGAACCGGTGGACGTGGTGCTGATGGACCTCCAGTTCGGCGCCGGAATGCACGGCTCCGAGGCGACGGCCCTGATCACGGCCCGGCCGGGCGCGCCGAGGGTGCTGGTCCTGACGACGTACGACACGGACGCGGACATCCTGGCGGCGGTCGAGGCGGGGGCCTCCGGCTACCTCCTCAAGGACGCGCCGCCCGAGGAGCTGGCCTCGGCGGTCCGGACGGCCGCCGCGGGCCAGTCCGCGCTCGCGCCCGCGGTGGCGCTGCGTCTGATGGACCGGATGCGCACCCCGGCCGAGGCGCTGACCAAGCGGGAGCTGGAGGTGCTCCAGCTGGTCGCCGACGGGCTGTCGAACCAGCAGATCTCCAAGAAGCTCTTCCTCAGCCAGGCCACCGTGAAGTCCCACCTGGTGCACATCTACGCGAAGCTCGGCGTCGATTCGCGCACGTCGGCGGTGGCGGCGGCGGGCGCGCGGCGGCTCATCCGCACGCCCTGACCCCCGGCGGACCTCTTACGCCACCCAGTGCGGGCGCTCGACGGCGGGCGCCAGCGGAACCCCGTCGTGGAGGGCCGCGGCCAGCCGGCGCACGCCCTCGTCGAGGCGGTCGGCGGGGAGGGTGTAGGGAATGCGCAGCCGGTGTTCGAAGGTCCCCGGGTCCACCCCGAAGCGGGCGCCCCGGCCGATGCGGACCCCGCCGGCCTGGGCGCGTTCGGCCAGGGCCGAGCTGACCGGTTCGCCGAGGTCCACCCAGAGCGAGAGGCCGCCGGGCGGCAGCCGCCAGGACCATTCCGGGGTGTGCCGCTGGAGCGAGGCGACCAGCGCGGCCCGCTGCTCGCGCAGCTGCGCGAGCCGCCCGGGCAGCGACCGGTCGAGGCCGTCCAGCAGCGGCAGCGCGACGAGCTGGTCGAGCACCGAACCGGTCATGTCGGTGCACACGCGTACGGTCGTCAGCTCGGCGATCATCTTGGCGGTGGCCCGGATCCAGCCGACCCGGAGCCCGCCCCAGTGCGTCTTGCTCAGCGAGCCGATGGTGACCACGTGGTCGGCGCCGCCGCGCGGGGCGAGCGAGGCCAGCGGCGGCTGCGCGGGCACATCGAGGGCGATGTCGGCGATGGTCTCGTCGACGACCAGCCAAGTGCCGGTGCGGCGGGTGGCGGCGAGCAGCCGCAGCCGCTGCTCCGGGGGCATCAGGGCCCCGGTGGGGTTCTGGAAGTCGGGGATGACGTAGGCGAGGCGCGGCACGGTCTGGCGCAGGGTGGATTCGGCGATCTCCATGTCCCACCCGGCGTCGGAGACGGCGATGGAGGCCGTGCGCAGCCCGGCACGGCGCAGCGCGTCGAGGGCGTTGGCGTAGGTCGGGTTCTCGGTGACCACGCGGTCCCCGGGGCGGCACAGCAGGGTGGTGACGAGCGTGAAGGCCTGCTGGGCGCCAGAGGTGACCAGGATCTGTTCGGGGCGGGTGGGCAGGCCGCGGCGGCTGAAGCGGTCGGCGATGGCCGTGCGCAGGTCGGGCAGGCCGAAGGGGTGATAGCCGGGGCTGCGGGCGAGGGCGGGCAGCCGGGGCGCGGCCCAGGCCAGGGCGTCGGTGAGGCTGCCCTCGGGCGCGCCCATGGCGGCGATGGCGAGGTCGATGCCGGGGTCGCCGTCGGCGCTGTAGCCGCCCGCGCCGACGAGGGAGTGGGCGCCGACCGGGGCGTGGCCGTCGGGGAGTTCCGTCCAGGTCCCGGATCCGCGGCGGCTGCGGACGTATCCGCTCTCGCGCAGCAGGTCGTAGGCGCTGGAGACGGTGGCCCGGCTGGCGCCGACGGCTTCGGCCAGCTCGCGTTCGGCGGGCAGGCGCACGTGCAGGGCGATCCGGCCGTCGAGGATCAGGGTGCGGACGGCGTCGGCGAGGCCCCGGTAGCCGGGGCGGGCGCGGACCTCCGCGGGCAGCAGTGCGGCGAGCTGGCGGCTGCCGATGGTTCTGTCCGCCGTCTGGACCACTCGCCCGTTCGCCATGCCAACCTCCCCTGATTGGCTCTGCCGGCCAGGCCAATCGGAGTCCAGACTCTCGGTATTGGCCCCCGATTGGCAAGGACGTACCGCACATGCTGACCGACCGTGACGAACGCGCGCTGATCCTGGCCACCGAGAACCGGATCTCGGCTCCGGTGCGGATCGGGGCGGCCGCGGCCCGGGCCGGGGCGGCGCTGGCCTCCGTACGCACCCTGCTGCGCCCCTCCCGGCCGGGCCGGGAGAGAGAATCGGAGACATGTCAGACACCTCGGCCTCAGCCGCCGTACCGGCTCCTCCCGTCCCCGCAGTCCACGACTCCTCCGCCCGCCCCGTGATCGCGGGGCTGCTGCTCGCGGCGGGCGGCGGGCGGCGGCTCGGCGGGCGCCCCAAGGCCCTGCTGCCCCACCACGGCCGGCCCCTGGTCGAGAACGCGGTCCGGGTGCTGCGCGAGGCGGGCTGCGCTCCGGTGCACGTCGTGCTGGGCGCCTCGGCGGACGAGGTGCGCGCCCGGGCGGACCTGGCGGGCTGCGTGGTGGTCGACAACCCCGACTGGGCCGAGGGCATGGGCTCTTCACTGCGGGTGGGGCTCGCCTCGCTGGCCGGTACGGACGCGGCCGCGGCCCTGGTGTCGCTGGTGGACCAGCCGGGCATCGGCGCGGTGGCGGTGGCCCGGGTCCGGGCGGCGTACCGCTCCCCCGCGAGTCTGGTCGCCGCGGCGTACGAGGGCGAGCGCGGCCACCCTGTGCTCTTCGGGGCGGACCGCTGGCCGGACATCGCGGCGACGGCGACGGGCGACAAGGGCGCCCGGGTGCACCTGTCGCGACACGCCGACGAGCTGGTCCTCGTGGAATGCGCGGACGTCGCGGAGGCTTTCGACATCGACACGCCCCCCGACCTGGCGCGTCTCGGTTGAGCGCCGTGTGACCGCGGTGGCACCCAGGGCCACCGGAGGGCGGAATCTGTCGACCCGGAGAATCTCGACATCAACAAACCATTGAACTTCCACCATGAGGAAATTACTATCCACTGGTCAGAAGCGCCCTGAACCACAGACGGCGCCCGCGACCGTTTCACGGAACTCTCTCCAGTCCGCGGCACTGCGTGCCGCATGCGCGAGCATTCCCCCGCGGCCGCCAGGCACCGCCGCTGAAGGAGTGACAGTTATGTCCGCACCAGCGCCGTCCCCGCTGGCCATCGTCGATGCCGAGCCCCTGCCCCGGCAGGACGAGGTCCTCACCGAAGCGGCCCTCGCCTTCGTGGCCGAGCTGCACCGGCGGTTCACCCCCCGCCGTGACGAGCTGCTCGCCCGCCGCGCCGACCGGCGCGCCGAGATCGCCCGCACCTCCAGCCTCGACTTCCTCCCGGACACCCGGGAGATCCGCGAGGGCGACTGGAAGGTCGCGCCGGCCCCGGCCGCGCTCAACGACCGCCGCGTGGAGATCACCGGTCCCACCGACCGGAAGATGACCATCAACGCCCTGAACTCGGGCGCCAAGGTCTGGCTCGCGGACTTCGAGGACGCCTCGGCTCCCACCTGGGAGAACGTCGTCACCGGCCAGCTCAACCTGATCGACGCCTACGAGCGCCGGATCGACTTCACCGACGCGCGCACGGGCAAGTCGTACGCCCTGAAGCCCGCGGAGCAGCTCGCCACGGTCGTCATGCGCCCGCGCGGCTGGCACCTGCAGGAGCGCCACCTCCAGATCGACGGCCGCCCGGTCCCCGGCGCCCTCGTGGACTTCGGCCTCTACTTCTTCCACAACGCGCAGCGCCTGATCGACCTCGGCAAGGGCCCGTACTTCTACCTGCCGAAGACCGAGTCCCACCTGGAGGCGCGCCTCTGGAACGAGATCTTCGTCTTCGCGCAGGACTACGTCGGCATCCCGCAGGGCACCGTCCGCGCGACCGTCCTCATCGAGACGATCACCGCCGCGTACGAGATGGAGGAGATCCTCTACGAGCTGCGCGACCACGCGGCCGGCCTGAACGCGGGCCGCTGGGACTACCTCTTCTCGATCGTGAAGAACTTCCGCGACGGCGGCGAGAAGTTCGTCCTGCCGGACCGCAACGCGGTCACGATGACCGCCCCGTTCATGCGGGCGTACACCGAACTGCTCGTGCGCACCTGCCACAAGCGCGGCGCGCACGCCATCGGCGGCATGGCGGCCTTCATCCCGTCCCGCAAGGACGCCGAGATCAACAAGGTCGCCTTCGAGAAGGTCAAGGCCGACAAGGACCGCGAGGCGGGCGACGGCTTCGACGGCTCCTGGGTCGCCCACCCCGACCTGGTCCCGATCGCGATGGCCTCCTTCGACGCGGTGCTCGGCGCCAAGCCGAACCAGAAGGACCGGCTGCGCGAGGACGTCTCGGTCGCCCCGGGCGAACTGATCGCGATCGACTCGCTGGACGCGAAGCCGACGTACGAGGGCCTGCGCAACGCCGTGCAGGTCGGCATCCGTTACATCGAGGCGTGGCTGCGCGGCCTGGGCGCCGTCGGCATCTTCGGCCTGATGGAGGACGCCGCCACCGCCGAGATCTCGCGCTCGCAGATCTGGCAGTGGATCAACGCGGGCGTCGTCTTCGAGAACGGCACCCTGGCCACCGCGGACCTGGCCCGCGAGGTCGCCGCCGCCGAACTCACGGCGATCCGCGCCGAGGTCGGCGAGGAAGCATTCGCGAACGGCAAGTGGCAGCAGGCCCACGACCTGCTCCTCCAGGTCGCCCTCGACGCGGACTACGCGGACTTCCTCACCCTCCCCGCGTACGACCAGCTCACCGGCTGACACTCCGGCCCCGGCCCTCGGCTGAACTCGCACAGCAGCCGAACCCCCGACGGCCACGAAGGTCCGGCCCGGTACCCCAGGTACCGGGCCGGACCTTTTTCACGTTCCACCCCGTTTTCACGTTCCACCCCGCCGCCCCGGCGCCGCCGCCCACCAGGCAAGACCGAACGTACGGTCGGGTGTTACCTCATCGTAATATGCGGCTACCTAGCGGTAACAACGCGCGGCGTGGCACGTTTCCGCTTGCCACCGGCCGGAGGTAACCCCCACTTACCCAGCCATGCGCGGACGTTGTTCCCGACTCCGGCATGGCCGACCGCAGGAGTTCCGCAGTGATCGGATTCCGCACCGTCAGCAAGACCCGGACCGGCCGTCGTGTGCGACGACTCGCCGGGGCCGGACTGGTCCTTCCGCTCGCCTTCAGCGCCCTGCTGGCGGGCGGGGCCGGGACCGCCGCCGCCAGTCCGGGCAACGGGCCCACCGCCGTGGTCTCCATGGGCGACAGCTACATCTCCGGCGAGGCCGGTCGCTGGAAGGGCAACAGCCTGACCAACACCGGCAGTCGGACCGGCACCGACCGCGCCTCGGTCAGCGGCAGCAGCTACGACCCGTCGAAGGTATACGGCGCCACCGCGGGCGGCTGCGACCGTTCGGACTCGGCCGAGGTCCGCAGCGCGGGGCCGGTCGCCGACGTGGCGGTCAACCTGGCCTGCTCCGGGGCGGTCACCGACAACGTGTTCCGCGCCTCGAACGGCGGGGTGTCCTTCAAGGGCGAGGCCCCGCAGGCCGATCAGCTCGCCGGGGTGGCCGCGGCCAACAACGTCAAGGTCATCGCGCTGTCCGTGGGCGGCAACGACCTCGGCTTCGCCGACATCATCAAAGAGTGCGCGTACGACTTCGTGCTCTGGGGCTCCTACTGCTACGACGACCAGCAGCAGGTGGTCGACCAGCAGATGGACGCCGTCATGGCGAAGGTCGGCAAGTCCGTCGACGAGATCCGCGCCGTGATGCGCGGCGCCGGGTACGCCGACAGCGCGTACCGCATCGTGCTGCAGTCCTACCCGTCGCCGATCCCGCGCGGCGCCGAGAACCGCTACACGCAGAGCGACTGGAGCCGGGTGAACACCGGCGGCTGCCCCTTCTGGAACAAGGACTCCGACTGGGCGCGCGACTCGCTCGTGCCGCAGATCGCGAACCGGCTGAAGGCGGTGGCCACGTCCAAGGGCACGGAGTTCCTCGACCTGCGGGACATGATGCAGGGCCGTGAGGTCTGCGCCAAGGCCAGCAAGCAGGTGACCACGGCGGCGCCCGCGTCGGCCAGGACGAGCGAATGGGCGCGCTGGATCGACAGCAGCGAGACCCAGGGGCCCATCCAGGAGGACATGCACCCGAACTACTTCGGGCAGCTGGCCGTCGGGCGCTGCCTCTCGCTGATCTACGCGCAGCCCGCGGGCGGCACCTTCGGCTGCCGCAACACCGCCGGGGGCGACCAGAGCGGGATGTACCTGACCCCGGCCTCGTAAGACCTCGTAGGACCTCGTAGGACCTCGTAGGACCCGTGTGTGACGTCGGACCCGTGTGTGATGTCGTGATCAGTCGGCGGTCCGCTGCTCGCTGATCACGGCATCACACCGGCCCTCGCAGTCGAGCAGCTCGCCCCGCACGTCGGCCGCATCGGGGTGACCGAGGTCTTCGAGGGTCGCGAGCGCGCGGAGCAAGTGGGGCCGTGCTTCGGTGAATTGGCCCCTGCCCTTGAAGGCGCGCGCGAGAATGCGCGAGGTGGCGGCCTCGCTGAGGCGATTGCCGAGTTCCTGGTGCAGCGCGAGCGCCTGTGCGGCGAAGCGGACCGCTTCGTCGAAGCGGCGCAGGGAGAGGTAGGTGTCGGCGAGCTTGTCCAGGACCAGCGCTTCTCCGTAAGCACGACCGAGGTCACGGAAGATCGCCAGAGACCGCTGCAGGGACTCGATCGCTTCGCCTTGGCCGGTATGGCGCCCCAGGGCGCTGTACGCGGGGGCGATGTTCTCCAGGGAGTGCGCGGCCAGAGCGGCATCGCCGTTGCGTTCGGCGGTGATCAGAGCGCGACTCAGATGCTCGATCGCCTCGTCGAAACGACCGAGCGACACCAGACAGTCCCCGATGCTGTTCAGGCACCACCCTTCGTCCTCGCCGGTCTCCCGGCTGAGGGCGAGGGCCTCACGGTTGCGCCGCAGGCTCTCCTCGTACGACCCGCGGTAGGAGAGGGCGGCCCCGAGGGACCGCAAGGTGATCGCCTCGGCATGTACGTCGCCCAGGCGGCGGGCGGCGGCCACGGCCGTCTCGGAGGCCGTGACCCAGTCGGTGGTCGGCCGTCGCAGCTGGAAGAAGGACCTGAGGGCGATCGGCAACTGCCACGCCACGACGAACTCGCCCACCTCGGCGGCCTGGCGGCAGGCCGCGAGGAGATTCGGGAACTCCGTCTCACACCAGCCCATCGCCGCGGCGCGGGACGGGAAGGCGATGGTCAGCTCAGGTGGGGGACGCTCGCCGGGCGTCCGGTCGAAGGGCGTCGGCCCCCTGCGGACGTCGAGGTGCGCGGCGGCCTGCTCAGCCGTGAACAGATACCACGTCAGCAGACGCCGAAGAGCGGCCGAGCGGTCCTGCGGGGATTCCTCGGACACGCGCTCGCGCGCGTAGTCGCGCAGCAGGTCGTGGAACCGGTAGCGATCCGGGCCCGCCGGCTCAAGGAGATGCAGGCCGGCGAGCCCGCCGAGGACACGGGCGCTCTGATGGGGCGGGAGTCCCGTGAGGGCCGCGGCTGCCGGCACGCTGACCTCGGGACCTGAAACCAGTCCGAGAAGGCGAAAGGTCCGCGCCGCCATGGGGGAAAGTTCGCGGTACGACCAGGAGAACACTTCTCGGATCGCCGTCGTCTCGTCGTCGTCGTAGGTGGTCAGGACGTCCAACCGGCGGCCTTCGGAGCCGAGTTCGCGGGCCAGGGCGTCGAGGGGCACCTGCGGATGGAGCGCCGCCCGCTCGGCCGCGATGCGCAGGGCCAGGGGAAGGTGGAAACAATGGCTCGCCAGCCTGGCGGACGCCACGGGTTCCGCGTCGACGCGTTCCCCGCCCAGGATGGAACGCATCAGCTCGGTCGCGTCCCGGGGGGCGAGCGGGCCGACGACGATGCGTCGGGCCCCCTCGCGGACGACAAGACCGGACAGCTGGCTCCGGCTGGTCACGAGCATCAAGGACCCCGAGGTGCCGGGGAGGAGCGGACGCAACTGGGCGGCGCTGCGCGCATTGTCCAGAAAGATGACGAGGCGTCGCCCGCTGACGACGTGGCGGTACAGGGCCGCCCTGGCGTCCAGGTCCGGCGGGATGCTGCCCGGAGGCACATCCAGACTCACGAGGAAATTCTGCAGGGCCTGGTGGGGGGTCAGCGGAGGGCCGGCGTCGTAGCCCTGGAGGTTGAGGTAGAGGTGACCGTCCGGAAAGCGGTCGCGCACGGCGTGGGCCCAGTGGACGGCGAGCGCCGACTTGCCCACTCCCGCGCCGCCGACGACCGCCGCGATCAGCAGGGTTGCCGGTTCCCCGGCACCGGAGGCCGCGAGGAGCGCGTCGAGCCGGGCCAGTTCGGCCGTACGGCCGACGAAGTGGGTGGGTTTCGGGGGAAGTTGCCGCGGCACTGTGACCGCCACCGCCACCGTCACCGGAGCGGGCCGTCCGGTGTGGAAGTGCACACCACCGGAAACGTGGCCCGCCTGGACGACGTTGTCGGCGGTACCGGGAAACTCATTGTGCGAGCCGCCGGATGGATGTGGATCAACACGATCTTTCATGAGGCCGCATCAATCGTCCGAAAGTCGGGGATCCAGCGTACGAGGGCGCGCGGAACGCTGTCCACGGCATTGACACGCTCGGCCGCGACCCCGTTCCATGAAAAATCGCCCCGTACGAAGACCGTAGGAGGGTGTGCGTGCACGCGGCGTCCAGCGGTGACAGTGGGGCGGCTCTCGGGCTGCGACCGTCCGTTCTGGTGATGCAGCCGACGACCTTCTGCAATCTTGACTGCAGATATTGCTACCTGCCCGACCGGGCCGAGCGCCTGGACATGCCGGCCACCGTCAACCGCGCCGCCGCCGGGGCCGTGGCCCGCTGGCGGGACTCGGGGCACGAGGTCGGGGTCCTCTGGCATGCGGGAGAGCCGCTCACGGTCGGTGTCCGGAAGTTCGGCGAGCTGCTCTCCGACTGGCCTCCCGGCACCGCACATCAGATCCAGACGAATGCGACCTTGATCGATGGGGCCTGGTGCGATCTGTTCGACCGGTACGGCGTCCGGGTGTCCGTGAGCATGGACGGGCCACGGGCCATGAACGCGGACAGGGTCACCCGCGGGGGCCACCCCGCCTGGCGAAGGATCGCGGCCGGGATCGCGGTGCTGCGGAGCCGGGGGATCCCCTTTCACCTGCTGTCCGTGGTGCGCGATCCCGCGCCCGAGGTCGCCCGGCTGGTCTACGCCCACGCCTGCGACATCGGAGCGGAGGTGCTGGGAATCCTGCCCGAGGAGACGAAGGGCGCCCATGGCGAAGGCTCATCGGCGGACAGGAGCGCATGGGTGGGCTTCTTCGCCGAGCTCTTCACGCGGTGGCGGGCGAACCCCGTGGTGCGGCTGCGGGAACTCGAATCGGTGGCGAACTCCTACGACGCGGTGCGATCCGGGATCACCGCCGCGGAGGTCCTGAGCATGCCCGTGGAGCCCATTCCCGCCGTGTCGTACAACGGCGAAGTGACGGTCATGTCCCCGGACCTGGCGGGCTTCCGGCATCCACGTCACGGGGCCTTCACGGTGGGCAACGTGCTGCGGCATCCCCTTGAGGAGCTGCTGAGCGGGGCGGGCTCGGTCCCGTGGGTCCGCGAGGCCCTCGCCGGCGTGGACGCCTGTCGCCGAACCTGCCGCTATGCCGTCGCCTGTGGCGGAAGCTGGCCCGCGAACAAGTACTTCGAACTCGGGCGGCTCGACGGCACCGAGACGAATTTCTGCCGGAACCTCCATCAAGCGAAGACCGAAGGAGCGTTACTGTGCCATCCCTGAGCTGCCAACACGCCCCGGAACTCACCATCGAGGACGATCTGCTCGCGCACGGGGAGCAGCTCGAATGGCTGCTGCGGCCGATCCCCCGGGCCGGCACTCCGACCGATCGCGACGGTGGCCTCGTCTTCCACGCGTTCCAGTCGATGAGCCAGACCTGGAGCCGCTCCAGCGCCTGATCACATCCGGGAAAACGCACCCCGCGGGAAGGTTCCGGCGAAGACCAGCGCGCTGGACGGTTTCCGGCGGCCCTCCATCGATCCGTCGTGCAGGGCGAGTCCGGCGGGCAGGACGACCAGCTCTCCCACTTCGGTCGTCCAGACGGCACAGACGATGCGCGACACCTCATCCGGATGTCCGACGAGGAACTCACGGAGCTGCGCGGTGGTCGGTACGTTCCGGCTGTCACCGGGACTGACCCGGTCCGACAGATGCAGGGCGGACATGTTCAGTGCGAAGACCAGTGACCGGGAGCCCGGCCCCAGGTTGTGAATGACGCGCCGGTCCGCGCGCGCGACACGGACGTCGCGGGGATGGCGTTCGCCTTCGCCCTGACCGGTCCAGGCGTTGTCGTAGTGCATGCCCACCCAGCGGGCCACCGCGGGCTCCGAATACCGTGCGATGCGCGGGTCCATCACGGTGGTGGTCCGCGTGCCGCCCCGCGCCGTGAGCACGTCCACCAGCCGTCCCGCATGCGGGCCGAGCGCGTAGCGCGAACCGTGGTGGGGCAGGAAGTCCGGCCGGGCGGCCTCCGCCGAGGCGGCGGCCACCACCCGGTGGTGGGAGCGGTCCAGTGCACCGAAGCCGACACACAGGCCCGCGGGCGTCCCGGGTTCCGCCAGGAACGGTGTGATGCGCCGGAGCCGCCCGGCGGTCAGCGGCGCCGGTGCGTCCGGCACGATCGCATCCCGCGCGAATCCGCCGTGCGCCACCTCTTCCGGCGTCGCCACATGGACGCCGCACACCGACAGCCGGTGCCGGTGCGTCCACAGCCACCCGCCCGGGCAGTCGAGCCTGATCGACCTGTCGTCGACCTGTAAAGAGGCCAGTGCCGCATCCACGGAACCCTCGCTCATGTCCACGGGACTACCCGCGGGGCTCCCTCGCCACTCCTCCCCGCACGGCGGCCGGAGCACCCTCTCCAGCCTCTGCCCGAGGCAGTCGAACGGCGCTATTTTGAAGGGGCGGAGAGGGAGGGGGAGCCCATGTTCGACGCGTCAACGGCACAGGCGGTGGCAGCGGTGGTGACCGCGGCCGCGACCGGTGCCGCGACCGAGGCCGGGCGCGAGGCGTGGACCTCGCTGCTCCGGCTCGCACGGCGGGCCGTCCGGCGCTCACCCGGAACATCCGAAGCGGACCTGCTGCCCGTCGACCCGCGGGATCCGGCTCAGGTCCGGACGCTCGCCGGGCTCGTCCTTGAGGAAGCGGCGCGGGACGACGATTTCGCGGCGGCCCTGGAGAGCTGGACGCGTGTCGTCGGTGCCCGGCTGGGACTCGCCCCGCAGGTGAGCGGCGTACACAACGAGGTGACGGGCAACGCCCAGGTCACCACGGTGATCCAGGCGGGCACCGTACAGGGCGGGATCAGCTTCGGGCAGGGTCCGCCGGCCTAGCGGATGGTGCGCACGCATACGGCGGTGCGTACGCCACGCCCGCAGTGGGTGGCGTGCGCACCGCCGTACGTCCGTTCAATGCGCCGGGACCGCTTCCGGGGCGGTGGCGGGGGCCACGCCCTTCTTGGCGCCCAGGTGATTGAAGGCCAGGTTGAGCACGATGGCCACCACGCAGCCCGTGCTGATGCCGGAGTCGAGGACGACCAGCAGGTCCTTCGGGAAGGCGTGGTAGAAGCCGGGCGCCGCGATCGGGATCAGGCCGATCCCGAGGGAGGCGGCGACTATCAGGGCGTTCTCGCCCTTCTCCATGGCCGCGCCCGCCAGGGTCTGGATGCCGCTGGCCGCGACCGAGCCGAAGAGGACGATGCCCGCGCCGCCGAGGACCGGCAGCGGGACCAGCGCGATGACGGAGGCCGCCATCGGGCACAGGCCCAGCAGGATCAGGATGCCGCCACCGGCCGCGACGACGAACCGGCTGCGCACCTTGGTCATGGCGACCAGCCCGATGTTCTGGGCGAAGGCGCTGCACATGAAGCCGTTGAAGAGCGGGCTGATGGCGCTGCCGAGGGTGTCGGCGCGCAGTCCGCCCTCGATGGTCTTCGCGTCCGCCGGGCGGCCGACGATCTTGCCCAGGGCCAGGATGTCGGCGGTGGACTCGGTCATGCAGACCAGCATGACGATGCACATCGAGATGATCGCGGCGACCTGGAACTGCGGGGCCCCGAAGTGGAACGGGGTCGGGAAGCCGACCAGGTCCGCGCTCTTGATGGGGCCGAAATCGGTCATGCCCAGCGGGATCGCGATGAGCGTGCCGGCGACCAGGCCGAGCAGGATGGCTATCTGCTGGAGGAAACCGCGCAGGAACTTGCGCATCAGCAGGACGATGACCAGGGTGACGGCGGCCAGCCCGATGTTCTTCACCGAGCCGTAGTCGGCGGCGGTGCGGTTGCCGCCCTGGGACCAGTTGAAGGCCACGGGCAGCAGCGACACACCGATGAGGGTGATCACCGTACCGGTGACGACCGGCGGGAAGAAGCGGACCAGTCTGCCGAAGTAGGGGGCCGCGAAGAAGCCCACCAGGCCGGCGACCATGATCGCGCCGAAGATGACGGGGATGGCGTCGGCGCCCTCACCCTTGCCGATGGCGATCATCGGGGTCACACCGGCGAAGGAGACGCCGTTGACGAAGGGGAGTTTGGCGCCGATCTTCCAGAACCCGAGGGTCTGGAGGAGGGTGGCGAGGCCTGCGGTGAAGAGCGAGGCGCCCATCAGGAAGGCGGTCTCGGTCGGGGAGAGACCGACGGCCGGGCCGACGATCATGGGTGGGGCGACCACACCGGCGTACATGGCGGCCACGTGCTGGAGACCGCTCGTGAACATTTTCAGCGGAGGCAAGGTCTCGTCGACCGGGTGCTTCTCCTCCGGTACTGCGACTGCGTCTTTGCGGAACCTGGGCGTTGCGGCCACGGCTTCCTCCGGTCGGTTAAACACGTCGGCAGGGACGTGGGTGTCTTGGAGGTGGTGCGAAAGCTGTGCGAGTCGAGCTTTTGAGCCTGTGTTGAGTTGTCAGTGGTGCGCGGTGTGCGGTGTGCGGTGAGGAGAAACGATTCGCCCGAGTCGTTCTCCGCGAAGGCCGAAGCGGCCGAAGAGCTGGAGGTGCCGTGGCAGTGGCGCGGGGCACGTGCTGCGGAGCAAGTGGCACGAGTCACCGTCCCCGGGGGCGCCGTAGGAACGCGGCACCGCCCGGGACCGGCTGCCGCGGACCCCGCTCGGGTCCGCGGCGACCGGACGGGGGCCGTCCCCCCCGACCGGACTCCCTGGGATCAGGCCTGCGCGGAGATCCGCGCGAGGCGCTGGGCCTCTTCCCGGGTGGACACCGCGATGGCGTCCTCGTCCGCGAAGAGCAGTCGGTTGTTCTCGACGATCTGCTTGCCGTTGACCAGCGACAGGGTCACCGGGGCGGCGGCACCGAAGACCAGCGCGGTCACCGGGTCGGCGATCGAGGAGTGGGCCAGGGTGCTCAGGTTCCACATCACCAGGTCGGCGCACTTGCCGACCTCCAGCGAACCGATGTTGTCGGCGCGGCCGAGGACCTGGGCACCGCCGTAGGTACCGAGGCGCAGGGCCTGGCGCGCGTTGAGGGCGCGCTCGCGGTGGACCGGGTTCAGGCGGTTGATGAGGAGCGCGTTGCGCAGCTCGGTGTGCAGCTCGCCCGACTCGTTGGAGGCGGTGCCGTCCACGCCGAGGCCGACCGGGACACCGGCGGCGAGCATGTCCGGGACGCGGGCGATGCCGGCGGCCAGACGCGCGTTGGAGGACGGGCAGTGCGCGACACCGGTCTTGGTACGGGCGAACGCGGCGATGTCGGAGTCGTTCATGTGGACGCTGTGCGCCATCCACACGTCCTCGCCGAGCCAGCCGGTCGACTCGAAGTAGTCGGTCGGGCCCATGCCGAACAGTTCCTTGCAGAACTGCTCTTCCTCGACGGTCTCCGAGCCGTGCGTGTGCATGCGCACACCCAGGCGGCGGGCCAGCTGGGCGCCCTGCTTCAGCAGCTCGGTGGAGACCGAGAAGGGGGAGCACGGGGCGACGGCGACCTGGGTCATCGCGTCGAAGGAGTAGTCGTGGTACTTCTTCACGGTCGCCTCGGTGTCGGCGAGCGCGCCTTCGAGGGTCTCGACCGCGTGGTCCGGCGGCAGGCCGCCGTCCTTCTCGCTGCGGTCCATCGAGCCACGGGCGAGGGTGAAGCGGACACCCATCTCGGACGCGGCGCGGATGATCGAGCCGGAGAGGTCGCCGGAACCCTTGGGGAAGACGTAGTGGTGGTCCATCGCGGTGGTCACACCACCCTTGGCCATCATCGCCAGGGAGCCCTGCGCGGCCGTGTACGTCATCTGCTCGTCGATGCGCGCCCAGGTCGGGTACAGCGCGACGAGCCAGTTGAAGAGGTTGTGGTCGGTGGCCAGACCACGCGTGATCCACTGGTAGAAGTGGTGGTGCGTGTTGACCAGACCGGGGGTCACGAGGTGCCCGGTGCCGTCGATCCGACGGACGACGTTCTCGAGGTTCTCGGGGGCCTTGCCCGCGCCGATGGACTCGATCTTGTTGCCGGCGACGACGACGTGACCCGAGGCGTACTCGGTGTCCTTCGCGTCGACGGTCGCAATCGCACAGTTCTCGATGACGATGCGCTCTACCGCGCCGTCAATGGCTGCCGATGCTGCCATGGGACTTCCTCGTGCTTTCAGTGGCGGTTGGGGCACGGCAAAGCCCGGGGTTTTGAGTGCCGGAGCCGGGGGCCTTGACAGCTGACAGTACTGCCGCCCCGTGTGTGCGTCCGGGTGCCGATTCACGAAGCTGAAAAGTGTCGCGCGGTCCCGGGGCCACTGCGGAGCCCCGGGACGCGCGTGCCGCGTCAGAGGTTGGTCATGTCCACGGGGATACGGGCGTCGACGCCGTCCCGGAGAACCGTTGCCTCGATCAGACCGTAGGGACGGTCCGCGGCGAAGTACACCTCGTTGTCGTTCTTGAGGCCGAAGGGCTCCAGGTCGACGAGGAAGTGGTGCTTGTTCGGGAGCGAGAAGCGGACCTCGTCGATCTCCGAACGGTGGTTGATCATGCGCGAACCCATCTGGTACAGGGTCTGCTGCAGCGACAGGGAGTAGGTCTCGGCGAAGGCCTGCAGCATGTGCTTGCGGGTCTCGGCGTAGGACTTCTCCCAGTTGGGCATCCGCTGCTCGTCGTCCGACCAGTTGAAGCGCCAGCGGGCGGACACCTGGGTGGCCAGGATCCGGTCGTAGGCTTCCTTGAGGGTCGTGTACTTGTCCTTCACGTAACCCCAGAACTCGGAGTTCGTGGAGTTCATGACGACCAGGTCCTTGAGGCCGGAGATGACCTCCCAGTTCTGGCCGTCGTACGTGATCTGGGTGACCCGGGTCTCCTGGCCCTCACGGACGAAGGAGTGGTTCACCTCGTCGGAGCCGATGAACTTCGAGTTGGCGTCCGAGGTGGCGATCCGGGACCAGGAGTACTCCTCGATCCGGATCCGGGCCTTCTGGATCGGCTCCTGGCTGTTCACGAACCAGCGCGCCAGGTGGATGCCGAACTGCTCGGCGGACTCGATGCCGTACTCCTTGGCGAACGCGTACACCGTGTTCTTGGTGGTGTCCGTCGGAAGGACGTTGGCGTTCGAGCCGGAGTAGTGGACGTCGTCCATGTCGCCGGAGAGGGCGACCGAGACGTTCAGGTCCTTGATGTGGTGGGTGTCGCCGTCCCGCGTGATCTTGACTACGCGGTTCTCTGCTTTGCCGTACTGGTTCTGGCCCAGAATGGTGGCCATGACTAGCTCCCTCGGTAAACGGAGTAGCCGAACGGGTTGAGCAGCAGCGGTACGTGATAGTGCTCGCCCGGGTTCACCGCGAAGGTGATGGTGACCTCGGGGAAGAACGCACCGCTGTCCCTTACGCGGGGGGCGTCCTGCTGTGCCTCGGCTTGCTTCTTTGCGAAGTACGTCTCGGTCTCGAAGTCGAGACGCACGTGGGTGGTGCCCTCCGGCAGGGCCGGCAGGTCCTTGCAGCGGCCGTCCGCGTCGGTGGCGGAGCCACCCAGGGCGGTCCACGCGCCGTCGAGGCCCGTACGGGCCGACAGGGCGATGGCCACGCCTTCGGCGGGGCGGCCGATGCTCGTGTCCAGGATGTGCGTGGACACGGAAGCGGTGGTGTCGGTGCTCATGCGCTCTCTTCCTCGACGAGTCGGGTCAGGCGAATCCGGTTGATCTTCACGAGCTCGCCGCGGGCGATCTCTCGCTCCTGCTCCGGCGAGTGCCCGATCCGGGTCTTGACCGCGTCCCGCATGAACTCACCGGTCGCACCGGTGGCACAGATGAGGAAGACGTGACCGAACTTCTCCTGGTAGGCCAGGTTCAGGTCGAGCAGCTCGGCCTTCAGCTCTTCGGAAGCTCCGGCCATCCCCCGCTGTTCGCGGGCGGAGGTCGGGTCACCAGGCTTCGGCCGGCCGATCGGCGCGTGGCCCCCCATCGCCTCGCCCAGGTCCTCGGCGGTCAGCTCCGCCATGGCGGACTCGTTGGCCGAGAAGAGGGAGTCGACGGTGGTGAAGGGGCGCTGGGCGAGCATCTTGCTCCCCCATGCCGAGCTGGCGCACACCTCGTGCAGCTCAGCCGTGGCCGCGCTGTCGTCCAAGGTGTTGATCCGGGTGAGACCCGGGGTCGGACTCGAAGTCACGGTAGGCCTCCGTGGCCTTGTTGCTTAACGGGCTGGGCATAGCTAACGCCCTCGACAACACGGCGTCAACACTTTGTTGAAACTTCCCGTACACAAAAGCCGCCGCCCGGGTGAATTGGGCGGCGGCTCGTCACCGTGGGTCAGACGGTGTTCACTCCTGGGTCGGCTTACCGGCCGCTTTGGGAGGGTTCGACTCCCGGTTCAAGTAGTTGTAGACCGTGAAACGGCTGACTCCCAGGGCGCCCGCGACCGTTTCCACACCGTGCCGGACCGAGAAGGCGCCGCGCGCCTCCAGTATCCGTACGACGTCCTGCTTGGTCTTGCGGTCCAGCTGCGCCAACGGTACGCCGTGCCGGCGCTCCAGCGCCGCCAGGATGTGGTCCAGCGAGTCGGACAGCTGCGGCAGCCGGACGGCCAGCAGGTCCTGGCCCTCCCAGGCGAGCACGACGTCGTCGGGCTGGGCCAGGGCGGGGTCCATCAGCTCGCCGCCCATCGCGTCCACCAGCGGCTTGACCGCGGCGACGAAGGGGTGGTCGCGGGGCTCGGTCACGGCGTGTCCTCCCCGATCACATTCACCTGGAGGGACACCCGCGTGGCCCCGGCGCCCAGCGCGTCGCGCAGCAGCGCGGTGACCGCGTCCAGCACGGCGGCCGAGTCCCCTTCGGCGGTGTTGCCGAACGGACCGACGTCCATCGCGTCCAGTTGCGCCCGCCGCATGACCTCGCGAGCGGCCACGGCATGGGCAGGAGCCTCTTCGAGATCGAAGGGCTCGGTCGTGAACTCCACTCTCAATCGCACGCGGTCAAGCTACCCCGCACTCGGGACGTTTCGGGAGTCGGCACTTGACAAGTGCGGCGACCTGCTTGCAGTCTTCCATCAAGCAGAAAACAACTTCCGCAATACGGAAGGAGCGCACACCCCTCATGGGATACACGGACCAGCGCTTCGATGTGAACCTCTCGATCCTCTTCACGGAACTCCCGCTTCTGGAGCGTCCCGCGGCTGCCGCCGCGGCCGGCTTCACCGCGGTCGAGCTGTGGTGGCCCTGGATCGAAACCCCCACTCCCGCCCAGTCGGAGCTGGACGCCCTCAAGAAGGCTCTTGAGGACGCCGGCACCCAGCTGGTGGGCCTGAACTTCTACGCCGGTCAGCTGCCGGGACCGGACCGCGGCGCGGTATCCGTGCCCGGCGAGGAATCGGACCGCTTCAACGCCAACATCAACGTGGCGGCGGACTTCGCCGCCTCGGTCGGCTGCAAGGCTCTCAACGCCCTCTACGGCAACCGCGTCGAGGGTGTGGACCCGGCCGTCCAGGACGAGCTGGCCCTGAAGAACCTGGTCGTGGCCGCGCAGGCCGCCGACCGGGTCGGGGCGATCCTCCTGATCGAGACCCTGAACAAGCCCGAGTCGCCGCTCTACCCGCTGGTGAGCGCCCCGGCCGGCATCGAGGTCGTGGACAAGGTGAACGAGGCCACCGGCCTCGGCAACGCCAAGTTCCTGCTCGACCTGTACCACCTGGCGATGAACGATGAGGACCTCTCCGAGGTCATCGAAAAGTACGCCGCCAAGACCGGGCACGTCCAGATCGCGGACAAGCCGGGACGCGGTGCCCCCGGCACCGGCGAGCTGCCCCTTGAGCAGCTCCTGGACCAGCTGAAGAAGGCCGGATACGAGGGCTACGTAGGCCTGGAGTACAAGGCCGCCGACGCCGCCGCGTCCTTCGAGTGGCTGGCCGCCGAGGCCCGCGCCGCGAAGTAAGCGGACAAAGTCCGGGCGATCAGCCAGGCACGCCAGACACTTTTCGTACAAAGCATTAAGAGAAGGACCCTCATCATGAGCAACCTCCCCAAGATTGCCTGGATCGGTCTCGGAATCATGGGCTCCCCCATGGCCGAGAACCTCCTGAAGGCCGGCTACTCGGTCACCGGCTTCACGCTGGAGCAGGACAAGCTGGAGCGCCTCGCCGCCGCCGGCGGCAGCGCGGCCGGCTCGATCGCCGAGGCCGTCGCGGACGCCGACGTCATCATCACGATGGTGCCCGCCTCCCCGCAGGTCGAGGCCATCTCCTACGGTGAGAACGGCATCCTGGAGAACGCCAAGTCCGGCGCGCTGATCATCGACATGTCGTCGATCACCCCGCAGACCTCGGTCGACCTGGCGAAGAACGCTGCCGAGAAGGGCATCCGCGTCATCGACGCGCCCGTCTCCGGCGGCGAGGCCGGTGCCATCGAGGCCGTACTGTCGATCATGGTCGGCGGCGAGCAGGCCGACTTCGACGAGGCGCTCCCGGTCCTGGAGACCCTCGGCAAGGTCATCGTCCTGTGCGGTCCGCACGGCTCCGGCCAGACGGTGAAGGCCGCCAACCAGCTCATCGTCGCGGTGAACATCCAGGCGTGCGCCGAGGCCGTCGTCTTCCTCGAGAAGTCGGGCGTGAACCTCGAAGCCGCTCTGGACGTGCTCAACGGCGGTCTGGCCGGCTCCACGGTCCTGACCCGCAAGAAGGCCAACTTCCTGAACCGCGACTTCAAGCCCGGTTTCCGGATCGACCTGCACCACAAGGACATGGGCATCGTCACCGACGCCGCCCGCAACGTCGGTGCGGCCCTCCCGGTCGGCGCGGTCGTCGCCCAGCTGGTCGCCTCGCTGCGCGCCCAGGGTGACGGCGGCCTGGACCACTCCGCGCTGCTGCGCGCGGTCGAGCGCCTCTCCGGCGCCCAGATCTGAGCCCGCGGCCCGCACGCCGGGCCGCCGCTCCTTCCCCTCCGGGGGACCTGAGTTTCCGGATGGTGCCGGTGCTGACACCTGTCCTGTCGCGCCCAAGCGCCGGCACCGTCCGGATTACCTCTCCTCAAGCCTTTCTCCATCTTTCTTCAACAAACTGTTGACGTTGAGTTCGAGCCGAAATTAGGCTCACTCCGCATGACGGAAGACTCTTTCCGCCAGCAGTTACCCGTACGGAAGGTCACCATGTCGAAGCGCACGCTGACGACCGAGTCCGGCGCCCCGGTCGCCGACAACCAGAACTCCGCCACCGCCGGCGTCGGTGGCCCGCTCCTGATTCAGGACCAGCAGCTCCTTGAGAAGCTCGCCCGCTTCAACCGCGAGCGCATCCCGGAGCGCGTGGTGCACGCCCGCGGTTCGGCCGCCTACGGCCACTTCGAGGTGACGGACGACGTCACCGCGTACACCAGCGCCGCGTTCCTGAACACGGTCGGCAAGAAGACCGAGACCTTCCTGCGGTTCTCCACCGTGGCCGACTCGCTCGGCGGCGCGGACGCTGTGCGTGACCCCCGCGGCTTCGCGCTGAAGTTCTACACCGAAGAGGGCAACTACGACCTCGTCGGCAACAACACCCCGGTGTTCTTCATCAAGGACCCGATCAAGTTCCCCGACTTCATCCACTCCCAGAAGCGCGACCCCTTCACGGGCAAGCAGGAGCCGGACAACGTCTGGGACTTCTGGGCGCACGCCCCCGAGGCGACGCACCAGATCACCTGGCTGATGGGTGACCGCGGTATCCCGGCGTCGTACCGTCACATGAACGGCTACGGCTCCCACACGTACCAGTGGACCAACGCCCAGGGCGAGGCTTTCTTCGTCAAGTACCACTTCAAGACGAACCAGGGCATCCGCTGCCTGTCCTCCGAGCAGGGCGCCGAGCTGGCCGGCCAGGACGGCAACTCGCACCAGACCGACCTGCTCCAGGCGATCGAGCGCGGCGTGAACCCGAGCTGGACCCTCTACGTCCAGATCATGCCCGCCGCCGAGGCCGCGGACTACCGCTTCAACCCGTTCGACCTCACCAAGGTGTGGCCGCACACCGACTACCCGCTGCAGCGCGTGGGCCGTCTGGTCCTCGACCGCAACCCGGACAACGTCTTCGCCGAGGTCGAGCAGTCGGCGTTCTCCCCGAACAACTTCGTCCCGGGCATCACCGCCTCGCCGGACAAGATGCTCCAGGGCCGTCTCTTCGCGTACGCCGACGCCCAGCGCTACCGCCTCGGTGTGAACCACACCCTGCTGCCGGTCAACGCCCCCAAGGCGGCGAAGGCCGAGAACTACGGCCGCGACGGTGTCATGGCGCTGCGCAACGGTTCGCGCCACGACAAGAACTACGAGCCCAACTCGCACCAGGGTCCGGCCGAGACCGGTCTGGCGCTCGGCGCTCCGCTCGCGGTCAGCGGCTACACGGGCACGCACGAGGCCCCGGCCCACACCAAGGACGACGACTTCTTCCAGGCCGGTGAGCTCTACCGCCTGATGTCCGAGGACGCCAAGCAGCGTCTGGTGGCGAACATCGCCGGTGGCCTCTCGCAGGTCACCCTCGAAGACGTCATCGAGAAGAACCTGGCTCACTTCCACGCCGCCGACGCCGACTACGGCAAGCGCGTCGAGGAGGCCGTTCGCGCCCTGCGCGAAGGCTAAGAGCCCCAGGCTGCGTCCGGGATCTGACGGGAGGTCAGGTTCCGGATGCTGAGCCCGCACCGTGGACCCGGATGAGGGGTGGTACGCGGTGAGGGCAGACTGCGCCAGCCCATGCGGCTGGCGCCGCGTGAGGCCCGCGGTGGTGTCGAGCCAGTGCGGTGGTAAAGGCCCAGCGGCTTGTCTCTTGACCTGAGGGAGACGAAGCCAAGGTGTCCTGTCGCCACCACCGCGGTCCCAGCCTCTCCTTATATATAGGGGGCCACGCACAGTGCCCTCTGTATATCCATAGACCCCGCCCGGCGGGTGCGAATGTCCTGTCGCGCCAGCCTCGTCCCGTCGGGCGGTAACAGACCAGAGCGCCGAGTCACGGACGGTCCCGTGACTCGGCGCTTTGTCGTTCCCGCGGCCGGTACGTGCGGTCAGCCGGTCCGCTCCGTGAGCTGCCCGTACAGCTCCGGGCGGCGGGTCTGCATCAGGCCGAACTCCAGCCAGTCCCGGCGCTGGTCCAGGTCGAGATCGGCGACGAGGACGGCGGGGCGCTCGCGCGGGGCGCGCAGCATGACCCGGCCGTACGGGTCGGAGATGAACGAGGACCCGTAGAAGGTGGAGCGGCCCTCGGTGCCGGTCCGGTTGGGGACGATCATGAAGAGGGCGTTGGCCAGGCCGTTGGCGCTGATCGCGTGCTCCCACAGGGGCCGGGTGTCGAAGTCCGGGAGGTCCACCTCGGAGCCGATGGCGGTGGGGTGCACCAGGATCTCCGCCCCGTGCAGGCCGTAGGCGCGGGCCAGCTCCGGGAACCACTCGTCCCAGCAGGTCGGGAAGCCGAACCGGGCTCCTTCGAGGCCGATGACCGGGAATCCGCTGTCACCGGGGCGGAAGCACAGGTCCTCGCGGTAGCCGGGGAAGGCCGGTATGTGGTTCTTGCGGGTACGGGCGACGAGCGTGCCGTCCGCGTCCACGCAGACGGCGGTGTTGTAGCCGAGGCCGCCGTCCTCGGCCCGCTCGTAGAGCGAGGCGTGGACGGTGATGCCGAGGCCGGTGGCCAGTTCGGTGATCAGGGCGACGGTCGGGCCGCTCTCGACGTCCTCCAGATGGCGGGCGGCGCCGTCGGCCATGGGGTCGTCGGTGTTGCAGAAGTAGGGGCTGCGGGTCAGCTCGGGCAGGCAGACCACCCGCGCGCCCTCGGCGGCCGCCAGGGCCACGCCCACGCGCAGCCGCTCGTCGTGCTCGCGCTCGTCGGCGTACCAGCGCGTCTGGACCAGGCCGACGCGCAGCGCGGCGCGTTCGACGGGCTGCAGGCGGGCCGGGGAGCCGAGCGGGGAGCCGTAGCAGGTGAGGAGTTCGTATCCGGTGCCGTTGTCGTATCCGGTGCCGTTGTCGCTCATGCGGTGAGGTCCTTCGGGAGCTGCTGGGTGATGCAGTGGATACCGCCACCGCCGTACGCGAGGACCGGGGCCGGTACGCCGACGACCTTGCGGCCGGGCAGGGCCGCGGCGAGGACGGCGAGGGCCGCCTCGTCCGCCGCGCCGCCGCCGACGGGGACCACGCAGCCGCCGTTGGCCAGGTAGAAGTTGAGGTAGCAGACCTCCACCGGGGTGCCGTCCACCTCGCCGTGGACGGTCTGCGGGACCTTGACGATCTCCAGGGCGCGGCCGCGGGCGTCCGTGCTCGCCTCCAGGACCGCGAGGTTGGCGCGCATCCGGGCGTGATCGGGGTGCGCGGGGTCCTCCGGGAGGGAGACGACGACGGTGGCGGGGGCGACGAAGGCGGCGACGCCGTCGACGTGTCCGTCGGTCTCCGTGTCCTCCAGGCCCCCGTAGGGCAGCCAGATCACCTTCTCCACGCCGAGCCGGCGCTTCAGCTCGTCCTCGATCTCGGCGCGGCTCATCCGCGGGTTGCGGTTGGGGTGGAGCAGGCACTGCTCGGTGGTGATCAGGGTGCCCTCGCCGTCCACGGTGAAGGCGCCGCCCTCCAGGATCATGTGGGAGTGGACGCGCGGGATGCCGAGGCGGTCCAGCAGCAGGCCGGCGAGCTTGTCGTCGGCGGCCCACGGGTGGTGCTTCTCGCCCCACGCGTTGAACCGGAAGTCGACGCCGACGCGGCCGCCGTGCTCGTCGTAGGCGAAGACGGGGCCGGAGTCGCGGAGCCAGGAGTCGTCGAGGGGCAGTTCGGTGACCTCGATGCCGGGGTCGTCGCCGCAGTGGGCGCGGGCCTCTCCGGCGCTGCCGGGGGCGGCGATCATGATGACCGGCTCGAAGGCGGCGATGGCACGGGCCACGGCGGCGTATTCGCGCTTGGCGGCCTCGAAGGCGGGCCCCCACAAGGAGGGACGGGTGGGCCAGGCCATCAGACAGGCTTCGTGCTCGGCCCACTCGGCGGGCATGCGCGGGTTCATCGGAGTACTCCCTCGGTACGGCGGGCCCTGACGCTCGGGCCCTGACGCTCACATCATCTGACTGAAATTTCAGTCAGTCTTCAATCCGCCTGAAAGTCGAGTCAGGAGGTCAGGTGAGAGCTATCGTCATACCTGACTGAAAGGTCAGTCAAGGGGTTACCGACCGGAAGGTGCGATCCGCGTGGCAGATCGTCAAGTGCTGATCCTGGAAGCGGCGGTACGCGTCATCGCGCGCAGCGGCGTCAGAGGGCTGCGCGTCGAGGAACTGGCGGCCGAGGCCGAGGTCTCCACCGCGCTGATCTACTACCACTTCAAGGACCGTGCGGGCCTGATCCGGCGCACCCTCGACTTCATCAGCGCCCGCGCCACCGGCTACACCGACGAGGCCCACAGCGGGGCGCGGGACGCCCGTGCGCTGCTGCTCCAGCTCCTGCTCGGCGAACTCCAGGACACCGCCCGGGTGCGCGAGAACAGCATCGCCTGGGGCGAGCTGCGGGCCAGCGCCATCTTCGACGGCGACCTGCGCGAGACCCTCGCCCGGTCCACGCGCACCTGGTGCCGGGACACCGCCGACGCGGTCGCCGACGCCCAGGCGGCGGGCCTGGCCGAGCTGCGGGCCGACCCGGAGGACGTCGCGGAGCGGCTCACGGCGCTGGTGGAGGGCCTGAGCGAGCGCTGGCTGAGCGGCTCCCTGACGGTGGAGCGGGCCCGCGCCCTGCTCCGCGGCGCGGTGGACGCGGAGCTGGGCCCGCGACCCCTGTAGGGACCCGGGGCAGACGCGGAACGGCCCCCGTTCCTCCTCGCGGAGGGACGGGGGCCGTCTCGTACTGCCTAAACCGGTCTCAGCTGCCCTACGGGCTCTACGGCTCTACGGCTCTACGGCTCAGACCAGCGGGCGGATCGCGGTCGGGGCGTGGCCCGGCTCGGTCGCGATCTCTTCCCACTCGTTGATGGCGTCGATGCCGGCGGCGCCCATCGAGATGTTGGTGACGCGCTCCAGGATCGCCTCGACGACGACCGGGACGCGGAACTCGGCGGCGAGCTTCTTGGCCTGCTCCAGGGCGGCACCCAGCTCGTTCGGGTCCGTGACGCGGATGGCCTTGCAGCCCAGGCCCTCGACGACCTTGACGTGGTCGACGCCGTAGACACCCAGCTCCGGAGAGTTGATGTTCTCGAATTCGAGGTTGACCTGGAAGTTGATGTCCAGGCCGCGCTGCGCCTGGCGGATCAGGCCGAGGTACGCGTTGTTGACGAGCACGTGGACGTAGGGGATGTTGTGCTGCGCACCGACGGCCAGCTCCTCCAGCATGAACTGGAAGTCGTAGTCACCGGAGAGCGCGACGACCGGGGTCGTCGGGTCGGCGGTGGCGACACCGAGCGCGGCCGGGATCGTCCAGCCGAGCGGACCGGCCTGGCCGCAGTTGATCCAGTGGCGCGGCTTGTAGACGTGCAGCATCTGCGCACCGGCGATCTGGGACAGACCGATGGTGGTGACGTAGCGGGTCTCGGGGCCGAACGCCTTGTTCATCTCCTCGTAGACGCGCTGCGGCTTCATGGGGATGTTGTCGAAGTGCGTACGGCGCTGCAGGGTCGCCTTGCGCTCCTGCGTCTCCGCGGCCCACGCCGAGCGGTCGGGGAGCTTGCCCTCGGCCTTCAGCTCCTTGGCGACCTCGACGAACAGCTCCAGCGCGCGCTTCGCGTCGGACGCGAAACCGAAGTCCGGGGCGAAGATCTTGCCGATCTGGGTCGGCTCGATGTCGACGTGGACGAACTTGCGGTCCTTGGTGTAGACGGCCAGGTCACCGGTGTGACGGTTGGCCCACCGGTTGCCGATGCCGAGGACGAAGTCCGAGGCGAGCAGGTTCTCGTTGCCGTAGCGGTGCGAGGTCTGCAGGCCGACCATGCCGGCGTTCAGCTCGTGGTCGTCCGCGATGATGCCCCAGCCCATGAGGGTCGGGATGACCGGGGTGCCGGTCAGCTCGGCAAACTCGACCAGCAGCGCGGAGGCGTCGGCGTTGATGATGCCGCCACCGGCGACGATCAGCGGCTTCTCGGACTCCAGGAGGAACTGGATGGCCTTCTCGGCCTGCGCGCGGGTCGCCTGCGGCTTGTAGACCGGCAGCGGCTCGTAGGTCTCCGGGTCGAACTCGATCTCCGTCAGCTGGACGTCGATCGGGAGGTCGATGAGGACCGGGCCGGGGCGGCCGGAGCGCATCAGGTGGAACGCCTGCTGGAAGACGCCCGGGACCTGCGCGGCCTCCAGGACGGTGGTCGCGGCCTTGGTGACCGGCTTGGCGATCGAGGCGATGTCGACGGCCTGGAAGTCTTCCTTGTGCAGCTTCGCGACCGGGGCCTGGCCGGTGATGCACAGGATCGGGATCGAGTCCGCGATGGCCGAGTAGAGGCCGGTGATCATGTCGGTACCGGCGGGGCCGGACGTACCGATGCACACACCGATGTTTCCGGGGGCGGTACGGGTGTAGCCCTCGGCCATGTGGGAGGCGCCCTCGACGTGACGAGCGAGGGTGTGCTTGATGCCACCGACGTTCTTCAGCTCGCGGTAGAAGGGGTTGATGGCAGCGCCGGGCACGCCGAACGCTTGCGCGACACCTTCGCGCTTGAGGATCTCCACTGCAGCGGCGGCGGCTGTCATACGAGGCATCGAGTACTCCTGCGGGTCAGGCGGGTCAGGCTTTTCCGTCATCCGGAAGTTTTGTTCTGCTATACGGAACAAGCTAAGCGGCGACTTCACGCACGTCAAGGCGGTGGGGAACCCCGGAAACCACCAAAAGCCGCGATCCTCTCGGTGAGTTGTACAAATGGCGGCCCTTCCCGCGGAGCTTCCCCCCGGGCCGTCGCCGGGGGTGGAGGATGGACCCACGCACAGCGACGGAGGGGGCTCACGGCTCATGGCGGAATCGGTTCCGGTGCGCTGCCCGGCGTGCCTGCGCGAGAACGGCTACACCGCTCCGTCCTTCCCCTGCGCCTGCGGGAGCCCGGTCACACCGGCCCTTGATCTCTCGGCGCCGCCCCGGCCGCTGACCCATCGCACCTGGTCAGAGGCCTGGGTGGCGGTCCGGTGCGGGGCGTGCGGGCAGGTGGGCGAGTGGCCGCACCCCGAGGTGGGGTGCACCTCGTGCGGGACGGTGGTGCGGGTTCCGGTGCTCGCGGTGCCTCCCGTGGCCCCGGTGGAGCCGGAGGATCCGCGGGATCCGCGGTCCGCGCACACCCCGCCGCTCCCGGCCGCGAGCGGGCCGCGGCCCGCGTTCCGGCCGGTGACCATCCGTACCGCCGGCGACGCGGTGTCGACGGCCGCGCTGTACCTGCGCTGGCTCGGCTTCCCGGACGTACGCCGCCCCGACGCGCCCACGGCGCCCGCGGGCGCGGTGGACCTGCGGGCGCCCGGGCTGGTCGCCCAGGTGGATCCGACGACGGAGCCCGCCGGGCTGCGGGCGGTGGAGTGCGTCTGGCTGAACGGCCTGACCTCCTCCGCCACCAGCGTCTACTTCTCCCTGGCCGGATATACGCAGGACGCGCGGGCGCGCGCGGACGACCTGGGGATACCACTGTTCGTGATGGACCTGACGGGGATGCCCCAGCCGGTCAACGACCCGGCGGACGAGCTGGTCGGGACGGGGGCCCGGGACTGACCGTGAGGTCAGGGCCTAGGGTCGGGGCCTGGCGTCGAGGACAAGGAACCTTGAGTTTCGGAACACCTCGCGCGCGCGTGTTGTTGGTCCATTTGCCGCGACTGCCGGCCCTGCCTTACAAGGAGAGCGTCTTGAGCCTGTACGACATCCCGCTGACCACCCTGTCCGACGAGCCCACCAGCCTCGGGGCGCACAAGGGCAAGGCGATCCTGCTGGTGAACACCGCTTCCCAGTGCGGGCTGACCCCGCAGTACTCCGGGCTGGCGCGGCTCCAGTTCAAGTACGCCGAGAAGGGGTTCACGGTCATCGGCGTACCGTGCAACCAGTTCGGCGGCCAGGAGCCCGGCACGGCGGACGACATCCAGACGTTCTGCGCCGCCGGTTTCGGCGTCACCTTCCCGATGCTGGAGAAGTCCGAGGTCAACGGGGAGAACCGGCACCCGCTGTACGCGGAGCTGGTGAAGACCGCCGACGCCGAGGGCGAGGCGGGCGACATCCAGTGGAACTTCGAGAAGTTCCTGATCTCCCCCGAGGGCGAGGTCGTCGGCCGCTTCCGTCCGCGCACGGAGCCGGAGGCCCCCGAGGTCATCGCCGCCATCGAGGCGCTCCTGCCGGCCTGACGCAAGGGCCTGACCCATCGGGCCTGACGCGAGGGCCGTCCCGGCCGGGTCTCACCCGGCCGGGACGGGGCGCAGTAACCGGCCCTCGCCCTCGGCCTCGGTGTCCTGCAGGCCGCCACGGGCGCCGGACTGATCCAGGCCGCGCACGCCGTCTCGCCCACGCACCGGGTCCTGGTCCGCCACGTCGTCCGGCTCGGCGCCACCCTGCGCGGCAAGGCCCGCTCCGCCTACGCCGCCCAGGCTCAGTTGACCTCTCGGTCCAGTCCGGACCAGTACGGCTCGCGCAGTTTGAACTTCTGGATCTTGCCCGTGGCCGTGCGCGGGATGGCGGCGCGGAACTCGACGCTCGTCGGTGCCTTGTATCCGGCCATCCGCTGCTTGCAGTGGGCGATGATGTCGGCCTCCTGCGCCGTCGCCCCTTCGGCGAGGACCACGAGGGCCTTGATCGTCTCACCCCACTTCTCGTGCGGCACGCCGATGACCGCGACCTCGGCGACCGCCGGATGGCTGAAGATCGTGTCCTCCACCTCGATCGAGGAGACGTTCTCCCCACCGGTGATGATCACGTCCTTCTTCCGGTCGGCGATCGTCAGGTGCCCGTCCTCCTCGTCCAGCGTGCCGCCGTCACCAGTGTGGAACCAGCCGTCCTCCAGGGCCGCCGAGGTCTCCTCGGGCTTGTCCCAGTAGCCGTCGAGCACGACGTTCGACCGGGCCAGGACCTCGCCGGAGTCGGATACCTTCAGCTTCACCCCGAGCGCCGGCAGCCCCGCCCGGGACAGCTTGCGCGCCCGCTCCTCGGCGGGCAGTTCCGCGTCGGCGGGCCGGGCGCGGTTGAAGGTGAGCAGCGGTGAGGTCTCGGTCAGGCCGTAGATCTGGGTGAACTCCCAGCCCAGTTCGTCGCCCATGCGCTGGATCATCCTGCTCGGCGGGGGCGCTCCGGCGCAGATGATCCGTACGCGGTCGCGGCCCGGGATCTCGCCCTCCCAGGTCGCCGCCGCGTCCAGTACCGCGTTCCAGACGGCGGGCGCGCCGCACATGAGCGTGACGCCGTGCTCCTCGACCCGGCGCAGGATCTCGGCGCCGTCGATCTTGCGCAGGACCACCTGCTTGACGCCGAGTCCGGCCATCACGTACGGCATTCCCCAGCCGTTGCAGTGGAACATCGGCAGCGTGTGCATGTAGACGTCGTGCTCCCACACCCGGGCGTGCAGCCCGAAGGTGAGCCCGTTGACCCAGATGTTGCGGTGGGTGAGCTGCACGCCCTTGGGCCGGGCCGTGGTCCCCGACGTGTAGTTGACCGTCGCGGTGGCGTCCTCGTCCGGCTTCGACCACGGGCGCGGCTCGACGCCGAAGCGCATCAGCCGGTTCTCGGTCTCCTCGCCGAGGACGAAGCGGTGGCGCGCCGTGATGCCGGAGAGCGCGTCGTCCAGCTCCGGGTCGACCAGCAGGACCGAGGCCCCGCTCTGCCGCAGCATGTACTCGATCTCATCGGGCTTGAGACGGAAGTTGACGGGCACACAGATACGGCCGCTCATCGGCACCGCGAACAACAGCTCAAGCATCCGCGCCGAGTTGTGGCTGACCACCGCCACCCGCTCGCCCTCACCCACGCCGAGCGCGTCCAGTCCGGCCTGCCAGGCGCGGACCCGCTCACCGAAGCGTCCGTACGTCGACACGGGCACCGGCGGTCCGGGCTGGTCCGGCTCGTCGATCACACCGGGACTGGAGGAGAATCCCAGCTCCGCCCGGTCGAGGAAGTCCGCGACGGTCATCGGAATGCGCATGGTTCTCTCCTGTGTCTCCTGGATCGGGGGGCGCCTGTCGTACGTAGGGGGAGTCTGGCATGTACCGCCCGGTCAGCCGGTGACCGCCCCGAAGCACACACCGCCGCCAGGGCCCTCGCCCGCCGCCCCGTCCCTCATCCCATCGAGCAGCAACTCCCCTTCCCCGACGATCTCTTGCCGTTGCGCCCCGCTCACCTCGGTGAACAGCTCCACGACGAGCCCCGTTTCCGTCATCTTCCACACCCCGGCGACGAACCCGTCGACGAGGAGGGTGCAGTACGCCTGGTTCCCCCTCCAGGTACGGCCCTTGAGGTGAGCGGGGATCACGCGCGAGCGATCGGCGTGCGAGAGGAGGAGGTTGTCGAACTCGGGGAGGAAGCGCGGTGGCGCGTGCGTGCCGGGGTCGGGGCGGGGCGCGTCCGGCAGGTCGAAGAGTTCCACGCCGTTCTCGTCCCGGAAGACGAGCAGCCCGGGCCGCAGCCGCTCGAAGGCCTCGCGCAGCCGGGTGAGCCCCGCCCAGACCTGCATGTCCTTGACGGACGCGGGCCCGAAGGCGCCGAGGTACCGGAGCACCACCTCGTCGACGGACGCTGCCGGAGGCGACGCGTCGCACCCGGTACTGCCCCTGCCCCCGCCTCCGCCCCTGAGCCAATTGTCCAGGGTGGTGAGCCGGACCTGCCCGGCGCGCCCCCACACCCCGCGCGGCGTGACCTGGACCAGCGGCAGCTTGCAGCGCGCCGCGACGGCCAGCGACGCCGGGTCCGCGTCCGGCCACGCGGCGAGCAGCTCCGTACGGATCTCCGCCATCGTGCGCGGTTCACTGTCGACGAAGGCGCGCGCGAGGCGGGCCAGGCGCTGGAGGTCGACGCCGACGAGCCCCTTTCGGAAGTTCCCGATCTCCCGGTCCCGGGCGGGCTGCACCAGCGGGCGCAGGGTGAGGGCGTCCTCGGCGGTGTGCGTGTGGATCGTGGACCGCATGGTCACCATGCGCACCACCTGCCGCGACTCCATCAGTCCGGCCAGCTCCTCGGGGCGGAACCCGCGGAGGCGCGCGTGGAGTTGGTAGTACGGCGGCTTCACGTTCTGCGCCTGGAGCCCGATGAGATGCGTGACCGCGTCCCGTGCGGAGCACTCGGCGCGGGCGAGGAGCAGCTGACGGGCGAGGGTGGCACGGTTCAGCGCGCGCACACCGAGCACCGGCGCGGCGCGGTCCGCCCGGTGCGATGTCGAGGAGGCCATGGCGCCACGCTAATCCCCGACGCGGACAGTTCCTGTCCTAAAACCCCGACCCACCCACACCCCCACCCGCGCCCACCCCGATACCCGGCATACTCCCCATATCCTGACCACCACACCAACACCTCTCGACCTCACCCGCCTCCCCCTCCCTCCCCCTCCCTCCCCCTCCCTCCCCCTCACCCACCTCCGACCGGAAACGGGACCCGATGCCGGAGCGCCCAGACCGCCGCCGCCCCACACCGCCGCCCCCGTCCGGCTCCACACCCCCGGGCCCGGGGCCGGGGCACCGGAGCGTGGTCGACTCCGCCGTCTACCACGGTGGCCGCAGAGTCGCCTCCCCCTCGGGTCTCGCCGAGACCTTCCGCCGCCTGCGCGAACAGCCCGGCGGCATGGCCTGGATCGGCCTGCACCGCCCGACCGAGGCCGAACTCCACTCCCTGGCCGCCGAATTCAACCTTCACCCCCTCTCCATCGAGGACGCCCTCGAAGCCCATCAGCGGCCCAAGCTGGAGCGCTACGGCGACACCCTCTTCGTGGTCCTGCGCGCGGCCCGCTACGTGGACGCGCTGGAGGAGGTCGACTTCGCCGAGCTGCACATCTTCGTCGGCCCCGACTTCCTGATCACGGTCCGCCACGGCGCCGCCCCGGACCTCCCGGCGGTCCGCCGCCGCATGGAGGAGACCCCGGCCCTCCTGGCCCTCGGCCCGGAGGCAGCCCTGTACGCGATCCTCGACGACGTGGTCGACGGCTACGTCCCGGTCGTCGAGGGCGTCCAGAACGACATGGACGAGATCGAGACCGAGGTCTTCCGCGGCGACCCCGAAGTCTCCCGCCGCATCTACGAACTCTCCCGCGAAATGGTCGAGTTCCAACGCGCCACCCGCCCCCTGGTCGGCATGCTCCACAGCCTGATGGCGGGCTTCGCCAAATACGGCACGGACGAGGAACTCCAGCGCTACCTCCGCGACGTAGCGGACCACGTCACCCACACCAGCGAACGCGTGGACGGCTTCCGCCAGGCCCTCACCGAAATCCTGACGGTCAACGCCACCCTGGTCTCCCAGCAACAGAACGCCGAAATGCGCGCCCTGGCCGAAGCAGGCTTCGAACAAAACGAGGAAATCAAGAAGATCTCCTCGTGGGCCGCCATCCTCTTCGCCCCCACACTGGTCGGCACCATCTACGGCATGAACTTCGATTCCATGCCGGAACTGCACTGGGCCGGGGGCTACCCCTTCGCGATCCTGCTGATGGCGGTCGTCTGCGTCAGCCTGTACGTCATCTTCAAGAAGCGGGACTGGCTGTAGCGACTCGCCGCGCAGCAGGAGCGTCACACGACGCATCGGACACGACCCAGTACCACCGGCACGACGGAGGGCCCTCCCGGCTCACAACGGGGAGGGTTCTTCCGGCGCCCGGCGCTCGCGGTGCCGCGGCCGCCTTGCGTCAGCCGGCAGGGGCGGACGTGCACTGGGGGTGGTTGATGCAGCTGAGATCGGCGCCTTCGAGGTTGGCGCCGGTGAGGTCGGCCTCGGCGAGGTCGGCGTCATGGAGCTTGGCGCGCGTCAGGTTGGCGCTGGCGAAGATGGTGTGGCGGGCCTTGGCGTTGGAGAGGTCGGCGCCTTCGAGGTTGGCGCTCTGGGCGTCGGCGTTGTCGAGGTTGGCGCTGAAGAGGAGCGCGCCCGTCGCCTTCACGCCTCTGAGCTTGGCGTCGCTGAGGTTCGTCTCGGTGAGGTTCGTGTCGGTGAGCGTGGCGTCGGTGAGGTCCGCGGCAGAGAGGTTGGCCCCGAGGAGGTTCGCCCCGGCGAGGTCGGCCTCAGTGAGGTCGGGCTTGACACTGGGGTTGTCCGTGCGCCACTGGTTCCAGTCCGCCACGCTCCTTTTGAGCAGGGCGACTTGGTCGGCATCGGCTCGCTGAGAGGCGACGGCCGCGCGGGGAGTGGGGGTGGCGTGGGCCGCGGGGACGGTCAGCACGTAGCCGGAGAGGATGAGCGCGGCGATGAGGGTACGGCGGACTGTGGTGTTCGTTCGCATCCTGAATTCCTATCGAGTGGGCGAGGTTCCCATTGGGTTGCATGAGCAACTCCAGGCCTGCCCCCGTAAGGGTTCGTCTCACCTTTGGAGGATGGGAGGCACTCTTTTGGGTGCGTCCACGATCCTGCGAATGTCTGACCTGCCGCGATCAGTTCGTCGCTCGGACCGCGTCCCTGATCATGTTGGCGACCCGGGTGGGTTCGGAGAGGGCGACGGCGTGGGAGGCGTCCGGGAGTTCGACGACGACGGCGCCGGCGCGGGCGGCGCCGAAGCGCTGGAGCTCGGGGCTGATCGTGCGGTCCGCGCCGGCCACCAGGGCCCAGGACGGTTTGGTCCGCCAGGCCGCCGTGGACGCGGGCTCGGTGAACGCGGCTGCGGCGAGCGGGCGTTGGGCCACGGCGAGGACGGCCGCGACGTCCTCGGGCACGTCCGCCGCGAAGACGGCGGGAAAGGCCGTCTCCTCGATGGTGACCTCGACCGCCGGGTCGCCGTCGAGGAGCGGGTACGTCCGCTCCTTGAGGTGGCCCGTCAGGGGGGATGGGGGGAAGGTTCCTTGGAGCTGGTCCAGGCTTTCGCCCTCGTGGGGGACGTAGGCGGCCACGTAGACGAGCGCCACGACGTTCTCCGCGGCGCCGGCCACGGTGATCAGCGCGCCGCCGTACGCGTGGCCGACGAGTACGGCCGGGCCGTCGACCTGGGTCAGGACGGAGGCGAGGTAGGCGGCGTCCGACGTCAGGCCCCGTAGCGGGTTCGACGGAGCGATCACCGGGATGCCGCTGCGCAGCAGTTCCGAGATGACGCCTATCCAGCCTGTCGCGTCGGCGAAGGCACCGTGCACGAGGACGACGGTGGGGTTGGGCATGCGAGTTCTCTTCTCGATATCGGGCCACGTGTGGGGCGTCGTCATGACGGCGCACACGGGTCTCAGCGCCCGCGCTCATCCTCGGCGTTGGCGTTGGCGTTGGCGTCGGCGGTCGTCGGCGCGAAAGCCGAGGTCGCCAGCGCCTGCCATTCACTGGGGCTCATGCCGTAGGCCCCGCGGAACGTGCGGCTGAAGTGCGAGGGGCTGCTGAAGCCCCAGCGGTGGGCCACCGCGGCCATGGTGATCCTCCGGTTGGAGCGGCCCAGTTCGAGCCGGCAGACGTCGAGCCTGCGCCGCCGCACCCACTGGCTCACCGTGCTGCCGTCGTTCTGGAAGAGTTTCTGCAGGTACCGGACGGAGATGTGATGGGCGCGTGCGATCGACTCCGGTGAGAGGTCCGGGTCCATCAGATGTTCTTCGATGTGGCCGTGGATGCGGGTCAGCATCTCATTGCCGGTCCCGGTCCCGGACGCGTCGTCGGCCCCGTCCGTCGTGTCCGCTTCGAGCAGCTCCATGACCAGGACGGAGAGGAGGTGTACGGCGGTGCGGGCACGCCGGTCCCCGATCGTGGACCGGCGGAACTCCGCCTTGGCGGCGAGCGCGGTCAGGAAGTCGGACGCCAGCGCCCCGATCCCCTCCCCGCCGCGTACGGGTACGCCGAGCACCCGGTTCAGTTCCGGCTCCGTGACGCCCAGATAGCACCGGGGCACCCGGAAGAAGATCATCTGACAGTCCTCGCCGAACCGCAGCAGATGCCGTCGGGCCGGGTCGCAGAAGACCAGGTCGTTCGGCTCCAACAGGGTTTTGGCGTGCTCGTGGACGACGGTGACGGGCCCGCGGACATGGACGCCGAGGTAGACGTGGGTCCGGTCGCGCGTCTCCGGCATCTCGTCGCGCGTCTCCGGCATCTCGGAGAGCACCTGGACCAGCCACCCCGGGCGGGAGGAGGGCGAGGCCGGACCGGGCGCTTGCCGGGGGACCCGTCCGGGCGCACTGGACGTCAATGTGAGGGTCATGGGGATGGGGATTCCTAGCCGTGGGTGCGGGCGGGTGGAGGGCGGATTCACACCCCGTTCGCCGGCTCCTCGGCCAGGAACTCCTCAACCAGGAACTTCTCCACCACGGCGTTGAAGGCCGACGGGTTCTCCAGGAAGGGGAAGTGCGAACTCGCCACATCGGAGGCGAAGACGTGCAGGCGTGCGCCGGGAATCCGTTCGGCGACGAAGCGCTGCGAATCGGGGTGCACATGGCTCCCCTCACAGCCGATCACCAGGGTCGGCACATCGATCCGGGGCAGCACGTCCCGCCAGTCCTGCGCGCAGTGGTCGAAGAGCAGCGGTACGCCCGCGGAGGCGGGTGTCGACCGGATCTCCTCGCCGACGAAGGCCAGCACCTCGGGGTCGGGCTCGCCGGAGAACATGCCGCGCACGAAGTCGGCGCGAACCGTGTCGCCTTCCGGCCCGGCGAGGGCCGCACCCAGGTACAACAGCCCCGACACGTCGAAGATGGCACCGCAGTCCCGCTGTTCCCGCTCGGTCATCCAGGGCACGGCGGCGACCGCCGCGGGCTGGTCGACGGCGATGAAGCGCCGGATCCGCCCGGTCCCGTACTGGTCGATGAAGCTCCACCACACCGAGACGCCCATGGACCAGCCCAGTGCGTCGAAACGGTCGAGACCGAGGTGGCCGACGAGTTCGAGCACATCGCGGGAGAGCCGGGCGATGCGGTGGCCGTGGCGCGCGGTGCCGGACTTCCCATGGCCGCGGAGGTCGACGGTGACGAGACGGCGACCGGGCGCCAGCCCCTCGATCTGATGCCGGAACATCGCCTGCGTCTGCCCCCAGCCGTGCAGCATCACCAGCGGGACGCCCGCGCCGCCGGTGTCCTGGTACGCGAGCCGTACGCCGTCCGTCGTGATCAGTTCCTTCATGACCTCTCCCCTGGTCAGAGGCGGTACAACGTTCCCGCCCATGCCGAACATCATCGAATGGGGCCCGCCGCCCGCACCACCGCGCGCTGTAGGAATCGGGCCGCGGATCCTCCTCGCTTTGTCGAAGCGAGTGCGTGGTCAGAGTGCGTGGTCAGCGTCCGTGCTCAGAGTGCGTGCTCAGAGTGCGTGCTCAGACGGCCCCGCCGCCGCCCGGGGCGAGGAGTTCCTCGATCCTGAGGCCGAGGTGCAGGGTGAGCCGGTGGGCGCCGTCGTCGAGGTCGGCTCCGGTGATCTCCTGGATCCGGCGCAGGCGGTAGTAGAGCGAAGTCCGGTGGATTCCCAGCGTGTCCGCGGTCCGGGGAACCGATCCCGCGTGTTCGAGGAAGCAGCGCAGGGTGTCCCGCAGCCGGTCGCCGCCATGGGCCCCGCTCAGGGTACGGAGCTGCTTCGGGACCAGGGACGCGTTCAGGGCGTGCTCGGGGAGCTGGAACAGCACCGCGAGCTCCCCGAGCAGTTCCCAGTCGCCGGCGCTCTTCAGGGCGGGCAGTCGGCGGGCCGCGCGGGCCGCCACGAGCGCCTGCTCGTACGACCTCCACGCGTCGTCCAGGCCGGGGTGCCGGCCTCCGACACCGATCACGGGGTCCGCCGACGGGCCCAGGAAGGTGCGGAGTTCGTCGAGGATGCGGGCGGACTGGGCGGCGACCTCGTCCGGGCCGGGTGGGCGGTCGCGGAGCTGGAGCAGCGTCGCGCGTTCCTTGCCGATCGCGATGAGTCCCTGCGCGTCGCGCGTCTGCCGGAACCCCTCCAGGGCTCCCCACAGGGCCGCCTCGGAATGCCGTACGCGTTCCGTCGCGCAGCTCAGTTGGATGACGCTGACCAGGACGTGCTCGGCCGCTCCGAGCAGTCCGAGGTCCTTGCCCCGCCGCCGTGCGGTGGTACGGGCGGCGACGTCGGCACCGACGAGTTCGAGGGCCAGGTCCCGCTCGTCGGCCTTCCGGGCGTCGGTGGCGATGTGCTCTCCGTGCATCTGGGCGGCCATGGCGTCCGCGGCCCGGGCGATGGCCCGTGTCTCGTGCTCCGCGAGCGTCTTGTCGGGCGCGACCACCAGGAGCAGTCCGAGGAGATGCCCGCGCTCGCGCAGGGGCACGACGTAACGGGGCAGCAGTCCGAGATCGTCGCGGCCGTCGATGAATCCGGCCCGGGACCACTGGGTCACGCCCTGGGCGAGGACGTGGCGGATGGCCGCGTTGTCGGCGCGGCCCTGCAACAGGGTGCCGATCCGGACCGGGTCCTCGTCGCCGAAGTGGCGGCTCGTGCAGACCATGCGGACCAGCGGGTCGTCGACGGCGACGGACCGGCCGAGCCGCTCCGCGAGCTCGTCGACGAGCGCCTGGAGCTCGGGGCTGCCGGGGCGGGCCCGCTGGAGCCTTGCGGTCATGCGCTGTTCCTCTCTCGACCAACTGTTCCCCGCGGGCTTTTCCCTTCCGCGGCTCTTGATCAGTCTGAGGAAGCGACGACGTCGGCACATCACACGAATCGTCCATTGCCAGGACGCCCACGGGGGATGCGAAGCGACTACTCTCCGCTGTCGCGGTGCTTCACCAGCCGGGTCAGCTCCCCGCGCGAGGTGATGTCCAGCTTGGTGAAGGTGCGGCGCAGGTGCGAACCCACCGTGTGCGGCGAGAGGGAGAGGTGCTCGGCCACCTGCTGGTTGGTCAGCCCCCGGGCCACGAGCCGTACCACCCGTATCTCCGCGGCCGTCAACTCCGGCCATGCGGGGGAGAGTCCGGCCGTCGAGGGCCGACGGCGGACACCGGCGGCCCGCAGGCGCCGGCGGACGCGTGCGACGTCCCGCTCGGCGCCCGCCCGCGCGTAGAGCGCGAGGGCCGTGTCGAAGTACGGCACCGCTTCGGGCGTGCGGGTGGCCGCCACCTTGCGTCCGGCGTCCTCCAGTGCCGACGCCCGGGCCAACGGCCGGGGGCAGTCCTCGTACAGCAGGACGGCGCGTACGAGGGGGGCGAGGTCGTTGTCGAGGAGCCCCCGGGCGTGCGCGGCGGTGGCGGCGAGGAACGTGAGGCCGGGGTTGAGCACGGCCAGCCGCTCGGCCAGGGCGACTGCCTGCGCGGCCCGTTCGTGCGCGCCGGCGCGCAGCGCCATACGGACGAGGACCGGGGCGTCGGCGGGGTCGACCAGGCCGGCGTAGGCCGGGCGGTCCGCGGCGGGCGACGTCATCACCGCGTCGAGTTCGGCCATGGCACGCTCGGGCCGGCCTTCGAAGTCGGCCATCAGCGCCAGCATCCAGGAGCCGAAGTGCCGGACGGTGGGTGCGCCGTCGCTCCGCATGCGCCTCGCCTCGACCGCGTACGCCCGTGCGGTCCTCTGGTCGTTGGTGTGGAGGGCGACGCGCATCATCACGTACCGGAGCGTGACGTCGGCGAGATTGCCCGGGCCCGGATCGCCGGTCGTCGCGGACGCGGACGCGGCTTCGGCGTCGGCCCGGGCGTCCGTCAGCCGTCCGGCCTCCAGGAGGATGCGCGAGCGGGTCATGAGCCACATGCCGGTGGCCGCCGTCCGGCCCTGCTCCCTGGTGATCCGGATGCCCTCCTCCGCGGCGGCGAGCGCCTGCGCCGAGCGTCCGGTGGTGTGCGACAGGAGGGCGTGCCACAAGGCCTCCGGAACCCACAGCGAGGTGCTGACGCCCAGGGCGTCGGCCAGCGCGGCGGACCGCTCGGCCTGCCGGAACGCCTCGGTCAGGTCCATGCGGTGGAAACTCACCGCCGAGCGGACCGTCGTCAGCGTGGCCTCGGCGGAGCGGTCCCCCGCTGCCGCCGCGGTCTCCCACGCCTCCGCGGCGACCTGCTCGGCCGCCGCGTGCTCGCCCGCCACCGACAGGCCGACGGCGAGCATGGCGAGCAGTCGCCCCCTGAGGTCCACGGGGATCCCGGGCAGTGCCGCCCCGGCGCGGGCCTGGCGGATCGCCTCGGAGAAGTCGAACGGTACGGCGAGGCGTGCCAGGGCGAGGCGTATGCGCGCCTCGTCCTCGGGTCCGAGGGCGCCGGTCGCCAGGGCGGAGGTTCCCAGCTCACGCGCCTGGGCTGCCCGGCCCGTCTGCCAGAGCAGCGGGATCGTCTCGGCGATGACCCGCGGCCGCTCCGGAGCGTCCGCCGTGGTGAGTTCCAGGGCCTTGAGCATGCGTTCCGCGGCGGGTCCGGGAGCGGTGGCCGCGAGTTCCGCCGCGGCGGTGCGCAGCCGGTCGGCCTCCGCCGCGTCTCCCGGCCCCGCTCCCCCGGCCTCCGCCGCACCTGCCCGTGCTCTCCCGGCCGACGGCCCGGGGCGCTCGGCGGGGGCGGCCGCGCTCCCCGGCGGCAGCTCGGCTATGTGACCGCGCAGGGCCTGGCGCAGGGGCAGCGGCAGGCCGGCTTCCACCGCCTCGCGGATCAGGTCGTGGCGGAAGGCGAGGCGATCGCCGCTTTCGGTGAGCAGATCGGCGTCGAGGGATTCCCGTACCGCTGTGATGAGCGCCGCCGAGGACCTGCCGAGCAGTTCGGCCAGAGTTGCGACGGTGACCGGGGCGCCCACGGCGGCCGCCGTCTGGACCAGCTCCCGTGCCTCGCCGGACAGCTGGCCGAGGCGGCGCACGACCGAGGGGAGTTCCCGTGGGGCGGGGGGTCCCGCCGTCAGCCCGGCCGTGCCGTTCTCGATCGTCACGGCCTCCCGCAGCGAGCCGAGCAGCTCGACCAGCAGCTGTGGGACTCCTTCGGCGCGGCGGGCGGCGCGCAGGACGTCCGGGCCGGGAGCGGCGCCGAGGACGTCCTCGGTGATCCGTGTGGTCGCCCGGTCGTCCAGCGCTCCGAGCGCCAGCTCGTGTGCGCCTGCCCGCCGGATCCGGTCCAGGGTCGTGCGCACTCCCGACGGCACGCTGCCGCCGCGCACGGCGACCAGCCACAGGATGGGGTGCGAGGAGAGTCCGGCCGCGAGGGTGTTGAAGGTGAGCAGGGTCAGGTCGTCGCACCACTGGAGGTCGTCGAGGACGACGAGCAGGGGGCCGTTGCGGGCCGTCTCCCGCAGCCGGTCCCCCAGTTCCTGGAGCAGCCAGAAGCGCTGGCCGGGTGTGGTGGCGAGGTCCCTGAGGCGGACGGCGCCGGACAGCGGTTCCGCGCCGGAGAGCAGACCGTCGAGGAGGGGGCCGAGCGGCACGAACTGGTCGTCGGGGTCGGCCGCGCCCTCGAACACCCTCGTCCCCCGCCGCCTCGCGGCTGCCGCGGCCTCCGCGAGGATCCTGGACCTGCCGATGCCGACGGGGCCTTCGACGCGGATGATCCCGCCTTCGCCCCGGTCGAGCGCTTCGAGCCGCGCCTCGATGAAGGCCAGCTCGGCGCCCCTGCCGCGCAGCGGCGTCCCTACGCCGTCGAGTTCCTCGGGCACGGTCCTCGTCGTCACTCGGTTCACGCTCATACGGCCGTTCAGTATGAACCATGTGAACCACCCCGCCGTCGCCCGGCCCGGGGGCCCGTCTCAGTCGAAGCGCAGGTCGGCGAGTTGCCGTTCGAGGACGGTGACCTCGTCTTCGGGCTCTTCACCGGCCGGGCGCGCCACCATGAGCGCGGCGAGCCCGGCGCCCGCCCGGCGGACGCGGCCGGGCAGGCCGTCGGTGTACGCGTCTCCCCGCGAGCCCCAGTCCTCGGAGGCGGCGAACACGGCGGTGGGGACGACGACGGCGCGGAGGTAGGCGAAGAGCGGGCGCACGGCGTGCTCAAGGACCAGGGAGTGGCGGGCGCTGCCGCCCGTCGCCGCGATCAGGACCGGCTTCCCGGAGAGGGCGTCCGGATCGATCACGTCGAAGAAGGACTTGAAGAGACCGCTGTAGGAAGCCGCGAAGACGGGGGTCACGACGATCAGGCCGTCGGCCGCCGTCACCGCGTCGATCGCGGCGCCCAGCCGCGGCGGCGGGAAGCCGGTCACCAGGTGGCTCGCGATGTCGCCGGCCAGTTCGCGCAGCTCCACGACCTCGGTCGACGGCGCCTGCCCCAGGGCGGCGAGTTCGTCGCGGGCCGCTTCGGCCATCCGGTCCGCGAGCAGGCGGGTGGAGGAGGGGGTGCTCAGCCCCGCGGAGACGACGATCAGCTTCATGCGGCGGACACCTCCCGGGCGGCTCGGAGGGACGCGTGCGTGGGGGCCTGCGGCACATCGGCCGGACGTCCCTTCGCGAACTCCTTCCGCAGGACGGGTACGACCTCTTCGCCGAGGATGTCCAGCTGTTCGAGGACGGTCTTCAGGGGCAGGCCCGCGTGGTCCATCAGGAACAGCTGGCGCTGGTAGTCGCCGACGCTCTCCCGGAACGACAGGGTCCGCTCGATGACCTGCTGGGGGGAGCCCACCGTCAGCGGGGTCTGCTCGGTGAAGTCCTCCAGCGACGGGCCGTGGCCGTACACGGGAGCGTTGTCGAAGTAGGGACGGAACTCCCGTACGGCGTCCTGGGAGTTCTTGCGCATGAAGACCTGTCCGCCCAGGCCGACGATGGCGTCCTCGGGCCGACCGTGGCCGTGGTGCGCGAACCGGCGCCGGTAGAGCTGGACCATGCGCCGGGTGTGGTCGGCCGGCCAGAAGATGTTGTTGTGGAAGAAGCCGTCGCCGTGGAAGGCGGCCTGCTCCGCGATCTCGGGGGACCTGATGGATCCGTGCCAGACGAAGGGCGGGACGCCGTCCAGGGGCCGGGGTGTCGAGGTGAAGGCCTGGAGCGGTGTGCGGAACGTGCCCTCCCAGTCCACCACGTCCTCGCGCCACAGCCGCCGCAGCAGCGCGTGGTTCTCCTTGGCGAGGCTGACGCCCTGGCGGATGTCCTGTCCGAACCACGGGTAGACCGGACCGGTGTTGCCGCGTCCCAGCATGAGGTCGACCCGGCCGTCGGCCAGGTGCTGGAGCATCGCGTAGTCCTCGGCGATCTTCACCGGGTCGTTGGTGGTGATCAGCGTCGTGGACGTGGACAGGATCAGCTTCTCGGTGCGGGCGGCGATGTGGCCGAGCAGGGTCGTCGGCGACGACGGGACGAACGGCGGGTTGTGGTGCTCGCCCGTCGCGAAGACGTCCAGGCCGACCTCCTCGGCCTTGAGGGCGATGGCGACCATCGCCTTGATGCGCTCGTGTTCCGACGGCGTACGGCCGTTGGTGGGGTCGGGGGTCACGTCCCCGACGGTGAAGATGCCGAACTGCATGGGGTCTCTGCTCTCCTGGGATCGTCCGGTTCCCGCGCCGGGGAACCGGGGGCCGGGGTGACGCCGGGGACTCCGGCGTCATCCCGGCGGGTCAACGGTGCGGGGTCACTTCGCCAGGAAGGCGAGGAGGGCGGTGTTGACCTCCTCGGCGTGGGTCCACAGCAGACCGTGCGGGGCGCCCTCGATCTCGACGTAGTCCGCCGCCGGGAGCGCCGTGTGGAAGGGGCGCGCGGTGCCCTCGGCGGGCAGGATGCGGTCGGCGGTGCCGTGCAGGATCAGGGCCGGCACGTCGACGGCGGGGATGTCGGCGCGGAAGTCGGTGTACCAGGTCGCCGGCGCGGCGGACGCGGCGAAGGAGCCGCCGCGGGCCGCGGTGTTCCAGCTGTTGCGGACGGCCTCCTCGCTGATGCGGGTGCCCAGGTTCTCGTCGAGGTTGTAGAAGTCGTTGAAGAAGGCCGTGTAGTAGGCGTAGCGGTCGGCCTTGACGGCGGCGACGACGCCGTCGAAGAACTCCTTCGGGGCGACGCCGTCCGGGTTGTCTTCGCTCTGGAGCAGGCAGGGTTCGAGCGAGGCCAGGAAGGCGACCTTGGCGAGCCGGCCGGAGCCGTACGTCGACACGTAGCGGGCGACCTCGCCGGTGCCCATGGAGAAGCCGACCAGGACGGCGTCGTTCAGGTCGAGGGTCTCCATCACGGTGTTCAGGTCGGCCGCGAAGGTGTCGTAGTCGTAGCCGGTCGTCGGCTGCGAGGACTGCCCGAAGCCGCGGCGGTCGTACGTGATCACGCGGTGGCCGGCGTCGAGCAGCGCGGCGCTCTGGCGCTCCCAGGAATGGCCGTCGAGCGGGAAGCCGTGGATGAGGACGACGGGCTGCCCGGCACCCTGGTCCTCGAAGTACAGCTCAACGGGGTTGGTGTTCTCCTGGCCCACGGTGATGTACGGCATGGGGATGCTTCCTCGATTCGGATCGGCTGGTCCGCGCGTCGGAGCGGCGCGGTACGCCCGTCACGCTAGGACCGCTCCCGCACCCGCTGTTGCCGTACCGCGCACCGCACCTGGCACGGGGGCGCAGGGGTCACTCAGCCGCCGGTGGCCGTTCCGGCGTCGCCCTCCGCGAGCGCGATCCGGGCCAGGTGGACCCTGGAGCGCACCGAGAGCTTGCGGAAGACCGACGCCAGATGGGTGTTGACCGTGTGCGGGGAGACGACGAGGGCCTGTGCGGCCGACCGGTTGGTGTGGCCCTCGGCGATCAGCCGGGCCACCTTGCGTTCCGAGGCCGTGAGCGCGTCCCAGCCCTGGCCGGGGTGCGGCCGGGGGCCTCCGGTGCGTCGGCCGGGGCGGCTGGTGACCCGTTCCAGATCGGCCCTGACCCGGTCGGCCCCGGCATCGGCCCCCGCCCGGGCGTAGAGGTCGTGGGCCCTGGTCAGGGCGGGTGTCGCGGCGGGGTCGCCCGCGGTGAGGAGCGCGCGCCCGAGGTCGGCCGATGCGGCGGCGAGGGGCAGCGGCCGGGGGCCGGTGAGGAGGATGCGGACCGACCGCTCCAGGAGTCCGTGGTCGGCGTTCGCCAGGGCGGACGCGTGGGCCGCCGTCCCCTGGGCGGTCGGCACGCCGGGGTTGCGGGTGGCGTGTGCGACGGCCTGGGCCGCGAGGTCCTCGGCCAGGTGCCGGTCGCCGCCGCGCAGGGCGATCCGCACGGCCTGGACGACATGGGGGCGCAGCAGCCGCCATCGGAGGAAGGGGTGGTCACGCTGTACGGATCCGACCAGGTCGGCCGCTGCCGCGTGGTCGCCGTCGGCGTCGGCGACGACGGCCTCGAAGTACCGGTGCGTGGCGTGGTTGCCCGTGTTCGGCCGCTCGGCCACGGCCGTCCGCACGACGTCCAGGTGTTCCCGCGCGGCTTCGCGGTCGCCGCGCAGCATCGCGAGGAGGCCGCGGTTGACGCGGATGTTGACCAGGTTGCCGGGTACGTGGAGGTCCGCTTCGAGCCGCTCGGCGGTGACGAGGTCGGCGTCCGCGTCGTCGAGCCGGCCGAGCCCCATGTTCAGGGTTCCCTGGGCCCAGCTCAGCATGGCGGGGCGCGGGGGAGCGTCGCCCGTCGCCCGGAGCAGTCGCCGTACGGTGTCGAAGTCGTCCGTGTGGCACCGGGCGACGGCCTCCTCGGGCAGGAAGGCCGTGTCGAACACGCTCAGCGCCGTGTGGTGTTCGACGGCGGCGGCGCAGTCGCCCGCGTTGAGGGCGATCTCGCCGAGGCCCCACAGAGCGAGGACGCGGGCCTCCCGGTCGCCGGACCGCTCCGCCTCGGCGAGCGCCCGTTCGCCGGTCTCGCGAGCGGCCTTGAGGTCGCGCCCGCGGGACCGGGCGAGGGCCTGCCGGGCCGTGAGCCGGGCGCGGATCGTCGGGTCGGTGACGGCTGCCAGTGCCGCCGTCGAGCGGCGGGTCAGCTCGTGGATGTCGTCGAGGTGCCACAGCGTGTCGCCGAGTACGGACTGCAGGCGGGCGAAGACGTCCAGGGGCGGCTGCCGGGCGAGCAGCGTGTCGCCGGTGTCCCGTGCCCGGGTGTACCGGCCCGCGCGGGTCAGCGCGACGATGGCCCGTTCTCCCACGTCGAACACCATGGGCGCATGGGGCGGTACGAGTTCCAGGGCGCGTACGGCCAGGTCGGCGGCGAGGTCCGGCATCACGGCGATCACGTCCATGGAGGCCGTGCCGAGCAGCCCGATCGCCTCCTGGTCGCCGGGTTCGGCGCTCTTCAGCAGATGCGGGACCGCGTCGGTGGAGCTCCGGCCCGCCGCGACGAGCCTGCTCGCGGCCTCACGGTGGAGCGCCCGGCGTACGGAGGGGGCGAGATCGGCGTACACCGCCTGGCGGAGCAGGTCGTGGCGGAACAGGAGGCGTTCGCCGTCGTCGTGGAGGAGGGCGGCGGCGATCGCCTCGTCCACTTCGGCGCTGAGTCCGGAGGCGGGCCGGCCGCACAGGGCGGCGGCGTCCGCGAGGGAGAACGCGCGGCCGAGGACCGCGCCGATCCGCAGGAAGTGGAGGGTGTCCGGCCGGAGGCCGGCCAGCCGGTCGCGGACGCCGAGGACCAGCCGCTCCGGCGGCTGCGGCGCGTCCGCGCCCGACGCCGCGATGCCCGTGAGCATCTCGGCCGCGAGGAAGGGGTTGCCTCCCGCCCCGTCGAGGAGTTCCGCGACCCGGGTCGGCACGTCCCCGCCGAGGACGTCCCGTGCCAGCTCCGCCAGGGCCGTGCCGGACAGCGGCCGCAGGGGGAGGGTCGTCGTGCGCGGCCCCTGCCCGTACGGTTCCTGGTCGTCCCTGGCCGTGAGCAGCCAGAGGACCGGCGAGCTGAGCAGCCGGGCCGGCATGACGCTCAGGGCGAACCGGCTCAGCGGGTCGGCCCATTGGACGTCGTCGACCGCGATCAGTACGGGCGCGCGCGCCGAGCGTTCCTCGATCAGCTGGGCCAGCCGTTCGACGAGCCAGATGCGCTGGTCGTGATGGCCCGCGAGGTCCGCGAAGTCGGTGCTGGAGAGCAGCGGCGGGTCACCGTGCAGGAGGCCGGAGGCCAGTGAGGCAAGCGGTGCCAGCTCGTGCAGTTCCTCGGCGCGTCCATGGCTGACGACGAATCCGTGGGCCCGGGCGATCGAGACGGTCTCCTGCAGCAGTACGGTCTTCCCGATCCCGGGCTCGCCCAGGAGCAGCGCGATCGCTCCTCCCTCGCCGCCCCGCACCGCCTCGACCAGGGCGCGCAGCCGCTCCAGCTCGGCTTCGCGGCCCCGCAGCCCGGGCCGGCTGAGCCGCGCGCTCCCACGGGCCGCCGTGCCCGCTCCCCCGGTCCGGCCGGGGCTCATCCCTTGACCGATCCGGCGAGCAGTCCCTTGGCGAAGTGCCGCCGGAGGGAGAAGAAGACGAGCAGCGGGACGAACGCCGCCACGAAGGCTCCCGCGGTGAGCCGCTGCCACTCGTTGCCGTACGTCCCGGCCATGCTCGCCAGTCTGACGGTCATGGGTGCGGTCTCGGCGGTTCCTCCCGACAGCGTCAGGGCCACGAGGAGGTCGTTCCACACCCAGAGGAACTGGATGATGGCGAAGGTGACCAGGGCCGGACGGGCCAGGGGCAGCACGATCCGGAGCAGCAGCGTCCCGTGCGACGCGCCGTCGACGCGGGCGGCCTCGATCAGGTCCCGGGGCAGCCCGGCCAGGAAGTTGTGCAGGAGGAACACGGCGAACGGCAGCGCGAAGGCCGTGTGGGCGAACCAGATCTGGCCGAACCGCGCGGGACCGGTGAGGTTCCACGCAGGCAGGAACAGCCAGCCCCGGGAGAACAGCTTCAGGAGGGGGACCAGCGCCATCTGGAGCGGCACGGCCTGGAGCGCGAAGATGCCGACGACGAGCGCGTCGCGCCCCCTGAAGTCGATCCAGGCCAGGGCGTAGGCCGCGAAGAAGGCCAGCACGAGCGGGAACAGCACCGAGGGAAGGGTGATGACGAGGGAGTTGACGAAGTACTCCGCGAGCCGCCCCGACCCGTTGCCTCCGCCGGACAGCACCTCGCCGTAGTTGTCGAGCGTGAGGTGCGGCGCGGCGAACACGGTCCACCAGCCCGTCGTCTTGATCTCCCGCTCGGGGCGGAACGAGGAGAACAGCAGACCGAGGACCGGTGTGGTCCAGAGGACCGCGATCACGACGGTGGTCAACGAGAAGGCCCGGGAGGCCAGACGCTCCCGGACGCCGTTCACCCCGCCCTCCGCCGCGCCCGGACCTGGTGGGCGACGAAGGGCGTGACGAGGACGAAGAGGAGCACGGCGAGAGCGGCGCCGCGGCCCGTCTCGCCGTAGCGGAAGGTCTGGTCGTACATCTCGTGGGCGATGACGCCCGTGTCGAACTGTCCTCCGGTCATGGTCCTGACGATGTCGAAGGCCTTGAAGGTGCCGATCGCCTGGGCGAGGACCACGACGAGCAGGGTGGGCCTGATCGACGGCACGGTGATCCGCCAGAAGATCTGCCGGGGGGACGCGCCGTCGAGTCGGGCCGCTTCGGTCAGCTCTCCGGGAACGGCCCTGATCGCGCCGGTCAGCAGGACGGCCGCGAAGCCCGTCTGTGTCCACACCATCACCGCGATGAGGAACAGGACGTTCCAGGGAGAGTCCACGAGCCATTGCCTCGGTTCGCCGCCGAACGCGACGCCGAGCCGGTTCAGCAGCCCGATCTGCCCGGCCTCGGCGGGACGGTAGGCGTAGACGAACTTCCAGACGACACCCGCGCCGACGAAGGAGATCGCCATCGGCATCAGGACGAGGGACAGCGCGAACGTTCTGAACCGCGACCGTGCGACGGCCGCCGCGTAGAGCAGGCCGACCGAGGTTGCCAGCGACGGTACGAGCACCACCCAGGCCAGAGTGTTGCGCAGCGCCACCATCGCCCGGGGGTCGGTGACCATCCACAGGTAGTTGTCGAGGCCGGCCCACGCTCCCCCGCTGTCGGTGAACGACAGCGCCAGGGTGCGCAGACCGGGCAGGAGGAGACCCACCGTGAGCAGCAGCAGCGCGGGAGCCAGCAGGATCAGGGCCGCGGCCCTCCTGCGCACCGGCCCCCGGTGCAGCGCCAGCAGGATCAGGGCGACCACCGCCGCGAAGGCGGCGACGCCCTGGAGCAGGTGGAGCAGCTTGGGCTGCTGGGCGACGGCGTCGAACGACATCAGTGGCCCGGCCAGGACCGTTCGATGGAGTCGGCGACCTGGCGGGTGCTCGCGCCGCCGATCCAGTCGACGGATCCCTTCCAGAACGTCCCTGCGCCGACCGAAGCGGGCATCAGGTCCGAGCCGTCGAACCGGAACTGTGTCGCGGGATCCTGGAGCAGCTGGATCGAGAGCCTGTCGACCGGGGTGGCGGCATTCGCGGGATCCACGCCCTTGTTCGCCGAAACGAACGGGCCCTTCTTCATCCGCGTGTTCGCGAAGTCCGCGGAGGCCAGGTACTCCTGGAACGCCCGCACTTCGGGACGGTCGGCGAACGCCGCGGTGAACACGCCACCGCCCAGTACGGGGCGGCTCGCCGGGTCGTCCCCCGGCAGGAGGAAGGCGTAGACGTCCTTGTCCGGTCCGATCCCGGTGCCCTTCGGCCACATGCCGGCATAGAACGAGGCCTGGCGGTGCATCGCACAGTCACCGGAGAGAACCGGTGTGCCGGCCTCCTGGAAGGAGATCGACGCCATCGAACGGGCCGGCCCGAAACCGCCGTTGGCGTACCGGTCGTTCTTGAGGATGGACCCCACGGTGTCCATGGCCCTGATCACCCGCGGGTCGTTGAACGGGATCGTGTGGGCGACCCACTGGTCGTAGACGGCCGTGCCCTGCTGGCGCAGCAGGACGTCCTCGATCCAGTCCGTCACGGGCCAGCCGGTCGCCTGGGCGGACTCGATGCCCGCGCACCACGGCTTGACGCCCGACGCCGCGACCTTCTCCGTCACGTCCATCAGCTCGGACCACGTGCGGGGAACGCTCAGTCCCCTGTCGCGGAAGAACTTCGGCGAGTACCAGACGAACGACTTCACGTTCGCGACCAGCGGCGTGCCGTAGAGGGTGCCGTCCACGGTCGCGTAGCCGTTCCAGTCCGCCGACCAGCCCTGCCGCGCGAGGGCCACGACCCCGGCGCTCGCGGGCTTGAGCTTCCCCGCCCGCGCGAAGCGTTCCAGGAGCCCGGGCTGAGGGAAGAACGCCACGTCGGGCGCGCTCCCGCCGTCGACCCGGAGCTGGATCCGGGCCTCGAACTCCCCGTCCCCCTCGTAGCGGACGTCGATTCCCGTGCAGTCCTCGAAGTCCGCCCAGGCCTCTTCGAACAGGTCGGCCTCCCGGTCCCGGTTCTCCGCGTAGACGGTGACCTTGGTGCCGGGGTGCCTGCCGTACCTGGCGTACGGACCACAGTCCACGGCGGTGTGCGAGTGCGGACCGCTGTCCTGCGGGACACCGCAGGCGGCAGCGAGGGCGGCGAGCGCGATGACGGCGAGCGCGAACCTCGCGCCGAACCTCATGGGCGTATCTCCTCCGATCGCCCGCCGAAGGGTCCTCGAGGGCGATCAGAAGCTACCAGCGCCCGAACATTATCGACTAATCGTTCGATCCTGAACGATCGGGTCAATGGGCGGTGGACCGGGCCGCGTCCTGGATCAGCTCCGCAACGGCCTTGGGCTGGGCGAGCATGACCAGGTGGGAGGAGTCGACCTCGACGGTGGTCATGCCGGCGCGCTCGTACCCGTAGCGCTCCACATCGGGGTTGATCGTGCGGTCGGACGAGGCGACCAGACCCCACGAGGGCTTGGTCTTCCACGCCGCGACGGGCGCCGCCTCCGAGAAGGCACGTGCGGCCAGGGGGCGCTGGGAGACGGCGAGCACCGCGGCGAGGCCGGGGTCGACGTCCGCGGCGAACAGGGCGGGGAACTTCTCGGTCTCCACCGAGACGTCGGTACCGGTCTGGGTGGAGCCGGCCACCGGGAACGGGGTGTAGACGAGCGCGTCGGCGAGGCCGGAGTCCGGGAAGCGGCCCTGCAGCTCGCCCAGGCTCTCGCCCTCCTCCAGCGCGTATCCCGCGAGGTACACCAGTGCGCGGACGTTGTCCTGCGTCCCGGCGAGGGTGATGACGGCGCCGCCGTAGGAGTGCCCGACCAGGATCACGGGGCCTTCGACGGCGCGGATCACCGAGGCGATGTACGCGGCGTCCTCGACGAGGCCGCGGTTGGGCACGGCCGGGGCCACCACGTCCAGGCCGGCGGCGGTCAGTTCGGGGATGACGCGGGAGAAGCTGGAGGCATCGGCGAAAGCGCCGTGGACCAGAACGACGGTGGGGCGGGCGTGCCGGGACATGGGGGAACTCCTCCGTGGGTGAAGGGGGATGGGGATGGGGATGCGGGAGGGTGAAGGCGGGGTGGGTGGCTGCGGTCAGAGCGTGCGGCGCACGCCCGCCTGGCGTTCCATGTTGCGGAGCTGGACGGCCAGGTCGCCTTCCACGGCGAGGTGGGCGGGGCCGCTGCGGCCGATGGGCAGGACCTGCTCGCTGCGCATGTCCTCCAGCATCAGGGCGAACGCCGTGTACATCGCGACCAGCGCCACCACGAAGCCGAGCGCACCGGACGTGCGCGTCAGCCATGCGGCGCCGGTGATGCCCCCGAGGCCGGTGGCCGCCCAGCGGGGGAGGGAGACCGCGAGGACGAGCCACAGCGCACGCTTGGGCCGGGTCACGGCGGTCATCAGGGCCCCGAAGCAGAGGAGCGCCAGGTTGAACACGCCGAGAACCCGAAGGCCGTCGGCCGCGCCGCTGAGCATGATGAGCGAGTAGGGCAGCCAGCTGCCGGCGAAGACCGCCATCAGCGTCGCCGCGATCACGTCACGGGCGCCGAAGGCCAGGACACTCACCAGGAGTTGGAGGACGAAGGCCGGCAGCACGGTGAAGGCGACGGCGGGCCGGGCCGCCTCGTCGAAGAGCCCGAGCTGGAGGCAGCCCGTCATCACCGAGGCGATGGCGATCGTGAAGAAGCCGAGCGGCATGGGTGAGGCGATGGGGCGCAGGTTGATCCGTGTCATCGACCGGAGGTCCGGTTCGAAACGGCGCCCCGGGGGCGCGTCCGGCGAGGTCGCCGGGGTGTCGCCGCTGTCGGCGTCGGCGTCGTCGACTGGGGTTGCTGCGGACATCGGGTGGGTCTCTCTTTCAGTGCGCGAAGCAGGGGTCGACGAAGGACGGCGTCGTGTCGGGGACGGAGCCGCGGGCGACGCGCCAGCGGCGGTGCCGCTCGGACTCGGCGACGGCCTCGGCGACGGCCGATGCCTGGCGGGCGCCGCTCTGGTAGCCGCCGAAGCGGGCCACCGGGCTCCACTCCGGGCTCACCGGCGGCACGGCCTCGTCGAGGCCCTCGTACTCGGCGGTCGCGTAGACGATGCGGCCGCCGACGACGGTGAGGACGGACTCGATGTCGGGGATGACGTCCTCGGGCACGGTGAGGAAGTCGTCCGACAGGATCGCGAGGTCGCCGTAACACCCCTCTCGCAGCACGCCCTTGACGTCCTGCTCGCCGGTGAGCCGCGCTCCGCCCCGGGTGTAGAGGCCGAGGGCGGTCGCCCGGTCGATCAGGTTCCCGGCCGGGTAGAGGGCCGTGCCGCCGACGGTGCGCCCGGTGACCAGCCAGTGGAGCGCGACCCAGGGGTTGTACGAGGACACGCGGGTGGCGTCGGTTCCCGCGGCGACGGTCAGGCCCCGGTCGAGCATGGCCCGGACCGGCGGGGTGTGGGCGGCGGCCTCGGCGCCGTAGCGGTCGAGGAACGCGGCTCCCTGGAAGGACATCCGGTTCTGGACGGAGAGGGCGCCGCCGAGGGCCGCGATCCGGTCGAGGCTGTCGGCCGTGACGGTCTCCGCGTGGTCGAAGAGCCAGCGGTTGCCGCCGGGGAAGAGCCCTTCGGCCGCGAGCTTCTCGAAGACGGCGAGGTCGCGGCGGATCGTCTCGTCGTAGGTCGCGTGGAGCCGGAAGCCCCACCCGTTCTCCAGGAGGAGCCGGACGGCGCTCTCGAATTCGCTCTCGTAGCCGGCGGCGAGTTCGGGCCGGGGCTCGGAGAAGTTCTCGAAGTCGGCGGCGGCCCAGGTCAGGTTCTCTCCGGCGCCGTTGAGCCGGAGCCACTCGTCCCCGTCGCCGGGCTTGACCGTCTCGGTCCAGCGCTTCAGGTCGGCGAGTTCCTGACCGGCCGTCTGCGGGAAGAGGTGGTAGGCGATCCGGAGGGTCAGCTCCCCCGACCGGGCGAGGTCGGCGACCGTGGCGTAGTTGTCGGGGAAGTTCTGGAACCCGCCGGCGGCGTCGACCGCTGACGTCAGTCCGAAGCGGTTCAGCTCGCGCAGGAAGTGGCGCGTCGACGTCCGCTTGTCGGCCTCGTCCAGGGCGGGCGCCTTGGCCAGGGTCGAGTACAGGATGAGGGCGCTCGGGGCGGCGAGGAGGACGCCGTTGGGCTCGCCGTCCCGGCCGCGTACGATCTGCCCGCCGCGCGGGTCGGGGGTCTCCCGGGTGAATCCGGCGGCCTTGACGGCGGCCCGGTTCATCAGCGCGGACTGGTACAGGTGCAGGACGAACACCGGGGTGTCGGGGGCGGCGGCGTTCAGCTCGGCGACGGTCGGCATCCTGCGCTCGGCGAACTGCTCGGCGGTCCAGCCGCCCACCACCCGGATCCACTGCCCCTTCGGGGTGCGGCCGGCCTGCTCGCGCAGCATCGCGAGGGCGTGCCGCAGGCTTCGTACGCCGTCCCAGCGCAGCTCCAGGACGTAGTTCAGGCCGCCCCGGATGACGTGCAGGTGCGAGTCGTTGAGGCCGGGGATCACCCGGCGGCCGAGGGCGTCGACGACCTTGGTCCCCGGCCCGACGAGGTGGGCGAGGTCGTGGTCGTCGCCGAGGGCCGCGACCCGGCCGTCGCGGATCGCGACCGCGCGGGCCCCGGGCCGGTCGGGGTCACCGGTGAAGACCTTGGCGTTGCGGACGAGGAGGTCGGCGTGCCCGTGCTCCCGGCGCGGGGCGGGGACGAGGCCCGCCACCGGCATGCTCGTCGACGGCCCGGTCATGCGAAGGCCTTGCGCAGGGTGTCGACGGCGAGACCGATGGCGAGTTCCGCGGCCCGCGTCTCGCGCAGGGCGTTCAGCATCACGAAGTCGTGGATGACGCCCTGGACGCGCAGGGCCGTGACGGGGACGCCGGCGGCGCGGAGCTTCGCCGCGTACGCCTCGCCCTCGTCGCGCAGGACATCGGCCTCGGCGGTGATGACCAGGGCCGGCGGCAGGCCGCTGAGCTGCTCGGCGGAGGCGCGCAGCGGGGAGGCGGTGATCTGGGCCCGCTCGGCCCCGTCGGTCGTGTACTGGTCCCAGAACCACTTCATGGCGTCGCGGCGCAGGAAGTAGCCCTCGCCGAACCGGTGGTACGACTCGGTGTCGAAGCTCGCGTCCGTGACCGGGTAGAAGAGGACCTGCTGGACGAGCACGACGTCGCCGCGCTGCTTGGCCATCAGGGTGAGGGCGGCGCTCATGTTGCCGCCGACCGAGTCGCCCGCGACGGCGATCCGCGTGCCGTCGAGGTCCTTGTGGTGTCCCTCGCGGGCGACCCACTGGGCGACGCTGTAGTTCTGCTCGATCGCCACGGGGTAGCGCGCCTCGGGCGAGAGGTCGTACTCGGGGAACACCACGGCCGCCCGGGCGCCGACGGCGAGTTCGCGGACGAGCCGGTCGTGGGTGTGGGCGTTGCCGAAGACCCAGCCCGCGCCGTGGATGTAGAGGATGACGGGAAGCGGGCCGGTGACGCCGCGGGGGCGGACGATCCGGGCGCGGACCTCGCCGGTCGGGCCGCCCTGGACGGTGATCCACTCCTCGTCGGCCTCGGGCAGGGGGACGCCCTCGCCGCTCTGGACGCCGTCCACGGCCTTGCGGCCTTCGGCGACGGGGATCTGGTAGAGGTACGGCGGCTGGGCGGTGGCGTCGGCGAAGGCCTGGGCGGCGGGTTCGAGGATCGGACGGGTCGTCATGAGGGGTTCTCCTTCTGGGGGTGTACGAGGGGGCGCGGGCCGGGGGCAGCCGTGACGGCCGCGTCGGCGGCGGGGGCGTCGTCCGTGTCCGTCAGCCGCGCACCAGAGGGGTGTCCACGAGGTGCTCGGCCAGGAACCACACCTGCGCCTCGCCGGTGCGGATGACATCGGAGACGAGCAGGTCGGCGCTGCCCTCGTCGCCCTCCCCGGAGACCCGGGCGGCGGCGTCCCGCGCGTCGGTCAGGATCCGCTCGTGCGCGTCGAGGAGCCGCGACAGCATGACGGGCACCGGCTCCACGCCGTCCGGCGGCCGCGGGATCGCCGTCAGTTCCGCGACGTGGCGCGGGTCCCCGACGGCGACGCCGCCGAGGCTCTGCACCCGCTCGGCCAGCGCGTCCACGATGGCCAGCTGGGCTTCCGCGTGCTTGTCCAGCATCAGGTGGAGCGAGTAGAAGGTCGCCCCGCGCATGAGCCAGTGGTGCTTCTTGTAGAGGGAGTGGAGGATCTGTGTGTCGGCGAGTACGCGGTTCAGCCGCTGGCAGGCGTACATGCGGGTGTCGTGGCCGAGCCCGATCGGCAACTGCTTGAGCGTGCCGAACGCCTGGGTCTCGGCGCCCTTCTGGTGCAGCAGCGGCTGGCCGCCGCCGTGCGGGGTCGTGAGGGTGCCCATCGGGTGTTCCTGTTCGGGAGAGGGAAGGGGAGGGGAAGGGTCCGGCCGACCGGTCGAGGGTAAGCGGGCGGCCGGACCCGGTCCGTGCGGCTCGCGCACAGCGTTCAGCGGTCGGCGATCGCCGGGGCGGAGGGCCGGTGCAGGACGAGCCGGGTGAGGAGTCCGCTGCCGAGACCGGCCACGAGCGCGAGGGCGGCCCACCACAGCGGGTACGGCGCGAGGCCGAGGGCCGCGTCGAGGGACCAGTCGCCGGGGCCGGTGGCGGCGAGGGCGGCGGCGGTGCCGATGAGGACGAGCGGGTACTCGTATCCGTCGTTCTGCACCCAGAGCCCGTGGCGCCATTTCACGGTGAGCGCGACCGTCATGACCCCTATGGCGCCGGTCGCGGCGAGCGGGGTCAGGAGGCCGGCGGCGAGCAGCAGGCCCGATCCGATCTGGCCGCCGCCCGCCGCGAGGGCGGTGAGGGTTCCGCCGCGGAAACCGTCGGAGCGGAACTCCTCCGTGCCGCCGTCGAGTCCCCTGCCACCCAGGTGGGAGCTGATCTTCTGCACTCCGTGGCCGGCGACGAGCAGGCCCACCAGCAGCCGCAGGATCAGAATGCCGGTGTCCAAGGGGGTCAGCCCGCCGCGTGTGCGCCGATGACGGTCTGCGCGTAGACGACGCCCAGGCCGTAGGCACCCGCGTGGGCCTTGACGATCTCCATGACCGCGCCGTACGTCTCCTGGCGCGCCCAGTCGCGCTGCAGCTCCAGGAGGACCTGGACCCAGGTGACCGGGACGGCGCCGGCGGCGATCATCCGCTGGATCGCGTGCTCGTGGGCGGCCGGGCTGACGCCGCCGGAGGCGTCGGAGACCACGTACACCTCGTATCCCTGCTCAAGCGCGGACAGCGCGGGCAGCACCAGGCAGACCTCGGTCCACAGGCCGGACAGGATGATCTTCTTGCGCCCGGTCGCCTTGACCGCCGCCACGAGCGCCTCGTCCTCCCAGGCGTTCATGCTCGTACGGTCGATGGCCTCCTGCTCGGGGAACACCTCGGCGAGCTGGGGCAGCAGGGGCCCGGAGAAGGACTCGGCGGCGACCGTGGTCAGGACGGCCGGCACGTCGAACGCCCGAGCCGCCTTGGCGAGACCCACGGTGCTGTTGATGATCGCGGCGCGATCACCGCTCCCGGTGCCGAAGAACATCTGCGGCTGGTGGTCCACGAAGAGCATGACCGCGTTGTCGGGCGTGAGCAGGTCCTTGCTCGGTGCGGCCTGCACCTTGTTGATGTCGAACATGAGGGGTCCTCTCGAAGCGATCGGTAAAGCGCCCGCCGCGTCCGCGGCCCGGCACTTCTTCACGCTAGGAGCGGCCCGGCCGACCGCGTTGACCTCCTGCGCCCAGGAGTTGGCACGACAGCGCACAACCGGTCGAGGACCGGAGCCCGCGTCCGGCGGTCGACCGGTGGTCGATGTGCGGTGCCGTGCGTCCACATAGTGGGACTGGCCTGGGCCGCACCGTCTCCGGTGGACTTGGGGGGATCGTGTGTGGATGTTGCAATGATCAAGCGAGATGCGCCCAGCACAGCGAACCGGGAGAACCCCCTTTGAAAGCCCCAGCACTGAGCGCAGGCAAGAAGCCGTCCGGAGCGGCCGAGCTGACCCGGTTCACCGCGGTCGTGGCCGCGGTGGACACCGCGGCCCTCAGCACCCTGCTCGAACTGCGGCGCCAGGAGTCGGCGTCGCGGTCCGACGACGTCTTCGAGCGCGCGTCGAAGGTCGCCGAGGTCTATGCCCGGTGGTTCGACGCCCACGGCGTGACCTGTCCGCTGCCCGGCCAGATCGCCACGGCACGCCGCAAAGGACTGCCCGTGATCGCGCCTGCCGTCGATGCCCTGCTGTACGCCGAGCTGACCAGCGGCGTACTGATGGGCGTCCAGGACGCCGACGCCATCGACGGCGACCTGCACTTCGACTGGGCGGCGCAGGGCGAGACCTTCCCCGGCTTCCGCTCCACCGTCACCTGTGCCCAGGACGAGCCCGTCGTCCGGGACGGGGCCGGGATCGTCGCCTCCGTCCTCCAGGGTCCCGACCGCCGGACCAGCGTCACCAAGGACTCCCGGCACCTGGTCTTCACCGTGTACGACGCGCCCGGCCTGGGCGCCGAGGACTTCGACGGCGCCGTACGGCTGCTGAGCGATCTCCTCCAGGACGCCGGAGCCGTCCCCGACGTGCTGGAGGTGAGACTGTGACCGGGACGACCGGCACCTCACTGCCCAGCCGGCACCAGCGGCGCATCCTGATATGCGTCGGCGAGCCGGAGGCGGTCGGGCACGCGGGTGGGCGGGGCGGCCACGCGGGCGGGCATCCGGACGTGTACGCGGCCACGGCCCGCTGGCAGCGCCAGTACGTCGGCGGCGTCTACGTCCGCGTCACGGGCACCCCCGAGCGACAGCGGGCCGTCGTGGCCCGGTTCACCGCCGCGGGGTGCACCCTGCAGGCCACCCACTTCTACCGGCCCGCGGATGTCGGGGCGCTGGCGTCGCTGGCCCGACAGTTACAGACCCTCCCAGCCGAAGTACTGGCCGCCGAGGTCCTGGCCGCCGAAGTCCCGGCCGCCGAGGGCGAGTTCGATCCGGTGCGGGTCGCCGAGCTGCTGATGGTCGGCGCGACCGACGTCGTCGGCCCGTACCCGCAGCGGTACATGGCCGCCGCGCGGGCCGCGGCCTCGTTCGTCAACGACCGGCTCGGCGAGGCCTGGCTGGCACTGCCCATGGTGACGAGGGCCGAGGGGACGGCGTGTGCGACCGGGGGGACGCACACGCCAGGGGGCCACGGGAGCCTGACGGGCTGCACCGAGGGCGAGTTGGAAGACCACTTCGCGGACACGGCGAGGGCACTGGCGGCCGAGACCGAGAGCCGCCTGGAAGTCCTGGACCGGCTCCCGACGCGCGGAGAGAGCGTTCCGTGTCCGGCGGCGGCCCTCTCCGAGTGACCCGCGGGGCCGCGGTCCCGCCGAACCACCGCACCTTGTAACTCATGAGCGCCACAAGCGATCTGGGGGGAACTGCGCGATGCGCACCACCGCTACTCTGCGCGCCGTACTCGATTTCGACCTGACCGACTACATCGGCAACGCTCGCGCCGTCGGGCGCGATCTGCTCGACCCCGCGTTACGCGCCTGGATGGCCCAGGCGTACGAGGACACGGCCGTCCTCCTCGCCCTCGACCGGGACCGGCTCAGCCGCAGCGAATACACGATGCTCCGCTTCGCCGAACTCGTCTTCCAGGCCGAGTGGAAACTGGCCCTCCCCGGGGGCGAGGCACCCCAGGAGGTCGCCTCGCGCGGCGGCGGACCGCTGGACCGGCGCGGCAAGCGCTACCAGCCCTACGGCAACGTACGGCTCCTCAACCACCTGCTCGGCACCAGCAGCCACGCCCCGGACGGGGCCGTCGAGCGGGCCTGCTGGCAGACGATCCGCACCACCGCCGAGAGCTGGCGGGCGTACGAACAGCGCACCCTCGAAGGAACGGAGAAGTGGGCGCAGGACGCCCTGCCCTCCGACCGGCAGCTGACGGAGCGCATCGCACGGCTCGGTTCGCTGGTCTCCCTGACCGCCGGCCGCACGCCCGCGCCGCGACCGGCCGCGCCCGAACCGCCGCGCCACTGGCGGGACTACACACTCTCGCCGCACGGGCCCGCCAACGTGCTGGAGCACCTGGCCGTGCTGCCCCAGACCACGCAGCACGACGAGGTCACCTTCCTGCGGGTGATCCACCTCGTCGAGGCCACCACGTGGGGGGTGCTCGCCCGGGTGATGTCCGCCGCGGAGTGGCTGCGCGGCGGGCGGTGGGAGTACGCCGCCGAGTGCCTGGGGCGTGCGGCGGACCTGGCCGCGGCCCAGACCGAGGCCTTGCTTGTCATGCGCAGGACTATGCCGGTGGAGCACTTCCAGGGTTTCCGGGAGGCGACGGGCGACGCCAGCGCCGTCCAGGCCTTCCCCACCCAGCTGCTGCACATCCACCTGCTCGGGGTCCACCCGGAGAAGACCGGGGCGCTCGCCGAGGCCACGGAGAACGCCTACGTCCTGATGCACCAGAACCCGGACTTCGAACCGCTGCGGGAGCTGCTGCGGTGGGTGCCGGCGGAGGAAGCGGGGCGGCGGGTGCTGGATGCGGCCCACCGCCTCGACCAGGAGCTGTTCGCCTGGCGGAAGATCCACTTCGGCGTCGCGCTGCGCTACCTGCCCACGGAGTCCACGGGCTCGGGCGGCACCTCGGGAGCCCCCTACCTGCGGAGCTTCTACCAGGACAGGCTGTTCGACGAGGACCGGTCGCTGCTTCCGCAGCACCGCTTCGGACCGAGCACCGCCCTCAGCCCCTGGATCCGGTCCCGTCCGGCGCTGTCCCCCTTCAACTGACGGGGACCTTCAACCGACGGGACCCTTCAACTGACGGGGCCCGTCGGCCGCGTCCCGTCGGACTGCTGCGCGTACACCTCCCCGATGCGCCGGATCGCCTCGGAGATGCCCGAGCGGCCCAGGGCCGTGTATCCCAGCACCAGCCCGGGCCGGGCCGTCGTCGGATCGTCGTAGTACGCCCTGCTGCCCTTGACCAGCACGGACCGCTGGAGCGCCTCGGCGACGAGGCGCTCCTCGTCGGTGCTGGGCGGCAGCGCGGCGACGACGTGCAGTCCGGCGACGGGTCCGATCAGGGTCGCGGCCGGCAGGTACTGCTCCACGGCCTGCGTCAGCATGCCGTGCTGGGCCCGGTAGCGCGTGCGCATCTTGCGCAGGTGCCCGTCGAGGAGGCCGCTGCGCAGGAAGTCCGCGAACGCCAGCTGCATCAGGCCGTCGCCGCCCAGGTCGCGCCTGACCCGGATCGTCTCCATCATCGAGGTCAGCGCCGGCGGCAGCACCAGCCAGCCCATCCGCAGGCCGGGAGCGAGGAGTTTGCTCGCCGTGCCGGCGTAGATGACCCGCTCGGGATCGACGGGCTGGAGCGCCAGGTGGCGGCCGCGGTGCTCCAGCCACAGCCCGCCGTCGTAGTCGTCCTCGATGATCCAGCCGCTGGTGTCCCGCGCCCACCGCACCAGCTCCTGCTGGCGCTTGGGCGACATGGGCACGCCGAGCGGGAACTGGTGCGAGGGCGTGACCAGGACGGCCCGCACCCGGCTGGCGTAGAGCTGCTCGATCTCCACCCCCTCCGGCCCCACCGGCACGGCCAGCGTCCGGATCCCGTTCTCCTCGACGAACTGGCGCTGCCGGTCGTGGCTGGGGTCCTCGACCGCCAGCCTGTCGATGCCCAGCTCGCTCAGGGCCGCGCAGATCAGGCCCAGCCCGTGTGCGAACCCGCCCGTCACCATGGTGTTGTCCGGGTGCCCCAGCACACCGCGGACCCGGCCGAGATAGGCGACGAGCTCCGTACGCAGCTGCTCGACGCCGAGCAGCGGCGGATAGCCGAGTCCCTGGTAGCGGGCGGTGGTCACGGCCCGCTGGTAGGAAGCCATCCATTCACGGTGCGGGAAGGTCACCGCGTTGGGCGTGCCCGGCAGCAGGTTGAACCGGGCCGCCGGGATCGCCCGGTCGACCAGCACCACGGGCTTCCTGATCCGGGTGTCGGCGTGGGCCGCCACCCGGGTGCCGGAACCGCGGACCGACTCCAGCAGGCCCTCTCCGGTGAGCTTTTCGTACACCTCGACGACGACACTGCGCGAGACCTTCAGGTCCTGGGCGAGCTGGCGGCTGGACGGAAGCCTGGAGCGGGGCGCCAGCCGGCCCTGCTCCACCTGTCTGCGCAGTTGGTCGGCGATTTGGGAGCCGAGTGGCTCCGGGGTGTCGCGTCGTACCTCCAGAATGACGTGCCACGTCATGCTGTCCCCCCAAATTTACTGTTTGTAGCGGTCGTTACGAATTTACAGCCGGATCCGGATTGGTCCGGTGGCGAGCCGGTCAACTGGCCTGGCGTGCGGGTTTCCCGGTCAGCAGACTGACCAGCCGATACACCCCGCCGAAAGGTCTACGTGCCATGCTCTCCCCCGCGTCACCCTCCTCGTCCCCGTCCTCCTCGTCCCCGCTGCTGGTCCTGATCAGCCCCATGGACCAGGAGACCCGTGGTCATCTGCTGGAGTCCGTGGCACGGGACCACCGGATCTGGCTCTTCTCCGACCGCGAGGTCGGCTGGGAGGCGCCGTTCGTCACCGGGCACACGCGCGTCGACACCCTGGACGCCGACGGCATGACCGAGGCGGCCCGGACCGTGGCCCCGGACGCGATCCTGTGCTGGGACGAGACCCGCATCCTTCCGGCGGCCAAGGTGGCCGGCGCCCTGGGGCTCCCGGGGCTGAGCCCGGAAGCCGTACTGACCTGCCGCGACAAGCACCTGACCCGCCTCGCGGTGGCCGCGGCCGACGGCCCGCAGGCCCGCTCCACCCCGGTGGACACCCTCACCGAGGCGTACGAGGCCGCCGCGGAGACGGGCTACCCGGTCGTGGTCAAGCCCCGGGCGCTCGTGGGCAGCACGGGCACGCGCATGGCCCGCACCCCCGAGGAGCTGGCCGCGATCTTCCCCGCCATCCGGGGGACGACCATGGTCGAGGTGCGCGAGCGCTTCGAGCGGCCCGTGCTCATCGAGGAGTACCTGGACGGCCCCGAGATCAGCGTCGACGCCCTGATCTGGGACGGCGAGGTGACCCCGCTCTTCGTCGCCCGCAAGGAACTGAGCCCGCCGCCCAACTTCGAGGAGGTGGGTCACGCCGTCGACTCCACCGACCCGCTGCTGGCCGACCCGGAGCTGCTGCGCGCCCTGACCACGGTGCACGCCGCCGTCGGGATCACCCGCGGCTGGACCCACTCGGAGTGGCGCCTCACCGCGCGCGGCCCCGCCCTGGTCGAGGTCAACGCCCGCAGCGGCGGCGACTTCATCTCCTACCTCGGCCTGCTGGCCACGGGCTGGGACGCGGGCCTGGCAGCCGCCCGTCTCTCGCTCGGACAGCGCCCCGAGCAGGGCGCCGCGCGCAGCGGAGCCGCCGCCGTGCGCTTCCTCTACCCCGAGGTGGAGACCGTCGTCGGCCGCGTCACCATCGACCGCGACCGGCTGCCCGCGGGCATCGGGATCGCCCGCGTGGTCGCGGAGCCCGGCCACGTCCTGGAGCTCCCGCCCGCCTCGCACACCGGCCGGTACGCCATGCTCGTGGCCTCCGCCGACACCGCCGAGGACTGCCGGGCGACGCTCGACGCCGCCGAGGACGCGGTGCTCCTCGAAGCGGCCGAGCCGGTCCCGGCCCAGCGATGAGCGTGGAGGGGGCGACCCGTACGGGCGATGCCGAGGCGGCAGGCGTCGTCCTCACCTGGCGCGAGGCACCCCTGCCGGTGAAGGCGGTGATCGCCGGAATCATGGTGAACCGGCTCGGTGGCTTCCTCCAGGTGTTCCTGGTGCTCTACATGGTCGGCGGCGGATACCCCGAGGTGCAGGCGGGGTTCGCGCTCGCCGCGCACGGAGCGGGCGCGGTGGCGGGGATCCTCCTCGGCGGCTGGCTCGTCGGGCGGATCGGCGTCCGGGCCTCGATCATCACCTCGATGACGGCCAACGCGGCCCTCACGGCGGCCTTCCTGTACGCCGCTTCGTACCCGGTGATGCTGCTGCTCGCGGCCGGCACCGGCGCGGCGAGCCAGGTCTACCGGCCCGCCTCGGCGGAGCTGGTCAGCCGTCTCACCAGCGAGGAGCGCCGCGTCATGGTCTTCGCCATGTACCGCCTCGCCACCAACATCGGGACCACCGCGGCGCCGCTCATCGGCGCCGCCCTGGTCGCCCAGTCGTACACCCTGCTGTTCTGGGCGGAGGCGGCCGCCGCCCTGGGCGTCGCCGTACTGGGCAGCCGGCTCCTGCCGCGCGACCGGCCCTCGTCCGCGGCCGCGGGCCCGGCCGGGGCGAAGGCGGCCCCGGAGGCGGACGCGCAGGCGCAGGCGGGCCGGGGCGGCTACCGGGCGGTGCTGGCCGACCGGAGCTTCGTCCTGTTCCTGCTCGCCATCCTCGGCTTCTCCGCGGTCTACACCCAGTACCTGTCGACGCTCCCGCTCGCGGTGCGCGAGCGCGGCCTCGACATCTTCGTCTACGGCGTCCTCGTCGCCGTCAACGGCCTGATCGTCATCCTGTGCGAGCTGGTGGTGACCCGGAAGGTGCAGCGGTGGCCGGCCAGGATCGCCACCATCGCCGGAATCCTCGCCGTCGGCGGCGGCCTCGCCGCGTACGCGCTGCCCTGGGGCGTCGCCGGGCTCGTGGCCGCCACGGTGGTGTGGTCGGTCGGTGAGATCATCGGCTCCCCGACCATGACCGCCTACCCCGCGCTGGCCGCGGCGCCGGAGAACCGGAGCCGGTACCTCGGCGCCTCCCAGGCCATGTTCGGGGTGGGCTCCGCCATCGGACCCGCGGCGGGCGTCGCCGCGTGGGCCCTGATGGGCGACACGGTCTGGCTCGCGTGCGGGGCCGTCGCCGCCCTCGCCGCCACCGCCGCCTTCATCGGCATGCCGGGGCCCCGCGACCCGGCGGCATGTCCGCGCGGTGACGGATCGTAGCCGGACCCTCACGGCAGATCACCGACCCGCCGACACGGCCGCTGCCCCCGGGGGATCTCCGCAACGCCGCGGAGATCCACCAGACACCCCCTGAGGCGGCGGCCACCCCGGTGGCGCACCCTCGGCGCGTTGCCGGTAGATCGCCGGGGGCGGAGAATGGGTACCAGAGGTGTGTCTCAGGAAGGGAGCTTCCGATGACATGGCGCATCGAGGGGACGTATTTCGAGAACTGCAATTGCGACATGGTGTGCCCCTGCTCCACCTCCGGCCTCACGGCTCCGGCGGACTACGACCGCTGTCGGGTGCTCCTCGCCTTTCACGTGGACTCCGGCCAGGTCGACGATGTCGACGTGAGCGGTCTGACGGTCGCCGTGGTGGCCGACGCCCCGCCGCTCATGAGCGAGGGCAACTGGCGGCTGGGCATGATCATGGACCAGGCCGCCTCACCCGAGCAGGCGGAAGCGCTCGGGGCGGTCTTTTCCGGTCAGCGAGGCGGCCCGATGCACGACCTCGGCCCGCTGGTCGGCGAGATGCTCGGGCTGGAGGTCGCCCGGATCGACTACGCCGATGACGGCCGGAGCCACCGTGTGAGGATCGGCGACGCGATCGACATCGAAGTCGAGGACTTCGTCTCCCCGCTCGACGCGACGGGGAAGGGCGTCAAGGTCAGCGGGGTCGGATTCCCCGCGGACACCCTGGCGGCCGGGGTCGCGACGAGATCGCGGGTGAAAGCCTTCGGTCTTGAGTTCGCAAACGAAGGGAAGAACGCCTTCTCGGCGCCGTTCTCCTGGGCGGCCTGAATACCAAGCGCGATGCCGTGACGGCTCGCTGGTGATGCCGGGCCCCTTGCCCCCCCCGGGGCCCCTGCCCCGATGCGGGGCGACGCCTGGCACGCGCTCGGCATCGATGGACAGGGGCGTGCGGGTTTCGGTTGACGGTGCCTCACATCGATGTGAGGGATCGTCACCCGTCACGTGAAGAACTGTTTAACGGATCGGTGGCGAAGGGGTGGCCGATAGTCGATCCAGAGGTCGAATGAGCATGTCAACCCGCCGCCAGGCCAACCGGGTTGGCTGGATGGGGCCTCATATCGCGCGTCCGGGGACGAGATGATCCGGTGATAGCATCCCGGCATCTGTGATCTTGATCCGCTTTGACGCAGATGCTGATGTGTGATTGGCCGCGGCTCACCGCATAACCGCAGGTGAGCCGTGGCCATCAGCTGTGTTGCGGGGCCTCGCGAGGTGTATCTGCAGCCGTCCGCATGCCATGCGCCGGGAAAGGTTTCCATGAATCGAGACGCACTTGTGTGGTGCTTGGTTGCAGTGGCGGCGATAGCCGTTGCCGCGGTCGTGGCACTCGTCGCCCGCAACAGAGCACTGGGGGCGAAGAAGCAGCACACCGAGGCCGAACTGAGACAGCAGCTCCTCGCGACGGACAGCCAGCTGCACGCGTCGCACGCCGAGCTGCAGAGGTTCCGGAGCCAGCAGGACGCCACGCTCCGCGAGGCCAAGGAAGCGGCGGAGGAGAACACCAAGTCCGTCCTCAAGGGTGCCGCCAGCCTCCTGCAGAGCCTCGCGGCCGAGCAGACGACGCTCCTGGACGGCATCCAGCGCAAGTACGGCGGACACGCCGTCCTCAGCGACCTGCTGGACGTCAACCACGCCAACGCCCAGATGGCGCGCAAGGCCCAGGGCATCGCCGTCATGTGCGGTGCGCCGCTCGGCCGCCGCAACAGGGCCGCCAGCGTCTACGACGTGGTGCGCAGCGCCCAGGGCCAGATCCGCAACTTCCACCGGGTCGCCATCATGCAGCAGACCAGCCTCGCCCTGAAGGCGTCCGCGGTCGCGCCCGTCGCCCTCGCGGTGGCGGAGCTGCTCGACAACGCCGCCAGCTTCTCGCAGCACGACGCGCCGATCGAAGTGACGTTCCAGCGCGTCCAGAGCAACCTGTGCATCGTCATCGACGACGCCGGTGTGAGCATGAACGACGAAGAGCGGCAGCGGGCGACCGCGCTGCTCTCCGGCGAGGTCGCCCCCCGTCTGTCGCAGCTCGGGACCCAGCCGAAGTTCGGCTTCCCCGTCATCGGCCTGATCGCGCGTCAGCACGGTTTCAAGGTCGACGTCACCGGAGTCTCCCGGTACGGCGGCGTGAGGGCCGTCGTCCTCTTGCCCGAGGAGCTGTGGACCATGGAGGAGATACCGCCCGTCCAGGAGGCTCCGGTCAGCGACATCCGGCGCGCCACCGAGAGCCGGTACACCGCCGAGAGCAGGCCCCCGGGCGCGATGCCGCGCACGACGCACGGTCTGCCCAAGCGCGGCGCGCGCCAGGCGCCCATCGCGAGCGTCCCCGACTCCGGCCCCGACGCCGACACCGCCCCGCCCGCGCCCCGGACCTCCGGGGAGTCGGGCCGCACTTCCGGGCGCGGTCTGGGGGCCTTCCAGCGCGGCACGCTCTCCGGTCGCAGTTTTGACGCCACCTCGTTCGAAGGGCCCGAAGAGGTATGAGCGCAGACCTGTCGTGGATGCTCGAGGACATCGTGCACAACGTGCCCCATGCACGGCACGCGGTGCTGCTGTCCGCGGACGGCCTTCCTCGCGGCGCGACGGAAGGCCTGGCCGAGAAGGAGGTGCGGACCATCTCCGCGGCCATGGCCGGGATGCAGTCGCTCAGCCGGGCGACGGCCCACTTCGCCGGACCGGAGGAGGACCGGCAGTGGAACCAGACCATCATCGAGTTCTCGCACGGCTGGAGCTTCCTGATCGGGGCGGGGCAGGGCTCCTACCTCGCCGCCGCGGCCGCGCCCGATGTGGACATGCAGCAGATCTCCTTCCGCATGCACCGCCTCGTCGCCCGGCTGGGCAACAACCTCACCTCGCCGCCGCGGGTGAGCGCCGAGGACGCCGGCGGCCGGCGGCTGGGCGCCCCCCGGCAGCAGGGCTCCGGTGACACGGGATTCGTCCTCGACGCGCTCGACCGGGTGATCTCCGAGGTCAAGGGCGCCCGTCACGCCGTACTGCTGGGATCGGACGGCCTCCCCCGCGGGGCGACCACCGGGATGAGCCGCGACCTCGCGGACACGATCTCCGCGGCCATGACGGGCATCCACGCCTACAGCCGGGTCACCTCCCGGTTCGCGGGGGCCACCGAGGACGCGCAGTGGCGTCAGACGGTCATCGAGTTCCAGCACGGCTGGATCTTCCTGATGACGGCCGGCCCCGATGCCTTCCTGGCGGCCGCCGCCGAACACGACTGCGACATCGAAGAGTTCACCACGCGTCTGCACGAGGTGGTGCCCAGACTGACCGCGAGCGCCACCGCGACCACCACGATGACCGCGACGGCGAAGGCGACGGCCTCCACGTCCGCGACACAGGGGAAGGGGACAGGCCATGCGTGAGGGGCCCGAACAGGACGAAGAGCTGGAACTGACGTCGCCGTTAGTCCCCCTCTTCGTGATCACGAACGGACGAGCGCTGCCCCCCGACCACGAGTACGAGCACACGACGCTCGTGACGGCGGCCGCGGCGGAGGGCGGGCGGCTCGCGGCGCGCACGCTGTCCCCGGAGGCGGAGCAGGTCATGGACCTGGTCGCGAACGGCTTCCTGTCCGTGGCCGAGGTGGCCGGGCACACGCACCTGCCGCTGGGCATCGTCCGCATCCTGCTGGCGCAGCTGGAGGAGGACAGCCTCATCCTGGCGAGGTCACCGATACCGCGCGCCGAACGTGTCGACAGAGAGCTGGTCAGCGCCGTGCTCGAAGGCCTGAAGAATCGATTCGGAGCGTAGCGCGTGTACTTGGATCCAGATGTCTCCCACGCGGTGAAGATCCTCATAGTGGGGCATTTCGGGGTCGGCAAGACCACCTGCATCGGCAGTCTCTCCGAGATCGAGCCGCTGCGGACCGAGGAGGAGATCACCGAGGCCAGCGTGGGCTTCGATGACCTGTCGGGCACACCCGACAAGAAGACCACCACCGTCGCCATGGACTTCGGCCGGCTCACCCTGAGCGACACCCTGGTGCTCTACCTCTTCGGAACGCCCGGCCAGGAGCGCTTCAAGGAGATGTGGGAGGAGCTCTCCCGGGGCGCTCTGGGGGCGCTGGTCCTCGTCGACCCGGAGCGGCTGCACGAGTCCTTCCCCGTCCTCGACCTCGTCGAGCGTTTCGGCCTGACGTACGCCATCGCCGTGAACCACTTCGAGGGCACCACGCACTACCCGCTCGACGAGGTGCACGAGGCCCTGAACCTCACCGCCGACACCCCTGTCGTGGAGTGCGACGTACGGGACGAGAACTCCTCCGCGCGGGCCCTCATCACCCTCGTGAAACACCTCATGTCCCAACTCGGCTAGGAGCGCAGGAATGCAACAGCCACGTGACCCGCAGGAGATACCCCCCGGCTGCCCCGCGCACGGGAACCTCCCGATGTACGGCCCCTCCTTCGGGGCCGACCCCGACAGCCACTACGCACAGCTGCGCCAGTTCGGTCCCAGTGCGCCCGTGGACATCGCCCCCGACGTCCAGGCCGAGTTGGTCACGAGCTACGACGCCGCCCTGTACGTCCTGCAGAACCCCTCCTCCTTCGTGCGCGACTCCCGCCGCTGGAACGCCCTGAGCGAAGGCCGCGTCCCGGCCGACAGCCCGGCCCTGCCCATGATGGGGTACCGCCCCAACGCGCTCTTCAGTGACGGCGCGGCACATGCCCGGCTGCGGCGGGCGGTCACCGACAGCCTCGCCACGGTCAACGAGCACCAGCTCATCCGGCAGACACAGCAGTCCGCCAACTACCTCATCAGCCAGTTCAGTACGGACGTCCTCGGCCAGGCGGAGCTGATGGCCGAGTACGCCCAGCCGCTGCCCCTGCTGGTCTTCAGCGAACTGTTCGGCTGCCCGCCCGAGATCGGCGACCGCGTGATCGCCGGGATCAGCGGCATCTTCGAGGGAGCACCCGGAGCCGACGCGGTGCTCGGCGGGGCGCTCACCGAGCTGATCGCCCTCAAGCGGCGGCGCCCGACGGACGACCTGACGACGCGTCTGATGGAGCACTCGGCCGAGCTGAGCGACGAGGAGGTGCTGCACCAGCTCGTCACCCTGCTCTCCGGTGGCACCGCGCCGCTGGCCGCGACCATCGGCACCAGCAGCGCCCTGTACCTCAGCGAGGACTGGCAGGTCGGCCTCCCGGTCGAGGACGCGGTCTCCCAGACCCTCTGGAACTACGCGCCGATCGCCAACTACGCGGCCCACTACCCGACCCACGACGTCGAGATCGGCGGCAGGGTGGTCCGGGCCAACGACCCGGTCCTCATCTCCTTCGCCGCGGCCAACACCGACCCGAAGCTGACCGAGCACCGCGAACACCTCAGTGCGAAGGCGCACTTGGCCTTCGGAGCGGGCCCGCACGCCTGCCCCGCCAAGGACCCGGCCTTCATGATCGCCGTCACCGCCGTCGAGACGCTGCTCAACCAGCTCCTCGACGTCGAGCTGCGCGTCCCGTTCAAGGCGCTCACCTGGGCGCCCACGCCGTGGAGCCGCTCGCTGGTCACCCTTCCGATCCGCTTCACCCCGAGGGCCGCCGCCCAGGCGGCCGGAGCCGCCCGGTCCGCGGGGTCCGCCGGATCGCTCGCGGGCCAGTCGCCCCAGCAGCGGACCGCCGCCTCCTCGCCCTCCGGCGCCGGAGCCCCGCGTACGGGCGCGGGCGGCGCGCAGCAGTCCAAGGGCGGCCTGTTCAGCCGCTTCCTGGCCTGGACCAGGGGCGAGTAGGCCACGTGAGGCGGGCGAGTCAAGTGTGATTCTGGTAACCCCCTGAGTACTCAGTGGTAGTGGATGCATTAACGATCATGTGGGTATGCATGGCGGCTGGTTCTCAGAAAGGAGCCGCCATATGGGGGTTGCCACAACTCCGTCGTACGACCGCCGGGCGTCCGCCTCCCTCTTCTCCCGTCTCCGGACGGCCGGAGGGCAGGCCGACCCGTTCCCGGTCTACGCCGAACTCCTCGCACGGGGCGAGGTCGTGCCCGCCCCCTGGGGCGGCTTCGCCGTGACGGGCTTCGCCGCCTGCGACCAGGTGCTGCGCAGCCGTCAATGGCTGGAGCCCGACAGGGAATGGCGGGAGCGCCAGGACGCGGGGACGCGCTGGAACGCGCCCTCCTCGCGCGAGATGAGCCACACGCTCGCCGCGCTCAACTCCCCGGACCACACGAAGGCGCGGCGGGCGGCGGGCACCTTCGACCGCGGCACGGTGGAGCGCATCGGCCGCAATGTGGACCGGACCGCGGATCGGCTCCTCGATGTCTTCACGGAGCGAATACGCACCGGCGAGGCGGACTTCTCGGCGCTCGTCTGCGAGGAGCTGCCGGTGGCCACCATAGGCGACTGGCTCGGACTGCCACAGGCCGACTGGCCCAGGCTGCGCGAGTTGACGCACGATCAGGTCTTCACCCAGGAGCTGCTGCCCTCGGCCAGCCAGCTGGCCTTGTCCGACGCGGCCACGGCCGAACTCCGGACCTATTTCACGGACCTGGTGCGTGAGCGGCGCTCGCGCCCCGGCGATGACCCCGTCTCCCGGTGGATCCGGTCGTGGGACGCGATCGAGCCCGACCGGGACAAGGCCGACGAGGCGGTCTACTTCCTGGTCCTGTTCGTCCTGCTGGCCGCCCTGGAAACCACCGCGACCCTCCTGTCGTCGATGACGCTCCGGCTCGTCGAGAGCCCGGACCGCTGGGACATGGTCGCCGACAACCCGGACCTGGTCGCCGGGTTCGTGGAGGAGACCCTCCGCTACGACCCTCCCACACACGTGATCAGCCGGATCGCCTCGCAGGACTCCGTGCTGGGCGGCATCGAGATCCGCCGCGACGACATGGTCCACCTCATGGTCGGAGCGGCGCACCGGGACCCGGCCAGGCACAAGGACCCGGACCGGTTCGACCCCGAACGGACCCCCGACCACCTGGCGTTCAGCGGTGGCATCCACTACTGCCTGGGCGCGCCGCTGGCCCGCGTCGAGGCCCAGACCCTGCTCCGCCAGCTGATCCGGCGCCTGCCCCGCCTCACCCTCGTACGCCCCCCGTCGATGGCGCCGCGCGTGGCGTTCCGGCGCATCCTGAACCTGGACGTGGCCCTCGCATGACCGAATCGGCCCCCGCACCGGCCCACGCTCCCGCCTCCGCGCGCGCCCGGACCGCTCCCAAGGCGGTGCGCACCGAGCAGGACGGCCCCGTGCTCCACGTCCGCCTCAACCCCTGGGGGCAGAGCGACACGTTGGACACCGCGGTCCTCGACGACCTCATCACCCTCCTGGACGACCTCCACGAGAGACCCGACGTCCGGATCCTGACGCTGTCGTCACTGGGTACGGACTTCTGCCTGGGCGCCGACCGCGGCGAGTACCAGGAGGCGCTGGCCGCCGATCCGTCCGGTGTGGGCCTGCGGCGCATCGCCGACAAGGCACACCGTCTGTGCCAGGCCCTGGAGAACACCCACGCGGTCACCATCGCCCGGCTGCACGGGCGGGTCATCGGCGCGGGTCTCGCGCTCGCCTCCTTCTGCGATCTGCGCGCCGGCGCCGACACCAGCCGCTTCCGCATGCCGGAGGTCGGCATAGGGCTCCCGCCCGCGTGGGGCGGGGCGATGGGGCGGCTGGTCTCCGAGGCCGGGGCCTCCAGGATCCGCGAACTCATGCTCACCAGTGAGGTCTTCGACGCGGACACGGCGCACCGGATCGGTCTGCTCCACCGGACCGCGCCGCTCGACCAGCTGGACACGGTGATCGATGCCTGGACCAGGCCCCTCGTCCGGCGCGCGCCCGAAGCCCTCGTCCTGACCAAACGGATGCTGGCCGGTTACGCACGGGCCGACAGGGCGGCGGACGTCTCCCTGCTCGACTCCCACCTCCTGGCGGCCACCCTGCACCAGCGCACGGGGGGCTGATCCCGCCCCTGCCGGTACGGACGTCCGCGCGGCAGGGCCCCTCACGGCTCCGAGTGGGTCCGGGGGCGTGCCGACGCGGCCGTCCCGCGGTGTCTGATGTTGACGGCGGTGGCCTTGGCCAGGGCCACGGGGCTCAGGAAGCGCATCGGGCCGATCAGGCGGGACGCGAACAGGTGCATGTGCCGCGCCATCGACGCGTCGCGCGCCGCCGCCGAGAACATCAGCCGCTCGCCGGGGTTGAACGGCCGGGCCTTGGCGTAGTCGACGGCCAGGAACTGGTGGCCCCGCAGCCGGCGCCGGTGCGTGCGCGCGTAGAGGGCGAGCGAGCGGTCGAGGTCGCCCCGGCCGGTCGCGGCCGGGGCGACCGCCTCCGCCAGCCACTGCGCGGACTGCAGGGCCCATCCGCACCCGACTCCCCACAGGGGGTCGCTGGTCAGGGCGGCGTCGCCGATCAGCGCGACGCCGGGCGCGGTCGGTTCGCGGCTGATGAGCGGGTAGTCGACCGTCCCGATGATCTTGGATATGCGCTCGGCCCCGTCGATCGGCGGTGCCTCGGGCAGGGCGCGGATGAACGAGAGGAAGCTGCCCTCCAGGTCTTCCCGGAAGGCCGGCAGGTGTTTCTTGTCCGGGAGCACCGCGAGGACGGTCACCCCGTCGTCGTTGGGGAACGCGTACGCCATGTCGGGTTCGAGGAACCACGTCTGGCCGATCCCGCCGTCCAGCGGAAGGTTGCGGAAGTGCGCGAGGTAGCCGAACCGCGTGTTCTCGTGCCGCTGGGTGGGAACCCCGGCGTACTTCGCCACGGCCGAGTCCTTGCCGTCGGCGCCGACGACCAGGCCCGCCCGGATCTCGCGCTCGCCCTGCGGCGCCGAGGCGCGTACCCCCACGGTGCGCCCGGCTTCCCGCACCAGACCGGTCACCTGGTGACCGAGGAGCAGATCGACGCCGGGCGTCCGCGCCGCGAGGGATCTGATCATCGGGTCCAGCGTGCTGCGCCGGATGTTGTACGCGTGCGGCAGCTCGGGCCCCCTCGGCGCCGCCTTCGGCTCGATCCATCCCCAACGGGTGTGCCAGCGGGCGTCGTTGTGCGGTGCGCCCGTCTTCTCCACGGCCGGGATGAGCCCGAGTTCGTCCAGTACCGGGTAGGCGTTGGCCGTGATGGAGTGGGTGCACAGCACCTTGTACGCGTCCGGGTCCGAGCGGCGTTCCAGCAGCGCGACGCGGACACCGCGCCGCGCGAGCAGGATCGCCGCGGCGCTGCCGGCGAGGCTGGCTCCGCTGATGACGACGTCGTAGCCGTGGTCCTGTTCCGCGCTCTCGGGCTTGGTCATGCGCTGATCGCTTCCCTTCGGGTGGGCCTTGCACGGGAGTGGCGCAGTGCACACTGCAGTCAGGAACACGCCCCGTTGTCAAGAGTGCGCGTGATCAAGTGGACGGCGGGCGTGGCAGGGTGGGGGAATGATGACGCGTCGTGTGGATGAGGGGGCCGCCGCTGCCGGGCCGGTGGCGTGGACGGACGAGAGCGGCGTCGTGCACGGGGATCTGCTCGCGGCGAAGGCGCTGCTCTACGATCCCTGCGGGTTCGTCTGTTCGCGGCCGGTGCCGGAGGAGGAGAGCACCGCCTACGCCGCCCACTCGTTCGCGGTCGACGGGCTGGCCGTGCGGTTCCGGGTGGCCAAGGTGACGCCGACCAAGGTGGGGCAGTTCGTCACCGTGTGGAAGCGGGCCCCGGGCGGCGGGCCCATCGCGCCGTTCGACGCCGCCGATGCCGTGGATCTGTTCGTGATCAGTGCTCGGGACGAGGGGGGTTTCGGGCAGTTCGTCTTTCCCGTTGACGCCCTGCGCCGGCACGGGGTGGTCTCCGTGGACGGGCGCGGCGGGAAGCGGGCCTTCCGGGTGTACCCGCCCTGGGTGACCACCGCCAACCGGCAGGCCGGTGCGGCGCAGGAGTGGCAGTCACGCCACTTCCTGCACCTGGACGGGCGTGAGGGCGGGTCCGTCGACTTCGCGCGGGCCCGGGAGCTGTACCGGGGGCGGTAGGGGCCCCCTAGAGCGCGGCCGCCACGGCGCGGCGGGCCACCTCGGGGGCGTGGGCCGTCAGGTAGAAGTGGGCGCCCTCGAAGACCTGGGAGGCGAAGGGGCCCGTGGTGGCCGTCGCCCAGAGGGTGGCCTGGTCCGGGGTGATGCGGGGGTCCGCGTCGCCCGAGAGGGCGAGGACCTCCGCGCGCAGCTTCGGGATGCCGGGGGCGCGGCGGTAGGCGTCGATCAGGCGGTAGTCGTTGCGGATGATCGGGAGGAGCATCTCGCTCAGTTCCGGGTTGTCCCAGACCTGTGCGTTCGTGCCGCCGAGGGCCTTGACGGCCGCGATCAGCTCGGCGTCCGTGTCCTCGCCCGCACCGACCGGGGGCGCGTCCAGGGCGCGGCCCGAGGCGCAGAGCCGGGTGAAGTGCGTGGCGCCCGACGCCTCCAGGCGCAGGAGGGTCTCGTAGGCGACCATCGCGCCCATGCTGTGGCCGAACAGTACGGTGGGCAGCGCGGGTTCGGCGAGGAGTTCGGCACTGGCGCCGGCGGCCAGCGGGGCCAGCTCCCCGACCAGGGGTTCCGTGAAGCGGTTCTCCCGGCCCGGGTACTGCACCGCCAGCAGTTCGACCGACGGGGCCAGGTGCTTGCTCCAGCCGCGGAAGAAGCTCGCGCCGCCGCCCGCGTGCGGGAAGCACACCAGGCGCAGGGTGGGCGCGGCGGGGGACGTGTGGCGGACCAGGTAGGGCATGCGGTGCTCGATTCGTCAGCCGAGGATGGCCTCACCCAGCGGGGTGAGGGTGTGGACCGAGGAGTTCTGTCTGCGTTCGGTGGTCACGAAGCCCGCCCGGCGCAGGACCGTGATGTGTTTGCTGGCCGAGGGGCTGGAGATCTGGAGCCGGTCGGCTATCTCTCCGGTGGAGCGGGCCTTCTGCAGGGTGGCCAGTACGTCGGCCCGGGTGCGGCCCAGCAGGTCGCGCAGGGCCGATTCGCCCTCCTGACCCTGCCACATCGCGGCCGCCGACTCCGGGTCCGGGGTGATGTTGTAGACCAGGATCGGCAGGCCGTGCCAGCCCATGTGGGCATCGATGAGGAAGGGCTGCGGGGCGAACAGCGAGGGCACGATGGTCATTCCGCGCCCGGCGAGATCGGCCGTGCGGGGCGACTGGGAGTTGGCGATGCGCAGCACCGGCGCCGCCCAATGGATGGCCTGGTGGAGGCTGTTCAGTACGTGCTCCATCCCGCCGGCCAGCATGGCCCGCCCGCACGCGTCGCGTTCCGCCTTCAGGGCGCGCAGTATCCGGTCCCAGAAGGGTTCGACCGCGGTGGCGTGGAAGGCGTCCCCGTCACGCGGAGCGGGTGAAGTGAGGGTTTCCAGCAGGGAAAGCGAGGGTTCCATCGCCGAATGCGCGGTGGATGTGCGCCGCATCCGGTGCCGGGTGGTGCGACGCCATTCCGCTAATCCGTCACGTTGCTGCTCACCGAGACGGGCCCATGCGAAATGGGTCTCGAAAGCGACACCGAGCGTGCTGACGACATGAATACGGGCCAGATCCTCGACGTCGAGGCGCAGTTCCAGCAAAGCGACGCTCCCCCAGAATTGATCCTCATGATCATAAACAAATCAGGACAGTCAGCGCCACTCCACGGTCGGCGCCACTCCCGTCAGCGCCACTCCATCGAGACCGGCAGGCTGCTGTAGCCCTGCACCAGGTTCGAGCGCATCCAGCGCACCTCGCCCCGCAGCCGGACGCCCCGCGCCTCGGTGGCCAGTTGGCGCAGCAGTTCCCGCAGCTCGACCCGGGCCAGGGCGGCGCCCAGGCAGTGGTGCGGGCCGGTGCCGAAGCCCAGGTGGCGGTTGGGGGTGCGGTCCGGCAGGAAGGTGTGCGGGTCGGGGAAGAGCCGTTCGTCGCGGTTGGCCGCGGACAGCCAGGCCACCACGGGCTGGCCCCGGCGGACGGGCCGGCCGCCGATCTCGCAGTCCTCCGTGGCCACCCGCAGGACGTGCGCGGCCGGGGAGGTCCAGCGGACCAGCTCCTCCACGGCCCGGTCGGTCTGCCCGGGGTCGGCGTGCAGGGCGTCCAGGGTGCCGGGGAAGCGCTGGGCGACGTGGAAGGCGCCGGTGATCGAGTGCCGGGTCGTCTCGTTGCCGCCGATCAGCACGTTGTCGCAGTTGATCAGCACGTCCTCGGTGCTCAGCCGGCCGTCCGCCAGCAGCGCGCTCACCAGGTCCTGTCCGGGCTCCCGCTGGCGGCGCTCGATCAGCTCGTGGAAGTAGAAGAGGATCTCCGTGTGCGCCTCGGCGGGGGTCATCTTGTCGAAGGAACTGTCCTCCCCGCCGAAGGCGTGGTTCGTCAACTCGATCAGCTGCTCGCGCTCGCCGATCGGTACGCCGATGACCTCGCACACGATCGCGGCGGGCAGCCGGGGGCCGACCTCCAGGGCGATATCGGTGCTTTCCTCGGACTTCAGCCGCTCGATGATCTCCTTGACCTCGTGCCGCAGTACCGATTCGAGTTCGGGGGCCCGCAAGCGGGAAAGGAACGGGCCGATGAGCCGCTTGAGCAGGGAATGCCAGCTGCCCTCGCTGACGACGAGCATCCGGCCGCCGGAGTTGTCGGAGTGTTCGGCGTCGAAGCCGATCATCATGCCGTGTTCGGAGGTGAAGGGCGCCTTCGGGGAGAGGACGGCGGAGACGTCCTTGTGCGAGAAGACCGACCAGAACCCGCTGGGCGAGATGCCGGGTTCGCTCCAGACCATGGCGTCGGAGGCGACGTACTCGCGCCACATCGCGAAGCGGTCGTCGGTCGTGTAGAGGTCCGGGTTCGCCAGATCGAGCTGCTGGGCGGGGGTGGGCACAGGGGCGGGCGCGGGGGCGGGAGTGGTGGTCATGGTGGGGTGTCCGTGCCTGTCTTTCATGAGGGGGAGGTGGGATGGGGGCGGGCCGTCACGCGGGGGTCTTCTCCCGGGCCGCCGCACCGGCCGCGTGCCGCTCCGGCTCCGGGGCCTTGCGCATGACCGGGCTCAGTACGGCCGACAAGGCGATCGCCGCCATGACGGCGGCGCAGCCCAGCAGCCCCGCGGTCCGGCCCGCGAGGTCGAGCAGGACGCCGCCGCCGAGCGGGGCGATCGCGCCCCCGGCGCCGCTGCAGATCCCCGCGACGCTGATCGCCCGCCCCCGGTGGCTGTCGGGGGTGAGCATCAGCAGGTACGTCTGGAAGCAGGCGCTGGCCGTGGGCGCGGCGAAGGCGATCGCGCCCAGCAGGATCCCGGGCGTGTAACCGCCGGGGAGCACCGCGATGCCGACGGTGAGCAGCGCGAACAGCCACAGCACCAGGTGGATGGGCCGGGAGCCGGTCAGCGTCCGCATCAGCAGGGGCGCCGCGAGGGCGCCCAGCAGGCCTCCGACGCCGAGCAGGCCGGCCATGAGGCCGATGAGCCCGGGGTTCATGCCGCTGCTCTGCGCGGAGGCGATGACGATGAAGTAGATGGCGCCGAAGAAGAGGTTCGTCGCCGTGGCGTAGCCGAGGGCGAGCCGCAGGAACGGGTGGCGGGCGATCCAGCGGATCCCCTCCAGCAGTTCCCGACGGCCGCCACCCGGCCCGGCCGGGTCCGCGCCCGCCTCCGCCTCGGGAGCCGCGGGCGCCGTCGGCCGTCGCGGCATGAACAGCAGCAGGACCAGTGCGGCGAGGTGCGCCGCGCAGCCCGCCGCGAACGGGAAGGCGTTCTTCAGCGCCAGCAGGAACCCGCCCGCCGAGGTCCCGGCGAGCTGGCCCGCGTACGTCCGCGCCGAGTTCATGGCGACGGCCTGCGGGAGCTTGGCCGGGGGCACCAGGCTCGGGATCATCGCCTCGCCCGCCGCCATCATCATGGCCGTCGCCGCGCCGTTGACCAGCGCGAGCGCCACCAGCGGGAGCAGGGAGACCTCCCCGGCCCACAGGAGCAGGGCCAGGGCGCCGAAGACGGCGACCAGCGCGGCCTCGCACCACAGCATCACCGAGCGCCGGTCGTACCGGTCGGCGACCGCTCCGGCGGGCAGGCCCGCCAGGAGCATGGCCGCCGCGTCGACGAAGCCGATGATCCCCGCCTGGAAGGGCGAGCCGGTGATCGCGAGGACGATCAGCGGCAGCACGATCAGGGAGGTGCTGTACGCGAACTCGCTGAACGCCTGGCTCGTCCACAGGAGGGTGAACCCGCGACCGCCGCCACCGCGCCTCCCCCCGCCCTGTTCCGCCGCCATCAGGCGAGCAGCCGCGAGCGCGACTTGGTGTGGACGTACGTACGGCGCAGGTCGCGCACCATGCTGGTGCGCTTGAGCCAGCGGTCCGTGCCGTCGTAGCGCGGCGTGAAGGTGTCCCGGCCGTGGATGACCCGGTAGTTGTCGATGAACGCGGCCTCGCCCGGGCTGAGCACGACGCGCTCGGCGGCGGCGGCCAGCTGCCCGGCGGCCTCGTTCATGGCCCGCTCCGCCTCCGCGTCGCCCTCCAGCGGGCTGGTGAAGTCGGCGTCGATCCGCAGGTACGGCGCGTCCTCGGGCCCGAAGAGTACGGACGCCACCTCGTGCGGCCGCTCCTCCAGCGCGGACGGGTGCTCCGCGCTGTGGTCGGGCACCACGTCGTGCGAGTCGTCCGGGAAGAACCGGAACCGGTCCTGGTGCAGCACCTCGCGCAGCGGCTGCGCGACCTCCACCGCGTCGACCGGCGCGACCGTGGTGCCCACCCCGTCCGGGTTGCGCAGGCACATCAGGGCGACGTAGTCGCCGCGGCAGGTGTGGAACACGTCCTCGGTGTGCAGGGTCAGCTGCTGCTCGCTGCTCGCGCTGGTCAGCGAGGCCTCCTGGCCCTTGGACGGGCAGACGTCGTGGACGAGCCGCCCGTTCTGCTGGCTGGTCCAGGCGAAGGGGTCACCGAGCACGGAGGCGATGAGCAGCAGCACGAGTTCCTCGCGGATCGCGGCGCCTTCCTTCTCCGCGATCTGCCAGCTCGGCGGGGTGGGCACGAGGTTCTCGTCGACGGGCAGGTTCGCCACCGCGATCACCGCGTCCTCGGCGGCGCGCGAGGAGACGAGGAACTGCCGTACTCCCACCGGGAGTCGCTCCGCCTCGACGCGTATCGCGTCCGCGTATTCCATCGGTTCCCAGACGGGGTGCGCCGCGAGGAACGCGTCGGCGAGGGTCGCCACGCCCTTCTTCTCTTCGTCGCTCAGCACATAGCGCGCCATGACAATGTCCTTCCGAATCAGTTCTGCATCAAGATCAAGCCGGTTGAGGTCAGTTGCCCGCGACGGCGGCGATCTGCCGCAGGGCGGTGCGGAACGCGTCCGCGAGGGCGCGGACGGTGTCGGGCGAGTGGACGGCGGGGGCGTGCATCCAGTCGACGCGCAGTTCGCCGTCGCTGACGGCGGCCACGATGTCGATGAGGTGCGGGCGCGGCTGCCCGGGCGCCTGGTCGGCGCCGAGGCCCTCGAACCGGTCCCGGACCAGGCCGGTCCCGCCCGCGCCCCCGTCCCACTGACCGAGGTAGTTGAAGCTGATCCGCGGGTACGGGGTGCCGGCGAGGGCGGTGTGCGCCTCGCTGCCGGGAGCCGACAGGTGGCGCAGGGCGCCGTAGCCGATGCCGCGGCCGGGGAGTTTGCGCAGGCCCTTGCGGACCGCCTTCAGGGCCGGGGCCCAGTCGCCCGCCGGGACGTCCAGGGTGACGGGGTAGATGGTGGTGAACCAGCCGACCGTGCGGGAGAGGTCGAGGTCCTCGAAGAGTTCCTCGCGGCCGTGGCCTTCGAGGGCGATGGTGACGGGCTCGCCCGCCCAGTCGCCCAGCACCCGGCCGAGCGCGGCCAGCAGCACGTCGTTGATCCGGGTCCGGAACACCGCGGGCGCCTTCTGCAGCAGGGCCTCGGTCTCGGCGCGGCCGAGCCGTACGGTCTCCACCGCCACCTCGCCGTACACGGCGGCGCGCGGGTCGTGTCCGGCGCCGGACGCGGCGGCCTTGCGCCAGTACGCGGCCTCGTGGTCGAAGCCGCCCTCCCGGACGTGGTCGGCGAGGCGCCGGGCCCACTGCTGGTAGCTGCTGGACTTCGCGCCCAGGTCGACGGCCGTACGGCCCGCCGCGAGCTGTTCGTACGCCGTCGCGAGGTCCTCCAGGACCACCCGCCAGGACACCCCGTCCATCACCAGGTGGTGCACGGCCAGGAACAGCCGGGGCGCGGGGTCCGCGGGCAGCCGCAGGAACACGCCCTTCACCAGGGCTCCGGTCGCCGGGTCGATGGCACGCTGCGCCTCCAACGCGGCGTCGTTCAGGGCCTGTTCCACTTCGCCCCCGGCCGCGATGTCCCGTACGGCGAGCACGTCGGGGACGGCCTCGCCGTACTGCTGGATCCAGGCGCCGGACGCGTCCCGCGTGAAGCGCATGCGCAGCGCGTCGTGCTGGGCGACCACCGCCTCCAGCGCCCCGGCCAGCAACGCGGGGTCGGTGCCGGGGGCCAGGCCCACGTGCACGGACATGGCGTAGTGCCGCGGGTCGACGGTGTGCCCGTCGAAGAACCACCGCTGGATCGGCGTGAGTTCGACGGCTCCCGCCACCTCTGCCGGTTCGGCCGACGGTGCGGCGAGGGCATCGGCGGCCGGGGCGGCGGGCTGCACCACGGCGGCCAGCTCGGCCACGGTCTGGTGGACGAACAGCAGCTTCGACGTGAGCCGCAGCCCGGCCTGACGGGCCCGGGAGATCAGCTGGATGGAGAGGATCGAGTCGCCGCCGAGGTCGAAGAAGTTGTCGTGGACGCCGACCTTCTCGACGCCCAGGACTTCGGCCCATACGGTCGCCAGCGCGTCCTCGGTGTCATCGCGCGGGGCGATGTACTCCGTGCCGAGCTGCTCGGCCTGCACCTCGGGCGCGGGCAGCGCCCGCCGGTTCACCTTCCCGCTCGGCGTGAGCGGCAGCCGGTCCAGGGTGACGAACACCGCCGGGACCATGTAGTCCGGCAGGGATCCCCCGAGGTGGGCGCGGAGTTCGCCGGTGGTCGGCGCACCGTCGGCCACCAGATAGGCGACGAGCCGCTTGTGCCCGTCGGCGCCCTGGTGCGCGGTGACCACGGCCTCCCGGATCGCGGGATGAGACACCAACACCGTCTCGATCTCGCCCAGTTCGATCCGGAAACCACGGATCTTCACCTGGTCATCCGCACGCCCCAGGTACTCCAGGGTCCCGTCCGCGGTCCACCGGGCGACGTCACCGGAGCGGTACATCCGCTCCCCCGGCTCACCGAACGGATTCAACGGGAACCGCTCCTGCGTCAGCTCCGGACGATGCAGATACCCACGCGCCAAGCCACCGCCCGCCACGTGAATCTCACCCGCGACCCCGACCGGAACCGGAGCACCCCGCTCATCCAGCAACAACACCCGATAGCTCGGCAACGGCCGGCCCGCCGGAAGACGCCCACCCGCCACCACATGCGCGGCGGTGATCTCCTGATAGGTGACATGCACGGTCGTCTCAGTGATCCCGTACATGTTCACCAACCGGGCACCCGAGCCGTCGAAGCGCTCGAACCACCCCTGCACGTGCTTCGGCTCCAACGCCTCACCACCGAAGACCACCCACCGCAGGTCAGGCAACAACTCCCCTGAACTACCCACCAATTCACGGAACATCGACGGCGTCTGGCTGAACACCGTCACCCGCTCCGCCCGCAACAACTCCCACATCAACTCCGGGCTCCGCGCCGTGTCCTGCGGAACCACCACCGCACGACCACCCGTGATCAACGCACCCCACAACTCCCACACCGAGAAGTCGAAGGCATACGAGTGGAACACCGACCACACATCACCCGGACCGAACCCGAACAGCCCCTCGCAGTTGGCCAGCAGGTTCAGCACCGTCCGGTGCTCCACCGCCACACCCTTCGGACGCCCCGTCGAACCCGACGTGTAGATGACATAGGCGAGATCCGTCCCGGTCACGGAAGTCACGGGCGGCGTGCCCGGCCGCGCCGCGATGGCTTCGGCGTCCGCGTCCAGATCCACCACCCGGGTTTCCCCGGCGGCGAGTTGAGCGTTCAGTCCCCGGTGCGTGACGAGCAGCTCCGCGCCCGAGTCCGCCAGCATGTACGCCAGCCGGTCCGCCGGGTACGCCGGGTCCAACGGCACATACGCCGCACCCGACTTCATGATCCCCAGCAGCCCCACCACCATCTGGATGCCGCGCTCCACCGACAGCGCCACCAGACGGTCAGGACCAGCACCCAACCCCACCAGATGCGAGGCCAGCCGGTTCGCCCGCTCCTCCAACTCCCGGTAGGTCAACGACTCGTCACCGAAGGACACCGACACCGCATCCGGCGACAGCGCCGCCCGGTCGGCCACGAACCCGTGCACCGTCCCCGCCGGAGCCGCCACACCACCCGACGCGTTCCACTCCCGCACCACCCGGTCGAACTCCCCCGCGGTCAACAGCGGAAGGTCCGCCACCGCCCGGTCCGGGTCCGCGGCGATCCCGCCCAGCAGCACGTTCAAGTGCTCGCCGAAGCGCGCGACGGTGGCCTCGTCGAACAGCTCCGCGCTGTACTCGACGAGCGCCCGAAGCCCGCCCTCGTGCTCCTCGAATTCGAGGGTCAGGTCGAACAGGGCCGTGTCCCGCTCCAGCCGGTAGTCCGTGACCTCGACCGCGCCCAGGGCCGGCTGCATGCCGGGGGCGTTCTGGAGCACCACCATCGCCTGGATGAGCGGGGTACGGCTCGTGTCGCGCTCCGGCTGCAGGGTCTCCACCAGGCGCTCGAAGGGCACCTCCTCGTGCGCGAAGGCGTCGAGGACGGTCTCCTTCACCTGGTCCAGCACCGCCCGGAACGGCATGTCCGGCTCGATGTGCGAGCGCAGCACCACCGTGTTGACCAGGAAGCCGATCAGCTGTTCCAGCTCACCGTTCGCGTTGCCCTGCCCGCCGCGCCCGGCGGACGCGGTGCCGACCGCGATGTCCTGCTGGCCGCTCCAGCGGGCGAAGACCGTCTTCACCGCCGCCGTCAGGGCCATGTAGAGCGTCGCGCCCTGCTCGCGCGCCAGCTCCTTGAGCCCGGCGAGCGTGGCGGCCGGTACCTCGAAGCCGTGGACCGCGCCCGCCGAGGAGCGCACCACCGGCCGCGGCCGGTCGGTGGGCAGTTCCAGCGGTTCGATGCCCGCGAGCCGCTCGCGCCACCAGCCGAGCTGCTCCTCCAGCAGCCCGCCGTCCACGAGCCGTTCGCGCTGCCAGGCCGCGAAGTCCGGGTACTGCACGGGTACGTCGGCCAGCGCGGCCGGACGTCCCTCGGTGCGGGCCGTGTACAGCTCGCCGAGTTCGCGGGCGGCGACGCCCATCGACCAGCCGTCGGTGACGATGTGGTGCATGCCGAGGACGCACACGTGCGCGTCGGCGGCCAGCCGGACCAGCAGCACGCGCACCAGCGGCCCGTTCTTCAGGTCGTACGGGCGGACCAGTTCCGCCTGCGCCAGCTCGCGCAGCCGCTCCTCGGTCTGCGCCTCGGCCGTGTGCCACTGCGGCTCCAGCACCGGGTGGACGATCTGTACGCCCTGGCCGGCGACCACGTCGAAGGTGGTCCGGAGCGATTCGTGGCGCGCCACCAGGTCACCGACGGCCGCGCGCAGCGCGGACGCGTCGAGCGGTCCGGTCAGCCGGAGGGCGGCGGCCGAGTGGTACTCGGTGCTGCCCTCGTTGAAGTCCTCCAGGAACCACAGGCGTTGCTGGCCGAAGGACATCGGCAGCAGGCCGTCCCGCGGCGCCACCGGGATTCCGGTGTCCGGCACTGCCGGGGCGGCGTTCCCGGGAGCCAGTCCGGCCGCCAGCAGCGCGACCGTCGGTGCCTCGAAGAGCAGCCGCGGCGAGAGGCTGGTGCCGAGTGCCTGGCGGGCCCGCGACACGACCTGGATGGTCAGGATGGAGTCGCCGCCGAGGTCGAAGAAGTTGTCGTGGACGCCGACCTTCTCGACGTCCAGCACCTCGGCCCATACGTCGGCGAGGATCCGCTCGGTCTCGTCGCGCGGGGCGGTGTACTCCGTGCCGAGCTGCTCGGCCTGCACCTCGGGCGCGGGCAGCGCCCGCCGGTTCACCTTGCCGCTCGGCGTGAGCGGCAGCCGGTCCAGGGTGACGAAGAGCGCTGGGACCATGTAGTCCGGCAGGGTCTCGCCCAGGTGGGCCCGCAGCTCGGCGGTGGGTACAGCGGTGTCCGGGACGAGGTAGGCGACGAGCCGCTTGTGCCCGTCGGCGCCCTGGTGGGCGGTGACCACGGCCTCCCTGATCGCGGGATGAGACACCAACACGGTCTCGATCTCACCGAGTTCGATCCGGAATCCACGGATCTTCACCTGGTCGTCCGCACGCCCCAGGTACTCCAGGGTCCCGTCCGCGGTCCACCGGGCGACGTCACCGGAGCGGTACATCCGCTCCCCCGGCTCACCGAACGGATTCAACGGGAACCGCTCCTGCGTCAGCTCCGGACGATGCAGATACCCACGCGCCAAGCCACCGCCCGCCACGTGAATCTCACCCGCGACCCCGACCGGAACCGGAGCACCCCGCTCATCCAGCAACAACACCCGATAGCTCGGCAACGGCCGGCCCGCCGGAAGACGGCCACCCGCCGCCACATGCGCGGCGGTGATCTCCTGATAGGTGACATGCACGGTCGTCTCAGTGATCCCGTACATGTTCACCAACCGGGCACCCGAGCCGTCGAAACGCTCGAACCACCCCTGCACGTGCTTCGGCTCCAACGCCTCACCACCGAAGACCACCCACCGCAGGTCAGGCAACAACTCCCCTGAACTACCCACCAGCTCACGGAACATCGACGGCGTCTGGCTGAACACCGTCACCTGTTCCGACCGCAACAACTCCCACATCAACTCCGGGCTCCGCGCCGTGTCCTGCGGAACCACCACCGCACGACCCCCCGTGATCAGCGCGCCCCACAACTCCCACACCGAGAAGTCGAAGGCATACGAGTGGAACACCGACCACACATCACCCGGCCCGAACCCGAACAGTCCCTCGCAGTTGGCCAGCAGGTTCAGCACCGTCTGGTGCTCCACCGCCACACCCTTCGGACGCCCCGTCGAACCCGACGTGTAGATGACGTACGCCAGGTGGGAGCCGGTGACCCCGGTCGCGGGGACGGTGGCCGGGCGCGCGGCGATCGCGTCGGCGTCCGTGTCCAGGTCCACCACGACCACGTCGCCCACGGGCAGCTGCCGGTTGAGTCCCCGGTGCGTGACGAGCAGCTCCGCGCCCGAGTCCGCCAGCATGTACGCCAGGCGGTCCGCCGGGTACGCCGGGTCCAACGGCACATACGCCGCACCCGACTTCATGATCCCCAGCAGCCCCACCACCATCTGGATGCCGCGCTCCACCGACAGCGCCACCAGACGGTCAGGACCAGCCCCCAACCCCACCAGATGCGAAGCCAGCCGGTTCGCCCGCTCCTCCAACTCCCGGTAGGTCAACGACTCATCACCGAAGGACACCGCCACCGCATCCGGCGACAACGCCGCCCGGTCGGCCACGAACCCGTGCACCGTCCCCGCCGGAGCCGCCACACCACCCGACGCGTTCCACTCCCGCACCACCCGGTCGAACTCCCCCGCGGCCAGCATGGGCACGGCCGCCAAGGCCTGTCCGGGCTCGGCCGCCATCCCGGTGAGGAGTGCCTCCAGGTGTGCGGCGAGCCGCGCGATGGTGTCCGCGTCGAAGAGTTCGGGGTCGTAGGCCAGCGCGAAGGCCAGCTCCGCGCCCGCGTAGGCGATCAGGTTCAGCGGGAAGTTGGTGACGTCGGCGCCCTCCAGGCCGTGCAGGCGCACACCGTCGCCGGACCCGCTGCCCCCGCCGCCGTCCATCGGGAAGTTCTCGAAGGCGACGAGGCTCTCGAAGAGGTTGGTGCCGCGCGGGGTGCCGCTCCAGCCCTGGATCTGCGGCAGCGGTACGTACTCGAACTGCCGCGCCTCCACCTGGGCCTGCTGCACCCGGGCCAGCCACTCGCCGACCGGCGCGTCCGCGTCCACCTCGACGCGTACGGGCAGGGTGTTGATCAGCATGCCGACCATGGAGTCGACCCCGGCCAGGTCGGCCGGGCGGCCCGAGACGGTCGCGCCGAAGACCACGTCCCGCTCGCCCGAGTAGCGCGAGAGCAGGAGGGCCCAGGCGCCCTGGAGGACGGCGTTCACGGTCAGGCGGTTGTCGCGGGCGAAGGCGTAGAGCCGTTCGGAGGCTTCGGCGGACAGCCAGGTCACCAGCCGCTGCGCGGACTGGGCCCGGTGGGTCGCGGCGGGGCGGCGGTCGAAAGGCAGCGCGGTCGGTTCGGTGACGTCCCCGAGCAGCTCGCGCCAGTAGGCCTCGGCCTCGCCCAGGTCCTGCCGCTCCAGCCAGTCGACGTAGGCGGAGAAGGGCCGGCGGGCGGGCAGGGCGGGCTGTTCGCCCGCGGCCAGGGCCCGGTAGGCGGTGGTGAGTTCGTCGAGCATCTGGAAGGTGCTCCACCCGTCGAGGAGCACGTGGTGCGAGGTCCGCGCGACGCGCACCGAGGTGTCGGAGATCCGTACGAGCGCGAGGCGCATCAGCGGCGCGGCGGACAGGTCGATGCCCCGGGCGCGGTCCTCGGCCAGGTGGCGCTCCAGTGCGCGCGTCTGCTCGTCGGCACTCAGCTCGCGCCAGTCCAGGTGGACGACGGGGAGTTCGGTGCGGCGGTGAATGACCAGCAGCGGCCGGTCGACCCGCTCCCACTCCACCGCGCCGCGCAGGATCTCCAGGTGGTCGCTCACGTGCTGCCAGGCGCGCTCCAGCAGGGCGGGGTCCCGGACCCCGTCGAGGGTGAAGCTCATCTGCTCGAAGTAGGCGCCCGAGCCGGGTTCGGCGAGGGTGTGGAAGAGCATGCCCGCCTGCATCGGGGTCAGCGGGTAGATGTCCTCGATGTCCTGCGCGGCGCTGCCGGGGCCCGCGATCCGGTCCACGTCGGCCTGGGTCAGCGCGGCGAGCGGGAAGTCGGAGGGGGTGGCGCCGCCGCTGTCCGGGAGCAGGCAGTGGGCGATCAGGGCGCGCAGCGCGGTCAGGAACTCCTGGGCGACGCCTTCGACGGTCGAGGGGTCGAAGACCTCGCCGGAGAAGATCCAGGTGAAGCCGAGGGTGCCGGATTCGACCATGCCGACGACGTCGAGGAGGTAGGGGCGGGGCTCGTCGAGTTCGTGGTCGAGGCCGAGTGCCGGGAGGCGGCCCTGGATCAGGCCGTCCTGGCTGGTGGTGCCGTCCCACTGGCCGAGGTAGTTGAAGCTGATCTGCGGGAGCGGGTCGGCGTGCAGGGCGTGGCCCGGGGTGCCGGGTGCGGAGAGGAAGCGCAGGGCGTCGTAGCCCAGGCCCCGGCCGGGTACGGCGCGCAGCTGTTCCTTGACCGACTTGAGGGTCTCGCCCCAGGCCCGGCTGGCGGGGAGGTTCAGCGCGACCGGGAAGTGGGTGGTGTACCAGCCGACGGTGCGGGAGAGGTCGAGGTCGTCGAAGAGTTCCTCGCGGCCGTGGCCTTCCAGGCCGAGGACGAGGCGGTCGCTGCCGGTCCATGCGGCGAGGGTGCGGCCCAGGGCGCTGACGAGGACGTCGTTGATCTGGGTGCGGTAGGCGGAGGGGACGCGCTGGAGCAGGGCCTCGGTCTCCTCGCGGCCGAGGCGCACCTCGACGGTCCGCTCGTGGGCGGTGATGTTGCTGCCGTCGGGGCGGTCCGCGGGGAGGGCGGGGGCGCCCGCCGGATCGACGGCGCGCCAGTGCGCGTACTCGTGGTCGAGGCCGCCGCTCTGGACGTGGTCGGCGAGGCGCCGCGACCACTGCTGGTAGCTGCTGGACTTGGCGCCGAGGTCGACGGCGGCGCCGCCGGAGAGCTGGTCGTAGGCGGTGGCCAGGTCTTCGAGCAGGACGCGCCAGGACACGCCGTCCATGACGATGTGGTGCACGGCGAGGAAGAGCCGGGGCAGCCGGTCGGCGCCGAGGCGGAAGAGGACTCCCCGGACCAGGGCGCCGGTGGCCAGGTCGAGCGCGCGCTGGGCGGCCAGGGCCGCGTCGTTCAGGGGCTGTTCGGCGTCGTCCACGTCGCCGTCGAAGTCCAGGTCGAGGTCCAGGACGGAGAGGATCCCGGTGGGCCTGTCCCCGTACTCCTGGATCCACTCGGCGCCCTCGCGGGTGTACCGCATGCGCAGGGCGTCGTGGTGGGTGACGACCGCGTCGAGGGCGCGCTCCAGCAGGGCCGGGTCGGTGTCCGGGGCGAGTTCGATCTGTACGGACATGGCGTAGTGGTCCGGGTTGACCGTGTGCTCGGCGAGGAACCACCGCTGGATGGGGGTGAGTTCGGCGCGGCCGGTGACCTCGGCGGGCGCGGCGGCGGTGGCCGGGGCGGCCGCGACGGCGGCGCCGGCCAGCGCGGCGATGTTCTGGTGCAGGAAGAGCAGTTTGGAGGTGAGCCGGAGGCCGGCCTGGCGGGCGCGGGACACGACCTGGATGGAGAGGATCGAGTCCCCGCCGAGGTCGAAGAAGTTGTCGTGGATCCCGACCCGCGCGACACCGAGTACGTCGGCCCACACGTCGGCCAGGATGCGCTCGGCCTCGTCGCGCGGAGCGGCGTACTCGGTGCCGGTCCGCCCGGCCTGGGCCTCCGGTTCGGGCAGCGAGCGGCGGTCGACCTTGCCGTTCGGGGTGAGCGGGAGCCGGTCCAGGGTGACGAAGACGGCGGGCACCATGTAGTCGGGCAGCAGCCCGGAGAGGTGGCCGCGGAGCGCCGGGGTGTCGAGCGCCTCGCGCGCGCCGGGGGCGGCGGGGACGACGTACGCGACGAGGCGGCGGCGGCCGGAGTCCTCCTGGCGGGCCAGCACCACGGCGTCGGTGACCTCCGGATGCGTGAGCAGGGCGCTCTCGACCTCGCCCAGTTCGATGCGGAAGCCGCGGATCTTGACCTGGTCGTCGGCGCGGCCGAGGAACTCCAGGTCGCCGCCGGGCAGCAGCCGGGCCCGGTCGCCGGTCCGGTAGAGCCGGTCCCCTGCGACGAAGGGGCTGTCCACGAACCGTTCGGCGGTCAGGTCGGGGCGGCCGTGGTAGCCGCGGCCGATGCCCGCGCCGCCGATCCAGATCTCGCCGGGCACGCCGACGGGTACGGGTGCGCGGCGCGCGTCGAGCACGTACACGCGGGTGTCGGGCAGCGGGCGGCCGATCGGCACGTACACGGTGGAGCGCAGGGTGTCGGCGGTGGGCACGAAGACGGTGGAGTCGACGGTGGCCTCGGTGCCGCCGTAGGCGTTGACGACGACGGCGTCGTGCCGGATCTGGCGCAGCAGGGTGGCGCAGTCCTCGACGCGCCAGGCCTCGGAGCCGACGGAGATCAGGCGCAGCGGCGGGAAGCCGTCACCGCGCCGTTCGACCTCCTGGAGGACGGCGTTCAGCAGGGACGGGACGATCTCCAGTCCGGTGGCGCCGGTTTCGGCGATCAGGTCGAGCAGGGCCGGGGGCTCGGTGGTGACGTCCTTGGAGGCGATGATCAGCGCGCCGCCGAAGGGCAGTGAGCGGATCAGGTCGGCGAAGAAGAGGTCCACGGAGAGGCTGGAGACCGACAGGAAGCGCAACCGGAGGTCCTCCAGGCGGTAGCGCTCGGCCCAGGAGGCGCAGATGTGCCGGACGTTGCGGTGCTCGATGGCGACGCCCTTGGGGTTGCCGGTCGAGCCCGAGGTGTAGATGACGTACGCGAGGTCGTCGGCGGTGACGGTGGTGCGCGGCGCCGTGGCGGGCCGGGCGGCGATCGCCTCGCGGTCGGCGTCGAGGTCGACCAGGCGGGCGCCGGAGCCGGGCAGCCGGTCGCGGACGGCGCTCTCGGTGACGACGAGGCGGGCGCCGGAGTCGGCCAGCATGTAGCCGAGGCGGTCGGCGGGGAAGGCCGGGTCGAGCGGGACGTAGGCGGCGCCCGCCTTGAGGATGGCGAGCAGGCCGACGGCCATGGCCGAGCCGCGGGCGACGCCGAGGCCGACGAGGGAGCCGGGGCCCGCGCCCAGGGCGCTGAGGTGGTGGGCGAGCCGGTTGGCGCGTTCGTCGAGTTCGCGGTGGGTGAGGGTGGCGTCCTCGGCGATGACGGCGACGGCGTCGGGGGTGCGGGCGGCCTGGGCGGCCAGCCGCTCGTGGATCAACTCCGGGGCGACCTGCGCCAGTTCGGTGGCGTTCCAGTCGGTGACGACCTGGTGGTGTTCGGCGTCGGTGAGGAGCGGGAGCGCGCCGACGGCCGTGTCCGGGTCGGCGAGGGCGCCGCCGAGCAGCACCTCCAGGTGGCCGGTCAGCCGGGCGATCGTGCTCTGGTCGAACAGTTCGGTGCTGTACTCGATCAGGCCCTCCAGCCGCCCGCCGCGCTCCTCGAACTCGAAGGTGAGGTCGAAGAGGGAGGCGTCGCGCTCCAGCGGGTAGGCCGTGGTGCGGGCACCGGGCAGGACGAGGGCGTCGGCGGGGGCGTTCTGGAGGACCACCATGGCCTGGACGAGGGCGGTGCGGCTGGGGTCGCGTTCCGGCTGGACGGCCTCGACGAGCTTGTCGAAGGGGACGTCCTCGTGGGCGAAGGCGTCGAGGACGGTGTCCTTGACGCGGCCCAGCAACTCGGCGAAGGACAGCTGGGGTTCGACCTGCGTGCGCAGGACGACGGTGTTGACGAGGAAGCCGACGAGCTGTTCCAGCTCCTGGTGGCCGCGGGCGGCCGAGGAGGTGCCGAGCGCGATGTCCTCCTGGTCGGACCAGCGGGCCAGGACGGCCTTGACGGCGGCCGTCAGCACCATGAAGAGGCTCGCGCCCCGGGCGCGGGCCAGCTCCTGGAGCGCGCCGAGGGTGTGTTCGGGCAGGGAGAAGGCGTGGACGGCTCCGGCGGAGGACCGCACGGCGGGCCGGGGCCGGTCGGTGGGCAGTTCCAGCGGGGCGATGCCCTTCAGCTGTTCGCGCCACCAGTCGGTCTGCCGCTCCAGCAGGCCGCCGTCCTCCAGCCGGCCGCGCTGCCACACCGCGAAGTCCGGGTACTGGACGGGTACGTCGGCCAGCGCGGCCGTACGTCCCTGGACGCGGGCGGTGTACAGCTCGCCCAGTTCGCGGGCGACGATGCCCATGGACCAGCCGTCGGTGACGATGTGGTGCATGCCGAGGACGCACACGTGCGCGTCGGCGGCCAGCCGGACCAGCAGGACCCGGACCAGCGGGCCGCCCGCGAGGTCGTAGGGGCGTGCCATCTCCGCCCGGACGATCTCCCGCGCGCTCTCCTCGCCGTCCGCCTCGGTGGCCGTCCAGCCGGTGTCGAGCACGTCGTGGACGACCTGGCGGGCCTTGCCGTCCTCGGCTCGGAAGGTCGTGCGCAGTGCTTCGTGGCGGGCCACGAGGTCGCCGACGGCCGCGCGCAGCGCGTCCGCGTCGAGCGCGCCGCTGATCCGCAGTGGCAGCGCCGAGTGGTAGTCGGCGCGGCCGGGGTCGAAGTCCTCCAGGAACCACAGGCGTTGCTGCCCGAAGGACAGCGGCAGCCCGTCCCCGCGCGGGGCCGCGGGGATCAGCGGCCCCGCGGCGGCCGCGGCGGCGGCCTGGGCCCGGCCGGAAAGGCGCTGCGCGAGCGACTCCCGGAGCCGGTCGGGCAGGGCGGCTATCCGGTCCGCGCGGGAAGACGGCGTGTTCATCGAGGGATCCCCCAGGGAGTGCGGTTCAGCGGTTCGGAGCGGCGGCCGCCCGTGGCGGCGGAGGCGGTGTCAGGCGCGGGTGGCGGCGGGATCGGAGGCGGCGGCCAGGCTGCGCGGGCGCATGTCGGTCCAGTGGGCCTCGACGTAGGCGAGGCACTCCTCGCGGGGCCGGTCGGCGAGGGCGACGTGCCAGCCCGCGGGGACGGCGGTGCCGGTGGGCCACAGCGAGTGCTGGCCCTCGTCGTTGACCAGGACGCCGTAGGAGCGGTCGGACTGTTCGAAGGGGTTGGACACGAGGGGTCCTTTCGGGTGGGGACGGAAGGGGTGTGGTGGTGCTCAGGAACTGCTCAGGAGCCGTCGGCCGCGTCGGCCGCCGCTTCCAGCTCGGCGAGGATGATCTCCTCGACGGCGTGGGCGGTTTCGGCGACCGTGGGCCGGTCGAAGAGGGACCGCGGGGAGAGGTCGGTGGCGAACACCGCGTTGATCCGGGAGGCCGTGCGCAGGGCGAGCAGGGAATCGCCGCCCAGCGCGAAGAAGTTGTCGTGGACGCCGACCCGTTCGACGCCGAGCAGTTCCGCCCAGGTCTCGGCCAGCACCTCTTCGGTGACGGTGGCCGGGGCCTCGTAGGCCGTGCCGGTGGCGAGGCGCCGCTGCGCCTCCGGGGCGGGCAGTGCCGCGCGGTCGACCTTGCCGTTCGCGGTGAGCGGCAGCGCGGTCAGGCTGGTGAAGGCGGCCGGGAGCATGTGCTCGGGCAGCGAGGCGGCCAGGTGGGCGCGCAGTTCGTCGGCGCCGGGGGCGGGTGCTCCGGCGGCCGGGACCACGTGCGCGACCAGGACCGTACGGCCGGATCCGGCGGGCTCCCCGTCGTTGCGGGCGACGACGGCCGCGTCCCCCACCGCCGGGTGGGCGACGAGCGCGGCTTCGATCTCGCCGGTCTCGACGCGGAACCCGCGGATCTTGACCTGGCCGTCGGTGCGGCCGAGGAACTCCAGGGTGCCGTCGGGCCGCCAGGCCACCAGGTCCCCGGAGCGGTACATCCGCTCCCCCGGAGCGCCGTACGGGTCGGCGACGAAGCGCTCCGCGCTCTGGCCCGGCCGCCCGAGGTAGCCGCGGGCCAGACCGGCGCCCGCGATGTACAGCTCGCCGGGGACGCCGGTCGCGGCGGGTTCCAGGGCGCCCGTCAGGACGTACACCCTGGTGTTGGCGAGCGGCGCGCCGAGCGGGACCGCGCCGTCGCCCGGGGCGCCGCGCAGGTCGTGGGTGGTGGTGAAGGTGGTGGCCTCGGTGGGCCCGTAGCCGTTGGTCAGGCGCAGCCCGGGGTGGGCGTCCAGGACGCGGGCGCAGTGGTCCGGGGAGAGCCGGTCGCCGCCCGCGATGAGCTGGCGCAGTCCGCTGAAGGCGCCGATCGCGTCGTCGGCGACCTGGTGGAACAGGCCCGCGGTGAGCCAGAGGTGGGTGACCTCGTGGTCCTTGAGGAACCGGCCGAGTCCTTCGGCGGTGGGCAGTTCGGCGGGGTGGACGGCCAGCCGGGCGCCGCCGAGCAGCGCGGCCCACAGCTCGAAGGTGGAGGCGTCGAAGGAGAGCGAGGCGAACTGGGCGACGGTGTCGCCGGGGCCGATGTCCGTGTACGCCGCCCCGTGGACGAGCCGTACGACGGCCCGGTGGCTGGTCATGACGCCCTTGGGGGTGCCGGTGGAGCCCGAGGTGTACATGACGTAGGCGAGGGCGTCCGGGGTGGTGGTGACGGCGGGCGCGGTCCCGGGAAGCTCCGCGATCCGCGCCGCGTCGGCGTCCAGGTCGACCGGTACGGCGCCGGGGGCGGCCGGGAGCCGGTCGCGCAGCGCGGTACCGGTGACCAGCAGCCGCACTCCGGCGTCGCCGATCATGTGGGCGAGCCGGTCGGCGGGGTAGCCGGGGTCGAGCGGCAGGTAGGCGGCGCCCGCCTTGAGGACGGCGAGCAGCGCGGTGAGGGCCTGCGGGCCGCGCTCCAGGCACAGGCCGACGAGCTGTTCGGGGCCCGCGCCGAGGGAGACCAGGTGGTGGGCGAGCCGGTTGGCGCGCTCGTCCAGTTCGGCGTAGGTGAGGTGCTCGCCCTGGTGGGTGAGCGCGACGGCGTCCGGCTGCCGGGCGGCGCGGGCCGCGAACAGGCCGTGCAGGGTGGCGTCCGGGAGCGGGCGGGCGGTGTCGTTCCAGGTCCGCAGGGTCAGTTCGGCCTCGGCGTCGGTGTGCATGGCCAGGGCCGCCACCGGCTGGTCGGGGGTGCTGTGCGCGATCGAGGCGAGCAGGGCGTCGAGGTGGCCGCAGATCCGGTCCGCGCCGGGGGCGTCGTACAGCCCGGCGTCGTAGGCCAGGGTGTAGGTCAGTTCGTCGCCCGCGTAGGCGATCAGGTTGAGCGGGAAGTTGGTGGCCTCCGTGCCCTCCAGGCCGTGCAGGCGCAGCCCGTGGGCGGCGGCGGCCTCCTCGTCGACCGGGTAGTTCTCGAAGACGACGAGGCTCTCGAAGAGGCTGGTGCCGCGTGCGACCTCGCTCCAGCCCTGGATCTGCGGCAGCGGTACGTACTCGTACTGCCGGGCGTCGACCTGGGCGCGCTGGACCTCGGCGAGCCAGGCGCCGACGGGGGCGGCCTCGTCGATCCGGACCCGGACCGGCAGGGTGTTGATCAGCATGCCGACCATGGAGTCGACGCCCGCGAGTTCGGTGGGGCGGCCGGAGACCGTCGCGCCGAAGACGACGTCCGGCTCGCCCGCGTGCCGGCCCAGGAGCAGTGCCCAGGCGCCCTGGAGCACGGTGTTGACGGTGATCCGGTGGGTGCGGGCGAAGTCGGCCAGCTCCCGGGAGAGCTGGGGCGACAGCCGCCGCACGGTCCGCCCGGCGGCTCCGGCGCGGTGTCCGCTCGCGGCGCCGCGGACGCCCGGCAGGGGGGTCGGCGCGTGGATTCCGGCGAGCAGTTCCCGCCAGTACGTCTCGGCCTCGGCGAGGTCCTGCCGCTCCAGCCAGGCGACGTAGGCGGAGAAGGGGCGGCGGGCGGGGAGCACGGGCGGCTCTCCGGCGGCGAGGGCGGCGTGCGCGGTGAAGGTCTGGCCGAGCACGTCGAAGGTGGACCAGCCGTCCAGCAGGATGTGGTGGAAGGAGCACACGAGCCGTACGGAGCTGTCGGAGAGCCGGATCAGGGCGAGCCGCAGGAGCGGGGCGGTGCTCAGGTCGAGCGGCCGGGCGCGGTCCTCGGCGAGGAAGGCCCGCAGGCCGCTCTCCTGCTCCTCGGCGGTGCGGGCGCGCCAGTCGAGGTGGGTGACGGGCAGTGCGGCGCGGCGGCCGACGACCATCAGGGGGCGCTCGGTGTCCTGCCAGACGAGCCGGGCGCGCAGCACCTCGGTGTGGTCGGCGACGCTCTGCCAGGCGGCGGCGAGCAGGTGCGGGTCGCTCACCCCGTCTAGGGCGAAGGTCAGCTGCTCGAAGTAGGCGCCGGAGCCGGGTTCGGCGAGGGTGTGGAAGAGCATGCCGGCCTGCATCGGGGTCAGCGGGTGGATGTCCTCCACCTCCCTGGCCGCGGCGCCGGAGCCCGCGATCCGGTCCACCGTGTCCTGGTCGAGCGCGGCGAGCGGGAAGTCGGCGGGGGTGGCGCCCCCGCTGTCCGGGAGCAGGCAGTGGGCGATCAGCTCGCGCAGCGCGGCGAGGAAGGTGTCCGCGAGGTGCTGGACGGCTTCGGTGCGGTGGGTGCCGGGGGCGTGGATCCAGTCGATGCGCAGTTCGCCGTCGGTGACGGCGGCGACGATGTCGATGAGGTGCGGCCGGAGCTGGTCGGGGGCCTGGTCGGCGCCGAGGGCGGCCAGGCGGCTGCGGACCAGGCCGCTGTGGCTGGTGGTGCCGTCCCACTGGCCGAGGTAGTTGAAGCTGACCTGGGGGTGCGGGGCGGTGTGCAGGGCGTGGCCCGGGGTGCCCGGCGCGGACAGGAAGCGCAGGGCGCCGTAGCCGAGTCCCCGGCCGGGGATGGCGCGCAGCTCCTCCTTGAGGTGCTTGAGTGCGGGGCCCCAGTCGCCCGCGGGGACGTCGAGGGTGACGGGGTGGATGGTGGTGAACCAGCCGACCGTGCGGGAGAGGTCGATGTCCTCGAAGAGTTCCTCGCGGCCGTGGCCTTCGAGGGCGACGGTGACGGGGTCGCCCGCCCAGTCGCCGAGGACCCGGCCCAGCGCGGTGAGCAGGACGTCGTTGATCTGGGTGCGGTAGGCGGCGGGGACCCGCTGGAGGAGGGCCTCGGTGTCCGCGCGGCCGAGGCTGACGGAGGCGGTGGCCGCCGCGCCGAAGGTGTTCGGGGCGCTCGCGTCGGCGTCCGCCGTGCCCGTGCCCGTGCCCGGCAGGGCGCGGATCGCCGCGGAGACCTGCTGCCAGTGCGGCAGTTCGTCGTCGAGGGCGCCGCCGCGGACGTGGTCGGCGAGGCGTGCGGACCACTGGCCGTAGCTGCTGGACTTGGCGCCGAGGTCGGGCGTACGGCCCTCGGCGAGCTGCCCGTAGGCGGTGGCGAGGTCTTCGAGGAGCACCCGCCAGGACACCCCGTCCATGACCAGGTGGTGCACGGTGAGGAAGAGGCGCGGCAGCCGGGCCGCGCCGAGCCGCAGGAACACACCCCTGACGAGGGCGCCGCCCGCGAGGTCGAGGGAGCGCTGGGCGGCGCGCGCGGCCTCGTGCAGGGCCTCTTCGCGCGGTGCGTCGCCGAGGGAGGACAGGTCGCGTACGGAGAAGAGCCCGGCCGCACGGTCGGCGCGGTCTGCGTATTCCTGGCTCCATCCGGCGCCGTCGCGGGTGAAGCGCATGCGCAGGGCGTCGTGGTGGGCGACGACCGCGCCGAGGGCGCGTTCCAGCAGGGCGGTGTCGGTGTCGGGGGCCAGTTCGACCTGGACGGACATGCCGTAGTGGTCGGTGTCCACGCTGTGCTCGGCGAAGAACCAGCGCTGGATCGGGGCGAGTTCGGCGCGCCCGGACACCTCGGCCGGAGCGGCGGCGGCGTTCTCGTCGACCGTGGTGACGGCGCCTGCGAGGGCGGCGACCGACTGGTGGACGAACAGCAGCTTGGAGGTGAGCAGCAGCCCGGCCTGGCGGGCCCGGGACACCACCTGGATGGAGAGGATCGAATCCCCGCCGAGGTCGAAGAAGTTGTCGTGGATCCCGACCCGCTCGACACCGAGTACGTCGGCCCAGACCGCGGCCAGGGTCTCCTCGGTCGCGTCGCGGGGCGGGGTGTGCGCGGTGTCCGGGGCCGCGGTCTGCGGCTGCGGCGCGGGCAGGGCGCGGCGGTCGACCTTGCCGCTGGGGGTGAGCGGGAGCCGGTCCAGGGTGACGAACTGGGCGGGCACCATGTAGTCGGGGAGCGATCCGGCGAGGTGGGAGCGGAGTTCGCCGGTGGCGGGGGCGGCGGCGGGGACCGCGGCGGGGCCGCCCTCCGGGGTGCCTTCGGGGCCGCCGTCCGCGCCTTCGGCGACGAGGTAGGCGACGAGCCGCTTGCGGCCCCGGTCGTCCTCGTGGACCACGACGACGGCGTCACGGACGGCGCGGTGGCGGGCGAGGGCGGTCTCGATCTCGCCGAGTTCGATGCGGAACCCGCGCAGTTTGACCTGGTCGTCGGCGCGGCCCAGGTATTCGAGGGCGCCGTCGGCGCGCAGCCGGGCCACGTCGCCCGAGCGGTACATGCGCGCGCCGGGCTCGCCGTACGGGTCGGCGGTGAACCGCTCGGCGGTCAGCCCGGGCCGGCCGTGGTAGCCGCGGGCCAGGTGCGGGCCCGCGATGTACAGCTCGCCGGGGACCCCGACGGGGACGGGCTGGAGCGCGGCGTCGAGGAGCCGGACGCGGGTGTTGGGCAGCGGGCCGCCGATCGGCGGGACCGCTCCGCCCGCCAGCGGCAGGCTCATGGCGGCGACGACGGTGGACTCGGTCGGACCGTACGCGTTGATCATCCGGCGGCCCGGGGACCAGCGGGCGACCAGGTCGCCGGTGCTGGCCTCGCCGCCGACGACCAGGGTCGCCAGCTCTTCCAGGCCCTCGGGGACGAGGGTGGCGACGGCGGAGGGGGCGAGCAGGGCGTGGGTGATCCGGCGTTCGCCGAGGAAGGCCTGGAGGGTCTCGCCGACGATCGGGCCGTGCGGGGGCAGCACCAGGGTGGCGCCCGCGGGCAGCGCCATCAGGACCTCCATGACGGCGCCGTCGAAGGAGGACGAGGCGAACTGCAGGACGCGGCTGTCCTCGGTGACCGCCAGCCGGTCGATCTCGGCGGAGGCGAGGTTGCCGATGCCCGCGTGCGGGACGAGGACGCCCTTCGGGGTGCCGGTCGAGCCGGAGGTGTAGATCACGTACGCCAGGTCCGCCGGGCGCAGCGCCACCTCGGGGGCGGTGGCCGGGCGGGCGGCGAGCGCGTCGCGGTCCGCGGTGAGGTCCACCACGAGGGCGTCGGTGGGCGGCAGTTGGCCCAGGGGTCCGGTCTGGGTGACGACGATCGGGGCGCCGGAGTCCGCGAGCATGAAGGCGAGCCGGTCGGCCGGGTAGCCGGGGTCCAGCGGCAGGTAGGCGGCGCCCGCCTTCATGATGCCGAGGAGGCCGACGACCAGGTCGGCGCCGCGCTCCACGCACAGGCCGACGATCGAACCGGGGCCCGCGCCGTGGGCGGTGAGGTGGTGGGCGAGGCGGTTCGCGGCCTCGTCCAGGTCCCGGTAGGTGAGCGTGGTGCGGGTGTCCTCGACGGCGGGCGCGTCCGGGCGGCGGCGCGCCTGCGCCTCGACGAGCTGCGGGAAGGTCCCGGTCAGCGGCTCGGTGCGGGGGCCGTGCCAGTCCCGTACGACGTGGTCGAACTCCTCGTCGGTGAGCATCGCGAGGGCGGCCAGCGGCTGGTCGGGGGCAGTCGCGGCGGACAGCAGCAGGGTGGAGAGGTGCCCGGCGAAGCGGGCGATGGAGGCCTCGTCGAAGAGGGCCGTGCTGTAGCCGACCTGGGCGGTGAGCGCGCCGTCGGTCTCGAAGAACTCGACGGTGAGGTCGAAGGGCGCGGCCTCGCGGTCCACCGGGTAGCGGGTGGCCGCGACACCGGGGAGTCCGAGGTCCCCGGCGGGGGCGTTCTGCAGCACCACCATCGCCTGGACGAGCGGGGTGCGGCTGGTGTCGCGTTCGGTGCGCACGGCCTCGACGAGGCGCTCGAAGGGCACGTCCTCGTGGGCGAAGGCCTCCAGTACCGTCTCCTTGACCTGGCCGAGGAGCTGCCCGAAGTTCATGTCGGGCTCGACCCGGGAGCGCAGGACGACGGTGTTGACGAGGAAGCCGATCAGGTGTTCCAGGTCGGCCTGGCCGCGGCCCGAGGTGGCGGTGCCGACCGCGATGTCCTGCTGGCCGGAGTAGCGGGCGAAGACGGTCTTGACGGCGGCGGTGAGCGCCATGAAGAGGGTGGCGCCCTGCTCCTGCGCGAGGTGGCGGACGGAGGCGGTGGTGTCGGCGGGGATCGCGAAGGCGTACACGGCTCCGGCGGAGGAGCGCACGGCCGGGCGCGGGCGGTCGGTGGGCAGTTCCAATGGGGCGATGCCGTCGAGGCGTTCGCGCCACCAGCCGAGCTGCCGCTCCAGCAGGCCGCCGTCTTCGAGGCGGCCGCGCTGCCAGGCCGCGAAGTCCGGGTACTGGACGGGTACGTCGGCCAGGGCGGCGGGGCGGCCCTCGGCGCGGGCGGCGTACAGCTCGCCCAGCTCGCGGGTGACGACGCCCATGGACCAGCCGTCGGTGACGATGTGGTGCATGCCGAGGACGCACACGTGCTCGTCGGCGGCGAGGCGGACCAGCAGGACGCGGACCAGCGGGCCGGCCTTGAGGTCGTAGGCGCGGGCGGTCTCGGCGCGCACCAGCTCGCGCAGCCGCTCCTCGCGCAGTGCGGCGGGCGTGTCGGACAGGTCGGCGGTGCGCCACTGCGGGGCCGCCTCGGGCGCGTCCGGCGCGTGGACCACCTGGACGCCGCGGCCGCCGACGACACCGAAGGTGGTGCGCAGCGATTCGTGGCGGGCCGTGAGGTCGGCGGCGGCCGCGCGCAGGGCCGCGGTGTCCAGGGCGCCGGTCAGCCGCAGCCCCAGGGCGGTGTGGTATTCGCCGCTGCCGGGGTCGAAGTCCTCCAGGAACCACAGGCGTTGCTGGCCGAAGGACATGGGGAGGACGCCGTCGCGGGGGATCACGGGGACGGTGGTGTCCTGGACGCTCTCCTCGGGGGCGACGGAGGCGGCGAGCGCGGCGATGGTGGGGGTGTCGAACAGGATGCGCGGGGAGAGTTTGACGCCGAGGGCCCGGCGCATCCGTGCGACGGCCCGCACGGAGAGGATCGAGTTGCCGCCGAGCGCGAAGAAGTCCTCGTGGACGCCGACGCGTTCGAGTCCGAGGACCTCGGCCCAGACGCCCGCGAGGGTTTCCTCGACGGCGTTGCGGGGGGCTCCGGTGTCCGGTTCTGCGTCCCCACCGGCGGATTCGGCGGCGGGGGCGCTCTCGCGGACGGAGCCGGGCGCGGGCAGGGCCTTGCGGTCCACCTTGCCGTTGGGGGTGAGCGGCAGGTCGTCGAGGACCACGATCACCGAGGGGATCATGTGCGCGGGCAGCTCGGCGGCGAGGTGGGTGCGCAGGGCGGCGGCGGTGGGGCGGTGCCCGGCGGCGGCCGAGACGTAGGCCAGCAGGTTGGTGTTGTGGGTGAGGACCACGGCCTGCGCGACGTCGGGGTGGAGGGCCAGCGCGCTCTCGATCTCGCCGAGTTCGATGCGGAAGCCGCGCACCTTGACCTGGTCGTCGGCGCGGCCGAGGTATTCGAGGGTGCCGTCGGGCTGCCAGCGGGCGATGTCGCCGGAGCGGTACATCCGCTCGCCGGGCTGCCCGAACGGATTGGCGATGAAACGTTCCGCCGTGAGGCCGGGACGGCCGTGGTAGCCGCGCGCCAGGCCGATGCCCGCGATGTACAGCTCGCCGCGCACCCCGGCCGGGACCGGGTGCAGGACCTCGTCCAGGACGTAGATCCGGAAGTTCGCGATGGGCGTGCCGATCGGGGGCACGGCCGCGCCGCTGAGCGGGGCGCTCATGGTCGCGCAGACCGTGCTCTCCGTCGGACCGTAGGCATTGATCATCCGGCGGCCCGCGGACCACCGGGCCACCAGGTCACCCGTACTGGCCTCACCGGCGACGATGAGGGTGGTGTCGGCCGGCAGGCCGCCCTCGGGCAGCACGGCGACGGTCGCCGGGGTGAGCGTGGCGTGGGTGACCCCGTGCTCGGCGGCGTAGCCGGCCAGCGGCTCGCCCGGCGCCAGGGTCTCCTTGCTGCCCATGACCAGGGCGGCGCCGGTGAGGAGGCCCATGCAGACCTCCCAGAACGCGGCGTCGAAGCTGGTGGAGGCGAACTGCAGCACCCGGCTCGCGGCGGTGACCTCGAAGGCCTCGGCCTGTACGGCGGCCAGGTTGCCGATGCCCGCGTGCGAGACCAGCACCCCCTTGGGGCGGCCGGTGGAACCGGAGGTGTAGATGGCGTAGGCCAGGTCCTCGGGGGCGAGCGCCACCTCGGGGGCCGTCGCCGGGCGGGCCGCGATCGCGGCGTGGTCGTCGGTCAGGTCGACGAGGACCGCGCCGGTGGCGGGCAGCGCCGCGCGCAGCGCGCGTTCGGTGAGCACGATCCGGGCGCCCGAGTCCTGGAGCATGTAGGCGAGCCGGTCGGCCGGATAGGCCGGGTCGAGCGGGAGGTAGGCGGCGCCCGCCTTCATGATGCCGAGCAGACCGGCCGCCATCGCGGCGCCGCGCTCCACGCACAGGCCGATCAACTCGCCGCGCCCGGCGCCCTGTTCGATCAGGTGGTGGGCGATCCGGTTGGCCCGCTCGTCCAGTTCGCGGTAGCTGACCGTGCCCCGCTCGTCGATGACGGCGCTCGCGTCGGGCCGGGCCGCCGCGTGGGCGGCGTACAGCTCGGGGAAGGTGGCGCGCGGGACCTCGCGGGCGGTGTCGTTCCACTCCCGGACGACCTGCTCGAACTCGCCGTCGGTGAGCATCGGCAGCGCGGACAGCGGGCGGGCGGGGTCGGCGCCCGCCGCGCCGAGCAGCACGCCGAGGTGACCGGCGATCCGGGCGGCGGTGGACGCGTCGAAGAGGGCCGTGCTGTAGCGGATGCGGAGCAGGGCGGCCGCCGGGTCGGCCTCGAAGGACAGGTCGAGCGGGTCGAACTCGCCTGCGTCCTGCGGGAGTTCACCGGTCACGGCGACCACGGCCTGGACGAAGGGGGTGATGCCGGTGTCGCTGTGCGGGGCCAGCGTCCGGGCCAGCTCGTCCAGCGGTACGCCGTCGTGCGCGAGGGCGTCGGCGAGCCGGGCGGTGGTGTCGTCGAGCAGCGCCCGGAAGGGGGCGGACGCCTCGACCGGTACGCGCAGGACGACGGTGTGGCCGGTGCGCGGCGAGGGCACGCCGAGGGCGATGTCCTCCTGGCCGGAGTGGCGCGCCAGCACGGCGATGACGGCGGCGGCCAGGACCGCGGTGGGGCCCGGTCCCGTACCGGTGCCGGGGGCGGCCAGGGCCACCGCGGCGGGGGCCGGGAGCGCGCACTCGTGGGTCGCGGTGCGGGGCCTGCGGATGACCGGGCGCGGCCGGTCGGCGGGCAGTTCGAGGGGGGCGATGCCCTCCAGCCTGTCCCGCCAGAACTCCACCTGACGGGGGAGATCCCGGTTGTCCGACGCGTCGGCGCGAGCCACGTTGTACCTCCAGAAAGGGCGGTTCCGGGCAGGGGAATGCCGGGGCGGGCAGCCCGGGAACCGGTGAGGGGTGCGATGAGGTGAAGCGGAGAAGGGGGGCCGCGCGGGCGGAGCGGAACCGCGCCGCGGCGGAGGGGGATGGGGGACGGGACGGCGGGGAGCGAGAAGCCGAGGAGGGGGCGGGGAGCGGAAAGCGGAGGAAGAGGCGGTGAGGGGAGCGCCGAGGGCGAGGCGCGGTGCGGCCGGGCCGGGTGATCGGGATACGGCCGGACGGTCAGGTCACGGCGTGGCCGCCGCTCGGGGCAGCGGCTACGCCCGGGGCAGCGGCCTTTACCGCCCCGGACACCGCCCGTTACACCTCTGCGGGCCCGGCATTAGAGCGCCGCCACGCGCCGGGCGGAGCGTCCGCCGAGCTGCATCAGGGCGGCCTCGCCGGTGGCCGGGTCGAGGACGAACCGGCCCGCGTACGGGGCCTCTTCGGCGTCGGCGCGCCGGGCGGTGAAGACCAGCCCGTCGTACAGGGTCAGATCGGCGACCAGGCCGGTTCCATCGGAGAGCCGCAGCCCCCGGCCGTCGCCCGCGTCGCCGTGGGCGCGGACGGCGAAGTACGTGTCACCGTTGCGGAATTCGCCGGTCAGTGCTCGGAGGTCCGCGCCGGGCGGGGCCTGCGGGGGCAGGACCGGCCGGTAGTCGCCGACCGGGATGCCCCGTTCACGGAGCCAGTCCACCACGTCGGCCCACATCAGCGTGCCGGTGGTGGAGTTGGTGGTCAGGGCGACGGCGGTGCCGCTCGCCGGGTGGAAGCGGAGGTGGGAGGTGCTGCCGTCGACGGTGCCGTCGTGCCCGAGCCAGTCGCCCTCGGGCGAGGCGTAGTGGGCCAGACCCGGGCCCCAGCCGTCGGCCATCCCGAAGGCATCGGCCGCGGGCACCCGTACGCCCGTCCCGGCGAGCCCCCGCGCGCCCGCCGCGGCGGCGGTCGCGGGATGGGTGCCGAGGTGGAGCCGGGCCAGCGCGATCAGGTCGTCGGCGCTTCCGGCGAGCCCCGCGGCCGGTGCCCAGCTGGGCGGCACGTACAGGTCCGCGGGTCGCGCGACGCGCTCGCCGGGCCGCACGGTGTGGCAGTCGGCGAGGGTGCGGCCGGGGGCCTGCGGGCCGTGCAGGAACAGCGGTTGGATGGCGAGCGGGCGCAGCAGGAGGTTCCCCAGCGCCTGTCGCCACGTCATATCGGTGACGGCTTCGATGACCCGGCCCAGAATGTTGTAACCGGAATTCGAGTACGAAAAGAAGCCGCCCGGTTCGTGCAGCGATCCGGTGGTCGCCATGCTCGCCGCATATCGGGCCAGGGAGGCGTCTTCCGCCCGGTCCGGCTCGTGGTCGGCGATCAGGCCCGCCGTGTGGCTCAGCAGATTCCGCAGGGTGACGGACGATATCGCCTCGTCCGTCGCCGCGTCGAACTCGGCCAGGTACTCCCCGACCGGATCGTCGAGTTCGAGATCCCCGTCGGACTCCAGCCGAGCGACCACCGTGGCGGTAAAGGCCTTGGTGACGGATCCGTAGGCGAATCCCGTGGCGGTGGTGACCGCCTCGGGGCCGCCGGCCCGGACCGCTCCGGCGGCCAGGGAGAGGCTCTCCCCCGCCCGGTGAACGGTCAGTTGCGCGCCGGGAACGGTGTGGTCGTGCGCGAGTTCCCGCAGCCGTTCCGCCGCTTGGTGCGCTTCCACGTCTCTCCCTCATCCCTCCGGTAGGTGCGGCTACCCGCACCCCGGATGGTGCGGCTACCCGTACCCCCACATCCTCGGCCACCCGCTCAAGGAAGGGCAAGGAGTTTCAGCGTGAGGCAAAGACCCAGGTCAGACCTTGTTCAACGACCAGGGAAGGGTGGCCCGGACCGTGGTGGGACCCCCGGCGGGGCTGACCACATCCAGCCGTCCGCCCAGGGCCGCCGCCCGGTCCTCCAGGCCGCGCAGGCCCGTACCGGCGCTGCAGGAGGCTCCGCCGACGCCGTCGTCCGTCACCGAGACGACCAGGTGGTTGTCGTACTGCTCCAGGCTGACGTCGATGGAGGTCGCGCCCGCGTGCTTGACCGTGTTGGCCAGGCATTCCACGATGATGTAATAAGCCGCGGATTCCACATTGACATCCGGCCTGCGCGCCAGCCTGCCGGATACCGATACCGGCACGTGGAATTTCTCGGTCAGTGCGATGACGGCGGCGTCGAGGCCGCGGTCGCTGAGAATGGGCGGCTGGATTCCACGGACCAGATCACGTATCTCGTCGAGGGCCCGGCGGACTTCTTCCCGGGTTTCCTCGATCAGCGCGGTGAGGTATTCCGCGTCATCGCTGCGGCGCTTTTTCGCATAGGAGAGCGTCATCAGGAGCATCGCCAGCCGGGCCTGCGCGCCGTCGTGCAGATCGCGTTCCAGACGCCGGTAATCGGCGTCGTTGACCCGGAGTGCGGCGATGCGCTGGCGTTCCGCGGCCGCCGCCCGGCGCTGCGCCTCGGCCTCGTCGATCCGGCTGAGGATGCGGCGGACCATACGGGCGCGCAGCCGGCCCATCCCGAAGAGCAGGGTGGTCAGGACGGCGAAGGTGACCACGGAGCCGAGGGCGACCAGGATCCGGGTGCCGGGGCCGTCGACCAGGATCGTGTTGCCGGGGCCGAAGGCGAGTTGCTCGGTCGGGCCGACGGGCAGCGCGACGAGGAAGGAGACCACGGGGATCGCCAGTGCGGCCAGCGGGATCAGCCACACCGTGCCGAGCAGCAGTAGGCCCAGGTAGCCGATGTCGTCCCAGTTCGCCTCGGAGGACTCGCGCTGTTCCTCGCGCTGCGCGCTCGCCGGGTGCGGCGGCTCGCCCGGTCCCGGCCGGTCCACGGCCACCGAGTGGGCCAGCAGCCGCTCCAGGTCGGCGACGGCGCGCAGCATCGGGAGGCTGAAGGAGAACCCGTCGCGCAGCGCGGCCATCTTGGCCGGGACCTCCCGCAGCGCCTCGGACAGGGGGCTGCTGCGGGGCGGCCGGTCCGCGGGCGCGCGGCCCGCCCAGCGGGCGAGGGCGGATCCGCCGCGCACGCACAGGGAGAGCGCCCGCGGCAGGCCCACGAGCGGCAGCCAGGAGACGGCGCGCAGCACCAGGGAGACGACGACGAGCGGGGCCAGCAGGAGGCCGACCAGGCTGCCGACGGACAGGTAGATGAGACCGGCCGCGACGCGGTAGGGAGTCGGCAATTTCACGGAACTACGAACCACTACATTTCACTCGGTGATGTCTTGCAGCCGTTCGATGCCGCGCAGATAGTCGAGTACCGCGAGCACCCTGCGGTGATTCTCTCCGGTATTGGGGATCTGCAGCTTCCCGAGAATGGCGGTGACGTGTTTTTCCACGGCGCGTTCGGAAATGCCGAGGCGGTTGACGATTCCGCCGTTGGTGAGGCCGGTGGCCATGAGTTCCAGGACCTGGCGTTCACGGGGCGTCAGCAGGTCCGTGGCCCGCTTCTCCCGCGGGCTGCCCACGAATTGCTTGAAGATGTCGGAGTCCAGGACGGTCTCCCCGGCGCGGACCCGCTGGAGGGCGGAGAGGAACTCGTCGAAGTCGCCCACCCGCTGCTTGAGCAGGTACCCCGTCCCACCTCGGGCGTTGCGGACCAGTTCCTCGGCGTACGTGTGCTCCACGTACTGGGAGAGGAGCAGCACCGCGGTCCCCTCGCAGTGCCGCTGGATCTCGATGGCCGCCCGGATGCCCTCGTCGGTGTGGGTGGGCGGCATCCGGACGTCCAGGATCACCACGTGCGGCCGGGTGGTGCGGACGACGTCGAGCACATTCGTGGTGTCACCCATCGATGCGACGACGTCAATTCCTTCGTCGGCCAGCAGCCTCGCTATTCCTGCTCGCAAGAGCGCGGAATCCTCGGCGATCGCGACGCGCATGGAAACTCCTGCTCGTGAGGATCAGGCCAGTTGACGGGCGCGGCCGTCGAATGGTGAACGTGAAGGGGGTGTGTCTTGTGGGGGGCCAGCATAGGCGCGAGGTGACGGCGAACGCTACGCCGCTCGCCGGGCGGGGCTCACTGCCGGGAAGTGATCGCCGCCACGCCCCCTTGCCGGAGCAGGCGCCCGGTCGCGACGAGGCTGACCACCACGCCCACCAGCACGCAGGACCCGGCCAGGGCGGCGAGCAGGGCCCACGGCACGCTCAGCGGGGGTTCGCCGCCGAGGACGGTGAGCGCGCCCCGGTAGGACCGGGCGCCGATGGTGACGATGGCGGCGGCGATCGCGATGCCCGCCGTGGTGGTGGCGAGGGTCTCCCACACGGCGGTGCGGCGCAGTTGTCCCGCGCTCACCCCGATCATGCGCATCCCGGCGACCTCGCGGCCGCGCCTGCTGTAGGACATGACCAGGGTGCTGGCGACGGCGATCAGCGCGTACAGCGAGGCGGGCCCGGTCAGGACGAGCAACACCAGGCGGTTCAGCCGGTCCTGGCCGGTGGAGTGGTGGTCGAACCAGCGGACGCTCTCGGTGACCTCGACCCGGTCCGGGCCCAGGCGCCGGGTCAGGTCGGCGGCGACCGCGCCGGCCGAGCCCGCGGCCCCCGGATCGAGCAGGACGCTCGCCCGCTCGGGTGCGGCGGCCGCGCCCGCCGCGTCGGCGGCGGGGAGCAGCAGGTGCGGCACCGCCGACCCGCCGTCCAGGACGGCGACGACCTTGGCCTTGACCGTCCGGCCGCCGAAGAGGCCGTACGTCACTTCGGTGCCCGCGTGGCGTCCGTACCAGTCGGCGAACTCCTTGGAGACCGCGACCGTTCCGGGCGCGAGGGCGCCCGCCGTGCCCTCGGTGACGGTGATCCGGTGGGTCCGGGCGAGGGCGGCCGGGTCGGCCACCGCCGCCTGGTCCTTCCACACCTCGATCGCTCCGGCGACCGCCACCTCCAGCGGGGCCGGCGCCGAGACGGCCGCCACCCGCGGATCGGCGCGCAGCGCCGCGAGGTCGGCGGCGCTCAGCCCGCCGCCGCCCACGGGCTCGACGATCAACTGCGCGGCGGTACGGGCCCGGTCGTCGGCCTCGGTGGCGGCGCCGGCGGTGGACAGGACGGTGGTGAACACCCCGACGATGGCGACGATCGCCAGGACCGGTCCCACCAGCGAGGCGGTGCGGCGGCGCGAGGTGGTGACGGAGGCGGCGGCCATCCGTCCGGCGACCGGGTCGGCCCAGCGCAGCGGCAGGGACAGCAGCCGCAGCAGCGGCGGGAGGTAGGCGGGGCCGAGCAGGGTCGCCGCGACGGCCAGTGCCATCGCGCCGAAGAGGGCCAGCGGCGTGGCCGCCTCCGCACCGGAGCCGGGCGCGATGCTCACCATGACGGCGCCGGTGACCAGCAGCGCCGCGCCCGTCACCGCGCGCCCGGCGGTCATCGCCTTGGCGTCCAGGTCGGCCTCGCGCAGGGCCTCGGTGGGCCGGACCCGGGCCGCACGCTTCGAGGCGGCGAAGACGCCCAGTACCGCGATGAGCAGACCGCTGCCCGCGGCGAACACCAGCGGCCACAGCACCGGGCCCGGGTGCAGCTCGACCGGGGAGAGGCCGGTGCTGTTCAGGGCGTCGAGCACGGAGGGCGCGGCCACGGCCGCGGCGAGGCAGCCGGTCACGGCGGCGGGCACGGCCACCGCGAGGGACTCGCCCAGCACCATCCGGCGCACCTGCGGGCCGCCCGCGCCGACAAGGCGCAGCAGCCCCATGTCCCGGCGGCGCAGCGCGATGCCGAAGGCGCAGGTGCCCGCGATGACGAAGACGGTCACGAAGGCAGAGACGACCCCGGCCATCGCCAGGACGCTCTGTACGCCGCCCATGTCCAGGGTCCCGCCGGAGAGGGTACGGGCCGTGCCCGTCCCGTCGGTGAGGGTGACCGAGGGGAGGTCAGCGGCGGGGGCGGGCACCGACCAGGTGGCGGCCAGGGCGGCGGCCGAGACCCCGATGAGCGCCACGCCGAGGGCGAGCGCGACGAACGTACCGACGAACAGCGCCCAGTAGTGGCGCACGGACTGGACCGATATGCGCCACATCAGCGCTCCCAGACGCTGAGCTGGGCGGCGACCGCGTCGGCCGTCGGATGGTCGAGACGGCCGACGACCCGGCCGTCGGACAGGAAGATCACCCGGTCCGCGCAGGCGGCGGCCGCCGGGTCGTGGGTGACCATGGCGACCGTACGGCCCGCCCGGTCCACGGTGTCGCGCAGCAGCGCCATGATCTGCCGGCCGGTCTGCCGGTCCAGGGAGCCGGTCGGCTCGTCGGCGAAGACGATCTCCGGTTCGGCGACCAGGGTGCGGGCGATGGCGACCCGCTGCTGCTGGCCGCCGGAGAGCTGGGCCGGGCGCCGGTCCGCCTTGTCCGCGAGCCCCACCTGCGCCAGTGCCTCCATGACCTTGGCCTTTCGGACCCGGCCACCCTGGAGCCGCAGCGGCAGGGCCACGTTCTCGTAGGTGGTGAGCATGGGCAGCAGGTTGAACTGCTGGAAGACGAAACCGATCCGGTCGCGCCGCACCCGGGTCAGCTCGCGCTCGTCACAGGCCGCGAGGTCGGTGTCACCGAGGAAGACCTGCCCGCTGTCGGGGGTGTCCAGGCCCGCCGCGCAGTGCAGCAGGGTGGTCTTGCCGGAGCCCGAGGGACCCATCACCGCCGTCAGTGCCCGCTGCGGGAAGCCGACGCTGACCGCGTGCAGGACGGGGACCGGGCCCGCGGCGCTCGGGTAGCTCTTGGTCACGGAGGCCATGTGGACGGCGGGCAGCTGGGTATCGGTAAGCAGGGGCATAACCCCAGTTCAGCAGGGTGGACCCGGGTGGCGCAGTGGGTCTGCGCGGAGACCTCGGAGTGGGGTTTCCCCTACCTCCCGCGGGCCCCGCAGACCGCTACAGTCGAGGTCAGACCATGATCCTTGACAGGATCCGCGGTCCGATGCCGACCACGATCCCCGGAGGCCCCGTCATGAGCACCGTCGCCGTCTGGGAGGCCCTGCGGCGGCGCCCCCTGCGCTATCTCGTGTCCCGCTGGCCGCTGCGCGCCTGGGCCTTCCTGCTCGGCGGGACCGTGTGGGGCTTCCTGGTGCTGCTCGGCTTCGCCGCGCTGCTGTTCGTCGGGCTCGGGCTGTCCGTCCTCGGGATCGGACTGGCCGTCCTGATGGGCGCGGCCGTCTTCGGGATCCCGGTCGCCGCCGCCGAGCGGCGGCGGCTGCGTCTGGTGGAGCCGCAGCCGCTGCTCGATCCGCACGGCTCGCTGCCGGGCACGGGCGCCCTGCCCTGGCTGCGGACCCGGCTGCGCGAGCGGGCGACCTGGCGCGAACTGGCGTACGTACCCCTGCTCGGCGTGGTGTTCACCGCCGCCGGGATCGGGTTCACGGCCCTGCTCGGCCTCTCGCTGCTGCTGGTGGCCACCCCGGTGATCGTGTGGGCCATCGCCCCCGACCAGGTGATGCTGCTGCCCGGGCAGGCCGTCGAGGACCCGGTCGCGGCGCTGCCGGGAACCGCCGTCGGACTGCTCGGGCTGCTGGTGGCCGCGTACGCGGGCGGGCTGCTGGCGGGCGCACAGGTGCGGACCGCGCAGTTCCTGCTGTCCGCCCGCGAGGAGGACCTCGGCAGCCGGGTCATCGAACTCACCCGTTCCCGGGCCCGTTTGGTCGACGCCTTCGAGGCGGAGCGGCGCCGGATCGAGCGGGACCTGCACGACGGCGCCCAACAGCAGCTCGTGGCCCTCACCATGACCCTGGGCCTGGCCGAACTGGAGCTGCGCGGGCAGGAGTCGGCGGCCTCCCCGCTGATCGCCCGGGCCCGCGGCGAGGCCCGGCAGGCGCTGGAGCAACTGCGCGGGCTGGTCCGCGGGATCCACCCGCAGGTGCTCACCGACCACGGGCTGGCGGCGGCCGTCGCCGAACTGGCGCTGCGCAACCCGATCCCGGTGAGCGTGGACATCGAACTCCCCGGGCGGCTCCCGTCGCCGGTGGAGACCATGGCGTACTTCACCGTCACCGAGGCCCTCACCAACGCGTCCAAACACAGCGGCGCGGACACGGTCGCGGTGGTCGGGCGGCTGCGCGGTGAACGACTGGTCCTGCTGATCACCGATGACGGGCACGGCGGCGCGGATCCGCTCGCCGGGTCCGGTTTGCAAGGATTGGCGGACCGTGTGGCCATTTTGAAAGGCAGGCTCATCGTGACCAGTCCCGTCGGCGGACCGACCCAGCTCCGTGTGGAGGTCCCGTGCTCCGGCTAGTGCTCGCCGAGGATTCCGTACTGCTGCGGGCGGGGCTGGTCGAGCTGCTGTCCCGGGTCGGCCACGAGGTGGTCGCCGCCGTCGGCGACGCGGAGGAGCTGGCCCGCGCGGTGGACGCGGACCGGCCCGACGTGGTGATCACCGATGTGCGGATGCCGCCCGGTTTCCGCGACGAGGGGCTCAAGGCCGCGCTCGACCTGCGTGCCCGGCACGCGGCGCTGCCGGTGCTGGTGCTCTCGCAGTACGTGGCCACCGCGTACGCCGCCCAGCTGTTCAGCGGTGCTTCCTCGGCCGAAGGGGGCCTGGGCTACCTGCTCAAGGACCGGGTCGGGGAGGTGTCGGAGTTCATGGACGCCCTGGACCGGGTCGCGCAGGGGCAGACCGTCATCGACCCGGAGGTGGTACGGGTCCTGCTCCAGCAGCGGAGCGCGGACCGGCCGCTGGCCCGGCTGACCCCGCGCGAACGGGAGGTGCTGGCCCTGATGGCCGAGGGCCTCAACAACCAGGCCATCGCGCAGCGGCTGACCGTGACGGAGGCCTCGGTGGTCAAGCACGCGGGCAACGTCTTCATGAAGCTGCAACTGGATCCGACGGAGGGCAACCGGCGCGTCCTGGCGGTGCTGGCCCATCTGCGCGGCGAGGCCCCGCCGGGCTGAGTACCCGCCGGGCTGACGGCCCCGCCGCCCCGGGGCGTCAGGCCGGTCGGCGGGCGGCGGGGAGGTCGCGGGCCAGCGGGGAGAGGGCCGCGCAGAAGAGGACGGCGCCGAGCGGGATCAGGTCGAGGCTGGCCACCATGACGGCGGTGCCGAGCACCACGGCGACGGGGCGCCAGGCGGCGATGCGGCGCTGGACGGTGAGCTGCACCACGATCCAGATCAGGCCGAGGTACAGGAACATCGGGACGACCGTGTAGACGAGGGGCATCACCCCGGGGTGGCTCTGGACCTGCTCGAAGAGGCGGTTCATCTCAGGGCGGTCGGCCGAACGGAAGCCGACGACGAGGTCGATGACCGCCTGCGCGGTGACGGCCAGCGTGCCGGCCAGGCCGAGGCCGGTCGCGACGTTCGCGCTCGTCCGCCCCGCGGTGGTGGCCGGTTCGACGAGCCGCCGCAGGCCGAGGAAGACGGCGCCGAAGAGGAGCACCCCGGTCATCAGGAAGAGGTGGCCGGAGGTCCAGGCGAGGTCCGGCTCGTGGTCCGGGGCGGAGAGCCGGATGGCCCCGTAGGCCAGCATGCACAAGGGCGCGGCCACGAAGGCGGCCCGGGTGAGGGCGGTCCGGCGAGGCCCCCAAGTGCGGCTGCTCTCCAGGTGGTTGACGGTCGGTCTGTGGGCTTCGGCCCGGTCGCTCGGCGCTCGCTTCGTCATGTCCCGATCATGTCCGTCGCGGGCGGTACCGGGATATCGGGAATCACCCCGAGCCGACCCCGAGGCACCCCTGATCACCCCGGCCCCCGCAACCCTGAGGCCCCCCAACCCTCAAGACCCCGCAACCCCGAGGATCCCGGCCCCGCAACCCCTATGCGTCACCTGTGACATGTGAAATATTACCTGCGCCCCGGCCGAACTCCCAGAAAGGTCAGCCACGTTGCGCAGACTCGTCGCGGCAGGAGCGGCGATAGCCATCGCCCTCCTCGCCACCCCCGCGCTCTCCCCCGCCGCGCTCGCCGCGGTCCCGCCCGCCCCCGCACCACAGACCACCCGGAGCGAGCAGGCGGCCGCCCCGCCGCCCGCGCCCCTGGAACTCCAGCGCCAGGCCCTGCGCCGCCAGGCCCTCGAAGGCGTCGCCGCGGGGCCCGGCGGCGGCCCCGCGGCCCTGCGGGCCGAGGCGGACGGCACCCTCCCCCGCACCGCCAAGGTCGGCAAGAACTACGTGGAACTGGCCCAGGAACGCAAGGACAAGGTGTTCGTGATCCTGGCCGAATTCGGCGACCAGGTCGACAACACCACGCAGTACGAGGGCAAGCCGCGCTTCGGCGGCACGCCCGGCCCCCTGCACAACACGATCCCCAAGCCGGACAAGAGCGACAACCACACCCTGTGGCGCAAGGACTTCAGCCAGGCCTCCTACCAGCAGCAGTTCTTCTCCGACGCCCCCGGCGCGGTCAGCCTGCGCTCCTACTACGACCTCCAGTCCTCCGGCCGCTACGACATGGACGGCCAGGTCACCGGCTGGGTCAAACTCCCCTGGAACGAAGCCCGTTACGGCACCGACAACTGCGCCGAAGCGGGCCAGTGCCGCACCAACTGGGACCTGGTCCGCGACGCCACCGACGCCTGGTACCGGGGCGAGGTGGCCAAGGGCCGCACCCCGGCCGAGATCAAGGCCGAGCTGGCCGAGTACGACGTCTGGGACCGCTACGACGCCGATCACGACGGCAACTTCAACGAGCCGGACGGCTACCTGGACCACCTCGTCATCGTGCACGCGGGCAAGGACCAGACCTGGGGCGGCGGGGCGCAGGGCAAGGACGCCGTCTGGGCGCACCGCTGGTTCGCCTACTACGACCAGGCCGGCACCGCGGGCCCCGCGGGGAACAAGGCGGGCGGCACCCCGGTCGGCGACACCGGGATCTGGGCGGGTGACTATCTGACCGGCGGCGAGAACAGCGGAGTAGGCCTCTTCGCCCACGAGTTCGGCCACGATCTGGGCCTGCCCGATCTGTACAGCTCGGACGGGGACAACAGCGTCAACTTCTGGTCGCTGATGTCCTCCGCCTCCTACCTCGGCAAGGGCGCCAACACCACCGGCGCCTTCCCCGGCGACCTCGACGCGTGGAGCAAGCTCCAACTGGGCTGGCTCGAATACACCGAAGCCGACGCGGGCCGCAGGACCAAGGCGGTGCTCGGCGTCTCCGGCTACAACACCGAGGATCCACAGGCCCTGCTGGTGCACCTGCCACCCTCGGTGACCCGGACCGAACTGGCCGATCCGTACGAGGGCGCGGCCCAGTGGTGGAGCGGCACCGGGGACTTCATGGACAACACCCTCACGCGCACGGTCGACCTCACCGGGATCCCGGCCGGCGCCCCGGCCCGGCTCGACGCCCGGGTCTGGTACGACGTGGAGAAGGACTTCGACTTCCTCACCGTGGAGGCGTCCACGGACGGCGGCGCGACCTGGGCGGCCCTGCCGGGCACGGTCGGCGGCGCGGCGATCCCCGCGAAGGGGATCTCCGGCACCTCGGGCGGCTGGGCCGAACTCGGGGTGCCCCTGGGCGCGTACGCGGGCAAGAGCGTCTCGCTGCGGCTGCGGGTGACCTCCGACAGCAACACCCACGGCAAGGGCGCGGCCTTCGACGACCTGCGGATCACGGCGGACGGCCGCGAGCTGCTGCGCGACGGCGCGGAGCAGGGCGACAACGGCTGGACCGCCCTCAAGTGGTCGCGCACCGAGGGGCGTTACGGCACCGAGCAGCACCCGCGCGCCTACGTGGTGGAGAACCGGCGCTACACCGGTTTCGGCCAGTACCTCAAGACCGGGCCGTACAACTTCGGGCAGAGCGGCGACACGGTGGAGTTCTACCCCTACCAGCAGGGCGTGCTCATCTGGCTGTGGGACACCGCGTACAGCGACAACACCACCAAGGCGCACCCGGGCGGCGGCCTGCTGCTGCCGGTCGACGCCCGCCCCGAGGCGCTGCGGTTCCCGGACGGCTCGCTGGTCAACGCCCGGGCGCAGACCTTCGACGCGACGTTCTCGCTGCGGCCGAGCGACAAGATCACGCTGCACAAGGCGGGGGCGCCGCTGGTGGTGCCCGCGCGGCCGGGCGTGCCCGTCTTCGACGACCGGCACGGCACGTACTGGAACGCCGACCTGCCGCAGGTCGGGGTGAAGGTGCCGGACACCGGGACCCGGATCTCGGTGGTGAAGGAAGCCTCGGGCGGGGCGCTGACCACGGTGCAGGTGAGCCCGGCCGGCTGAGCCACGCGGGGTCCCGGTGACCGGGACCCGGACGCGGGGATTCCCCGGCGCGGGATGGGGTGCGGGATGTGGTGCGGACTTGGCGGTGCTCCGACTCAGGGGTGTCGGTTACCATCCGTGCTACTCAACCTGCCGCTGTAGCCCCAGAGTTGGCCCGCACCGCCGAGGAATCCCCGTGATCAGCTTCGAAAACGTCAGTGTCAAGTACGACGACGCGCCCCGGTCCGTGCTGCGGGACGTGAACCTGACCGTCAGGGAAGGCGAGTTGTGCCTGGTGGTGGGGCACACCGGCGTCGGCAAGTCCACCCTGCTGGGCGCGGTCAACGGCCTCGTCCCGCACTTCACCGGCGGCACCCTGTACGGCAGGGTGACCGTCGGCGGCCGGGACACCGCCGAGCACGCACCGCGCGAACTCGCCGACCTGGTCGGCGTGGTGGGCCAGGATCCGCTCGACGGTTTCGTCACCGACACCGTGCAGGAGGAGCTGGCCTACGCGATGGAACAGCTCGCCGTGGCACCGGCGGTGCGGCGCGAGCGGATCGAGGAGACCCTCGACCTGCTGGGCCTGACCGGGCTGCGCCACCGGCCCCTGCACGAGCTGTCCGGCAGCCAGCAGCAGCGCGTGGCCATCGGTTCCGTACTGACCGCGCGCCCCCGGGTGCTGGTCCTGGACGAGCCGACCTCCAGTCTCGGCCCGGCGGCGGCCGAGGAGCTGATGGCGGCCGTCACCCGGCTGGCGCGCGAGCTGGGGGTGACCGTGCTGCTCTCCGAGCACCGGCTGGAGCGGGTCGCGCAGTACGCGGACCGGGTGATCCACCTCCCCGGCGACGGGACCGTGGCCTGTGGTCCTCCGGCCGAGGTGTTCCGTACGTCGACGGTCGCGCCCCCGGTGGTGGAGCTGGGGCGGCTCGCGGGCTGGACCCCGCTGCCCCTGTCGGTGGATGACGCCCGGCGGGCGGCCGCGCCGTTGCGGACGGGGCTGGCCGGGCGGACGCCCGCACCGGTGCGCCCCGCCGCCGACCGGGGCGCGTGGACCGGGCGCCCCGAGGCGCTGCGGGCGAGCGCGGTGACCGTGACCCACATGGGGCTGCCCGCCGTGCGCGAGGTGGACCTGGTCCTGCGGTCGGGGGAGGTCACCGCGCTGATGGGCCCGGACGGCTGCGGCAAGTCCTCGCTGCTGTCCGCCCTGCACGGGTCGGGGCCGCGCCGGTCCGGCACCGTGGCGGTCGGCGGCGAGGGGGGCCGGGATCCCGGCGCGCTCCCGGCCGCCGAGGCCCGGCGGCTGGTGTCGATGGTCCCGCAGACGCCCACCGACCTGCTCACGCGGGAGACCGTACGGCAGGAACTCGCCCGGGCGGACGCGGACTCGGCCGGGTCCGGAGCCCGGCCCGCGCGGGAGCTGCTGGACCTGCTGGTGCCGGGGATCGACGACGCCATGCACCCCCGGGACCTCTCGGAGGGCCAGAAGCTGGCGCTCGTCCTCGCCGTCCGGCTCTCGGCGGCGCCGGGGGTGCTCCTGCTGGACGAGCCGACGCGCGGCCTGGACCGCCGGGCCAAGTCGGCGCTGATCCGGATCCTCGACGGGCTGGTGGCGCGGGGCAGGGCGGTGCTGATCGCCACGCACGACGTGGAGTTCGCGGTGCTGGCGGCCGACCGCGTGGTGGTCATGGCGGAGGGCGAGACCGTCGTGGACGGTCCGGCCGCCGATGTCCTGGCGGCCTCCACGGCCTTCGCCCCGCAGCTCGCCGGAATACTCTCCCCGCTCACCTGCCTGACGGTGGACCAGGTCGCGGACCTGCTGGCGCTGTGACGATCAGCTCGCGAGGCCTTCGTACAAGACGGCTGTGAGCTTCTCGGAGGCGGCCCAGAGCGCTTCGCCGGACGTGTCGTCCAGGGTCCACTTCGCCCGCCAGGAACGTACGGGAGCACCGCGCCAGCCGAGCTTCGGCCCGATGAAGTCGTCCGGGCGGACTCCGGGCGCGGTGGCCGCGTACAGGGTGGGGAGCGCGCCGGACCCGGCGGGCTGGGCGACGACGGCGTTCGCGAGCGCCATCATCCGCTCGGTGACCTTGCGGCCCTCCTGCTGCGCGGCGGCGGTCTGGAGGTTGGTGTCCGCGTAGCCGGGGTGGGCGGCGGCCGCGACGATGCCGGAGCCCGCGGCGGCGAGCCGCCGGGACAGCTCGTGCACGAAGAGCAGATTGGCGGTCTTGGAGCGGCCGTAGGCGATCCAACGCCGGTAGTCCCGCTCGCTGTTGAGATCGGTGAGGTCGATGTTCCCGAGGGCGTGGAAGCCGCTGGAGAGGGAGACGATCCGGGCGCCGGGCGTGTGCAGGAGGTGCGGCAGGAGCAGGCCGGTGAGGGCGAAGTGGCCGAGGTGGTTGACCCCGAACTGCGTCTCGAACCCGTCGGCGGTGCGCCCGTACGGCAGGGCCATCACCCCGGCGTTGTTGACGAGGAGGTCGAGGGTGCCCTGCCCGGCGCCGTATCCGGCGGCGAACTCCCTTACGGAGCCCAGGTCGGCGAGGTCGAGCGGGGCGAACTCGGCGTCGGCGCCCGGCACTTCCCGGCGGATCAGGGCCTCGGCGGCCCGGCCGCGGGTCTCGCTGCGGCAGGCCAGCACGACGCGCGCCCCGCGCCGGGCCAGTTCCCGGGCGGCGACGTACCCGATACCGCTGTTGGCCCCGGTGACCACGGCGGTGCGCCCGCTCTGGTCGGGGATGTCCTTCGCTGTCCAGCCCGGCATGGCGCACCCGCTCCTTCGCCCACGACACCGTGGTTACCACTGGTAACCATCTCTGCCTCCACCCTAGCCCCGCACCCCGGTCCGGGGGGTCTGACGGGGGCCAGTAGAGTGCGGTTCCACCCCCTTCCCCCGAGGTACCGCGCCATGAGCCCCCTGCCACCACCCCCCGCGACGACCGGACCGCCCGTCACGGTCGTCGGCATCGGCGCGGACGGCTGGGCCGGACTCACCGGTACCGCCCGGACCGCCCTGACCCGCGCCGACGTGCTGATCGGCGGGCCGCGCCAGCTGGTGCTGCTGCCCGAAGCCGAGTGCGGGGGCGAGCGGGTGTCCTGGCCGAGCCCGCTGCGCCCCGCCGTGCCCCGGCTGCTGGAGAAGTACGCCGGGCAGCGGATCGCCGTGCTGGCGAGCGGGGACCCCATGTTCTACGGGATCGGCCGCGCGCTGTCCGAGGAACTGGGCCCGGACGCCCTGCGGGTCCTCCCGCACCCCTCGTCCGTGTCCTACGCGTGCGCGCGGGCGGGCTGGCCGGTGGAGGACACCGAAGTGGTCACCACCGTGGGCCGGCCGGTGGCCCGGCTCGCCGCCGCCCTGCACGAGGGACGCCGGGTCCTGGTGCTCAGCGCGGGCGCGGGCACCCCGGGCGAGATCGCCGCTCTGCTACGAGAGCGGGGCTTCGGCCCGAGCCTGATGCGGGTCATGGAACAGCTCGGATCCGCTGAGGAACGTACGTACGAGGGCACGGCCGACCGGTGGGAACACGCCCCCGGCGACCCCCTGAACGTGGTGGCCGTCGACTGCCGCCGGGCCGCGGGCGTGCCGCGCCTGGGCGCGGGCCCCGGCCTGCCCGACTCCGCCTACGAGCACGACGGCCAGCTCACCAAGCGCCACGTCCGGGCCGCGACCCTCGCCGCCCTGGCCCCCGCGCCCGGGGAACTCCTGTGGGACATCGGCGGCGGCTCCGGCTCCATCGGCATCGAGTGGATGCGCACCCACCCGGCCTGCCGCACCGTGACGGTGGAGCGCGACCCGGAGCGGGCGGGGCGGATCACCCGCAACGCCGACGCCCTGGGCGTACCCGCCCTGCGCGTCGTCCTCGGCGCGGCCCCGGCCGCCCTCGACGGACTGCCCGCGCCCGACGCGGTGTTCATCGGCGGCGGGCTGACCGCGCCGGGGCTGCTCGACGCGGTGTGGTCGGCGCTGCCGGTGGGCGGACGCCTCGTCGCCAACACGGTCACCCTGGAGTCGGAGGCACTGCTCGCGCAGTGGTACCGGGGCCACGGCGGCGACCTGGTCAAACTCGCCGTCGCACACGCGGTGGCGGTCGGCGCCTTCACGGGCTGGCGCCAGGCGATGGCGGTCACCCAATGGTCGGTGACGAAGTCAGCAGCAGCATCGTCGTCGTCATCACCATCATCGGAACCGGAACCGGAAGCAGAGGACCGCACATGACCGTGTACTTCATCGGAGCGGGCCCCGGGGCCGCCGACCTGATCACGGTGCGCGGCGCGCGTCGGCTCGCGGCCAGTCCCGTGTGCCTGTACGCGGGCAGCCTGGTGCCGCGCGAACTGCTGGCCGAATGCCCGGCGGACGCCCGGCTGGTCGACACCTCGCAGCTCAACCTGGACGAGATCCTGGCCGAGTTGACCGCCGCGCACGCGGCCGGGCTGGACGTGGCGCGGCTGCACTCCGGCGACCCGTCCGTCTTCAGCGCGGTCGCGGAGCAGATGCGGCGCCTCGACGCGGCCGGCATCCCGTACGAAGTCGTGCCGGGCGTACCGGCGTTCGCGGCGGCGGCGGCCGCGCTGAAGCGGGAGCTGACGGTGCCGACCGTCGGGCAGACGGTCATCCTGACCCGGATCGCCCAGCAGGCCACCCCGATGCCGGAGGGCGAGGACCTGGCGACCCTCGGCCGCAGCGGGGCGCTCCTGGTCCTGCACCTGGCCACGCGCTACGTCGACCGGGTGGTCGACGAACTCCTGCCGCACTACGGGGCCGAGTGCCCCGTGGCCGTGGTCGCGATGGCCAGCCGCCCCGACGAACTGATCCTGCGCGGCACCCTGGCGGACATCGCGGACGCGGTGAAATCGGCCGGCCTGGTCCGCACGGCGGTCATCATCGTCGGCCGCACCCTGGCCGCCGCCCAATTCCCGGACAGCCACCTCTACTCCCCAGCCCGCAACCGCCATGCCTGCTGAAGGGCCCCAGCCACATCCAGCCCGCACGGACCCGGGGCCCCAGCCAAATCCAGCCCGTCCGGCGTTTGAGGACCCGCCGGAGGCCCCCACAACCCGCACGGGCCCGGAAGCCCAGCCAAATCCAGCCCGTCCGGCGTTTGAGGACCCGCCGGAGGCCCCCGCGCCCCGCGCGGACCGCCACGTGCTGATCCTCGGCGGCACCACCGAGGCCCGCCACCTCGCCGAAGCCCTCGCGGCGCAGCCACACCGCCTCCACGTCACCACGTCCCTGGCCGGCCGCGTAACCCACCCGACCCGCCCCCCGGGCGACACCCGGATCGGCGGCTTCGGCGGCCCCGACGGCCTCGCCGACTGGCTGCGCGCCCACGCCGTGGACGCGGTCGTCGACGCCACCCACCCCTTCGCGGAGCGGATGAGCTTCAACGCGGCCGCCGCCTGCGCAGCGACCGGCGTCCCCCTCCTCGCCCTGCGCCGCCCCGCCTGGACCCCGTCCCCCGGGGACGACTGGCACCACGTCCCCACCCTCGCCGCGGCCGCCGCCGCCCTGCCCGCCCTGGGCCGCCGCGCGTTCCTGACCACGGGCCGGACGGGGCTGGCCGCCTTCGCGCACCTGGACGGGACCTGGTTCCTGGCCCGTTCCGTGGACGCCCCCACGGCCCCCGCCCCCCGGCACACCGAAGTCCTGCTGGCCCGGGGCCCGTTCACCCTCGACGGCGAGCGCGAGCTGATCCGTGAGCACCGTATCGACGTCTTGGTGACCAAGGCGAGCGGCGGTTCGGCGACCGCCCCGAAACTGGCGGCCGCCCGCGAGGCCGGCATCCCGGTGCTCGTGGTCGACCGCCCCCCGGTCCCGGGGGGCGTGCCGGTGGCCGCCTCCGCCGAGGCCGCCGCGTCCTGGCTGCTGCCCTACTGACCGGGGGAGGTCGGCATGGGCGTTCTTGCCGCGCCGTGCAGTGCCCAGCACGCTTTTGCCGCGGCGGCCAGCGGCTCTGCTCGGTCCTGCTCGGCTCTGCTCGGTCCTACTCGGTCCGCAGCGCGGTGGCGGTCCGGGTCCGTGCCGCCCAGCGGGCCGGTGGCAGTGCGCCGAGCAGGGCGATCACGATCCCGCCGGCCAGCAGGGGGACGAGCAGCCCGGCGGTGTAGACGTGGGACACGCTCGGCGGCAGGTGCCGGCCGATCGCGTTCCCCATCGGGGTCAGCGTCGCCTTCTCCACCGCGACCCCGAGCGGGACCCCGATCAGCCCGGCGATCAGGCCGGTGAGTGTCACCGAGGTCAGCACCATCGCCATGGTCTGCCGGGGCGTCATCCCGAGGGCCTTGAAGATCCCCAGGTCGTGAACCCGCTCCCGGGTGTCCTGCACCACCGTGCTCAGCACCCCGAGCGCGGCGACCGCCATCATCATCAGCGTGAGCGTGGCCACCAGGGCGCCCATGGTGATCACCACGATGTTCTTGCCCCCGCCCGAGTTCGACTGGGCCGAGGCATTCAGCGGGGTCAGCGCGGCGGCGGCCGAGGTGGACCAGTCCGGTCCGCTGACGTTCGGGGCCAGCTCGACGTTGAACTGGTCGATGTGCGGGGTCAGACCGGCGGCGGTGAAGGTGGCCGCATCCGTCATGACCGTGTAGTCGCCCACGTTGGTGTCGAAGTTGATGCCGACGACCTTCAGCGACAGTTGCTTGTTCTGCTGCACCACGGTGACGTCGTCACCGACGTGGATCCCCACCGCCGAGGCCAGCTTGTCGCCGACCACGGCCTCGCCGGGCGCCGCGTACCAGCGGCCGGACAGCAGCTCCAGGTGCGTCCAGGAGAAGTCGCCGGTGACCGTGAACACCCTCGCCGGTTCGCCGCCGGGCGGGGCGGCGACCATGGTCGCGCCGCTGTCGCCCCAGCCGAACGCGGTCTTCGTGCCCGGGATCCCGGCGAGCGCGGCGGCCACCTTGGCGGCGTCCAGGTGCGGGTTGCGCGGGTCGTTGGGGCCGTAGAGACCCCAGGGCACGCCCACGGCGGCTGTGGGTATCACGTACTCCGGCCCGACGTTGAAGCCTGAGGTGCTGGTGTCCAGGTACTTGTTGAACCCGGTCTCCAGCCCCACCGCGAACGTGACGCTCACCACGCCGAACAGCACCGCCGCACCGACCAGTACGGCCCGGGCCGGCCGGGCGAACGGCTGGGCCAGCCCCAGCGACACGGCCCGGGGCAGCGGCAGTCGCGAGGCCAGACGCTGCGCCGCCTGACCGCCCCCGGCCTTGGGGGCGCGGCCGACGACCAGGGCCCGCACCGTCGGCATCCGGCCGGCCCGCAGTGCCGGGATCAAAGCCGCGACGCCGACGATCAGCAGGGTGCCCAGCGGCACCACGGCGCTGACCCACAACGGGATCGTGGCACCGGCCGCACTGGCCGCGCCGAGCTGCTGGGTGGCCCCGCCCAGGATCGGCAGTGCCAGGAGGTTGCCGAAAAGGGTGCCGAGCACCAGGCCGAGTGTCGCCGGGATCATGGCCTGCGCGGTGTAGGCGCGGGCCACCTGCGAAGGGGTGAAGCCCAACGACTTCAGAATCCCGATGCGCCGGATTCCCGAGGTCACAGCCCCGCTGACCACGATCGAGATGATCAGCACCGACATGAACAGCCCGAGGATCCCGAAGCCGATCAGGAACGGCACGTAGGCCTTGGCGTTGCCGGTCGCCTGCTGCTCCGCGGTCAGGTACGACTGTCCGCCCGCGACCGCGCCGGCCGGCGCGGCGGCGGCCACCGCCTGCTTGTCGCCTGTGATGTCGGCGGCGGTCCCGGCCTTGGTGAACCGGTAGAGCATCTGGACGTCGGACTTGGCACCGGCCGCGGTGAGCCGCGCGAAACCGTCGGCGGTGGCGAAGGCGGTCGCGCTGTGGGTCACCGAGTTGGCGAAGCCGACGACCTTGAACGACGGCTTGCCCTGCAGGGAGGAGAACACCACCGAATCGCCGAAGCAGTCGGTGGCATAGTGCTGCCACGGCAGGGCGATCTCGCCCGGGCCGGTCGGCCAGCGCCCCTGGGTCAGCGCCAGTTGGTCCATCCCGGAGGTGCTGCCCAGGTCGGGCCGGGTGGTGACGGTGATCGGACCGTTGTCGTGACCGGCCCCCTCCTTCTTGGGGCAGTCCGTGCCGATCGTCGTGTCCAGGGCGGCGGCGACCGGGTAGGGCCCGGCCGCCTCGGTGACGCCGGCGGCGTGCGCGGTGGCGGCGGCCTGCGCGGCCGTGGCCTTCGAGCCGTCGAACTGGACCGCCAGGTGCGCCCCGTTCCGAGCACTGAAAGCGTGCTCGAACGGGTCCTGCACGACGGCCAGCAGGCCGAGGGAGAGTACTGAGGACGTCACCGCGGCGAACGTCGTCAGAGCCATGACGAGAGACTGGACCCGACGGCGGCCCACGCCGGAACGTACGACCTTGCCCAGGGCGCTCACCGGCTCACCGCCGGCAGCAGGCGGGCCACGGCCCGGAAACCGACCTCGACGACGCGCCGGGGCATCGGCGGCTTGCGCAGTGTCATCGGACCTCTCCCGCCGAACGGGTCAGCGGCGGGCGGGCGGCCAGGCCGGCACCGCTGCCGTCGTTGACGACGTCCCGCTCGACCGCGCCGTCCACCAACTCGATCGTGCGGCGCGCGGTGCTCGCGGCCAGCTGCACGTCGTGGGTCACCAACAAGATGGTCTGGCCCTCGCTGTTCAGGTCCAGCAGCAGCTCGCGCACGTCCTCGGCCGAGCCCGAGTCCAGCGCGCCGGTGGGCTCGTCGGCCAGCAGCAGCGCCGGCTTGTTCATCAGGGCCCTGGCCACCGCCACCCGCTGCCGTTCCCCGCCGGACAGCCGCTGCGGATAGGCCTTGACATGCCGGTCGATGCCCAGCGAGTCGAGCAGCTCGACGGCCCGCCGCTTCGCTTCGCCCTTGCCCATCCCGGCCAGCTGCGCCGGAACCATGACGTTGTCCAACACGGTCAGGTCGTCCAGCAGGTTGAAGAACTGGAAGATCATGCCGATGGAGGCCCGGCGGTACTTCGCCGAACCGGCCTCGCCGAGCTGGTCGACGCGGGTGCCGTCGACGGTCACGGTGCCACTGGAAGGCTTGTCCAGACCCGCGATCAGGTTCAGCAGCGTGGACTTGCCACTGCCGGAATGGCCGAGGATCGCCACGCACTCACCAGCCGCCACGGACAAGGTGACGCCGGCCAGTGCGGGCGGACCGTCGTCGTACTTCTTTGTCGTGTCGCGAAGATCGATCATCGGTGCATTCGTCATGACCACGAACCTAGGAACGGACCACGATCCACCGCGTCGGCCGGCGGATGTCACCTCTTCCCAGGCCATCGGCCCGGGGGCGTATCCGGCGTACATCCCCGGGGCGACGCGCGGAGCCGACGCCACTGAATACGATCTCCGTATGGAACAGCTTCTCCAGCGTCTCTCGACATCGAAGCGCGTGACCTGGCTGATGTCACAGGCCGTGGTGCTGGCCACCACCTGCTTGTACGCGCTGATTCTCGCCTTGACGATGCTGCCCACTGATTGGGCGCACTACGACGGCCAGTTCAGGTTCCCCGGCCTCGCGCCCTTCCAGATGCTCGGTCTCTGCGTCGTGCTCGCCCTGCCGGTTCTGCTGGTGCGCCGTCTGCCGGCGGCGGTCTTCGCGACGGTCCTGGGCGAAGCGGTCCTCGGCGACGCCTTCGGTGCGCGGCCCTTGATCGTGTTCGTCCTGCTCGTCGGCCTGGGCTGGTACCTCGCCGTCCGGCGGCCCAAGGTTGCCGCCGTCGGCTCCCTCGCGGCCGTCGCGGCCGCGTTCTTCAACGACCTCCACGTCCGCGAGCAGACCGTCGGCGACGCGTCCCAGTGGGCCGGGCAGTTCGCGTTGTGGTTCGCGGTCGCGTGGGTCTTCGGGGGGGTGTATCGCAAACGCCGTGAATACCTCGGAGCCCTGCAGGAGCAGACCGCGGCCCGCGTCGTCATGGCCGAGCGGCTGCGGATCGCCCGCGAGCTGCACGACAGCGTCGCGCACAGCATCGGGATCATCACGGTGCTGTCGGGAGCGGCGGCGCGGGTCGTGGAGACCAAGCCCGAGCAGACGCGGCAGGCGCTGCGCGGCATCGAGACCACCAGCCGGGAGACGCTGCTGGAGCTGCAGCGCATGCTCGGGGCGCTACGCCGCGCCGAGCCGGACGACGCCATGCCGCAGGCCGCTCCGCTGGCGCCGGCCGGCAGCCTGGCCGACGTCCCGCAGCTCGTCGAACGCACGGCCGGCGCCGGGGTGCGGGTTCATGTGACCTGGCGGGGCGAGCGGCGTTCACTGCCGCCGGAGATCGAACTGTCGGCGTTCCGGATCATCCAGGAGTCGGTGACGAACGTGGTGCGGCATTCCGGGGCGCGGACGTGCCGGGTCGCGGTCGGTTACGAGTTGGAAGGAGTGAGGATCGAGGTGGTGGACGACGGGGACGACGGTCTCGGCGGGCCGGGCCGTCCAAGGCACTCCGCGGCCGGCGGGAACGGCTTCGGCCTGCTCGGCATGCGCGAGCGGGTGACGTTGCTGTCCGGCCAGTTCAGCGCGGGCCGGCGTCCGGAGGGCGGATTCCTGGTGACGGCGAGGCTTCCGGCATGAGCGTGCGGGTGCTGCTGGTCGACGACCAGCCACTGATGCTGGTCGGGCTCGGGATCCTGATCGGCGACACCGACGACCTGGAGGTGGTCGGCGAGGCCGGCGACGGCCGCGAGGCGGTGCGCCTGGTCCGTGAACTGCGGCCGGACGTCGTGGTGATGGACATCCGGATGCCGGGCATGGACGGGATCGAGGCGACCCGACAGGCGACCGCCGAGCCGGACCCGCCCAAGGTCTTGGTGCTGACGACCTTCGACCACGACGAGTACGTCTACGGCGCACTGCGCGCCGGGGCCAGCGGATTCCTGCTCAAGAGCATGGCCCTGGACGCGATCCTGGAAGCGATCCGCGTGGTGGCCGCGGGCGACGCGCTGATCGCGCCGAGCGTGACCCGACGGCTGATCGCGGACTTCGCCGGAACGTCCGGCCCCGCGGCCCCCGAACCGGACGCCGGGCCGGCCGCGGACTCGAGTCCCCTCGCGGGGATCACCGGCCGGGAGCGCGAGGTGCTGGCACTGGTCGGACAGGGACTGTCGAACCCTGAGATAGCCGAGCGGCTGGTGATCAGCGCGGCGACCGCGAAGACCCATGTCGCGCGTCTGTTCGCCAAGCTCGGGGCTCGGGACCGCGTCCACCTGGCGATCATCGCCTTCGAAACCGGACTCGTGCCGCGTGGACGGTAGGGGCCGACCAACAGCGGGAGCACTCGCGAACACCGTCGTACCAGCACCCTGACCAGCCCGTTCAGGATGGCAAGCTCACTGCGGATAACGCCGCGGCGTCCAGACGATCTGCCGTCCGTCACCGCGCCGCACCGTCCGGGTCTGTGAAGAACCGATGAGCAGCAGCGTCCGCATGTCCACCTGCGCCGGGTCCAGGTCGGCGAGCCGCACGATCCGGATGGACTGCTCGGGCCCGCCGACGTCCCGCGCCAGCACCACCGGGGTGTCCGGCGTGCGGTGTTCCAGCAGCAGCTCGCGGGCCTTGCCGACCTGCCAGGTCCGGCTGCGCGAGCCGGGGTTGTACAGGGCGAGGACCAGGTCGGCCCCGGCCGCCGCGTGCAGCCGTTCCGCGATGACCTCCCACGGCTTGAGCCGGTCGGACAGCGAGATCGTGGCGTAGTCGTGGCCGAGCGGCGCGCCCGCGGCCGCGGCGGCCGCGTTGGCCGCGGTGACCCCGGGCAGCACCCGGACCGGGATGTCCCGGTGCTCCTCCTGCGAGGCCACCTCCAGGACGGCCGTGGCCATGGCGAAGACGCCCGGGTCGCCGCCGGAGACCACCGCGACGCGGTGCCCGCGCCGGGCCAGGTCCAGGGCGAACTCGGCCCGCTCGGACTCGACCTTGTTGTCGGAGCCGTGCCGGATCTGGCCGGGCCGTACGGGCACCCGGTCGAGGTACGTCGTGTACCCGACCAGCACGTCGGCGTCGGCCAGCGCCCGCCGGGTCTCGGCGGTCAGCCACAGCGGCCCGGCCGGGCCGGTGCCCACGACCGCGACCTCGCCGACGGCGCCCGCCGCGGGCACGGGCCGCGAGCCGGGGTTGCCGATGCGGCTCGGCAGCACGGCGACGGCGAAGTACGGCACCGTCTCGGGATCGGTGTCGGCGAGCATGCCGGTGCGCTCACCGGCCATCGTCGCGCGCTCGACGTAGCGCGCCTCGGGCAGCCGGCCGGACTTCTCCATGGCCCGCCGCACGGCGGGGAAGGTGCGCCCGAGCTTCATCACCACGGCGGAGTCGGTGGCGGCCAGACGGGCCGTCAGCTCCTCCTCCGGCAGCGTGCCGGGCAGGATCGTCAGCACTTCCTCGCCCTCGACGAGGGGGGTCTGCAGGCGGGCGGCGGCGGCGCTGACGGAGGTGACCCCGGGGATCACCTCGGTCGCGTACCGGTCGGCGAGCCGCTTGTGCATGTGCATGTACGAGCCGTAGAAGAGCGGGTCGCCCTCGGCGAGCACCGCCACGGTCCGGCCGGCGTCGAGGTGCACGGCGAGCCGGGCGGCGGACTCCTCGTAGAACTCCTCCATCGCCCCCTGGTAACCGCCGGGGTGATCGGTGCTCTCGGTGGTCAGCGGGTAGACCAGCGGCTCTTCGACGTGGTCGGCCCGCAGGTGGGCGGCCGCGATGGAGCGGGCGATGGAGCGTCCGTGCCGGGCGCTGTGGTAGGCGATCACGTCCGCCTCGGCGATCACCTGGACGGCCCGCAGGGTCATCAGGGAGGGGTCGCCGGGGCCGAGGCCCACGCCGTAGAGCCGCCCGGCTCCGGGGGTGCCGGTCGTGCTGGGCGTGCTGGTGGTGCCGGTGGTGCTCATTCTTCCTCGCTCGCGATCGCGTTGACGGCGGCGGCGGCGATGGCGCTGCCGCCGCGCCGCCCCCGGACGATCAGGTGGTCCAGCCCCGAGGGGTGGGCGGCGAGCGCGTCCTTGGACTCGGCGGCGCCGATGAACCCGACGGGTACGCCGATGACGGCGGCGGGGCGGGGCGCGCCCTCCTCGATCATCTCCAGCAGCCGGAAGAGGGCGGTCGGCGCGTTCCCGACGGCGATCACCGCACCCTCCAACAGGCCCCGGTCGCGCCAGAGTTCCAGGGCGGCGGCGCTGCGCGTGGTGCCCATCTTCGCGGCGAGGTCCGGCACTTCCGGGTCCGACAGGGTGCAGATCACCTCGTTGTCGGCGGGCAGCCGCTTGCGGGTGACCCCGCTGGCGACCATGCGGACGTCGCACAGGACGGGCGCCCCGGCGTTCAGCGCGGCGCGGGCGCGCAGCACGACGTCCGGCGTGTAGCCCAGGTCCTTGGTGAGGTCGGTCATCCCGCACGCGTGGATCATGCGTACGGCGACCTGCGACACCGAGGCGGGCAGCCCGGCGAGGTCCGACTCGGCGCGGATCGTGGCAAAGGACTGCCGGTAGATCGCGGCGCCGTCCTTCTCGTACTCGAACACTGTGTACTCGCTCATCTCTTCACTACATCTGTCGCTGTCTGCTGCTGAGTCTGCTGAACCGCGGCGAGGGCGGCGGCCAGCTCGGTGGCGGTGCCCGGTACGCCGTCCCGCACCGCGCGCCCGTCGCCGTGGTCGCCCCCGGCCAGGGCGAGGCCGTATCCGCGGGGCCCGGCGACCAGGTCCACCCAGGCCGCGGCGCGCGGATGTCCGCAGCGCCGCTCGCACCCGGACCAGTGCACGGGCAGCGCCCCGCCCGCCGCGCCCGCCCGGGCCACCACGGCCCGCGCGTCGGCCCGTACGTCGGCGAGCGCCTTCGCGCAGCCCGGCCGCCCGGTACAGGCGGTCACGTTCTCCCACGGGCCGCCGGGGGCGGTGACGAGTCCGGCTCCGGCGAGCCGGGCGAGGGCGTCGGGCGCGGTGGCCGCGTCGACGCCGGGGACGACGATGCCGCGCCAGGGGGTGAGCCGCAGGGTCCCGGCCGCGGCGGCGGCCACATCGGCCAGCAGGCGCCACTGACCGGTGGTCAGCCGCCCGAGGGGGGCCAGTACCGAGAGCGCGACGCGGTCCGCGTCGGGCCCCGCCACCACTCCGGGCCCGGGGCCCGGGGCGGTCCGGCGGGCGAACCCGTCGGCCCGCTCGGCCGAAATGCCGTGCGCGCGCAGCCTGTTGATCAACTCAGCCGATTCCAGGCGGCATTCGGCGGGGAGTTCACTCACCCGCCACGCCTTGGTCCCGGCTTCGCGCACCAGGTCGAGGAAGTACTCGGCGGCCGTCAACGCCGCGCGGGGCGCGTCCTGATGAGCGACCGTCACGGCGTCGGTGTCATCGTGCGTCCACAGCACGGCCGTTCCGGTGGGCAGGGCGTGGACGCTCACATCGGGGGCGAGCGAGGTCACGTCGCCGCGCCCGTCGTCGAGGGCGAAGAGGAAGCGCCCGGAGAGCGCGGCCGCGGCCGGGCTCGCGCACAGCAGCCGGTCCAGCGCGCCGACCCAGGGGGTGACGTCGGTGCGCCCCTGCCGGTCGAGCCCGGACAGGGGTGAGGCGACGATGTTGCGGACGCGTTCGTGGGTGGCGGCCGCGGCGGGCAGCAGGGCGGTGGCGCCGAGCAGGGCGGCCAGTTCGCCGCCGCAGCCCGCGCCGAGGCCGCGCAGCTGCGCGTTGCCGCGCGAGGTGAGGTCGAGGTGCCCGTCCCCGAGCCGGTCCGCCGCGTCGGCGAGTACCCCGGCCGCGTCGGCGGTGAGCAGACCGCCGGGGATCCGGATCCGGGCGAGGTGCCCGTCGTCCGCCGCGTGCAGGCGCAGCGCACCGGGGCAGGCGTCACCGCGGTCCCGTATGACGGGTTCGTCCCGGGATGCGGCGGAGGAGGGCGGGGGCATGGCGGCGAGCATACCCACGATCCGGGCCGCCCGACCTGTGTCCGTCACCACGCCGCCCCTCTCCGCGAAGCCGCCCCGGGCCATGGCTCGGCTCCGGTTCGCGGGTGCGGGTGCGCGGTGCCCGCGCCTTTGCCTCCGGCGGGTCCTCAAACGCCGGACGGGCTGAATTCCCCGGCCCGTCGGGCCGTCGGCGGGTCCTCAAACGCCGGACAGGCTGAATTCCCCGGCCCGTCGGGCCGTGCGGCGCAGCCAACGGAACCAGCGCGGCCACATCCAGCCCGCCCGGCGATTGAGGGCCCGCCGGAGGCCCCACGGCCCGCGCCGGCCTCCGGCGGGCGGCGCCAAGTACCAGCCCCGCCGGCGTTTGAGGCGCCGCCGGAGGCCCCACGGCCCCGCGCCGGCCCACGCACCGCGGCCACCACACGCCCCCGCGCCCCCACCACCCGCACCGCAGGGCACCCCTACCGGCCCCCACCTGCCGTTTGCCCGTCGCGGCACCTAGGATGACCCCCGACGGGCCATTCGGCCCGTCATCGCCGAGGACGGCGACATGGGAGGAAGCCCGGTGCGATTCCGGCGCGGTCCCGCCACTGTGAACCCGGCAGCCGCCAAGCGCGGCCCCGCCGGGTGAGTCAGGAACTCCCGTCGTCCTCACTGCCCGGGGCGCGGAAACCCCGAGGAAGGCCCGCCGCCGCATGATCCTGCTGCTGTCGACGTCCGACACCGATCTGCTCAGTGCCCGCGCCTCGGACGACGGCCCGGTCCCGTACCGGTTCGCGAACCCTTCCCGGCTCCCCCTGGACGACCTCCCCGCGCTGCTCGACGGCGTGGACCTGGTCGTCGTACGCCTCCTCGGCGGCCTGCGCGCCTGGCAGGAGGGGCTCGACCTGCTCCTCGCCGCCGGCCAGACCCGTCCGGTCGTCGTGCTGACCGGCGAACAGGCCCCGGACGCCCAGCTGATGGAGGCGTCCACCGTCCCCATCGGCATCGCGGCCGAGGCCCACGCCTATCTCGCGCACGGCGGCCCCGCCAACCTGGCGCAGCTGGCCCGCTTCCTCTCCGACACGGTGCTGCTGACCGGCCACGGCTTCGACCCGCCCGCCGCCGCCCCCACCTGGGGCCGGCTGGAGCGCGCGGCGGCCCCGGCCACCGGCCCCCGGATCGCGGTGCTCTACTACCGCGCCCACCACATGAGCGGCAACACCGCCTTCGTGCACGCCCTCTCCGACGCCGTCGAGCAGGCGGGCGGCGTGCCCGTCCCGCTGTACGTCTCCTCGCTGCGCTCCCCCGAAGCGGAGCTGCTCGCCGAACTGGCCACCACGGACGCCATCGTGACGACGGTCCTGGCCGCGGGCGGCACCCGCCCCGCCGAGGCCTCGGCGGGCGGCGACGACGAGTCGTGGGACGCGGGCGCGCTCGCCGCGCTCGACGTGCCGATCCTGCAGGCGCTGTGCCTGACCGGTTCGCGCGCCGCCTGGGAGGAGAGCGACGAGGGCCTGTCCCCGCTCGACTCGGCCAGCCAGGTCGCGGTGCCGGAGTTCGACGGCCGCCTGATCACCGTCCCGTTCTCCTTCAAGGAGATCGACGAGGACGGCCTCCCGGCGTACGTCGCCGATCCCGAGCGGGCCGCCCGGGTCGCGGGGATCGCCGTACGCCACGCCCGGCTGCGGCACACCCCGAACGCCGAGAAGCGGATCGCGCTCGTCCTCTCCGCGTACCCCACCAAGCACTCCCGCATCGGCAACGCGGTCGGTCTCGACACCCCCGCCAGCGCCGTCGCCCTGCTGCGCCGACTGATCGCCGAGGGCTACGACTTCGGTCCGGCCGAGGAGATCCCCGGCCTGGTCTCGGGCGACGGCGACGAGCTGATCCGCGCGCTCATCGAGGCCGGCGGCCACGACCAGGACTGGCTCACCGAGGAGCAGCTGGCCCGCAACCCGGTCCGGATCCCGGCCGCCGACTACCGGCGCTGGTACGCCGGACTCCCCGGCGAACTGCGCGACGGGGTCGAGCAGCACTGGGGGCAGGCCCCGGGCAACATGTTCCTGGACCGCTCCCGCACCACCACCGGCGGCGACCCCGACGGTGACATCGTGCTGGCCGCGCTGCGCCGCGGGAACCTGCTCATCCTCATCCAGCCGCCGCGCGGCTTCGGCGAGAACCCGATCGCGATCTACCACGACCCCGATCTGCCGCCCTCGCACCACTACCTCGCCGCCTACCGCTGGATCCAGGCCGCGGCCGAGGACGGCGGCTTCGGCGCCGACGCGATGATCCACCTGGGCAAGCACGGCAACCTGGAGTGGCTGCCGGGCAAGAACGCGGGCCTGTCGGCGGCGTGCGCGCCGGACGCCGCGCTCGGCGACCTCCCGCTCGTCTACCCGTTCCTGGTCAACGACCCGGGCGAGGGCACCCAGGCCAAGCGCCGCGTCCACGCGACCCTGGTCGACCACCTGGTGCCGCCGATGGCCCGCGCGGAGTCGTACGGCGACATCGCGCGCCTGGAGCAGCACCTGGACGAGTACGCGCAGATCTCCTCCATGGACCCGGCCAAGCTGCCGGCGATCCGCGCCCAGATCTGGACCCTGATCCAGGCCGCGAAGCTCGACCACGACCTGGGCCTGGAGGCCCGGCCGGACGACGACGGCTTCGACGACTTCCTGCTCCATGTCGACGGCTGGCTGTGCGAGGTCAAGGACGCCCAGATCCGCGACGGACTGCACGTGCTCGGCGGCGCCCCGGCCGGAACGGACCGGGTCAACCTGGTCCTGTCCATCCTGCGCGCCCGCCAGATCTGGGGCGGTACGACGGCACTTCCGGGCCTGCGCGAGGCGCTCGGCCTGGACGAGGCCGCGCCCACCCGCACCTCCGCCGACGAGGTGGAGGCCGTGGCCCGCACCCTGGTCGAGGCCATGGAGGCGGCCGACTGGGCCCCTTCGGCCGTCGCCGCCGTCGCCGGGGGGCACCCGGCCGGGGTCGCGGACATCCTCACCTTCGCCGCGACCGAGGTCGTCCCGCGCCTCGCGGCCACCACGGACGAACTGACCCACGCGGTGCACGCCCTGGCGGGCGGCTTCGTCCCGGCGGGCCCGTCCGGTTCGCCGCTGCGCGGGCTGGTGAACGTACTCCCCACCGGCCGCAACTTCTACTCGGTGGACCCGAAGGCCGTCCCCTCCCGCCTCGCGTGGGAGACCGGCCAGGCCCTCGCGGACTCGCTGCTGACCCGCTACCGCACGGACAACGGCGAATGGCCCGCGTCCGTCGGCCTCTCCCTGTGGGGGACGAGCGCGATGCGCACGGCGGGCGACGACGTGGCCGAGGCGCTGGCGCTGCTCGGCGTCCGTCCGGTGTGGGACGAGGCCTCGCGGCGCGTGACGGGTGTCGAGCCCATCCCGCTCACGGAGCTGGGCCGCCCGCGCATCGACGTCACGCTGCGCATCTCGGGCTTCTTCCGGGACGCCTTCCCGCACGTCATCGGCCTGCTGGACGACGCGGTGCGGCTGGCGGCGGGGCTGGACGAGCCCGCCGAGGACAACTTCATCCGGGCGCACGCCCAGGCCGACCTGGCCGAGCACGGCGACGAACGGCGCGCGACCACCCGTATCTTCGGCTCGCGCCCGGGCACCTACGGCGCGGGCATCCTCCAGCTGATCGACTCCCGCGACTGGCGCACGGACGCCGACCTGGCGGAGGTCTACACGGTGTGGGGCGGCTACGCCTACGGCCGCGGCCTGAACGGCCGTTCCGCGCGCACCGAGATGGAGACGGCGTACAAGCGCATCACGGTGGCCGCGAAGAACACGGACACCCGCGAGCACGACATCGCCGACTCGGACGACTACTTCCAGTACCACGGCGGCATGGTCGCCACCGTCCGCGCGCTGCGCGGCACGGCCCCCGAGGCGTACATCGGCGACTCGACCCGCCCGGAGACGATCCGCACCCGCACCCTGGTGGAGGAGACCTCCCGGGTCTTCCGCGCCCGCGTGGTGAACCCGAAGTGGATCGAGGCGATGCGCCGCCACGGCTACAAGGGCGCCTTCGAGCTGGCGGCGACCGTGGACTACCTCTTCGGCTACGACGCCACGACCGGCGTGATCGCCGACTGGATGTACGACAAGCTGACGCAGACGTACGTGCTGGACCCGGAGAACCGCGCCTTCCTGGAGGAGGCCAACCCCTGGGCCCTGCACGGGATCGCCGAACGCCTGCTGGAAGCGGAATCCCGCGGCATGTGGGAGAAGCCGGACGCGGAGACCCTGGAGGCCCTGCGCCAGGTGTACCTGGACACCGAGGGCAACCTGGAAGCGGAAGCGGAGTAACGCTCCGCGGACACGACGACGGGCCCACCCGCTCAGGTCATACCTGAGCCGGTGGGCCCGTCGCGTGCCGGTGTCCGGACCTACTTCGGGGTGACCAGCGTCCGTTCGGCGCCGAAGGCGGCACCGGTGTGCGCGTACATCGTGGTCTCGCCGTCGGACCAGCGGATGAGCAGGTCGTCCGCCCAGCCGTTGGAGTCGTAACTGCCCGCCGTCATCACCACGTCGTGGGTCCAGATGCTCGCCGGCGGGGCCATCTGGATCTCGTTGCCGATGCCGCCGGGGCCGGTCTCCTGGAACTGCGAGACCCGGCCGTCCGACCAGCGCACCAGGGTGTCCCAGTTCGCGCCGCCCGTGAAGTCGCCCGCGGTGACCAGCGTGGCCTGCTTCCAGGCGTCGTTCGCGGCCAGCAGCTGGTGCTCCACTCCGAAGCCGCGGTCACCGACGGCGGTGTAGTCGGTGAGTTCGCCGTCGCTCCAGCGCACCAGCAGGTCGGTCACGTTGTTCGCGGTGCCGAAGTTGCCCGCCGCGATCTGGTCGGCGTGGCTCCAGATCGAGCCGGAGTCGGCCAGCTTGATGCCGCCGCCCACACCGTTCGCGCCGACGTCCGGCAGGATCCGTACCTCTCCGGTGCTCCACACGGCCAGCAGGTCGGAGCCGCTGCCGCCGGAGAAGTCGCCGCCCGTCAGGGATTTGACGCCCTGCCAGGTCGGGCCGGGGGCGGCGAGCCTGCTCTCGCCCGAGAAGGCGCCCGTGCCGTCTCCGGTGTAGAGCGTGACCTCGCCGTCGGTCCACACCACGATCAGGTCGCCCTTGCCGTCCCCGGTGTACTCGCCGGAGGCCAGCAGCCGGGCGTGCGACCAGGTCTCGCCGCTGCCCAGGGAGTAGGGCAGCGCGGGCTGCTGGTAGCCGCCGGTGCGGGTGACGTGCTGGCCCTTCTTGGCCTCGTCGTAGAGGCGGAAGAACCAGTCGCCGTGCATGGGGCTGTAGGTGATTTCGTTGTAGGCCGGGTCGCTCTTGTCGACCTTCGGGCCGCCGCCCCAGTAACCGCCGACGTTGCCGATGATCTCGCCGACGCCCGTGGTCCAGTCGATCTTCGAGAACCAGGGGCCGCCGGAGACCCCGCCCCACATCCCGGCACACTTGGCCTGGATCTGGTAGAAGCCCGGCAGCCACTCCGTACGGACCGGGCAACGCACCGCGTGATCCTCGGGGTTGTGGCTGGAGGGGTATCCGACCATCGTCACGTCATTGATGTAACCGGGAGTGCGGGCGAGCGTGTTGCCGCCCACCACGTCCTGGGCGTTCTTCCCCGCCGAGGACGGCTCCAGCCGGCCGAACGCGAAGTCCAGGTCCGAATCCGGGGCAATGCTGTCCTTCACGAAGCGGTTGTCCCTGAAGAAGTCCCCGACCCGGTAGAAGCCGTAGGTCTGCTTGTCCAGGCTGTACTCGGTCCGGTACCAGGGTACGAAGACCCTCGCGGCGCCGTAGGTGCAGTGCCCCGCGGTGAGGATCAGGTTGCGGCCCGGGCTGTCGACGACGCTCGCCGAGCAGGTGTGCGCGCGCATCTCACCGGTATCCGGATCGGCGCTGTATTCGAACAGGACGCCGACGGACTTGGGCCCGAGGATGTGCTCCGCGGTCGGCATGGAGGCCGCCGCGGACAGGGAGCCCGGCTTGGGCAGCTTGGGGGCCTTGGGCGGCGCGGGTGCGACCCGGGCACTGAGCGGCACCGCGGGCCGCGCCGCGTCGACGGCCGAGGCCATGCGTTCAGGCGTCCAGAACTTGATGGCGTCCGCGTCCGTCCATGTCAGGGAGGCTGCCGTCGGCGCCGTGCTCGGTGACCCGCTCGGCGAAGGCGAGGCGGTCGCGCTCGGCGAAGGGGACGTGCTTGCCTTGGGCGCGGGCGCCGAGGGCGTGGACTTGGGCGCCGACGTCGGCGGGGGCGTGGGCGTGGGTATCGCGGACGCGAAGGCCGCGGCCGGGGGCGTCGGCACCGGGGCCGGGCTGGTCGCGGGCGCTGCCTGGGCGACGAAACCGCCGCTCGCCAGGATCAGCGCGGCGCCGGCCAACGAGACGCCCAGACGGCGTATTCGACTGGGTGATGAGGGGTGCAAGGTTCACTTTCCGGTTCATTTGGGCACAACACAACACAGCGGAAATAAAGTCAGGGGCATGACAGGCCGGAGCCAGGGGCCAGAGGGCCGGAGGGCCCGCGGCAGCGGCAGCGGCAGCGGGGCGAGGAGCGTCGTTACGCCGCGTCCGGTCCCTTGTTGCGGCGGCGCCGCGCGAACACGGTCCCGGTCACCGCGGCGAGCACGAGGAGCGCGGCGGCGCCGGCCCCGCCGATCAGCCAGGGCATCCGGTCCGGCACCGGGTCGCCGGCGATGGTGACCTGGCGGGTGGTGGTCTCCTTGCCGTGGTGGCTGACGGCGGTCATCGGGTACGTACCCGCCGCGGTGGCGCGGCGGACCCGGCCGTGGCCCGCGTAGACCGTGCCGCCGTCGTCGCACTTGCAGCCCGGGTCCTCCGGACTGTTCCTCGTGAGGGTCACCGGACCGTCGAACACCGGTGATTTCACCACCACGCTCCGCTCCCCGTCCGCCGCCCGGTAGTCGGTCAGGACCACCAGGGCCTCGGCCCCGGGGCGGACGGCCACCGACGCGTCGCCGCCGATGAACTTGCCCCGCGGACCGAGGACGAACCGGGTGATGTCCGCCGAACCCGGCTCGATGACGGTGAGCGTGGCGGTGGCCACCGTACGGCCCTCACTGCTCGCGGTGACGGGGTACGTCCCGGGCGCGATGTCGGCGCGGACCCGGTACGTGCGCGCCGGATCGGCGGCCCGCCCGGTCCCCGGCTGCCCTCCGGGCTCGGGGACGAACGGCACCGGCTCCGCCAGCGCGGGCGAGGAGACCACCGCCTCCTTCCAGCCCTCGGGCATGCCTTCGAGCCCGATCCAGATCTGGCCGCCCGTCTCGATCTGGGCGAACGGCCCGGAGAAGCCCAGCCGCGGCCCGGCCTCGGAGACGGGCGCCCCGGTGGCCGAGGCCGAGGGTGAGGCCGAGGGTGAGGGTGCCACAGCCGCCACGACCCGGGCCCCGGCGTCGGCGTCGGCGGCGTGGGCCGCCCCCATCGGGGCCACCGCACCCAGCAGGACGAGACCACTCACGCGCATCCCGCACACCCATCGTCTGCTCATGGGAGCACTCTGCCAAGCCCGCTCATGGATCTCCATCACATTCTTCCCGGCCGCGCCACCCAACACCGCACCCGTCACCTGAAGCAGTGAACTACGCCTTGTCCGACCGGAATCAGGGGTAGGGCCGTGCTGATCTCATGCGGGGGCGCGGGGCGGACCCGCGCCCCGCAGCCCCTGACGAAAGGCCGAGCCTCCCGTGACGCAGCCGTTCCAACTGCCGGATTTCTACGTGCCGTATCCGGCACGCCTGAACCCCCATCTCGAATCGGCCCGGTCCCACACCAAGCAGTGGGCGCGGGACCTGGAGATGCTGGAGGGCTCCGGGGTCTGGGAGGAACACGACCTCGATTCGCACGACTACGCGCTGCTCTGCTCCTACACCCACCCCGACTGCGACAGCGAGGCCCTCTCGCTCGTCACCGACTGGTACGTGTGGGTCTTCTTCTTCGATGACCACTTCCTCGAAATGTACAAGCGCTCCCAGGACCGCGAGGGCGCCAAGCACTATCTGGACCGGCTCGCCGCCTTCATGCCCATGGACCTGGCCGACGGCTTCCCGGAGGCCACGAACCCGGTGGAGGCGGGGCTCGCCGACCTGTGGGCACGGACCGTCCCCCACATGTCGATGGACTGGCGGGAACGGTTCTCCTTGAGCACCCGCAACCTGCTCAACGAATCGATGTGGGAACTCGCCAACATCAACATCGGGCGGATCGCGAACCCGCTGGAGTACATCGAGATGCGCCGCAAGGTGGGCGGCGCCCCCTGGTCGGCGGGCCTGATCGAATACGTGTCGGCCGAGGTGCCCGCCCGGATCGCGCACGCGCGCCCGCTCGCGGTGCTGCGCGACGCCTTCTCGGACGCCGTGCACATCAGGAACGACATCTTCAGCTACCAGCGCGAGGTGGCCGACGAGGGCGAACTCTCCAACGCCATCCTGGTGCTGGAGACCTTCCTGGACTGCAGCACCCAGGAGGCCGCCGAGGCCTCCAACGACCTGCTCACCTCCCGGCTCCAGCAGTTCGAGCACACCGCGCTCGCCGAACTCCCCCACCTCTTCGCCGACCACGCCATGGACCCGGCGGAGATCGCGGCGGTCCTCGCCTACGCCAAGGGCCTCCAGGACTGGCAGTCCGGCGGCCACGAATGGCACATGGTCTCCAGCCGCTACATGAACAAGGAGGCGCGGTCCACCAGCCCCGTCACCCTGCCCTTCCTCCCCTCCGGGCTCGGCACCACCGCCCTCGACGTCCGGTCGGTGTTCGCCCCGCGCGCCATGGACATGCGCCGGCGCAGCTTCACGCACGTCCCCTTCGAGCGCACCGGCCCGTCCGTGATCCCGGACATCCGCATGCCCTTCGCCCTCGAACTCAGCCCCCACCACGGGTACGCCCTGGAGGAGTCGGTGGCCTGGTGCCGCCGGATGGGCATGCTCGACCCGCAGCCGGGCGACCCCGCCTCCGCCATCTGGACCGAACAGAAGTTCCGGGGCTACGACTTCGCGCTCTGCTCCGCCGGAATCGACCCGGACGCCACGCCCGAAGCCCTCGCGCTCAACGCGTGCTGGCTGAGCTGGGGAACGTACGGGGACGACTACTACCCCGTCGCCTTCGCCCAGCCGAAGAACCTGACCGCCGCCAAGGCGGCCACCGCCCGGCTGATCGGCATGATCCCGGTGGATCCCGCCGAGGCGCTCGTGCCGGTGACCGCGATGGAGCGCGGGCTCGCCGATCTGTGGCTGCGCACCGCGGCCGGCATGGACCGGGCGGTGCGCGGTGAATTCCGGGCCACGCTCGTGGACATGCTGGAGAGCTGGCTGTGGGAGGTGGAGAACCAGATCCTGAACCGGATCCCGGACCCCGTCGACTACGCCGAGATGCGGCGCGCCACCTTCGGCAGCAACCTGACGATGTACCTGTGCCGGCTCGGCCAGTCCGGACGGGGCATCCCCGAGGAGATCTACCAATCCGGGATCATCCGCTCCCTGGAGAACGCGGCGGCCGACGCCGCGTGCCTGATCAACGACATCTTCTCCTACCAGAAGGAGATCGAGGTCGAGGGCGAGGTGCACAACTACGTGCTCGTCACCCGGAACTTCTTCGACATCGACTACCCCCGGGCCCTGCACATCTGCCACGCCCTCCAGACGCAGCGCACCGAGGAGTTCGAGCACATCGCGCAGACCCAGCTGCCGCTGCTCTACGACGACTGGAAGCTCGACAAGGAGGCCCGGGCCGGACTCGACGCCTACGTCCACGAACTCCAGGACTGGCTCGCGGGCATCCTCAACTGGCACCAGAAGGTCAAGCGTTACCGCGAGGAGGACCTGCACCCGCTGCCGGAGGCCCTCGGCGGCGACATCGGGCTCGGCTCCGGATCCCCGCTGTGGAACCCGGACTTCGGGATGTCGGCGGTCAAGGCGATCGACTCCCTCAGGACCGCGCTGACCTCCTAGAGCCGGCCCACTAGAGCCGGCCCCCTGGAGCCGGCCCCCCTAGAACTCGTCCGCCGTGTGCGGCAGCAGCTCCGTCCGCAGGGCGTCGTCCAGGGCCGCCGCCGCACCCGGTGTCCGCTCCTCGACGAGCCCCGCGGACACCAGTTCCACCACGCGGGTCCCGCCGAGGTAGCAGGCCGCCAGGTCGCGGACGTCGAGCGCCAGGTCCGCGGGCGCCGCGGTGGCCTCGTACGCCGCCCGGCCGGGCCCGGCCGTCAGCCGGAACCGCCCCGCGTTGGCGGGCAGGCGTACGTCGGCCAGCTCCAGCACCAGATCGACCGGCGCGGCCCACGCCCGCGCGGTCAGCGCCGCCCGTACGTCGACCAGCCGCAGCCAGAGCGCCGGGAACTGGCCGGTCACCCGCACCTGGTCCCGGTCGGCGGCGAAGTGCAGCAGCGGATCGTCCAGCGGACGGCCCCGGGCGACCACCTTGCCGGTCAGGTCCAGGGAGGCGAGGCAGCTCCACAGGGCGGCGGCCACGGCCGGGGTGTCCGCCTCCAGTTCCTGGACCTGGACCAGCCCGGGGACCTTGAGGGGCCCGCCGCCGTCCTCCGGCTTCGTCCGGTAGAGGACGTACCCGGCGAGGGGTTCCCCCGTCTTCCCCACCGCGATGATCCGCGGCGGGCTCAGTTCCTCGTCCTCCTCGTCCTCCTCCCGCAGCCATTCCTCGCGCCAGCGGTAGGCGTCCCGGGTCGGGCGGCCGGCGCGCAGCGCGCGGGACGCCTCGTGGTGGGGGCCGAGGACGGCCGGGGCGTCGGCCGGGTCGATCAGGCGCAGCGGGCGCCCGTCGGGGGTGACGCGCAGGGCGAGGGGGCGGGTGGAGTCGATCTCGATGGTGGCGCCCTGGGTGGCCGAGCCGTAGCCGAAGCGGCCGTAGATCAGGGATTCGGAGGCCCAGAGCGCGGCGACGGGCCGCCCGGCGGCGGCCGTGCGGCGCAACATCTCCTCCATCAGCCCGGTCAGGACGCCGCGGCGCCGGTGGGTGGGCGCGACGGAGACGAAGGTGAGGCCGGGGCAGGGCAGGTCCCCGCCGGGCACCGAGAGCCGGAAGCGGTGCGCGGCCATGAAGCCGACGAGCACGTCCCCGTCGTAGGCGGCGAGCCGCTCGCAGCCGAGCAGCATCGTGTGGTGGTGCTCGCGCACCTCCTTCTCGGGGCGGTCGTGGAAGACCATGTACGCGAGTTCCAGGGCCCGGTCGACATCGCCCTCGGGCACCTCGCGAATCTCCACCGACTTGTCTCCGCTCCGCTCCACACGCATGTCCGCCATGATCGGGAGACTAATCGGTCATGGGCGGACTGGTCACCTCAAAATGGCCGGATTCGCCTGCCTGACGGGGAGTCTTCGCCGGTCAGCCCGCGGCCGGGCCCGTCCAGCCCGCCGGGACGTGGCCGAGCCGTACCCGCTGCGGGTGGTCCCCGACCGGTACGGAGACCCGCTTGGCGCCGGTGGCGAAGTCGATGGCCGTGACCCGGTCGGCGCCGCTCTCGGAGATCACGCAGGCCGTCCCGTCGCCGTCGACCGTGGCCCAGTACGGCTTGTCGGCGGGTACCAGCGGCCCTTCGGCGAGGGTGGCCCGGTCCACGACCGTCGCGTAGTTGTCCGTGGTTCCCGCGATGCAGAGCTTGGCGCCGTCGGGGCTCATGGACATGCCGTGGTGGCGGGAGTCGTTGACCCAGGTGGTGCGGTCGGTGCTGGTGGCCGGGTTCTCGGGGAGGGTCTTGATCCGGGTGATCCGGTCGGTGGCCACGTCGTACTCCAGGAACCCGTTGAAGAAGGAGACCTGGAAGTACAGCTTCGACTCGTCGGGGCTGAACGACATGGGGCGGATCGCGTCGGAGAGGTCCGGGCGGCCGAAGGCGTCGAGGCGGGCGCGCATGTCGATCACGCGGACCGTGCGGAAGGTCTGCGCGTCGGCGACGGTGATCTTCCGGTCGCCCTTCGTCCAGTCCAGCCAGGGCGCGTCGAGCGCGGAGGTGACGTCCCCGATGGAGCTGTTCCACAGGTAACGGCCGTCGTGGGTGAAGGTGTTCTCGTGCGGTTTGTCGCCGGTGGCGAAGGAGCCGAGCTGCCGGCCCGTCGCGATGTCCAGGACGTGCACGGTGTTGGCGGTGGAGGCGGAGACCGCGACCCTGGTGCCGTCCGGCGACACCGCCATGTGGTCGGCCCGGTAACCCGCCACCGGGAAGCGCCAGTTGATCCGGCCCGTGCGCAGGTCGACGGAGACGACGTCGGCGAAGCTGGGGCGGGAGACGACGACGGCGCCGCCGTCCGGGGTGGTGTACATGTCGTCCACGAACTGGTCGTGGCCCTCACCGGCGGTGTTGCGGATCCCCAGGAAGAAGCCGAGCTTCACCGGGTTGAGGTAGATCTCCCGGAGCCGCTCCTCCTTGTCGGGGATCACGTTGATCCGGCCGACCTTGCCGAGGTCTCCGGTGGAGGCGAGGACATCGGCGGTCCCCTCCCAGTTGTTCCCGACGAACAGGACCTCGCGCAGGGCGGGTCCGGCCGCGGGCACGGCCGTGGCGGCCGCGGGCGCCGGGCCCGCCGCGAGCAGGGCCGCGGCCAGGGCGCAGACGGCCGGCAGGACGCGTAACGAGGCGGTCCGGGACATTCGCTCAACTCCGTTGCGAGGGGGCTCTGTTACCGGCCGGTAAAATAGGGGCAACGACAAAAAGGCGCAACCCCCACGGGGTCGCGCCCTTCTCTCACATCACCGGGTCAGGGGCTCAGCTCACATCAGGGGCTCAGCGGCTCAACGAGGCTGCGCTTCAAGCGACGACGCCGATCCGGCCGACCACGGTGGCCGAGGCGTCGTGGTGGATCGGGGTGTGGGCGCCGGTGAGGGCGCGCCCGCTGCCGCCGCGGCGGCTGGCGACGATCTCGGCGGCGATGGACAGGGCGGTCTCCTCCGGGGAGCGGGCGCCGAGGTCCAGGCCGATGGGCGAGCGCAGCCGGGCGAGTTCCATCTCGGTGACGCCGACCTCGCGCAGCCGCGCGTTGCGGTCCTCGTGCGTGCGCCGCGATCCCATCGCGCCGACGTAGGCGACCGGAAGCTTCAGGGCCAGTTCGAGGAGCGGTACGTCGAACTTGGCATCGTGCGTCAGCACGCACAGGACCGTACGGGCATCCACCGGGGTGTCGGCGAGGTAGCGGTGCGGCCAGTCCACCACGATCTCATCGGCCTCGGGGAAACGGTTCTTCGTGGCGAACACCGGCCGCGCGTCGCACACCGTCACGCGGTAGCCGAGGAACTTGCCCACCCGCACCAGGGCGGAGGCGAAGTCGATGGCGCCGAAGACGATCATCCGCGGCGGCGGCACGCTCGACTCGACCAGGACGGTGATCGGGCGGCCGCAGAGCCGTCCGTCGGCGCCCATCTCCAGGGTTCCGGTCCGGCCCGCGTCCAGCATCGCGCGGGCCTCTTCGGCGACCGTGCGGTCCAGCTCGGGGTGTCCGCCGAGGGTGCCCTCGTACGGGCCCTCGGAACGGACCAGGATCGCCCGCCCCATCAGTTCGGCCGGACCGTCGGCGATCCGGGCGACCGCGGCCGCCTCGCCCTTGGCCGCGGCGGCCAGCGCCGCCTCGAAGACGGCCCGGGCGGGCGAGTTCACGGGCAGCGGGGTGACCAGGATGTCGATGATTCCGCCGCAGGTCAGACCCACGGCGAAGGCATCGTCATCGCTGTACCCGAAGCGCTCCTGGACGGTCTCGCCGTCTTCGAGCGCCTGCTGGCACAGCTCGTACACCGCGCCCTCCACGCACCCGCCGGAGACCGAACCGATCGCGGTGCCCTCACTGTCGACGGCGAGGGCCGCTCCGGGCTGCCGGGGTGCGCTGCCGCCGACCGCCACGACCGTGGCGACGGCGAAGTCACGTCCCTGCTCGACCCACCGGCTGAGTTCTTCGGCGATGTCCAGCATGTGCGGCCTCCTCGGAGGATCGGGTTTCCGGTGACGGGATTGCGTGGAGGGTCAGGAGTACGTCGGGCTCATGCCGCTCAGTTGACGCCGAGCCAGCCCTCGATCGGGTGGAGCGCGTAGAAGACCACGAAGATCACCGTGAGCGCCCACATGAAGCCACCGATTTCGCGGGCCTTGCCCTGCGCCACCTTGATCGCCACGAAGGAGATGACACCGGCGGCGACACCAGCGGTGATCGAGTACGTGAAGGGCATGAGCACGACGGTCAGGAAGACCGGGATGGACGTGGCGCTGTCGGACCAGTCCACGTGGCGGGCGTTCTGCATCATCATCGCGCCGATGACGACCAGGGCGGCGGAGGCGACCTCACCGGGGACGATCTGGGTGATCGGGGTGAAGAAGAGGCAGGCCGCGAAGAGCAGACCCGAGATGACGGAGGCGAAGCCGGTACGGGCACCCTCGCCGACGCCGGTCGCGGACTCGACGAACACGGTCTGGCCGGAGCCGCCCGCGATGCCACCGATGGCGCCACCGGCACCGTCGATGAACAGTGCCTTGGACAGGCCCGGCATGCGGCCCTTGTCATCGGCGAGCTTGGCCTCGGTGCCGACGCCGATGATGGTGGCCATCGCGTCGAAGAAGCCGGCCAGCACCAGGGTGAAGACGATCATGCCGACCGTCATGACGCCGACGTCGCCCCAGCCGCCGAACTCGACCTTGCCGAAGAGCGAGAAGTCGGGCATGGAGACCGCGGAGCCGGACAGCTCCGGGGGGCCGCTGCGCCAGGCCTTGGGGTCGACGTTCGCCACGGCGTTGACGATGACCGCGACGACGGTTCCGGAGACGATGCCGATCAGGATCGCGCCGGGAACCTTGCGTGCCTGCAGCATGAAGATGGTGAGCAGGGTCACGGCGAAGATCAGGACGGGCCAGCCGGCGAGTTCGCCGGTCGCGCCCAGGCTCACGGGGGGACCGAATTCGGAGCCGTGGCCCACGAAGCCGGCCTTCACGAGGCCGATCAGGGCGACGAACATTCCGATGCCCATGGTGATGGCGTGCTTGAGCGCGAGGGGGATCGCGTTCATGATCATCTCGCGGAGGCCGGTGACGACCAGGAGCATGATCACCACGCCGTACATCACGCACATGCCCATGGCCTGCGGCCAGGTCATGTGGGGCACGACCTGCGAGGAAAGCACACCGGACACGGAGAGTCCGGCAGCGAGGGCCAGCGGCACCTTGCCTACGAAGCCCATCAGGAGGGTGGTCAGGGCGGCGGCGAAAGCCGTGGCCGTGATCAGCCCTTTCTGGCTCAGGGTGTCGCCCGCGACGTCCTTACCCGAGAGGATAAGAGGGTTCAGCAGGAGGATGTACGCCATCGCCATGAAGGTGGTGACGCCGCCGCGCACTTCGCGCGAGACGGTGGATCCTCGGTGCGTTATATGGAAATACCGGTCGAGCCAAGAACGCCCGGCGGGGGTGAGAGAGCCGTCGCCGGCCTCTTCCGCGGTGGTCTTGGGCTCCACAGACGACTGGGTCATGGTGCCTAACTCCCAAGGTTCAAAGGGGCACCCGCATAAAGATTGGAGACGCGGGATTTGGGATGGTGCGTTTGGCTGCACGACCCGGGGGACGGCCCGAGACGAAGCAAAGGATCTGCTACTTCGTTACTGCTGGGTGTTGCGGGGTACTGCGGGTGAAGCGGACCGCGAGCGGTGCGGTACTTCGTACTCCGGGCGGTGCGACCGGCAAGTGTGACGTTCCCTCGTCACACCGCCCGGAGAGTTCGTGGTCCCGGGGGGGGACCGGAATCCCTAGAGGGTTCCGGTGAGCATCTCGGGACGGATCGGGGTCTTGTTGATGTCCAGACCCGTCGCCTGCCGGATCGCCGCGATGACGGCCGGGGTCGACGAGAGGGTCGGGGCCTCGCCCATGCCGCGCAGGCCATAGGGGGCCTTCGGGTCGGCGAGCTCCAGGACGTCGACCGGGATGGTCGGCGTGTCGAGGATCGTCGGGATCAGGTAGTCCGTGAAGGAGGGGTTGCGCACCTTCGCGGTCTTCGGGTCCACGATGATCTCTTCCATGATCGCCACGCCGAGGCCCTGGGTGGTGCCACCCTGGATCTGGCCGACCACGGAAAGCATGTTCAGCGCCTTGCCGACGTCCTGCGCGGTCGCGAGTTCGACGACCTTGACCAGGCCCAGCTCGGTGTCCACCTCGACCACCGCGCGGTGCGCGGCGAAGGTGTACTGGACGTGCCCGTTGCCCTGGCCGGTGACCAGGTCGAAGGGGACGGTCGGGTGGTGGCGGTATTCGAGTTCGAGGTCGATGGCCTCGTCCTCGAGGATCTCGGCGATGTCCGCGAGGACCTCGCCGCCGTCGGTGACGACCTTGCCGCCTTCGAGCAGCAGCTCGGCGGTGGCCCACGCGGGGTGGTAGGAGCCGTTCTTGCGGCGGCCGATCTCCAGGAGCGCCTCGCGGACGGCCTCACAGGTGTTCTTCACCGCGCCACCGGTCATGTACGTCTGCCGCGAGGCGGACGTGGAACCGGCGGAGCCGACCTGGGTGTCGGCCGGGTGGATGGTCACCTGCGTGACGCCCAGCTCGGTACGGGCGATCTGCGCGTGGACGGTGATGCCGCCCTGGCCGACCTCCGCCATGGCCGTGTGGACCATCGCGACGGGCTCGCCGTTGATGACCTCGAGGCGCACGCGGGCGGTCGAGTAGTCGTCGAAGCCCTCGGAGAAGCCGACGTTCTTGATGCCGACCGCGTAGCCGACACCGCGCACGACGCTCTCGCCGTGGGTGGTGTTGGAGAGGCCACCGGGCAGCGCGCGGACGTCCGCGTTCTCGCCGGCGGTCTCCCACTGGCGCTCGGGCGGCAGCGGGCGGGCCTTGACCCGGCGCAGCAGCTCGGCGACCGGCGCCGGAGCGTCCACGACCTGGCCGGTCGGCATGACCGTGCCCATCTCCATGGCGTTCAGCTGGCGGAACTCGACCGGGTCCATGCCCAGCTTCGCCGCGAGCTTGTCCATCTGGGCCTCGTAGGCGAAGCAGGCCTGGACGGCGCCGAAGCCGCGCATCGCGCCACAGGGCGGGTTGTTCGTGTAGAGCGCGATCGCCTCGATGTCCACGTCCTCCAGGACGTACGGACCCACCGAGAGGGAGGACGCGTTGCCCACGACCGCCGGGGAAGCGGACGCGTAGGCGCCGCCGTCCAGGACGATCTTGCACTTCATGTGCGTGAGCTTGCCGTCCTTGGTCGCGCCGTGCTCGTAGTAGAGCTTCGCCGGGTGGCGGTGCACGTGACCGAAGAAGGACTCGAACCGGTTGTAGACGATCTTGACCGGCTTGTTCGTGGCCAGGGCCAGCAGGCACGCGTGGATCTGCATCGAGATGTCCTCGCGGCCGCCGAAGGCACCGCCGACGCCCGAGAGCGTCATGCGGACCTTCTCCGGCGGCAGACCCAGGACCGGGGCGATCTGCCCGAGGTCCGAGTGCAGCCACTGGGTGGCGACGTACAGCTCGACACCGCCGTCCTCGGACGGCACGGCCAGACCGGACTCCGGGCCGAGGAAGGCCTGGTCCTGCATGCCGAAGGTGTACTCGCCCTCGACGATGACGTCGGCGCGCTTGCGGGCCTCTTCCACGTTGCCGCGGATGATCGGCTGGCGGTGCACGATGTTCGGGTGCGGGACGTGACCGATGTGGTGGTCGTCGCGGCCCTCGTGGATCAGCGGCGCGCCGGGGGCGAGGGCGGAGGCCTCGTCCGTGACGAGCGGCAGCTCCTTGTACTCGATCTTGATCTTGGCGGCCGCGCGGCGGGCGGTCTCCGGGTGGTCGGCGGCCACGAGGGCGACCGGCTCACCGTGGTGACGTACCCGGCCGTGGGCGAGAACCGGCGTGTCCTGGATCTCCAGGCCGTAGTTCTTCATCTCGGCGGGCAGGTCGTCGTAGGTCAGCACCGAGTAGACGCCCGGCATCGCCAGGGCCTCGGAGATGTCGATCGAGACGATCTCGGCGTGGGCCACGGTGCTGCGGAGCGTCTGGCCCCACAGCATGTCCTCGTGCCACATGTCCGAGGAGTACGCGAACTCACCGGTCACCTTGAGGGTGCCGTCGGGGCGCAGCGTGGACTCGCCGATGCCGCCCTTGGTGTGCTTCTGCGTGACGTTGGTCGGCGTACCCGCCGGAACCGTGCGCGTGTTCTGGGCCATGGTCAGACCGCCTCAGACTGACGGGCGGCCGCGAGGCGGACCGCGTCGAGGATCTTCTCGTAGCCCGTGCAGCGGCAGAGGTTGCCGGACAGGGCCTCACGGATGTCCTGGTCGGACGGGGAGGAGTTCTCCTCCAGCAGCGCGTCGGCCTGGACCAGGAGGCCCGGGGTGCAGAAACCGCACTGGACGGCGCCGGCGTCGATGAACGCCTGCTGGATGTTGGAGAGTTCGACGCCCTCGCCGGTCTGCGAGTCGCCCGGCTTGGACTGCCAGCGCTTGGCCTCGTCCAGGGAGACGCCGCCCTTGCTGCCGCAGCCGCCGCCGGTGCCGCAGGCACCGCCGTGGCCGTGCTCGTCGCGCTGCTTGGCGAACTCGGCCAGGCCCTCGACGGTCACGACGTCGCGGCCCTCGACCTGACCGGCCGCGACCAGACAGGAACAGACCGGCACGCCGTCGAGACGGACGGTGCAGGAACCGCACTCGCCCTGCTCACAGGCGTTCTTCGAACCCGGCAGGCCCATGCGCTCGCGCAGGACGTACAGGAGGGACTCGCCCTCCCAGACATCGTCGGCTTCCTGCGGACGGCCGTTGACAGTGAAATTGACGCGCATGATTACGCAGCCCCTTCAAGCGAGCGGCCGTTTCCGGTACCGCGGTACTGCTCCCAGGTCCAGACGAGCTGGCGGCGAGCCATGATGCCGACCGCGTGACGGCGGTACTTCGCCGTGCCGCGGACGTCGTCGATCGGGTTGGCCGCGCCGGAGGCGAGGTCACCGAACTGCTTGGCGATCGACGGGGTGATGACCTTGCCGGACTCCCAGAAGCCGCCCTCTTCGAGCGCGGCGTTCAGGAACTCCTCGGCGGCCTTCGCACGGATCGGGGTCGGCGCGGCCGATCCGATGCCGGTGCGGACCGTACGGGTCTCCGGGTGCAGTGCCAGACCGAACGCGCACACCGCGATGACCATCGCGTTGCGGGAGCCGACCTTGGAGTACTGCTGGGGGCCGTCCGCCTTGTCGATGTGGACGGTCTTGATCAGTTCGTCGGCGGCGAGCGCGTTGCGCTTCACACCGGTGTAGAACTCGTCGATCGGGATGAGGCGGGAGCCGCGGACGGACTCCACCTCGACCTGGGCGCCCGCCGCGAGCAGCGCGGGGTGCGAGTCGCCGGCCGGGGAGGCGCAACCGAGGTTGCCGCCGACGCCGCCGCGGTTACGGATCTGCGGAGAGGCGACCGTGTGCGAGGCGAGTGCGAGACCGGGAAGCTCCGTGCGGAGGTTCTCCATGATCTGCGTGTACGGGACGGAAGCGCCGAGCCGGACCACATCCTCGCCGACCTCCCACTCCCGCAGGAGGCCGATGCGGTTCAGGTCCAGAAGGTACTCCGGCCGACGGTGGTCGAAGTTGATCTCGACCATCACATCGGTGCCACCCGCAATCGGCACAGCTGAGGGGTACTCGGCCTTAGCGGCGAGCGCCTCCTCCCAGCTGGCGGGGCGAAGGAAGTCCATGTGCGGCTCTCTTCTTCTTCATCGTATCGATCACTTCAAGCCAACGGGCCCGAAGACCCTCGACTGGTCGTTCACGTGCTGTTAACGCGGTGTGGAGTCAGTACACAAGCCACGCGTCCCTCGGGTGCAGTCACCGAAACCATGAAGGAGTTGGCTGACGGCCTCCCTCGTCTTGTAGATTCGTATGAAAGGCAGGATGCACTGACCTGCCCGATTTCCAACGGCAACATCGAGACAGATCGGCGGCGACATCATGCGGCTGCGCGCACTGCTGGAAACCGAGGCGCTGGGGCTGCGGCTGCTGGGCGGCGAGGACGAGCTCGACCGGACGGTCCGGGGCGTCATGACAACGGACCTGAGGGATCCCAGCCGATACCTCACCGGAGGCGAACTCGTCCTGACCGGCCTGGCCTGGAGGCGAAATTCGGACGACTCCGAGCCGTTCGTACGAATCCTCGCGAGCGCGGGAGTGGCGGGCCTGGCCGCCGGCGAGGCCGAGCTGGGAGACATCCCGGACGACCTGGTATCAGCCTGTCGGCGCAACCGGCTGCCGTTGTTCGCTGTGAACGAAGACGTTGCATTCGCCACGATCACCGAGTACGTCGTACGGCAGGTTTCCGGGGAGCGCGCGGGGGACCTCGCGGCCGTCGTGGACCGCCATCGCCGCCTGATGACCTCCGGTCCCGCCGGCGGGGGCCCCGATGTGGTCCTCGATCTGCTCACCACGGACCTCGATCTGCGCGCCTGGGTGCTGTCCCCCACGGGCAGGCAGATCGCCGGAGCGGGCGAACCGCTGGCGCCCGGCATCTGCGCGGCGCTGGCCAGCGAACACCTGGCGGCGGTCCGGACCGGCCGAAGGGGCCCGCACCGGATCTCCATCCAGGGTATTACCTACTCGCTCTTCCCGATCAGGGGACATGGGCGGGGGCCCGGCCCCGCCGCCCGTGACGTGCGCGAGAGCGTGCTGTCGGACTGGCTGCTGGCCGTCGAGGCCGACGCGGGCGACTGGCCCGCCGAGCGCCTGGACCTGCTCCAGGGCGTCACCCAGCTGATCGCGGTCGAGCGGGACCGGCGCGACGCCGCCCGTACGGTCCGGCGCCGCCTCGCCCAGGAAGTGCTGGAGCTCGTCCAGACGGGCGCCCCGCCCGCCGAGATCGCGGCCCGGCTGCGGGTCGCGGCCCCGGTGCTGCTGCCCGGGCTGGGCGCCGCCCCGCACTGGCAGGTCGTGGTGGCGCGGGTGGACTGGGACGGCGGGGACATCCCCGGCGGTCCGGTGGCCCAGTCGCTGCTGGAGGAGATCCTGGTCGACCCGTCCGTGTCGGGCCCGGAGCCCTCGGACCGGATCGCCGTCGCCCACGCGGGCGACGAGGCGATCGCGCTCGTACCGCTGCCCGCGCTGGCCGCGGACGCCGCGGAGGGCGCGGCCGACAAGGGCCCCGACACCGCGCTGCACGCCGACGAGCTCCTGGCGTCCGTACGGGAGCCCCTGGCGGCCGGTCTCGCCGACGACGGGCGGCTCACGCTCGGCGTCAGCGCGGCGGTGCACTCCGCCGAGGGGCTGCGCGGGGCCCTGGAGGAGGCCCGGCACGCCCGCCGGGTCGCGGCCGCACGGCCGGGCCGGGTCTGCGCCGCGGGCCACCACGAGCTGGCCTCGCACGTCCTGCTGCTTCCGTTCGTCCCGGACGACGTACGCCGTGCGTTCACCGCGCGGCTGCTCGACCCGCTGCGGGACTACGACCGGCGCCACCGGGCGGAGCTGATCCCGACCCTGGAGGCCTTCCTCGACTGCGACGGGTCCTGGACCCGCTGCGCGACCCGGCTGCACCTGCACGTCAACACGCTGCGGTACCGCGTCGGGCGAATCGAGCAGTTGACGGCGCGCGATCTTTCGCGGCTGGAGGACAAGCTGGACTTCTTCCTGGCACTGCGGATGAGCTGATCAGCGGCCCGGCCGGGGGGTCGGCAGGGTGGCCGGGGGCGGCTGACGAGGTGTCCGGACTTTGTGAAAAGGTTCACCCGACCCCTTGGCCGATCAAGTGGATCCGTGCTCTCATTTCGCCCCAGGGCGCGGGCAGCGCGCTGCTTGGCTGCTTTGGGGAGGGCAATGTGGCGGACACCGCCATGTCGGGTGCCGGAATGACCGGGGGAGACGACCCCCTCCAGCGGGCGATATGGCGGCTTCGCTCGCGGGGCTGCTGGACGGATGCGGCGGCCCTGCTGGACGCGCACGCCACGAGCGCCGGACCGGCCGTACAGCGCACCGCGCTGCTGGTCGAGCGGTGCCTGTTCACCGGGCAGGGCTGGGCCGAGGCGGAGGACGCGCTACGGGTCGCCGAAGCCGTGGCCCGGGACGACGACGAGCGCGGCGCGGCCGCCTGTGAACGCGGCCAACTGGCCTACGCCGCCACGGTCCTGGGCGTCCGGGACCGCGCCGACGAGGCGCGCTCCGCGCTGGGACGGGCGGCGGCGCTCCTCGCCCCCGGGTCGCCCACCCGACCACTGCTGGACTTCCGGCGGGGGCTGGTCGCGGAGCACCTCGCCGACTCCCCGCAGGCGGCCGGGCCGGCCTACCGGCGGGCCCACGCGGGGGCCACGGCGCACGGGGACACCCTGCTGCTGTCCTTCACCTGGCGCCACCTGGCCGGGCTCGCGCTGCGGGACGGAGAGCTGGCGGAGGCCCGGCACGGCTTCGCGGAATCGCTCCGCATCCGGGAGGAGCTGGGCTTCCTGGTCGGCACGGCCCCCGCCCTGGCCGCCCTGGCGGAGGCCGAACCCGAGCCGGAAGCCGCCCGCCTCCGCGCCGAAGCCCTCCGCCTCTTCCGCCTCCTGGGCGGCATCCCCACCTGGCTGGCCGCCCACCTGTCCCCCGCGGCCTGACCGGCCCCCCGGGCTCCGCCCGAACCCGCGCCTCAAACGCCGGCGGGGCTGGAGCCGAGCCTGCGCCGCAAGCAGCCCGCCACCTCCAGCCTGCCCGGCACCCCCAGCCCGCCCGGCGTTTGAGGGCCCGCCGGAGGCCACACCGAGGGACACCCGGCAACAGAGCCGCACCCCCGCCGGGCTCCGCCCGGACCCGCGCCTCAAACGCCGGCGGGGCTGGAATGGCGGACCAGCGGCTCAAACATCGGCTGAGCCGAAGCGGTCCCCGCCCCCATCGCTCTCGGGGCTGGAATACCCCGGCCCGGAGCCAGCCGACCACCTCCAGCCCGCCCGCCCGCCGGACATCAACCCGCCACCTCCAGCCTGCCCGGCGATTGAGGGCCCGCCGGAGGCACGTCAGCCCGCCCGGCAATCGAGGGCACGTCCGGACCACACCCTCCAAGCCCGTCAGGCGGGCATCGGTCGACCCTCCGGCAGCCCGCCCGGCAGGCACCGGCCCGCCACCTCCAGCCCGCCCGGCGATTGAGGGCCCGCCGGAGGCACATCCGCCCACGCGGCGAGTGAGGGCCGGTCCGAGCGGGGCACATCCAGCCTGCCCGGCGTTTGAGGGCCCGCCGGAGGCACGTCAGCCCGCCCGGCGATTGAGGGCGCGTCCGGGCCGCACCCCCCGGCCCGCCCGCCGGGCAGCGGGCAGCTGCCCCCGGCCCGCCCGGCGATTGAGGGCGGAGGTGGCTCGGCGCGGCCGGGGGTTAGTGCGGGGGCCAGGCGTAGTGGGCGTGGATCAGGGTTTGCGCCGTGGCCGCGTCGGCGGCGAGAACCGCATCCAGCAGCGCCACATGCTGCCCCGCATCGGTCCGCAGCACCGAGAGCCGGCTGCGGGCAGCCCACTGGATCCGCTGGTGGACCTCGTCCGCCACCCGGATCAGCTGCCCGTTGCCCGCCAGCCCGAGCACCGCCCGGTGAAACGCCCGGTCGGCCTCCGCGTACCCCGGCAGATCACCCGCCTCCGCCGCCGCGACCCCCGCCTCGGCCAGCGGCCGCAGCCCGGCCCAGGCCCCGGGGTCGGCGCCGCGGACCAGCCCCAGCAGCACCGGGACCTCCAGCAGCGCCCGTACCTCGGCCAGCTCGGCCAGCTCGCCGGGGGTCCGGGCGATCACCCGGAAGCCCCGGTTGGGGAGGCATTCCACCGCCCCCTCCAGCGCCAGCTGCTGCATCGCCTCGCGCACGGGCGTCGCGGAGACCCCGAAGCGGTCCCCGAGCGCGGGCCCGGAGTAGATCTCGCCGGGAACGAGGGACCCGTCGACCAGCGCCGCGCGCAGCGCGTCGAGGACCTGCCCGCGGACGGAGTGACGCCGCACCGGCGGGCGGGCGGCGGCGCCCACCCCCTCCGGACGGCTCTGTTCGGGCACCCGGGCTCGGGCCGTGCCGTGCATGCGGTCCTCCTCCGGTCGGGTCCCTGCCTGCGGCTTTCCTCCGAGAATAGGTGACGGAGCGGGGTCACCGCCGATACGGACCGTACGAGATCAGGTAAGGTAAGGCTTACCTGTTAACGATCGCGCGATTCGGTGGTCCCATGGTCCCCACGGCCGTCACGGCAGCCCCCTCCCCCGTCTCGAACGCCTACGCCCGCCTCTCCGAGGTCCACCCGGGGCTGCGGATCACGCAACGCCCCGCCGACGAGCCCACCCCCCGCGGCGCGGGATGGGTCGGCGCGGACGAGCTGGCAGCGGGCGGCCCGGCGCTGGATTCCTTCCTCGCCTGGGACGACGCCCAGGTCCTCCGGGACCACGGCCGCCAGGCCCGCCCCGATGTGATCGCCGGTTTCGGCCTGCACCGCTACGCGTGGCCCGCCTGCCTGCTGTTCACCGTCCCGTGGCTGCTGGCGCGCCGCGTGCCCCGGCTGCCCGCGGACCGGGTCGCCTTCCACCGCACCCGGGGCCTGATGAGCGTCCGCGTCGAGGATTTCGCGTGCCTGCCGGACGATCCGGCCGCCGCGCTCCCCGGGGCCCGGGTCGTCCCCGACGAGGAGGCGCTGCGCGCGGAGGTGCGGGCGGCGGTCGCCGAGCACCTCGGGCCGGTCCTGGAGGGCTTCGGCCCCCGGATGCGGCGCGGCCGCCGAGCGCTGTGGGGCATGGTGACGGACGAGGTCGTCGAAAGCCTCTGGTACGCCGGGCAGCTGCTCGGCGAGGAGGGCCGCGCGCGGGCCGAGCTGGACCTGCTGCTGCCGGGCGCGAACGCCCCGTACACCGGCGGGAGCGGATTCCGTACGCTCACCGGCCCCGCGGGCGAGGAGCTGCCCACCCGCAACCGGGTCGGCTGCTGCCTCTTCTACACGATCCGCCCCGAGGACACCTGTGTCACCTGCCCCCGGACCTGCGACGCGGACCGGGTCGCCCGGCTGACGGCGGGCGCCGCGGCTTGATGCCACGGGCGAAGCCACCCGTTCGGGTGGGGTTATTCGAACGCAATTGACCTTGAACGAGCGGTAGTTCGACCCACAACACCCTATCCGGCGGGCCCCGCCCCCCATTGGCGTCCTCTTGCCCCGAAACCCGCGTGCGGCCCTTGCGCGATCCGCCACTATGGCGCCCGGAAAGCCGCACAGCCGCATAGCCGCATACGCGAGGGCAGGGACACCGCATGAGACTGACCGACATATCGCTGGACTGGCTGCTGCCCGGCAGCCTGCTGATCCTGGGCGTACTTGCGGCAGTGGCGGTGCTGGCCAAGAGCAAGCGCGAGGGCGAGAAGGCCGCGTCCGAGGACAGCTGGGAACGCAGCGAGGACCGCCGCCGCCGCAAGGAGGCCGTCTACGGCACCGCCTCGTACGTCCTGCTCTTCTGCTGCGCGGCCGTCGCCGCGGCGCTCTCCTTCCACGGACTGGTCGGCTTCGGCCGGCAGAACCTCAACCTCTCCGGAGGCTGGGAGTACTTGGTCCCCTTCGGCCTCGACGGCGCCGCGATGTTCTGCTCGGTGCTCGCCGTCCGCGAGGCCAGCCACGGCGACGCGGCCCTGGGGTCGCGGATACTGGTGTGGCTCTTCGCGGGGGCGGCGGCCTGGTTCAACTGGGTGCACGCACCCAGGGGGTTGGGGCACGACGGCGCCCCGCAGTTCTTCTCCGGGATGTCGCTGTCCGCGGCGGTCCTCTTCGACCGGGCCCTGAAGCAGACCCGCCGGGCGGCGCTGCGCGAACAGGGCCTGGTGCCGCGGCCGTTGCCGCAGATCCGGATCGTGCGCTGGCTGCGGGCTCCGCGGGAGACCTTCGGCGCCTGGTCGCTGATGCTGCTGGAGGGCGTACGCACCCTCGACGAGGCCGTCGACGAAGTCCGCGAGGACAAGCGCGAGAAGGCCCAGGACCGGCACCGCAGGCGGGATCAGAACCGGCTGGACCGGGCCCGCATCAAGGCGCTGGGACGGCAGAGCCGTGCCTTCGGCCGCTCACGGGGCCGCCGGATGGAAGAGGCCGGCATGGAGGAACGGGAGATCGCCGACTCCCCCGGCACGACGGCGGCTTCGGCGCCCGCCCTCGGCGCCGAACCGGCCCTGTCCGACGCGGGACAGCTCCCGCTGCGGCGGCGGCCGTCGCTCCAGGCCGTCAACGGCCCGGATCCGGCCGAGCCGGCGTCCCGGACGGTGGACCTCACCGCCGAGGACGACACCCAGACCATCCCCCGGCTCGATTCACTGGAGCGCAAACTGAAGGACCTGGAGCAGCAGTTCGGCTGACGGCGGTCCGGCTGACGGCAGTCCGGCTGACCGGCCACCGTGGCGGCGAGGGCCGGTCCGGGCGCGTGACGTGACGCGGCCTATGCCGGTTCCACCGCCCATGCCGCGTCGGCGCCCGCGTCGATCTCGAACCACACCACCTTGCCCATGGAACCGCCCAGGGCGTCCACTCCCCAGGTGTCGGCGAGGGCCTGCACCAGCACCAGCCCCCGGCCGTGCGTACCGTCGTCGGCGGTCGGTACGAACGGTCTGGGGTGGCGGGCGGCGAAGTCCCGCACTTCCACCCGCAGCCGGGTGGCGGTGAGGCTGGCGAACACCTCGGCCCCCTGCTCGGTGTGGACGAGGGCATTGGTCACGAGTTCGGTGGCGAGCAGTTCCGCCACGTCGGCCGTATCGCTCCGGCACCGATGCCGGAGCAACTCCCGTAATGTCCGGCGTACTTCACCCACCGCTTTCAAGTCCGCCCGGCGCACGCGGCGGGTGATCCACAGCGTGTCCACCGCGCCCGCGTCGACCGTGGCCGACGGTTCCCGCGGCACGGGCCGCCCTCTTCTCGACAGTTTTCCGGTGTTCGCCCCCACCCGCACGGCGACAGCCCTCCGTATCCCGAATCCCTCTCGAACAGGCCTACGGAAGGGCTTCTTCCCACCGTGGCAATCCGCACTCCTTCGGGCTCAAGGCCGGGGCATGTTGCGGAGGTTGGATCGAGCCATCTGGATCATCCGGCCGACGCCGCCGTCGAGCACGATCTTGCTGGCCGAAAGTGCGAAACCGGTGACCATTTCGGCACTGATCCTCGGTGGAATCGACAGGGCGTTGGGGTCGGTCACCACGTCCACCAGAGCGGGTCCCTTGTGCCGGAACGCGTCCTTCAGAGCCCCGGTGAGCTGCTTGGGCTTCTCCACGCGGACCCCGTAGGCCCCCGCCGCGCGGGCGATCGCGGCGAAGTCCGGGTTGTGGTTCGTGGTTCCGTACGAAGGCAGGCCGGAAACCAACATCTCCAGCTCCACCATGCCCAGGGATGAGTTGTTGAAGAGGACCACTTTGACGGGGAGGTCGTACTGCACCAGGGTGAGGAAATCTCCCATCAGCATCGAGAAACCGCCGTCGCCCGACATCGAGACCACTTGACGCCGCCGGTCGATGAACTGTGCCCCGATGGCCTGCGGGAGGGCGTTGGCCATGGAGCCGTGGCTGAAGGAGCCGATGATGCGCCGCTTGCCGTTCGGGGAAAGATAGCGCGCGGCCCACACATTGCACATGCCTGTATCCACAGTGAACACCGCGTCGTCGTCGGCGAGTTCATCGAGGACCGAGGCGACGTACTCGGGGTGGATCGGGGTGTGCTTCTCCACCTTGCGCGTGTACGCCTTGACCACGCCCTCCAGGGCGTCCGCGTGCTTCTTCAGCATCCGGTCCAGGAAGCGCCGGTCCGTCTTGGCCCTGACCCGGGCGTTCAGGCAGCGCAGCGTCTCGCGTACGTCGCCCCAGACCGCGAGGTCCAGCTTGGAGCGGCGGCCCAGGTGTTCGGGGCGCACGTCCACCTGGACGATCTTGACGTCGTCCGGCAGGAAGGCGTTGTAGGGGAAGTCCGTGCCCAGCAGGATCAGCAGGTCGCACTCGTGGGTGGCCTCGTAGGCCGCGCCGTAGCCGAGCAGCCCACTCATGCCGACGTCGTAGGGATTGTCGTACTGGATCCACTCCTTGCCGCGCAGGGCGTGCCCGACAGGTGACTTGATCCGGCCCGCGAATTCCATCACCTCGGCGTGCGCCCCGGCCGTGCCGCTGCCGCAGAACAAGGTGACCTTGTCGGCCGCGTCGATCATCCGGACGAGCGCGTCGATCTCGCCGTCACCGGGCCGCACCGTCGGCCGGGCGGTCACCAGCGCGTGCTCGATCGAGCGCTCGGGCGCGGGCAGCGAGGCGATGTCCCCGGGCAGGGTGACCACGCTGACCCCGCCGCGGCCGATGGCGTGCTGGACGGCGCTCTGCAGCAGCCGGGGCATCTGCTTCGGGTTGGAGATCATCTCGCTGTAGTGACTGCACTCGCGGAAGAGCTGGTCGGGGTGGGTCTCCTGGAAGTAGCCGAGGCCGATCTCGCTGGAGGGGATGTGCGAGGCGAGGGCCAGGACCGGGGCCATCGAGCGGTGGGCGTCGTAGAGCCCGTTGATCAGATGGAGGTTGCCGGGGCCGCAGGAGCCCGCGCAGGCGGCGAGCCGCCCGGTCAGCTGGGCCTCGGCGCCCGCGGCGAAGGCGGCCGTCTCCTCGTGCCGGACCTGGATCCACTCGATGTCGCCGGTCCGGCGGATGGCGTCCACGACCGGATTGAGACTGTCCCCGACGACCCCGTACATCCGGCGCACTCCCGCGCGCACGAGGATGTCGACGAACTGCTCCGCCACGTTCTGCTTGGCCATGGAGGGGGCGCCCTTTCCGGTCCGGCGACGCGGTGCGCGTCCGGCGATGCGGTGTGCGCCTCCCATCCACGCACGGCCGGGCCGGTTACGCCTCCCAGACCGCGGCGGCGGTCCGGTCGTCCGCGTACCCCTTGAGCCGGAGCTGGGTGTCCGCGAGGAAGGCCGCGAGGCCCGGCGGATCCGCCGCGTCCCAGCGCGCGGCCAGCTCGGCGGGCAGGGACGCCTCCTCGCGCATCGGTTCGGCGAGCCCGCTGGAGCAGAGCAGCAGGGTGTCACCCGGCCGGGCCACGGTGGCGCGGAACCGGAAGCCGACCGGGGCGCCCTCCCCCGGCCCGTCCTGCTCCCGCTCGAAGCGGGGCTTCGGCACGGAGAGCGGCGCGGCCGCCCCCGTGGGCTCCAGGTCCTGCCACTGGCCGGCCCGCAGCCGGAACAGCCCGCCGGACCCCGCGCCGAAGCACACCCGGGTCCGGCACTCGGGGTCCACCGGCAGGAGCAGCGCGCGCAGCCCGGCCGTGTACCCCTCCTCGGGCAGCCCCAGCTCGGCGGCGCGGGCCCGCAGCCGCCCGTACCCGCGGTCGGTGAGCCGTTGCAGGCCCGAGCGCAGGGCGTCGCGCCTGCCCGCGCGGATGTCGTCGCCGAGGCGGCCCTGGCTGCGGCCGACGGCGGCCGCGACCCAGCGGCACACCTCGGCGGCGGCGTCCTGGGCGCCGGGCGCGCCGCGGTCCCCGCCCGCCAGGGCGATCAGCACCAGCGCGTCGTCACCGCCGCCGAAGCGGGCGGTGAGCAGCACGTCCCGGCGGGCCTCACCGCGGAAGCGGGCGGAGTCGCCGCGCACGGAGGCGGCCCGCAGCGTGTAGGTCCCGTACCGGGCGCCCTCCAGGACGGTGTCGGGCACGAGGGCGTCGAGGGCGCCCGGGTCCGCCACGGGCAGGGCGCCCGGCTCGGCGGCGTACGTCGGCGCGCGGTCCCCCAGATGGCGTACCTCGGGGCGCGCAGCGGGCGGCGCGGGCGGCCGCGGCGGCGCGACGGAAGCTCCGGCGGCGGGAACCCCGGCGGGCACGGCGAACGGCACAGCGGGAGGTGCGAGCGGTACGGGCGGTGCGGGAGGTGCGGGAGGTACCGCGGGACGGCGCGGATCGACGTACTCCGGTTCCGCCCGGCGCGGCTCCGGCAGCACGGGCAGGGGCGGCATGACGGGCAGGGGCGGCGGGGGCAGCGGCGGGGGCGCGGGCGGCACGTCCACGTCCCCGAGCGCGTACCCGGTCGGCGCCGCCGCCTCCGCCGCCGCCGGTTCTGCCAGAGGCTCCCGCCCTGGCTCCGGCTCCCGCACCAGCACCGACGCCGAGCTGAACCGGCTGTCGAGCGTGTCGGTCGGATCGGCCTGATCGGCCGGATCCACGGGATCGGCCGGCCCGGCGTCCGGGTCCTCGTACAGCTTCTGCCACCAGTTGTCCGCGTCCCCCTGCTGACTCATGCCCCTAGTGTCGGCCGCCCGGGGCGGCGGAAAACGCGGAACGCGCGGAAAGGGGCCCGCCGGGCTACTGCCCGGCGGGCCCCTCGCCCTCAGGTGCCGAACGGATTACCGGACGTCGTAGGCGCGTCCGACCATCTGGGTGACGGTGGCCCCCTTCGCGTCGGTCAGTTCGACCTTCAGCGAGACCGGCTTGCCGCTCGCGCCCGTGTGGTCCACGAGGGCGCTCCACCGGCCGCCGTGCTCGCTGACCTCGGCCTCGGTCCAGTGCTCGTTGTCGTAGGAGTAGGACAGCTTCGCGCTCGTGAGGGCGCCCGGCGCGTAGCCCGCGTGCCCGGTGACGGCGATCCCGATGCGCTGTCCGCCCTTCGCCGCGAGGGTCTTCATGCCGTCCTCGGGGAGGGTGAGCGCCGGGAACAGGATCGGCAGGCTCGTCGAGTACGCCGACGCGTCGAGCGCGGAGCGGAAGGTCCAGGTGGTCCGCACGCCCTGCGAGCGCTGCCAGTCGCGCGCGGGGCCGCCGATCTTCTCCAGGGTCTGGGTGAGTGCGTACGTACCGGCCTCGGCCGGGACCTCGAAGACCCCGGCGTTCGGGTACCAGCTGTCGCCGATCGCCACGCCGTCTCGCGTGAGGGTGAGGCCGCCGATGTCACCGAAGGAGCCCGGCAGCGCGTAGTGGCCGCTGTCGCCCCACATCGCGGAGGAGAAGCCGATCAGATTGCCCTGCCGCTCGGCGGCCAGCACCGGCTTGCCACTCGTGTCGCGGGCACCGACCGGGCCGATGACCCCGTCGTACCAGCTCTCGGAGCGCTGGGAGCCCTTGGTGTAGGTCCGCCGCTGATCGGTCATCAGCTCGCCCCACGGGAAGCTGCTGGAGACCGCGTGGTCCCAGGCGGTGTCCCCGGCGCTGTAGTACTCGGTGCGCTCGCCCGGGACGGCGACGGTGTCCAGGGAGCCGAAGTAGACGGCGGTGCCGAGCGGCCGGTAGGCGCCGGTCAGGTCCATGTAGGCGGAGGCGGCGCCCATCGCGCGGTAGGTGGAGCGGACGCTCCCGAGGTCGCGGTCGTGCACCCGGTAGGTGCGGTCCCCGCGCAGCGGACCCTGTTCGGGCTGGGCGAGGTTGTAGACGTACGGGCTCTTCGCGGTGCCCTTCCAGGTCAGCGTGACCCTGCCCTGCGCGAGCCGGGCCAGCAGCGCCTTGGCCTCGGCGCTCTCGACGGACAGCGCGGGCAGCGAGCCGCCGGTGTAGCCGTTGAAGCCGACCCAGCGGCCGGGGGCGTCGCGGTGGGCGAGGACGGCCTTGGCGCCCGCGGCCTTGGCGTTGTTCGCGAGGTCGTACAGCGAGCCGTCCTCGGCCTTCACGAGGACGATCGCGCCCTTGGCACCGGCCGCGGCCAGCTCGGCGGGGGTGCCGTTGCCCGCGTCGACGAGCGGGGCGCTGCCCTGGCCGTCGAGGTTGTCACTGCCGGTGGAGGCGGTGATCGGGTGCAGCACGGGGCCGCCGGACACCTTCAGTTCGGAGAGCAGGGGCGCGGCCTGGCGCCAGTAGCTGCCGAACTCGAAGCCGCCTTCCGAGGCGCGGCCCTCGACGTCCGCGTAGTACCCGCGGATGGTGCGGCCGCCCATGGCGCTGCCGGCGTGCAGCCAGTTCGGGTCCCAGTTGCGGGCGAAGGCGAGGGTGGTGGCGCGGGTTTCGGTGGGCCGGTCGGCCTCGATCGCGAGCCGTCCGGCGGTGCGGGCGTCCAGTACGACCGTGGTGTCCTTCTTCACCTCGATCTGGGGGCGGCCGAGGTAGGTGAGGGAGTCGGTCATCGCGTTGTCGCCGGTGGCCCCGGCGTCCGGGGTGGCGACGAAGGAGGACAGGAAGTACGAGCCCGGGCGCACCCGGTAGATCTGGTCGGCGGAGCCGTCGTTGAAGCGGCGTTCACCGCTGGCGTCGTCGGTGCCGATGACGTCGAGCGAGGACGGTCCGGCGGCGGGCTCGCCCGCGCGGTCCAGGAGCTTGACGCGCAGGGTGACGGTCTGCGGCTGCACGTACAGCGAGAAGGGGGTCGAGACCCGCAGGCCGCCGGGGCCGGTGGCGATCACCCGGCCGGTGACATCGCCGTACTGGGCGCGCTCCAGGCGGGCCGAGGGGTCGAGGGCGAGGGGCACCTTGACGGTGGCTCCGGCGGGGACGGTCACCGTGCGCCGGTCCAGGCGGGCGAGCTGGCTCTTGACGGCCGAGCCGTCGTTGCCGGTGAGGTGCTCCACGCCGAGCTGGAGGGTGACCGGCGCGCTGCCCGCGTTGGTGTACGGGACCTCGACGGTCGTGCGGTCGCTGCGGTCCTGCGGCCAGTTGTACGCGCCGCCCTGGACGGCGGGGGCGGAGGTGACCGTGGTGTCGATGGCCCGCTTCACGTCGAGGCGCCCGCCGCCGGTCTCCCGGACGTCGCCCGGGATGCCGGTCTCGGCGGAGCCCACGAGCGCGGCCTTGACCTGCTGGGAGGTCCAGTCGGGGTGGCGCTGCTTGACGATGGCGGCGGCGCCCGCGACGTGCGGGGTGGCCATCGAGGTACCGGACATGGACTGGTACGCGTACACCCCGCGGCCGCCCATCGCGGCGGCGGAGATCCCCACGCCGGGGGCGGCGATCTCCGGCTTGAGGGTGTGCTGGAGTCCGGCCGGTCCCCGGCTGGAGAAGGAGGCGGTGGTGTCGTCGCGGTCGACGGCGCCGACGGTCAGCACGCTGGGCGCGCAACCGGGCGAGGAGACCGTGTTGTCGCCGGGGCCGGAGTTGCCCGCGGCGATGACGAACAGGGTGCCGCTGTTCTGGGCCAGCTTCTCGGCGGCGGCGCTCATCGGGTCGTCGCAGGTGGTCTGGGAGGGGTCGCCCAGGCTCATGGAGACGACGTCGGCCTTGCTCTCGACGGCCCATTCCATGCCCGCGATGATCCACGAGTCCTGGCCGTAGCCCGAGTCGTTGAGGACCTTGCCGCTGAGCAGTTGGGTGCCGGGGGCGACGCCCTTCTTGGCGCCGCCGCTGGCGGCGCCGGAGCCGCCGACGGTGGAGGTGGTGTGGGTGCCGTGGCCCTGCCGGTCGGCGTCGGTGTCGGAGTCGGTGAAGTTCTTCGACGCGGCGACCCGGCCCTTGAGGTCGGGGTGGTCGAGGTCGACGCCGGTGTCGAGGACGGCGACCTTGGTGCCGGTCCCGTCGTATCCGGCGGCCCAGGCCGCGGTGGCATTGACCTGCTTGGCCGAACGCTCCAGGTTCGTCCGGACCTTGCCGTCGAGCCACAGCTTCTTCAGGCCGCCCGCGCCGCGCGTGCGGGCGGCGGCCTTGGCCGTGACGTCCGACCAGAAGGTGGCCGCCTGCGCCTTGTCCGCGGAGAGCGCGACCGCGCCGATCGAGCCGAGGACGAGGGAGCGTTCGGCGCCGCGCGGGGCGACCGGGGCGCTGCGGGCCGTGTCCAGGCCGTCGTAGACCGCGATCAGCGGCAGCTTCTTGGCGTGCGCGTCGTCGTAGCCCTGCCGGATCAGGCCGGTGACGTTGAAGAGCTGCTCGTCGACGGTGCCCGCCGCGAGCGCCTTGACCGCGCTCTCGGGGTAGACGTAGACGTCCTTGCCGGACTGCCGGGTCTGCACGAGCGGCTGGGAGCCGTCCTCATGGGGCAGCGCGGTGGCCGCGGTACGGCCCGTGGCGTCCGTGGACACCAGGATCCGGTCGCCGGTGACCAGTGTGACGGTGACCGGTCCGGCGGGCTGGCGGGCCGCCGCCTCGCTGCCGGTCAGCGGTCTCTTCGCCGGCCCGCCGTCGCTCGGCTGCGCCGCCGAGGTTCCGACGGCTGTGACGGCCAGGACGGCCGCCGAGGCCGCTCCCAGCGCCGTGCGCGATATCGGGCGCATCGCTCTCCCCAGGTGAATTCCGGCCAACGGTTGCATTGCACGGCAAAGCTGCCGCGTAAATGGCTTCTGGCCAGCGGATGTTGGTGCTGCGGTGGCGTCACCTTGGCAGAGGGGCGGGGGGTGCGGTGATGATGTCCCACGGCGGGTTTGCGCCGTGGCCGCTTCCCGCCAGGAACGGGCGGGCGGGGACCGGGGACCGGGTGGAGAGTGGGGTGGACGGGTTGCTGGGTGCGATAGGCCTGGACGAGGGCCAGGAGTCGGCGTACCGCGCGCTGGTGGCACTGGGAGCGGCGGAGGTGCCGGACCTCGCGCACCGGCTGACCCTGCCGGTGCCGCAGACCGAACGGGCGCTGCGGCACCTGGAGCGCCAGGGCCTGGCCGCGCAGTCCTCGGCCCGTCCCGGCCGCTGGGTGGCCGCGCCGCCCGGAGTCGCGCTGGGCGCGCTGCTCACCCAGCAGCGGCACGAGCTGGAACAGGCCGAACTGGCGGCCGCCCTGCTGGCCGAGGAGTACCGGGCGGAGGCGGCGGAACCGGCCGTGCACGACCTGGTCGAGGTGGTGACGGGCGCGAGCGCGGTCGCTCACCGGTTCGTCCAGCTCCAGCTCGGCGCGGTGGAAGAGGTGTGCGCCCTGGTCACCGGGCGGCCCCAGGTGATGACGGGCACGGAGAACGAGGCGGAGGAACGGGCCACCGTGCGCGGGGTCGACTACCGCGTGGTGATCGAGCGCGAGGTGCTGACCCTGCCCAGGGGGCTGCGGGAGGCCTCGACGGCGCTGGGCCGGGGCGAACGGATCCGGGTCACGGGGCAGGTCCCGACGAAGCTGGTGATCGCGGACCGGAGCCTGGCCATGGTGCCGCTGACCGCCCGGACCGCGGAACCCGCGGCGCTGGTCGTGCACGCGTCGGGGCTGCTGGAATCCCTGATGGGGCTCTTCGAGGCGGTGTGGCGCGAAGCGCTGCCGCTGCGGCTCGGGGCGGGCGGGACGGTCGACGAGTCGGACGGCGGCCCCGACGCCGTGGACCTGGAGATCCTCTCCCTGCTGCTGGTGGGGATGACCGACGCGAGCGTGGCGAAACACCTGGAGCTGGGGCTGCGGACGGTGCAGCGGCGGGTCAAGGGGCTGATGGAGAGCGCCGGGGTCACGACCCGGATGCAGCTGGGCTGGCACGCGTACGAACGGGGCTGGGTGGCCCGATAGCCCCCGGTCCGTCACGCTGATCAGATGGATCTGCCTCAGCTGCTCCTGGTGGGCCTGGTGCTGCTGCTCGGGGTGCTCGGGGTCCTGGTGCCGGGTGTCCCCGGGACCCTGCTGGTCTGGGCGGGTGTGCTGTGGTGGGCCATGCACGAGCGGACCGCGCCCGCGTGGTCGCTGCTGGTCTCGGCGACGGCGCTGCTGCTGGTGGTCCAGGTGGTGAAGTGGCAGCTCCCGCCGCGACGGCTGCGCGGCGTGGGCGTCACCCGCCGGATGGCGGTGTACGCCGGTACGGGCGCCTTCCTCGGCTTCGTCCTGGTCCCCGTGCTCGGCGCGGTACCGGGCTTCATGGCCGGCATCTACCTCTGCGAACGCCACCGCCTGGGCACCCACGGCGAGGCGGTGACCTCGCTGCGGGCGGTGATGCGGGCGGTCGGGACGAGCGTGCTGGTGGAGCTGTTCGCGTGCCTCCTGGTGATGGGGGCATGGCTGGGGGTCGTCGCGGTGGGTGACTAGCGGCGGGGCCTGGGGCCAGCGTCCAGTGCTGTGGCCCGCTTGGCAGAGTCCCGCCGGATTTCACTGTCCGTAAATGACCTATTGCGGCAGGTGACGACACTGGGAAGATCGCGGTGGCGCACCTCGGTCCGTGCAGAGGGCGGAGGCGTCCGTGGGCGGGGAGGCCTTTCGTGGTGGCTGTGGTGTCTCAGGCGGAGCGCGTGGAGCGGTTGCGGGCGCAGTTGCAGGGTCGGCCCGTCACGGGCCGGGGTCAGCGGCTGGCGACGTCGACGCGCGATTCGGGTCTGCTGTACGGGGTGGTGTTGCGGGCAGCGTCCCGGCTGGACGCGGGCCTGGAACTGACCGACCTGGAAGCAGGGTTGCTGCGCCCGCTGGAGTACGTGTTCAGCGAGCAGGAGATCCGTGAGCTGGGCCGGGTGTACGCCGAGGAGGCGTCCTCGCGCCGGATGGATGAGATCTTCCCTCCGTCGCTGACCGGGCGGTCGGCGGCAGAGGGGTACTCGTTCGCGGATCTACTCAAGGACCTGCCGACGATGAGCGACGCCTCCTCGCAGGCGAACGTGCAGGTGGTGGACGTGGGCGCCGGTGAGGGGACGGAGTCCTTCGACACCGAGGAGTTCCTCCATGGGCAGAAGGAGGCCGGCTGGGGGCTCACCCTGCTGACCTCCTCCGAGCACGCCCAGCCGACCGGTGAGCTGATCCATGCCCGGGTCATCCTGGACAAGTTCCACTGCGTGGAGGACACCAACGAGGTCAACCGGGACGAGATCTACTGGGCCCTGAGCGCGGGCAGCGACGGCTCCGCGAGGAACGCACGCCGGACCAGGGAGTACGGCGCCATCAGCAAGGGCGACTGGGCGACTTTCAAGTCCGATGAAAATGTCCTGCTCGACGGGTCCATCCGCCGCTCCGCGGGTTTCCACATCGCCTGCTGGGAAGCCGATGACAGCGACGGCGACTTCACCAGGGAGCTGTCCCGCAAGCTCGTCCTCATCTCTGGGGAGCTGACGAATTTCGCCTTCTTGATCGATGATTTCCCCGCGGGCCAGTGGGAGAACATGCAGGACTGGATCATGCTGGGCGCGATGATCGCGCGCCTCATCGCCGAACTGATCAACTTCTTCCGCAACGAGGACGACTTCGTCCAGGAACGCACCGTCATCCTCGACCGTGCGGCGATCGCCGAGCTGGCCTCCCGGCCCGGCCGGACCGACTACTTCCGGTTCGAGGGCGACGGCGGCATCTTCGACCTGTACCTCAAGTGGGAGGGGACCCTCCCCACCAACGCCGTGACCACGGTCAAGAACACCGCGGGCACCTGGGGCGCTCCCGCCCGCCTCACTCCCACCGGCGCCACCACCGACACACCCGCCCTCGCCACCTTCAACGGCATCCTGCACTGCGCTGTCCGCGGCGGCACCTACATCTACATCAGCCGCCTCCAGGCGGGCCGGTGGACCGACTTCTACCGTGTCCCGCAGCTCGTCACCCACCACGCCCCGGCCCTGGCCGTCTTCAACAACAGGCTGTACCTGGCCTACACCGGGCAGGGCAGCGATCCGCAACTGCTGTCCTCCGCCGACGGCACCACCTGGTCCTCCCAGGTCCAACTGCCCGGCAGTGCCACCTCCGGCCCCGCCCTGGCCGTACGCGACGGCTACCTGCACTACGCCCGCGGCTACTTCGGAAATCTCGTCTACGACTACTCCGCCGACGCCCGCACCTGGACCAAGCTCAGCCCGGTCCCCGCCGGAGGATCCCCTGGCTTTCACACCTTCCTCCCGCCGGCGATGGCCACCCACCGCGGCAAGCTCTACCTGGCCTACCAGGACCTCTGGACCAACCGGGTCGTCATCAACACCAACACCAACACCGGCTGGGGCACCGCCTTCACCCACAGCGGCGAAGCCTTCGCCGCGCCCTCCCTCACCGTCAGCGGTGACACCCTCCACTGCACCATCCGCGGCTACGACAGCAGGATCTGGCACAGCACCCTCACCGGTGCCAGCACCACCTGGACCAACTTCGAGCGCATCCTCGAAGACCCCACCACCATCTCCGGCCCCGCCATCGGCTCCCTCGACACCGGCGAACTCCACGTGGTCTACCGCGCCGTCGACTTCTGACCGCGGGCGCCCCGGCCGACGCGACGTGCCGGGGGAAATCCGGGCACAGCAATGCCCGCCCTCTGCGCGAGGGCGGGCATTGGGTGACGGGTGACCAGAGCCGGCCGCCCTTGACGGCGTCGACGAAGACGCCCCAGCCGATGCCGCTGAGGACGATCGCGGAGCCGGCGAGGACCTCGACGTGATTCTTGCGGTGAGGTCGGCCGAATTGCCGAACGGCAACGCGAGAGCCCGCAAGGCGTCGAACGGCACTGCCGTAGACGGATGCATCGGCGGCGTCTTCAACTCATCGCGGCTCGGTCGGACTCGCTGCGAAGAACACAGAATTCGTTGCCTTCGGGGTCAGCAAGGACGGCCCAGCCAGAGCCATCGGGATTCCGGTGATCGGTGACAAAGGTGGCACCGAGGCCGAGCAGCCGTTCCACCTCCTGCTCACGCGAGGTCTCAGGGCGCAGACACAGATGGATCCGGTTCTTGATCTTCTTGGACTCGGGCACCTGGTTGAAGTACATCACCGGGCCCTCCACCAGCAGCACCTGAGTCTCCCGGTCACCCGGTTTGTCCTCCGGATGCAGTGGACGGCCGGTCACTCCGCTCCAGAACCGGGCCAGCTCGTAGGCATCCGCACAGTCAATCGCCACGTTCTGCAATACCGAAACCATGCGCGCGAGCCTTCCTCACTTCCACTCCAGACGCCACCGAGTTGCGCGCTGTCGCTCAGGCTCGACGTACGCAGATAGCCTCGGGGCAGTCAGGGGCAGAGCGCGGAGGGCGAGGCCGTCGGCGGATGAGGGCACCTCCGCGGCATCCACGTCGTGATCCACCCGCAGGTCAGTGAACACAGCCGATACGTCGCCGAGTTCGACCATCGTTTTCCGCGCGGCAATGCGTGTGTACGTACCCCTGACTCCGTGATCCGGCGCTACTACCGGCACACCGGCATTGCCGCAGGCGTGGCACCGTCGGCCTTTCAGCTGCACGTCAAAGGCGGCCCTATCGCATGGACCAGAAACTGCCAAGAGTCCACCCCGTCGGGGCGATGGCCACAGTGTCAAAGTTCCACCCCCTGATTTGTACACATGCAGACCGAGACAGGTCGGGGGTGCGGCGAAATAGACTGGCCCCGCGATCAGCGCGATAGGCGTGGGGGCAGCGATGCCGCACGACTTGCGCTTGGAGAGTCTTCTCGCCTCCATACGTACTGGTCGCACCACCTCCAACATGTCTTCATGAATGGCGAGTTGGCTGATCTAGACCCGGCCACCCCTCCTCGCTGCGTAGCGTCGACGCCGACCGGACACCCGCACGTCACGTCGTGATGTTGCGTCCCTTTCTCCATCGGGGGTCACGCAACGGCGCGCGATCGGCCAGCAAGATCGTGCTCGACGGCGGCGTCGGCCGGACGATCCAGATGGCTCGATCCAACCTCCGCAACGTGCCGCGGCCTTGAGGCCACGGGGAGCGGTCCGGGAGCCCGGGCCCCCGAGCCGCCCCCGGGAGTCGGGCTAGAGCTGTCCGGCCTTGACGGCGTCGACGAACGTCGCCCACTGGGAGTCGCCAAAGACCACGGCCGGCCCGGTCGGGCGCTTGGAGTCGCGGACAGGCGCGGCCCCGGCCACGCCATGGGCAATCTCCAGGCAGTTGGCGGCGCCTTCGCTGTAACTGCTCTTCGACCACACGAGGCCGGAAGTGATGGCGGGGGAGATGATCGGCGTCATTTGAGATCCTTCATGATTCTTGCGGTGAGGTCGGCGGACTTGTCGAGCGGCAACGCGTGCGCCCGCAGGTGCTCAAACGCGGTGTTGCAGACCGACACGTCCGCGGCGTCTTCAACGTACAGCGCAGAGACGAGGTGCTCGACAAGGACGACGTCAAGGTCAGCTCGTTCAGAGAAACTCAGCACGGTGAACGGGCCGCTCATCCCCGGGTGAGGCGACGCGGACAGCGGCATGATCTGTATCGAGATGCTCGGCACGTCCATCTGTTCAAGCAGGTGGCCCAGCTGCGCGCGCATGACCCGTGGGGGCAGTTCGGGGTGGAGGACCGCCTCGTGAATGATCGCCCAGACTTCGAGGGGCTGCGATCGGGTCAGTACCGACTGGCGTGCCAGCCGCACCTGCGCCAGCGCCTCAACCTCCCCAGCTGCCAACGTGGGGTTGATGCCCGCGATCGTGGCCCGTGCGTACTCGACCCGCTGAAGAAGTCCTGGGATGAGCTGCGTCTGATACGACCGAAGGGACCGCGCGTCGGCTTCCAGGGCGATCAGCTCGGCGTAGGCCGGCGAGATGATGTCCTTGTAGGTCTGCCACCATCCGCGGCGCGTACCGGCCTGAGCAAGGGCCGCCAGAGCCTCTCGCTTCTCCGCGTCCGACACGCCGTACCTATCGAGCAGCAGGCGCACGACGTCGGGCTTGATGCCCAGCTGTGCGCGCTCAACACGGGACAACCGAGTCTTGTCCCACCCCGGGCCTGCCGCCTGTGCTCCCTCTTCCTGCGTAAGGCCCTTGGCTTCACGCAGGGATCGCAGTTCGGCCCCGAGTCGCCGCTGACGTACTGACGGAGCGCTCATGGCCCCCCCTTCCCCTTGTGCCTCACTGGCTTCCCTGGTCCGAATGCTTCCACACGCATCAGGTCGGCGGCTGCCGCAAATATGCGATTTCGTAAGCCCTGGATGCGTAGTTGCAATACGTGAGTACAACTGCCACGCTGAGTCTGCGAGCACAGTGCGTAGCGGAACGATCGCGGTGAGGGGCGACGTATGTCCTACGAAATGAACGCGCCGATTGTGGCGACCCTGGATCAGCTCTTTCGGTCACCTCCGCTTCCGGCTGCGGACTGTGACGTCTGCGAGGCCTTGATGAGGCAGTGGCGGGAGCTGAAGAACCCGAGGTCGCCGGAGTTCGATCAGTCCCGGGCGTCCGACGTCGCCGTCGAGATCCGGCGGCACCCCACGCATGCGGGTGTCAAGTGAGCGCCGACGGTTACCGCTTCACCGCGGAGTACCTCAGGGAACTGGAAGCGGCCGTAGAGGCCGAGCTCCAGCACAAGCAAGACTCGGTGTTCGCCGTCGCGGCGGCTGAATACACACGCGCCCTTGCCGTGGCCCTCGAACGGCCCGCAGGGCACCCCATGGACCCGTCGTCGGCCGCTTAGCCGGTCGCTCGGCGGAGGGGCGGCGGGGCCCGCGCAGTCGGTGAGGTCGGCACGCGCGTGGTCCTGTCCGCTCCTGTACAGCGCCCGACATGGCGCGGAACACTCTCATTCAGCCCATCCATGATGGGTGGGCCCCGTTCATGTAAACCGGAGAACGACATGACGATGAGTGACGGCAAGCACGCCGGCCCTCCGCAGGACAAGCCGTGGACGCCCCCGACTCCCGCTCCGAGCCCCGACGGCTCCAGGCCGACAAGCAAGTGAACCGGGACATCTGCATTCAGGCTCTGACGACCATGGGCTTGGCCCGTGATCCGTGGATCGCAAGGGCGCTCGCCACAGTGGACCGGGAGGCCTTCGTCCCCCCTGGCGTGTGGCTGTCCGTGGAAAACGCTGACGGACTGTGGCAGTTCGTTGACAAAGGCGTCGACCCCGAGCTGTGGGCCCGTGCGGTCTGGGACCCCCATTGTTCCGTGGTCACGCAGCTGGACGACGGCCGGGTCCAGCCCTCCGGTCCGTCGTCGGGTGACTTCACGTCGTCGGTGTCCGCCCTGGACGTGGTGATGAGGAAGTTGCATCACCTGAACCTTCACCCGGATCATCGGGTTCTGGAGATCGGCTACGGCTCCGGATATCACACAGCTCTGCTCTGTGAGCGGGTCTCGTCAGAGCGAGTGACGGCCGTGGAAGTGGACGAGGCGCTCGCAACTTGGGGCGCGTCCAACCTCAAGGCGGCCGGCTATGCGCCGGAGTTGATTCACGGTGATGGTCTGGAAGGGGCTCGCCCCCTCACGCTCTTCGACCGGGTCATCAATACCGCGTCGTTGCGCCGCGTGCCCTTCGCGTGGATCGAGCAGACTCGCACGGACGGGGTGATCCTCACGCCGTTCGGCACGGCCTACAGCAACGCTGGGCTGCTAAGACTGTCGGTGAACAGGGACGCGGCCCAGGGGCAATTCGTCGGCGAAGCCGCCTACATGTGGGCCCGCAGCGAGCGGCCAGTGGTCGCCTTGCAGCTGTCGGGGGATCCCGTCATCCGGCCGTCGCCCATCGACCCGGCCCAAGTGCTGGGAGGCACGTACCTCCAGGACTTTGCCATCGGTCTTCAGGTCCCGGACGTCACCTGTTCGCACCGTGGCGAGGGGAGCGAGCGTCAAGTTCAGTTTGTCGACGAGGCGGGTACTTCGGCGACCATCGTCAACTACGGCGACTGGTGGGACGCGCACGCCGTCCGCTCCTGGGGGCCGCGGGATCTGTGGGCGGAGGTGACGGCCGCGTACACCTGGTACGAGGAGCACGACCGGCCGCACATCACCCGATTCGGTGTCACGGTCGAGCGGGACGAACAGCGGGTTTGGCTTGACACTCCGGATCAGCTGATCGGTTAGAAACAAGATCGCGCCGGGCCCCGGTCATCTTCGGATGGCCGGGGCTCGTGCGGGGTGGGCGCACCCCCGGGGGCGGGGCCGGGCAGGCCCCGCTCCCCCGGCGGGGTCAGATCGTCCCGCCCCGCTTGGCGGCGTGGTTCGCGCGGCCCACCGCGGATTTCATCCGCCAGTCACGCCGGATCTCCGACCGCAGCCGCGCGTCCGTCTTCGCGACGATGCGCTGGTTCTCCCGGAGCAGCTTCCGGTAGCTCTCCAGCCGCCGCTCCGGCAGCGCCCCCTCCTCGACCGCCCGGAGCACCGCGCACCCCGGCTCGGCCTCGTGCCCGCAGTCGTGGAAGCGGCACTGGGCGGCGTACTCCTCGATCTCGGAGAACACCTGGCCGACGCCCGCCTCCGCGTCGAAGAGGCCGACGCCGCGCAGCCCGGGGGTGTCGATCAGGACCCCGCCGTCCGGGAGGGCGAGCAGGTTGCGGGTGGTGGTGGTGTGACGGCCCTTGCCGTCGACCTCACGGGCGGCCTGGACCGCCATGACCTCCTCGCCGAGCAGCGCGTTCGCGAGGGTGGACTTGCCCGCGCCCGAGATGCCCAGCAGCACGCTGGTGCCGGAGGCGACGATCGCGGTGAGGACGTCCGTACCCTCCCCGGTGAGGGAGGAGACGGTGAGTACGCCGACCCCGGGGGCCGTGGTCTCCACGTCCTCGACGAGGTGGGCGAGGGTGACCGGGTCGGGCACCAGGTCGGCCTTGGTGAGGACGATCAGCGGCTGCGCGCCGGACTCCCACGCGAGGGCGAGGAAGCGTTCGATGCGGCCGAGGTCCAGCTCGACGGCGAGCGAGACCGCGATGATGGCGTGGTCGACGTTGGCGGCGAGGATCTGCCCCTCGGAGCGCTGCGAGGAGGTGGACCGTACGAACGCGGTCCGCCGCGGCAGGTACGCCTTGACGTAACGGGGGTTGCCGACCGCCTCGACGGCGGCCCAGTCACCGGTGCAGATGACCCGCAGCGGGTCGTGCGGGGTGACGAAGGCGGTGTCGGCGCGGACGATGCCGTCCGCGGTCATGACGTCGCACTGGCCGCGGTCGACCCGGACGACACGGCCGGGCACGAGGCCCTGCTCGGCGTACGGCTCGAACTCAGCGGCCCAGGCGTCGTCCCAGCCGTACGGGCTGAGGGCGTGCGAGAGCGAAGCGATCTGCTGGAAGGCAGAAAAAGTCAACGGGAACCCTTAAAACAGGGTGGCCCCGGCAGAACACGCGCGTGGCGCGCGGAAGTTGAGTGAAGGTCAGCCGGAGACCACAGGAAGGAGATTGACGAACGCGTGAGTGCGGGCAGTGCCCTGCGCGACGACAGTCATCAATGGACTCACCTCCTGTGACATACGGATCCGCACGCGGCGGTTCCGGTCCACTCGGCGTGAACGGCTTTACGTTAACCCGCTCCCGCGCCCCCGCGCCAACTCTTTTTCCCCGTCTTTCTCCGAGCCTTTTCCGCCACCTTCGTGGACGGTCACGCCGAACCCTCAGGCCGCACCCCCGCCGGTGCCCGCGAGGCCGAGCCGGTCCGCCACGGTGGTGAGGGCCGCCCCCAGGGGGAGTGCGACCCGGGTGACGGCATGCCGGTCGCCCCGGGTCGGGTCGCGGTTGACGATCAGCACCGGCTTGCCGGCCTCGGCGGCCCGGCGGACGAAACGGAGTCCGGACATCACCGTCAGGGAGGACCCCAGGACCAGCAGCGAGGCCGCCTCGTCCACCAGCTCGCGGCAGCGCGCGACCCGAGGCGGCGGCACGGTTTCTCCGAAGAACACCACGTCGGGTTTGAGGACACCGGCGCACCGCGCACAGGACACCACGGAGAAGTCCCCGACCTGCTCGTCGGTGAGGTCGGCGTCGCCGTCCGGGTTCAGCCCGGCGGCCACCGGATCGAAGCCCGGATTCGCTTCGTCCAGCCGCCGGGCGAGTTCACCGCGCGAGCTGCGGGCCCCGCAGGAAAGGCAGACGACCCGGTCCAGGCCTCCGTGCAGTTCCACCACCCGTTCGCTCCCGGCGGCCTGGTGCAGCCCGTCGACGTTCTGGGTGATCAGCCCCGCGAGGAGCCCGTACCGCTCGAAAGCCGCCACGGCCCGGTGCCCGGCGTTGGGGCGGGCCCGGCCGAAGGTGCGCCGGCCCAGGTGACTGCGCGCCCAGTACCTGCGGCGGGCCCGCGGGTCGGCGGTGAACTCCTGGTAGGTCATCGGGGTGTGCCGGCTCAGGCTCCCGCCCTCGCCCCGGTAGTCGGGGATGCCCGACTCCGTGGACAGGCCCGCCCCGCTGAGCACCACCACGCCGCCGGCCCTCAGCGCGTCGACCACCGGCCCCGGATCCGTGGAACCGGGCGGCAGATCCTCGGGAGGCGTCCAGCTCAGCGTGGGGCGCGTGCGCATGCCGCCAGCGTACGGGAGCACCCGCCCGCCAAGCCGGCCTCGACCGGCAGGACCGTGACGGATCCCGCGCCGTAGGGGTGGCCTCTACTGCTGGCATATTGCGCAGAAACATGAATGCGGCATGCGGTTCATTCTTCTTTATTCGAACCGGAAAATATGGTCGGCCGGGTGGGGAGTGATACGACGTTCAGGTCGTTCCGTGTCCGGTGTGAATCACCGTGCACGACACGGAGTCAAAGCGTATCCGGCAGGCCCTGCCGTGACACTCTGCTCGCCAGTGCAAGGGTTTTCAAGCGGAGGTACGGGTCCCGTGGGCGTCACTGTCAATCCCACCGTCAGCAGACGCCGACTGGGGTCGGAGCTACGTCGGCTCCGGGAGATCAGCGGTCTGACGACGCAGCAAGTGGCGGAGCGCCTGCTGATCTCCCAGCCCAAGATCAGCCTGCTGGAGAACGGCCGCCGCCTCATCAAGCCCCGCGACGTGCGCGATCTCTGCGGGCTGTACGGAGTCCAGGATCAGCAGCTCGTCGACCGCCTGATGCAGCTGGCCAAAGAGTCGGGTCAGCAGGGCTGGTGGAATTCCTACGGTGACATCCCGTACGGCGCCTACATCGGCCTGGAGGCCGAGGCGGCCGCGATCCGGATCTACGAGCCCCTGGTGATCCCGGGCCTGCTGCAGGCCCCCGCCTACGCCCGGGCGGTCATCGCAGGAACGATCCCTCACGCCACTGCCGAACAGGCCGCCACGCGCCTTCAGGTGCGGCTGCGGCGCCAGAGCCGGCTGGGCGACCCGCGCAACCCGCTGCGCTTATGGGCCGTACTGGACGAATCGGCGCTGCGGCGCGTCGTGGGCAGCCGGGAGGTCATGCGCGAGCAGCTGGACCACCTGACCCGTCTCAGCGGCCGGCCGCACATCACCCTGCAGGTTCTCCCTCACGACGTGGGTGCGCACCCGGGTGTCTCGGGACAGTTCTCGCTGCTTGAGTTTTCCGACGCCACCGATGCGAACGTGGTGTATCTGGAAAGGTTCACCAGCGACCTCTATCTGGAGAAACGATCCGAAGTGCGATGCTACAGCGATATGTATGCGCACTTGCAGGCCCAGGCGTTGAGTCCGGCGGATACCCGGCATTTCCTCGACGAAGCCGTCAAGGTGTACGCCGCCGGCACGGAATTCCGGCCCGACGCTCGCGAACTGTCCTGTACGTAGCCGTCCGTGACGAGAACGCCCATGGTCTGGCGATCCGTCCCGAGCGCTCGGGACGGATCGCTCAGCGGCGTGAGGTGGTCACGCCTGCGATGGGGCTAGTCCTGTCGAGTCGTCGCACCTCGCCGGGTTCGCTTCATGGCGAAGAGGGCCGAGCCCCCGACGAAGGCGAGCGCGGCCGCGCAGGCGGCCGTGATGGCGGTCCCGCTGCTCGCGCCGCTCGCGCCGGGCGATGCCGCCCGCGACTGCTGGTCCGTGGCGGCGCTCACATGGGCGAAGTTGACGCTCTTGGGCGTGGAGCCGCGACCCGCACGGCCCAGAGCCTTGTCGGGGCCGCCCGGCAAGAAGTCGGCCCAGGGGGGCTTGCCCTGGTCGTGGTCGTGGTCGTCGGGACCTTGACCGTGTTCGTCCCCGTCGTGGTCGTTGTCGTGGTCGTCGGGGCCTTGACCGTGCTCGTCCTCGTCGTGGTCGTCGGGACCTTGGCCGTGCTCGCCCTTGTGGTGGTCGTGGTGACCGTGGCCGTGCTCGCCCTTGTCACCCTTTTCGCCCTTGTCGCCGCGAGGCCCCTTGGGTCCGGCGGGCCCGGCAGGTCCGGCGGGTCCAGCAGGTCCAGCAGGTCCGGCAGGACCTGCGGGCCCTGCGGAACCGGTGGGTCCGGGGGCTCCGGGAACGCCTGGCCTACCGGTCGGGCCGGGGGCTCCGGTGGGGCCGGGAGCGCCGGGTGAGCCGGTCGGGCCGGGGGCTCCGGGGCTTCCGGGGACACCGGGGGCGCCGGTCGGGCCGGGAGCTCCGGGGACGCCGGGAGCACCGGGGGCGCCAGGCGAGCCGGTGGGACCAGGGGCGCCGGGGCTACCGGGAGCACCGGGTGAGCCGGTCGGGCCGGGAGCTCCGGGGACGCCGGGAGCACCGGGGGCGCCAGGCGAGCCGGTGGGACCGGGAGCTCCGGGGCTACCGGGAGCGCCGGGTGAGCCGGTCGGGCCGGGGGCGCCGGGGCTGCCGGGAGCGCCGGGGCTACCGGGAGCGCCGGGCGAACCCGTGGGACCGGGGGCCCCGGGGCTGCCGGTGGGACCCGGCGAGCCCGTCGGGCCGGGGGCGCCGGTGGGGCCGGGGCTGCCGGTGGGGCCGGGCGAACCCGTCGGTCCGGGAGGACCGGGCGGGCCCACCGCGCAGGCTGCCCTCGTGATGGTGTTGTTGTCCATCGTGACCGCGCCGGTGCGCGCCAGGGCGCGGCCTTCGATCACCGCGCTGTGGTTCAGCGTGATGGACTCCATGGCCAGGATGTTGCCCTTGAACTGCGTGGTCGTGTCGAGGGTGGCGGAGCTGCCCACCTCCCAGAACACGTTGCAGGCGTTCGCTCCGTTGATGAAGGCCACGACGCTTGCCGGAGCAGTGATCAGGGTCGAGGGGATCCGGAAGATGAAGACGGAGTCGGGCTTGTTCTGACCGTCGAGCGTCACCGTTCCGGTGATGTGCAGTTCCGACGAGGCCGAGTAGACGCCGGGCGCCAGCGTCTGTCCGCCGATATCGGCCGTGGCGAGCACGTTCCCGGGTCCCCGGCTGTCCGCGTCGTTGTAGGCGGTGACGAGGTCGGCCTTCGCCTGCATGGCGGCGGCGTCGGTCACGTGCTGTGTTCCGTTGACGATGCCGGGCGGGAAGCCGGTCACCGATGTGCCCGGATGGAGACCCAGGTCGCCGTTGATGATGGTGGGGTTCGTATTGGTGATCGTCGAACCGGCCAGAACCGCGTAGTTGGTGGCGGTACCCAGCCCCACGGGGGCTTCCGCGGCGTAAGCGGGGCTCGGGGCCAGGGAGGCCGCCGCCACGAGCGCCGCGGGGAGCAGGGAGAGCGATCCCCGTTTGAGCAGAGTGCGTTGTGACCTTCTGGTGGGTGGATCCGAGCGGATGACGTCCAATGCCATAGCGGGACCTTTCTCGTTGCTTCGAATCTCACGCCTCCCGAAGAAGGATTCCGAGCGCCGCGGCATGACCGCTCAGGGCCGTAACCCCTACCTGCGCCGCCGCACTGACTCGCCCTGAGCGGGGGACCGCAGAGCGCCCCTCTGCCAGAGGCAGTGATATGCCGTCACCCCGGGGTATTCCCGCATATTGCAGAGCAATAGACCACAAATCACAAAAAATGCTCTACATGAGTGACGCAGCGTCAGGAGAGCGAAGCCGCACATCAGTTCGAATCTGGTTCCACTCCGACGACGAACTCAGGAGGTCTCGGAGCCACGGCTCGCCGAGAGGGTCTGCCCGTCTGCGGCAGATCTCCGGGAACGCTGCCGCGGGCAGGCCTTCTGCCTTCTAGTGCCGCGTCAGGCAACGTTTGCCCCTCAAGGAGCGGCAGGGCGAACGTTGCCTGACGCGGCACTAGTGCTTGCGCAGCCGGGACGTGTAGTCCTCGGGCGGGAGGAACTTGGACCACCGCTCGGGGAACTCGGAGGGCATTCCCGCGTCCTCGTCGTCCTCCGACTCGCCCTCCGCCAGGGCCCGCCAGGCCGCCGCGCGGGCGATGAGCTGGGCGGCCTCGGCCTCCCGGACGCGCTCGTTGGCCTCGCGGGCCGCCGCCGTCGCGAGCGACGGCCAGACCCGGTCGATGGCCGCGTTGACGGCGGCGCCGACCAGGACGGCGAAGGCCGAGATGCCGATCCACAGCAGGACGGCGACGGGCGCGGCCAGGGATCCGTAGATCGTCGGCCCCTCCACCGTGTTCGTGAGGTAGATCCGCAGCAGGAACGAGCCCAGCACCCACATGGCGAGGGCGATCAGCGCGCCCGGCACGTCCTCGATCCACGGCGAACGCACCGGTACGGACACGTGGTAGAGCGTGGTCAGGAAGACGATGGACAGCAGGGTGACGGTCGGCCAGTAGAGCACCGCCACCACTTCCGTGCCCCACGGCACCCACCGCACCACCGCGTCCGGGCCGACCACGAGCAGCGGCAGCACGACGGAGCCGACCAGCAGCGCGACGACGTACAGCACGAAGGCCAGCAGCCGGGTCTTGACGATGCCGCGCTGGCCGTCGAGCCCGTACATGACGGTGATGGTGTCGACGAAGACGTTGACGGCGCGCGAGCCGGACCAGAGGGCGAAGGCGAAGCCGAGCGAGATGAGGTCCGGGCGGGCCTGGCGGGTCACGTCGTCCAGCATGGGTCTGGCGATGTCGTTGACGCCCCGGTCGGAGAGCACGGTGCCGACCGCCCGCAGGATGTTCTCCTCGATGGTCTGCACCGAGGTGGTGCCGCTCCAGCCGTCCACGTAGCCGACCAGACCGAGCAGACCCAGGAACAGCGGCGGCAGCGAGAGGAGCGTGAAGAACGCCGCCTCGGCCGCGAGTCCCAGGATCCGGTACTCGATGCACGAGTTGACCGTGTCCTTGAGCAGCAGCCAGGACATCTTGCGCTTGGAGACGTTGCGATAGAGGGCCCGGGCCCGGTGGAGCCGCCCCGGAGGCCGCTCGGGTGTTTCATTTGCTGGCTGCACCTCCTTACCGTATCGGCATGGCAGCCACCACCCACACAGTCAGCAACCAGGCACCACCCCTGGTCGGGCACGACGTCTACGGCGGCGACCGCGCCCTCACCGAGGGCGTGGAACGGCACCTCGACCCCGAACTCCTCGTGGAAGTACGGGAAGAACTCACCGGACTCGGGCTCGCCGCGGGTTCCGCGCAGGCCCAGGAATGGGGTGCCCAGGCCAACGAGAATCCACCGAAGCTCCGCACACACGACCGGTATGGGAACCGGATCGACGAAGTGGACTTCCACCCTTCCTGGCACCGCCTGCTCGGCCACGCGGTGACGTCCGGGCTGACCGACGCCTGGGGGCGCGAGGCGGGGCACCTGCGGCGCGCCGCCGGGTTCTTCGTCTGGTCGCAGGCCGAGGCCGGCCACGGCTGTCCGGTCTCGATGACCCACGCGGCGGTGCCCGCGCTGCGCACGGACCCGGAACTGGCCGCCGAGTGGGAGCCGCGGCTCACCTCGCACGTCTACGACCAGGGGCTGCGCCCAGCAGGGCAGAAGTCGGGCGTCCTCTTCGGCATGGGGATGACCGAGAAGCAGGGCGGCAGCGACGTGCGCGCCAACACCACCCGGGCGGTGGCGCTGGACGCGTCGGGCGAGTACCTGCTGACCGGGCACAAGTGGTTCTGTTCCGCCCCGATGTGCGACGGGTTCCTCGTGCTGGCGCAGGCGCCGGGCGGGCTGACCTGCTTCCTGGTGCCGCGGGTACTGGCGGACGGAACCCGGAACGTGTTCGCGATCCAGCGGCTGAAGGACAAGCTCGGCAACCGGTCGAACGCGTCCAGCGAGGTGGAGTTCGACGGGACCTGGGCCCGGCGGGTGGGCGAGGAGGGGCGGGGGGTGCGGACCATCATCGAGATGGTCGCCGCGACCCGGCTGGACTGTGTGATCGGTTCGGCCTCGCTGATCCGGCAGGCGCTGACGCAGGCCGTGCACCACACGGAGCACCGCTCCGCTTTCGGAGCGAAGCTCTTCGACCAGCCGCTGATGCGCAACGTACTGGCGGACCTGGCCGTCGAGTCGGAGGCGGCCACCGTGCTGACGCTGCGGCTGGCGGCCGCGTACGACGCGGGCACCGAGCAGGAGCGGGCCTTCCTGCGGATCGCCGTGCCGACCGCGAAGTACTGGGTGACCAAGCGCTGCACGCCGGCCGTCGCGGAGGCGCTGGAGTGCCTGGGCGGCAACGGGTACGTGGAGGAGTCCGGGCTGCCCCGGCTGCTGCGGGAGTCCCCGCTGAACTCGATCTGGGAGGGCTCGGGCAACGTACAGGCCCTGGACGTACTGCGGGCGCTCCAGCGCGAGCCGCAGGCCCTGAACGCGTTCCTCCAGGAGGTCGGCCTCGCCCGGGGCGCCGATCACCGCCTGGACGCGGCCGTGAAGAACCTGCTGACCGAGCTGGCCGACCTGGAGGGGATCGAGGCGCGGGCCCGGCGCGTGGTGGAGCGGATGGCGCTGGTCCTGCAGGGCTCGCTGCTGGTGCGCTGGGCGCCGCCCGCGGTCGCCGACGCGTTCTGCGCGTCCCGGCTCGGCGGGGACTGGGGGGCCGCCTTCGGGACGCTGCCGCACAGTCTGGACCTGCGGGCGGTGGTGGAACGGGCGCGGATCACGGGTTAGGAGAGGTCCCCAAACCGCTCCGGGTCCGGATCCGGGCCCGTCTGCCGGCAGCAGGGTGGCGCCGCGCCGACTCGGCACCACACCTGCTCCGGGTCAGCCCCGAGGAGGAGCCTTCACGCCGCCTGTCGGCGTGACGCACAGTTTCGGTCGGGCGACCGGGGCTTGGCGAGAGTTGCAGACCGTTGCAACCTGTGAGTCCGATGGGGCGCGGTCCACAGGGCAGCACGCAGCGCAGTACGTAGCGCGGTCCGTGGCGCGGTCCGTAGCGCGGTCCGGTTCATTCAGGAGGATCCGGTGGCAACCACTGCAGGTGGCGCGGGTACCGCGGGGGCCGCGGTCGAGGTGGCGCGGCTCGCCGCCATGGACGCGCGCGACGCGGCCCGGCTGCTCAAGGGCGTCCGGGCGGCGGCCCTCGCCGGGGACCGGCCGCCCGCCGCGCCGCGCCCCGAGATCGCCGCGTCGTGGCGGCGGATGATGGCCTGCGGGGTGCACCCCGACCGGGACGCCCGCTCGCGGATGCTGTCGGCGGCGGAGACGGAGGAGCGGCGGCAGGTGTCCCCGCTGCGGGCGCTGCTGCCGGTGCTGCGCGAAGGGCTGCTCCCCGCGCTGGACGAGGCGCTGCACATCATGGTGATCGCCGACGCGGACGGGCGGCTGCTGTGGCGCGAGGGCGCCACCTCGATCCTGCGGCGGGCGGACCGGCTGGGGTTCGGGGTGGGCGCGCACTGGGACGAGGCGGTGGTCGGCACCAACGGGGTCGGCACCGCCCTGGTCACGCGCCGCCCGGTCCAGGTGTTCTCGGCGGAGCACTTCGTCTCCAGCCACCACGACTGGACGTGCGCGGGGGCGCCCGTGCACGATCCGCGCGACGGGCAGCTGCTGGGCGTGGTGGACGTCAGCGGGCCGCTGGCGACCATGCATCCGGCCACCTTGACCTGGGTGGCCTCGGTGGCCCGGCTCGCCGAGCGGGAGCTGCGGATCCGCCACCTGGAGTCCCTGGAGGGGCTGCGGGCGGTGGCGGCGCCGCTGCTGGCCCGGCTGCCGGGGCGGGCGCTGGCCGTGGATCAGCACGGCTGGACGGCGGCGGTCACCGGGCTCGCCCCGGTGGACCGGGTGCCGCTGCCGAAGTCCTTCGGGCCGGGCCTGCAGTGGGTTCCGCAGCTGGGCGACTGCGTGGTGGAGCCGCTGCCCGGCGGCTGGCTGCTGCGGATCGAGCAGGCCCGTACGGGCGCGGCGGCGGGCCGGGTGGTGCTCGACCTGAGCCGGGCGCGGTCCTGGTCGGCGACCGTGTCCGGGGCGGCGGGCAGCTGGACCCAGGAGCTGAGCCCGCGCCACGCGGAGCTGCTGTTCCTGCTGGCGGAGAGCCCTCGGGGGCGGTCGGCGGCGGAGCTGGCGCTGGAGCTGTTCGGGGACGCGACGCGGACGGTGACGGTGCGGGCCGAGATGTCGCGGGTACGCCGCCACCTGGCCGGGGTGCTGACGCACCGGCCGTACCGGTTCGCGGAGGACGTGGAGGTGGAGGTGATCCGTCCGCGGCTGCCCGCCGACCTCCTGCCGCATTCGAGCGCCCCGGCGGTGGTCCGGGCACGGCTCGATGGCGCCGGCGAGTGGGGGGTGTGATTCCCTGACCTGCATGAGCACCCTCACCCTCACCACCTGGTCCCTGGAGATGACCTCGCCGGACGACCTCGTTCCGGCGGCCGTTCCAGGTTCCGAGATCACGATCTCGCGTGCGGAGGTCCCCTCGCCCGAGTTCAGCCGCTTCCTGTACGCCTCGGTCGGCGGTGACATCCACTGGACGGACCGGCTGTCGCTGACCCGGGCGCAGTGGGTGGAGCAGCTGGGCCGTCCGGGGGTGGAGACCTGGGTGGCGTACGACCGGGGGACGCCGGCGGGGTACGTGGAGTTCGACCCGCAGGACGACGGTGTGGTGGAGATCATGTACTTCGGGCTGCTGCCGGAGTTCCGGGGGCGGCGGATCGGTGGCCACCTGCTGTCGGTGGGTGTGGCCCGGGCCTGGGACCTGGCGGACCGGTGGCCGGACCGGGAGCCGACGAAGCGGGTCTGGCTGCACACCTGCAGCCAGGACGGGCCCACCGCGATGGCCAACTACGAGCGGCGCGGCTTCACGCTCTTCCGCACGGAAACGGAATCCAAGCCGGACACCCCGACCCCGGGCCCCTGGCCGGGCGCGTAACCCCTGGCGGGGGGCACCCGCCCAGATTCAGCCCCGCCGGCGTTTGAGGCGCCGCCGGAGGCACCGGCGCCCGCCGGCCTGTTCCCCCGCCGTCCCCCGTCCGCGGGCCCGCCTCCCCTCCGGGGGCGCCTCAATCGCCGGCGGGGCTGGGTTTGGCCGGGGCCCCCGGTGCCGGGGCTGAACTTCGCCCGCCCGGGGGCACACCCCAGCCTCGCCCGGGGCACACCCCAGCCCCGCCGGCGTTTGAGGCGCCGCCGGGGGCACCGGCGCCCGCCGACCCTTCCCCCGCCCGTGCCCCGTCCGCGGCCCCGCCTGCCCTCCGGGGGCGCCTCAAACGCCGGCGAGGCTGGGTTTGGCCGGGGCCGGGTTTGCCCAGGGTTTGGCTTGGCCGGGGTTGGGTTTGCCCGGGGCCGGGTTTGCCCAGGGCTGGGTTTGGCCGGGGGTGGGAGGTGCCGACCCGGGCAGGCTAAATTCAGCCTCGCCGGCGATTGAGGCGCCGCCGGAGGTACGGGCGGCTGCAGTGCCCCCAGGTGCCCCACGAGGTGACCCGGGCCACATGATCTCGCCATGCGGGACGCTTTCGTCCGGATGGTGGACAGTAGTGGACTCCTCCAACAGCCCCATGACACGCTTCCGCCATGAATGGAGCTGGAATTGCCTTGGTGAGTCGGCGGCACGTCGACCTCGGCCGCATGTCCAGCGCCATCTGTCCGGCGAGCTGACGGAACCAGCCACGTCGCACCTCGGCGCCGCCGCCTCCGCGGACGCGCCGATTCCGTAAGCCCCCAGCAGGCCGAGAACCGCCCCCCGCCCACCGGCGAAGGGGGCGCGATCCGCCACACCTGCCAGCGCACTGCCGCGCATCACCGCAGGTCGAAGCCGTGGGGCACCGCCGCTTCGCCTGCCCCTGCCCAGAGCCGCCACCGAAGGACGTACCGCCATGGCCGCCACCCCCGAAACGCCCGCAGCCGCCCCCGCAGCCGCGCGCCGCAAGCCCGGCCGCCACCGCGGCGAGGGCCAGTGGGCCGTCGGCCACCACACGCCCCTCAACGGCAACGAGCAGTTCAAAAAGGACGACGACGGTCTCAACGTGCGGACACGCATCGAGACGATCTACTCCAAGCGGGGCTTCGACTCGATCGACCCCAACGACCTGCGCGGCCGGATGCGCTGGTGGGGCCTCTACACCCAGCGCAAGCCCGGGATCGACGGCGGCAAGACCGCGATCCTGGAGCCGGAGGAGCTGGACGACGAGTACTTCATGCTCCGCGTGCGCATCGACGGCGGCCGTCTGACCACCGAGCAGCTGCGCGTGATCGGCGAGATCTCGCAGGAGTTCGCCCGCGGCACCGCCGACCTCACCGACCGCCAGAACGTCCAGTACCACTGGATCCGCATCGAGGACGTCCCGGAGATCTGGCGCCGTCTGGAGGCGGTCGGCCTCTCGACCACCGAGGCCTGCGGCGACACCCCGCGCGTCATCCTCGGCTCGCCCGTCGCGGGCATCGCCAAGGACGAGATCATCGACGGCACCCCCGCCATCGACGAGATCTACCGCCGCATCGTGGGCAACAAGGACTTCTCCAACCTGCCCCGCAAGTTCAAGTCCGCGATCTCCGGCTCGCCGCTGCTCGACGTGGCGCACGAGATCAACGACATCGCCTTCGTCGGCGTGAACCACCCGGAGCACGGCCCCGGCTTCGACGTCTGGGTCGGCGGCGGTCTCTCCACCAACCCCAAGCTCGGCGTCCGCCTGGGCACCTGGGTCTCGCTGGACGAGGTCCCGGACGTCTACGAGGGCGTCATCTCGATCTTCCGCGACTACGGCTACCGCCGCCTGCGCACCCGCGCCCGGCTGAAGTTCCTCGTCGCCGACTGGGGCCCGGCCAAGTTCCGCCAGGTCCTGGAGGACGAGTACCTCAAGCGCGAGCTGACGGACGGCCCCGCCCCCGAGCAGCCCACCGGCCAGTGGCGCGACCACGTCGGCATCCACCAGCAGCAGGACGGCCGCTTCTACGTCGGCTTCGCCCCCCGGGTCGGCCGCGTGGACGGCGCCACCCTGACCAAGATCGCGGACGTGGCCGAGCGCCACGGCTCGGGCCGGCTGCGCACCACCGCCGAGCAGAAGATGGTCGTGCTCGACATCGACGAGAGCCAGGTCGAGTCGGTCGTCTCCGCCCTGGAGGCGCTGGACCTGCGGGTCAAGCCGTCCCCGTTCCGCCGCGGCACGATGGCCTGCACCGGCATCGAGTTCTGCAAGCTGGCCATCGTCGAAACGAAGGCGCGCGGCGCCTCGCTGATCGACGAGCTGGAGCGCCGCCTGCCGGACTTCGCCGAGCCGCTCACCATCAACATCAACGGCTGCCCGAACGCCTGCGCCCGTATCCAGGTGGCGGACATCGGTCTCAAGGGCCAGCTGGTCCTGGATGACGACGGCAACCAGGTCGAGGGCTACCAGGTGCACCTCGGCGGCGCGCTCGGCCTGGAGGCCGGGTTCGGCCGCAAGGTCCGCGGCCTCAAGGTCACCTCGGAGGGTCTGCCCGACTACGTCGAGCGGGTCGTCACGCGCTTCCAGGAGCAGCGCGAGGACGGCGAGCGCTTCGCGGCCTGGGTCGCGCGCGCCGACGAGAAGAGCCTGGCATGAGCGAGCGCGCCGCACCCTTCTACTGCCCGTACTGCGGCGACGAGGACCTGTTCCCGAACGAACAGGGTCACGGCGCCTGGGAATGCAGGTCATGCAATCGAGCCTTCCAGCTGAAGTACCTCGGGCTGCTGGCCCGCGGACTTCAGTCCAACACCGCTGGAGGGGAAGAGATATGACCACCACTCAAGACGTGGATCTCAAGGCCGTGGCCGAGCAGGCGGGCCGCGACCTGGAGGACGCCTCCGCGCTGGAGATCCTCACCTGGGCGGCCGAGACCTTCGGCAAGAAGTTCGCCGTGACCTCCTCCATGGAGGACGCGGTGGTCGCCCACCTCGCCTCCCGCGCCTTCCCCGGCGTGGACGTGGTCTTCCTCGACACGGGCTACCACTTCGAGGAGACCATCGGCACCCGTGACGCGGTCGAGGCCGTGATGGACGTCAACGTCATCACGCTCACCCCGCGCCAGAGCGTCGCCGAGCAGGACGCCGAGTACGGCCCGAAGCTGCACGACCGGGACCCGGACCTGTGCTGCGCGCTGCGCAAGGTCAAGCCGCTGGAAGAGGGCCTGACGGCGTACGACGCATGGGCGACCGGGCTGCGCCGCGACGAGTCCCCGACCCGGGCGAACACCCCGGTGGTCGGCTGGGACGAGAAGCGGCGGAAGGTCAAGGTCTCCCCCATCGCCCGCTGGACCCAGGACGACGTGGACGCGTACGTCGCCGAGCACGGGGTGCTCACCAACCCGCTGCTGATGGACGGCTACACCTCCGTCGGCTGCGCCCCCTGCACCCGCCGCGTGGCGGCGGGCGAGGACGCGCGGGCCGGCCGCTGGGCCGGGCTGGGCAAGACCGAATGCGGGCTGCACGGCTGATGACCGAGCCGACGACCGAGACCACGAACCGTACGGAACCGACGGAGAACGAGCAGATGAGCGTGAGCGACCAGGGCGCCACGGTGTGGCTGACCGGGCTGCCGAGCGCGGGCAAGACGACCATCGCGTACGCGCTGGCCGAGCGGCTGCGCGGCGAGGGCCACCGGGTGGAGGTGCTCGACGGGGACGAGATCCGCGAGTTCCTCTCCGCCGGGCTGGGCTTCACCCGCGAGGACCGGCACACCAACGTGCAGCGGATCGGCTTCGTCGCCGAACTGCTCGCGAGCAACGGCGTCAAGGCGCTGGTCCCGGTCATCGCTCCGTTCGCGGACAGCCGGGAAGCGGTGCGCAAGCGGCACGCCGCCGAGGGGACGACGTACCTGGAGGTCCATGTGGCCACCCCGGTCGAGGTCTGCTCGGAGCGCGACGTGAAGGGCCTGTACGCCAAGCAGGCGGCGGGCGAGATCTCCGGCCTGACCGGGGTGGACGACCCGTACGAGGCTCCCGAGGCCCCGGACCTGCGGATCGAGTCGCACACCCAGTCCGTGCAGGAGTCCGCGGCGGCACTGTTCGCGCTGCTCAACGAGAGGGGTCTGGCATGACCACCACGGTCGCCCACGTCCACGCCGAGGCGGACGCGCCCTACGCGCTGTCCCACCTGGACGCCCTCGAATCCGAGGCGGTGCACATCTTCCGCGAGGTGGCGGGCGAGTTCGAGAAGCCGGTGATCCTCTTCTCCGGCGGCAAGGACTCGATCGTCATGCTGCACCTGGCGCTCAAGGCGTTCGCGCCCGCGCCGGTCCCCTTCACGCTGCTGCACGTCGACACGGGGCACAACTTCCCCGAGGTGCTGGAGTACCGCGACCGCGCGGTGGCCGAGCACGGACTGCGCCTGCACGTGGCGTCCGTACAGGACTACATCGACGCGGGGAAGCTGCGCGAGCGCCCCGACGGCACCCGCAACCCGCTGCAGACCGTCCCGCTGACCGAGGCGATCCAGCAGCTGCGCTTCGACGCGGTGTTCGGCGGCGGCCGGCGCGACGAGGAGAAGGCCCGCGCCAAGGAGCGGGTGTTCAGCCTCCGCGACGAGTTCTCCCAGTGGGACCCGCGCCGTCAGCGCCCCGAGCTGTGGAACCTCTACAACGGCCGGCACGCGGCCGGTGAGCACGTGCGCGTCTTCCCGCTCTCCAACTGGACCGAGCTGGACGTGTGGCAGTACATCGCCCGCGAGGGCATCGAGCTGCCGGAGATCTACTTCGCCCACGAGCGCGAGGTCTTCCAGCGGCACGGCATGTGGCTGACCGCGGGCGAGTGGGGCGGCCCGAAGGAGGGCGAGGAGACCCAGACGCGGCTGATCCGCTACCGCACCGTCGGCGACATGTCCTGCACCGGCGCCGTCGACTCCGACGCCACCACGCTGGACGCCGTGATCGCCGAGATCGCCGCCTCCCGGCTCACCGAGCGGGGCGCCACCCGCGCCGACGACAAGATGTCCGAGGCCGCGATGGAAGACCGCAAGCGCGAAGGGTACTTCTAACATGACCGCCACCACCGAACCGCTGGCCGACCTGTCGGCCACCACCCTGCTGCGCTTCGCGACCGCCGGATCCGTCGACGACGGCAAGTCCACCCTGGTCGGACGCCTCCTGCACGACTCCAAGTCGATCCTGACCGACCAGCTGGAGGCCGTCGAGGCGGTGTCCGCCCAGCGCGGCCAGGACACCCCCGACCTCGCGCTGCTCACCGACGGCCTGCGGGCCGAGCGCGAGCAGGGCATCACCATCGACGTCGCGTACCGGTACTTCGCCACCGCGCGCCGCCGGTTCATCCTCGCCGACACCCCCGGGCACGTGCAGTACACCCGGAACATGGTCACCGGTGCCTCCACCGCCGACCTGGCCGTGGTGCTGGTCGACGCCCGCAACGGCGTGATCGAGCAGACCCGCCGGCACGCGGCCGTCGCCGCCCTGCTGCGGGTGCCGCACGTGGTCCTGGCCGTCAACAAGATGGACCTGGTCGGCTACGAGGAGAAGGTCTTCGCGGCGATCGCCGAGGAGTTCACCGCCTACGCCTCCGACCTGGGCGTCCCGGAGATCACCGCGATCCCGATCTCCGCGCTGGCCGGGGACAACGTCGTGGAACCCTCCGCGAACATGGACTGGTACGGCGGCCCCACGGTGCTGGAGCACCTGGAGACCGTCCCGGTCAGCCACGACCTCACCGCCTGCCCGGCCCGTTTCCCGGTGCAGTACGTGATCCGTCCGCAGAGCGCCGAGCACCCCGACTACCGCGGCTACGCGGGCCAGATCGCCTCCGGCGTGCTGCGCGTCGGCGAGGCCGTCACCGTCCTGCCGTCCGGCCGTACGAGCACCATCGCGGGGATCGACGCGCTCGGCGAGAGCGTCGACATCGCCTGGGCCCCGCAGTCGGTGACCCTGCGGCTGACGGACGACATCGACATCTCGCGCGGCGACCTGATCGCGCCGTCCGCGAGCGCCCCGGCCACCACGCAGGACGTCGAGGCGACGGTCTGCCACGTGGCCGACCAGCCGCTGTCCGTGGGCGCCCGGGTGCTGCTCAAGCACACCACGCGCACGGTCAAGGCGATCGTCAAGGAGATCCCCTCGCGGCTGACCCTGGACGACCTGTCCCAGCACCCGGCGCCCGGGCAGCTGGTGACCAACGACATCGGCCGCGTGGTCGTCCGTACCGCCGAGCCGCTCGCGCTCGACGCCTACGCCGACTCGCGCCGGACCGGTTCCTTCCTGCTGATCGACCCGGCGGACGGCACCACCCTGGCGGCGGGCATGGCGGGGGCGGCCTTCGCCTCCCGGCCCGAGACCGTCCAGGCTCCCCACGATGACGAAGGGTGGGATTTCTGAGCATGCCGAACGACATGTTCTCGACCTTCGCGAAGGAGGGCGGCCGCGTGGGCAGCGGCGTCCTCGGCAGCGGCCAGGGAGGGGTGGCGCGATGTGCGTGATGACGTACGCGCACCGCATGCGCGCCCACACCCCCCACGAGCTGTACCCGCCCTTGCTCCGCAAACGAAGACGTGCGTCGTGAGACCACGACGCGACGAGAGGAACACCTCCCGTGCCTGCCATCCGTACCACCCGTAAGACCCTGCGCAACGGCGTCATCGCCGCCACCGCCCTGCCCCTGCTGATCGGGGCGCTCGCCTCCTGCGGCTACGGCTCCGAGGCCGCGAAGGACAAGCCCGCCGACAAGCAGGCGAGCGCGGCCCCGGCCGACGCCAAGAAGCTCTCGGCCTCCGAGGTCCGCATCGGCTACTTCCCCAACCTGACGCACGCCACCGCGCTCGTCGGCATCCAGGAAGGCCTGATCGCCAAGGAGCTGAACGGCACCACGATCAAGCCGCAGACCTTCAACGCGGGTCCCTCCGAGATCGAAGCCCTCAACGGCGGCTCTCTCGACATCGGGTTCATCGGCCCCTCCCCGGCCCTCAACGGGTACGTGAAGTCCAAGGGCACCAACCTGCGGATCATCTCCGGCTCCGCCTCCGGCGGCGTGAAGCTGGTCGTGAACCCGGACAAGATCAAGACCCTGGACGACCTCAAGGGCAAGAAGATCGCCACCCCGCAGAAGGGGAACACGCAGGACGTCGCGTTCCTCAACTGGATCGCCGAGAAGGGCTGGAAGGTCGACCCGGAGTCCGGCAAGGGTGACGTCTCCGTCGTCCGCACGGACAACAAGGTCACCCCGGACGCCTTCAAGCAGGGTTCGATCGACGGCGCCTGGGTACCGGAGCCGACGGCCTCCAAGCTCGTGACCGAAGGCGGCAAGGTCCTCCTCGACGAGGGCTCGCTGTGGCCGGAGAACAAGTTCGTGATCACGAACGTCGTCGTGTCGCAGAAGTTCCTCAAGGAGCACCCGGACGTGGTCGAGGCCGTGCTGAGTGGCACGGTGAAGACGAACGCGTGGATCCACGCCAACCAGGACAAGGCGAAGGCCTCCGCCAACGCGGCGCTCAAGGCACTGAGCGGCAAGGAGCTGGAGCCGGCCGTCATCGACCCGGCGTGGCCCAGCATCCTGGTCACCGACGACCCGCTGGCGAGCACGCTGAAGACGGAGTCCGACTGGGCGGTCAAGGCCAAGCTCATCGAGCAGCCCGACCTGGCCGGCATCTACGACCTGTCGCTCCTGAACAAGGTGCTCAAGGCCGCGGGCAAGCCCGAGGTCTCCGACGCCGGTCTCGGCGCCAAGTAACTCCCCCGTCAGCGCAGTTGATCCCCTTGATCCCCAGGAGGTGACGACCATGGCCACCACGCTCGCCAAGGCTGCCGAGGACACCGCAGCGACGACGCCGGCGACGCACGCCGCGCGGATCGAGCACGTCTCGAAGTCCTTCTCCGGCCCGGCCGGTTCGCAGCTCGTCCTGGACGACATCAGCCTCGATGTCGCGCCCGGCGAGTTCGTCACCATCCTGGGGGCCTCGGGGTGCGGTAAGTCCACCCTGCTCAACCTGGTCGCGGGGCTGGACGCGCCGTCCGCGGGGTCGATCGAGACCCCCGGCGGACGGCCCGCCCTGATGTTCCAGGAGCACGCCCTCTTCCCGTGGCTCACCGCGGGCAAGAACATCGAACTCGCCCTGCGGCTGCGCGGGGTGGCCAAGGCCGAGCGCCGTCCGGAGGCGGAGCGGCTGCTGGAGCTGGTCCGCCTCGGCGGCGCGTACGGCAAGCGCGTCCACGAGCTGTCGGGCGGCATGCGCCAGCGCGTGGCGCTCGCCCGGGCGCTGGCCCAGGACAGCCGGCTGCTGCTGATGGACGAGCCGTTCGCGGCGCTGGACGCCATCACCCGCGACGTGCTGCACAACGAGCTGACCCGCATCTGGGCAGAGACGAGCCTTTCCGTCCTCTTCGTGACGCACAACGTCCGCGAGGCCGTACGGCTGGCGCAGCGCGTGGTCCTGCTCTCCTCGCGGCCCGGCCGGGTCGCCAAGGAATGGACCGTCGGCATCCCGCAGCCGCGCCGCATCGAGGACCCGGACGTCGCCGAGCTGTCCGTCGAGATCACTGAACACCTGCGTGGGGAGATCCGCCGCCATGGCCAGCACTGAGATCACCGAACCGGCCGCCAAGGCCGGGGCCAAGGCCACGAGCGACGACCTGGCCGGCCTGGAGGCCGGACTGGACGCGCTCGACGCGGTGCAGACCCACCGCACCCCGGTCCGCGAGGTCCTCGTCAAGAAGGTCCTGCCGCCGGTCGTCGCCGTCGGCCTGGTCCTCGCCGTGTGGCAGATCCTGGTCTCCGCGCACGTCACCGACGCGACCAAGCTGCCCTCGCCGTCCGCGGTGTGGGACGGCCTGTCCGCGATGTGGCTCAAGGGCACCCTGCTGGACGTCATCTGGACCAGCGTGTCGCGCGGTCTGCTCGGCTTCCTGCTGGCCCTGGCCATCGGCACGCCGCTCGGCCTGCTGGTCGCCCGGGTGCGGTTCGTCCGCGCCGCGATCGGCCCGATCCTGCAGGGTCTGCAGTCCCTGCCGTCGGTGGCCTGGGTGCCGCCCGCCGTGATCTGGCTCGGCCTGAACGACTCGATGATGTACGCGGTCATCCTGCTCGGCGCGGTGCCCTCGATCGCCAACGGCCTCGTCGCGGGCCACGACCAGATCCCGCCGCTGTTCCTGCGGGCCGGACGCACCCTGGGCGCCACCGGCCTCAAGGGCACCTGGCACGTGGTCATGCCGGCCTCGCTGCCCGGCTACCTCGCCGGTCTCAAGCAGGGCTGGGCCTTCTCCTGGCGCTCGCTGATGGCCGCCGAGATCATCGCCTCCTCGCCCGACCTGGGCCTGGGCCTGGGCCAGTTGCTGGAGAACGGCCGCAACAACATCGACATGCCCGGGGTGTTCCTCGCGATCATCCTGATCCTGCTCGTCGGCATCGCCATCGACCTGATCATCTTCAGCCCGCTGGAGCGCTGGGTGCTGCGCACCCGCGGTCTGCTGGTCAAGAGCTGACAGCGCCGTGCGTCCCGTTCTGCTGGTCATCGCCCACGGCAGCCGCGACCCGCGGCACGCGGCGACCGTGCACGCCCTCACCGGGCGGGTGCGGGCGCTGCGGCCCGGGCTGCGGGTGGAGACCGCGTTCCTCGACTTCAACGCCCCGTCCGTCCCCCAGGTCCTCTCGGCCCTGTACGCGGACGGGGTGCGGGACGTGGTCGCCCTCCCCCTGCTCCTGACCCGCGCCTTCCACGCGAAGGCGGACGTGCCCGCGGTGCTGGAGCGTTCCCGGGCCGCGCTGCCCGGCCTGTCCGTGCGGGTGGCCGACGTACTCGGCCCCTCGCCCCTGCTGACCGGCGCCCTGGAGCGCCGGCTCGCGGAGGCCGGCCTGCGTCCGGCCGACCGTCCGACCACCGGCGTGGTGCTCGCGTCCGCCGGTTCCTCAGACCCGGAGGCGATCGCGGTGATCGCTGAAATCGCGCGGGAGTGGCGGCACACCGGTTGGTGCGCCGTGCGGCCCGCGTTCGCCTCCGCGGCACTGCCCCGTACGGAAGACGCCGTACGGGCGCTGCGCGCCGAGGGCGCCCGGCGCGTGGTGGTGGCCCCGTACGTGCTGGCCCCCGGGCGGCTGCCGGACCGGATCGCGGCGGGCGCCGCGGCCGCCGGGGCGGACCTGGTGGCCGAGGTGCTCGGCGCCGCCCCCGAGGTGGCCCGGCTGCTGCTGAGCCGCTACGACGCGGCGTCGCTCGCCCCGGCCCGGATCCCGGCCCGGTCCCGGGTACTGTCCGCCTGAGCCGCGCCGCGCGCGAAGGCGAGCGCTAGGATCTCCGGCGCCGCTTCGGCGAGGGTGGTGAAGTGCCGGTGCACGCCGTCCACCGGAGCCGGGGTGTTGACCCCCCAGACCGTCATTCCGGCTGCCAGGCCCGAGCGCACGCCCGAGGGGGCGTCCTCGACCACCAGGCAGTCCCCCGGGTCCGCGCCGAGCAGCTCGGCGGCGCGCAGGTAGGGCGCCGGTGCGGGCTTGCCCTCGGCCACCGCGGCGGCGTCCACGAGCACCCGGGGCAGCGGCAGGCCGGTCCGCTCGAAGCGGCCGCGCACCCGGTGCGCGTAGTTCGAGGTCACCAGCGCCCAGGAGTCCGGCGCGAGCGCCTTCAGCAGGTCCGCCGCGCCGTCGAAGGCTCCGTAGACCCCGGTCCGTACGTCCTCGTCCTCCAGCTCGTGCAGCAGGGCCAGGCAGGCCTGCGGGTCGTGGTCCGGGAGGAGTTCCGCGAAGGTCTCGGTGGGGCGGGTGCGCAGCGCGACCCGGTACACCTCGGCCGGGTCCAGCCCGTACCGCTCGGCCCAAGTGGCCCAGACGCGGCGCTGGTTGGCCACGGCGTCGATCAGGGTGCCGTCCACGTCGAACAGGACGTACGGGCTCACGCGCGGGCCTCCGCCTCGTCGGCGAGGGCGGTGAGGTCGCCGATGCCCATGGCGCCCGGGGGCAGGCTCTCGCGGGCGAAGATGTTGGAGGCGCGGCGCAGCACGTCGTTGACCGGGGTCGGGATCCCGTGCAGCCGCCCCAGCAGGGAGATCTCCCCGTTGAGGTAGTCCGCTTCGATGCTGCCGGTGCCGCGGCGCAGGCTCTGCCAGGACGAGCCGCCGCGCACACCGGGCGGCTGCACGGCCTTGCCGTCGCGCGCCGCCGACTCCTCGGCGGCCGAGGCGTAGCCGATCCCGGCCGCCGCGAAGGCCGCCTTGGCCTCGCGGACCGCCCGCAGCAGCAGCGCGGCCTTGGCGGGGTCCGGCTCGGGGCCGGTGGTGGCCTGGATCGCGTTGCCGAGGTTGCCGAGCAGCTTCGCGTACTTCCAGCGCATCACGTCCTCGGTGACCACCGTCTCGAACCCGGCCCGCTCCAGGTCGGCGCCGATCCGCCGGGCGCGCGCGTCCGCGCCGCCCGCGGCCCGGCCCAGGTGCAGGATCCCGGTGTGCGGGCTGCCGAGGGCGGAGACCGCGCCGGGCTCCAGGAAGCTGGCGGGCAGCCAGACGCACAGTCCGTAGACCCGGTCGAAGCGGCGCAGCGCGAGGCGCTCGCTCTCCACGCCGTTCTGCGCGCAGACCAGCGGCAGCCGCTGGGCGGCGGTGCCGCCGCCGGTGACCTCCGCGTCGCCCCACGCGTCGAGGGCGGCGATGGCGTCCTGGGTCTTGACGGCCAGCAGCAGGACGTCGTCGGGGCGCAGCTCGCCGAGTTCCTCCGGTCCGGTGACCACGGGCAGCCGGTGGACGCGGGTGCCGTCGGCGGTGGTGAGCCGCAGGCCGTCCGCGCGCAGGGCCTCCGCGTGCGGGCCGCGGGCGACGAGGACGGCCTCGCCGCCCGCCTCCGCGAGACGTCCGCCGATGGTGGCCCCGATGGCGCCCGCTCCGATGATGATGTAACGCATGGGGCGAGCCTGGCACACCACGTGTACTGCGTTACGGTCGGGGCATGGTGGACACGGTGTTCAGTCTGGGTGGGGACCTGCCGGTGCGCCGGCTCGGCTTCGGTACGGGCGGCCTGGTCGGCCCCGGGTACTGGGGGCCGCGCGGGGACCGGGAGCAGGCACGGGCGCTGCTGCGCACGGCGGTGGAGCGCGGGGTCGGCCTCATCGACACCGCCGACAACTACGGCCCGGATCTGGCCGAGGAGCTGATCGCGGAGGCCCTGTACCCGTACGCCGACGGCCTGGTCATCGCCACGAAGGGCGGGGTGGTGCGCACGGGCCCCGACGAGTGGCACGTCGCGGGGCGGCCGGAGCAGTTGCGGGCGGCGTGCGAGGCGAGTCTGCGGCGGCTGCGGGTGGACCGGATCGACCTCTACCAGCTGCACCGCTTCGATCCGGCACTGCCGGAGGCCGAACAGCTGGGCGTACTGGCGCAGTTGCGCGCGGAGGGCAAGATCCGGCACATCGGCCTGGACAGCGTGAGCGCCGACCAGCTGGCGCTGGCCCTGGAATCGGAGCCGGTGGCCTCCGTCCAGAACGCCTTCCACCTGCTGGACCGTTCGGCCGCGCCGCTGCTCGCGCTGTGCGAGGCCGAGGGGATCGCCTTCCTCCCCTACTACCCGCTGGGCAGCGGTGCGCTGACCCGCGACGGGTCGGCGGCACTGGCGGCGGTGGCCGCCGCGCACGGGGCCGGGCCGGGGCAGATCGCCCTGGCCTGGCTGCTGCACCGCTCGCCGGTGCTGTGCCCGACGCCGGGCACGGGGTCGCCCGTACACCTGGCGGAGAACCTGGACGCGGCCGCGATCGAGCTGTCCCCGGCGGAGCTGGCCCTGCTGGACGCGCTCGCCGCCTAGCCTTCCGGTGGGTGCTCGGCGGTGAGTTCGACGAGTTTGGCGACCGTGTTCCAGTTGCGGGTGGTGACGTCGAGACCCTTGACCACGGCCGGGCGGGCCAGTGCCTCGCCCAGCTTCGAACGGCCGAGGCCCTCGGGGGCGTAGAGGTAGATCACCCGGTCGCCGACCCGGAACTCCTCCGGGAGGAAGGCGTCTTCGTCGAGCGCGGCGAAGCGTTCCGCCGCGGGCTGCTCGGACGTGAAGGTGACGTGCAGCTGCTTGCCCTCCAGGGTGGCGGCGGGGAAGGGGCAGGCGGCGGCCACGGCCCGCAGGTGCGCGCCGTCGACCACCAGGCAGGGGACGCGGAAGCCGAAGTGGCCCTCGATGGCCGCCTCCAGCTCGCGGGCGAGGACGTCTTCGGACGCGGTCCGGTCCGTGGTGAAGACGGCGTTGCCGCTCTGCAGGTAGGTCTGGACATCCGTGTGGCCGAGCCCCGCCAGGACCTGGCGCAGCTCGGCCATCGGGACCTTCTTGTGCCCGCCGACATTGATGCCGCGCAGCAGGGCGGCGTACGTCCGTGTGGTCATCCCCGAACCATAGGCGCGGGCACTGACACCGCCGTGCTCCGGACCGTCCGGATCGTCCGGATCAGGTCGTTCCGGTCAGGCCGCCGGGTACCAGACGGTGCCGCTGCTGCCGTGGTTCGCGAGGGTGGTCTCGATGATGCTGCCTTCCTGGAAGTACCGCGGGTGCTGCTGGAGGAAGCCGGGGAAGGAGTCCAGGGAGGTCGCGTCGCACACGCCGTCGGTCTGGATGCAGTGGCGCTGGACCGGGACGCCGGTGAACTCCTCCGGGCCGGTACCGGGCGAATACGCCACGAACGGAATGAGGGTCCCCTCGGGCACCAGATGCCAGAAGCCGGTGCCGGGCTGCATCGGGTCGGAGTAGAGCATGCCGTCGACCTGTGAACGGGGCACCTCGGTGCCGTTGGCGGCGATCGTCTGGAGGAGCAGGTCGCCGACCCAGGCGCCCTGGGAGTAGCCCGCGATCGTGAAGGTCGCCGTGGGGTCCGCGCGGTAGGTGCTCTCCAGTGCGGCCCGGGCGTTCCAGTAGCCCTGGTTCACGCTGTCGCCGAAGCTCGGCGCGAACGGGGCGGGCTGCTCGTTGTGGCTGCCGACGAACGGGCCGCCGCTGGCCACGTAGCAGACGGGAACCGCGATGCCGCCGTTCAGGTGCTCGTTCGCGGCCTGGAAGCTCGTGGTGCATTCGGGTTCGTCCGCGGCCGCTCCGGTGCCGCCGATCTCGATGTAGTAGTGGTGCGCCGCCGGTTCGGCGTGCGCGGCGGCCGGTGCGACGGCCGCGGCGGCGAGCACCAGGGCCGTCGAGGCGAGGACTGACTTGAGACGGCGGGCGAGCGTCTGCCGCTTGGTGGTGGACATTCCGGTCGGCTCCCTCGGTACGGGTGGGGCGCCGCGTCGGTGCGGCGACCGGCACTCATCGTGGAGTCGGCGCTGGTCGGCGGACCATGCCAACGACCGGCCATATCTGGCCGATCGCCCGCACCAGGCGTTTTGCCGGTGATCCGGCCGGACATCTGACACGGATGGAAGATCAAGTGACCGGCCGGCTGGGCGCATTGCTCCGCGGACTGCGGCTCGAAGCGGGACTGACGCAGGAGCAGCTGGCCGAGCGGTCCCGGCTGGGGGTGCGGACCATCCACCGGCTGGAGACCGGTACGCCGACCGATGCGCGGATGGGAACGGTGAAGCGGGCCGCGCACGCGCTGGCCGACGCGCTGCGGCGCGACCGCGAACAGGTCTGGGCGGAGCTGATGGCGGCCCGGCAGGGCCCGGGCCCGGTGGCGGGGGCCGATCCCGCGGGGGCCGACCCCGCGCGGGCCGACCCCGCGGTGCCCGGGCCCGTGGCCGCGCCGGGCGTTCCCGTACCGGCGGCGCGTGCGCCCGTACCCGTACCCCTGCCCGTACCCCCGCCGGCGCGGCCGGGGTCGCCGGACGGGGACGCCCTGGCCGGGGTCGCCGGGGTGCTGGCCCACGACGTGTACGGCCGCTGCGTCCGCGAGGAGGAACAGCGCCGCGTCCACGACCCGTTCCCGCTGCCCGTGCGGTTCCGGTCGGCGCCCGAACGGCTGCTGGACCACTGGGACAACATCCACGGCGGGCCGGACGGCTCCCCCGATGAGGCGCTGGACGGCGGGCTGGCCGACATCGCCGCCGTCTACCGGCGCGTGCGGTCGGGGCGGCTGGTCGTGCTCGGCCGGGCCGGCTCCGGCAAGACGGTCCTGGTCCTGCGGTTCGTCCTCGACTACGTGGGCACGCGCGCCGAAGGCGAGCCCGTACCGGTGGTCTTCAGCATCGGATCGTGGGACCCGACCGGCACCACCCTGCGCGACTGGCTGATCGAGCGGCTGCTGCGGGACCACCCGAACCTCGCGGCGCCCGCGCCCGGCGGCGGGGCGCTGGCCGCCGCCCTGGTGGACGCCCGGTGGATCCTGCCGGTGCTCGACGGGTTCGACGAGATCGCCCCCGGGCTCCTCGGCCTCGCCCTGCGCGAACTCAACGCGAGCGCGCTGCCGCTCCTCATGACCAGCCGGACCGAGCAGTTCGCCGAAGCCGTCGAGATCGAGGTGTTCCGCAGGACCGCCGGGATCTCGCTGATGGACCTGACGACCGACGACCTGGCCCACTACCTGCCCCGCACGGCGCGCCCCACCGCACCGGCCGGCCGGGACGCGCAGGCCGTCCGGACGCGGGCCGCCACCGGATGGGACCCCGTCCTGGACCGGCTGCGCACGGACCCGGGCGACGGGCCCGGCGCCCGCCTCGCGGCGGTGCTCAGCACCCCGCTGATGATCCTGCTCGCCCGCACCGTCTACAGCGACACCCCGGCCCAGGACCCGGCCGTCCTGCTGGACACCCGCCGGTTCCCGACCGCGGAGGCGATCGAGGAGCACCTGCTGGCCGGCTTCGTGCCGACCGTCTACCGCCACCGCCCGCCGACCGCCGCTCTCCCCGGAGCCCGGCGCGGGCGGCGGCCCCGCACCTGGGACCCGCACCGCGCCCGGCACTACCTGGGCCACCTCGCCGCGCACCTGGACGACCGGCACGAGCGGCACGGGCGGAACGGGCGCCATGCGCTCCAGGACCTGGCGTGGTGGCAGTTGCGCGATTCCCTGCGGCTGTCCTCGCGCATCGTGGCCGTCGTCCTCGCCTGCTCCCTGGTCACCGCCGTCGCCGACTGGCTGGTCTTCCCGGCCGTCAATCTGGCCGCGGGCCGCGGCGCCGTCTTCGCGCTGGGCGCGGGCCTGCTGGACGCGCTGCTGTTCGGCCCCGCGGTCGGCCTCTCCTTCGGGCTCGTCTACGCGCTCGTGTCGGCGTCCGGGATCAGGGCGTTCGAGCCGTCCCGGATGAGGATGCGGCTGCCCCGGGGACGGGCCGGACGGGGGCGGGCCGGGCGGGGGCGGCGGGCCGCCGGACCGTCCGCCCGCCGGTTCGCCGCCCTGTTCTCGGCCGGTCTGCTGGGCGGCTTCGTGATGGGCCTCGGCTGCGGGCTCGCCTCCACCGCGGGCCCGTGGCTGACCACCGCGCACCGGGCGCCCGACGCGGCGCTGATCGGGGTGACAGCCGTCAACTCCCTGGTGTACGGGCTCGTCTTCGGCCTGGCCGGGGGCCTGGTGCTCGGTCTCGTGGCCGCCCTGGAGACGCCCATCGACCTGGGCTCCGCCGCCACCCCGACGGACCTCCTCGCGATCAACCGCAGCGTCGTGGTGCGCCAGGCCCTGTTCCTGGCGCCGATGCTGACCCTGGTGATCGCCGTCGGCGGGCGGCTGATCACCGAACTGTTCCAGGGGTTCCTCGGCCCCCTCGCCTGGCCCATGGCCGACGGGCTCGCGCTCGGCGCCGTCGGCGGGCTCGCGGGGGCGCTCTCGTACGCCCTGGCCTTCACCGCCTGGGGGCAGTGGGTGCTCCTCACCCGCATCTGGCTGCCCCTGACCGGCCGGCTCCCCTGGGCGACGGTCGCCTTCCTCGACGACGCCTACCGGCGCGGTGTCCTGCGCCAGGTCGGCGCCGTCTACCAGTTCCGCCACGCCCGCCTCCAACGCCAGCTGCGCGGCCGCCCCGTCGGCTGAGCGGCGTGCGGCGCGCGGCGGGATGCGAGACTTGGCCCGTTCACGACGATGCGTACCGCAGCGATGCGTACGGGACCGGGAAGAGCGGCAGGACGGCATGGACGAGGCACGGGCCAGGGACGTACTGACGGCGGCGGGCCTCGGCCGGAAGGCCGAACTGCTCGCCCTGGGCGAGAACGCGGTGTTCGCCGAGGGCGACCTGGTGGTGAAGGTCGGCCGCCCGGATCCGGCGCTGGTGGCCCGGGCGGAGCGGGAGCTGGAGGTGGCGGGCTGGCTCGCCGGGGCCGGGATCGCGGCGGTCCGCGCGGCCGAGCCGGCGCCCCGGCTGGTCGAGGGCCATCCGGTCACCCTGTGGCACCGCCTCCCCGACGCCGTACGCCCGGCCGGACCGGCCGATCTGGCCGCCCTGCTGCGCCGGGTGCACGCCCTGCCCGCACCCCCCTTCGACCTCGCGCGCCGGGACCTGCTGGGCGGGGTCGAGCGCTGGCTGCGGCTGGCCGGTGACGCGATCGACCCCGAGGACGCGGCGTACCTGCGGGCCCGCCGCGACGGCTACGCGGCCGAGGTCGCCGCCCTCACCCCGCACCTGCCCCCGGGCCCGATCCACGGGGACGCGCTCCCCCGCAACGTCCACGTCGGCCCGGACGGGCCGGTCCTGGTCGACCTGGAGACCTTCGCGCTGGACCTGCGGGAGCACGACCTGGTGGTGATGGCCCTCTCCCGCGACCGGTACGGCCTGCCCGCGGAGTCCTACGACGCCTTCGTCGGGGCGTACGGCTGGGACGTGCGCGCCTGGGACGGCTGCGCGGTGCTGCGCGGGGCGCGGGAGACGGCGAGCTGCGCCTGGGTCTCCCAGCACGCCCCGACCAACCCGAAGGCCCTGGCGGAATTCCGTCGCCGTGTCGCCTCGCTGCGCGACCACGACCCCGAGGTCCGCTGGCACCCCTTCTGAGCGACCCGGACGCCCTCCCCTGCCCCGCCCCGGCCGTAGGGCCTCAGCCCCCGGCCGGTATCAGTGCCCGCAGCGGCCACGCCGTGTCGATCACCGCGTCCGGGGTGCCCTCGCGGCGCAGGTAGGCCTCGAAGTCCCGGGCCCAGCGCGCGTGCCAGGTGCCCTGCCGGGTGTGCAGTTCGCCCGGGGCCAGGGCGGCCACCTCGGGGTGGCGGGCCGCTATCGCCCGGGCCACCTGCACCGCGGCCAGCGCGTCCGCGCCCGCGTCGTGGGCGTCCTCCAGGGTGACCCCGTACACCCCGCACACCGCTTCCAGGGTCCGCTTTCCGCGCCGGTAGCGGTCCACGGCCCGGTCGATGGTCAGCGGGTCCACCACCGGCCCGGTCTCCGGTCCGCCCAGCCGCTCGGCCAGGGAGGGCAGCCCGTACCGGGCGAGTTCGGCCGAGAGCATGGTCAGGTCGAAGGCCGCGTTGTAGGCGACGACCACCGCGCCCCGCTCCCAGTGCTCCACCAGTGCCGCCGCGACCTCATCGGCGACCTCCCGCGCCGGGCGGCCCTCGCGGACCGCGTGCTCGGTGCTGATCCCGTGGATCGCCGAGGCCTCCTCCGGGATCGGTATGCCCGGGTCCGCGAGCCAGCCGCGCCGCCCGTGCACCGTCCCGGCGCGCACCTCGATCAGCGCCGCCGTCACGATCCGCGAAGCCCCCGGCTCCGTGCCGGTCGTCTCCAGGTCGAATCCGATCAGCACACCGCCGTGCCAGTCCCCCATGCCGTGGTCGTCCTCCACCCCGTGCCCCTCCCCCGTACACATCCGGTCAACGGCTTTCAGCCTGTCACGCGGCACTGACAGTCCGGTCCCCGGGGTGATGGGGCCGCCTCAGCCTCGCCGGCGTTTGAGGCGCCCCCGGAGGGGAGTGCGGGCGGGAGGCCGGATTCGGCCTGCGGCTGCTCTTCGCCTCCGGCGGGCCCTCAAACGCCGGGCAGGCTGGGTTTGCCCCCGGGCGGGACCGACGCAGGTCAGGCGGGCTGGGTTTGCCCCGGGCGGGACCGACGCAGGTCAGGCGAGCAGGCTGGGTTGTGTCACGACACCGGCCGGGAGTCCTCCCACACCGACTCGAATTCCTCCCGGTAGGTCGTGAACAGCCCGTGGTCCGCGTCGCGCGGCACCCCCCGGCCGCCGCCGCGCAGCACCAGGACCGGGGCCTCCATCCCGCGCGCCCGGCGCAGGTAGGACTGGACGACCGCGATGCCCGAGGATTCGCCCTCCACCAGGTAGGCCGTGAAGCGCGGGGTCTCGTCGAAGACGTGGATCTCGAAGCGGGAGGGGTCCCGAAGCCCCGCCCGGACCCGTCGCACGTGGAGGATGTTCATCTCCACCGAGCGGCTCAGTTCCCCCTTGCGCAGCCCCAGCTCGCGCTCGCGCCGCTTGACGGCGCTGCTCGCCGGGTTGAGGAAGAGCAGCCGCACCCGGCAGCCCGCCTCGGTGAGCCGGACGAGTCTTCGGCCCGAGTAGTTCTGGACGAGCAGGTTCAGGCCTATCCCGATGGCGTCGAGGCGGCGGGCCCCGCCGAACAGGTCCTCGGCCGGGAGCTGGCGCTGGAGCCGCACCCGGTCGGGGTGGACGGAGATGACGTCGGCGTACCGGTCGCCGACCAGGTCCTCGACGGCGTCGATCGGCAGCCGGTCGGCCGACGGGCTGCCCGCGCCGCCGCCGAGGACGTCGAGCAGGCGCGCCGAGGCCCGTTCGGCCTGTTCGAGCACCGGGCGGGACAGGGCCCGGTTGCGGGAGACCACGTTGCGCGTGACCTCCAGCTCGTCGAGGGCCTGCTCGATCTCGCGCCGGTCGTCGAAGTACGGCTCGAAGCAGGGCCAGTGCTGGACCATCAGCTCCCGCAGCTGCGGCAGGGTCAGGAAGCTCAGCACGTTGTCGTCGGCCGAGTCGAGCAGGTAGCCCTTGCGGCGGCTGACCTCGCGGACGGCGACGGCGCGCTGCACCCACTCCTGCCCGGCCGGCCCGGCGGCCGCGACCACCCAGTCGTCCTGGCCGTGCACGGGTTCGTAGATCGGCCGGAGCACCGCCCCGACCACGGCCCGCAGCCGCTGTTCGATCAGGTTGAGCCAAATGTAGGCCCGGCCCGCGCGCTGGGCCCGGGTGCGGACCTCGCTCCACGCGTCCGCGCCCCAGTCCAGCTCGGCCCCGGTCCGGGCACTCCCCGCACTTCCGGTCTCCGCCGGACCCGCCAGGGAGACCGCCCCGGCCGCCGCGCCGCCGGGTACACCCCCCGGAGCGTCCGCCGGACCGCCCTCGTGACCGCTGTCACCAGGGGGAAGCTCCAGACCTCCCGAGCTCACCCGCGCACCGCCTCCCGCTTCTGGATCGCCCGCCTCCAACGATCAAGGAAGGGTATCCCGCGCGCACGGCCCGGTGCAGCCGGATGGCCCGTACACCGGCCCCCCGTTGACCCATTATCCGATGCGCGCATGGTCCGCTGACCCGCATATCGGCTCTACGGCGTCACCCGGTAGGACCCTCCCAAGTCCCCGCGTACCTCCGCTCTTTCGGGGAAGATCTGGCGGAGACGTAGTCCGACGCCGGATCAGATTGGAAGAGTCGCATCTATGCAGGTCTGGCCAGGACAGGCGTATCCCCTGGGTGCCACCTATGACGGGGCGGGCACCAATTTCGCGGTCTATTCCGAGGCCGCACGGCGCATCGAGCTGTGCCTGCTCCACGACGACGGCTCGGAGACGGCCGTCGAACTGCGCGAGACGGACGCCTTCGTCCGGCACGCCTATCTGCCCGGGGTGATGCCGGGGCAGCGCTACGGCTTCCGGGTGCACGGCCCGTACGAGCCCGAGCGCGGGCAGCGCTGCAACCCGGCCAAGCTGCTGCTGGACCCGTACGCGCGGGCCATCAGCGGCTCGGTCGACTGGGGCGAGCAGGTGTACGGCTACCACTTCGGGCGGCCCGATTCGCGCAACGACCTGGACTCCGCGCCGCGCACGATGACCTCGGTCGTGGTGAACCCGTACTTCGACTGGGCCAACGACCGGCCGCCGCGGACCGAGTACCACCACACGGTGCTGTACGAGGCCCACGTCAAGGGACTGACCATGCGTCATCCCGATCTCCCCGAGGAACTGCGCGGGACGTACGCCGCCCTCGCCCACCCGGCGGTCATCGGGCACCTGACCAAGCTGGGGGTGACGGCGCTGGAGCTGATGCCGGTGCACCAGTCGGTCAACGACCACCGGCTGTTCAACGACGGGCTCAGCAATTACTGGGGCTACAACACCATCGGGTTCTTCGCCCCGCACAACGGCTACGCCTCCGGGGACCGGGGCCAGCAGGTGCTGGAGTTCAAGTCGGCGGTGCGGGCCCTGCACGAGGCGGGCATCGAGGTGATCCTCGACGTGGTCTACAACCACACCGCCGAGGGCAACCACCTGGGGCCGACCCTGTCCTTCCGGGGCCTGGACAACGCGTCCTACTACCGGCTCGGGGAGGACGCCCGCTACTACACGGACACCACCGGCACCGGGAACTCGCTGCTCATGCGGTCCCCGCACGTCCTCCAGCTGATCATGGACTCGCTGCGCTACTGGGTCACCGAGATGCATGTGGACGGGTTCCGCTTCGACCTGGCGGCGACCCTGGCCCGCCAGTTCCACGAGGTGGACCGGCTCTCCTCGTTCTTCGACCTGGTCCAGCAGGACCCGGTGGTCAGCCAGGTGAAGCTGATCGCCGAGCCCTGGGACCTGGGCGAGGGCGGCTACCAGGTGGGCAACTTCCCGCCGCTGTGGACCGAGTGGAACGGCAAGTACCGCGACACCGTCCGGGACCTGTGGCGCGGCCAGCCGCGCACGCTCGCCGAGTTCGCGGGGCGGCTCACCGGCTCCTCCGACCTCTACCAGGACGACGGCCGCCGCCCGCTCGCCTCGATCAACTTCGCCACCTGTCACGACGGTTTCACCCTGCACGACCTGGTCTCCTACAACGACAAGCACAACGAGGCCAACCGGGAGGGCAACCGGGACGGCGAGAGCCACAACCGGTCCTGGAACTGCGGGGCCGAGGGGCCCACGGAGGATCCCGAGGTGCTGGAGCTGCGCGCCCGCCAGATGCGCAACTTCGTGGCCACGCTGATGCTGTCGCAGGGCGTGCCGATGCTGAGCCACGGCGACGAGTTCGCCCGCAGCCAGGGCGGCAACAACAACGCCTACTGCCAGGACAACGAGCTGTCCTGGGTGACCTGGCCGGAGCCGGGCAAACCGGCGCCCGGGCTGCTGGAGTTCACCCGGCAGATGGTGTGGCTGCGGCGCGACCACCCGGTGTTCCGGCGGCGCCGGTTCTTCCACGGGCGGCCGGTCGAGGGGACCGACGACGAGCTGTCGGACATCGCCTGGTTCACCCCGCACGGCGAGCCGATGCGGGCGCGCGACTGGCAGGCCCAGCACGCGAGGGCGCTGACGGTGTTCCTGAACGGGGAGGCGATCTCCGAGCCGGGGACCCGCGGCGAGCGGATCACCGACGACTCGTTCCTGCTGATGTTCAACGCGGGCGCGGACCCGCAGGACTTCGCGGTCCCGGCGGGGCACGGCGCGCGCTGGCGCCTGGTCGTGGACACGGCGCGGGCGGACGTACTGCCACCCGGCACCGGGCCCCAGTACGGGGCCGGTGACCGGGTGGCGCTGACGGGACGGAGTCTGGTGGTGCTTCAGCGCCCGGCGTAGGACCCGCGCGGGGCGGCGGGCGCGGCGGGCGCGGCGGCCGCCCCGGCCGGGTGGGTACGGGCGGCGGGCACCCGGGAGAGGAGGGCGATGGCCAGGCACAGCGCGGCCGCGCCCACGGCGACCGCGAAGGCTCCGGCGGGCCCGTACCACTCGGCGAGCCGCCCGGAGACGGCGAGGGCGGCGGCCTGTCCGGCGACCAGCGAGCTGGCGGCGAAGGCCATCGACTCGGCGAGCCGGCCGGGCGCCACCGCGCGCTCGGTCAGGGCGAAGGCTGTGATCAGGTGGGGTGCGTAGGCCGCGCCGAGGACGGTGACGACGGCGTACAGGCTCCAGAGGCTGTCGACGGCCAGGAGCGGGGCGGACAGCACGAGGGCGGCCGCGGTGGCCACCCGCCAGCGCAGCCGCAGCCCGAACCGGGCGGGCAGCGCGCCCAGCGAGAGGCCGACGACCGCGCTGACCACGCCCATCGCGGCGTACACGATCCCGGCCTGGCCGGGGGCGCCGAGGCGCTCGGTCAGCGAGGCGATCCCCGCCTGGCAGGCGCCGAACATGGCGCCCTGGAGCGCGAGCGAGCCCCGGACGGCGTACACGATCCGGGGGTGGCGGGGGCGGCCGGCCTTCGCGGCGCGGGCGGGCGCGGGCGATCCGGCCGTGACGGCGGCGGTCGGGTGCAGGGCGTAGGCGCTGCCGAAGGCGACGACGAGGACGGCGGCGCCCACGAGGGCCACCGCCGGGTGCGCGACGAGGACGGCGAGCCCGACGAGGGCCGGGCCGAAGACGAACGACACCTCGTCCAGGGTGCCTTCGAGGGAGTGGACGGCCCCGATCACGCTCTCGTCGGCCCCGGCGCGGTGCGCGAGGGCGACCGAGCGGGTCCGGGCGAGCGGGCCGATCAGGGGTATGGAGGCCCCGGTGACGGCTCCGATCGCGGCGAGCGGGACCGTATCGAGGCCTGCGAGGGCTCCGGCGACCAGCGCGCCGGTGGCGAGGGCGTTGACGGCGGCCGCGGCCAGGACGACGGGCCGCTGGCCGTGGCGGTCGGCGAGGCGGCCCAGCAGCGGGCCGCACACCACCTGGCCCGCGGAGAGCGCGCCGCCGACGATGCCCGCGGTGGCGAGGGAGCCGCTGGTCTGGACGACCAGCAGGACGCTCCCGAACTGGGACATGGCGACGGGAAGACGGGCGAAGAAGGATACGAGCGGCAGGAGGGGCCCGGTGAGGGCGATGACTTTTCGATAGGTGTCGACGGTTCCAAACACCTGAGGAACGTTAACCCGGCGCAGTCACCCGGATGCATTGGGTCATGGCACGGAATCCGGCAGGCTGGGTACGTACGTTCTCATGAGCCAGCAGCCCGCCACCGTGCGCCCGACCGCCACCTACCGACTCCAGCTGCGCCCGGAATTCCCTTTCGCCGCGGCTTCGGCCGCCGTCCCCTACCTCGCCTCGCTCGGGGTCTCCCACCTGCACCTGTCCCCGGTGCTGGAGGCGGTGCCCGGGTCCTCCCACGGCTACGACGTGGTCGACCACACCCGGGTCCGGGCGGAGCTGGGCGGTGAGGAGGGCCTGCGCGCGCTCGCCCGCACGGCCCGCGCGCACGGCCTCGGCCTGGTCCTGGACATCGTCCCGAACCACATGGCCGTCCCGGCGCCCTTAAACCTCAACCGGCCGCTGTGGGAGGTGCTCCGGGAAGGGCCCGGGTCGCCGTACGCGCGCTGGTTCGACATCGACTGGGAGGTGAACGGCGGGCAGCTGCTGCTGCCGGTGCTGGGCGAGCCGCTGGACCCGGCCACCGTCCGGGTGGCGGACGGCCTGCTGTGCGCCGGGGAGCACCGCTTCCCGCTCCGGGCGGGTACGGAGGGGCTGGCGCCGCCCGCGCTGCTCGCGGCCCAGTGGTACCGCCCGGCGCACTGGCGGGAGGCCCGCACCGGGCTCAACTACCGGCGGTTCTTCACCATTTCCGAGCTGATCGGGGTGCGCGTGGAGGACCCCGAGGTGTTCGCCGCCACCCATGCCAAGCTCCTGGAGCTGGTCGCCGACGGGGTCGCCGAGGGGCTGCGGATCGACCACGTGGACGGGCTCGCGGACCCGGCCGGATACCTGCGGCGGCTACGGGCCGCGGCCGGGCCCGGGGTGTGGATCGTGGTGGAGAAGATCCTGGCCCGCGGGGAACGGCTGCCGGACGACTGGCCGGTGGCGGGCACCACCGGCTACGACGCGCTGCGCCAGATGGACGGGGTCCTGACCTGCGGCGCGGGCGCCGCCGAACTCGCCGCCCGCTACCGGCGCGCCACCGGCCTGCCCGACTGGCCCGCGACGGCCGCCGCCGCCACCCGCGAGGTGCTGACCGGGGACCTGGCGGCCGAGCTGGCCGCCCTGGAGCGGCGGGCCGGGCCCGGCCTGGAGGCGGCCGTACGGGAACTCCTCGTCGCCTGCCCGGTCTACCGGACCTACCCGGGCCGCGCGGACCTGCCCGGTCTCGTCGACCCGCCTCAGTCCGCGGCCGCGCCCGAGGCGGTCAAGTCCGTGCGCGAACTGCTCCTGTCCGACCCGGGGTTCGCGGCCCGGTTCGCCCAGACCTCGGCGGCGCTGCGCGCCAAATCCCTGGAGGACCGGGCCTTCTACCGCTACGCGCCGCTACTGTCGGCGACCGAGGTGGGCGGGGACCCCGGCAGTCCGGCGGTGGACCCGGAGGAGTTCCACGCGTACTGCACCCACCTGGAACGGGACTGGCCCGGCACCGGCACGGTCCTGTCCACGCACGACACCAAGCGCAGCGCGGACGTCCGGGCCCGGATCGCGGTGCTCTCGCAGCGCCCGGAGCTGATGCCGCTGCTCGCCGGGGCCCCGGACCCGCAGCAGGCGTGGGTGGCCTTCCAGAGCGCCCTGGGCCTGGGCGAGGTGCCCGAGCGGACGGAGCGGCTGGCCGCGGCCCTGCTCAAGGCCGCCAAGGAGGCCGCGCTGCACACCAGCTGGACGGAACCGGACCCCGCCTACGAGGCCACCCTCGCGGGACACCTCCCCGGCCCCGGAGCCCTGCCCGACGTCTCCGGGCCGGCCGGGGACGGCATCCTGGCGATGACCGCGCTGCACCTGACCATGCCGGGCGTACCGGAGGTCTACCAGGGCGGCGAGGAGGAGTACCGGGCCCTGGTGGACCCGGACAACCGGCGCCCTGCCTCCTTCCCCGGCCCCCCGCAGACCGGCACCGGCGCGGCGAAGCGGGCCCTGACGACCACCCTGCTGCGGCTGCGCCGGGAGCGCCCCGAGCTGTTCACGGGCTACGCCCCCCTCTCCGCCGAGGGCCCGGCGGCCGAGCACTGCCTGGCGTACACCCGTTCCCCGGACCTGCTGGTCGCGGTCACCCGGCTGCCGCACCTGCTCGGCGTCGCGGGCGGCTGGCGCGGCACCCTGCTGCCGCTCCCGCCGGGCACCTGGACCCCGGCCCTGACCCCCGGCGGCGGACCCCTGAGCGGCGTGGTCCCCCTCCGGGACCTCCTGTCGGCGGGCCCGGTGACGGTCCTGCTCCGGGGTGCCCCCTAGCCCGGCCCGTCGGCCAGCAGGTCGGCGAAGGAGCGGGCCGCGCCGGTCAGGGGCTGCCGGGAGAAGACCGCCAGGGGGCGGTGCCACGGCGGGTCGACCGGGAGCAGGACGCAGTCCTCGCCGACCGCGCTGCGGACCAGGTGCGCCGGGGCGGCCACGACGCCGAGGCCCGCGGCGGCCATCCGTACGGCGGTGGAGGTGTGTTCCGTGTGGACCGCGGTGCGCGGGGTGAAACCGGCCCGGCCGCACACCCGGTCCAGGAAGGGCTCGCCCTGGACGCGGGGCTCCATGGCGCAGCGGATCCAGTCGCGGTCGGCGAGTTCGGCGAGGCGGACCGCGGCGCGCCCGGCGAGCGGGTCGTCGAAGGGGACGACCAGCACGATCTCCTCCCGGCCCGCCGGGAGCAGCGGGCCGGTCCAGTCCTTCGGCTCCGGGCCCACGGCGAGGTCCGCCGCGCCGCGCTCCAGCTGCTCCTCCAGGGTCTCGGTGGTGGCGTACTCGCGCAGCACCAGCCGGACCCCCGGGTGCAGCGCGCGCCAGCGGGCGACCACCCCGGGCAGCAGTCCGACGGCCAGCGCGTGGACGGTGGCGACGTGCAGTTCGCCGCCGGCCGCCCCGGCGGCGGCGCGGGCCGCGCGTTCGGCCTCCCGGGCGCTGCGGACGGCGAGCTGCGCGTGGGGCAGGAAGGCCCGGCCCATGGCGGTGAGCCGGACGCCGCGCGGCATCCGTTCGAGCAGGTCGCCGCCGAGCGACCGCTCCAACGCCTTGACCTGATGGGACAGGGCGGGCTGGGTGACGTACAGGACCTCGGCGGCCCGGGTGAAGGAGGACTCCTCCACGACGGCGAGGAAGTACTCCATCTGGCGCAGGCTCATGACCAGCCATCATGTGTCATGCACGCTGTGCATGGGAGCGACAAGATCATTGCCTTGGACGCCCAACGGCCTTGCACCGCACGCTGGATCCATGAACACCGACGTGAACACAGAAGCGACCGACGTGATCGTGATCGGCGGCGGCACCGGCGGGTACGGCACCGCCCTGCGCGCCGCGGGCCTCGGGCTCAAGGTCGTCCTCGCGGAGCGCGACAAGGTCGGCGGCACCTGCCTGCACCGCGGCTGCATCCCCAGCAAGGCGATGCTGCACGCCGCCGAACTCGTCGACGGGATCGCCGAGGCCCGCGAGCGGTGGGGCGTGAAGGCGAGCCTGGACTCGGTGGACTGGTCCGCGCTGACCGCGACCCGCGACGACATCGTCGGCCGCAACCACAAGGGCGTCGAGAGCCACCTGAGCCACGCCGGGGTCACCGTGGTCCGCAGCGGGGCGCGGCTGACCGGTCCGCGGTCGGTACGGACCGAGGACGGCCGGGAGTTCACCGCCACCCGGGGGATCGTGCTGGCCACCGGATCGCGGCCGCGAATCCTGCCCGGCCTGGAGCCGGACGGCCGGACGGTGGTGACCAGTGACGACGCGCTGTTCGCCCCCGGTCTGCCCGGGTCGGTGCTGGTGCTGGGCGGCGGGGCGATCGGCGTGGAGTACGCCTCCTTCCACCGGTCGATGGGCGCGGAGGTCACCCTCGTCGAGGCGGCCGACCGGCTCGTCCCGCTGGAGGACGTGGACGTGTCGCGGCACCTCTCCCGGGGGCTGAAGAAGCGCGGGATCGACGTGCGGACGGGCGCCCGGCTGGAGGGCGCCGTCCGCACCGCCGACGGGACCGGGGTGCGCGCCACCGTGCGCACCGACCGCGGCGAGCTGCGCGAGATCACCGCCGAGCGCCTGCTCGTCGCGGTCGGCCGGGTGCCGGTGACGGACGGGCTGGACCTGGAGGCGGCCGGACTGGCCGTGGACGAGCGGGGGTTCGTCGCGCCCGCCGACTGGTCGCGGCTGGAGACCGCGGTCCCCGGCATCCACGTGGTGGGCGATCTGCTGCCGCCGCCCTCCCTCGGGCTGGCGCACGCCTCGTTCGCGGAGGGGCTGCTGGTCGCGGAGACCCTCGCGGGGGTGGCGTCGGCGCCGGTGGACTACGCGGCGGTGCCGCGGGTGACCTACTCGGCCCCGCAGACGGCCGCCGTCGGGCTGACCGAGGCGCAGGCGCGGGAACGGTCGTACGACGTGGTGGTCAACTCGATGCCGCTGACGGCCGTGGCCAAGGGCATGGTGCACGGGCAGGGCGGCATGGTGAAGGTGGTCGCCGAGCGCGACGGGCGCGTGCTCGGGGTGCACCTGGTCGGGCCGCACGTGTCGGAGATGATCGCGGAGAGCCAGCTCATCGTGGGCTGGGACGCCGAACCGGCCGATGTGGCCCGGCACGTCCACGCCCACCCGACCCTCTCGGAAGCGGTCGGCGAGGTGTTCCTGAGCCTGGCGGGCCGCGGCCTGCACCAGCAGTAGGGGGCAACCCGGGGCCCCGGGAGCGGTAGGGGCGCACGTCAGGCGGGCAGAGCTTGACAGTGACCCTCCTCCGAGACATGTGCTACCCCACACCGCTCGAACTCGCCCTGGCCGCCCGCGCGCTGGCCGACGCGCACCCCGCCCTGGCCCGGCTCCGGCGCGCCGGAACCTCCCGGGGCGGGCGGCCCCTGTGGCTGCTCTCCGTCCAGTCCCCGGCCGCCTACGGTCCGGAGCCCGGCCAGGCGCCGGAGCCCGGCCAGGGCCCCGGTCCGTACGCCGCTCCCTACGCCGCCGCCGCGCAGCGCAACGTGCTGGTCGTCGCCGGGGCCCACGCCAACGAACCCGTCGGCGGGCCGACCGCCCTCGCGCTCGCCCGTCGCGTCCTCGACACCCCGGACCTGCGCGCCGGGTGCGGCTGGCACTTCCTGCTCTGCGCCGACCCGGACGGCGCGGCCCTGCACCACACCCCGCACCCGCATTCGATCCTCGACTACCACCGGGGCTTCTTCCGGCCGCCCGGCCCCGAACAGCCCGAGTGGGCGCCCTCTTTACTGCCCCCGGACCGGCTGCCGCCCGAAACCCTGGCCCTGACCGCGCTGATCGACGAACTGCGCCCGGTGCTCCAGGTGTCCCTGCACGCGACGGACCTCGGCGGCAGCTGGGTCCAGCTCACCCGCGACATACCGGGACTCGCCGAACCCTTCGCCAAATCGGCCGCCGAGCTGCGGATCCCGGTGGAGACGGGGGCCTCGGACGCGGCGGGCTGGCCCTCCCCCGGCCCCGGCATCTTCGTGATGCCCGCGCCGGGCGGCGACGCCGCCGGGGTGTTCCACCCGGAGGACACCCGGCTGAGCACCTGGTACCACGCCCACGCCTACGACGGGACGACCGCGATCGTCGAAGTCCCCATGTGGGCCAGCGACCTGGTGGACGATCCGGCCCCGCACCCCGATCCGCGGCGCGCCCTGCGCGCACTGGCCCGGCGGCTCACCGAGGACGCCGAGCAGGTGGCCCGGGTGCTCGCGGGGGCCCGTACCGAACTGCCGTACGGGGACCCGGTGTCGGGCCCGCTGCTGCGCGCGGTGGACTGGACGCTCGCGCTGATCCCGCGGATCGCCGCCGAGTGGTCCGGCGGCTCCGCGCCCACTGAGGCGACGGCCGCGTACATCGGGAGCATCGACGCCTTCGCGCGCCGCCTCGCGCTGCGGGCCGCCGCCATGCTGCTCCGGGTGCTGCGCGCGGCCGGGCACCCGGCGGCGGGCTCGCTGGACCGGCTGGTCACGCTCTGGTGCGAGGCGTTCGCGGCCCGGTTCCAGGCCCGCTGGGTGCCGGTGGCCACCCAGGTCGAGCACCAGACCCGGACCGTGCTGGCGACGTACGAACGCCTCCTGGCGGTCAGCCCTTAGGCCGGGCCGGGTACCCCGCCGGGCCCGGCGGTCCACGCGTACCGGCGCTTGGGCGCGCCCGCCGCGCCGAGGCGGTCGTAGAAGCGGACGGCCCCTTCGTTCCACTCGGGAGTCTGCCATTGGACCTGGTCCAGGCCCAGCCCGGCCGCGAGGTCGGCGACGGCGGCCATCAGGGCCGCGCCGAGGCCGTGCCCGCGCGCGCCCTCGGCGAGGTAGAGGCAGTCCATGTGGAGGTAGTGTCCCGCGTCCCAGAACGCGAACTCCCGGGAGCAGGCGGCGTATCCGACCGTTTCACCCGCCGGGTCCTCGGCGATCAGCACCCACAGCCCGGGCGGCGGTGCATCCCCTTCGGGGAAGAGCAGCGGTCCGAGCCGCTCGGCCAGGCCGGGCGGCCGGGGGGCGGAGCGTTCGTAGGCGATGTGCTCGTGGATGAGTTCCACCACGCGCGGGAGGTCTTCGGGGCGCGCCGGGCGCACCGCGGAGCGATGATCCTTGGAATCCATGCCGCCATCCTGCGCGCCCGGCCGTCCCGCGCGGCGCGCGGGGGTGCCCCGCTAGTGCTGTGGCCGGGAAGGTTTGCCGGGTCGCGGTGTCCGGTGCCCTGGGGTCTCCCCAGGCCCGAAGGGCCGAGGGGACGCATCGCAAGGCGGAGGGCCGCGACTCGTACTGGACGTACCGTCGTGGTCCGACAACGCCGGGGGCACCTCCCAGCGGTAGCTGGGGGAGAGGCGCCGTGCCGGGCGCCGTGACACGGTGAACCTTTCCGGTCACAGCACTAGGGCCGGCGGACCTCGAACTGGAAGCAGCCGTACTCCAGGGCCCGTACGTGTACGAGCGCCACCCCGGGCGCGGCGAACGCCTCCCCCAGGGCCCGGTCGAACCCGGCCTGCGCGTCGTCCGGGACCTCGAAGAGGCGGCCCCCGACGATGTGCCCGGCGGCGTCGTAGCGGCGCAGCGTCCGCAGCGCCCCGGGCCGCGCGAACGGGTACCCCGGGGCCTCCCCCGGCCCCGCGCAGGCGTCGGCGTGGATGAACACCGGGCCCGCCTCGTCGTAGGCCCCGGGCTCGGCCCCGGTCTCCCCCGCCCAGCGGCGCAGCGGCGCGTACGACACGAGCGCGACCCGCTCACCGGCTTCGATCCCCCGCAGACAGCAGCGCAGCGGGCTGCCCACGCAGTCGAGCGGCGCCCCGTCCTCGCGCGCGGTGAACGGCCGCACCGGCCGCCCGGAATCGTCGGCGGTCCGCAGCTCCCGGAGCGCGGCGGGCGGGATGGCGAGGGGTGTGTGAGCGGTCATGGGAACAGTCTCGGCGGCGCCGTCCGGCCGGGCTGGCGGAAATCGGACGTGTGGCTCCCGCCCCGTAGCCAGCTGCTAGTTCGAGGACAGCCGGTAGGACATGTTGCCGAAGCCGACCTGATCGCCGGCCCGGACCACGGCCGCGCCGGTGACCCGCTGGCCGTTGACCGTGGTGCCGTTGGTGGAGCCGAGGTCCCGCAGCACCCACCGGCCGCCCTGCAAGCTCAGTTCGGCGTGGTGGCGGGAGACCGTCTCGTGCACGAGCCGCAGCCCGCTGCCGGGGTCCCGGCCGATGGTCAGCGCGTACCCGCCCGCGCCGTACGGCGGGAGCAGCAGTTTCGGCAGCTTCTCCGCGGTCCAGGCGCGCCGGACACCCGCGCTCACCGCGGACACCCGGCCGACCCAGCCGAACAGCCGCTGGGTCAGGGGGCTTTCCAGACCGCCGGGGCGCCGGGTGCCGAGGTCCGCCGTGAGGGCCGCCAGGTCCTCGGAGCGGCGCGCGACCAGCGCGAGTTCCATCCGGCGCACGAAGGTGTCGTGCGAGAGCCGGCCGTCGGCCGCCCCGTCCCGCAGCCACCCGAGGGCGCGGTCGCGCTCGGCGTCGGAGACCCGGCGCACCGGGTAGGCGGGGAACTCGAAACTGGACGTCACAGGTCTTCTCCCAGGAGGCCCCGGGCTTCAGCCCGGGGAGGAATGGGTCCTTGGGGCGGAGACGCCGAGCGCCGAAGTTCGGTTCGCATCTGGCCCGACCTGTCCTTTCGGTTGTTGTCAGTGGGCGAGGATAGGACCGTTGCCGCTGGGTGTGGAACGAGTGCTGCGCGAAGTCGAAGCAGACACATCTGAAGAAACGGGAAGCACTGCCGTCTCTGAACTACACCAAGCGCGGCTTCCGGCTGAAGGACGGCCGCCTGCACCTGGCGGGCGGGATCGACTGGGGTGTCGAGGAGACCGCGACCACCACCAGCGACGCCCACGACCTCCCGCACGCCGAGCACGGCAAGAACGCCGCGCAGAGGCTCGCCCGGTATCAGCGGATGATGGCACGCCGGAAACCCGCGAAGGGCAAACCCGGGTCGAAGGGCTACCAGCGGGCGAAGAAGCAAGTCGCGAAGCTCCACAAGAAGGTGGCCCGGCAGCGTCAGGACACCGGCCGCAAGTGGGCCAAGTCCGTCGTCCGCGCCCACGATGCCCTGGCCGTGGAGGACTTCCGGCCGAAGTTCCTCGCCAAGTCGACCATGGCCCACAAGGCGGCCGACGCGGCGATCTCCGCGACGAAGACGGCCCTGGTCGAGATGGGCCGCAAGCACGGACGGGCTGTGCACCTGGTCCACCCCGCGCACACCACCATGGACTGCGCGCAGTGCGGAGCGAGAACCAAGCACGCACTACCCCTCTCAGAACGAACCTATACGTGCACCGCGTGCGGAGCCGTGTCCCCCAGGGACAAGAACTCCGCCCGCGTGATGCTGGTCCGGGCTGGTCTCCACCCCGGCTGGTGCTGATCGCAGAAGACCAGACGGGGCGCCGCCCCATCTGGCGGCGTGAGCCAGAAATCCCCGATCAGCCCTGAAGGACGAGGAATCCCCTCCCCTCAAGGAGGGGAGGATTCAAAGGGTGATTGTCGGCCCGTCGTGCACCAAGTGTCCAGAACTCCCGCGTCCGGCCCGCGATGATGGGCCGCGTCAAGCCGGATCACGTGGCCGTCGTGGCACGAACGCCGGTTGCCGCCCGAGACGAGGGGACCGTCCATGCAGTTCGAGGTGTGGGCACCGCAGGCAGGACAGGTGGGTCTGCGGCTGAACGACGGCACGCGGGCCATGGCTCCCGATCCGGAGCGGGACGGCTGGTGGACCGCCGAGGCGCCCGCCGCCGACGGGGACCGGTACGGGTTCGTTCTGGACGAAGCCGATGCACCGCACGGGGATCCGCCGCCCGTACGGCCCGATCCCCGCGGCCGGCGGCTGCCCGACGGCCCGGACGGGCTCTCGGCGGTGGTGGACCTCGAAGCGCTGTTCCCCGCCGCCCCGGCCCCCGCGCCCCGCACCTCCCTCCAGGACGCCGTCCTGTACGAGCTGCACATCGGCACCTTCACCCCCGAGGGCACCTTCGACGCGGCCGCCGCCCGGCTGCCCCACCTCACGGCCCTCGGCGTCACGCACGTGGAGCTGATGCCCGTCTGCTCCTTCCCGGGGCGGCACGGCTGGGGTTACGACGGGGTCGCGCCCTGGGCCGTGCACGAGCCGTACGGCGGCCCGGCCGGGCTCGCCCGCTTCGTCGAGGCCGCGCACACCGCCGGGCTCGGGGTGGTGCTGGACGTGGTGCACAACCACCTCGGCCCGTCCGGCAACCACCTCCCGGCCTTCGGCCCGTACTTCACCGACACCCACCACACCCCGTGGGGCGCGGCGGTCAACCTGGACGCGCCCGGCTCCGACGAGGTCCGCGCGTACCTCCTGGGCAGTGCGCTCGGCTGGCTGCGGGACTACCGGATCGACGGGCTCCGGCTGGACGCCGTGCACGCGCTGGCCGACGGCCGGGCGCTGACCTTCCTGGAGGAACTGGCCGCGGCTGTGGACGCGTTCGCCGCCGAGGCCGCCCGCCCGGTCTTCCTCATCGCCGAATCCGACCAGTGCGATCCGCGGACCACGACCCCGCGCACGGCCGGCGGGCTGGGCCTCACCGCGCAGTGGAACGACGACTTCCACCACGCCCTGCACTGCGCGCTGACCGGCGAGTCCCAGGGCTACTACGCCGACTTCGCCCGCGCCCCGCTCACCGCCCTCGCCAAGACCATGACCCGGGCCTTCTTCCACGACGGGACCTGGTCCTCCTTCCGGGGCCGCACCCACGGCCGCCCGGTGGACCGGCGCCGCACCCCCGCGCACCGCTTCCTCGGCTACGCCCAGACCCACGACCAGATCGGGAACCGGGCGCTCGGCGACCGGCTCGCCGCGTCCCTCTCCCCCGGGCTGCTGGCCTGCGCCGCGACCCTGGCCCTGACGGGGCCCTTCGTGCCGATGCTGTTCATGGGCGAGGAGTGGGGGGCGGGGACCCCCTGGCAGTACTTCACCGACCATCCCGACCCGGCGCTCGCGGAGGCGGTGCGCACGGGCCGCCGCCGGGAGTTCGCGGCGCACGGCTGGAAGGCGGAGGAGATCCCGGACCCGCAGGACCCGGCGACCCGGGAGCGGTCCTGCCTGGACTGGGCCGAGCCGCGGGAGGCCGGGCACGACCGGCTGCTGGAGTGGTACCGGGCGCTGATCACGCTCCGGCGGACCCTGCCCGACCTGCGGGACCCCGATCTCGCGGCGGTCCGGGTGGCCTGCGACGAGGAGCGCCGCTGGGTGACCTTCCGGCGCGGGGACGTCCGGGTCGCGGTCAACCTGTCCGCCGAGCCGGTGACCATCGCGCTGGGCCGCAACGGCGTACGGGTGCTGGCCTCGTGGGAGCCGCTGGAGCACCCGGGGCCGGACGGCCGCCTCCACCTGCCGGGCGAGTCGGCGGCCGTCCTGGGTCCGTGAGCGCGGCCGTTTTCCGCCTACGGGCCTTGTACGGGCGTTACTCGACGATCGCGAGTTCGTGCGGGGCGTTGTTGAAGCTGCGCCCGCCGTCCTCGGTGACCGTCACGATGTCCTCGATCCGGACGCCGAAGCGGCCGGGGAGGTAGATGCCGGGCTCGACGGAGAAGCACATGCCGGGGACGAGCGGTTGCTCCTCGCCCTCGATCATGTAGGGCGGTTCGTGCGTGGTGACGCCGATGCCGTGGCCGGTGCGGTGGATGAACCGCTCGCCGTAGCCGAACTCGGTGATCACGGCACGGGCCGCCCGGTCCACGTCCTGGCAGGCGATGCCCGGCCGGACCGCCGCCACGGCGGTCCGCTGGGCCTCGCGGACGATGTCGTGGACGCGCTGCTCCTCGGCCGTCGGTTCGCCGACGTGGACGGTGCGGGAGATGTCGGAGCCGTAGCCGTGCTTGAGGCCGCCGAAGTCCAGGACCACCATGTCGCCGTGTTCGATCACCCGCGCGCCCGCCTCGTGGTGCGGGTTGGCCCCGTTGGGTCCGGAGCCGACCACGGTGAAGTCGACCTGGGAGTGGCCGTGTTCGCGCAGCAGGGCGGCCAGGTCGGCGGCGACCTCGGTCTCCGCGCGCCCGGCGAAGCGGACTCCGAGGATCCGGGCGTACGCGGCGTCGGCGGCGGCCCCCGCCGCCTCCAGCCGGGCCAGCTCGCGCGCGTCCTTGACCGCGCGCAGCATGGGCAGGGCGTCGGTGAGCGAGACGTGGGAGGTGGTGGGCAACTCGCGCTGGAGGCCCAGCAGATGGAGCGCCCAGGTGTTGTCACTGACCCCGAAGCGGCCGGACACGTCGAGCAGCGGGGCGGTGACGCCGTAGGGGTTCTTGCCGTCGGTCCAGTCGCGCAGGGTGAGCGCCCCCGCGCCCGGCGCCGCGGCCGCGTCGGGGGCTTCCAGGGTGGGGACGACGAGCACCGGGTCCTGCCCCGCGGCCAGCACGAGCAGGGTCAGCCGCTCGGTGTCCACGGGGCGGTAGCCGGTGAGGTGGGTGAGGTCGGGGCCGGGGGCGATCAGCAGACCGGCCAGCCCGGCGTCGGCGGCGCTCTGCGCGGCGGCGGCCATCCGGGCCGCGTAGTCGGCGGCGGTGAACGGCTCGGGGACGGTGTCGGACGCGGCGGGGGGTGCGGTGTCGAAGGCCATGGGGCGATCCTGCCGTGAGCGGTGCGGCGAGCGCGACGGCCGCGCCGGTCGGAATCCGGGGCGGGCGGGTCGGAATCCGGGGCCGGCGGGCGGGGCGGGCGGGCCGCGGAAACGGTGTCGCGGGACCACCTCCCTGATCGGCTATGCTGTGCATGCACATCGAACGGGCGGTCCGCCGCCCTTCGTGGTGGGTGTAGCTCAGTTGGTAGAGCACCTGGTTGTGGTCCAGGTGGCCGCGGGTTCAAGTCCCGTCACTCACCCTGATCCCGTGGGGGGTACGAGGTTTCCTCGTACCCCCCACGGGCTTTTCGCGTCCCCCCGGGCGGCGGCCCGCGGACCGGCCTGGCAAGATCATGGCCATGGTTCCCGTCCTCGTCACCGCGCTGATCGTGGCGGGCGTGGTGTTCGTGGCGGCCGTCGTGTGGGCCTGGCCCCGGCTGGCCGGACCGGGGCTGCGGCCGGTGCTCGGCCGGATCGGGCTCCAGCTGGCGATCACCCTCACCATGGGCCTGCCGCTGCTGCTCGCGGTGAACCACACCTACGGCTTCTACTCCTCCTGGAGCGACCTGCTGTCCCTGTCCCGGGACGCGCCGGTGGCGGCCGGGCAGGACCAGGGGGCGCGCGGCCTGGTGGTGCGCGGCACCCACTCCTGGCGCTACCGGGGCTCGGACGACCCGGCGGAGATCGGGCGGATCGAGGCGGTGACGGTGCGCGGGGCCCGTAGCGGGCTGAGGGGGCAGGCGTACGTCCATCTGCCGCCGGAGTTCCTGCGGGCGGACGCGGCGGAGCGGGCGCGGTTCCCGGTGGTGCTGGCGCTGAGCGGGTACCCGAGCACGACGCGGGTGCTGATCGACCTGTTCCGGTACCCGCAGCTGGCGCTGGACTCGGTCCGGGCGGGGAAGATGCGGCCCGCGGTGCTGGTGATGATGACCCCGACGGTGGCGCCGCCGCGCGACACCGAGTGTGTGGACGTACCGGACGGACCGCAGGTGGAAACGTTTTTCTCGCGGGACCTGCCGGAGGCCGTCGCGGCGCACTACCGGCTCACCCGGGACCCGCGGGCGTGGGGCGTGATCGGCAATTCGGTGGGCGGGTACTGCGCGCTGAAGCTGGCCCTGCGGGCACCGGACGCCTACCGGGCCGCGGCGGGGCTCTCGGCCTCGTACCAGGCGGCGCGGGACGACGAGACGGGCGACCTGTTCGGCGGGGACGCGGCGCTGCGGCGGGAGAACGACCTGCTGTGGCGGCTGCGGACGCGGCCGCAGCCGCCGGTGTCCCTGCTGGTGGCCAGTAGCCGCAAGGGCGAGAAGCAGTACCCGCAGACGCTGGAGTTCATCGCGGCGGTGCGGCCGCCGGCCCGGGTGTCCTCGATCGTGCTGGACAGCGGCGGGCACAACTACGAGACGTGGGGGCGGGAGGTCCAGCCGGCGCTGGAGTGGCTTGTGGGACGGCTGCGACAGCCGGACTGAGCGGGCGGGCCCGCGCCCAGGACCGGCACCCGGGCCGAGCGGCGGACCCGCGCCGTCACACCCGTCCGGGGCCCGCCGCAGCGGGCCCCGGACGGGGCGCGGCGCGGGTCAGGCCGTCTTGATCGCCGGGTCGGAGACGCCCGGGGCGCCCGTCTCCACGTGGCCCGCGAAGCGGCGCAGGAAGGTCGCGTCCGCGTCCGAGACGACCTTCACGTCGTACCAGCGGCCCGTGGCCTGGAGGTTCACGGTGTACGCGACCGTGGCCCCGGCGAGCACCTTGAAGGTCTGCGCGGCGCCGCCGTAGGCATTGGTCACCGTGAGGTTGACGGCGGCCGTGCCCGTGTTGGTCATGGACAGGTCCAGGTTGCCGGACGCCGTGACGTGGCGGGCGGTCACCTCGGGACCGGCCTTCTTCGCCGGGCCCTTGAAGGTGCGCAGGAAGCCGTTGGGCCCCCAGACCGAGAGGTTGATCTGGTTGCCGGTGGAGCTGCTGGTGCTCCAGGTGTCGGAGAGGGTCTTGCCCGCCTCGACCGTGTAGGGCCAGGGGCCGTCCGTACGGTTGCCCGAGGTGCTGTGGAAGTGCGCGCCCAGCGCCGGGCCGCTGGCGAAGGTGAGGGTGAACTTGCCGGTGGAGACGGTGGCCTTGCCGTCCACGTACGGGGCGTAGCCGAGCGCGCGGGTGGGCTTGGAGCCCGGCTCCTGCACCGGCAGGGCGCCGGTGGCCGGCGGGACCGGGTGGTAGGAGGCGTGCGCGTTGTGGTCGGGCGGCAGGTAGCCCGCGGTGGACGGCAGCGCTGCGGGGGCGGCGTCGGCCTGCGTGAAGTCGAAGGCCGCGGTCAGGTCACCGCAGACGGCGCGGCGCCACGGCGAGATGTTGGGCTCCTGGACGCCGAAGCGCTTCTCCATGAAGCGGATCACCGAGGTGTGGTCGAAGGTCTCGGAGCAGACGTAGCCGCCCTTGCTCCACGGCGAGACCACGATCATCGGCACGCGCGGGCCGAGCCCGTAGGGACCGGCCGCGTAGCCGGAGACCCCGCCGGTGTAGAGGTCCTTGGTGACGTCGGCGGTGGACAGGCCCCAGGACGAGGAGGCCGGCGGGTACGGCGGGACGACGTGGTCGAAGAAGCCGTCGTTCTCGTCGTAGGTGATGAAGAGGGCGGTCTTCGCCCACACGGCCGGGTTCGAGGTCAGCGCGTCGAGGACCTGGGAGATGTACCAGGCGCCGAAGTTGGTGGGCCAGTTCGGGTGCTCGCTGAAGGCCTCGGGCGCCGCTATCCAGGAGACCTTCGGCAGGTTGCCGCTCTGCACGTCGGCGCGGAGCTTGTCGAAGTAGCCGTCGCCCGCCTTGGCGTTCGTACCGGTACGGGCCTTCTCGTACAGGGCGTCACCGGGCTGGGCGTTGCGGAACGAGTTGAAGTACAGCAGCGAGTTGTCGCCGTAGTTCCCGCGGAAGGCGTCGCTGATCCAGCCCCAGGATCCGGCCGCGTTCAGCCCGTCGCCGACGTCCTGGTAGACCTTCCAGGAGACCCCGGCCGACTCCAGGCGCTCGGGGTAGGTCTTCCAGCCGTACCCCGCCTCCTGGTTGCCGAGGACCGGGCCGCCGCCGGTGCCGTCGTTGCCGGTGTGACCGGACCAGAGGTAGTAGCGGTTGGGGTCGGTGGCTCCGATGAAGGAGCAGTGGTAGGCGTCGCAGACGGTGAAGGCGTCGGCGAGGGCGTAGTGGAACGGGATGTCGTTCCGGTTCATGTACGACATGGTGGTCGTGGTCTTGGCCGGGACCCACTTGTCGTACTTGCCGTTGTTGTAGGCCTGGTGACCGCCGGCCCAGTCGTGGTTGAGGCCCTCGACGAACTGCATGCCCAGGTCGTTGACCGTGGGGTGGAACGGCAGGATGTCCTTGGTCCCGTTGGACTGGTAGAAGACGGACTTGCCGTTGTCCTGGAGGACCGGGCGCGGGTCACCGAAGCCGCGTACGCCCTTCATCGTGCCGAAGTACTGGTCGAAGGAACGATTTTCCTGCATCAGTACGACGATGTGCTCGATGTCCTGGATGGTGCCGGTCGTGCCCTGCGCGGGGATGGCGGCGGCGCGGGCGATGCTCTCCGAGAGCAGCGTGGCGGCGGCGGCGCCGCCCGTGATCTGCAGGAACCGGCGACGATCGAGTTCTGCCATGGTGTGAGGACCTCTGGGGGTGAGGAGGGGTGCTGCGGGGCGCTGAGGGGCGACCCAAGGACAACGTGCCCGGCCCACCGGCAGGGGACTCCTCCATGACGCGCCGCGGTACAACCGGCTAACGGAAGCCGCGTCGGCCCCCGCGGCGGCGCCGGGTACGACGACGCCGGGGCCCGCTGTCCGATGACAGCGGGCCCCGGCGTGCGGAACGTGCGGTGTGCTCAGCCCTCTTCGGGGGCCAGGCGCAGGGAGATGGAGTTGATGCAGTAGCGCTGGTCGGTCGGCGTGGGGTAGCCCTCGCCCTCGAAGACGTGTCCCAGGTGGGAGCCGCACTTCGCGCAGCGGACCTCGGTGCGGACCATGCCGTGCGCGGTGTCCGCGATCAGCTCGACCGCCTCGGAGTCCTTCGGGTCGAAGAAGGACGGCCAGCCGCAGTGCGACTCGAACTTCTCCGTGGAGCGGAACAGTTCGGAGCCGCAGGCCCGGCAGGAGTAGACGCCGGGCGTGGTGGTGTCCGTGTACTCACCGCGGAAGGCGGGTTCGGTCCCGGCCAGCCGCAGCACCTGGTACTCCGACGGGGTCAGCTCCGTCTGCCACTGCTCGTCGGGCTTCTCGATCTCGTACGCCATCGCGCCTCTCCCCTTCAGTTCGCCAGCCGGGCCAGGATGGCCGGCCCCAGGTCGGTCACGTCACCCGCCCCCATGGTGAGAACGAGGTCGCCGGGCTTCACCATTCCCGCGATGACCTCCGCGACGGCGTCCTTGTCGTGCTCGGCGCTGACGTCGGCGTTCGCGGCGCGCGCCGCGGCGATGATGATCTCGCTGGTGACCCCGGGGACCGGGTCCTCGCGGGCCGGGTAGATGTCGAGGACCACGGAGGCGTCGGCCAGCGCGAGGGCCTGGCCCATCTCCTTGCCCAGTTCCTGGGTGCGGGAGAAGAGGTGCGGCTGGAAGACGACCAGGATCCGGGAGTCACCGGCGGCGCCGCGGATGGCCTCCAGGTCGGCGGTCATCTCGGTGGGGTGGTGCGCGTAGGAGTCGATGACCTGCACGCCCGCCGCCTCGCCCTTGAGCTGGAGGCGGCGCTTGACGCCGGTGTACTTGCCGAGCGCGGAGGCCAGGTTGTGCGCCGGGATGCCGAGGGCCACGCCCGCGGCGAGGGCGGCGACGGCGTTGAGCGCGTAGTGGCGGCCGGGCACCGAGACGGTGAAGGTGAGCAGCTTGCCGCCGATGAGGACGGTGACCTCGCCGGCCAGCCCGCGCGGGGTGATCTTCAGGACGCGGACATCGGCGGTCTCGGTCTCGCCGTAGGTGACGACGTTGACGGAGGACAGGTCGCGGACCCGGCGGGTCAGCTCGACGGCGCCCTCCTGGTCGGCGGAGACGACCAGGGTGCCGCCGGGGACGATCTTGCCGACGAAGGTCTCGAAGGAGTCGTGGATCTCCTCCATCGAGGCGTAGTTCGCGTGGTGGTCCAGCTCGCTGTTGAGGACGATGGCGACCTGGGGCGCGTACTTGTGGAAGCTGCGGTCGCTTTCATCCGCCTCGGCGACGAAGATGTCGCCCTCGCCGTGGTGGGCGTTGGAGCCGGGGGCGTCCAGGTCGCCGCCGATGGCGTAGGAGGGGTCCAGGCCCAGGGCCGAGAGGGACACCGCCAGCATCGAGGTGGTGGTGGTCTTGCCGTGCGTACCGGCCACCGCGATCGGGCGCAGGCCGTCCATCAGCGCGGCGAGCGCGTCCGAGCGGTGCACGACGGGGACGCCCAGCTCGGCGGCGCGGGCCAGCTCGGGGTTGTCGGCGCGGATGGCGCTGGAGACGACCACGCAGGTCGCGTCGTCGGCGAGGTGGCCGGCGGCGTGCCCGATGTGGACGGTGGCGCCGTGGGCGCGCAGCGCCCCGGCGGTCTCGGAGTCACGGGCGTCGCTTCCGGCGACCCGCGCGCCGCGCTGCGCGAGGATCTTCGCGATGCCGGACATCCCGGCGCCGCCGATGCCGATGAAGTGGGGCCGTTCCATGGCGGTCGGCAGGCCGGGCGTCATACAGGTCGCTCCTGATGGTCAAACGTGACGGTGTGCGTGGCGCCCAGCCTATTCGTTGTGGGCGAAGAGTTTGAGCACCGGAACCCCGACCTTGTGCCGTGCCCGCGAGGCCCAGTCCCGGTGGAAGAACTCCTCCACGAAGTGCGGGGCGGTCAGGACGATCACTTCGTCGGCGCCCGTCTCGGCCACGACGGCCTTCAGTTTGTCGAGCGGGTGGTCCTCGATGACCTGTCCGACGGCCTTGGCGCCCTTGGCCCGCAGGGACGCCAACGAGTGGGACAGGGCCTGCTCGGCGGGGCCGCGGGCCGCCTCGCCCTCGGGTTCTTCGCCCTCGCGCAGCGCTTCGGGGATCTCGCCGAGCGCGACGTCGTCGATGGCGCGCAGCAGCCGGTCCTGGTCGCCCCGGGGCTGCATGAGGACGAAGAAGGAGACCGGGTCGTCGCCGTGCAGGGTGGTGACGAAGTCCACGTCTACGGGTGTCAGAGGCTGCTCGATCATCAAAACGCTCGTGAACACGGACGCCCTCTCCTTCATCGGCCGTGGCCGGCCCCTGCGGAAACCATCCTGCCCCGCTGTCGCACGGGGCTCGCGCTGGTATATGTGCCCAGCGGAAGCTAAGCGGAACGACAAATTCCGCTCGCTTGTCAGATCCGACGGTAACTCGTGTAGAGGAACCCGGCCTCTTCCAGCAGCGAGGCCAGTGCCAGCCGGTGCGGTACGTCGACCCGCGGGCCCCCCGCGATCCGCTGGGCGTCACCCGCGGTGAGCGTCGGGGACACGCTCAGGCACAGCTCGTCCAGCACCCCGGCGGCCACGAACTGGCCCAGCAGCCTCGGCCCGCCCTCGGTGAGCTGACGGCGCAGACCCCGGCCGGCCAGCTCCCGTACCGCCCGGGCCGGGTCCACGCCCGCGCCGTCGCCGGCCACCACCACCTCGGCCCCGGAGGCGGCCGCGGCCGCCACCTGGTCGGCGGGGGCGGTGGCTCCGGTGAGCACGAGGGTGGGCACCAGCGGGGAGGTGAACAGGGGGAGGGTGAAGTCCAGGTCCAGGCTCGCGGTGACCACGGCGATGACCGGGGCGGGGCCCTGGCCCGCGGCGGCCCGGCGGGCGGCGAACTCCGCGCGGGCCCGGGCCGGGCGGTACCCCTCCTGGCGAACCGTTTCCGCGCCCACCACCACCACATCGGCCAGCGCCCGCAGGGTGCCGAAGATGCGCATGTCGGTCTCGCTGGAGAGGGGCTGCGAGCGCCCGTCGTGCTGGCCCGCGCCGTCCAGCGAGGTCACCATGTTCGCGCGCAGCCAGTGCGCCCCGCCGCTGAGCGCGGGGTACGCGTAGGCCTCCGCCAGCTCGTCCAGGGACCACGGGTGGTCGCCCGGGGCGGGGGATGTCTGACCGGTGGATGTCTGACCGGTGGATGTCTGACCAGTGGATGTCTGATCGGTCACAGGGAACAGGCGTCGCATCGGTGCAGTGTGACACGCCCCGTAGAGTTAAGGGCTGTGTCAACCTCTCTCTCCCCCTCCGGTGCCGCCACCGCACACGGCGACGCCGCCAGGCGGGACCCGATAGCCGACGCGGGACCTGGTGACGGACCCGACGCGGGTCCGCTCGCGCTGTGCGCCCGCGCCCCCCACGTGCCCGCCGAACGGCTCGTCGCCGAGATGGTGCCGCCGCCCCGCTTCGACTCGGTGCGGTTCGACACCTACAACCCGGATCCGGACCAGCCGAGCCAGGCCGAGGCCGTCACCGTGCTGAGCGGCTTCGCCGCCGGTCTCGGCGGGGCCCACGCGAGCGGCGCGGGCAAGCGCCGCTGGTTCGCGCGGAGCCCCAAGGGGAACCCCAAGAAGAACGCCCCCGCCGGCGGACCGCGCGGGGTCTACCTCGACGGCGGCTACGGCGTCGGCAAGACCCACCTGCTGGCCTCGCTGTGGCACGCCACCCCGGCCGAGCCCGCGCTCAAGGCCTTCGGCACCTTCGTGGAGCTGACGAACCTGGTCGGCGCGCTGGGCTTCCAGCAGACCGTCCAGACCCTGGGCGGACACCGGCTGCTGTGCATCGACGAATTCGAACTCGACGACCCGGGCGACACCGTGCTCGTGTCCTCGCTGCTCGGCAGGCTCGTCGAGCAGGGCGTCGCGCTCGCCGCCACCTCGAACACACTGCCGGGCAAGCTCGGCGAGGGCCGGTTCGCGGCCGCCGACTTCCTGCGCGAGATCCAGGGCCTGTCCGCGCAGTTCCGGCCGCTGCGGATCGACGGCCAGGACTACCGCCACCGCGGCCTGCCCGAGGCGCCCGCGCCGTACTCCGACGAGCAGGTCGCCAAGGCGGCGTACGCGACGCCCGGCGCCAGCCTCGACGACTTCCCCGGGCTGCTCGAACACCTGGCCAAGGTGCACCCGAGCCGCTACGGCGCGCTCACCGAGGGCGTCGCCGCGGTCTGCCTCACCGATGTCGGCCCGGTGCCGGACCAGTCGACCGCGCTGCGCCTGGTGGTGCTGGCCGACCGGCTGTACGACCGCGAGATACCGGTCCTCGCCTCCGGCGTGCCCTTCGACCGCCTGTTCAGTGACGAGATGCTGAACGGCGGGTACCGCAAGAAGTACTTCCGGGCCATCTCGCGGCTCACCGCGCTCGCCCGCGACGCGAAGGGCCTGGTGGCCCAGTAGGTTTGGGGGCGCCGGACTGGTCGTCAGACCGCCCGGCCGCTTCCACCTATGCGAAGGGAACTGCCATGGCCACCACGCGTCACGCGCACACCGTCTGGGAAGGCAACCTGCTGAAGGGTTCGGGGGTCGTCACCCTCGACTCCTCGGGCAAGGGCTCCTTCGAGGTCTCCTGGCCCTCGCGCGCCGAGGCGGCCAACGGCAAGACCAGCCCGGAAGAGCTGATCGCCGCCGCGCACTCCAGCTGCTACTCGATGGCGCTCTCCCACGGTCTGGACGGTGCGGGCACCCCGCCCACCCGCCTGGAGACCAAGGCCGACGTCACCTTCCAGCCGGGTGAGGGCATCACCGGGATCCACCTCAGCGTGCGCGCCGAGGTGCCGGGCCTGGACGCCGAGGCCTTCGCCGCCGCGGCCGAGGACGCCAAGAAGAACTGCCCGGTCAGCCAGGCCCTGACGGGGACCACGATCACGCTCTCCGCCGAGCTGCTCTGACCCCTCGCCGCCTACGGCCCGCGCCCGCCCACCCCCGGCATCCGGTGGGCGGCGCGGCCGACGGCTGTCCGCCGCTCTCGCGCCCCCGTTCGATCTGATGGAAGATCGGACGAAACCGAGGCGATTGGGGTTGCGGTGGCCAAAAAGAAGGAGCAGTCACAGCGGAAGCGGACGCCCCTCACCGAGCTGCTGCGGGTGCCGGTCGGGGACGCGGTCCACCTGGCGCGGACCGACCCCCGCTCCACCCCGGGGACGAACGGCGGGAAGGCGGCCGCACTGGCCGCCGGCGCCGCGACGGGCGAGCGGCTCGCCGCCCTCCAGGAACGGCTCTACGCCGCCAGCACCGCCGGGGACCGCCGCCGGGTGCTGCTCGTGCTCCAGGGCATGGACACCAGCGGCAAGGGCGGCACGGTCAAGCACGTGATCGGCTCCTTCAACCCCTCCGGCTGCCGGATCAAGGCCTTCAAGGCGCCCACCCCCGAGGAGCGGGACCACCCCTTCCTCTGGCGGATCAAGCAGGCCCTCCCCCAGCCGGGCGAGATCGGCATCTTCGACCGCTCGCACTACGAGGACGTCCTGATCGCCCGGGTGCGCGCGCTGGCGCCGCGCGCTCAGCTGCGCCGCCGCTACGAGCAGATCAACCGGTTCGAGAAGGCCCTCGCGGACGACGGCGTGAGCGTGGTGAAGGTCTTCCTCCACATCTCCTACGAGGAGCAGCGCGAGCGGCTGCTGGCCCGCCTGGACGCCCCCGCCAAGCACTGGAAGTTCAATGTGGGGGACATCGAGGAGCGCGCCCTGTGGCCCGCCTACCAGGAGGCCTACGAACTGGCCCTGGAGCGCTGCTCCACCGCCGCCGCGCCCTGGTACGTGGTGCCCGCGGACCGCAAGTGGTACCGCAACTGGGCGATCGCGGCCCTGCTCCTGGAGCACCTGGAGGCCCTCGCGCCGCAGTACCCGGAGGGTGACTTCGATGTGGACGAGTGCCGCTCCCGCCTGCTCAGCTCATAGTCATATATTTTGCGTGCGTGACCATTTCTGTACGCAAAGTGGCCGTAGTGGCCGTGCTCGGTGCCGCTCTCGTGGGCTGCGGGGGCGGCCAGGGCGCCCCGGGGGCCGCCCACGGACCGGCCCGGTCGGACGCTCCCGCCCCGGCCGCGCCCTCCGGCCCGGCCGCGTCCTCACCCTCCGCCTCCGCCGCCGCCTCCGCATCGCCCTCCAAGGCGCCCACGATCGCGCCCGGTCCGGGCGGGCTGACCCCGGTCTTCGAACGCGCGCGGCAGACGACGGACAAGACCGTCGCGCTCACCTTCGACGCGGACATGACCTCCGACCAGGGGCCGCGCGCGGCGGGCGGCGAGCACTTCGACAACCCGCAGCTGATCTCCACGCTGCGGCAGCTGAAGGTGCCCTCGACCGTGTTCATGACCGGCCGCTGGGCCGAGGAGTACCCGGACCAGGCCAAGGCCATCGGCACCGATCCGAACTTCGAGATCGCGAACCACTCCTACAGCCACCACGCCTTCAAGTCCCCCTGCTACGGGCTCCCCGCGCTCGACGGCGCGGAGGCGCGGGCCGATGTGGACCGGGCCTTCGAGGCCTTCCGCAAGGCGGGCGCGGTCAACACCGTCCCGTACTTCCGCTTCCCCGGCGGCTGCTACGACGACCAGGCGCTGCGCGTCCTGTCCACGGCCAAGGTCACGGCCGTCCAGTGGGACGTGGTCAGCGGGGACGCCTTCGCCAAGGACCCGGACGCGGTGGCCGAGCAGGTGCTGGCCGGGGTGAAGCCCGGTTCGGTGGTGGTCATGCACTGCACGCGCAGCGCCGCCCCGGTGACCGAGGAAGCCGTCCGCAAGATCGTCCCGGAACTCCGCAAACGCGGCTACCGCTTCGTCAAGGTCTCCGACCTGATCGGCAAGTGAGCGCGCGGGGGCGGGACTTTGAAAGCACGCCCTAGCCGGAGCAGGCGGTGCGCTGGGCGTCCTGCCACTCGCAGACCGGGCACAGCACCACGCCCGGGGTGGCGACCCCGTATTCGGTGGGCTTGCCGCACTCCAGGCAGTCCGCGTACGGCGGCCCGGGCACACGGCCGGCGGGCGCGGCCGGGGCGGGGCAGTACGTCGCGCTCTCGTCCGGGCGCTGCGGCCCCTGCGGCTGGTCCATGAGTACGACGGTACCCGGCCGAGCCGGGTACCGCGTCGGCGGTCGCCCGGTCAGTGGGCGGCCGCCGCCTCCGTGACCTCGCTCGGGCGGACGATGACGAAGCCCTCGCCGCGCAGCATCAGCTGGACGGCCTCGCCGGAGCCGCCGCGGATCATCGAACCGACGGACTGCGAGCGGTGCAGGCCGGTCTCCAGGTGGGCGCTCCAGCCGACGACCGCGTCCGTGTCGACGTACACCGGAGCCTGCGCGGTGACCGGGATGATGATCGGGTTGCCGTCGCAGACCAGCGCTATCTTCCCGTAGCCGGTGAAGACGCTGTTGAAGAGGCCGCCGCCGGTCATCCCGGCGCCCTTCACCATCTTGATCTCGTAGGACAGGGTCGGGTCGAAGCACAGGACGTTGCGGCCGTTGATGGTCAGCGCGTCGCCCTGCTCCATCTCGACGATGAAACAGTTCCCTGCCTGGTGCGCGAACCAGGCCTCGCCCTGCCCGCGGACCGACATCAGGGCCAGGCCCTCGCCGGTGACCGCGCGCTTGAGCATGCCGCCGATGCCCTGGCCCTTGCGCTCGAACTGGAGGTTGCCCCGGAAGGCGATCATCGCGCCCTGGCGGGCGAGCATTTCACCGTTGACGGTGTACTTGACGGATTTGGCGTTCTGCAGCTCCATGCCGGGGGCGGTGGGTGCCTGAGCCAGGTTCTCTGATGCGAAAAGATCACTCTTCATGGAAGGGATCCTCGCCCGGGAGGGGGCGTGCGGACATCCTCCTGAAGTCGGAGGCCCCGGTGCGGGGTGGCAGACTTTGCCGGATGAGCGCTCCCGAGACGGCCCCCGACACGGCCCCTGAAACCGCACCTGAATCCGCCCCTGACACCGCACCCGGGTCCACCGCCCGCGACGAGGCGCCGCAGTTCGTGCTGCCGCTGGTCGTCCGGCTGGAGAAGACCGCGCCCCCGGCGCGGACGGACGCCCTGGAGACGGCGGCCCGCGCGGTGCTGGTGCTGCTCTCGGACGAGCGGGCGCTGGGCGAGGGCGAGTGGGCGCGGGCCGTCCACGACTGGCAGGACGCGCGGATCCGCAAGGTGGTGCGCCGGGCGCGCGGAGCGGAGTGGCGCAAGGCGGAGACCCTGCCGGGCATCACCGTGAACGGCGGCGGGTCCGAGGTACGGGTGTTCCCGCCCGTCCCGCTGGACGGCTGGCCCAAGGAACTCGCCAAGCTCCAGGTGTCCGGCACCGACCTGGACGACCCGGAAGCGGTCGCTCCGGCGGCGCCCGGGGTGCCCGTGCTCTGGCTCAACCCCGAGCTGGACATGTCGGCGGGCAAGGAGATGGCCCAGGCCGGGCACGCGGCGCAGCTGGCCTGGTGGGAGCTGACGGGCCCCGAGCGCGCGGCCTGGCGGGCGGACGGCTTCCGCCTCGCCGTGCGGACGGCCGGGCCCGAGCAGTGGGCCGAGCTGACCGGGAGCGGGCTGCCGGTGGTCCGGGACGCCGGTTTCACCGAGATCGCGCCCGGCTCCTGCACGGTCGTCTCCGACCACCCCGCCCTGCGCGCCCGCCTGCGGTAACCGCCGGGCGGGGGCCGGAGCGGCCCGTTCCCCCGTGTGCGGAACCTCAAATATTGCTCTGAACGTCCCTTCCTGCGGTTGGCGGGTCTTCGCCGGGGTCATGACACCGGCACGGACCGCTTGGAAGGGGGCGAGGGGTACATGAAGCGCACGGCACACCTGGGGGTGGGCATCGGCTGGCGGCCGGAGATCGCGGAAGCGGTGGAACGGCTGCCGGACCTGGACTGGGTCGAGGTGGTGGCCGAGAACATCTGCCCGGGCCACCTCCCCGCGTCGCTGCTGCGGCTGCGCGAGCGCGGCACCGCGGTCGTCCCGCACGGCGTCGGCCTGGGCCTCGGCGGGGCCGACCGCCCCGACCCGGCGCGGCTCGCCGCCCTCGCCGAGCGCGCGGTGGCGCTGGGGGCGCCGCTGGTGAGCGAGCACATCGCCTTCGTACGGACCTCCTCGCCGGTGCTGGAGGCCGGGCACCTGCTGCCCGTGCCCCGGACCCGGGACGCCCTGGACGTGCTGTGCGAGAACGTGCGCATCGCCCAGGACGCGCTGCCGGTGCCGCTGGCCCTGGAGAACATCGCCGCGCTGATCTCCTGGCCGGGCGAGGAGCTGACCGAGGGACAGTTCCTGGCGGAGCTGGTCGAGCGGACCGGCGTACGGCTGCTGATCGACGTGGCCAACCTGCACACGAACCGGGTGAACCGGGGCGAGGACCCCCTCGCCGCGCTGGACGCGATCCCGCTGGAGGCGCTGGCGTACGTCCACGTGGCGGGCGGGGTCGAGCGCGACGGGGTGTGGCACGACACCCACGCGCACCCCGTCGCGCCGGTCGTCCTCGACCTGCTGGCGGAGCTGCGCACCCGGGTGGACCCGCCGGGGGTGCTGCTGGAGCGCGACGACGACTTCCCCGCGGAGGCGGAGCTGGTGGACGAACTGACCGCGATCCGCACGGTGGTCCGGGGCGACGGGCGGGCCGGCGGCCAGGGCGGTGACCGGGTCGGCGGCCGGGACGACGGCCGGGGCGGTGACGGCCGGCGCCCGGTGTCCCGCGCGCCGCGCTCCCCCGCCGTGGCCGCGGCGCCCGCCGCCGCGCCCGCCCCCGCACCCGCCGTCGCGGCCGGAGGCCTCGCCGCCGCGCGCACCCGGGTGGGCCTCGGCCAGGCCGCCCTGCTCTCGGCCCTGGTCGCGGGTACGCCCGTACCCGAGGGGTTCGACGGACAGCGGCTGCGGGTGCAGTCGCGCGCCCTCGCCGCCAAGCGGGCCGGGGTGGTGCGCAAGCTGGCGCCCGAACTGGCCGAGGTGCTGGGCGCGGCCGCCTACCGCGAGGCCTTCCTGCGGTACGCGGGGACCCGCCCGATGACCGGCGGCTACCGGCGCGACGCGCTCGATTTCGCCGAGCACCTGCTGATCCGGGACCTGCCCGAGGACCCGGCGGCGCGCCGCCTGCTGACCGAGTGGTGGCAGGACCGGGCCGGGGTGCGCCCCGTGGGCCCGCTGGCCCGCTGGGCGCGGGCGCTGCTGCCCTGGCGGCGCAGGCCGCCCCGGCCCGCCGCCCGGTCGGCGCACGCCCCGCACACCGGGCACACCCCGGACGCCGGTCACTCCGGTCACTCCGGTCACGCCGGTCACTCCGCGCCCGCCGCCGCCGAGGCAGCCGCGGCGGGCCGGGGCGCGAGATGAACACGCTCGCCGTCCTCGTGTGGGTGGCCGTCCTCGCCTCCTCCATCGCCCTGCACGTGGGGATCCGGCGCTTCCGGACCCGCCCGGCCGGTCCGCTGCCCCGGCTGCACGACCTCTCCGAGGCCGCCTTCCTCTCCGGCGGTCCCGGGCGGGTCGTCGACGCCGCGCTGGTCTCGCTGCTCTGCGACGGCCGCCTCGTCATCGGCGGTCCGGGCATCGTCCACGCGCTGCCCGGGGTCCGGGCCCACGACCCCGCCGAACGGGCGGTGCTCCAGGCCCACTCCACGGCGCCCTCGGGGGCCCTGCACCTGCTGCGGCTCGCGGCGATGCGGGACCCGGCCGTCCAGGAGACCGGCGACGTACTGGCCGACCGCGGGCTCATCGCGCTGCCCGGCACCGGCCGGCTGTGGCGGCGCTGGGGGAAGATCCAGGCCGTCGTCTGCGTGCTCGGCTTCCCGCTGGCGATCGCGCTCACGGTGCTGCAGTTCGCGCGTCCCGGGCCCCTCGGCTTCCAGCTGCCCTTCATCGCCATGGTGTTCCCCGTGCTGCTGGGCGGCGCGGTGGCGGGCGGGGTGGGCGCCGCCCGGGGGCTGGGCCGGATCACCGCGGGCGGGCGCCAGGCGCTGAACGAGATCCGGGCCCTGCACGCGGGTGACCAGAGCGCACAGGTGCAGGCCGCGCTGTTCGGACTGGCCGGCGTCCGGGACCCGTACCTGCGGGCGCAGTTGCTGCCCGCCGCCCGGCTCGGCGCCGCCCGCGCCACCGCGCCCCGCGCCTCCCACGGCGCGCACGACGCGACCGGCTCCCACGCGTCCGCCGGGGCTTCCGCCGACATCCTGCCCGTCGTGTGGTGCGCCGGGAGCGACGGCGGCGGAGCGAGCGGCTGCGGCGGAAGCTCCGGTTCCAGCTGCGCCTCGTCGGGATCGTCCGGCTCCTCGTGCGGATCGTCCGGCTCCTCGTGCGGTTCCACGGGATCGAGTTGCGGTTCCTCGGGGAGCAGCTGCGGGAGTTCCTCCAGCTGTTCGAGCGGTTCGAGTTGCGGCAGTTCGTCAGGTTCCAGCTGCTCCAGCAGCACCTGAGCGCTCCCGACCGGTCCTGACCGCTCCCGACTTCTCCTGACCGCTCCCCAGGAGCTTCAGCATCCTGTAGGAATCTGGCCATGTTCTGGGTCCTGTTCCTGCTGACGGCCTGGGCCGGGGCGCTGCTGTCGTGCGCCCGCCTGCTGAGAGCCGCGTCCGACGGCGCGGAGCCCGCCCCCGGCGGCGCCACCGCGCACCACTACGACGAGCTGAACCTGTACGAGGCCGCCTACCTGGCGGGCGGTCCCCGGCGGGTCGCCGAGCTGACGCTGCTCTCGATGGAGCGCCAGCGGCGCCTGCTGCTGACCCACACCGGGTGGGCGACGGTCCTGGACCCGGTCGGCCGTGATCCGCTGGAGCGCTCGGTGCTCGGCGCGTTCGGGCCCGACGGGCAGTCACCGGTGGAGTCCGTCCGTACCGCCGCGGCCGGGGACGAGGCCGTACGGGCGCTCGCCGACCGGCTCGGCGCGGCGGGCCTGGCCGTGCCCGAGGACGCCCGGGCGGGGATCAGCGCGGGGGTCGACGCGGTCCGCGGGGCCAGCGCGCTGACCGTCGCGCTGGCCGCGGCCTCCTTCGCGGTGCCCACCGGCGGCACCACGCCCACCCTCGTCCTGTGCTGGTTCGCCCTGCCGCTCATCCTCACCCTGGGCTGCCTGGGCATCGCCCGCTTCGAGTCCCACCCGTACTCCTCCTGGGCCTCCCCCGCCGGCCAGCGGCTGCTGACGGCCCTGGACCGCGAGCGCGGGCGCAGCGAACCGCTGGCCGCCATAGCGGTGCGCGGGGTGCGCGCCGTCGGGGATCCGGACCTGCGGGCCGCGATGTCCTGCGGCAATCGGGGGACGGTCCCGCGGCAACGGGGGTACTGAGCGCGACATGCGGCGGTGATCCTGTACAAGCGCGCCACCCTGTCGTCCCATCGGCTGATCCGATGAGACGACAGGGGCCGCCATGCGGACGACGCTCACCCGCTACGGAGCCACCGCGGCGCTCCTCTCCTTCGCCCTGTGCGCCCCGACGGCCCCCGCCCGGGCCGCCGACGGCCCGGACGCCACGGCCCCGTCCGGCCGGGCCCGTACCGCACCGGAGCCCCGGCCCCCATCGGAGACGCCCGCCGAGCGCGCCCGGCGCCTCGGGGCCGAGACCGCCGCCCGCCGGGCCGCCCTGCACCGCCCCCGCTTCGGCGCCTGCCCCGCGAGCGAGGGGCTGGCGGACCCCGTGCGCTGCGCCGTGCTGCGCGTACCGCTCGACTACGCCCGTCCCGACGGCCCGCAGATCTCCCTGACCGTCAGCCGGGTCACCGCCACCGGCGACCGGACGGCCCGGCAGGGCTCCCTCGTGTACAACCCGGGCGGGCCCGGCGCCTCCGGCATGTACTTCCCGCTGGTCGCCGACCTGCCCGAGTGGCGGCGCGTCGCCGCCGCCTACGACCTGGTCGGCTATGCCCCGCGCGGGGTGGGCCGCTCGGCGCCGCTCTCCTGCCAGGACCCGGCCGCCCGGCCCGCGGGGCCCACCCAGGTCCCGGACCGGCCCTCCACGGCGTACAAGGAGCAGCGGATCGCGGCGGCCCGGGAGTACGCGCGGGGCTGCGCGCGCCGGGCGGGCGCGGCGCTGGCGCACTACACGACCCTCGACAACGTCCGGGACCTGTACGTGCTGCGCGCCGCGCTCGGCGACGAGCGGCTGAACTTCCTGGGGGCGTCGTACGGGACCTACCTCGGCGCGGTCTACGCGACGCTGTACCCGCGGCAGGTGCGCCGGGTGGTCTTCGACTCGGCGGTCAATCCGGATCCGCGGCGGATCTGGTACCGCAACAACCTCGACCAGTCACCGGCGTTCGAGCGGCGCTGGGCCGACTTCCGCGCCTGGGCGGCCCGCCACCACGACGTCTACGGGCTGGGCCGCACGGCCGAGGCGGTCCGCGCGAGCTACGAGAAGGTCCGGGCGGGGGTGGCCCGTACGCCCGCGGGCGGCGTGGTCGGCACCGGTGAGCTGCAGGCGGCGTACCTCAAGGCCGCCTACTACGACGACGTCTGGCCGCGGCGGGCGGCAGCGCTCAGCGCCTACCTGCGCGGCGATCCGGGGCCGCTGACCGAGCAGGCGGGGCCGGACCCGGCGGCGGCCGCCGGATACGAGAACGCGCGGGCGGTCTACACGGCGGTGCTGTGCAACGACGCGCCCTGGCCCGCGGACTGGGCGACCTGGGACCGCGACAACACCGAACTGGCCCGGACCGCCCCCTTCGAGACCTGGCCGAACGCCTTCCTGAACCTGCCCTGCGCCTCCTGGCCGGCGGCCGGACACCGGCAGCGTCCGGTGGCGGTGGGCGAGGGCATGGGCATGGGCCAGGGTGTGGGCGAGGGCGGCGCGGGGGCCGTGGCGCTGCCCCGGACGCTCGTGGTGGCCGCGGAGCGGGACGGGGCGACCCCCTATCCGGGGGCGCTGGAGCTCCAGCGGCGGCTCGGCCCGCAGGCCTCGCTGGTCACGGAGGCGGGGGCCGGTACGCACGGCGTGGTCGGCGGACGCAACGACTGCGTGGACCGGCATGTGGAGCGGTATCTGCTGACAGGTGACACGCCGGGACGGTATGTCATGTGTGCGCCGCATCCGGAGCCCGCACCGGTGTCGCTGGACGACCGGGCAGCGGGCACCCGCAGGGTGCCGCTGCCGCCAGTCGTCTGAACTTCCGGGCGGGATCTCCGGCTGCGTCGATTCGGGGGCATGGCCTCCCGATCCCCGGAAGCCCGCGTCGGTCTGAACACGCGGTCTTCCGGTCCTTCCCCCCAGGGGAGGTATCAGGCGAGCCCGGCCACCAGATCGGCGACGGACTTGCGGCGTCCTGTGTAGAAGGGGACTTCTTCACGGACGTGCATACGGGCCTCGGAGGCGCGCAGGTGACGCATGAGGTCGACGATGCGGTACAGCTCGTCGGCCTCGAAGGCCAGCAGCCACTCGTAGTCGCCCAGCGAGAAGGACGCGACGGTGTTGGCACGCACGTCCGGGTAGCCGCGGGCCATCATGCCGTGGTCCTTGAGCATGCGGCGGCGGTCCTCGTCGGGCAGCAGGTACCAGTCGTAGCTGCGTACGAAGGGGTACACGCTGACGTAGTCGCGCGGGTTCTCGTCGGCCAGGAAGGCCGGGATGTGCGACTTGTTGAACTCGGCCGGGCGGTGCAGGGCCATGTTCGACCACACCGGCTCCAGCGCGCGGCCCAGCTTGGTGCGGCGGAACAGGTTGTAGGCGCTCTGCAGCTCGTCCGAGGTCTCGGCGTGCCACCAGATCATGATGTCCGCGTCGGCGCGCAGGCCGGAGACGTCGTAGCTGCCGCGGACGGTGATGTCCTTCGCGGCGAGCTGGTCGAACAGCTCCTGGACCTCGTCGGCGTAACCGGCGCGGTCCTCAGGCAGGACGTCCTTCAGCTTGAAGACGGACCACAGGGTGTAGCGAATGACCTCGTTGAGGTCCTTGGCCTTCTTCCCCGCGTTGGGAATCTTCTCTGGTGCAGTCATGTGCCTATTGTCCCGTGTCCTGATCAGTGCTCTGTGCCTGGGGTGCCGAACGCGCTCGCGGAGCCCGGAGCGGAGCCCGCCGCGGACAGCGCCGCGGCCACCGCATCGGCGGCCCGGTGGGCGCTCGCGACGCACGCGGGGATGCCCACGCCGTCGTACAGCGCACCGCAGACCGCGAGCCCGGGCAGGGCCGCGACGGCCGTCCGGATCCGGGCGACCCGGTCCAGGTGGCCGACCGGGTACTGCGGCAGTCCGCCGGTCCAGCGGGTGACGGCCGAGGCCACCGGGCGGGCGGCCAGCCCCACGGCCGCGCCGAGGTCCGTCAGCGAGACGTCGACCAGCTCGGCGTCCTCCCGCTCCAGGACCGCCTCGTCGCCGTGCCGGCCCACCGAGGTGCGCAGCAGGAACAGGTCCGGGTCGGCGCCCGACCAGGCCCACTTGTTGCTGGAGAAGGTCGAGGCCTTGATGGTGCGGCCGTCCACCGGCGGCACCAGGAAGCCGCTGCCCGCCAGGTCCGGCGGCAGGTCGGAGCGCCGGAAGGCCAGGGTGACCAGCGCCATCGAGGCGTAGTCGACCCCGCGCAGCTCGGAGGCGGCCGCGGGCGCGAGGCGCTCCAGCAGCCCGGCCGCGGGGCCCGCGGGGGTGGCGAGGACCACGGCGTCGGCCTCGATGACCTCGGCCGGATCGCCGCCGGGGCCGCCGGTCACCACGCGCCAGCCCGCGTCCGTACGCAGCAGTTCACGCACCGGGGCTCCGGTCAGGATCCGGGCTCCGGCGGCCCGGCAGGCGTCGGCGACGGCGAGCGGGAGGCGGCCGATGCCGCCCTCGATGCCCGCGAAGACGGGTCCGGTGTCCTGCGGCCGCTCGGCGGCCCGGCGCTGGATCTCCCGTACGCCCTCGCCGAGCGAGCGGTGGGACCGGGCGGCCTCGAAGAGCTGCGGTACGGCGGCGCGCATCGAGATCCGGTAGGCGTCACCGGCGTAGACCCCGCCGAGCAGCGGTTCGACCAGCCGGTCCACGACCTCGCGGCCCAGCCGGGCGGCGACGTACGCGCCGACGGCCACGTCCTCGCCCGTCTCGGTGCGCGGGAGGTCGGCGTCGGCGGAGATCCGGGCGAGGCCCTCGGCGGAGAGCACGCCGGAGGCGGCGAGCGGGTTCAGGTCGCCGGGGACGCCCATCACGTGGCCGCGCGGCATGGGGCGCAAGGCGCCGCGGGTCCACAGGGCGGCGGTGGCGGTGGCGGGTGCCTGCAAGGCGTCGCCGAGACCGACCGCGCGGGCCAGGTCCACGGCTTCGGGGCGGCGGGCGAGCACGGATTCGGCGCCGAGGTCGACGGGGAGCCCGGCGAGTTCCCCGGCGTACAGCTTGCCGCCGAGCCGCGCTCCGGCCTCCAGTACGGTCACCCGCGCGCCGGCGGCGAGCAGCCGGTGGGCCGCCGCGAGTCCGGCGATGCCGCCGCCGATGACCACCGCGTGGCCGGCCCGGCCGGGGGTCCCGGGACCGGGGCCGCCGCGCCCGTCCGCACTCATGTCCGCTTCCTGCATGGACACATCGTCTCAGACCGATCACCGGCGCCGGACCCTGACCTCATCGGGACCGGCCCGGGGCCGACCCTCCCGGGGCTCCGCCCCGGACCCCGCGCCTCAAACGCCGGCGGGGCTGAAAGTGGCCGACTGAACGCCCGTTCGCCCGTAGCGTGTTCCCGACCTGCAAGGCGGCGGAGGGACGGTAGGGACGATGGCGGCGACGGAACGACTGGTGGTGGTCGGCGGGGACGCGGCGGGGATGTCCGCCGCCTCGCAGGCCCGGCGGCTCAAGGGCCCGGCGGAGCTGGAGATCGTCGCCTTCGAGCGGTCGCACTTCACCTCGTACTCCGCCTGCGGGATCCCGTACTGGATCGGCGGGGCCGTCTCCGGACGGGACGAGCTGATCGCCCGCACCCCCGAGGAGCACCGGGCGCGCGGGATCGACCTGCGCACCCGGACCGAGGTGCTGGAACTGGACGTGCAGGGCCGACGGGTCCGCGCCCGCGATCTGGACTCCGGGTCCGAATCCTGGACCGGCTACGACCGCCTCGTCCTGGCCACCGGCGCCCGCCCGGTCCGCCCGAAGCTCCCCGGGATCGGCGCCCACGGGGTGCACGGCGTCCAGTCCCTGGACGACGGACAGCGCCTGATGGACACGCTGGAGCGTACGGACGTACGCCGCGCGGTGGTGGTCGGCGCGGGCTACATCGGGGTCGAGATGGCGGAGGCCCTGGTCCTGCGGGGCTACGAGGTGACCGTCCTGCACCGCGGCGCGCAGCCGATGGCCACCCTGGACCCGGACATGGGCGGCCTGGTGCACCGGGCGATGAACGCGATGGGGATCCGCACGGTGTCGGGGGCCGAGGTGACGAAGATCCTCACCGACGACGAGGGCCGGGCCCGGGCCGTGGCGACGGCGGCGGGCGACGAGTACCCGGCGGACGTGGTGGTCCTCGGCATCGGCGTGGAGCCGCGGACCGCGCTGGCCCGGGCGGCCGGACTGCCGCTCGGGGAGTCGGGCGGGCTGCTGACGGACCTGTCGATGCGGGTCCGGGGGCACGAGGACATCTGGGCCGGCGGAGACTGCGTGGAGGTCCACGACCTGGTCTCGGGCCGCACCCGGCACATCCCGCTGGGCACGCACGCCAACAAGCACGGCCAGGTGATCGGCTCGGGCGTGGGCGGCGGCTACGCGACCTTCCCCGGGGTGGTGGGGACGGCCGTGAGCAAGGTGTGCGACCTGGAGATCGCCCGCACGGGGCTGCGGGAGCGGGACGCGCGGGAGGTCGGGCTGCGGTTCGTGACCTCGACGATCCGCTCGACGAACACGGCCGGGTACTACCCGGGGGCGGCGGAGATGACGGTCAAGATGCTGGCCGAGCAGCGGACGGGGCGGCTGCTGGGGGTCCAGATCGTGGGCGGGGCGGGGGCCGCGAAGCGGGTGGACATCGCGGCGGTGGCCTTGACGGCCGGTATGACGGTGGAGCAGGTGGTCTCGCTGGACCTGGGGTACGCCCCGCCGTTCTCTCCCGTGTGGGATCCGGTGCTCGTGGCGGCGCGCAAGGCCGTGTCCGCGGTGCGGGCCGCGGGGATCTGACCGGGCCCTGCGGGGCTGGTCCCCTACCCGCCCTTCCACCGTTCCCCGGGCTCTGCCCGGACCCGCGCCTCAAACTCCCCCAGCTACCGCTGGGAGGTACCCCCTGGCGGGGCTGGAATTGGCTGCGCCAATTACCAGCCCGCCCGGCGATTGAGGGCATCTTTCAGCCCGTCCGGCGTTTGAGGACCGGGGTCCGGGGCGGAGCCCCGGGAGCGGCGGGTCAGCGCTGCGTCTGCGTGTGGACGTAGTCCACCAGGCGGGTCAGGGCCGTGGGGTCGGTCGTCGGGAGGACGCCGTGGCCGAGGTTGAAGATGTGGCCCTCCAGGCCGGACGCGGCGGCGAGGACCTCGTCCGTCTTGGCCTCCACGGCCTCGGTGGTGGAGAAGAGGACCGCCGGGTCCAGGTTGCCCTGGAGCGCCTTGCCGGGGCCGACGCGGCGGACGGCCTCGTCGAGCGGGACCCGGTAGTCGACGCCCATGACGTCCGCACCGGCCTCGCCCATGAGGCCGAGCAGCTCACCGGTGCCCACGCCGAAGTGGATCCGCGGGACCCCGTAGGAGGCGATGGACTCCAGGACCTTGGCGGACGCGGGCATCACCGAGCGGCGGTAGTCCGCCGGGGCGAGCGCGCCGACCCAGGAGTCGAAGAGCTGGACCGCGGAGACGCCGGCCTCGATCTGGACCTTCAGGAAGGCGGAGGTGATCTCGGCGAGGCGGTCGACGAGGTCGGCCCACAGCTCCGGGTCCCCGTACATCAGGGCCTTGGTGTGCTCGTGGTTCTTCGACGGGCCGCCCTCGACGAGGTAGCTCGCGAGGGTGAAAGGCGCACCGGCGAAACCGATCAACGGCGTGGCGCCGAGTTCACCCGTGAGCATGCCGATCGCCTCGGTGACGTACCAGACGTCCTCGGGGGTGAGGTCGCGCAGCTGTGCGAGGTCCTCGCGGCGGCGGATCGGCTGGGCGACGACCGGGCCGATGCCCGGCTTGATGTCGAGGTCGATGCCGATGGCCTTGAGCGGGACCACGATGTCGGAGAAGAAGATCGCCGCGTCGACGCCGTGGCGGCGCACCGGCTGCATGGTGATCTCGGTGACCAGGTCGGGCCGCATGCAGGATTCCAGCATCTGCGTGCCCTCGCGGACCTTGCGGTACTCGGGGAGCGAGCGCCCCGCCTGGCGCATGAACCACACGGGCGTGTGCGGCACCGGCTCACGGCGGCAGGCCTTCAGGAAGGCGGAATCGTACGTCTGACTCGGCGTGCCCTTCGGGCTTTCGTTGGCGCTCACGACCCAAATCTTCGCACGTATGAAGAAGTGCCCGGCCCGGCGCGGGTGTCCCTGCGCCGTACGGGCTCCCGCTGCGCCTAGTCTTCCCGGCATGGCTGCGGCTCAGGGACGATTTTCAGATGGCGCTGACGGTGTGGACAGCGCGAAGGAGAGCGCCGTCCCGCTCCCGTTCCGGCGTGCGGTCGACGGCTTGAAGAAGGCGCGGCTGCGCCCGGGGATCGAGATCGACCCGACGAAGCCGCCCCAGCGGCTGGCTCCGTACGCCTACGCGCTGGAGGCGGCGGTCGTCGACGGCGAGGACGACCTGGCCGACGGGCGGCTCATCCTGCTCCACGACCCCTCCGGGCACGACGCCTGGCAGGGGGCCTTCCGGCTGGTGACGCTCGTACGGGCGGAACTGGAGCCGGAGATGGCGGCCGACCCGCTCCTCCCCGAGGTGTGCTGGTCCTGGCTGACCGGGGCGCTGGACGCGCGCGGGCTGACGTACGGGGAGGCGAGCGGCACGGTGACGATGGCCGGGTCGCACTACTTCGGCGGGCTCTCGGAGCGGCGTCCCGCGACCCAGATCGAGATCAGAGCCTCGTGGACGCCCCGCGAGGGGGTGGGCGGGGTGCCGGACACGGCGGCCCACCTGGCCGCCTGGTGCGATCTGCTGTGCCAGATCGCCGGGCTGCCGCCCACCGGGCCGGTGGACACGGGCGTGGTCTCCCTGCCACAGCGGCGCGGTCCGCACCACCCGTAGCGAAGGGGCCGGACGGCCCTGTCGCGCGGCCCCGCCGGGTGCCGCGCGGCGGCCCGCGGGTGCGCCTCAAGGCCCGCGTGTTCCCCTCTCCGCCCGCGACGGGCGGTCAGAACGGGGCAACCGATGCGGTCTTCTGATCACCCCTTGATCGATCGTGCGTCCGAATTGCCCGAATTGTTACTCACCAAATCGTGATCATTCCCTAAAGCCGGGCGGGTGACGTGCCGAAGGAGTGAGTGACCATCCGCACGGTGGGTATCGGCTCCTTCCCCGGCCGGCACCCACTCGCCACTCCCTCAGGAGGCCTGGTGTCCGTTCTTCTCGAGCAGCCCGCAAGCCTGGTCGCCTACCGCCCGAACAAGCCGACGGCCATGGTTGTCGTGGCCGACCCGCGCGTCCGCTCCACCGTGACCCGCCACCTGTGGGCTCTCGGGGTCCGTGACGTCATCGAGGCTTCGTCCATCGCGGAGGCCCGCCCCCGCGTCGGAAGCCCGCGCGACATCTGCGTGGCCGACGTGCACCTGCCCGACGGTTCCGGTCTCACCCTGCTCTCCGAGACCCGTGCCGCGGGCTGGCCCAACGGCCTGGCCCTGTCCGCCGCCGACGACATCGGCGCCGTACGCAACGCCCTCGCGGGCGGAGTCAAGGGCTACGTCGTCACCGGAACCCGTACCAACATCGGGCTCCCCAGCCGGCCCGGCTCCGCGCCCATCGGCGCGGCCGCCGCCCGGATGCACCGCCGCCCCCCGGGTGCCCCGAGCCACCCGGGCGGCTACCGCGAGCTGTCCGGCCGCGAGGTCGAGGTCCTGCGCCTCGTCGCGGAGGGCCAGTCCAACAAGGCCATCGGAGTCTCGATGGGCCTGTCCGCCCTGACCGTCAAGTCCCACCTCGCCCGGATCGCCCGCAAGCTGGGCACCGGCGACCGGGCCGGGATGGTCGCCGTCGCACTGCGGACCGGGATCATCCACTGACCCCGCTCCCGGGGTCCCCGGCGCACGCCTCCGGTTACCGCCGGGAGGCGCACCGGGGTACCCGGGGAAACGTCCGTGTTCACACCTCGCGCCCGTCGCCGGAACGTTCCGGCGACGGGCTCGTCGCATCCATGGATACCCTTGACCGGTGACCGACGCCCAAGAGACCGCAGCAGACCTGCGCACCACCACCGGGGGCGGCCCCCCGGACGACGAGGTTTCGTCCGATGGGCTGCCCATCCCGCTGCTCGAACCCCGTGAGGGCATCCCTCCGGTGGTCGCCGACGAAGAGGCCCTCGCCCGGGTGGTCGCGGCCTTCGCCGCGGGCACCGGACCCGTGGCCGTCGACGCCGAGCGCGCCTCCGGATACCGCTACGGCCAGCGCGCCTACCTGGTGCAGCTCCGCCGCGAAGGGGCCGGGTCCGCGCTGATCGACCCCGTGGGGTGCCCCGACCTCTCCTCGCTGGGCGAGGCGCTGTCCGGCACCGAGTGGATCCTGCACGCCGCCACCCAGGACCTGCCCTGCCTGCGGGAAATAGGCATGGTCCCCACCTCCCTCTTCGACACCGAGCTGGCCGGGCGCCTCGCCGGGTTCCCCCGGGTCGGACTCGGCGCGATGGTCGAGAGCGTGCTCGGCTACGCGCTGGAGAAGGGGCACTCCGCCGTCGACTGGTCCACCCGCCCGCTGCCGGAGCCGTGGCTGCGCTACGCCGCCCTGGACGTGGAGCTGCTGGTGGACCTGCGCAACGCGCTGGAGAAGGAACTGGACCGGCAGGGCAAGCTCGACTGGGCCCACCAGGAGTTCGACGCGATCGCCGCCGCCCCGCCCGCCCCGCCGCGCAAGGACCCCTGGCGGCGCACCTCCGGGATGCACAAGGTGCGGCGCCGCCGTCAGATGGCGGTCGTGCGCGAACTGTGGGAGGCCCGCGACCGGATCGCGCAGCGACGTGACGTATCCCCGGGCAAGGTTCTGGGAGATGCGGCGATCGTCGAGGCCGCCCTCGCGCTCCCCCTCAACGTGCACGCCCTGTCCGCCCTGCCCGGCTACGGGCAGCGGATCGGCCGGCGTCAGCTGGACCAGTGGATGGCCGCGGTGGACCGGGCCAAGGCCCTCCCCGAGAGCGAGCTGCCGCAGCCCGGGGCCACCCCGGCCGGTCCCCCGCCGCCGCGTTCCTGGGCGGACAAGGACCCGGCGGCCGCGGCCCGGCTCTCGGCGGCCCGTACCGCCGTCTCCGCGCTGGCGGAGGGCTTGAACCTGCCCCAGGAGAACCTGATCACCCCGGACAGCGTCCGGCGGCTGTGCTGGGAGCCCCCCTTCCGGGTATCGGCCGATTCCGTGGCGGAGGCCCTGGCCTCGTACGGGGCCCGCCCCTGGCAGATCGAGCAGGTGACGGACGCCCTGGTCACGGCCCTGGCCGTGACGGGCTAGCGCCGCCGCCGACCGAGATCCCGAGAGCCCCCGCCGAACCCGGCGGGGGCTCTTCGCGCACCGCGGCGCGGCGCGGCGCCCTACGGCACGGGCAGGGGCGTGACGTTGTCGTGGTCGTCCACGTGGAAGCTGCCCTGGTCCTTCCCGAACACCTTGGTGTGCTTGAGCCACTGCTTCGACATCTCGTGCAGGATGATGCGCCGGCCCTCCCACGGCATCTGGTGGCTGGCGCAGGACACCTTGAACATCAGCTTGTTCGCGCCCACGATGGCCTTGTAGAGCTCGGTGACCGACAGGCCCAGGGTGGTCACGGTCTTGTCCAGGTCGCCGTACACGATGAGCACCGGGACCGGGCCGCCGAGCGTGCCGTGGAGCGGCGCGGTCTTCTTGTTCCAGCCCCACCAGAAGGTCTGGCGCTGGCGGCTCAGCCCCTCCGTCCGGCCGTTGGGCAGCGGCTTCCCCCACAGGCGGCCCTGGGTGTCGCTCGCGATGATCGCTTCCCAGACCAGGTCCACCGCGCCCGGTGCCTGCTGGGCCGCGCAGTCGGGACCCAGCTCGTTCCTCCAGGCCTTCGTCAGCCCGTCCTTGTTGCCGAGGGTCATCGGGTACGGCGGGGTGTTCAGCGGCAGCGGGGACGGGGCGTCGAACTCGGTCCCGGGGGCGCTGTCCGGGCCGTCGGGCTTGAACACCGGGGCCTGGAACATCAGGCTCCTGACGTTCTCCGGGTGCTGGATCGCGTAGGGGCCCAGCGCGTACGCGGCGGCGGAGTTGCCGATCATGTCCAGCTTCTGCACACCGTGGAGGTCCTTGATGTACTCGACGACCCTGTCCAGCTCGTCCCAGTCGCTCTTCGAGTTGCCCAGCTGGTGGGGGTAGGAGGGGGCGCAGTCGGCGGTCAGCGGCAGGTTGGGGGGCAGGACGCGGTCATGCTGGGCCGGGTTGGCGTTGCAGGGGGTGTCCATCTCCGGGCGGGGGGAGAGCCCCATCCCCTGGAAGTCCAGCAGGAACACGTCGTAGCCGGCGTGTGCCAGCACCCGGGACCAGCTGTAGTCACCGAGGCCGATGTCGTAGGTGGCCAGGACCGGCACGGACCTGCCGTGCAGCATCAGGACGACGCGGCGGTCGGCGGCCGGGGTGCCCGGCGGGGTCCCGTCGTACTCACGGAGGAAGAGCTTCACCAGCTGGTTGGCGTTGGCGGGGACGGTCGACTTGTGCTCGACGGCATGGTCGGTGTGCTTGATGGGCATGCGGGACTCCGTCGCGTCGGCGGCTGTCCGGAGGCGGGCGCCCCGGGCGCGGTCAAGGATCGGGGCCGCCGGGACGCCGGGCCCGGAGCGGGGCCGGGCGGACGGCCGAGGACGACCCCATCGGGGCGCTGCGCCGGGCCGATCGGCCGGGCGCGCGGCCGGGGCGCACGGACCTGGGGACGTGGGGCGGAGTGTGACCTTCACCGCTCCTTCCGGTGGGGGTGTCCACATGGGTTACCCGCAAGTAGCATGGGGCAGGTGAGCGGGCGCTCAGGACCATCTGACCGCGCCCCCGCGCAGCAGTGCCACCCCGCACCCTGGAGGAGAGCCATCGTGCCTCGTACCGTCAGGGACGTCGTCTTCGTCGACGGCGTCCGCACCCCGTTCGGCAAGGCGGGCCCGAAGGGCATCTACCACGAGACCCGGGCCGACGACCTCGTCGTCAAGGCGATCCGGGAGCTGCTGCGCCGCAACCCGGACCTGGACCCCGCGAAGATCGACGAGGTCGCCATCGCCGCGACCACCCAGATCGGCGACCAGGGCCTGACGCTGGGCCGCACGGCCGGCATCCTCGCGGGCCTCCCGCAGTCGGTTCCCGGCTACTCCATCGACCGCATGTGCGCCGGTGCGCTCACGGCCGTGACGACCGCCGCCGGTTCCATCGCCTTCGGCGCCTACGACGTGGTCATCGCCGGTGGCGTCGAGCACATGGGCCGTCACCCGATGGGCGAGGGCGTGGACCCGAACCCGCGCTTCGTCAGCGAGAAGCTGGTCGACGAGTCGGCCCTCTTCATGGGCATGACGGCGGAGAACCTGCACGACCGCTACCCGACGATCACCAAGCTCCGCGCCGACGAGTACGCCGTGCGCTCGCAGGAGAAGGCCGCCAAGGCGTACGCCGACGGCAAGATCCAGCAGGACCTGGTGCCGGTCTCGGTGCGCAACACCAACCCGGAGGTCGGTGAGACGGGCTGGGGCCTGGTCACCACCGACGAGCCGATGCGCCCGGGCACCACCCTGGAGAACCTGGCGAACCTCAAGACGCCGTTCCGTACCCACGGACGCGTCACCGCGGGCAACGCCGCCGGTCTCAACGACGGCGCCACCGCCTCGATCCTCGCCTCCGAGGACTTCGCCCGCGAGAACAACCTCCCGGTCAAGATGCGCCTGGTCTCCTACGCCTTCGCGGGCGTGGAGCCGGAGGTCATGGGCTACGGCCCGATCCCGGCCACCGAGAAGGCCCTGGCCCAGGGCGGCCTGTCGATCTCCGACATCGGTCTCTTCGAGATCAACGAGGCCTTCGCCGTCCAGGTGCTGGCCTTCCTGGAGCACTACGGCATCGCGGACGACGACGCGCGCGTCAACCAGTACGGCGGCGCGATCGCCTACGGTCACCCGCTCGCCTCCTCCGGCGTCCGCCTGCTCACCCAGCTGGCCCGCCAGTTCGAGGAGCAGCCGCACGTCCGCTACGGCCTGACCACCATGTGTGTCGGCTTCGGCATGGGCGCGACGACCATCTGGGAGAACCCGCACTTCGACGGAGGCAGCAAGTGAGCACCACCACCACTGACCTGCTGAAGGGCGCGGCCGAGCTGTTCCCGGACGAGGTCGTCACGCAGGCGCACGTCCGCCACCTCGACCTGCCGTTCGGCGCAGGGCGCTTCGCGCTCGTCACGCTGGACAACGGCCTGGACCACACCAAGCCGACCACCTTCGGCCCGCAGTCGCTCGCCAACCTGAACGCGGCGGTCGACCAGCTGGAGCAGGAGGCCCTCGCGGGCTCCATCGTCGGCGCGGGCATCACCGGCAAGCCGTTCATCTTCGCGGTCGGCGCCGACCTCAAGGGCGTCGAGCTGCTCAAGAAGCACGACGAGGCGCTCGCCATCGGCAAGGGCGGCCACGACGTCTTCAAGCGCCTCGCCGCGCTGGCCGTCCCCACCTTCGCCTACTACAACGGCGCGGCGATGGGCGGCGGTGTCGAGGTCGGTCTGCACTGCACCTACCGCACCGTCTCGAAGGCCATCCCGGCCTTCTCGCTGCCCGAGGTCTTCCTCGGTCTGGTCCCCGGCTGGGGCGGCTGCGCCCTGCTGCCGAACCTGATCGGCGCGGACCGCGCGGTCTCGGTGATCATCGAGAACTCGATGAACCAGAACCGTCAGCTCAAGGGCAAGCAGGTCTTCGAGCTGGGCATCGCCGACGCCCTGTTCGAGGGTGCCGACTTCCTGGAGCAGTCGCTGATCTGGACGGCGAACGTGCTGTCCGGCAAGACCGAGGTCGTACGGGCCGAGGTCGACCGCGGCGAGGCCTGGGACGCGGCGGTCGCCCGCGGCCGCGCCATCGCGGACTCCAAGGTGCACGGTGCGGCCCCGGCCGCCTACCGCGCGCTGGAGATCATCGAGGCGGCCAAGGACGGGGACCTGCAGAAGGGCTTCGACGCCGAGGACGCCGCGCTGGCCGACCTGATCATGGGCGGCGAGCTGCGCTCCGGCATCTACGCCTTCAACCTGGTCCAGAAGCGCGCCAAGCGCCCGGCCGGCGCCCCGGACAAGAACCTGGCCCGCCCGGTCACCAAGGTCGGCGTCGTCGGCGCGGGCCTGATGGCCTCGCAGCTGGCGCTGCTCTTCCTGCGCCGCCTGGAGGTGCCGGTGGTCCTCACCGACATCGACCAGGAGCGCGTGGACAAGGGTGTGGGCTACGTCCACGCCGAGATCCAGAAGCTGCTCGGCAAGGGCCGTATCAACCAGGACAAGGCGAACCGCCTGACCGCCCTGGTGACCGGTGTCCTGGACAAGGCCGAGGGCTTCGCGGACGCGGACTTCATCATCGAGGCCGTGTTCGAGGAGATGTCGGTCAAGCAGAAGGTGTTCGCGGAGGTCGAGGCGGTCGCTCCGGCGCACGCGATCCTCGCCACCAACACCTCCTCGCTGTCGGTCTCGGAGATGGCCTCCAAGCTCCAGCACCCGGAGCGCGTGGTCGGCTTCCACTTCTTCAACCCGGTCGCGATCCTCCCGCTGCTGGAGATCGTCCGCGGTGAGCAGACGGACGACGCCTCGCTGGCCACGGCCTTCGGTGTGGCGCGCAAGCTGAAGAAGACCGCGGTCCTCACCAAGGACGCCCCGGCGTTCGTCGTGAACCGCATCCTCACCCGCTTCATGGGCGAGATCCAGAACGTCATCGACGAGGGCACCCCGGTGGTCACCGCCGAGAAGGCCATCGAGCCGCTCGGCCTGCCGATGTCCCCGCTGGTGCTGCTGGAGCTGGTGGGCCCGGCGATCGGTCTGCACGTGTCGGAGACCCTGAACCGCGCCTTCCCGGAGCGCTTCACCGTCTCGCCGAACCTCAAGCGGGTCGTCGAGGCCGGCAAGCGCGGGTTCTACGTCTACAAGGCCGAGAACGGCTTCAAGCCGGAGCTGGACCCCGAGGTCGCCGCGCTGCTCGTCCAGGGCGACTCCGTCCTGACCGAGGAGCAGGTCCGTGACCGCGTCCTGGACGCGGTGGCGCAGGAGATCGGCCTGATGCTGGAGGAGGGTGTCGTGGCCGAGGCCCAGGACATCGACCTCTGCCTGATCACCGGTGCGGGCTGGCCCTTCCACCTGGGCGGCGTCACGCCGTACCTGGACCGTGAGGGCGTCTCGGAGCGGGTGAACGGGAAGAAGTTCCTCGCCCCGGGTCTGGCGAGCGTCCCGGCGTAACGCCGGACACCACCGCACGACGGCGAACGGCGGGCGGTACGGGATCACTCCCGTACCGCCCGCCGTTTCGCGTGTCCGACGTGTCCGACGTGTCCGGCCGAAACGTTACTGCTTGAACTGGAAGACGCCCTCGTACAGCACGTGGTCCGACTCCGGGACCTTCACCGTCACCGCCCGCGGCGCGGTGAAGTGGGCCTCGGTGGCGAAGATGTAGTCGATCTTGCGGCCGTCCTCCGCCGTCGGCGCGCCGTTGCGGCAGCGCGCCGGTACCGGGTCCTGGCAGCGCACTCCCCCGGTGCCGCCCATCTTGAACCAGCGCCGGTTGCGCTCGTCCGCCTCCAGGAAGCGCCCGTCGGGGTCGTGCTGGTCCTTCTCGCCGCGCGTGTGCCCGTACAGCCCGGCCAGGGAGCCCTCGTTGGGCTGCTGGTTCAGATCTCCCGCCAGGATCACGGGGGTGGCGGGCGGGAAGGCGACCGGGTCGTCGAACCAGCGGTGGAGTTCCTTCAGCTGGCTGTCGGCGGTCCCGGCGTGGGCCCCGCAGAAGGTCAGCCCCCGGCCGCGCGCCCGGGTGGGCAGGCACAGCAGTCCGCGCAGCACCGGCTCGGTCCGGCCCGCGGCCAGATAGGTCTCCCCGTCGGTGTCGGTGAAGGGGCGGTAGCGCGGCGGCCCGGTCGGCGCTTCGGCGGAGAACACCGCCAGCCCGTAGGAGGAATCGGCGCCGCAGGCCGGGACGTTGCCGTGCATCTGCTGGTAGGCGCCGCGCAGGGGCAGGCCGCGCTCCTTGAACACGGCCTGGAGCGCCTCGAACTGGCCGCGGCAGATCTCGTTCACGCCGATCAGGTCCGGGTGGCGCAGCACCACCTCGTTGACCAGCCGGGCCACCGAGGTGCCCTTGCCCGTGCCGCCGTGGTTGGCGCACTGGTGGGCGGCCCCGCAGATGTTCCACTGCAGGACCACCACCGAGGCCCCGGCGTCCGGGTCCGCTTCCACGGAGCCGTCCCACAGCGGGGCGTCGGCGCCCGTACCGGCCCACCCCAGGGCGGCGGCCGCGAGCGCCAGGCCCAGGCCCAGCGCCGCCAGCCGTCGTCTCCTCGTCACGCCGTCACGGCGGGCCCCAGCGGGCTGCCCGTCTCCGGGGCGAGCTGACGGCGGACCCGGAGCCTGCCGTCGGTCCCGACGACCGCGACGACCACGGCGCCCGCGGCGTCGTAGGCGAGCGCGGGGGCCTGTGTGAACATCTCGCCGCTCTCCCGCCAGCGGGCGCCGGAGACGTCCTTCTCCCGGTCGGGCAGCGAGACGGTGAGCCGGCCGCGCGCGCTGCGGTGGGCCAGGTGCGCCTCGCGGGCACCGCGCTGCGGGGCCCACAGCGCGGCGACCGCGCCCGTACCGCCGTGCCCGCCGACGCCCGCGCCCGAGCCGGGCCAGCGGCCGGTGTCGTGCTGGCGGTAGGCCATGACCTGCTGGGTGCCCGCCTCGCGGTAGTAGAGGCAGGTGCGTCCACCGCCGGAGTTCACGGCGGTGATCCCGCCGGTGGCCACGGGCCCGGTCACCAGGGAGTCGTCGCGGGTGAAGGGCGCGCCCGGCTCCTTCTGGAACCAGCGGACCACGGAGCTCTTGCCCGGTACGTACAGCTCGACGGTGCCGAACTCGGTGGTGATCGCGGTGCCCGCGTCCTGCAGGAAGCTGCCGCCGAGGCTCACCCAGGGCTCCCAGCCGCCCTGGGCGTTCTGGCGGCGCAGGGAGATGCCCTGGTCGAAGTTGCGGGCGAAGACGTACAGCAGGCCCGCGCCGTCCACCGCGGCCATCGGGACGCCGAGTTCGCGCTGGCGGCGGCCGTCGGGGTGGACCCACTCCGGGGACTCCAGCGACTGCCAGCCGCTGAACCCGCCGCCGTCCGCGTTCTGCGTGGTGTACACGAGGTCGATGGCGACCGCCCCGCCCTCGGCCGTGCGGCGGCGCTGCGCCACCACGTGCGCCGGTCCGCCGGGGATCCCCGCCAGCGCCGTGGTGGGCGCGAGCCAGCCGTCGCCGAGCGGGAAGGGGCCCTGCCACCGGCCGCTCGCGGGACCGGTCTCGGTGAAGAACACCAGGCGGCCCGCGAGGACGGTGAAGGCGTTCAGGCGGCCGCCGGGTCCCAGCCGGAGCCAGTCGGTGGCGGGCGAATAGCGGTAGGCGGTGCTGCGCATGTGGGTGCTGCGGTACGGGTTGGGGCCGAGCTGGCGGTCGCCGCAGGCCTGGCAGGTGCCCTGCGGGCAGTGGGTGGCGTCCAGGCCCATGTAGGTGGCCAGGTAGTCGGCCTTCTCGGCGAGTTCCATCCGGTCCAGGTTCGGGCCCCAGAAGCGGTTGGCGTAGGCGCGGTAGAACTCGACGGCGGGGGCGTGCTCCGCGCTCTCCCGGTAGCGGGTGAGGGCCGCGATGGCGAACTCGGCGGTGGTGGCGTGGTCGACGTGGTCGGAGGTGACGAACTCGCTCTTGCCGCCGTCGTGTTCCGGATCGGGGTCCAGCGTGCGGACGGTGGTGGGCCGGATCTCGGCGAGCAGCGCGGCGAGGCCCGCGATGACCATCTCGCGGGAGATCTGCTGCACTTCGCTCAGCGCGGAGCCGTGGACCGGCACGGTCGCCTGGGTGGGGTGGACGCCGTTCCACAGCTCGAACATCCGGGTGCGGACACCGGAGGGCGTGGGCACGCCCATGTGCAGCTGGCAGAAGTACATCCGTACGGCGGGGTGCGCGAGGAGGGTGAAGCGCTCCACCGCGAAACCGGGGACGAGTTCGGTGATCTCGCGGGCCCAGGGGCTGTCGCGGTCGCCGGTGGCCATCCGCGCGTAGGCGGAGCGCAGGCCGCAGCCGCGGGCCGTGCTGTAGCCGGTGTAGTCCGTGGGCAGCGCGGCCCGTTCGGGGTCGTTGGTGTCGGCGTTGATGCCGTCGCCCTCGCCCGCGGTCAGGACGACCGTGGCGACCGGGTCGCCGTCCTGGAGCGAGCGGACCAGGTCCGGGTTCATGAAGTACAGGTCGTCGTCCTGGTGGGCGACGACGTGCAGGATCGATCGGTTTCGGTTCATCGGTCCACCACGTTCATAGCCATGGCTCCGGAGACGGAGCAGTAGGGCCGGACTCGGACCGGCCGGGACGGGTGCACGACGACGAAACGGGACACGTCGTCGGCGGAGAGCGGAACGGCGGGGTACGGGTAGGCGCCCCGGACGTCGGGGAAGTCCTCGAAGAGGTGGCAGACGCGCACCCGGCGCCTGCTCCCGGGGTGCGGCTGGAGCCACCAGTCCCAGTCCTCCCAGCGGGCGAGGCGGTCCTCCACCAGCCGGGCCAGGGGCAGTTCCATCCGGAAGGAGCGCTCGCCGAGCACCTCCACCGGCAGGGACACCTCGCTGCGGTACGGGCCGCGCCGGACGAGCACGAAGCGGGCGCCGTGCTCCAGGGTCCGCGCCCCGCACAGCACCCCGGAGACGGTGATCCCGTCCTCGCCGACACGCACCTCGCTCGCTTCGGCGTGCGCCTCGCGGTGCACGGTACGGAGCATCAGGGCGCCGTTCGGCTGCGCGTAGGGCAGGTTCCACAGGACCGGGCCGGGGCCCGGGGCTTCGAGGAGGCGGGCGCGGGCGTCGATGAGCCCGCGGGTGTCGCGGATCCCCGCCGTGAGGTGGACGGGGTCCCCCTTGCCGGTGGCGAGCATGACCCGCCAGCGGCCGTCGCCCAGGTGGTCGAGGGCGGCCGGGGGCACGACGGCGGTGTGCCGGACGGCCCCGGTGGGCAGCGTCTCGCGCTCGGTGTCCAGCGCCAGGTCGGGCAGCCGGGAGCCGCTGGAGGGCCGGTGCCGCAGCAGGAACCCACCGCGGCCGCGGGCTCCGGCGGGGCCGTCGCAGGTCAGGCGCAGCCAGCCCGCGTCGGGTGCCTCGGCGTGGCACACGGCGCTCTTCGGGGAGTCGGGCGGAGCGCTGTCGCCCGGCGGGCGGCCCAGGCGGGCGGCGGTCGGCCTGCGGTACCCGGAGCGGGCGGCCGCGCGGCGCCCGGCGGCCTCCTCGAACAGCGCGGTGTACCGGGCGGCGATCACGGCGGGGTCGTAGCGCTCGGCGTTGCGCAGGGCGGCGGCGGCCATCGCGGCGCGCAGCGGGCCGTCCGCCATCAGCCGGGCGAGGCCCGCGGCGACGGCTCCGACGTCGCCGTTGGCGACGAGGAGGCCGTCCTCGCCGTCGCGCAGGATCTCGCGCGGGCCGACCGGGCAGTCGGTGGCGACCACGGGCAGGCCGCAGCGCATGGCTTCGACCAGGGTCATCCCGAAGGACTCGGCGCTGGAGGTCACCGCGGCGATCGAGCCCTTGGCCCACTCCGACTCGATCGGTGAGAAGCCGCCCATCAGCAGGATCCGGCCGGACAGGTCCAGGTCGTTGACGAGGGTCCGCAGCGCGCCGGCCTCATCCCCGTCGCCGTAGATCCGCAGCCGCCAGTCCGGGAACTCGGGGGCGAGCCGGGCGAAGGCACGGATCAGCAGGTCGTAGCGCTTGACGTGGTGCATGCGGCCCGCGCTGACGATGACCTTGCGGGCGCCGTCGGAGGGCGGGGCCACGGGCCGCGGCACGCTGTTGGGTACGGCGTGCACGGGCACCCCGGGCACCGGGGTGTGCTCCCGGAAGGAGCGGGCGTCGGCCTCGGTGACGGTGGTGACGAGGTCGAGGCGCGGATAGACCCGGGCCATCTCCGCCCGCACGGCCGGGGGGATGGCCAGGTGCGTCATGTGCTCCTGGGCCACCCGCAGCGCGCCGTCGCGGGTGTGGCGGGCCACGAAGAGGTTCAGGCTGGGGCGGGTGCCGACGACCACGTCGGCGCCGGTCCCCTTCAGCTCCTCGATGATGCGCCGGTCGGACAGGGCGCTGTACTGCTCGTGGAACTCCTCCTGGCGGGGCACGACCGTGGTGGGTCCGGCCAGGTCCGGGTGGCCCCGGTCGGCGCCGGTGCGGCCGGGCCGCAGGTCGACCAGGGCGCGGACGGTGACCTGCGGGGAGATGGCGAACTTGGGGGGCGCGGCGGTGCGCCGGAAGACCGAGACGATCTCGACCTCGTGGTCCGCGGACAGGGCCTCGGCGAGGTTGATCACCGTCCGGTTCGTGCCGCCGATGCCGTAGATGTTGTTGATCAGGAAGGAGATCTTCATCGGCCGTGGGACTCCTTCCGCTCGAAGGGGCCGGGTACGGGGAAGTAGGCCGCCAGGAAGTCCTGGAGCATCGCGGCCTGGCGCTCCTGGTCGCGGCCGTCGGAGACGGTGTCGTTGACGCAGAAGGCCTGCCGGTCGCGCCGGGCCAGCAGGATGTTCATCCGCCGCTCGATCCCGGGCCGGTCCAGGGGGAGGTAGGCGAACGTGATGTCCGAGGGCACCGCGCGTCCCGTCAGGTAGGCGTAGTAGTGGTAGAGGGACGAGGGTATGGAGATGTCGGTCGTGCTGCGCAGCCGGCTGAAGGTGGTGGCCCGGTGCGGCCCGGCGAAGGTCTCCTCCATCTCCGCCAGGATGCTGCGGCGCAGCGGGTAGGGGGCGTGCCGGATCTTCTGCACGAGGGTGGTCCCGAAGAACTCCTCGATGAGCCGGCGGTTGTTCTTGGCCGCCGCGTTCACCGGGCGGTCCCCGAGGGTGACGCCGGAGCGCGGGACCTGGGCCGGTGACAGGAACACCCGGGTCATCCCGTTCGACAGGAAGAAGTCCTGGGGGGTGACGGGCCGGCCGAGGAACATGTCGTCGTTGAAGTACAGGAAGTGCTCCGCGAGGCCGTCGATGTGGTGCAGGCGGCTCTCGATCGCATGGGAGTTGAAGGTGGGCAGGGCCGCGGGGTCGTCGAATATCTCCCGGTGGTCGACCACCGTGATCCGGGGGTGGGCGTCGTCCAGCCAGTGCGGCCGCTGCCGGTCGGTGACCAGGAAGATCCGGCGGGCCCAGGGCGCGTGCTGCTCCAGCGAGCGCAGCGAGTAGCGCAGTTCGTCGCGGTTGAGGTAGCGCGCGGGGTTGGCGGACTCCTCGTGGTAGCCGTCGCCGTCCTGTTCGCGGCGGCGCCGCTGCCAGGCGGGGTCGTCGCCGTCGACCCAGGTGTAGACGACGTCGACGGGGAAGCGGATGTCCTCGGGCAGCGCGGCGGCGTAGGCCTCGACGGTACGGACGTGACGGGTGCGCCGGGTGTGGCGGGAGGCGAAGGCGGTGAGCCGGTTCACGGGAACCGTGATCCGGGGCGCGTCGCAGGCCACGCTGCTGGTCACCCGGTTCGCCCGGGGCGCGACCAGCCGGCCGTCCTCCGGCTGCCAGAACTCCAGGTCGCAGCCGTATTCGAGGCCGAGGGTGAGCGAGCCGCCCGGGTCCCGCCAGACCATGCCGACCCGCAGCACCTCGGCCGATCCGGTGATGCGGCGCCCGCGCCGGGAGTCGCCGAGCGCGGCCCGGCCCGGGGCCCGCGGTACGCCGCCGGGCGCGTCCTCGGCTCCGGCGAGGCCCTGGGCGACGTACACCGGGGCCCGGCGCGCACACTCCCGCAGGGCGGCGATCACCGCGGGCCGGTCCTCCTCGCGCACGGCGAAGCACGCCCGCAGGTCACTGAGCCCGCGCACGGCGAAGTGGTCGACGCCCGCCTGCTCCAGGGCGGTGACGACCAGTTCGAGGTTGGCCTCGCGCAGCCCGAGCGGCGAGGCCGTGGCCCGGACCAGCGCGATCCGGGCGCTGCCCGCGGCCAGTACGGCGAGGCCCTCGCCCTCCTGGAAGAGGTGCGGCCAGCGCCCGCGGGCCCGCCGGGCGCGCAGCGCGCGGGCCGGTCCTGAGCCGAACCGGGCGCGGCGCAGCAGCCGTTTGACCCCCGCGCGCAGCCCGCTCGGGATGCGCCGGGCCACGCCGCGGCGCAGCCGGGTGGGCAGCACGGCCCGGTAGAGGGCGACCGCCGGGGACGCTTCGGGGTTGGCCGTGGTCATGAAGGGCTGCCCGCCTCCCCGTGCGCGGTCGCCGCCGGGATCGCGAAGCCGCTCCCCGGGCCGGGATCGGACCCGAAGCCCGCCGGGTCGAAGGCCGTGGGTGCGAAGGCCGTGGGGTCGAAGGCCGCGGGGGCGGTCGGCCCGAAGTCGGCGAGCAGGTCGGACGCGGAGTCGAAGCCGGTGGGGACGGCGGAGGCGGCGTCGGCGTGACGGTCCGAGTGCGGCTCCGGCTGCGCCGCGGCCCGTTCGAAGGGGCTGGGCACCGGGTAGTACCGGCGCAGGAAGTCCAGGACGGACCGGGTCCCGCCGTGGGCCAGCGCGTCGGGCGAGCCCAGCCCGCACAGCTGGATCTGCTGCGCGTCCCGGCGTACGAGGAGCCGGTCGAGCCAGCGGGTGACGCCGGGCACCGCCGCGTGCACCGCGATCGTGGCCTCGCCCGAGGGTTCGGCGTGCCCGGAGAAGTGCGCGGCGTGGTGGACGACCCCGTCCAGCGGGTGCGTGCCCTCCAGTTCCGGGGCGTACTGGCCGTCGGTGAGTGGCTGGTGGGCGCCGAAGCCGTCGGCCACGGCCTCCAGTATCTCGCGCGCGTACGGCTGGGGGCCCGGCGCGTACCCGTGGGTCACGGCGCGCTGGGTGAAGGAGTAGGCCCAGCCGGTCCAGGGCGCCGCCGCCTCCCGGGCGGACCAGGGCCCGCGCCGGGGCCGGGTGCCGCCGAGCGCGGTGAAGTAGTCGAACGGCCGGACGGGGCGGCCGAGCAGCGCGCCGGGGCGGAAGTACAGGAACCGGTCGGCGAGGCCGGGCACCGCGTGCAGGTTCCGTTCCGCGTCCGGCCCGGCGGGCACGATCCGCAGCCGGTCGTCGGCGTGCACCCACTCCGGTACGGGCGCCAGCGCCAGCACGTGCACCATGTCGGTCCAGGGCGCGTACTGGTGCAGCGACCGCAGGGTGGCGCGCAGGAGTTCCCCGGCCCACGGCTCTTCGTGCGCGTCGTGGCACCAGAGCACGGCCGCGTCGACGGGGAAGGTGACCTCTTCCACGCGCGGGACGTCGAAGCCCGGCCGGGTGCGCGTCGGGTCGGCGCCCGCGTCGGTGTCGGCGTACCCGGTGAGCCGCTCGTGGGGGATCTCCACGGTCTGCGGATCGTCGGCCGGGACCACCCGCTGCACCCGGTTGGGGCGCGGGCCGACCAGGCGGGGGGCGCTCCGGGTGGTGTCCGTGGTCCAGAACTCGATCTCCACGCCCTGGTTCTCGCCGACCCACAGGGAGCCCGTGGGATCCGTGCGCAGCCAGACCAGGCGGATCACCCGGGACGCACCGAAGTGCTTCCAGGCCTTGACGTGGCTGCCGGGGATCCTGGCGGTGTCGTCCTTGCCCGGGGAAACGGAGACCACGTAGCCCGTCTGCCGTTCCAGCAGGGCGCGCAGCACCCGGCGGACGGCGCCCTTGTGCTCACGGGCGACGGCCAGGCACATCCGGCGGTCGTCCAGCGCGGGCACGCTGAACCAGGGGATCTTCGCCCGGTCGAGCACGGCGGTGACCAGCGCGAGGTCGGTGCGCCGGGCGAGGTCGGCGGTGAGGCCGGAGTGGACGTGACCGACCCGGCCGTCCGGCGCCTTGGCGCGTCCCTCGGGCAGATTGCTGAAGTCCGTCGTCCGCAGCCGCCGCAGGGCCCGCTGGTGCAGCCGCGATTCGCGCTGGGCCAGCGCCCGGTCCAGGCGCTTCTTGAGCGTGCGGCGCACCGGGACGGGCACGGTGTTCATGGCCACGGTCCGCACGGGCCGGGGCACCAGCTTCTGGTAGACCTGAGAGGCGGAACTGGTCGATCCGGAATCTTGCATCTCGCACGCTCCTTCTCAGAGTTCGCAGGGGCCGGGGACGGGGAAGTAGGCGTTCAGGAATCCGCTGAGGAGTTCCTGCTGCACCGCCATGTCCTCCGGGGTGGAGAAGGCGTCGTTGAGGCAGAAGGAGTCCTGGTCCCGGTTCCCCAGCAGGCGCTCCAGGCGCCGCGCGAGGTCCGGGACGGCCAGCTGGAGGTAGGTGAAGGCCATGGAGCCGGGCTGGGCCCGGCCGGTGAGCGCCGCGTAGTACAGCGCCAGCGACGAGGTCGGCGACAGGTCGGTCATCGCGCGGAACCGGCTGGCGGACGTACGGGCCCACTCGCGCGGGAAGTCCGCCTCGGCCTCCGCCATCGCGCTGCGGCGCAGGGCGTAGGGGATGTGCTCCATCGGCTGGGTGATGACCCGGCCGAACCGCTCCAGCAGCAGCGCCCGGTTGTTCTTGCAGGCGGCGTCGACGGGGGTGTCGGCGTCGGTCACCGGGCCCTGCGGGATGCGGTTCTGGGAGAGGAAGTAGCGGGCCGTGCCGACGGGGGTGAAGAAGGCGTGCGGGGTCAGCGGCCGGCCCAGGAACATGTCGTCGTTGAAGTACAGGAAGTGCTCCGAGAGCCCGGGTATGTGGTGCAGCCTGCTCTCGATGGCGTGCGAGTTGAAGGTCGGCAGGTCGGCCGGGTTCCGGAAGATCTCGCGGTGGCTGACGATGCGGAAGCCCGGCAGGTCGCGCCGCATCCAGGCGGGCACCTGGTCGTCGGTGACCACGTGGACGTTGCGGATCCAGGGCGCGAACAGGTGCAGCGAGCGCAGCGAGTAGCGCAGTTCGTCGCGGCTGAGGAAGCGGGCGTCGCTGGCCGATTCGGCGTGGTAGGCCTCACCGCGGGCGGCGGCCTTGCGGGCCGCCCAGGCCGGGTCGCCGCCGTCCACCCAGGTGTAGACCGCGTCCACGGGGAAGTCGACGTCCTCGACCAGCGGGACGAGGAACTCGGGCCGGGTCGCCAGCGCGGGCGCCTCGTCCAGGGTGGTGTGGACGGGCACGAAGCGGCTGAACAGCCGTCCGGCGCCCAGCATGACGGGGCCGTCGGCGGCCACGGACCAGGTGACGCGGTTGGCGCGGGGGGCGGTCAGCCGGTCGCCCTCGCGGCGCCAGAACTCGACCGCGCAGCCGTATTCGTGCCCGAGGAGCAGATGGCCGCCGGGGTCGGTCCGGTACCAGCTGACCTGGACGGCGGCGGCCGTACGGGCGCGCTCCCACACCCGCCCGTCGTGCCCGGGGACGGGCCGGGCGGCGCGCAGCGGTTCGGCGGCCAGGGCGCTGACGTGCCCGGCGGGCCCGGCGAGGCGGCGGCGCAGGCCTTCGAGCACCCGGGCCCGGTCGGCCTCCTCCACGGCGATGACCGTGCCGTGGTCGGACTTGCCCCGGACGGCGAAGTACGGCACCCCGAGCGTGTCGAGGAGCGCGGCGACGGCGGCGCGGTTGGCCTCGCGGGCGGTCAGCGGGGTCGCGCGGGGGTCGGCGTACGCCTCGTCCCCCGCGTCGCCCACCAGCAGGGTGGGGCCGTCGGCCGCACCGGCCGGACTCGTCTTCCCCGCCCCGGCCTGTGTCGCACTACCAGGCATGCTGAACCTCTCCGCGCCTTCTGTCACCGGTCTCTCACTCTGCGGTCCCGCACACTGCCGAGTTCCCGGTCCCATCGCCGCAAGATACGGAAATTGTAATTCCATTTGCTTGGTCGCCCGGCACCCGCGGTCCGCGGCCACGGGCGTTAGGCGACCACCCACCCGCCGAAGGCCAGCCCCGGCACCGCCGGATCCTGGCGCGCCACGCGCAACCGGCCGTCGGCGCCCAGGGAAAGGACCGTGAGACGGCCGAACCCGTCGATCGCGGCGGCCGGTTCGCGCGGTCCGGGCGCGCCCAGCGGCTCCCACCAGAGTCCGGCCTGCTCCTGTTCGGTCGGGTACGCCCCGATACCTACGGCGCCCTCGGGGGTCCGGCGCAGCAGCACGGTGCAATCGTAGGAGTCTATGTCCGTCCGCAGCGCACAGGCTCCCGCCGCCGCGGCGGCGCCGGCCGCTCCGGCCCCGCCCAGCGCGGTCACCGTACCGTCCGCGCGCAGGGCGTACGTCACCCCGTCCCGTTCGTCACAGCCGTACAGGGTGACCCGGCCGGGCCCGGTGGCCAGCGCGGTCAGCCCGGTGCCCGGGGGCACCCGCAGCGGCAGCGGCGGTCCGGCGCGGCGCAGGTCACCGGCCGGGGCGTCGTGGCGCCAGTGCAGCACCCCGTCCCGGGACGGGGCGAACAGCACGGGCTGCCCCGCGGCGTCGAGCGCGGCGGCCATCCCGTCCTGGACCCCGGACCCCTGGAGGTCGCGCCAGGGCGTCCAGGAGCCGTCCGGGCGCTGCGAGCGGGCGCTGACCCCGCGCCCGAAGTTGCGGACGTACACGTGGACACAGCCCTCGGCGTCGACCACCGCGCACGGCACCCCGGCGGCGCGGCCCTTGCCGGTGGCGGCGCCGTTCGGGTTGCCCAGCGAATGCCAGGCGCCCACCGGGCGTCCGGTCTGGTACTGCACGGCGTGCATCACCTCGACCCCCGCGCCGTCCGGCCCGGGGGGGGTGCGCCGCAGCGCGAGGAGGTGGACCCAGCCCTGCGGGCTCCGGGCCACGGACAGCACCGGCAGCAGGGACGGGGTGTCGAGGTGCTCGCGCACCCACTCGGGCCCGCCCGGGGTCCGCTCGGTCCAGCGCGTCACCGCGCCGCCGAGCGCGGCGTAGGCGGTCAGCCGCCCGTCCGCGCCCCGGACGGCCCCGATCCGGGGCCCGGGGTAGCGGACGATGGCGGCGGGGGCCGCCCGGCCGCAGGAGGCGGCGGCCCGGAAGCATTCGACGGCGAGGCCGGGCGGGCGCTCGGCCCGCACCGCCTCCAGGACGCCCCCGGCGACCGCCGCGTGGTCGGGGTGGTCGGCGTACACGGCGCCCTCCGCCTCGTTCCACGCGAGGTGTTCGGGGTCGGGGTCCAGGGTGCACACCAGGGTGGGCGCGAACCGGCGCAGCAGCGCGGCGGCGAGGCCGGCGAAGGACGGGTGCACCCGTTCGGACGGCTGCGACGGCTGCGACGGCTGCGACGGTTCGGTGAAGCAGACCCTCGTGGCGGGCCGGGTGCGGAGCCGGAAGAGGTGCAACACGGCGTCGGGCCCGAGCGGTTCGGTGGCCCGCTCCCAGGGGCCGCCGCGGCCGATCACATCGAGGAGGTGGTCGCGGGCCTGCGGGGGCGCGGGGATCAGGCAGACGACCGTCACGGCGCGGTCCGGTTCGCCCAGCGCGCCGAAGAGCGCGGTGCCGGTCACGGCGAGGGCGTCGGCCGGGTGGGCCACCAAGTGCAGCGTGTGGGAAGGGTTCCGGGGAGCCGGGCCGGTGGCCGGGGTGCCGCGGCGCCGGCGCCGCGACGATCGCTCGTTCTTCACAGTGGCGCCCGCCCCCACCCGTCGCTCCCGCCCGTTCTTTCGCGCCCGCGATCCTCGCACACCCATGACATCAGTCGACTATATGAAGGTCGCCGGTGGTCTATAGTGCGCGATCGAACAATCGAGCGGAGGACCGGGGCAGATGAAGACCAACGCCGCGTCAGCGGACAGTACGTCGGCCACTTCGCCGGACGGCGCGGACGACTCCGGTTCCGGTTCTGGTTCCGGTTCCGGTACGGGTCCCGACTCGCCCCGGCCGCCCCGCTCGCGCGGCCGCCGGGTCCTGCGGATCGTGCTGGTGCTGGTCGCGGTGCTGATCCTCGCGGGCGCGGGCGCCGGGTGGTGGGCGTACAGCCACCTGAACGGCAACATCGACAGCGTCGACCTCGACAAGGCCATCGGCGACAACCGGCCCGCGAAGGTGGTGCCCGGGGCGCAGAACGTCCTCGTGCTCGGTTCCGACTCGCGCGCCGGGGCCAACGGCGAACTCGACCACGGCGATGTCAGCGGGGCCCGTTCCGACACCGCCATGCTCGTGCACCTCCCCGAGGGCCGGGCGAAGGCCACCGCAGTGAGCATCCCCCGCGACACCCTGATCACCCGGCCCGAGTGCAAGGACAACGACGGCAAGACCCTGGCTCCGGCGAAGCGGGTCATGTTCAACTCCGTCTACTCCGTGGCCGGTCCGGCCTGCGTGGTCAAGACGGTGGAGGAGATGTCCGGGATCCGGGTGGACCACTTCGTGGAGGTGGACTTCGCCGGGTTCAAGGACCTGGTCGACGCCCTCGGCGGGGTCACCGTGACCCTGGACAAGCCCATGTCCGGGAAGAAGGGCGGGCTCAAGCTCGACGCCGGCACGCACCGCCTCAACGGCACCGACTCGCTGAAGTTCGTCCGTACCCGCTACGGCTACGGCGACGGCAGCGACCTCGGACGGATAGGCCTCCAGCAGCAGTTCATGATGGCGCTGCTCTCCGAGATCAAGAACCAGGACGCGCTGGGCAACCCGGCCCGGCTCTACAAGCTCGCGGACGCCGGGACCAAGTCGCTGACCACCGACTCCGGCCTCGGTTCGCTGACCGCCCTCGCCGACTTCGCGCAGAGCATGAAGGGCGTCGACCCGAGCACCATGGAGACCATCATGCTGCCGGTCGACTACGACAAGGTCGACCGCAACCGCGTGGTCGTCGCCGAGCCGCAGGCCGGGACGCTGTGGGAGGCCCTGCGCAACGACCGGAAGATCCCGGCCGACGCGAAGAAGTCCCCGGCCACCGGCGGCTGAGCCGCCGGCGGCCGGGGGCCGGGTCAGGGGTCGGGGGCCTAGTACTCCGCGTCCCGGCCGGACTGGCCCAGGCGGCTGTTGCGGCGGCTGTACAGGAAGTACACGAAGAAGCCGATCACCATCCAGATCCCGAAGCGCAGCCAGGTCTCGGCCGGCAGGTTGAGCATCAGCCAGAACGAGGCCGCGATCGACAGGATCGGGACCACCGGCACCCACGGGGTGCGGAACGCCCGGTGGAGGTCGGGGCGGGTCCGGCGCAGGACGATCACGCCGAGGGCGACCACCACGAAGGCGAACAGGGTGCCGATGTTCACCAGTTCCGCGAGCTTCTCCAGGCTGGTGAAGCCCGCGACGACAGCGATGATCACACCGAGGAGCAGGGTGGCCCGGTAGGGGGTGCGGTACTTGGGGTGGGTGACGGAGAAGACGCGCGGCAGCAGTCCGTCACGGCTCATCGCGAAGAACACCCGCGTCTGGCCCAGCAAGAGGATCATGCACACCGTGATGAGCCCGACGGACGCCCCGAGGCTGATGGCACCGGAGAAGAAGGGCTGGTCCACGGATTTGAAGGCTTCGGCGAGCGGGGCACTCGGCGACATCTGCTCGTAGGACTGCATGCCGGTGACCACCACCGTCACGGCGACGTAGAGCACCGTGCAGATGAGCAGAGAGCCGAGGATGCCGCGCGGCATGTCCCGCTGGGGATTCTTGGTCTCCTCGGCCGCGGTGGCCACGACATCGAAGCCGATGAAGGCGAAGAAGACGAGAGAGGCCGCGGTGAAGATGCCCATGACGCCGAAGTTGGTGGGCTGGTAGCCGAACATCAGCTGGACCAGCGGCGCCTTCCAGCCGCTTCCACCGGGCTGCGGCTGCGCGGCCGGGATGAACGGGGAGTAGTTGTCGGCCTTGATGAAGAACAGGCCCGCGACGATGACCAGCATCACCACGATGAGCTTGATCGCGACGACGATCGCCGTGATCCGGGCCGACAGCTTCGTCCCGACGACGAGGATCGCGGTCAGCGCCAGGACCAGGACGAAGGCCAGCAGGTCGAAATGGCCTCCCGGAACGTCGGGCCCGGACAGTGCGGCGGGCAGGTCCCAGCCGAGGTTGGTGTGCATGAGGTGGCGCACGTACCCGGACCAGCCGACCGCCACCACGGCCGTGCCGAGCGCGAATTCGAGCACCAGGTCCCAGCCGATGATCCAGGCGGGCAGCTCACCGATCGAGGCGTAGGCGAAGGTGTACGCCGATCCGGCCACCGGCACGGTGGACGCGAACTCGGCGTAGCAGAGGGCCGCCAGGGCGCAGACGACGCCCGACACCACGAAGGCGAGGGCAGTGGCGGGTCCGGCGTTGTTCCGGGCCGCGATGCCCGTGAGAACGAAGATGCCGGTTCCGATGATGACGCCCACACCGAAGACGGTCAGGTCCCAGGCGGAAAGGGATTTACGGAGCGCGTGCTCCGGTTCCTCCGTATCGCGGATGGACTGTTCCACCGACTTGGTACGGAACGGGCTGTTCAGATTCGTACTCACCGACGCACCTCCCAGAAGAGAACGCATCGCACCGCACGGAACCACGGGAAACGGGACGGGCCGGAAAGTCCGCCCCTCTCAGGGTGAACCTTCCGGCCCGTGCCGTGCAACCGCAGATGATCAGGGACGACCTAGTCGACCGTGGCGGCCGGCTCGTTCTCGTAGCGGCCGTCCAGCTTGGCGACCAGGCCGGTGACCTGCCGCGCGATGTCCGGAGCGGTCAGCCCGATCTCGGCCATGACCTCCTTGCGGGAGGCGTGGTCCAGGAAGCGCTGCGGGATGCCGAAGTCGCGCAGCGGTACGTCGACCCCCGCGTCCCGCAGTGCCTGCGAGACGGCCGAGCCGACACCGCCGGTGCGCCCGTTGTCCTCGACGGTGACGACGACCCGGTGGGCGTCGGCGAGCGGGGCCAGGGCCTCGTCCACCGGCTTGACCCAGCGCGGGTCCACGACGGTCGAGGAGATGCCCTGCTTGTCGAGCAGATCGGCGATCTCCAGGCACATCGGGGCGAGCGCGCCGACCGAGACGATCAGTACGTCCGGACGGGTGACCTCGGGGGCCGGAGTGCGCAGCACGTCCATTCCGCCGATCCGGCCGACGGCCGGGACCGCCGGGCCGACGACGCCCTTGGAGTAGCGCACGACGGTCGGGGCGTCGTTGACCTCGACGGCCTCGCGCAGCTGGGCGCGCAGCTGCTCGGCGTCGCGCGGGGCGGCGAGCCGCAGGCCCGGGACCACCTGCATGATCGACATGTCCCACATGCCGTTGTGGGAGGCGCCGTCCGAACCGGTGACACCGGCCCGGTCCAGCACGAAGGTGACCCCGCACTTGTGCAGGGCCACGTCCATGAGGACCTGGTCGAAGGCGCGGTTGAGGAAGGTCGCGTAGACCGCGAAGACCGGATGGGCGCCGCCGGTGGCCAGGCCCGCCGCCGAGGTGGCGGCGTGCTGCTCGGCGATGCCGACGTCGAAGATCCGGTCCGGGTAGGCGTCCGCGAACCGCTTGAGGCCCACGGGCTGGAGCATGGCCGCGGTGATCGCGACGATGTCCTTGCGCTCCTTGCCCAGCTTGACCATCTCGTCGGCGAAGACGGAGGTCCAGCTCGCGGCGTCGGTGGAGACCGGCAGCCCGGTGTCCGGGTGGATCGGCCCGATGCCGTGGAAGCGGTCGGCCTCGTCCTGCTCGGCCGGCTCGTAGCCCCGGCCCTTCTGGGTGAGGCAGTGGACGATGACCGGGCCGCTGAAGCGCTTGGCGCGCTGCAGGGCGGACTCCAGGGCCTCCACGTCGTGGCCGTTGATGGGCCCGATGTACTTCAGGCCGAGGTCCTCGAACATGCCCTGCGGGGCGATGAAGTCCTTGAGGCCCTTCTTGGCGCCGTGCAGGGTCTCGTAGAGCGGCCTCCCGACGACCGGGGTGCGCTCCAGGAGGTCCTTGCCGCGGGCCAGGAAGCGCTCGTAGCCGTCCGTGGTGCGCAGGGTGGCCAGGTGGTTCGCGAGGCCGCCGATGGTGGGCCCGTACGAGCGCTCGTTGTCGTTGACGACGATCACCAGGGGGCGGTCCTTGGCGGCGGCGATGTTGTTCAGCGCCTCCCAGGCCATGCCGCCGGTGAGGGCGCCGTCGCCGATCACGGCCGCAACGTGGTGGTCCTCGCGGCCGAGCACCTCGTTCGCCTTGGCCAGGCCGTCGGCCCAGCCCAGCACGGTGGAGGCGTGCGAGTTCTCGATCACGTCGTGGTCGGACTCGGCGCGCGAGGGGTAGCCGGAGAGGCCGCCCTTCGAGCGCAGGTTCCCGAAGTCCTGGCGGCCCGTGAGCAGCTTGTGGACGTAGGACTGGTGGCCGGTGTCGAAGAGGACCTTGTCCTTCGGCGAATCGAAGACCCGGTGCAGGGCGATCGTCAGTTCGACCACGCCGAGATTGGGGCCGAGGTGCCCGCCGGTCTTGGAGACGGCGTCGACGAGGAAGGACCTGATCTCGGCGGCGAGCTGAAGGAGCTCCTCCTGGCTGAGCCGGTCCAGATCGCGCGGTCCCTTGATGCGGGTCAGCAGCACCCGTGCCTCCTTGCAGTTGCTTGCTGGTCTGTCGAGTCTAATGTTCCGCTCGCGGCGCCGGTCGCCGGGCCGTCCCGGTGACATCACGCCTTTGTCATATCTGTACACACCCGCGCCGCCTCACACGCCACGTTCGGGTGGATGTACGCACAGGTGCCCGACACCACGCGGGGTGGTGTCGGGCACTGTGGCGGCGTACGTCCGGACGGGTGAGGGCCCGGGCGTGTCCCGGCCGCGGCCGGGCCGGACGGGGTCCGACCTGGGCCGGGTCCGGATCCGGGCGGGTGCCGTTAGGCGCGTCCCGCCGTCTTCTGCGTCTTGCGGGTGACGGAGTCGATCACCACGGTGGCCAGCAGCACCGCGCCGGTGATCATGTACTGGATCGGCGTCGCGATCCCCTCCAGGGCCAGACCGTACTGGATCGATGTGATCACCATGACACCGAGCAGGGCGTTCCAGGTGCGGCCGCGGCCGCCGAAGAGGCTGGTGCCGCCGATGACGGCCGCCGCGATGACGTTCATCAGCAGGTCGCCCGCGCCGGCGCTCTGGTTCGCCGCCGCGATCTTGGAGGCCCAGAACAGGCCGCCGATCGCCGCGAACGTACCCGCGATGGCGAAGACGGTGATGCGGACCCGGTTCACGTTGATGCCCGCGCGCCGGGAGGCCTCGACGCTGCCGCCGAGGGCGAAGATCTGACGGCCGAAGGTGGTGCGCCGCAGCACGAAGTCGGTGGCGACCAGGGCCAGCAGGAAGAGCAGCACCGCGAGCGGCATGCCCTTGTACTGGTTGAACACGACCGCGGGGCCGAAGGTGAACACCGCGAGCAGACCGGTGCGCAGCAGGATCTCGCCGAGCGGCCGGGAGGGGACGCCCGCGGCCTCGCGGCGGCGCGCGTCGGAGAACGAGGCGAGGAAGTACGCCGCGGTGGCGAGGGCGGCCAGCCCGTAGCCGACGGCCACGTCCGTGAAGAAGTACGTGGTCAGCTTGCCGACCACGCCCTCGGAGTCGATGTTGACCGTGCCGTTGCTGCCGAGGATCTGCAGCATGGCGCCGGACCAGAAGAGCAGGCCCGAAAGGGTGACGGCGAAGGCCGGGGCGCCGATCTTGGCGAAGAAGAAGCCGTGGACGGCGCCGATCAGGGCGCCTCCGGCGATCGCCGCGAGGATGGCCAGCCATTCGTTGACGCCGTGGGTGACCGCGAGGACCGCGACGATCGCACCCGAGACGCCGCTGACCGAGCCGACCGAGAGGTCGATCTCGCCGAGCAGCAGGACGAAGATGATGCCGACCGCGATCATGCCGGTGGCCGTCATCGTGATCGCGATGTTGGTGAGGTTCTCGGGGCCGAGGAAGTGCGAGTTCAGGCTCTGGAAGATGCTCCAGATGATGATCAGACCGAGGACGACGGGGACGGAGCCCAGGTCGCCGGACTTGAGCTTGCGGCCGAACTCGTTCAGGTATCCGGCGAAACCCTGCTCGCGCACGAGCAGCCGGGGGTCGACGGCCGGGATGGCGTCGTGCGCCGCGGCCGGGTTGACCGGGTCGATGTGACCGCTCGGCTTGGCGTGCGCGGGGCCCTTGCCCAGCGGTCCGGCGGAGGGATTCTGGGTGCTCACTTGCGGGCCTCCCCGGTGCGGGCCGCCCGGCGGGTCACGGCGTTGTCCGTGGCACCGGTGATGGCGGAGATGATCTCTTCCTGCGACGTGTCCTTCACGGAGAAGACGCCGTTGTTGCGGCCGAGGCGCAGTACCGCCACCTTGTCGGCCACCGCCTTCACATCGGCCATGTTGTGGCTGATGAGGATGACGGCGTGGCCGCGCTCGCGCAGCCGCTCCACGAGGTCGAGCACCTGTGCGGTCTGCTCGACGCCGAGGGCGGCGGTGGGCTCGTCGAGGATGACGAGCTGGGGCTCGCCCAGCATGGAGCGGGCGATCGCCACGGTCTGGCGCTGACCGCCGGAGAGCGAGGCGATCGGGATGCGGACGCTGGGGATCCGGATGGACAGGGTGGTGAGCAGCTCGCGGGCGCGCCGCTCCATCTCCACCTCGTCGAGGACACCGCGCCGCTTGAGCTCGCGGCCCAGGAAGAGGTTGCCGACGACATCGATGTTGTCGCAGAGAGCGAGGTCCTGGTAGACCGTCGCGATGCCCAGGTTCTGGGCGTCGTGGGGCTTGGTGATCGACACCGGGCGCCCCTCCCACTCGATGACTCCGTCATCGATGGGGTGTACGCCGGCGATCGTCTTGACCAGCGTGGACTTACCGGCGCCGTTGTCGCCGACCAGGGCGACCACCTCGCCTGAGTGGATCTCGAGTTCTACGTCGGTCAGGGCCTGGACGGCGCCGAACCTCTTCGAGACCCCTCGCAACGCCAGCACGGGCGCAGCGGACACATGAACCATCTCCTTCGCCGCCTGACCGGCGGGGATGTCGTGCAAAAGAGCAGGACCACAGGGGGTATTTACAAGGGTAGAGAAAACGTTTCCTCACGGCTTCGCGAGGGGCGTTTTCTGTCCGGCGCCCCGCCGATGGCGGGATGGAGGCGGGGCACCGGACAGGTGTGGGGGCCGGCGCGGCGGGCGATCGGCCCGCCGGGCGCGGCGCGGCCTTACTTCAGGCCGAGGGTGGCGCAGGCGGCCGTGTACTTGTCGGTGCAGATCTCGTCGGCCGAGTAGACGTTGTCCCGGATGACGGTGTCCTTGATGTTCGCCTTGGTCAGCGAGACGACCGGGATCAGCACGGACGGGATGCCCTTGGTGGTGGGGCTGTCGACCTTGGACGTCGTGACGACCTCGATCCGCTCCTTCTTGGCGAGGGCGACGGCCATCTTCGCGGCGGCCTCGGCTTCGGGGGCGTACGGCTTGTAGACGCTCATGAACTGCTCGCCCGCCACGATCCGCTGCACACCGGCGAGTTCGGCGTCCTGACCGGTGACCGGGGGCAGGGTCGTCAGACCGGCCGCCTTGAGGGCGGTGATGATGCCGCCGGCCATGCCGTCGTTGGCCGAGTAGACGCCGACGATCTTGTCCTTGCCGACCGCGGAGAGCGCGGCCGCCATGTTGGTGTTGGCGTTCTCCGGCTTCCACTCGACGGTGTCGTACTCCTTGGCGATGTTCACCTTGCCGTCGAGGACGGAGTGCGCGCCCTGCTTGAACAGCTTGGCGTTCGGGTCGGTGACGGACCCGTTCATCATGACGATCTGGCCGTCCTTGGCCTTGTCGCCCAGCGCCTCCAGGAGCGCCTTGCCCTGGACCTTGCCGACCTCTTCGTTGTCGAAGGAGGTGTAGGCGTCGATCGGGCCCTCGGCGAGGCGGTCGTAGGCGACGACGGGGATGCCCGCGTCCTTGGCCCGCTTGACGGCGCCCGCGATGGCCTTGGAGTCCACGGCGTCGACGATCAGGACGTTCACCTTGTTGGTGATCATCGTGTCGACCTGCGAGTTCTGCGTGGTCGCGTCCTGCTTCGCGTTGGCGTAGACCACTTCGCCCTTGCCACCGGTCAGGTCGGCGACCTGCTTCTCGATGAGCGGCTTGTCGAACTTCTCGTAGCGCGCGGTCTGGTTCTCCGGCAGGAGCAGGCCGACCTTGATCGCGTTGCCCTTGACCGTGTTGGTGTCCGACTTGGTGCCGGACTCCTTCGCACTGCCGCAAGCGGCGAGCGAGACGGCCATGGCGCCGGCGGCGACGGCTACGGCGGTTCTGCGCATACGCGTGTTCATTACTTGAACCTCCCTGACGAGGCCGCAACGTTGCGGCCGAGGTGGGTGTGAGTCAACCCCGGCCGCAAGATTGCCGTCAAGGAGTGAATCCTTAACGAGATGACAACGGTGCCATCCGTTATCTAACTGAATGCAGCAGCACGGGTTCCTGAAACCCGCCAAGCAGGGTCGAATCGCCCATCTCGCTCAGTACGAGCGCCAGCGCGCCCAGTACCTCGGCCCGCCCGCCCAACGACCCGGTGAGGACCGACAACTGACGCGCCGCACTCGGTATCGCATAGCGCCCCACGGACTCGCGTATGGGAGCCAGGACCAGCTCTCCGGCGTCCGCCAGCGAACCGCCCAGCACCACCCGGCTCGGGTTCAAGAGGTTGCAGAGGCTGGCCACCGCGCTGCCCACGTGCCGGCCCACGTCGGTGATCACGCGGCGGCAGCCCGGATCGCCGCCCCGGGCCAGCTCGACCACGCGCTCCATGGTGAGTTCGGGGCCGTGGCTGCCCTGCAGCAGCGGCAGGACGTAGCGGGCCGCCGCGAAGGTCTCCAGGCAGCCCCGGTTCCCGCAGCGGCAGACCGGACCCGACTCGTCCAGCGTGATGTGCCCGATCTCGCCCGCGGTGCCCCCCGGGCCCCGGTAGATCTGCCCGTTGATCACCAGACCGGCGCCGACGCCGCTGGCGACCTTGATGTACGCCAGGTCCTTGACCCCGCGGCCGCTGCCCCACACCAGCTCGCCCAGGGCGCCGAGGTTCGCGTCGTTGTCGACGTACACCGGCACGCCGAGCCGCTGCGACAGCTCCCGGCGCGGATTGATCCCGGCCCAGCCCGGCAGGATCGAGGTGGACCCGAGGTTCCCGGACTCCCCGTCGATCGGGCCGGGGACGCCGAGACCGACGCCGATGACCTTGTCCCGGCTCACCTCGATGCTCTCGATCAGGCTGCTGACCAGGGCCTCGGCCCGGTCGAAGCCGTCCACCCAGGAGGCGTCGACGTCCAGCGGCTCGGCCTCCTCGGCCAGCACCTGGTGGGCGAGGTTGCCGACCGCCACGCGCAGGTGCGTATGGCCGAAGTCGACGCCGATGACGATGCCCGCGTCCCCGCTGAGCGAGACGCTGCGGGCCCGGCGGCCACCGGCCGAGGTCGGGGTGACCTCGACGGTCCCGCCGTCCTTCAGCTCACGGACGATGTTGGAGACCGTGGCCGCCGACAGTCCGGTGGTACGGGCGATCTCCGCCTGGGTCAGCGAGCCGGCGAGCCGGACCGCGCGCACGACCCGTTCGAGGTTCGCGCGGTGCAGAGACGACTGCGATCCCGGAGTCTTCACGACTCATCCACTCCTGCCATTAGCGACGGCCTGCCGTCGCCCCCCGGCCGGGGTCGGGTCACGAGACCCCGGCGTCTCTCCAACTTGTGAACTCTAAGTCGAGCCTTTGGACATCCAGACGTCAAGAGGCCGACGCAGCACGAATCGGCCACTATCGGTCATAAGTACGAGAGAAACATCCCCCCGGCCCGTGTTACGGTCGCTGAGGCGCCGATCCTCTGCGGCCTTTCCGGCCGGACCGGGCGCCCTGTCGATGTCAGCGCTATGCGAGGAGGTGTTCGGGATGAGTCCCGATCGAAGTCCTTGCCGCGCTCTCGTTGGTTAATCAGCCGCTGATCGGCTGACTCTTCTTCCTTGAGTGCGCACGGCCGCGGTGTGTCCGCGGATGTCCGTGCACTTCCTCATGCCCTCCGTACGCCCCGGCCCCGTGCCCGGCGTGCGCCCCCCGGACTTTGTCCGGAGAGAACCCCGCCATGCCCGTCGGCGCTCTTCCCGGCTCCGTGCCGCCCCGCGCCGACCCATGATCACTCCACGTGACCGCACGGCTCCATGCCGTCCGGGCGCCGTGGAGGGAGGTATTCGTCATGACCATGCTCACCCCTCGCACCCCCACGAAGCTCGCACCGCCGGGCCGGGCCCGCCGCGAGCGCAAGGCCGCCGAGCTGGAGGCCCGTACCCGCGCCGTCGGCGAGCGGCTCGCCACGCTCAGCGCCCGGCCCGGCCCGCAGGTCCTGCAGGACCTGACCGCCGGCCGCCACGGCCTCACCCACGCCGAGGCCGCGCTGCGCCTGGAGCGGGACGGCGCGAACGTCGTCGCCCACGAGCGCGCCCCCCGCTGGTGGATCCAGCTCGCGAAGGCCTTCGCGAACCCCTTCATCGCGGTCCTCGTCTTCCTGGCCGCCGTCATGTACTGGCAGGACCCCGCCGACCCGGGCGTCGTCATCCTCTCGGTGATGGTCGGGATCAGCGGCCTGCTGCGCTTCTGGCAGGAGTTCCGCTCGGGCCGGGCCGCCGACGCGCTGAACAAGCTCGTCACCACCACCTGCGCGGTGCAGCGCCGGGCCGGCAGCGGCTCCGGCCCGACCACCTTCGAGGTCCCGATGGACCGGGTGGTCCGCGGTGACATCGTGAAGCTGGCCGCCGGCGACCTGATCCCCGCCGACCTGCGGCTGGTCACCTCCAAGGACCTGATGGTCAGCCAGGCCGCGCTGTCCGGCGAGTCGTTGCCGGTCGCCAAGGCCGACACCCGGGCCGAGGACCTCGGCCAGTTCGAGACCACCGACCCGGTGGAGGCCGACAACCTCTGCCTGATGGGTACGTCCGTCACCTCGGGCACCGCCACCGCGGTGGTCGTCGCCACCGGCTCCGACACCTACTTCGGCTCGATGGCGGGCTCGCTGGTCGGCGAGCGCCCGCAGACCAACTTCGACACCGGGGTGCGCAAGGTCAGCTTCCTGCTGATCCGCTTCATGCTGGTGATGGTCCCGGTCGTCTTCATGATCAACGGCTTCACCAAGGGCGACTGGAACGCGGCGTTCCTGCTCGGCATCGCCGTGGCGGTGGGCCTGACGCCCGAGATGCTGCCCATGGTCGTCTCCGCCAACCTGGCGCGCGGCGCGGTCGCCATGGCCAAGCGCAAGGTCGTCGTCAAGCGGCTCAACGCGATCCAGAACCTGGGCGCGATGGACGTGCTGTGCACGGACAAGACCGGCACCCTCACCGAGGACCGGATCGTCCTGGACCGCTACCTCGATGTGCACGGCGCCCCGGACGACGAGGTGCTGGAGTACGGCTACCTCAACTCGCACTTCCAGACGGGCCTGAAGAACCTGATGGACCAGGCGGTCATCGACCGCGTCAACGAGGCCGAGGAGGTTGTCGTCGACGCTCGGTTCTCGATGGTCGACGAGATCCCCTTCGACTTCGCCCGGCGCCGGATGTCCGTGGTCCTCAACCGCAACACCCTGGCCGGCGGGGTCGGCCGGTCCGAGCACATCATGATCACCAAGGGTGCGGTGGAGGAGGTCCTCGACCTGTGCACCCACATGACGGACCGCGGGCAGAAGGTCGAACTGACCGAGCAGCTGCGCTGGCACGTGACCCGGATCGCCGAGGAGAACAACCGCGAGGGCCTGCGCGTGCTGGCCGTCGCCACCCGGTCGGTCGCCACCCCCCGCGACACCTACACCGTCGCCGACGAGGACCAGCTGACCCTGGTCGGCTTCCTCGCCTTCCTCGACCCGCCGAAGGCCGACGCGGCCCGGGCCCTGCAGGGCCTGGCCGACAAGGGCATCACGGTCAAGGTGATCACCGGTGACAACGAGCTGGTCGCGGCGCGGGTCTGCGCCGACGTGGGCATCGACGTCGGCCAGGTGGTGACGGGCTCCGCGCTCGACGCCCTGGACGACGCGGCACTGCGCGCTCTGGCCGCCCGTACGACGGTCTTCGCCAAGGTCAATCCGGTCCAGAAGGCCCGGATCGTGCGGGCCCTGCAGGCCGACGGCCACACGGTCGGCTTCCTCGGGGACGGCATCAACGACGCGGCCGCGCTGCGCGACGCGGACGTCGGCATCTCGGTCGACACCGCCGTCGACATCGCCAAGGAGTCGGCGGACATCATCCTGCTGGAGAAGGACCTGACCGTCCTGGAACAGGGCGTGCTCCAGGGCCGGACCACCTTCGGCAACACGATCAAGTACATCAAGATGACGGCCAGCTCGAACTTCGGCAACGTCTTCTCGGTGCTGGTCGCGAGCGCGTTCATCCCGTTCCAGCCGATGCTCGCGATCATGCTGCTGGTGCAGAACCTGGTCTACGACATCGCCCAGCTGGCCACCCCGTGGGACCGGATGGACGAGGAGTACCTGCGCAAGCCCCGCAACTGGGACGCCAAGGGCATCGGCCGGTTCATGGTCTGCATCGGCCCCATCAGCTCGATCTTCGACATCGCGATGTTCGTGATCATGTGGAACGTGTTCGCCGCCAACAGCGAGGCGAACCAGGCGCTCTTCCAGTCCGGCTGGTTCATAGAGGGGCTGCTCTCGCAGACCCTGATCGTCCACATGATCCGTACCCGCAAGATCCCCTTCATCCAGTCGCGGGCGTCCTGGCCGGTGATGGTGATGACCGTCCTCGCGGTGCTGACCGGGCTGTACCTGCCCTTCTCGCCGCTGGCCGAGTCGCTGGGCTTCGTGGCGCTGCCCGCGGGCTACTTCCCGTGGCTGATCGGCGTCCTGCTCGCGTACTGCACGCTCACGCAGCTGTTGAAGACCGTGTACATCAAGAAGTTCAACACCTGGCTCTAGCAGGCCGCACACAGAGGGGAAAAGGCCGATGCAGCTCACCGAATGGCAGATGGCCGGGCACCTGGCCGCCGCGCTCGGCTTCGGGGCGGCGATCGGCCTGGAACGGCAGTGGCGGGCCCGGATGGCGGGTCTGCGGACGAACGCCCTGGTGGCGGGCGGCGCCGCGCTGTTCGTGCTGCTCTCGCAGTACGGATTCATGAGCGAGGTGTCCGAGGTCCAGTACGACGGCTCGCGGGTCGCGGCGCAGATCGTCTCCGGGATCGGCTTCCTCGGCGCCGGTGTGATCATGCGCGACGGCCTGAGCGTTCGGGGCCTGAACACGGCGGCCACCCTGTGGTGTTCGGCGGCCGTGGGCTGCCTGGCCGGCACCGGGATGTTCGTCCTGGCCGCCTTCGGCACGGCGGGCGTGGTGGGAGCCAACCTCCTGCTGCGCCCGCTGGGCCGGCGCCTGGACCGGGAACCGCGGGGCGGCGCCGAGGTGGCCACCGACTTCCACTTCGAGGCGGTGTGCCTGGAGGCGGAGGAGGCCCACATCCGCCACCGGCTGGTCGACGCGCTCGGCCGGCCCGGCTACCAGCTGCGCTCCATCCGCAGCCAGGACGGCCCGAAGGAGGGCCTGGTGACGGTGTCGGCGCTGCTGACCGCCGAGGGGGCCGGGGGCAAGGCGCTGGAGGATGCGGTCAGCAACCTCTCGCTGGACCCCTCGGTCTCGGCGGTCAGCTGGTCGGTGGTGCCGGACCCGTCCGCTACTTGAGGGTGGCGGAGGTCAGACCGGCCTGGATCTGCCGCTGGAAGGACAGGTAGACCACCAGCATCGGGATCATCGCGATGGTCACACCGGCGAAGAGCACCGGCAGGTCCGTCTCGTAGCCCATCTGGTACTGGAGCTGGATCAGGCCCTGGGTGAGCATGTAGCGCTCAGGGTCCGATCCGGTCTGGGGCTGCATGAGCACGGCGGGCAGGATGTACTGGTTCCACTGGCCCAGGACATTGAATATCCCGACGGAGATCAGGCCGGGCTTGGCCATCGGCAGCATCACCTGGAAGAAGATCCGGGTGTCGGACGCCCCGTCGATCACCGCCGCCTCGTACACCGCGGTCGGCAGCGTGCGGAAGAACGAGTGCATGAAGAAGACGGTGAAGGGCATCGAGTAGGCGACGTACACCAGGATCAGGCCCTGGTAGCTGTTGAGCATGTCGAGCCGCTTGACCATGAAGAACAGCGGTACGAGCGCCAGGAACACGGGGAACATCGCCCCGCTGACGAAGAAGTAGTAGATGGTCCGGTTGCCCTTGAACGGGTACCGGGCCAGCACGTACGCCGCCATCGAGCCCAGCAGCATGGTCAGCGGGACCGAGAACACCATCACGATGACGGTGTTGCCGAAGTAGTCGCCGATGCCCTTGTCCCAGGCGCGGGAGAAGGCGTCGAAGTGCCAGTTGGAGGGCCAGCTCAGCGCAGAGCCGCCGATCTGGCTGTCGGTCTTGAAGGAACCGAGCGCCAGCCAGATCAGGGGCAGGACGATCAATATGGCCCACACGGCGAGGAAGCCGTGCGAGAAGACGTTGAGCACCGCGCCCTCGGAGCGGCCCGGGCCGCCGGTTTTGGCGGGCTTCTTGCGGTCGGTCCGCTCGGCCGCGGCCTCACCGGGTGCCTTGGTGACTGTGGTCATGGTGTCTCCCGCTCAGAACTCGATGCGCTCGCGGCGGGTCGCGCGCAGCGTGATGAGGGAAAGGATCAGGGTGAGGACGAGCATGACGACTCCCATGGCGCAGGCGTAGCCGCTCTTGCCGAAGTACAGGAAGTTGCGCATCAGGACCGTCGCCATGACCTCGCCGTGATGGTCGGGTCCGCCGCCGAACTGGCCCGATGTCATGGTCGACACGAGGACGAACATGTCCATCGCGGCGATGCCCAGATAGACCGCGGAGGTCTGCACAGAATCCCACAGCAGGGGCAGCGTGACCTTGATGAAGGTCTGGGCGCGCCCCGCGCCGTCGAGCAGCGCGGCCTCGTAGATGTCCTTGGGGACGGTCTGCATCGCGGCGGAGAAGAGCACCAGGTAGAAGCCGACTCCGTGCCAGACGACGACCCCGAGCATGCACCACAGCACCAGGTTGGGCTCGTTGAGCCATTCGATGGGGTGCTGCGGGTCGACGATGCCCAGCTTGATCAGTACGCCGTTGAGCAGGCCGCCCTGGTCACTGCGGTAGACCGCGCCGAAGAGGACGGCGAGGATCGCGAGGGAGAGGACCTGCGGGAAGAAGTAGACGATCTTGTAGAAGGGCGCGCCCCGGACGCCCCGGACACCGCCGGCGCCGCTGCGCCCGCCGACGTTCACCATGAAGGCGAAGAAGAGGGCCAGCAGGATGGTGATGGTCGGGACGAACACCAGGAGGAACAGGTTGTGCCACAGGGCGCCCCGGAAGACCTCGTCCTTCATCAGGGCCGAATAGTTGTCCAGGCCGACGAAGTCGAACGTCGGTGACTGGCCGGACCAGTTGGTGAAGGAATAGCCGAACGTCTGAATGTACGGCCAGATGACAAAGGTCAGATACAGCGCGAGCGGCAGGAGGAGGAAGCCGGCGATGAAGCCGGCCTGTCCTTTGCCCCGGGCGACTTGGCTCATGGTGTCCGTCCCTGATGGTTCCCCCAGCTACCGCTGGGTGGGTGCCCCCGGCCGGGGGGACCGGCCGGGGACGATGGCGTCAGCTGCGGTGGTTGTTCTTGGCGTTGGGGTCCTTGGCCGCCTTGTCTACCGCAGCCTGGGCCCGCTTGATCCATTCCTTCGGCTGAATTCGCTTGGCCATCAGCTCATTGGACGCGGCCTGGATGTCGTTGTCCATCTGGCTGTACCAGTCGGGGTACAGGTAGGCGAAGGTGTTGGTGCCGGCCGCCTTGAGCGCGGTCACCGCGGACTGGGTGCCGGGGCGCAGCTTGACGTTGGGGTCCACGCCGTCCTTGACCACGGTCAGGGAGTTGGCCTGCTGGGCGAAGAGGGTGGACCACTCGCGGGAGAGCATCGAGCGCAGGAACTCCAGGCCGCCGGCCTTGTTCGCGGCCTTCTCCGGGACGATGAAGGGCTCGCCGGCGCCGGCGCGGATGGCCTCGAAGGGCATCTTGCTGTCGGCCAGGACGGGCATCGGGAGGAACTTCATGTCGAAGTCGTCCGGGGTCTGCTTGAGCTGCTCGTTCTCCAGCCAGGAACCGGAGGGGATGAAGGCGGCCTTGTACTGGTTCCAGGCGGTCTGCGACTCGGTGTGGGTCAGACCGTTGGTGCCCGGCATCAGGAGGTCCTTCTCGACGACCTCGTAGACCGCTTCGACCGCGGCGAGGGCGGCCGGGTTGTCCGCGAAGGCGTTCGGCGCCAGGTTGTCGATCGCCTTGACGGCTTCGATGCCGCCCTTCTTGGCGATGAGGTCCATGATGACGACGTTGATGTAGTAAGGGAACTTGCCCTGGTGGGCGAGGCCGCCGATGCCGGCCGCCTTGGCCTTGGCGCAGACGGCGAGGAACTCGTCCCAGGTCTTGGGCTCGGTCCAGCCCTTGTCCTTGAAGAGCTTGCCCGAGTACCAGAAGCCGAAGACCGTGTAGACGTAGTAGAGGGCGACGAACTTGCCCCCCTGGGTGCCCTGTTCGACGGTGCCCGGGAGCAGCATGTCCCGGACCTTCTTGGCCGGGTCGTCGAGCGAGGGCGCGTCGAGCACCTGCGTCAGATCCGCGAGCTGGCCGCCCTTGGCCAGGACGTCGACCTTGATCTGCTGGGCGCCCGAGTCGTCGACGACGTCCGGCGGGTTGCCGCCGTTGAAGCGCGGCTGGAGCTTGGCGGTGATCTCCTGGGTGCCGAGGTGGGTGCTGGAGGTGCCCCACTTCTTGTCGAAGGCCGCTTCCCAGGCCTTCGCGTAGTCGTCACCGAAGCCGCCCTTGAAGACGACGATGTCCATCTTGCTGCCCTTGGCGACACCGAAGGGGTTGTCCTTGGACGTGACGCCCTTGGAGGCGGTGTCCGAGGGCTTGTCGGCGCCGCCGCCGGAGGCGCAGGCGGACAGGAAGCTCATCGTCGGCACGGCGATCAGGCCGAGTGCCGCCGACCGCCGGATCAGGTCGCGGCGGCCGAGGCCCTCACCGTTGTTGTGCTCGCCCTGGGCGGAGATGGATCCCATGCTCATGTCCTCGCCTTCGTCAGAAGTGTGAAGGAGGCCGGAAGTCACGGCAGCTGCCGCGCATGCGGACAACGCCGCAGGTCCCCGCCCGTCCCCCGGTCCGGCACCGCGGGAGACGCGGTAGTCCGGACGGGCACAGGTATAGTCCACTTCCGCTCGGGTGAGCAAGATCATGCACAGAGAAGACCTTGGGCTTTTCCGAGTTGAGACCTCACCGTCACCTGGCCCCGCCCGCCGGAGGTGGTCCGGGACAACGAAAAGGGCCGTACCCCCTTTAACGGGGATACGGCCCTTTGGTGCCGATGTGCTTAGTTGCGGATGAGGTTCCGCAGCACGTACTGCATGATGCCGCCGTTGCGGTAGTAGTCCGCCTCGCCCGGGGTGTCGATGCGGACGACCGCGTCGAAGTCGACACCGGTGTCGGTGGTGACCTTGACCGTGCGCGGGGTGGTGCCGTTGTTCAGCTCCTCGACGCCGGTGAAGGAGAAGGTCTCCTCGCCGGTGAGGCCGAGGGAGGCCGCCGTGACGCCCTCCGGGTACTGGAGCGGCAGGACGCCCATGCCGATCAGGTTGGAGCGGTGGATGCGCTCGTAGGACTCGGCGATGACGGCCTTGACGCCGAGCAGCGCGGTGCCCTTGGCGGCCCAGTCACGGGACGAGCCCGAGCCGTACTCCTTGCCCGCCAGGATGACCAGCGGGATGCCGGCGGCCTGGTAGTTCTGCGAGGCGTCGTAGATGAACGCGACCGGCGCGCCCTCGACCGTGAAGTCGCGGGTGAAGCCGCCCTCGGTGCCCGCGGCGATCTGGTTGCGCAGGCGGATGTTGGCGAACGTACCGCGGATCATGACCTCGTGGTTGCCGCGGCGGGAACCGTACGAGTTGAAGTCGCGGCGCTCGACACCGTGCTCGGTGAGGTACTTGCCCGCCGGGGTGTCGGCCTTGATCGCACCGGCCGGGGAGATGTGGTCGGTGGTGACCGAGTCGCCCAGCTTCGCCAGCACGCGACCGCCGACGATGTCGGAGACCGGGGTGGTCTCCATCGTCATGCCGTCGAAGTACGGGGGCTTGCGGACGTAGGTGGACTGCGGGTCCCACTCGAAGGTGTTGCCCGTCGGGATCTCCAGCGCCTGCCACTGCGCGTCGCCCGCGAAGACGTCCTGGTAGGACTTGCTGAACATGTCCTCGCCGATGGCGCTGGCGACGACGTCGTTGACCTCGGCCTCCGTCGGCCAGATGTCGGAGAGGAAGACCGGCTTGCCGTCGAGGTCCACACCGAGGGCGTCCTTGGTGATGTCCACCTTCATGGAGCCCGCGATGGCGTACGCGACGACCAGCGGCGGCGACGCCAGGTAGTTCATCTTGACGTCCGGGTTGATCCGGCCCTCGAAGTTGCGGTTGCCCGAGAGCACCGAGGTGACCGCGAGGTCGTGCTCGTTGATCGCCTTCGAGATCTCCTCGTCCAGCGGACCGGAGTTGCCGATGCAGGTGGTGCAGCCGTACCCGACGAGGTTGAAGCCCATCTTGTCGAGGTACGGGGTCAGGCCGGCCTTGTCGAAGTAGTCGGTGACGACCTTCGAACCCGGGGCCAGGGTGGTCTTGACCCACGGCTTGCGGGTCAGGCCCTTCTCGGTCGCCTTCTTGGCCACGAGCGCCGCGGCGACCATGACGTAGGGGTTCGAGGTGTTGGTGCACGAGGTGATCGCGGCGACCGTGACGGCGCCGTGGTCGATCTCGAAGGACGAGCCGTCGGCCAGGGTGACCAGCGTCGGGCGGGTCGGCACGCCGTTGGCCGAGGCCGGGGCGTCGGAGGCCGGGAAGGACTCCTTGCCCGCCTCGTCGTCGTCCTCGACGTAGTTGCGCACGTCCTGCGCGAACTGCTGCGAGGCGTTGGCGAGGACGATGCGGTCCTGCGGGCGCTTCGGGCCGGCGATCGACGGGACGACCGTCGACATGTCGAGTTCCAGCTTCTCGGAGAAGTCGGGCTCGGCGGCCGGGTCCAGCCACAGGCCCTGGGCCTTGGCGTACGCCTCGACGAGCGCGACCTGCTGGGCGTCGCGGCCGGTCAGGCGCAGGTACTTCAGGGTCTCGTCGTCGATCGGGAAGATCGCGGCGGTGGAACCGAACTCCGGCGACATGTTGCCGATGGTGGCGCGGTTCGCGAGCGAGGTGGCGGCGACGCCCTGGCCGTAGAACTCGACGAACTTGCCGACGACGCCGTGCTTGCGCAGCATCTCGGTGATCGTGAGCACCAGGTCGGTGGCGGTGGTGCCGGCCGGCAGCTCGCCGGTCAGCTTGAAGCCGACGACGCGCGGGATCAGCATGGAGACCGGCTGGCCGAGCATCGCGGCCTCGGCCTCGATGCCGCCGACGCCCCAGCCCAGCACGCCCAGGCCGTTGACCATGGTGGTGTGCGAGTCGGTGCCGACGAGGGTGTCGGGGTACGCCTGGCCGTTACGGACCATGACCGTGCGGGCCAGGTGCTCGATGTTGACCTGGTGGACGATGCCGGTGCCCGGGGGGACGACCTTGAACTCGTCGAAGGCGGTCTGGCCCCAGCGCAGGAACTGGTAGCGCTCCTTGTTGCGGCCGTACTCCAGCTCCACGTTCTGCTGGAAGGCGTTGGCCGTGCCGAACTTGTCGGCGATGACCGAGTGGTCGATGACCATCTCGGCCGGGGCCAGCGGGTTGATCTTGGAGGCGTCGCCGCCGAGCGCCTTCACGGCCTCGCGCATGGTGGCGAGGTCCACGACACAGGGCACACCGGTGAAGTCCTGCATGATCACGCGGGCCGGCGTGAACTGGATCTCCTCACTCGGCTGGGCCTGCGAATCCCAGTTGCCGAGCGCCCGGATGTGGGCGGCGGTGATGTTCGCGCCGTCCTCGGTACGGAGCAGGTTCTCCAGCAGCACCTTCAGGCTGTAAGGCAGACGGGCGGAGCCCTCGACCTTGTCCAGCTTGAAGATTTCGTACGACTCGTCGCCCACCTGCAGCGTGCTGCGGGCGTCGAAGCTGTTCGCCGACACGACAGTCTCCTTCATGCATGAATTCGCGCGTTCTACCGCATCCTGCCGCGTGGCACTGTGGCCAATCCGCTAAGGTGAGGCTAAGTTAGGTAACCCTTACTCCAGCGGGGGGCTGCGGCGCGCCTTCGGCAGTTATCTCGATGTCGAGATAACTCTAGTACATGTCCGGCCCGACGGGTGTTCCCGTGGGGGCGGGGCGGGGCGTTCGGGTCCCCCGCGGTGGGTGCGCCTCAATCGCCGGCGGGGCTCGGGGTGTGTCCCCGCACCCGGGGTCGGTGGGGTGTCAGGGCGGTGGCGCCGGCCCCCTACGGAGTGTCTCCTCGGCTCGCGGAACTCGGCGGGTCGGAGAAGCGGAGCTGTGCTGTCCGCTCGTCCTGCGGGGACCCTCCTCCGCGGCCCGACCCCACCACCCTGACGCCGGACCCGCCGCGGCGGGTCGTGGCCGGGACGGGGACACGCAGGAGTGTCCCCGCAGGACGAGCGGTCACCACCGGGCACAGTCTCCGACCGGCCCGCGGCCGCGAGCCGAGGAGACACTCGTGCGGGGCACCGGCACGGACACGGCCCGCCCACCCCGACCCCGGATACGGGGGACACCCCAAGCCCCGCCGGCGTTTGAGGCGAACCCACTCGGCCGGCAACTGCCCGACGCGGCCCAGGGGGAGCCACTGTCCCCTTTTGTCCCCATCCGCGCAGGCGGGCCGAATGCCGGGCGCCGCCGCACGCCTGACGGTCGGTGACACCCGTCCGCCACACCCGGCGCGATCTACATCTCATATGTGAGATACCGTGCAGCCATGGCAGACGACTACCTCGTACGCATCGGCAAGCTCATCCGTGACGCCCGTCAGCACCGGGGCTGGACACAGAGTCAGCTCGCCGATGCGCTCGGCACCAGCCAGAGCGCGGTGAACCGCATCGAACGCGGCAACCAGAACATCAGCCTTGAGATGATCGCCCGAATCGGTGAAGCGCTCGACAGCGAGATCGTGTCGCTGGGTTACGCCGGCCCGATGCACCTGCGGGTCGTCGGCGGCCGCCGCCTCTCCGGCGCCATCGACGTCAAGACCAGCAAGAACGCCTGTGTCGCGCTGCTCTGCGCCTCACTGCTCAACAAGGGCCGCACGGTCCTGCGCCGGGTCGCCCGCATCGAGGAGGTGTACCGCCTTCTGGAGGTACTGAACTCCATCGGCGTGCGCACCCGCTGGATCAACGACGGCGTGGACCTCGAACTGATCCCGCCGGCCAAGCTCGACATGGACGCGATGGACGCCGACGCGGCCCGCCGGACCCGCAGCATCATCATGTTCCTGGGCCCGCTGCTGCACCGGATGGACCACTTCAAGCTGCCCTATGCGGGCGGCTGCGACCTCGGCACCCGCACCATCGAGCCGCACATGATCGCCCTGCGCCGCTTCGGCCTGGACATCACCGCGACCGAGGGCATCTACCACGCCGAGGTCGAGGCGGGCGTCTCCCCCGGCCGCCCGATCGTGCTGACCGAGCGCGGGGACACGGTCACCGAGAACGCGCTGCTCGCCGCCGCCCGGCACGACGGCGTCACCGTCATCCGCAACGCCTCGTCGAACTACATGGTCCAGGACCTGTGCTTCTTCCTGGAGGCGCTGGGCGTCAAGGTCGAGGGCATCGGCACCACGACGCTGACCGTGCATGGCGTACCGAACATCGACGTCGACGTCGACTACTCCCCCTCCGAGGACCCGGTCGAGGCGATGAGCCTGCTCGCCGCCGCCGTGGTCACCGAGTCGGAGCTGACGATCCGCCGGGTCCCGATCGAGTTCATGGAGATCGAACTCGCCGTCCTGGAGGAGATGGGCCTCGACCACGACCGCTCGGCGGAGTACACGGCCGACAACGGCCGCACCCGCCTGGTGGACCTCACCGTCCGCCCGTCGAAGCTCGAAGCCCCGATCGACAAGATCCACCCGATGCCGTTCCCCGGGCTGAACATCGACAACGTCCCGTTCTTCGCGGCCATCGCGGCCGTGGCCCAGGGCCAGACCCTGATCCACGACTGGGTGTACGACAACCGGGCCATCTACCTCACCGACCTCAACCGCCTCGGCGGCCGCCTCCAGCTCCTGGACCCGCACCGCGTCCTGGTCGAGGGCCCCACCCGCTGGCGCGCGGCCGAGATGATGTGCCCCCCGGCCCTGCGCCCCGCGGTGGTCGTCCTCCTGGCGATGATGGCGGCCGAGGGCACCTCGGTCCTGCGCAACGTCTACGTCATCAACCGCGGCTACGAGGAACTGGCGGAACGCCTCAACTCGGTGGGCGCCCAGATCGAGATCTTCCGCGATATCTAGGAACCCGAGGCATCGGATTTCAGAGGGACCCACCTGGTCATCGTGTCCCAGGCCTCCACGGCGTCTATCACGACTTCCGCGGAGGCCTGGGAAGCAGGTCCGACGGCGCTCGCCACGATGAGCAGCATTTCCCCGTACTGCTGCACCAGTGCGATGAACTCCTCGGTCGCGGGAGCGGTCCAGAGCTGGCCGAGCGTTGCCACCGCGACCTCACCGGGACCGGTGAACGCCCAAGCACGCCCGTCGGAAGATCTGGGCGGCAAACCGGACCACAGCGGTTGCAGGTTGAGCGCCTCGGCGAGGGGCGACCGGGGCCCGTAAGCAGACGTGGCCGTCCAGCTGTCCCCGCTCTGGACCAACTGCGCCGCCTCGATGGAGGGGTTGACCAGGAGAGCGGGAACGAGCAGGCCGTTGCGCTCCCGCACGGGCACTCCGGCGGCGAAGGCCTTCCAGCTGAGACCCGCCTCTTTGGCCACATTGATCAGGGCCGAATCGTTCCATTGCGGATATCGGCACAGGCCGAAGTGGAAGAGCCGTGCCTGGGCCCAGCTGTACTGGTCGTCCACGTGGAGCGCCGGAACGCCGTCGCGCAGCGGGTAGCCGCAGTCCTGGCAGTCGCCGGCCCACAGCAACTGCATGAGGGAACGGGCTTCCTCCTGCCCGAGTCTGTCCAGGCAGTCCTGGCTGAAGGCCAGGCGCGGGAGTCCGGCCGAGCCCTCCTCGGCCTCCAGGACCACCCAGTCCGATGGCTGGCCGTGCTCCCGCGCCCGGTTCCACCACTCCTCCCCCAGCGGGACGTTGCCGAAGGAGTACGCGGTCACTCCGGCCATCAGGCAGCCGATGGGGTCGCCCAGATTCCCCTGCTTGACCGCCGTTTCGTAGGCACGCGAGACATAGGCGTTCGCCGTCTCGGGGTCTTCTCGGCGCAGGAGGACACCGGCGTACGAGAGTGCGGCGAGCGGGATCTCGCCGTCCGCGGCAACCCTCAGGGCCTCGACGGCTTCGTCGGACTGCCACTCGGACCTCAGCCAGTCCGAGTAGTGCAGGGCGCTCCCGGGATCGCCTGCCTCGGTACCGCGCTTCCAGAGCGCTATCGCCTCGTGCTGGTTCCCCAGCTTTTCGTGGACCAGGCCGAGGGCGCCGATCGACTCTGTCTCCCCGGACTCGATCGCACGCTCGTACCAGTCCCGTGCCGCGTCCAGGTCGCCCCTCGCGACCGACAGGGAACCCATGTTGTGAGCCCCGGCGGCTTCGCCCAGGCAGAAGACGCGCTCGAAGCAGCGGCCGGCACCGTCATAGTCCTTCTCCGCGGTCAGCAGCGCCCCCAGGTTGATCAGGCCGTCGGGATCGTCCGCCTCCACGAGGGGGCGGAGCACCTCCTTGGCCACGTCCGGCCGGCCCGCCACCCTGGCGACGGTCGACACCAGCACACGGCGCGTGTCGTCCACGATGCGCAGGGCCTCGTCCCACACCTGGCCCGGGAGCTCGCTCGGACGGGACCGGCGCGCGGCGTCGGACACGAGGTAGTCGAAGGGCTTCCACGTTCCTCCCCGGCCCGGGACCAGGGGGCTGGTCACGCCCAGCACGATCCTGGACGCCCAGTCCCAGGCTTCCTCCATGCCTTCCGGCCGCAGCGCCGGGCCGCCCGCCCGGTCGAGGAAGTACGCGTGGAGACGTTCCAGGGACTCCGGCGCCAGCGCGGTGTCCACACCTGTGCGGGCGAGGGCGACGGCGGCCGCGACGAGCGCGGCACCCCGGGGGTTGCCCTTCACCCGGGAAGCGGCCTTCCACCGCTTGAGGACCTGCGGTCCCGCCGCGAGGTACTCCGCCACCCCGTGTGCCCTGTCGGCGTTCAGTGCCGCGACGATGCGCGGATCCTCGCGCGACGACGCGGCCCGCCGCTCGTCATCGGTCCAGATCCGGTCCAGGGTGAGGTGATGTGCCGCGCGGATCACTCTGCCCGGCGAGGACGGCAGGCGCGGCCCCGTGCCCCGCGAGAGCGACGGGCCGTCCTCCTCATCCGTGTAGTGCTCGTGGAACTCGGTGCGCAGCGTGGCGAGCACGACCGTGCCGCGGCGGACGAGCCGGTCGAGCAGGGACGGCGTCAGCCCGTCGGACCGCAGGTAGTTGTGCAGGTCGTCGAGCCATACGACCTTCTCCTGATCGCTTCCGGAGGAGGAGAGCAGGAAGGACAGGTCGACGTCGGGGTCCGGCTTGCAGACCGACCGGTCCCGGAGATTGCGGACCATGCCTTCGAACAGGGCCCTCGACTTGCCCGCGGCCGAATCCCCCGTCAGCAGCAGCATGCCGCCCGTTTCCGCCAGCGCTTCGAGCCGGGCGTCCACCTGCGCATCGACGCGGCGCGGCACGTACTGCACGACGTCCGGGTGGCCGACGGCATCCGGCGCACGATGAACACCGAAGGAGACCGCGTGGGCGTCGGCGACGGGGAGCCAGTCGCCCTCGCGGGAGGCGGAGGCCTCGTGCACCACCTGCGGCGCCGGCCTGCCGATCTCCACCACTTCGGGGCAGACCCCTGCGGCTGCCTCCACCGCCCGCCGGAAGCCGGCATCGGCCGCCACGACGGAGAGGGGAACGGCTTCCACCCGCGCGTGACCCCACTGCGCGGGATCCCCGGAGACCACGCCGATCAGATACTCGCCGGCGAAGAGCGCGGCGCCCGACATCCCCTGCCACGGCGATGCGCTGGGGGTGCCGTCCGCGGGCGGCGGGGCGTGGGAACTGTCCAGGACGTAGCGGCCGCGCAGGATGGACGACCCCGGCTTCAGCGTGCCCACGATCTGCTCGGTGTCCGGCCTCATCCCGTCCCGGAGCGAGATGCGCGGGTAGCCCACCGCTTCGCAGTTCTCCCAGGCGGCCAGGCCGGTGGTCCGGCCCCACCGGACGTCGGACATCCGGCACGTCGTGGCGTCCCTGACCAGGTCTTCGTCCGCTTCCAGCAGGGCCGCGTCGCACGACTCGTCGTAGCGGCGCCACACGAGGCGGCAGCTGCGCGTACCCGTCCCTCCGGGGACGGCGACGCGAGCAGCCCCGCCCTCCCCCTCGAACAGGTGCGCCGAGGTGAGCACCAGGCGGGAGTCCAGCAGGAAGCCGCTGCCCTGCCGCGCTCCCTGGACGATGGCGATGCGTTCGACGGACCGGGCGCTCATCCGCCGCGCAGTCCGGACGGACGCTCGAAGTCACCCATGTCGACTTCGGCCTGGTGTCCGATCTCGATCGGCCCGCCGTTGGCCGAGTCCTTCGGCTTCAGCTTCACGGACACCTTGTGGACGGCGTTCCGCGCCACCCCCACCTGGGCGTCGCCGGAGACCACCCATGCCTTGAACCCGGCCTTGGCGGTCGCGTCGCGCCGCAGCTCGACCGAGAAGTCCAGAGTGATCTCGTCGACCTCGAACCTGATGCGCCGGCCGTCCGCGGCGTGCACCGAGGCCATCAGCTGATCCCGCAAGCCCTGTACGGCCTCCGTGAGTTCCACGTTCTCCAACGGATCGCGCACGTCTCCGACTCCCCCGTTCGGTCCACCGTCAACCGCTACCACTATCACATTGTCCTGGCGCGAAGCGGCGATACGGACCGCTGGACAACTGGGCCGCCCGCGCGGTCAGTCGACCTGGAGTTCGCCCATGCGGCTCCAGCCGGTGGCGCCTTCGATCGTGGTGCTCACGATCTCGGGCGTACGGGTGACCAGGGGGCGCATGGTGTCCAGGGCGGCGCGGAAGTGGTCCGAGGTGACGTGTGCCTCCGCGGCGCCGTCCTGGAAGGCCTCCACCAGGACGTAGGTGTCGGGCTCTTCGAGGCTTCGGGACCACTCGAACCAGAGGTTGCCGGGCTCGGCGCGGGTGGCTCGGGTGAACTCGCCGACCGTCTCGGGCCACTGGTCGACGTACTCGGACTTGACGCGGAATTTCACCACAATGAAGATCATTCGCTCATTGTAGACAGGAGGTGGCGAGCAGTTCCGGAAAGGGCACCCACGGGCCGGGGTACGCGCATATGCTGCGGGCTTTGTTCAACGTACAACCTGTGGGGGGTTCATCGTGTTCGTTCGCCGTGGGGCGGCGGCAGCCGTCGTCATGAGTGCGGTTCTGCTGGTGGGGGCGGGGTGTGAGGATCCGGCGCCCAAGGCCGCGGGCGGTGGGAAGGGCACGGCCGCCGCGACGGCGAGCCCGTCCGCGACTCCGTCCGCGGGCGCTGTGATGCCCTCGGTCGTCGGGAAGCCGTTCACCGAGGCCGAGGCCGCCGTCAAGGGACTGGTCACCCCGCCCGTCAAGGCGCGCAGCGCCTATGCCGACGTCACCCTCGCCCCGGACCACGGCGCGTGGGCGGTCTGCTTCCAGACCCCGGCCGCGGGCGCCGCGGTGCAGGCCGCCTCGGTGGTGGAGCTGTCGCTGGTGGCCGCCGGTACGCCGTGTCCCGGGCAGGCCGGGGCGACGCTCAAGCCCTCGACGGCGCCCACGCCCCCGGCTCCCCCGGCGACCCCGACGCCCAAGCCGGTCCCCAAGCCGAAGGCCACCGTCCCGACCGATGCCGGGAGCACCGGCGGGGACGGCGGCAACGGTGAGACCGCGAGCAGCAGCAGCGGCGGCGGCGGGGCGGACGTCTACTACAGCAACTGCACCGCGGCCAAGGCCGCCGGGGCGGCGCCCATCCGGCGCGGTCAGCCCGGTTACCGCAGCGCCCTCGACCGGGACAACGACGGCATCGCCTGCGACAAGTAGGGCAAGGGGCGAGGGGCGCGGACTGGCCGGTTTCGGTCGTACGTCCCGCCGGGCTCCCGCCACTCGTGGCGGGAGCCCGGCAGAATCGGCCCGTCGGTACGTGTCGAGGGGGCGGCCATGTCAGTCGGAACAGCAGCGTCGAACGCGGCGAGCCGGGCGGGGACTCCGCAGCTGGAGGGGGTGCCGCTGCTCGGGTCGCTGTTCGACCTCACGTCGGATTCGCTCGGCACCTATCTGCGGGCCCGGCACCGGCACGGGGACGTGGTGCGGATCAGCGCCGGGCCGCCGGGGCTGCGGGCCGAGCTGCACTGCGTGTTCTCCGCGGAGGGCGCGCAGCAGGTGCTGGCCTCGGAGTCCGCCAACTTCCGCAAGGACAACCCCTTTTACCAGGAGATCCGCGATTCCTTCGGCAACGGTCTGCTGACCAGCCAGGACGAGGACTATCTGCGCCAACGTCGCCTGGTCCAGCCGCTGTTCACCCGGCGCCGGGTCGACGGGTACGCCGCCGCGGTGGCCGCCGAGACCGCGCAGACGCTGGAGAGCTGGCAGGAGGCCGTCGACTCGGTGGTCGACGTCTCGGTCGAGATGATGCACCTGGCCCTGCGCGCGGTCGCCCGGATCCTCTTCGGCACCGATGTGGAGGCCACCGTCGATGTCGTGGACCGGTGTTTTCCGGTCATCACGGAGTACGTCCTGCGGCGCGGGTACTCGCCCGCCAACATCCCGCGTTCCTGGCCGACCCCGGCCAACCGCCGGGCGGCCGCCGCGCTGGACGAGCTGTACGGGGTGTGCGACCGGATCATCTCCGAGCGGCGTGCGGCGCCCGACCCCGGCGCGGACCCCGGCGCGGATGCGGGTACCGGCACCGGCGAGGGCCGCAAGGGCGAGGACCTGCTGACCCTGCTGGCCGCCGCCCGGAGCGCGGACGACGGCGCCTTCGACGCCGACGAGCTGCGCGACCAGGTGCTGATCTTCCTGCTCGCCGGGCACGAGACCACGGCCACCTCGCTGTCCTTCGCCCTGCACCTGCTCGCCCGGCACCCCGAGCTGCAGACCCGGGCGCGCGAGGAGATCTCCCGGGTGCTGGGCGACCGTACGCCCGGGGCCGAGGACCTGGAACGGCTGCCGTACCTCACCCAGGTGCTCAAGGAGGCGATGCGGCTCTACCCGGCGGCGCCGGTCATCGGGCGCCAGGCCGTCGCCGAGACCGAGATCGACGGGCACACCGTGCCGGCGGGGGCCACGGTGATCCTCGCGCCGTGGGTGACCCACCGGCACCCGGACCACTGGCCCGACCCGGAGCGCTTCGATCCGGACCGGTTCACCCCGGAGGCGGAGGCGGCCCGTCCGCGCTACGCGTGGTTCCCCTTCGGCGGTGGCCCCCGGGCGTGCATCGGCCAGCACTTCTCGATGCTGGAGTCGGTGATCGCCCTGGCGATGACCCTGCGGGCCTACGAGTTCGAGGCGGTGGACACCGAGATCCCGGTCACGGCCGGGATCACCCTGCGGGTCACCGGCCCGGCCCGCTGCCGGATCCGCCCGCTGCGCCCGGCGCCGTAGCGGACGTAGCGGACGCAGCCGACGCAACCCGCGTATCCGAACGCGGCCGACGTAGCCAGCGCGGCCGTCATGGCCGAGACTCGTCCCGTGGAACAGGCAGGGGGCATCACCCCCTTCGGGACGTGGCGGCTGATCAGTGAGGCGCCGGACGCGCGGCTGGGCCGGGGAGTGGTGGGCTACCGGGGGTACCTGGTCGCCATGGACCGGCCACAGCGCCGCGTCGAGGTGCCGAACGGGCTGGTGACGATGGTCGTCAACTTCGCCGCCCCGGTCCGGGTGTCCCGGGCCGGGTCGGGCCCCGGGACCGCCTACAGCTCCCTGGTCAACGGCCTGCGGACCGATGCGACGGTCGGCGAGCACGACGGCCGGATGCACGGGGTGGAGGTCCATCTGGCTCCGTGGATGGCGTTCACCCTCTTCGGCGTACCGATGTGGGAACTGCGCGACCGGGTCGTCCCGTTGAGTGATCTGCTGGGTCCGTCGGCGCACGTACTGGAAGCACGCCTCGCCCGGGAGCCGGGCTGGCCCGGGCGGTTCGCGCTGCTCGACGCCCTGTTGCTGGAGCGCGCGGCCGCGGGCCCGGCGGCCGCCCCGCAGACCGCGTGGGCATGGGACCGCCTGGTGGAGAGCGGTGGCACGGTTCCCCTGGCCGCCCTCGCGCGGGGCACCGGCTGGAGCCCGCGCCACCTCGAACAGCGGTTCAGGGAGCAGATCGGCCTCTCCCCCAAGACCGCCGCCCGGGTCCTGCGTCTCCAGCGGGCCCTGCGGATGCTGGCCGGTGGGGCCGCGGCCTCCGTCATCGCGTCGGCGTGCGGGTTCTACGACCAGGCGCACCTGCACCGGGACTTCCGCCGGATGACCGGCTTCGCGCCCGGGGAGTTCCTGGTCCACCGGGGGAACGGCGCCCGCCCGGTGGACCGGCTGCCGGGTCAGGTGACCAGCGCGCTGGTGGACGCACAGGTCAGGTGAATGTGCCGGTACGGAGCCTGCGGAGCGGCTTTCCGGCCATAGCGTTTTTGTCCAATACCCCGGCTCCGCGTCCTGCGAGGGTGGGGTGACCCACGGGGGACGGCGGGGTCGGGCGGATTCTTCCGCCCGGCCCCGCCGTGGCGTTCAGACCGCCGCCGGGGTGTTGTTGCCCTTCAGCCGTTCGAGGTCGGAGGGCCGGACCTGGATGACGACCAGCGCGATGACGGCCGCGACCAGGGCGAAGAGGGACGCGGCGATGAACGCCTCCGACACGCCGGAGGTCAGCACCTGGGCGCCGTACTGGCCGGGCAGCTGGCCGGTGCGCTGGAAGGCGAGTTTCTCCGCCGGGGTGGAGTGGGCGAGGAAGGCGGGCACCTGCTTGGCCGCCTCGTTGCGGCTGGCCGTGCCGTAGAGGGTCACCAGGATGGACAGGCCCAGCGAACCGCCCACCTGCTGCATGCTGTTGAGCAGCCCGGACGCGGCGCCCGATTCGCGGTGGGGGACGTTGGAGAGCGCCATCAGCGTCAGGGAGACGAACTGCATGCCCATGCCGAGGCTGAAGAGGAGCATCGGGCCGAGGATGCTGCCCAGGTAGGTGGAGTGCACGTCGGTGAAGGTGAGCCAGCCGAGGCCCGAGGCCGCGCACAGGGCGCCCGCCACCATGAAGGGTTTGGGCCCGAACTTCGGCAGCAGTTGTGAGGTGATGCCCGCGCTCACCGCGATCACGGCGCTGACGGGGAGGAAGGCGAGGCCCGCGCGGATGGGGGTGAAGCGGAGCACGTTCTGCACGAAGAGGGTCAGGAAGAAGAACATCCCGAACATGGCGCAGGCGAGGAAGAGCATCATGCCGTAGGTGCCGGCGCGGTTGCGGTCGGCGAACATGTGCAGCGGGGTGATCGGCTGGGGCGAGCGCCGTTCGACCATGATGAAGGCGCTCAGCAGGACGACGGCCAGGCCGAAGGACGTCAGGGTGTAGGGGTCGGTCCAGCCTTGCTGCGCGGCCCGGATGAACCCGTAGACCAGGGAGACCATGCCCAGGGTGCCGGTCAGGGCGCCGACGAAGTCGAAGTGTCCGGGATGGCGTTCGGATTCCCGGATCACCCGCGGGGCCGCCACGGCGATCAGCACGGCGATGGGGACGTTCACGAAAAGCACCCAGCGCCAGTTGAGCCATTCGACGAGTGCGCCGCCGGCCAGCAGGCCGATGGCCCCGCCGCCCGCCGAGACGCCCGCGAACACGCCGAAGGCGCGGTTGCGTTCGGGGCCTTCGCGGAAGGTGGTGGTGATCAGGGCGAGCGCGGTGGGGGACGCGATGGCGCCGCCGACGCCCTGGAGCGCGCGGGCCGCCAGCAACTGGCCCGCGTTCTGGGAGAATCCGCCGAGCAGCGAGGCGAGGCCGAAGAGGAGCACGCCGAAGATGAAGACGCGGCGCCGGCCGAGGATGTCACCGGTGCGCCCGCCCAGCAGCAGCAGTCCGCCGAAAGTCAGTGTGTAGGCGCTGACGACCCATGAGAGGCTCTCGGTGGAGAACTTGAGGGCGGTCTGGATGTGGGGCAGCGCGATGTTCACGATGGTGACGTCGAGGATCACCATGAGTTGGCAGGAGGCGATGACGAGCAGTGCGAGCCCGCCGTCACCGCCCCCTCGGACCTTGCCTTCGGTCCCGCTGGTGCTCGGCGATGTGTTCGGGTCCACTGTTCGACGCTAAGCCCGTGCCCCGGGAGTCACCACTCGAACGGCCTAGAGCATGTGGTATTTCACATGTCACACTTCCCCCATGGATTCTCAGGACGACTTCCTCCGCCTCTCCGCGGCCACGGCCCGCTTCACCCACGGCGCCCCCCGCGCGTTCTCCTTCGGGGACGACGGCCGGCTGCTCTGGTTCCTCCGTTCCACCGGCCCCACCGACCCCTTCGACAGCCTCTGGGTCCTCGACACCGTCACCGGCACGGAGACCCGGCTCGCCGACCCCCGCGACCTGCTGCCGGACGGCCCCGGCGAACTCCCCCTCGCCGAGCGGCGGCTGCGCGAGCGGATCCGGCTGAGCGCCGCCGGGATCGGCTCGTACGCGCTCTCCGGCGTCGGCCGCCAGGCGGTCTTCGCCCTGTACGGGCGGCTGTACGCGGTCACCGCGGACAAGGACGCGGCGCCCGCGGAGATCCCGGCCGAGGCGGCCGCCTTCGACCCGCTCCCCAACGCCGACGGCTCGCGCACCGCCTACGTGAGCGACGACGCCCTGTACGTCTCCCCCGGCGGGCGGGTCAGCCCCGCCGACGGAGCCCGCTGGGGCATCGCCGAATTCGCCGCCGCCGAGGAACTGGACCGCACCCGCGGCCACTGGTGGTCCCCGGACGGGGTCACCCTGCTGGCCGCCCGCGTCGTCGAAGACGCCCTCCAGCGCCGCTGGTTCGCCGACCCGGAACACCCCGAGCGGCCCGCCGAGGACTTCGCCTACCCGGAGGCGGGCGGCCCCAACGCCGACGTACAGCTCTGGGTGCTCGGCGCGGACGGCGGACCGGGCGTCCGGCTCGACTGGGACGCGGCCACCTTCCCCTACGTCTCCGAGGCCGGCTGGGAATCGGAGCGGGAGATCCTGCTGACCGTCCAGGACCGGCTCCAGCGCACAGTGGTGCTGCTCAGCGCCGACCCGGTCACCGGGCGGACCACGGAGCTGTCCCGCACCACGCACCCCCAGTGGGTGGACCAGCTGGTGCCCGGCACCCCGGCGCGGCTGTCCGACGGGCGGATGCTCACCGCGGTCGACACCCCGGGCGGGGCCGCGCGCGCCCTGGCCGTCGACGGCGTACCCCTCACCGGGGACGGCGTACAGGTGCGCGGCGTGCTCGGCGAGCACGACGGGCGCCTCCTCGTCGAGGCCGGACTGCGGGACCCGTCCGAGCAGCAGGTGCTGCTGCTCGACACCGCCACCGGGGAGCTGACCCCGCTCGCCGACGGGCCCGGGGTGCACACGGCCCTCGCGTCCGCCGGGGCCCTGCTGCTGACCTCGGCCGACGCCGACGGCTTCCGGCGGACCCTGCGCACGGCGGACGGGCGGGAGCTGACCGTCGCCGACCTCGCCGAGCCGCTGCCGTACCGGGTGGCGCCGCGCTTCGAACGGGTCACCGAGCACGGGATCCCGACCGCGCTGGTGCTGCCGCGCGGCCACGTCCCGGGGCGGCGGCTGCCCGTGCTGCTCGACACCTACGGCGGCCCCGGCTACCAGGACGTGTCCGCCGAGCCGCGGCGCTGGCAGGCCCGTCAGTGGTGGGCCGACCAGGGGTTCGCGGTGGTCACGGTCGACAACCGGGGCACCCCGTACGTCTCCCCCGCCTTCACGCACGCCATGTACCGGGGGTTCTCGGAGGTGACGATGGCGGACCAGGTGGCGGCGCTGCGCGCGCTCGGCGAGCGGCACCCGGACCTCGACCTGGGCCGGGTAGGGGTGCGCGGCTGGTCCTACGGCGGCTATCTGGCCGCGATGGGCGTGCTGCGGCACCCCGAGGTCTTCCACGCGGCGGCGGCCGGGGCCGCGCCGACCGATTTCCGGCACTACGACACGGCGTACACCGAGCGCTACCTGGGCCTGCCCCAGGAGGAGCCGGAGGTCTACGAGCGGGACAGCCTGATCGGTGACGCCCCGGCGCTGACCCGGCCGTTGCTGCTGGTCCACGGGCTGGCCGACGACAACGTGCACCCCTCGCACACGCTGCGGCTCTCGCGGGCGCTGACCGACGCCGGGCGCCCGCACCGGCTGCTGGCCCTGCCCGGGGTCACGCACATGCCGACCGGCGGTGTCCGCGAGAAGGTGATGGCGCAGGAACTCGCCTTCTTCCGCGAGGCGCTGGGCCTGGCCTGACGTCGCCTCCCGAACCCGTACGGAGAAGGGCCCCGCCGCCGGAGACCGGCAGCGGGGCCCAACCCCTTTCTTCCCCGGGTCCCGTCAGTTCCCCGGGAAGTGACACGCCACATCGCGTCCGGCGACCGGCTGGAGCACCGGCCGCTCGGTGCGGCAGATATCCTGCGCCTTGGGGCAGCGCGGGTGGAAGGAGCACCCGGGCGGCGGCGCGGCCGGGCTCGGCGGGTCGCCGAGCAGCACGATCCGCTCCCGGCGCCGCTCGGCGACCGGGTCGGGCAGCGGTACGGCGGACAGCAGCGCCCGGGTGTAGGGGTGCTGGGGGTCGGCGTACAGCGCGTGCTTGTCCCCGATCTCGACGATCCGGCCCAGGTACATCACGGCGACCCGGTCGCTGACCCGCTTGACGACGGAGAGGTCGTGCGCGATGAAGACGTACGCCAGGCCGAGTTCACGGCGCAGCCGTTCCATCAGGTTGACGATCTGTGCCTGTACGGAGACGTCGAGGGCGGAGACCGGCTCGTCGGCGATGATCAGCCGGGGGCTGGTGGCCAGCGAACGGGCGATGCCGATGCGCTGGGCCTGGCCGCCGGAGAACTCGTGCGGGTAGCGGTCGATGTGCTCGGGGATCAGCCCGGTCAGTTCCATCAGCTCGGCCGCCCGGCGGCGGGCGTCCTGCGCGCTCCAGCCCTGGACCAGCAGGGGGTCGGAGATGATCCGGGCCACCGTCTGGCGGGGGTTGAGGGAGGAGTGCGGGTCCTGGAACACCATCTGGAGGTGGCGGCGCAGCGGCCGCATCGCGCCTTGAGAGAGCCGGGCGATCTCCCGGCCCTCGAAGGCGATGCTCCCCGAGGTGGGTTCCAGCAGCCGGACCAGCATCCGGCCGGTGGTGGACTTGCCGCAGCCCGACTCCCCCACCAGGCCGAGGGTTTCCCCGGCGGCCAGCTCGAAGGAGACCCCGTCCACGGCCCGGACGGGGGCGCCCTTGCGGCCGGTGGCGGTGCGCTTGCCGGGGAAGGCCATGGTCAGGTCGCGGACGGACAGCAGGGGTGGCGCGGCGGCTCCGGCGCCGGTCGCGGTGCTCGTGGTGGTCACCGGGAGGCCTCCTGTACGGGATCCGTGGCGGCCGGGGCCGCGCCGGGGCCGCCCGCGAAGTGGCAGGCCACCCGGCGCGCGGGGCCCGCGTACGGATCGAGGGCGGGCCGGACCGTCGTACAGCGCAGCCGCTCGGCATCGGTGCCCGCGGCGGCGCGGGCGCAGCGCGGGGCGAAGGCGCAGCCCGGGGCGGGTTCGCGCAGGGAGGGCGGGGAGCCGGGGATGGTGCGCAGCGGCTGGTCGTCGGCGTCGTCGAGCCGGGGCAGGGAGTCCAGCAGGCCCCGGGTGTAGGGGTGGGCGGGGTCGGCGAACAGCGCGTCGGCGGGGGCCTGTTCGGCGGCCCGGCCGCCGTACATGACCAGCACCTCGTGGGCGACGCGGGCGACCACCCCGAGGTCGTGGGTGATCATGACGACGCCGAGGCCGCGGTCCTGCTGGAGCCGGGCGATCAGTTCGAGGATCTGCGCCTGGACGGTGACGTCGAGGGCGGTGGTGGGCTCGTCCGCGATGAGCAGGTCGGGTTCGCAGGCCAGCGCCATGGCGATCATCGCGCGCTGGCGCATGCCGCCGGAGAACTGGTGCGGGTACTCCCCGGCGCGGCGGGCGGGTTCGGGGATGCCGACCTCGCCGAGCATGTCGACGGCGCGTTTGCGCGCCGCGGCCCGGCCGGCTTTGAAGTGGACCCGGAAGTGCTCGGAGATCTGTTCGCCGACCGTGTAGTAGGGGTGCAGGCTGGAGAGCGGGTCCTGGAAGATCATGGCCATCTTGCGGCCGCGCAGCCGGGAGAGTTCCTTCTCGCCCAGCGTGGTGAGTTCGCGGCCGTCGAGGGCGATGGAGCCGCTGATCTCGGCGTCGCGGTGCAGTCCCATGACGGCGAGGGAGGTGACGGACTTGCCGGATCCGGATTCCCCGACGATGCCGAGGGTGCGGCCCGCCTCGACGGTGAAGCCGAGCGAGTCCACGGCGCGGACGGTGCCGCGCGGGGTGCTGAACGTGACGTGCAGGTCGCGCACTTCAAGGAGAGCGGCCATCAGTACCTCACCCTCGGGTCGATGACGGCGTACAGGAGGTCGACGACGAGGTTGGCGACGACGATGAAGAAGGCGGCGAGCAGGGTGACGCCGAGGACCACCGGCTGGTCGGAGTTGACGAGGGCGCCGTAGAAGAGCCGTCCGATGCCGGGGAGTCCGAAGAGGGATTCGGTGATGACGGCTCCGGCGAGCAGGCCGCCGAGGTCCATGCCGAAGATGGTGAGGATGGGGGTCATCGCGGAGCGCAGGCCGTGTTTGACGACGACGGTGCGTTCGGGCATGCCCTTGGCCCGGGCGGTACGGATGTACGGCTCGGCCATCGCCTCGATCATCGAACCGCGGCTCTGGCGGGCGTACATGGCGGCGTACAGCAGCGCGAGGGCGGTCCAGGGCAGCAGCAGGTTGCCGGCCCAGCCGAGCGGGTCGTCGGTGAAGGGATGGTAGGTGGGGTAGGGCAGCAGGTCGGCGACGCGGATCACCCCGTAGATCAGCATCACGGAGGTGAAGTAGACCGGCATCGAGGCGGCGGCGACCGCGCCGACCATCAGGGCCTTGTCGGTGACGGTGTCCTTGCGCAGGGCGGCGGTGACCCCGGCGCCCAGGCCCAGCAGCAGCCACAGGGCGGCGGCGCCGACGGCGAGGGAGGCGGAGACCGGGAGCCGGTCCATGAGCAGGTCCCACACGGGCAGGGAATTCTCGTACGAGTAGCCCAGGCACGGGAAGTCGCACTGCACGGCGTACTGGCCGGTGCCCAGGGTGCGGCCGGTGAAGATGCCGCTGAGGAAGTCGAGGAACTGGCGCCACAGCGGCTGGTCGAGGCCGAGGTACTCGCGCACCACGGCGATCCGTTCCTCGCTGCAGCTCTTGCCGCAGGCGGCGGCGGCCGGGTCGGAGGGCAGGACGTAGAAGATGAGGAAGGTGACGGCGGCGATGGCGAGCAGCACCCCGGCCAGGGCGAGCAGGCGGCGCAGCAGGTAGAGGATCACGTGCGGCCGCCCCGGGGGTCGAGGATGTCGCGCAGTGCGTCGCCGAGCAGGGTGAAGGCGAGGACGGCGAGGAAGAGGAAGGCGCTGGGGATGACGAAGTACATGGGGTCGGTCTCGTAGAAGGCGACGCTCTCGGCGATCATCTGGCCCCAGGACGGGGTGGGCGGGCGCACGCCCACGCCCAGGTAGCTCAGGGCGGCCTCGGTGCTGATCATGCCGGGGATGAGCAGGGTGGTGTAGGCGATGACGGGGCCGGAGACTCCGGGGAGGATGTCGCGGGTCAGGATCCGCCAGGCGCCGGCGCCGCCGACCCGGGCCGCGTCCACGTACTCGCGGTGTTTGAGGGAGAGGGTCTGGCCGCGGACGACGCGGGCGATGCCGGGCCAGCCGAAGAGGCCGATGACGGCGGTCATGAGGACGATCCGGTTGACGTCCTTGGCCACCGACAGGACGGCGATCATGAAGATGAGGGAGGGGAAGGACATCGTCAGGTCCATCAGCCGGGACAGGACGGCGTCGGTTCGGCCGCCGAAGTATCCGGCGGCGATGCCCGCGGCGGTCCCGGCGATGACGACGATCGCGGTGGCGGTGAAGGCGATCAGGAGGGAGACCTGGGCGCCGTGCACGACGCGGGAGAAGAGGTCGCGGCCGGTGACGGGTTCGACGCCGAGCCAGTGGTCGGGGCCGATGCCGCCGAGGGAGCCGAGCGGGAGGCCGCCGAGGTAGGCGTCGATGGCGCTCTTGTCGTAGGTGTCCGGGTCCCAGCCGCCGAGCGCGCCCAGCCAGGGGGCGGCGGCGGCCATCAGGACGAAGAGGACGACGATGACGAGACTGACGCGGACGGCGGGGCGGCGGCGGAGTTCCCGCCGGGCGAGCTGCCAGGGGCTGCTGCCCGGGGGGACCTTGGCCGCCGCCGCCCCAGGGGCGGCGGCGGGTGCGGTGTCGGTCATGGTCAGCCCTGGCTCTTCGCCGGGTCCTTGAGACCCACGGTCGCGTAGTCGATCTGGCCGACCCAGACGGGGTGGCCGAAGGCGCCCGCGATGTTGGGTCCGACGAGCAGCGGCTTGCGCTCCAGGAAGAGGGGGACGGACGGGGACTTGGCCATGATGGCCGTGTCGAGATCCTTCCAGGCCTGGTTGGCTTCCTTGGCCTCGGCCATGGCGTTGATCTCGTCGATCCGCTTCATGGTTGCGTCATCGCGGAACTGGCTGTTGTTGCCCTGGTTGCCCTTGGGCTTGATGGTGCGTCCGTCGAAGACCATGGGGAGCCAGGTGGAGCCGGAGGGGTAGTCGGGGCACCAGCCGGCCATCGTCATGTCGGGCGTGGTGGACAGGTCACCGATGACGTCGTAGTAGGCGCCCGGGTCGACGGTGTCGATGACGACCTCGATGCCCGCGCGGGACAGGCCCTGCTGGATGGCCTCCGCCTTGCCCTTGTCGCCGGTGGAGACGGCGAGGGAGACCTTCAGCTTCTCCTTGCCCGCGGCCTTCAGGAGGTCCTTGGCTTTGGCGGGGTCGCCCGCGGGGGCGATCTTGAGGGGATCGGCCTGCTTGCCGCCGGCGAGCGCGGGCGGCAGGTAGGAGGTGGCGACCTCGTTGAGGGCCGGGCCGCCGCCCGCGGTGATGATGGCCTCCTTGTCGACCGCGTACTGCATGGCCTCGCGGACCTTGGGGTCGTTGAAGGGGGCGCGGGAGTTGTTGAGGCTGAGCATCGTGGTGCAGCCCTGGGACTCGGCGAGCAGGCGCTGCTTGATGTCCGGCTTGGGCAGCACCTTGGGGGCGCTCTCGGGCCGCATGTTGGACCACTCGACGGTGGAGGCGTCGGCGCCCTCCCCGGCGATGATGCGGTCGTCGATCTGGCCGCCCTTGAGGCCCATGACCACGACGAACTTGTCGGGGTAGGCCTTGCGGACGGTGTCCGTCTTCGGGTCCCAGTGCTCGTTGCGGACCAGGACGAGCTTCTTGTCCCGGTCGTAGGACTCGATCTTGTACGGGCCGGAGGAGAAGGGGCGGGCGTCGTACTGGGTGCCCTTCTCCTGGGCCACGGGGACCGGTGCGAAGGTCGGCAGGGTGGTGGTGGCGGAGAACTCGGCGACCGGCCGCTTCAGTTCGAAGACGATCGTGCGGTCGTCCGGGGTCTTGACGGAGTCGAGATGTTGTCCCTGCAAGGGACCTTTGTAACCCTCGGTGCCGGCCAGGTACTGGGCGGCGTAGTCGGGGCCGCCGGTGAGGTCCGGGGCGAAGGAGCGCTCGACGTTGTACTTGATGTCGGCGGCCTTGATCGGCGTGCCGTCCTCGTACTTCAGGCCCTCCTTGAGGGTGAAGGTCCAGGTCCGGCCGCCGTTGGAGGGGGTGCCGAGGTCGGTGGCGAGGTCGGGGACGAGGTCGCTGCCGCCCTTGCCCGGTTCGGCCTTGAAGGTGACCAGGGTGCGGTAGAGCAGCCGGGTGCCGAAGTCCATCGTCGGCATGACCCAGTTGCGCGCCGGGTCGAGGTGGGCGAAGTCCTGGTTGGACAGGACGGTGAGGGTGCCGCCCTTGACCGGGGTGCCGCCGACGGTCCGGCCGTCGTTGGCGGCGGCCGGGTTGGCACCGCCGCCCCCGCCCGCCGAGGCCTTCTTGGTGCCGGAGCAGCCCGAGGCGCCGAGTGCGAGAGCCGCCACCAGGGCGGTGGCGAGGGCGAGTTGATGGCGCTTGGTCATGGGTCACTCCAGGGAAGGGCCGCGCTCTACGATGTGACCGGTAACATAGTAATGTGAAATTGCACTGACAAGGGGTCTGCGCCGACGTTATCCAGCCGTGTCCAAATGTGCCGCCCAGAAAGCGAGTTGGGGCCCCGACCAGACGGTCGGAGCCCCGGGAACGCGCGCGGCGGTACTGCCGCCGGATCAAGCGCGGATCAGGCGCGGATCAGGCCTTGGCGGCCGCTCCGCCGCCGAGCCGGGCCGCGCCGCGGCCCACGGGCTCGTCGCGGCCCTGCGCCCACAGCGAGCGGACGTGGCCGAGGTGGCGGGTCATGCAGGCCTGCGCCCCCGCCGCGTCGCCCGCGATCATCAGGTCGAGCAGCTCGACGTGCTCCTCGGCGGAGGAGACCAGCTTGCCCGCCTCATCGAGGCCGGTCAGCCCGTACAGCCGGGAGCGCTTGCGCAGGTCGCCGACCGTCTCGACGAGCCGGTCGTTGCCCGCGAGGGCGAGGAGCGACAGGTGGAAACGGCGGTCCGCCTCCAGGTAGCCGATGAGGTTGTGCTCGCGCGCGCTGGTGACGATCTCCTCGGCGATCGGCCGCAGCGCCTCCAGCTGCGCGACGGTGGCCACCTCGGTGACCCGGCCGATGGTCGGCACCTCGATCATCGTGCGCAGTTCGGTGTACTGGTCCAGGTCCCGCTCGCTGACCTCGGTGATCCGGAACCCCTTGTTGCGCACGGGTTCCACCAGGCCCTCGCGGGCCAGGTCCAGCATCGCCTCGCGCACCGGGGTGGCCGAGACCCCCAGTTCGGCGGCGAGCCCCGGCGCCGAGTAGACGTTCCCGGGACGGAGTTCACCCGCTATCAGGGCGGCTCGAAGGGCGTGTCCGACCTGGTCGCGCAGCCGCTCCTGGGCCTTGATGAGACTGTGCTGTTTCAGGTCACCCATAGCTTTTCCTCCGAGAATCGCAGAGGGCACAGCGTACAATGTCACGTTTCGCTATTGCCCCCGGCCGCCGTGTACAGGGCCACTGCCACGGCAAGATCCTCCCAGGCCATGCCCACGCTCTTGAAGAGCTGTGGACAACTCTGCGTCCGCCCGCCCGGCATCCGGCCCGCGACCAGGTCAGCCAGGGTGCCGTTGATATGACCGGGCCCGATGGCCCCTTCCGCCTCCGGGATGAGCAGGTCCCCGGCCTCCCGCAGCGCGGCCGCCCGGGACTCGACGTACACGGAGGCCCGCCGCACCAGGGCCGTGTCCGTCTCCCGCGCGTCCGGCTCGTGCGAGCCCACCGCGACCACGGTGGCGCCGGGCGCCACGAGCCGCCCGTCGAAGAGGGGTTCGCGGGCGGTGGTGCAGCAGACGACCAGGTCCGCGTCCGCCACGTCGCCGGGGCCGCCGGTGCGGGCGGGCACGCCGAGGGTACGGGCGTACGCGGCCAGCTTCCCGGCGCCCGCCGGGTCCCGGGCGACCACGACCACCCCGGCCAGTTCCCGCACCGCGGCCACCGCTTCGAGGTGCCCGTACGCCTGGGGGCCCGAGCCGAACAGCACGAGCCGCAGCGGCCGCCCGGCCGGGGCCAGGTACCGCAGCGCGAGGGCGGAGACCGCCGGGGTGCGCAGCGCGGTGAGGGCCGCCCCGTCGAAGAGGGCCAGCGGGCTCAGGGTGGGGCCGTCCAGCAGCAGGTAGGACCCGGTGATCCGGGGCAGTCCGCGCGCCGGATTGCCGGGGGCCACCCCGGCGATCTTCACCCCGGCGTACGCCCCCGACGCGGCCGGCATCAGCAGCAGCTCGCCGCCGGGCACCGCGAGGGCGGTCCGCTGCGGGCAGCCCTCGGGGTCGGGCCCGGTGCGCAGCGCGTCCGCCAGCGCGTCGGCGGCCGCGCCCGGCGTGAGCAGGCCCGCCATCCGCGCGGCATCGAACTGCGGGATCCCCCCGGGCGCGGCGCCGCTCACGGGACCCACGGGACTCGCCGGACTCGCAGGACTCACCGGGCTCACAGCGCGAACCCGGTGCCGAGGACGTCGTGCGGGTCCCGGACGAAGACGTGCTCGCCGGTGCGGTGGACGGTGCCGGTGACCTCGGTGACCAGCCCCTCGGCGGGTTCGCCGGAGCCCGCGTACCCGAGGACCCGGCCGGTGAAGACCGTACCGGCGACGGATTCGTGGAGCAGGTCCTCGTGCGCGCCCAGGCGCCCGTCCTCGGCGAGGAGGGCGAGGCGGGCGGAGGTGCCCGATCCGCAGGGCGAACGGTCGATCTGGCCGTCACCGAACACGGTGACATTGCGCTGATGGGGACCGAAGGGGGTGTCGGGCAGTTCCTCGTACAGGATCACCCCGTAGACCCCCGACAGCAGCGGCCCGTCCGGGTGCCAGGTGCCCGGGTGCGCGGCCAGCGCCGCCCGGATCTCCTGTCCGGCCCGCACCAGCGCGGGCAACGCCTCCCGGCCGGTGCCCAGGCCCAGGTCCCGCGCGGCGACCGAGGCGTAACAGGCCCCGGCGTGCGCGAGGTCCACCTCGGCGACGCCGAAGGAGGTGGCGACGGGCACCTTGCGGGCGGTGACCCTGGCCGGGACGTTGCGGAAGGTGACCCCGGTGGTGCGGCCCTCGGCGCGGTGGACGGTGGCGGTCACCCGGCCGGAGGGCACGTCGATGCGCACCTGGGCGTCCCCGTCGTGGGGGGCGGCGACCAGGCCGCTGTCCACGGCCCAGGCGCCGAGCGCCATCGTGCCGTGCCCGCAGGCCGTGGAGTAGCCGTCCTTGTGCCAGAAGAGCACCCCGAAGTGCGCCCCGTCGTCATCGGGCGGGACCACGAACCCCCCGTACATCCCGGCGTGTCCGCGCGGCTCCTGGACCAGGAGGCGGCGTACGTCGTCCAGGGCGCCCCGGCGCGGAGCCGTGCCGCTGCCGCCGGGGCCTATGGCGGTGGCGCAGCGCTCGGCCACGGTGTCGCCGGGGACCGGCGGGAGGCCGCCGGTGACGATCCGGAAGGGTTCCCCGGCGGTGTGGTAGTCGGTGGTGCGCACGGGAGTGAACGCGTCGCCCCCGGGGGCCGGGTGTTCGCCATGCGTGGCGGTCACAGCTGGAAGCCTCCGGGGAAGGGGTCGGACGGGTCGAGGAAGTACTGGGCGGTGCCGGTGATCCAGGCCCGGCCGGTGACGGTCGGGACGACGGCGCGCAGGCCGCCGACGGTGGTCTCGGAGACCAGCCGGCCGGTGAACTCGGTGCCGATGAAGGACTCGTTGACGAAGTCCCGGCCGACCGGGAGGAGGCCCCGGGCGTGCAGCTGGGCCATCCGCGCGGAGGTGCCCGTTCCGCAGGGCGAGCGGTCGAACCAGCCGGGGTGGATGGCCATCGCGTGCCGGGAGCGCTCGGCGTCGGAGCCGGGGGCCGCCAGGTAGACGTGCTTGACCCCGCCGATGGAGGGGTTCTCCGGGTGGACGGGCCGGTTCTCGCCCGCGTTGACGGCCTCCATGACGGCCAGCCCGGCGGCGAGCAGGTCATTGCCGCGGGCCCGGTCGAAGGGGAGCCCGAGGGCGTCGAGTTCGACGAAGGCGTAGAAGTTGCCGCCGTAGGCGAGGTCGTAGGTGACCGTGCCGTATCCGGGGACCTCGGCCTTGAGGTCGAGGCCGACGCAGAAGGAGGGGACGTTGGTGAGGGTGACGTGTTCGGCCACCCCGTCCCGGACCTGGACGTCCACGCTGACCAGGCCCGCCGGGGTGTCGAGGCGGACCGTGGTGACGGGCTCGACGACGGGCACCATGCCGGTCTCGACGAGGACCGTGGCCACCCCGATGGTGCCGTGGCCGCACATCGGGAGCAGCCCCGACACCTCGATGTAGAGCACCCCGAAGTCGGCGTCGGGGCGGGTGGGCGGCTGGAGGATGGCCCCGCTCATCGCCGCGTGTCCGCGCGGTTCGTTCATCAGCAGGGTGCGGACGTGGTCCATGTGCGCGATGAAGTGGAGCCGCTTGTCGGCCATGGTGGCGCCGGGGATCACCCCGACTCCGCCGGTGATCACCCGGGTGGGCATGCCCTCGGTGTGTGAGTCCACGGCGTGGTAGACGTGGCGGGTGCGCATGGAGTCCCCCTGGGGTCTCGGCTGGAGTCGCGGCTGGAACGGGCCGGGCGGGCGTGGCGGGCCGGGCGGGCCTGGGCGGAGACTAGTTGAGGCCCTCGGCAAGGGCCTTCTCGGTGGCGGCGCGGACGGCGGCCTCGGTCTCGCCGGTGAGCGGGAAGCGGGGCGGCCGGACGGACCCGCCGGGGCGGCCCGCGAGGTCCATGGAGAGCTTGATGGCCTGGACGAACTCGGTCTTGGAGTCCCAGCGCAGCAACGGGTGCAGGGACTTGTACAGCGGCAGGGCGGTCTCCAGGTCACCGGCGACGGCGGCCCGGTAGAGCGCGGCGCAGGAGTTCGGCAGGGCGTTGGGGTAGCCCGCGATCCAGCCGACGGCGCCGGCGAGGGCGAGTTCGACCAGGACGTCGTCGGAGCCGATGAGCAGGTCGAGGCCCGGGGCGAGTTCGGCGATCTCGTAGGCGCGCCGGACGTCCCCGGTGAACTCCTTGACCGCGACGATGCTGCCGTCGGCGTACAGCCGGGCGAGCAGCGGCGGGGTCAGGTCGACCTTGGTGTCGATCGGGTTGTTGTACGCGACGACGGGCACCTGGACCTTGGCGACCTCGGCGTAGTGGGCGCGTACGGCGTCGTGGTCGGCGCGGAAGGCGTTCGGCGGGAGCAGCAGGACGGAGCCCGCGCCCGCTTCGGCGGCCTGTTCGGCCCAGCGGCGGGACTCGGCGCTGCCGTAGGCGGCGACGCCCGCCATCACGCGGTCCCCGTCGCCGGCGGCCTCGATGGCGGTGCGGACGACCCGGGCGCGCTCCTCGTCGGTGAGCGTCTGGTACTCGCCGAGCGAGCCGTTGGGGACGACGCCGTCGCAGCCGTTGGCGATCAGCCAGGCCACGTGTTCGGCGTAGGCGTCGTAGTCGACGGACTGGTCCTCGCGCAGCGGCAGGGCCGTGGCGACCATGATGCCGTGCCAGGGGCGGGTGCGGGGCGAGGGGGTGGTGGGCGCGGGGGTGGGCGCGTCGGTCATGACAGAACTCCTTATGTGATGTGTGACATTTTACTAGCGGGCGCAGGGCGGCCACAAGGGGTGCGGCCACCCGATCGGTGCGCCTACGGGGATACGGGCTCGTCGCCGGGCCGGTCGGCGGGCTCCCCGGCGGCGGTCCGGCCCGCGGCGGGCAGCGCGGCGAGCTGGCGCAGCGGCACCGGACAGGACAACGGGCGCCGGTCGGCGGCCGCTTCGCCGCCCGCGAGCGCGGTGACGGCGGCGCCGCACATCCGGCCCTGGCACCAGCCCATGCCCGCGCGGGTGAGCAGTTTGACGGTACGGGCGTCCCGCGCGCCGAGATCGCTCACGGCCTCCCGGATCCGCCCGGCCGGGACCTCCTCGCAGCGGCACACGTCGGTGTCGTCCGGCAGCCACCCGGTCCACCCGCCCCCCGGGCGGTGGGCCGCGCCCATCGCGTCGGCGAAGGCCCGCAGCCGGGCCCGGCGGCGCACCAGGGCGGCCGGGGCCGGGCGGCCCGCGACGGAGTACGCCGCCAGTTCACCCTCGGCCAGGGCCAGTCCGGCGCCGCCGATCCCGCCGGTCTCGCCCGCCGACCAGATGCCGGGGACCGAGGTCCGCTGGCTCCCGTCGAGGCCGAGCGCCACCGTCCCGTCCGCCGCGGGCACGGTGGCGCAGCCGAGGCCGGTGGCGAGTTCCAGCTGGGGCACCAGGCCGTGGCCGACGGCGAGCGCGTCGCAGCGGATCCGGCGCTCGGTGCCGGGCACCGGCCGCCAGTCGCGGTCGAGCCGGGCCACGACCACGGCCTCGACCCGGTCCGTGCCGAGGGCTTCGACCACGGCGTGGCGGGTGCGCAGCCGCACCCCGTGGCGCAGCAGCGCCCCGCCGTGGACGGCGCCTTCGAGGAGCTTGCCGGGGTTGCGCAGCAGGGTGGGCACCCGGCCCGCGTAGGCCGTGTAGGAGGCGGCCTCCACGACGGCGGGCACCCGGGCCCCGGCGGCGGCCAGGGATCCGGCGACCGCCAGCAGCAGCGGACCACTGCCCGCGACCACGATCCGGCGGCCGGGCAGGACGAGACCGGCCTTGAGCATGGCCTGCGCTCCCCCGGCCCCGACCACGCCGGGCAGCGTCCAGCCGGGGAAGGGCAGCTGGCGCTCGTGGGCGCCGGTGGCGAGCAGGACGGCGCGGGCGCTCAGGGTGACGGCGCGCTCGTCCTCGCCTCGGGTGCCCGCGACGGCGTGCAGCAGCCAGTGCCCCGCGCCGGCGGCGGTGTCCGGGACCACGGTCCAGACGTGGTGGGCGGGCAGGAAGGTGATCCGGCCCGCCGACTCGTGGGCGCGCAGCCGCCGTTCACGGCCTTGGAAGGCGGCCCAGTCGTGGTGCAGGGCCTCGGGGCGGGCGGCGCCGAGCCCGGGGGCGGGGTGGCGGTAGTACTGGCCGCCCGGGCGCTCCCCCGCGTCGACGAGGGTGACGCGCAGGCCCAGGTCGGCGGCGGTGACGGCGGCGGCGAGCCCGGCGGGGCCCGCCCCGACGACGGCGAGGTCGCAGGAGCCCGCGGAGGCTCCGGCGGGGTCAGACGGCGAGGTCGGCACGGCCGGTTCCCTCCTGGGTGGTGACGGTGTCCCCGGGCCGGGCCGGGACCAGGCAGGCGCGCTGGTTGGGGAGGCCGTTGACGGTGACGAGGCAGTCGTAGCAACTGCCGATCCCGCAGAACGCGCCGCGCGGGGCGCCGCCCTCGCGGGTGGTGCGCCAGGCGAGGATCCCGGCGGCCCACAGGACGGCGGCGATGCTCTGGCCGTCCTGTGCGGGCAGCGTACGGCCGTCGAACTCGACGGTGTGGGCGGCCGGTGCCGCGCCGCCGACGAGGTCGCGCGGTTCCCGGGGCCGACGGGTGCGGCGCGGGCTGGCCATCAGGCCTCCTTCGTGGGGCGGTCGGACGTCGAGGGGCCGGGCGTCGAGGCGTCGGGCGCGAAGCGGTCGGGCCGGAAGGGCCCGGGGTCCAGCGGGGCGGCGGCGCCGGTGAGCGCGGCGGCGATCAGCATCCCGGTGCCGGGGGCGAGGCCGATGCCCGCGCCCTCGTGGCCGCAGGCGTGCAGCAGCCCGGGGACCCGCGGGTCGGGGCCGATCGCCGGGAGGTGGTCGGGGAGGTAGGGGCGGAAGCCGTGGTAGGCGCGCAGCACCCGGACGTCCGCGAGGACCGGGAAGAGGGCGGCGGCCTGGGCGGCGAGGCGGCGCAGGGCTTCGGTGGACAGGGCGCGGTCGAAGCCGACCCGTTCACGGGTGGCGCCGATGAGGACCGGCCCGGCGGGGGTGCCTTCGACGACGGCGGAGGACTGGAGGGCGGCGGAGCCGCTGGCGACGTCGGCGATGTAGTCGGCGGCGTACACCTTGTGCCGCACGACGCGCGGGAGGGGCTCGGTGACCAGGACGAAGCCGCGGCGGGGCATGACGGGCAGGGTGGTGCCGGCGAGTTCGGCGATCGCGCCGCCCCAGGTGCCGGCCGCGTTGACGACGGCCGGGGCGTGCAGGGTGCGGCGCGGGGTGCGCACGCCCCGTACCGCGCCGTCGGCCGAGCGGAGGACCGCGGTGACCTCCTCGCCGGTGAAGACGCGGGCGCCGCTGGCGGCGAGCAGCCGGGCGGCCGCCTGGGCGGGCTGGACCTGGGCGTCGTCGGGGTAGTGGAAGCCGCCCGCGAGGCCGGGGGCGAGGTGCGGCTCCAGGTCGTGGAGCGCGTCCGCCGCCACCTCGGTGGCCGTGACGCCGACGGCGCGCTGGCCGTCGGCGAAGACCCGCAGGGCCTTCAGGGTGGCTTCGTCGGGGGCGACGACCAGGCCGCCCTTGGCTTCGTACTCGGTCTGCGCCGGGAGGGCGGCGGCCAGTTCGCGCCACAGGGTGGTGGAGAGCAGCGCGAGGTCGAGTTCGGGTCCCGGCCCCTTGTCGGAGACGAGCAGGTTGCCTTCTCCGGCGCCGGTCGTGCCGCCCGCGACGGGGCCGCGGTCGACGACGGCCACGGAGAGTCCGGCGCGGGTGGCGTAGTACGCGCAGGCGGCTCCGACGACGCCCGCGCCGATGATGACGGCATCCAGCGGGGCGTCCGGGGCGGCGGCCGCGGGTGCGCCGGAGGATGCGTCGGCGGGTGCGTCCGTAGGTGGTCTCTTGGGCACGGCAGTAATATGTCACATTCTTTATCGGCCATCCAGGACATGGCGCCGGGATGTGCACCGGGATGGAGCCGGGCCGGTCCGGCCCCCCGTTCAGGTCCGGACCGGCCCGCACCGGATCAGCTGCGCAGCGGGCCCTCACAGCTGTAACTCGACGTCCCCGCGACCTTGCTGGACCAGATCTCCACCGCGCCGAAGGAACAGTTCATGTCGGCGAGGTTGTTGGAGACCGCGCCCGCCCGGTCGAGGATGAAGTAGTCGACCGTCTCGGACATGTCCTTGAAGTTCTGGTCGTTGCTGCGCCAGTCCTTCAGGTTCGCGGTGATCCGGCCCGTACAGGTGAAGCGGCGCTTGCCGGGGTCGCCGTTCTCCACGCAGTCCGGGTTGTTGGAGGTGGCGGTGGCGAAGGAGGACTTCACCGACGCGAGCGCGGAGTCGCGCAGCTGGTCGTTGGCGGTGAAGACGGTGTTCGGCACGTACAGGTCGTTCACCTTGGCGATCTGCGCGTCCAGGAACTTGTCGTAGTCGCGCTGGATGTAGCTGTCCGAGCCCATGCGCACGCGCCAGGCGTCGAAGCCCGCCACGTCGTTCGCGCGGATGCGGCTGTACATCTCGCGCAGTTCCGAGGGCTTCTGGGTCCACAGGAACTCGAAGAACGTTCCCGCGTAGTTGTAGAAGCGGAAGCCGTCGTTGCTGTAGGTGGCGTGGAGCAGCTGCTGGACGTTCATCCGCGGCCCGCCGCCCGCGGTGTCGTTGATGATGCCCTTGACCAGGGACTTGCGGACGGCGATGCCGTTGTCGCGGGTGGCGCCGTCGAAGAACTCGGCGGTGCCCTCGTCCATGGCGGTCGTGCGGTCGTTCTGGTACCAGTCGCCCTGGCCGAAGAAGCCGGGCACGGCCCAGCGGCCGTTGAGGTAGTGGGTGTACTCGTGGCGGAACAGCTCCTCCAGGGTGAGGGAGGAGTCCTGCGGCACCCGGCGCTGGTAGGTGTAGAAGGTGGCGCCGTTCTCGATGTAGATGCCGCCGTTGTTGGTGCCCATGCCGGTGAGGATCGGGTGGTAGTTCTCGTAGTCGGCGCGGGAGGCGTACAGCACGATGTTCAGGGTGGTGTTGGTGTCACCGGCGAGCGGCTGGTCGGTGCCGAGCACCCGGTGGAACTGGGTCTTGACCTGCTTGCTCGCGTAGTAGAGCTGGTCGACGGTGGCCCGGTCGAGGGCGGTGCGGACCTTGATGCCGCCGTTGTCGTAGGTGTAGGTGTTCGGGAAGAGCACCTTCTCGATGTCGTCCTTGCACACCCCGTACGGCTTGCAGGCGTTGTAGGTGTTGAGCCAGGAGACGATCTTGGCCCACTGCTCGCTGCCGTTGCCGAAGGTCGTCTTGACCGGCTCCAGCAGGGCGCCGAGGTCGGCGGTGATCTGCGCCTCCAGCCCCTCGACCTGGCCGAACCGGCCGTACTCGCTGATCGCGTCGCGCGCCGCCCAGGCGTTGGCGGTGCCCTTGAGGTGGCCGTAGCCGGCGTAGGCCTTGAACATGGCGCGGTAGGCGGGGTCGGCCGCGACCGCCGTGTGGAACGCGGCGTCGTTGTTGCCCGGGTAGACGCCCAGGTAGTTCACGGACAGACCGGCGAGCACGGCGCCCGCCCAGGAGGCGTCCTGGTTGGTCTGCGGGTGGGCCGGGTCCAGGACGGGCAGGACCTTCTTGATCAGGCCGATCTGGTGCTGGCGCAGACCCGGGGCGCTGCCCGCGTAGAGGGCCTCGCGCAGGGTGCGGGCGTTGGAGGCGCTGACGTCGAAGGTGTGGGCGGCGGCGCCGAAGTCGGCGATGGCGGCGCGCATCGCGTCGACCGTCGGGGCGTCGGTGACGTCGATCTCGGTGTGCGAGTAGTCGTGGTAGACGACGGCGTGCAGGTACGTGAACATCTCCTCCAGGTGCGAGGAGTTACGGCCGTCGTGGGCGGCGGCCAGGCTGGATATCCGGCGCGAGACGGCCTGGACGTGGGCGTCGGACATCACCGGGACCAGGCGGGCGTCCCAGGTCCAGATGAGCCCGCGCAGGCAGCCGTCCGCGGTGACCGAGGAGTCGGCGAGGAAGTCGGCGAACTGCTCCGGGGACAGGCCCGTGATGCCGTCGAGGGTGCAGGGGACGCCCGCGGCCAGCAGGCCGTTGCCCGCCGTGCGCTGCGAGGTGGCCTTGCCGGCCTTCTCCGCGCCGCGGTCGGCGAGTTGGGTGGCGCTGGGGGCGGCGGCCGGGGCCGGTCCGGCTATCTTGCCCGCTTCCTGACCGGTTCCCGGGGCGGGGGCCGGTGCCGAGGTGAGCGCGGGGGCGGTGGCGAGGTGTTGGACCTCGTCGAAGGGGTTCTGGCCCGCCGGGGCCGGGGCGGCGGCGGGCGTGCCCGAGGCGAACGTCGCGGGGACCGGGGCGGCACCGGCACCGGCCGTCTGGGCCACGACCTGGCCTGCGGAGGCGAGGAGGGTCACCGTGACGGCGGCGGCGAGGAGGGACGTACGCACAGCTCTGTGCTGGGACACCGGGAACTCCTGGTTGCGGTGAGGGAGGTGGGGGACCAAAGGGTGCAACTGCCCTGCGTCACACGGCGTTTGACGGGGATTAATGTGAACGCCGTGTGACCTGTAACATAGTAATGTGAAATTGCACTGACAACCCCTGTGCGCCCACCAGTTCACGTCTTCCCAGGGAGCTTTCGTGACCGACCGCCCCTCCCGTCTCAATACGGGCAGCCACGATCTGCCCGTATCAGCCGAGTTGTCCGCCTTCATGTCCGGAAACTGGTCCGCCTCACCCCTGCCGGCCGATGCCCGCGTCGCCGCCCACGCCGTCACCCCGGCCCGGCGCGCACGGCTCTCGGCCCGCTTCCCGGGCGAGCGGCTGATCATCCCGGCGGGCGAACTCAAGGTCCGCTCCAACGACTGCGACCACCGCTTCCGCCCGCACAGCGCCTACGCCTGGCTCACCGGACTCACCGGCGAGGACCAGGTCGGACACGTGCTGGTGATGGAACCGGCCGGGCCGCACGGGCACGAGGCCGTCCTGTACCTGCGGCCGCGCTCGGCGCGCACCGACGGCACCGAGGAGTTCTACCGGGACCGCCGCTACGGCGAGTTCTGGGTCGGCCGCCGCCCCGACCTCGCCGAGGCCGAGCGGCTCACCGGCATCCGCTGCGCCCACCTGGACACCCTGGGCGCCCCCGAGGCCCGCCACGCCGCGCACGACCCGGCGCTCGCCACCGCCCTCTCCGAGCTGCGCCTGGTCAAGGACGCCTGGGAAGTGGCCCAGTTGCAGCTCGCCGTCGACCACACGGCCGCCGGGTTCGAGGACGTCGTACGGGCGCTGCCGCGCGCCCTCGCCCACCCGCGCGGCGAGCGCTGGATCGAGGGGGTCTTCGGGCTGCGCGCCCGCGCCGAGGGCAACGGCACCGGCTACGACACGATCGCGGCCTCCGGCGCGCACGCCTGCGTGCTGCACTGGATCCACAACGACGGCAGGCTGAACCGGGACGAACTCCTGCTCCTGGACGCGGGCGTGGAGACCGACACCCTCTACACGGCCGACGTCACCCGCACCCTGCCGCTCTCCGGCCGCTTCTCACCCGTCCAGCGGCAGGTCTACGAACTGGTGCTGGCCGCACAGGACGCGGGCATGGCGGCGCTGCGCCCCGGGGCCAGCTTCCGCGACTTCCACCGGGCCGGGATGCGGGTCATCGCCGAGGGGCTCGCCGACTGGGGCGTCCTGAAGGATGCGGAAGGGGACCTGCACCGCCGGTACACGCTGTGCAGCAGCGGTCACATGCTGGGACTGGACGTCCACGACTGCGCCCAGGCACGGCAGGACACGTACCTGGACGGAGTGCTGGAGGAGGGGCAGGTCCTCACCGTGGAGCCGGGCCTCTACCTCCAGCCGGACGACGAGACCCTCCCCGCGGAACTGCGGGGGATCGGGGTCCGGATCGAGGACGACCTGGTCATCACAGCGGAAGGAGCGCGCCTGATGTCGGGCGCGCTCCCCCGCACGGTGACGGGTATCGAGGAATGGATGGGGACCCTGCTGGAGGGCTAGCGGTTCCTGCTCCAGCTGCTGTCGTGGCTCCAGTTGCCGTCATGGCCACCGTTGCCGTCGTGGTTCCAGTTGCCGTCACCGCCGTTGTCGTGGTTCCAGCCGTTGTCGTGGCTCCAGTTGTCGTGGTTCCAGTTGCTGTCGTTGTTCCAACCGCTGTCGTGGTTCCAGTTGTTGTCACGGTTCCAGCTGTTGTCCCAGCTGCTGTCGTGGTTCCAGTTCCCGTTGTCCGAGCGCCAGTCCCAGCACCAGCTGGGACGGTCGTCCCCGCGCGAGGGGTCGCAGCAGGTACGCCAGTCCTGTCCGTGCCACTGATCGGAGCACCACCAGGTCTGCGGGAGGGTCTGTGGCTGGGCCGCCGCTACGGCGCTGCCCAGCGGAGCCAGGCCCAGCACGATTCCGGCGGCCCCGGCGACTACGGCCGAGGCGATCGCACGGCGCATATCCATGCACCTCCGAGTATCGGAGAGTTCTATCAGAAATGGGGCATATCAACCCTAGGCGAGGACCGCGATGCCGTCGAGTTCGACCAGCGCCTGCTCGTCCCAGAGCCGGGTGGTGCCGATGACGGCCATCGCCGGATAGTCGCGGCCCGCCAGCCGGTGCCAGATCCGGCCCAGTTCCGGGGCGCACGCCCGGTAGTCCGCCACGTCCACGGCGTACACCGTCACCCGTGCCAGCTCCGCGGGGGTGCCGCCCGCCGCCGCGAGGGCGGCCAGCAGGTTGGCCAGGGCCCGTTCGAACTGCTGCGGCAGGGTGTCCCCCACCACCTTGCCCGCGGCGTCGAGCGCCGTCTGCCCCGCGAGCAGGACCAGCCGGGACCCGGAGGCCGCCACCGCGTGCGAGAAGCCGGTCGCCGGGGAGAGCCCGGGCGGATTGATCCGCTCGATCACCGGGCCACCCCCGCCGGTCCGTGCTGCCCGTGCTGCCCGTGCTGCGTGAGCGGGCCGACCTGCCCGTGCGGCCCCTGCTGCTCCTGCCGCGCGTACAGCGACCGCGCGATGATCGTGCGCTGCACCTCGCTCGCCCCCTCGTAGATCCTCGGCGCCCGGACCTCCCGGTACAGGTGTTCCAGCAGGTGGCCGCGCTGGAGCGCGACCGCGCCGTGCAGCTGGACCGCGTGGTCGACGACGTACTGCGCCGTCTCCGTGGCCAGCAGTTTCGCCATCGCCGCCCGCCTCGGCACGTCCGGCGCACCGCTGTCCGCGTCGTACGCCCCGGCCGCCGCGTAGACGAGCAGCCGGGCGGCCTCCGTGCGGGTGGCCATCTCGGCGACCCGGTGGGCCACCGCCTGGAGGTCGCCGAGTACGCCGCCGAACGCGGCGCGGTGCGCGGTGTGGGCCAGGGTCGCGTCCAGGGCCGCCCGGGCCATGCCGACGGCGAAGGCGCCGACGCTGGGCCGGAAGCGGTTGAGGGTCTCCATGGCGACCCGGAAGCCCCGGCCGGGCTCGCCCAGCAGGTCCTCGGGGCCGACCGGCACGCCGTCGAAGGCCAGGGAGCCGATCGCGTGCGGGGAGAGCATGTCGAGGGGCTCGCCGGTGAGGCCGGGGCGGTCGGCGGGGACCAGGAAGGCGCTGACGCCCTTGGCCCCGGGGCCCTCACCCGTCCGGGCGAAGACGGTGTAGAAATCCGCTTCGGGGGCGTTGGAGATCCAGCGCTTCTCCCCGGTGAGCCGCCAGCCGCCGCCCTTCCCCGCTGCTCCGGTGCCCCCGGCCGGGTCCGCCGCCAGGGCCAGGGCGGCCGCGTCCGAGCCCGCGCCGGGCTCGCTCAGCGCGAAGGCGGCGACGGTGCGTCCGGCCCGTACGCCGGGCAGCCAGCGCTCGCGCTGCGCCGCGCTCCCGGCGCTCAGCACGGGGTGCGCGCCGAGACCCTGGAGGGCGAGGGCCGTCTCGGCCTCGGTGCAGCCGTAGGCGAGGGACTCCCGCAGCAGGCACAGCTCCAGCGCGCCCGCACTGAAGACCCGCTCCAGCAGGCCGTGTTCGCCGAGGGCGGCCAGCAGCGGCCGGTTGACGCGCCCCGGTTCACCTTTTCCGGCGAGCGGCCCGAGCCGCTCGGCTGCGAGCGCGCGCAGCCGCTCGCACCATTGCTCTTGTTCCGGGTCGAGCGCGAATCCGGCCATCCGAATGCCTCAGTTCTCCGCGGGAGCCACGGTTTTCCTGTCGCACCAGTTTTCCTGTCGCACCAGTCTTATCGCGTGCAGTTGACTGTCGTCACCATCACGATACGCTCGTCACGCGTTCGCACGGCCGGCACCACCCCCCATCCCGGACCGTCGCAAGGGGGCGAACCCGCCTTGAAGCTCATGCCTTCCGCCCACGCCGACACCTTTGCCCGTGACCACCTGCCACCCGGCCACGAGTGGCCCGAACTCCTCTTCCAGCTGCCGGAACTGGCCTATCCGGACCGGCTGAACTGCGGGGCCGAGCTGCTCGACGCCACCGTGGCCCGGTTCGGCGCGGACCGCCCGGCCTTCCGCACCGGATCCGGCGAGGTCTGGTCGTACGGCGAACTGCGCGAGCGGGTGGACCGGCTGGCCCATGTGCTCACTGTCGATCTCGGCGTGGTCCCCGGCAACCGGGTGCTGCTGCGCGGACCCACCGGCCCCTGGCTCGCCGCCTGCTGGCTGGCGGTCATGAAGGCGGGCGCGGTGGCCGTCACCGTCCTGGCCCAGCAGCGCTCCCGGGAACTGGCCACGGTGTGCGCGATGGCCCGGGTGCGGCACGCCCTGTGCCACGCCGACGTGGTGGCGGACCTGGCCGGGGCGGAGGTGCCGGGGCTGCGGATCACCCCGTACGGCGGCGAGGACCCGGACGATCTGCTGCGGCTGGCCGAGCGGGCCCCGGCCACCCCGTACCGGGCCGTGGACACCTCGGCCGACGACGTGGCGCTGATCGCCTTCACCTCGGGCACCACCGGACGGCCCAAGGGCTGCATGCACTTCCACCGGGACGTCCTGGCGGTCGCCGACACCTTCTCCCGGCAGGTGCTGCGCCCGCGCCCGGACGACGTCTTCACCGGCAGTCCGCCGCTCGGCTTCACCTTCGGCCTGGGCGGGCTGGTGGTCTTCCCGCTGCGGGCCGGGGCCTCGGCGCTGCTGCTGGAGCAGGCGGGGCCGCGGGTGCTGCTGCCCGCGCTCGCCGAGCACCGGGTGAGCGTCCTGTTCACGGCCCCCACGGCCTACCGGGCGATGCTGGACGAGCTGGACGGCCACGACCTCTCGGCGCTGCGGCGGTGCGTCTCGGCGGGCGAGAACCTGCCCGCCGCCACCTGGCAGGCGTGGTACGAGCGCACCGGCCTGCGCATCATCAACGGCATCGGTGCCACCGAGCTGCTGCACATCTTCATCTCGGCGGCCGACGCGGACATCCGCCCCGGTACCACCGGCCGGGTGGTGCCGGGCTGGCAGGCGCGGGTGGTGGACCACACGGGCCGGGAGGTGGCCGACGAGGAGCCGGGGCTGCTCGCGGTGCGCGGTCCGGTCGGCTGCCGCTATCTGGCCGATCCGCGGCAGGGCGAGTACGTACGGGACGGCTGGAACGTCACCGGTGACACCTACATCCGCGACCGGGACGGCTACTTCCGCTATGTGGCCCGCGCCGATGACATGATCATCTCGGCGGGCTACAACATCGCGGGCCCCGAGGTCGAGGAGGCCCTGCTGCGCCACCCGGACGTGGTGGAGGCCGCGGTGGTGGGCCGCCCGGACGAGCGACGCGGACAGGTCGTGGTCGCCTACGCGGTGGCCCGGCCGGGCGCCGAGCCGTCCGAGGAGGATCTGCGGGCGTTCATGCGGGCGGAGCTGGCCCCGCACAAGTGCCCGCGCGCCTTCGTCTTCGTGGCTGCCCTGCCGCGGACCCCGACCGGCAAGCTGCAGCGCTACCGCCTGCGCGATCTAGAGTGAACCCGTGGCCGAGCAGCACACCCCACGATCCTTGATCGTCACGTTCTACGGCGCTTACGGGCGCACCTTCGACGGACCCGTCCCGGTGTCCGCCCTGATCCGCCTCCTGGGCGCGGCCGGGGTGGACGCCCCGGCGGTCCGCTCCTCGGTGTCCCGGCTCAAGCGGCGCGGGTTCATCCTGCCCGCGCGCGGGGCGGACGGCGCGGCGGCCTACGACCTCTCGGAGGAGGCCCGGCAGCTGCTGGCGGACGGCGACCGCCGGATCTACGCGGCCGCCGCACCCGGGGAGGCCGCGGCCTCGGGCGGTGAATGGCTGCTGGCCGTCTTCTCCGTGCCCGAGGAGGAGCGGCACAAGCGCCACCTGCTGCGCTCGCGCCTGGCCCGGCTCGGTTTCGGCACGGCCGCGCCGGGCGTGTGGATCGCCCCGGCCACGCTCTACGACGAGACCCGGCACACCCTGGAGCGCCTCCAGCTGACCCCGTACGTCGACCTCTTCCGCGGCGCGCACCTCGGCTTCGCGGCCACCGCCGAGGCGGTGTCCCGCTGGTGGGACCTGGCGGCCCTGGCCAAGCAGCACGAGGAGTTCCTCGGCCTGCACGGACCGGTGCTCCGCGGCTGGCAGTCGGGCGCCGAGCCGACGCCCGAGCAGGCCTACCGCGACTATCTGCTCGCGCTGGACTCCTGGCGCAGGCTGCCGTACGCGGACCCCGGCCTCCCCCCGGAACTGCTGCCCGCCGACTGGCCGGGCGAGCGCGCGGCGGCGGTGTTCGCGGCGCTGCACTCCCGGCTGTGGGAGCGGGGGGCGGCGTTCGTGCGGCCCGAACCGCCCACGTCCTGAGCGGGTCCCGCGGCGGGTGAAATTGAGGTGCCCGGGCCCGGCCGTCCACCGCACAATGACCCATGACCTGGACCTTCACTGAAGACCTGACGGCGTACCTCGACGCGGCGGGCGCGGCGGTGGCCGCCGAACCGGTGCCCAACACCCTGTTGCGGACCACCGCCGACGGCCTGCGGCGGCGCGGCCCGCAGGCCTTCGGCAGCGGCACCCCGTTCTTCGGCTGGTGGACCGGCCCGGACGGGGCGGTCGCGGCGGGCCTGGTGTGCACCCCGCCGAATCCGCTGCTGGTGGGCGCGCTGCCCGCCGAGGCGCTGGCCGCACTGGCGGACGTACTGCACACCGAGCCGCTGCTGGCGGGCGTGGCCGGGTTCAACGGGCGGCGCGCGGACGCGCGGGTGCTGGCGGAGGCCTGGGGCCGTCCGGTGGACATCGAGGAGAACCGGCTGTTCCGGCTCGGCACCCTGGTGGCCCCCTCCCCCGCCCCCGCGGGCGCGGCCCGGCCCGCCACCGAGGAGGACCTGCCGCTGCTGCTGGAGTGGCTGGCCGCCTTCGCCGCCGAGGCCGACACGATCACGGCCGGCACGACCTGGGTGCGCGACCGGCTGTCGTACGGCGGTGTGCTGCTGTGGCAGGACGCGGCCGGGACGCCCGTCTCGCTGGCGAGTTTTTCCCGCCCCCTGGGCGGGGCCGCGCGGGTCGGCCCCGTGTACACCCCGCCGGGGGCGCGCGGGCACGGCTACGGGGCGGGGTCGACGTACGCGGCCACGCTGGGCGCGCGGGCGGCGGGCGCGGCGGAGGTGATCCTCTTCACCGATCTCGCCAACGCCACGAGCAACCGCCTGTACCCGAGGCTCGGTTACGTCCCGGTCGGGGAGCGCTCGATGGTGCTGGCCCGTACCACCTCGGTCGTTTAGCCGCGCCCTGTCGGGGGTTTGCGGCTGCCCGCGCGGTAGGGGGCGGGCCAGGGGGCGGCCGGGCCCGTGTAGTCCTGGTCGGCGGCGGCGTGCAGGGTCCAGTGGGGGTCGTAGAGGTGCGGGCGGCCGAGCGCGCACAGGTCCGCGCGGCCCGCGAGGAGCAGGGAGTTGACGTCGTCCCAGGAGGAGACGGCGCCGACCGCGATGACCGGGACGCCGAGGGCGCCCCGGATCCGGTCGGCGTAGGGGGTCTGGTAGGAACGGCCGTATTCGGGGCGCTCGTCGGCGACGACCTGGCCGGTCGAGACGTCGATGGCGTCCGCTCCGTGGGCGGCGAAGGCCGCCGCGATCGCCACGGCCTCCTCGGCGGAGGTGCCGCCGGGTGCCCAGTCGGTGGCGGAGATCCGCACGGTCATCGGGCGGTCGGCGGGCCAGACTTCGCGGACCGCGTCGAAGACCTCCAGCGGGAAGCGCATGCGGGCGGCGGGCGAGCCGCCGTAGGCGTCGGTGCGGTGGTTGGTCAGCGGCGAGAGGAACCCGGAGAGCAAGTAGCCGTGGGCGCAGTGCAGTTCGAGGAGATCGAAGCCGCAGTCGGCCGCGCGGACGGCGGCGTCCGTGAACAGGCCGCGGATACCGGCCAGTTCGGCGGCGCTCAGTTCGTGCGGGACCTGTGAGACGCCGGGCCGGTACGGGAGCGGGGAGGCGGCGACGAGCGGCCAGTTCCCGGAGTCGAGCGGCTGGTCCATGCCTTCCCACATGCGGCGGGTGGATCCCTTGCGGCCCGCGTGGCCGAGCTGGACGCCGAGCGCGGTGCCGGGTGCGGAGGTGTGCACGAAGTCGGCGATCCGGGTCCAGGCCGCTGCCTGTTCGCCGGTGTACAGGCCGGTGCAGCCGGGGGTGATCCTGCCGTCGGCGCTGACGCACACCATCTCGGTCATCACCAGGCCCGCGCCGCCGAGGGCCCGCGCGCCGAGGTGGACGAGGTGGAGGTCGCCCGGTACGCCGTCCTCGGCGCTGTAGATGTCCATCGGGGAGACGACCACGCGGTTGCGCAGGGTCAGGCCGCGCAGCCGGTACGGGGTGAACATGGGCGGGGTCGCCGGGTCCGGGCAGCCGAAGTCCTGCTCGACGGCGCGGGTGAAGCGCTCGTCGCGCAGCCGCAGATTGCCGTGGGTGACCCGGCGGCTGCGGGTGAGCAGGTTGAAGGCGAACTGCCGGGGCGGCTGGTCGACGTATCCGGCGATGTCCTCGAACCAGCGCATGCTGGCCGCCGCGGCGCGCTGGGTGCTGGCCACGGCCGGGCGGCGGGCGGCTTCGTAGGCGGCGAGTGCGGCCGGTACGCCGTCGGGGCCGGGCAGTTCGCGGACGGCCTCGGCGAGCGCGAGGGCGTCCTCGACGGCGAGTTTGGTGCCGGAGCCGATGGAGAAGTGGGCGGTGTGCGCGGCGTCCCCGAGGAGGGTCACGTTGCCCTGCGACCACCGCTCGTTGACGACCGTACGGAAGGCGGTCCAGGTGGAGCGGTTGCCGCGCAGGGAGCGCCCGCGCAGCGCCTCGCTGAAGGTCTTGGCGCAGCGGGAGGCCGATTCGGCCTCGTCGCAGAGGTCGAGTCCGGCGGCCCGCCAGACCTCCTCGCGCATTTCGACGATGACGGTGGAGGAGTCGGCGCAGTAGGGGTAGCCGTGCAGCTGCATGACCCCGTGCTCGGTTTCGGCGATCTCGAAGCGGAAGGCGTCGAAGGCGAAGTCGGCGGCCAGCCAGATGTACCGGCTGCGGCCGGTGTCCAGCCGCGGGCGGAAGGTGTCGGCGCCCGCCTCGCGGGTGGCGCTGTGCACGCCGTCGGCGGCGATGACCAGGTCGTACGTCGCTCCGAGCGCCTGGGCCGCGGGCAGCCGGGTCCGGAAGCGGAGCCGGACGCCGAGGGCCGCGCAGCGCGCGTGCAGGATCTCCAGGAGCCTGCGGCGGCCGAGGGCGGCGAAGCCGTGGCCGCCGGAGGTGAGGATCCGGCCGCGGTGGACGACGTCGATGTCGTCCCAGCGGACGAATTCGGCGGACAGGGCGGCGTAGACCTCGGTGTCGGCGCGTTCGATGCCGCCGAGGGTCTCGTCGGAGAGCACCACGCCGAAGCCGAAGGTGTCGTCGGCGGCATTGGCCTCCCACACCTCGACCCGGTGTCCCTGCCGGGCCAGCAGAGCGGCGGCGTACAGTCCCCCCGGTCCCCCGCCCACGACAGCGACCTTCATGGCGCTACCTTCCCCTCCACTGGGGTGGCCGCTTCGCGGTGAAGGCGGCATGGAATTCGGCGTAGTCCTCGCCGTTCATCAGCAGGGCCTGGGTGTTCGCGTCGAGTTCGACGGAGGCCGCGAGCGGCATGTCGAGTTCGGCGGTGAGCAGGGCCTTGGTCTGGGCGTGGGCGAGGGCGGGGCCGGAGGCGAGGCGTTCGGCGAGTTCGGCGGCCCGCTGGCCGGCCTTGCCCTCTTCGGTCAGTTCGCTGAGCAGGCCGATGCGTTCGGCTTCGGCGGCCCGGACGGTTTCGCCGAGCATGAGGAGCCGGGTGGCGTGGCCGAGGCCGACGACGCGGGGCAGCAGGTAGGCGGCGCCCATGTCGCCGCCGGAGAGGCCGACGCGGGTGAAGAGGAAGGCGAAGCGGGCGGTGGGGTCGGCGATCCGGAAGTCGGCGGCGAGGGCGAGGACGGCCCCGGCTCCGGCCGCCACCCCGTGTACGGCGGCGATGACGGGGAAGGGGCATTCACGGATGGCCCGGACGACCTGTCCCGTCATCCGGTTGAAGTCCAGGAGCTGCGCGGTGTCCATCGCGAGGGTGGCACCGATGATCTCGTCGACGTCACCGCCGGAGCAGAAGCCGCGGCCTTCGCCGCCGAGCACGAGGGCCCGTACGGACCGCTCGCGGGAGAGTTCGGCGAGCAGGTCGCGCAGGTCGGCGTAGGCGCCGAAGGTGAGCGCGTTCAGCTTCTCGGGGCGGTCGAGGGTCACGGTGGCCACGCCGTCCTGGCGGGTCAGCCGGAGGTGGCGCCACCGTTCGGTGGGGGCTGCGGAACCGGTGAAGGGGCTCACACGGTGACCGTATCACCGGATCGTGACTGTCGTCAGGGAAACGCAACAGCACAAACGCAACAGCACCTACGGCGCCGAAGGTCCCGTCCGGAAGGAGCGGTGGTCCCCCGCGCCGACGGCGGGGTGCCCTACGCCACCGGATCGCCACTTCGTATCGTTGAAAGCAGGACCTTTCCCCTCACTCGCGTGCCAGACCCCCATGCCAGCCCCTCGACGGAACGGACGGACGCCCATGCCCGACACCTGCGCGTGGCGGATCGCCCTCCCGCACACGACCGCGGCCGTGCCGATCGCCCGCGCCCTGGTCCGTACCGCGCTCGCCGAGATCGACGCGCCCGCGGACAGCGACACCGCCGAACTGCTCACGGCGGAGCTGGTCGCCAACGCCGTCGAGCACACGAGCGGCGCATCGCCGATCGAACTCGTCGTGGAACTGCTGGCCAACGGCTGCCAGGTCGAGGTGCACGACGGCGACCCGCGGCTCCCCGCCGGCCTCGGCCCGCAGCCGCCGGACCCCTGGCAGGAGCACGGCCGCGGTCTGCTGCTGATCCGCGCCCTCAGCTCCGCCTGCGGCCACCGGCCCACCGCGCACGGCAAGGCCGTCTGGTTCACCCTGCCCGCGCGGCCGCCCGCCGCCGCGTGCTGACCGCGTAGGGGGCCCTTCCCTTACGGCTTCGCGAGGGTCGCGTTACGGCTTCGCGAGGGTCGCGACCAGGACCGCCTTGATCGTGTGCAGCCGGTTCTCCGCCTCGTCGAAGACGATGGAGTGCGCGGACTCGAACACCTCGTCCGTCACCTCCAGCGACTCCAGGCCGTGCCGCTCGTGGATCTCGCGGCCGACCTTGGTGCCGAGGTCATGGAAGGCGGGCAGGCAGTGCATGAACCTGACGTCCGGGTTGCCGGTGGCGCGCAGGACGTCCATGGTGACGGCGTACGGCGACAGCGCCGCGATCCGCTCGTCCCAGACCTCCTTGGGCTCCCCCATGGAGACCCAGATGTCGGTGATGACGAAGTCGGCCTGCGCCACGCCCTCGGAGATCTCCTCGGTGAGGGTGATCCGGGCGCCGCTCGCGGCCGCGAGTTCGCGCGCCGCGGCCACCACCGGCTCGGCGGGCCAGTACGCCCGGGGCGCCACGATCCGTACGTCCATGCCCAGCAGGGCGCCGGTGACCAGGTAGGAATTGCCCATGTTGAAGCGGGCGTCGCCGAGGTAGGCGAAGGCGATCCGCTCCAGCGGACGGCCCGGGCAGTGCTCGGTCATCGTGAGGACGTCGGCGAGCATCTGGGTGGGGTGCCAGTCGTCGGTGAGGCCGTTGAAGACCGGGACGCCCGCGTGCGCGGCCAGCTCCTCGACCGCGGCCTGACTGTCGCCCCGGTACTCGATGCCGTCGAACATCCGGCCCAGCACCCGCGCGGTGTCCTTGACCGACTCCTTGTGGCCCATCTGCGAACCGGAGGGGTCGAGGTAGGTGGTGTGGGCGCCCTGGTCGGCGGCGGCCACCTCGAACGCGCAGCGGGTGCGGGTGGAGGTCTTCTCGAAGATCAGCGCGATGTTGCGGCCCTGGAGCCGGCGCTCCTCGGCGCCCGCCCGCTTGGCGGCCTTGAGCTCGGCGGCCAGCTCGATCAGGCCGCGGAACTCGGCGGCGGTGAAGTCGAGCTCCTTGAGGAAACTGCGGCCGACGAGGTCGGTGGCCATGGGGACGCTCCAGAGTCGCGCTGACAGGGGATACTGGAAGTCTATACGATCCTCTGCATTGATATACAGCCCCCCACATGGGCTGACCTGCCCGGAGATCCCCCGGCCTCAGACGGCGTCGCGTTCGACGGGACAGCTCATGCAGCGCGGCCCGCCCCGGCCGCGGCCCAGTTCGCTGCCCGGGATCTCGATCACCTCGATGCCCTCCTTGCGCAGGTGGGTGTTGGTGGTGACGTTCCGCTCGTAGGCGACCACCACCCCCGGCTCCACCGCCAGCACGTTGCAGCCGTCGTCCCACTGCTCCCGCTCCGCGGAATGCACGTCCTGGGTCGCGGTCAGCACCCGGATCGAGTCCAGGCCCAGCGCCGCCGCTATGGCCCGGTGCATGTGCTCCGGCGGGTGGTCGGTGACCTTGAGTTCCTGGGCGCCGTCGCCCGGCTCGATCGTGTAGGAGCGCAGCATGCCGAGACCGGCGTACTGGGTGAAGGTGTCCCCGTCGACCATCGTCATCACCGTGTCCAGGTGCATGAACGCCCGCCGCTTGGGCATGTCCAGGGCCACGATGGACGTCGCGGAACCGGCGGCGAACAGTCCGCGCGCCAGCATCTCCACCGCCTGCGGGGTGGTGCGTTCGCTCATCCCGATCAGCACCGCGCCGTTGCCGATGACCAGGACGTCCCCGCCCTCGATGGTCGAGGGGTAGTCGGCCTGGCCCTGGGTCCAGTAGTGGAAGGCGCCGGAGGCCGTGAAGAGGGGGTGGTGCTTGTAGATCGCCTCGAAGTGCACGGTCTCGCGCTGCCGGGCGGGCCAGCGCATCGCGTTGATGGACACGCCGTCGTAGATCCAGGCCGAAGTGTCGCGGGTGAACAGGTGGTTCGGCAGCGGCCCCAGCAGGAAGTCGTCCAGTTCCATCGCGTGGAAGCGGACCGACACGGGCTCGGTGTGCCGCTCCAGGAACTCCCGCTTGGTCATCCCGCCGACCAGCGCCTCGGCCAGCTCGGCGGAGGTCAGCCCGTCGAAGGCGGCCCGCAAGTGGTCGGTGGCGAGGGGACCGTACTCCTTCTCGTCGAAGACCCGGTCCAGTACGAGGCGGCGCGCCTCCGGGATGTCCATGGACTCGCCCAGCAGATCACCGAAGAGGTGCACCTCGACGCCCCGGTCGCGCAGCACGTCGGCGAAACCGTCGTGTTCCTGCCGGGCCCTGCGCACCCACAGCACGTCGTCGAAGAGCAACTGGTCCTTGTTGCTCGGCGTCAGCCGCTTCAGCTCCAGATCGGGCCGGTGGAGGATGACGCGGCGCAGCCGCCCGGTCTCGGAGTCGACATGGAATCCCATGGCGTACACGTTCGCAGACCGGGCGGCGTTTTGACGTGCCGTTGACTCAGCGCAGGCCGAGCAGGGCCGAAGGGGCACCCTTCAGTTCCGGGGCGATCACTCCCAGCTTGGGGGCGACCACGTTCGGCAGCCCGAAGTTGTGGCCGTCGGGCATCGTGATCGGCGCTCCGACGATCACCCCGGCGCCCCGGGCGAGCAGGGTCGTGGCGGGCGCGTCCAGGGAACCCTCACCGTCCGTCTCCTTCCGGCCCAGCAGGTTCGGCACCGGGGAGGTGATCCCGGTGTGGCCCAGCTCGGTGCCGATCGGGATGACCGGCACGAGCGGGGTGGGGAGCAGGTCCCCGGAGTGGTGCACGGGCACCTCGGGCGCACCGACGACCGGGACGGGCACCCCGGTGGCCACCCGCGGGGTGTCCACGCCGAGCGAGGTCTCCACGGCCTCCAGCGGTACCCCCACCGGCACCGTGCTCGCCAGGGCCGGGCTCGCCGCACCCGCCGCGGCCATACAGGTCATGAGCGCCGCAAGGCTTCCGCGCGCGGTCATCTTCATATCTGACGTTCCGTCCTTCCAGGGTCGCGGATGATTCCGCTGCCCTGGAAGAACGATCCCGCCCGGTGTTTCCAGGGAGTTCCACGGCAAAGTTCCCCCATACGACCTAACCGGGGGCGCGCGGTTCACACGGATCGCACCCCCGGCCGGCCCCGGGCGGGCCCCCGGCCGAGGGTGCGATCCGTCGCTCACAGACGCGGATCGACCGGTTCCGACTCCAGGGCCAGCACGGCGAAGACGGCCTCGTGCACCCGCCACAGGGGTTCGCCGCCCGCCAGCCGGTCCAGCGCCTCCAGCCCGAGCGCGTACTCGCGCAGGGCGAGCGAGCGCTTGTGCCCGAGGAACCGCGAGCGCAGCCGCTCCAGGTGGTCCGGCCGGGTGTACTCGGGACCGTAGATGATCCGCAGGTACTCGCGTCCGCGCACCTTGAGGCCCGGCTGGACCAGCCGCTCGCGCCCGCCGCGCACGTACGCCGCCAGGGGTTTGACGACCATGCCCTCGCCACCCTCGGCGGTCAGCCGCAGCCACCAGTCGGTGCCCGCCCGGACGGACTCCGCGTTGCCGGTGTCCACGAGGATCCGGTCGGTGCGGCGCAGCAGCGCGGCGGCGGCGCCCTCCTTCGCGCGGCGCCCGTCGGCCTCCACCAGCCGGTCCAGCCAGCGGAGCTGTTCGTCGTGCGGGACCGCCGCCAGGGACCGCCCCTCCACCGCGAGCAGCTGGAAGGGCGCGAGCCGCACCCCGTCCAGGCCGTCCGTGGGCCAGCAGTATCGCCGGTAGGCCTCGGTGAAGGCCGCGGCGTCGGCGGACCGCTGCCGCTGGCGGTCCGCGAGCGCGCCCACGTCCACGCCGCGGGCGGCGGCCGCGTCCAGGGCGGCCAGGGCGTCGGGGAAGACCGCGCCGGAGGCCGCGCCCACGGCGGCGTACTGCTCGCGCAGCAGCCCGGTCGCCTTCAGCGACCAGGGCAGCAGTTCGCCGTCGAGCAGGAGCCAGTCGGTGGCCAGTTCCTCCCACAGGCCCGCGCCGGAGACCGCCGCGCGCAGCCGGTCGAGCACCTCCTCGGTGAGGGCGGGATCCGTGAAGAAGGGCCGCCCGGTACGGGTGTACACGGAGCCGGTGGAGCCGGTGGTTCCATCGCTGACCCCGAAGCGCGCCGCCGCGGCGCCGGCGTCCCGGCAGAGCAGTACGGTGGCCCGCGAACCCATGTGCTTCTCCTCGCACACGACCCGCTCGACACCGTCCTTGCGGTACTGCGCGAAGGCCTCGGCGGGGTGCTCCAGGAAGCCCTCCTCGGCGGACGCCGCGGTGGGCGCCATGGTCGGCGGCAGGTACGGGACCAGCCGCGGATCGACCGCGAAGCGGCTCATCACCTCCAGGGCCGCCGCCGCGTTCTCCTCCCGGACGGTGACCCGGCCCAGGTGCCGGGTCTCCACCGCCCGGCGCCCCTGTACGTCGGCCAGGTCCAGCGGGCGGCCGTCCTGCCCGCCGGGCGCGGCGGCCGCGAGGGGGCGGGTGGGCTCGTACCAGACCTGCTCGGCCGGTACGTCGACCAGTTCGCGCTCGGGCCAGCGCAGCGCGGTCATCCTGCCGCCGAAGACGGCGCCGGTGTCGAGGCAGAGGGTGTTGTTGATCCACGTGGTGTCCGGGACCGGGGTGTGGCCGTAGACCACGGCGGCCTTGCCCCGGTAGTCCTCGGCCCACGGGTAGCGCACGGGCAGCCCGAACTCGTCGGTCTCGCCGGTGGTCTCGCCGTACAGGGCGTGCGAGCGGACCCGGCCGGAGGTGCGGCCGTGGTACTTCTCGGGCAGCCCGGCGTGCGCGACCACCAGCTTGCCGCCGTCCAGCACGTAGTGACTGACGAGGCCCGCGATGAAGCGGCGGACCTCCTGGACGAACTCCTCGTCCTCACGGGCGAGCTGCTCGATGGTCTCGGCGAGGCCGTGGGTGCGGCGGACCTTGGCCCCCTTGAGGTAACGGCCGAGCTTGTTCTCGTGGTTCCCGGGCACGCACAGGGCGTGGCCCGCCGCGACCATGCCCATGACGCGGCGCAGCACCCCGGGGCTGTCGGGGCCGCGGTCGACGAGGTCTCCGACGAAGACGGCGGTGCGGCCCTCGGGGTGGACCCCGTCGCGGTAGCCCAGCTCGGCGAGCAGGGTCTCCAGCTCGGAGGCGCAGCCGTGGACGTCACCGATGATGTCGAAGGGGCCGGTGAGGTGGGTGAGGTCGTTGAACCGCTTCTCCAGGACGACTTCGGCGGCCTCGGCCTCCTCGACGGACCGCAGGACGTGCACCTTGCGGAAGCCCTCGCGCTCCAGCCCCCGCAGCGAACGGCGCAGCTCGCGCCGGTGGCGCTGGATGACCTGCCGGGGCAGCCCGGCCCGGTCGGGGCGCTCGGCGTTGCGCGCGGCGCACACCTCCTCGGGCAGGTCGAGGACGATCGCGATGGGCAGCACGTCGTGCGCGCGGGCCAGCTGGACGAGAGCGCGGCGGGCCTCCTGCTGGACGCTGGTCGCGTCGACGACGGTGAGCCGCCCGGCGGCGAGGCGCTTGCCCGCGATGAAGTGCAGGACCTCGAAGGCGTCCTTGCTGGCGCCCTGGTCGTTCTCGTCATCGGCGACCAGGCCCCGGCAGTAGTCGGAGGAGATCACCTCGGTGGGCTTGAAGTGCTTGCGGGCGAAGGTGGACTTGCCCGAGCCGGTGGCCCCGATCAGTACGACGAGGGCGAGGTCGGTGACGGGCAGCGTCCGCGGTGCGGTGGTCGTGGTCACGGCTGTATCGGTGGTGCTCATGCGGCGATGCCCTCCTTCGGGGCGGAGTCCTTGCGGAAGAAGACGGCCAGCTGGGTGGGCGGCCCCACCTCGGGGTCGTCCGGTCCGACCGGCGCGAAGTCCACGGCGTAGCCGTACCGTCCGGCGGTCCGGTGGGCCCAGTCGCGGAACTCCGCCCGGGTCCACTCGAAGCGGTGGTCGGCGTGCCGGACGTCCCCGGCGGGCAGCGTCTCCCAGCGGACGTTGTATTCGGCGTTGGGCGTGGTGACCAGCACCGTGCCGGGCCGTGCCGCGCCGAAGACGGCGTACTCCAGCGCGGGCAGCCGCGGCAGGTCCAGGTGCTCGATGACCTCGCTGAGCACGGCCGCGTCGTATCCGGTCAGCCGCTTGTCGGTGTAGGCGAGGGAGCCCTGGAGCAGCCGGACGCGCCCGCTCTGCCGCTCGCCCATCCGCTCCAGGCGCAGCCGCCGGGCGGCGACGGTCAGCGCCCGCACGGAAACGTCCACGCCGACGATCTCGGTGAAGGACACGTCCGCGAGGAGGTCGTGGATCAACTGGCCCTGGCCGCAGCCAAGATCGAGGACCCGGTGGGCGCCCGCCGCGCGCAGGGCGTCGAGGATGGCCGCGCGTCGCTGCCGGGCGAGCGGCACCCGCCGCTCCTCGGCTTCCGGGGTGGCCGTCTCCTCGATGACGGCGTTGTCGATCTCCTCGACGGCGCTGCCGTCGGACTCGGCGAGGCGGACCAGCTCCAGGCGTTCCAGCGCGTCCTGGGTGAGCCGCTTCGAGCGGGCCAGGTAGCGGGCGGCGATCAGGCCGTGCTCGGGGTGCTCGGCGAGCCATCCGTCCCCGGCCCGCAGGAGTTTGTCGACCTCGTCGGGCGCCACCCAGTAGTGCTTGGAGCCGTCGAGAACCGGCAGCAGGACGTAGAGCTGGCGCAGGGCGTCGGCCAGGCGCAGCTCCCCTTCGAGCACGAGCCGTACGTACCGGGAGTCGCCCCACTGCGGGAACCGGGTGTCGAGCGGTACGGGCGTCACCTCGACGGCGCTCCAGCCGAGCGGGCCGAACAGGCGGCGCACCAGCTCCGGACCGCCGCGCGCGGGCAGCGCCGGGATCACCACGCGCAACGGGCGTGCCTGCTCCGGCAGTTCCGGGCGGGCGGCGCAACGGGCGTTCAGCGCGCTGCGGAAGACCGAGCCGAGGGCGACGGCGAAGAGCGAGGAAGCGGCGTACGGACGGTCGTTGACGTACTGCGCGAGCGCGGCGTCGGGCGCCCCGCCCCGACCCCGGCCCTGACCGCGCCGCACGAGGGCGACGGGATCCACCTCCAGCAGCAGCGCCGCGGTGCAGCGCTCGGGCGTGGCCTCGGGGTAGAGGACGTGCGCGGTGCCGTGGGAGGTGCTGAACGACTGCGCCTTCTGCGGATGCTTGTGCAGCAGGAAGCCCAGGTCAGTGGCTGGTTTCTCGGCGGTGCCGGTGGTCGTGATCGTCAGGAACATGCGGTTCAGTATGGGCAGGCCGCGGGAGCCCGGACAACGCGATTTAGGGGGTGCCGGGGGGACGGGCGCCGCGGGATGCGGCGGCCGCCAGGGCGGCGGTCTGGGGCGGGCCCGTGCCGCAGCAGCCGCCGATCAGGCGGGCGCCCGCGCGGCGCCAGGCCGCGAGCGGCCAGTCGGCCGTGCCGGAGCTGTCGTTCGGGTACGCCAGCAGGGGCTTGGCCGTCACCGCGGCCGCCGCCTCCAGGGCGGGCAGGACGTCGGCCGCGGCGCAGCAGTTGACGCCGACCGCGATCACCTCGGGGGCGGCGGCGGCCGCCGCGAAGGCCTCGGCGAGCGGCTGGCCGGCGCGGGTACGGTCCCCCGCCACCGTGTACGACAGCCAGGCCCGCGCCCCCGTCCCGGCGAGCAGGGACAGCAGCGCCTCCGCCTCGTCCGTGTCGGGGACGGTCTCCAGGGCCAGTACGTCGGCCCCCGCCTCCAGCAGGGTCTCGATCCGGGGGCGGTGGAAGGCGGCCAGCTCGCGCACGCTCAGCCCGTACCGGCCGCGGTACTCGGAACGGTCCGCCAGCGTCGCCCCGTACGGGCCGACGGACGCCGCCACCCACACCTCGTGCGCCACGGCCCGCGCCGCCCGGTCGGCCAGGGTGACGGAGTCGCGCAGCAGGGCGGTGGTCCGCGCCCGGTCGTAGCCGTGCCGGGCGAAGGCCTCGTAACCCACCTGATAGCTCGCGGTGATCAGCACCTCGGCCCCGGCCCGCGCGTACGCCGTGTGCGCGGCCTGCACCTGCGCCGGGTCCTCGGCCAGCACCCGCGCCGACCACAGCCCGCCGGACAGGTCGCAGCCCTGAGCGGCGAGCTGGTCGCCGAGCCCGCCGTCCAGGACCACCGTGCGGTGGCGCAGCGCCTCGGCCAGCGGGGTGCGGGCGCGGGTCATGGCGGGGTCACTCCTTGAGCTGGGACATCACCCGGGAGGAGATCAGCTCCAGGTGGTCCAGGTCGTCGAGGTCGAGCATCTGGAGGTAGATCCGCGAGCAGCCGATGGCCTCGAAGGCGGCGATCCGCTCCACGACCTCGTCCGGGGAGCCGGCCAGGCCGTTGGCCTTGAGCTCGGCCACGTCCCGGCCGATGGCGGCGGCCCGGCGGGCCACCTCGGCGTCGTCGCGGCCCACGCACGCCACGAGCGCACTGGAGTAGACGAGGTCGTCGGGTGAGCGGCCCGCCGTCACGGCCGCGGCCCTGACCCGGGCGAACTGCGCCTCGGTGGGATGCCGTACGCCGTGTGCTCCGCCTCGTACCAGGCGGCGCCCAGGCCGAGTTCGACCCGGCCGCCGGACATCTGGTCGACCTGTGCCACCTGGATGGCGAGGACGCCGGGGAGCCGGAAGGTGCCCGCGGTCATCAGGGTGCCCAGCCGGATCCGCCGGGTTTCCCGGGCCAGCCCGGCCAGGGTGATCCAGGCGTCGGTGGGCCCCGGAAGTCCGTCGGACGATCCCATGCTGAGGTAGTGGTCGGACCAAGAACCAGTACTCTTGCTAACCATTGCCTATCACCGACCTGAGCTGCGAGGGCTGGTCTACGTCCAGTCTGCATCGCACTTGCGGATATGCACGAGCCCCGCCCGCCCGAAGAGGACCCGGGCTCGTTGTGATCTTGTCGCTAGCCGATCAACTGCTCAGCGGTGCCAAGCCACACCCGCTGCTCGACCGTGACGCCAAACGGGGTGATGTGAGGCCGGTCGCGCTCCTCGTACCACGTGTACGCGATGCGTTGCTGGATGCGGGGCCAGCCCTTCGGAAGGCGCACCCTTCGTGTGGACCCTTCCCACGCCATGCCGCCACCTCCCTTACTCTCTTCAGCTATGGGCTTTCGAAACGACGTCACAGCCGCACGGATAGACACCGCCGCAGAGGCTCGAATAAAGGCTGGACACCGCGTGTTCGCGTACCGCCTTCAGGTTCCGCAGACGTCGGCCAACGACATGTCGACTGTTGCGGACGCGATTGAGGCTGTGGAAGCACTGGGATGGCAGCTCGACCGAATGGAGCCGGACAGCTTCGTCGGGAAGGGCGCGCTCGCCCCCAACGTGTCATGGATGCTCGTCTTCCGCAGCATGCTCTGACGCCTGCTTGATCCCGCGCCCGTCGTTCACGTGGACGACGGGCGGTGCCGTAAGGCTCTTCGCTCCCTCGATCGCGAGGAAGCTCGCCCGTGTGCGGTTTAGAGAGTCCGGCAGTAGGTGGTTCGAACAGCGACTCTTGGTGATTATTGGTTCATGCGAGCGGCGACCTGTCGCGCTTACTGAGCGTGGTGAGGGCGGTGCGTGCCGGGTCTCTTGCGCTTTCCGCTACGTCAACTCCTACGGTCATTGGTGTGGCCGGAGAGACCGGCCCGGCGATGAAAGGCACGGCTATGGCCTGGTCCATCGCGGACGTGGCCCGGATGTCCGGGGTGACGTCCCGGACGCTGCGGCACTACGACGAGATCGGGCTGCTTGTTCCTGCGTACATCGGGAGCAACGGCCACCGCTACTACGAGGAGGCAGAGCTGCTGCGGCTGCAGCAGATCCTGCTGATGCGGGAACTCGGTCTGGGACTGCGCGAGATCGCGGCGGTCCTGGAGTGCCAGGTCGACCAGGTGGCCGCGCTGCGGGAGCACCACCGGAGGTTGCTGGCGGAGCGGGAGCGGCTGGATGTGCTGGCCGCCACGGTCGGCCGCACCATCGCCGAACTTGAGGAAGACAAGGACACCCACGACATGGCGAAGATCAGCAGGCCGGAGAACTTGTTCGAGGGCTTCGATGCCGCCCGCCACGAGGCGGCCGCCCGCGAGCAGTGGCCTGACGAGGGGGAGCAGTCGAGGCAGTTCGCCGGCGCACTCACCGATGAGGACCAGGCGCGGCTGCAGCGGGAGGCGACCGCGGCAATGGTCCGCATGGCCGAGTTCGCGGCATCCGGCACGCCGGCGACCGACCCGGCAGTGCAGGCTGAGGTCGATGCCCACTACCGGGGCATCTGCCGGATGTGGACCCCGAACGCGGCCGCGTTCAAAGCTCTCGGGCAGACGTATGTCGACGATCCGCAGTGGCGCGCGGCCTGCGACCAGGTCGCTGACGGGCTCGCCGCCTACCAGCGGGACGCGATGGCCGCCTACGCGGACGCCCGCCTGAGCTGACCGGGTCACCGGCAGCTGGAGGGCTGCAGACCTCCAGCTCGGGCATCTTCCACCCGATCTGATCCACCACCCGGCGATGCCCTGTCCACGCGATGCGGATTGCCGCACACTCATTGGAGCATCCGCCGTGATCCCCGCCCACTGGGCCCGCCACCACCGCCGTGAGGACAGCGAACTCCTCGGCTACCTGCGCCCGGTCGACGACAACCCGCTTCTGTTCACCCCAGTCACCGTCTTCGGCCACCCGCTCGGCGTACCCACCCACGAGCATCACGCCCGCCAGTGCCTTGACCGCATGGGGCTGAGCTACCTGGCCCAGGACTGGCTGCTGTCCCTGCCCGGCCGCCCGGACCCCATCGCCGTCCAGATCGTCGAAGCCACCCCGCAACAGCTCCGGGTGAAAAACGTCGACTACGGCTACGCAGACGCGAACATCGGCCACATCTTCGTCCTCGACGTCCCCGCCGCCGGGCAACTCCACCCGCGCTGACCCCAGCCCAGCAGCCCCGGTCGCATCAGCAACGCTGGACGGGACGAGAGCGGCGGCACCACATGTCGGCCTCATCCCCTCCCGGAGATCTTGTGCCCGTCCTGCCGTCCTGCCTGCTCGAACCCTTGTGGGACCAGTTCGCGGCGCTGCTGCCTGAGCATGTGGACACACACCCGCTGGGCTGCCACAACCCGCGCATACCCGACCGGGTGGTCTTCGAGCATGTCATCGCCGCGCTGGTGCACGGCTCCGGCTACGAACGCATCGCCAGTCCCGGCTGCTCGGACCGCACCATTCGACGCCGCGTCAAGTACTGGGCCCTGCTGGGAATAGCCGAGCAGATCCACGCGCTCGCCCTGCAAGCGTACGACCGCATGATCGGCCTTGAGCTCGACGAGCTGTCCGTGGACGGCTGCATCACCAAGGCCCCATGCGGCGGCGAGGCCGCCGGGCGCTCCCCGGTGGACCGGGGCAAACAGGGCCTGAAGCGCTCGATGGCCACCGAGGCCACCGGCGTTCCGCTCGGCATCGTCTCGGCTGGGGCCAACCGCCACGACTCTCCGCTGCTCGTGCCCACCCTCAAGGCGGCCAACGAGCAGGTCGGCGGGCTTCCCGACCAAATCAACGTGAACCTGGACCGCGGCTACGACAGCGACAAGACCCGTTGTGCCCTCCGAGAGTTGGGCTTCACCGGCGAGATCGCCCGCAAGGGCGTACCCGCCCCGATCCAGGCCGGCAGGAGGTGGGTGGTGGAACGGAGCCACGCGTGGATGAACGGCTTCGGCAAGCTGCCGCGCTGCACCGAGAAGCGCACCCGCGTCGTGGATTTCTACCTCTACCTGTCCGCCGCGATCGTCACACTGAGTATGCTCATCCGCCGCGCGACCCCGCGCTACCGCTGGGACGGCCGTCCCACCACCAAGCGCTTGAAGTGACGCCTATTGCCGGGCGCTCTTAATCGCGTTCGTCCGCCTCGGTCTCGCCGTCGGGCCTTGACGCCCATGGGGTCTGCCGCACGATCGGGTGACATCTGATCTGGCTTGCCCTGTGGGGTAGGTGGGAAGGATGTCGCTGTGCCCAAGCCTTATCCGGAAGAGTTCCGTCAGGATGTCGTGCGGGTCGCGAGGAACCGCGGCCCGGGCGTGACGGTCGAGCAAGTGGCCGCCGACTTCGGAGTCCATGCGATGACGCTGTGGAAGTGGATGCGCCGGGCGGACATCGACGACGGGGCCAAGCCCGGAACAACCAGCCAGGAGAGCGCGGAGCTGCGCGAAGCGCGTCGGCGCATCAAGCTGCTGGAGCAGGAGAACGAGGTCTTGCGCCGGGCCGCGGCCTACCTGTCCCAGGCGAACCTTCCGGGAAAAGGATCTACCCGCTCGTGAAAGAGCTGGCCGTGGACGGGGTGCCCGTCACGGTGACGTGCCGGGTCCTCAAGCTCGCCAGAGCGCCCTACTACCGGTGGCTGGAGCGGCCGGTGACCGATGCCGAGGTCGAGCGGGCCGCTCGCGCGAACGCGTTGTTCGACGCCCACCGTGAGGACCCGGAGTTCGGCTACCGCTTCCTGGCCGACGAGGCCCGCCGCGCGGGATCCGGCATGGCCGACCGGACCGCGTGGCGGATCTGCCGGGACAACCGCTGGTGGAGCGTGTTCGGCAAGAAGCGTGGCAGGAACAAGAAGGCCGGCCCACCGGTGCACGACGATCTCGTTCGCCGCGACTTCACCGCGACCGGCCCGAACCGGCTGTGGCTCACCGACATCACCGAACACACCACCGGCGAGGGGAAGCTGTATCTCTGCGCGATCAAGGACGTCTTCAGCAAGCGGATCGTGGGCTACTCCATCGACACGCGCATGAAGTCCCGCCTGGCCGTCGCCGCCCTGGACAACGCCGTGGCCCGGCGTGAACACGTCGCCGGATGCATCCTGCACAGCGACCGCGGATCGCAGTTCCGGTCCCGGAAATTCGTCCGGGCGCTCGACCGGCACCGCATGGCCGGATCGATAGGGAGGGTCGGGGCGGCCGGCGACAACGCGGCCATGGAGTCCTTCTTCAGCCTGCTGCAGAAGAACGTCCTCGACCGCCGGACGTGGACCACCCACCAGGAACTGCGGATCGCGATCGTCACCTGGATCGAGAGGACCTACCACCGCCGCCGCAGACAAGCCGCACTCGGCCGGCTGACCCCCGTCGAATTCGAGACCGTCATGACGACACCGGCCCTCCAGGCCGCGTAACCGAACCTGTCACCCAAACCTGCATCAGACCCATGCGATCGCGATTCGCCTGTCCACCCGCTCTCGGTCCGTGCCAGCCTTCGTGGTGCTTGGTGCCACCGTGACGGCATCGACGAACAGGGCCAGGAAGCTGCGGCGCTCGTCGACTCCCCACTGCGTCCACGCCCCGTTATCAGCGAACGGGTCGCCCTCGGAGTTACTGAACCACTCGTCGACCGGAAGGCGGCTGGACGACGTTGCTGATGCTGTCAGTTCAGCAATTCGGTCCGTGCAGGATTTTTCGTGGGTCTGGTATTTCTGAATGGTGTCCTTAAACGACTTCGTGCCTACGCTGCCGTCGTAGAGACCTTCGGCCCGATCCGCGTACAAGGCTTCCATGCTCGCCTGCACGTGGAGCAACTGCGCTTCCTGCTCAGCAAGCTCCTCCGTTGCTTGTGGGTCCGTCCCCTGGACCGCGAAACGCTCCGCTGCGAGAGCCAGCCACTCAATGTCATCGGGATCGGACACGTCCAGCGCGCCAAGCCGTGCCCACACGCGCGACGCCACCACGTCGTCCGCGTGCGGCATCGTGACACCTGTTGCGTGCTTCGGCTGATCCGCCACCGTGCGTCGCATGTTGCATACATAGGAGCCGTACGGCCCTTTGGCCCGCGCCACAGTCATGCCGGAGTCGCAAAGCTTGCAGCGGAGGAGCCCCCAAGAACCCAGAAGCGTCCGCTCTCCGGTCCGGTCCCGCTGCACCGTCCGCTTGCGCCCGTCGAGCATCCGCTGAATGTCGTACCACCGCTTGGGGCTGATGAAGCCCGTATGCGGTGACACAGGCTGTCCATTGTCGTCGCGGAGGATGGTGCGGACCTTCGTCTTGGGATCAACGGGCCCGATGGCGTAGCCAGCTAGCCGGGGGTCTCGAAGGATGCGCCCGACGACTGTAGGAGACCATTCCGAACTGGCTTCGTCGGAGGCGCCCCCCTTGCGGGTCTTCCGAGCAGCGGTAACACGTGCCTTGGCCGCGTCTTCGTCCAGGCTGCCGTAGGGCGTCCGTGCACCCTTCTCGGTAAGATCTGAAGCGATGGCGCTTGTCCCCTTGCCGTCCTCCGCCATCTCGATGATGCAGTTCACCGTGTCGGCGGGGGTGGACTCAGGGCCAGGAACCGCTACTTCGCTCTGCGGCCCGGGGCTCAGTACACGGATAGTCAGACCGTCGACGTTGACTTGATCGGCCACGAACCCGAAGGGCACGGGGCCGGAAGAGTGGCTTCCCTTGGCGTTGAGTTCGGCGAACGCGTCACGGATGAACTTGCTCTTGTTCTTGCTCTCCTGGTGGGCCAGGCCGGCGATCAGAGCGAAGAACGCGACGCCGAAGGGGTTGTCATCGCTGGTGTTGATGAAGGGCTCTTGCGTCGACACCAGTGCGACGCCGTGCTTCGCCAACTCCTGCTGAATGCGCAGCGCTTCCGCGGCCCCCTGACGGGTCAGGCGGGAAAGCATGTAGATGACCACAACATCGAACTTCTTCGCGCGGGCGTCCGCCATAAGCCGCTCGAAGCCGGGCCTGACAACGTTAGGGTCGTACCCGGAGAGTCCTACGTCGGCATAGTCGGCCTCGACGTGGGCCCAATTGTCCTGGGACTTGATGTAGGCAACGCTCTTGTCCCGCTGCATCTTGGGGGACGCCTGGCTGTCGGTCTCACTCTTGTGACTCTGACGCTCGTATGTGACGGCCCTGATCATGTCCTGATCCCTGTCCCCCAGGGCGATTAACTCCACGGGTAGATACGAAGGAAAGCTCTTCGGTGGCCTTGGCGACCGAAGGAGCGTGTCGTAATTCGCACCCTGCTGGGGCTCGGTGAAAATACGCAGATCCATGCTCCCATCCTGCCCCTCCCGCCCCAGCCAGGTGAATCTGTGTCAACCGGAAGGCGCGACGCACGGCCGCGCCAGTGACCAGGGCGGAGGGGGATCGTTTGCTCGGACGGAGCCGGACCGCCCGGCCCGCGCGCCGGCGGCCTTCGCCAGCGCGTCCACCGCCCCCTTCCGCTCCCCGGAAGGGCCAGGGCCGAGGAGGCCGCCATGTCCCACGAGTCCGTGCCAGAGCACCCCGGACAGACCGGACAGGCAGCAGAGCACCAGGTTCGCCAGGAGTCCGTGGTTCCCGCCCAGAGCGGCGGAGCGCCGAAGGGGCTCCTGCAGCAGATGGAAGAGCTGATGGCGGCGCTGAACGCCGACCTCTCCGATCTCGACGCCGATCTCCAGTCCTCCGTGGGCCGCACCACCGGGACCCCCGGGACCACCGGGACCCCCGTGGCCTCGGGCCGCGTCCCCGAGAGCGAGCAGCCCTTCGGAGTCCGCTGATCGCAATCCGTTGATCATGCGGGTCCCGCCGCCCCGGTACGGCGGGACCTCGCCCGGCGCCGGGCGCCCGCCATCCGCGCCGGAACGGGACCAGGACCGCTCAGACCACGCCCGAGGCGGAACCCCGCTCGCGCACCGTCATCTTGCGCAGGATCGCCCGTACCCGGTCGCTCGACTCATCCGCCGCGTCGATCGACTCTATGCACTGCCAGTACAGGCCCTCGTCGTCCGTGGCACAGGCCACCCCGACCAGGGCTATCCCCACTTCGCCCAGTAACGCCTGGAGCCCGAGCAGGCACTGGCGGACATCCGCCACCTCGGTCAGCTGCGCCGCTCTGGGCGGATAGTCGGGGACCCGGCCCTCGCCGCGCACCGCGGCCCGGTCGATCACCCCGCAGCCTCTGGTCCCCGCCTCGCCCAGCCCTCGTGCCTCCGCTCTCAGCTCCGGCGGCCCCGTAATGGCCAGCCATCCCCCTATCCCCTGCGCGAGGGCCTGGGCCTGCCAGGCCTCGCCCACGATGTCCATCGCCGCCCCGCTCTGTGCCAGAGCATGTCGGCCGGCCGCGATCAGCCGTACCGCGTCCATATGCCGTCCCCCGTCCGCACGACACCCCGCTGTTCCCTCATCACTACCCAGCGTGAGGGCAACGGGCCAGTAAAGCCAGGGGTATTCGGAAATCTGTGGACACAAACATGGTTGTGGACAGCGCCATCACTCCGAAGAGTGACAATCTGCTTCCGAAGTGCCCTTCACAGGAAAACGAAGTTCATTCCTGTCGATCTTCGCGGCCAGCGCATCGAGCACGTCCACCCCCAGAACCTCACAGAACTGCAGCAGATACGCCAGTACGTCCGCGACCTCATCGGCCACACGGTGCGCGGTGTCCGGCGACTCCATGACCCGCTCCGACTGTTCGGGCGTCAGCCACTGGAAGATCTCGACCAGTTCGGACGCCTCCACGCTCAGCGCCACCGCCAGGTTCTTCGGCGTGTGGAAGGGCTGCCAGTCGCGCGCCGCCGCGAACGCGGCCAGCCGCCGCTGCAGCACCGCCAGCCGCTCGTCCGGCCCGGGCGCGGGTGCGCGTCCGGGCGCGGGTGCGGGGTTCTCGTTCACGGGGTCGTTCATGGAGTCGTTCACGGGGTCAGGTCTACCACCGACACCCCCGGCAGTTCCCGGGCGTTTCCGATGCCTTCCTCGCCCACCGCCGCCACCAGCCGGATGTGCCCGCGGCCGCACGAGAGCAGGGCCAGGCGCAGCAGTTCGGCGCGCTGGGCGCGGTCGAGGCCGCGGTCGAAGCCGTCGGCGAGGACGGTCAGCGCCTGCTGCGCGGGCAGCAGCTCGGCGCTCTGGTCCACGGCCAGCACCCCGGGGCCGGTGAGCAGGACCAGGGCCAGGGCCAGGAAGCGCAGTTCGCCCGCGCCCAGGCGGCCCAGTTCCGTTGCGGGGAGCGCGCCCCGGTCCAGTTCGGCCAGCACCCGCCCGTCGGCCGCGGCCCGCTCCCGCAGCCCCTCGACCGCGCCCGCGCAGCCGGTCCGGGCCGCCTCGGTCAGCAGCGCGTGCCGGGTGCCGCACTCCTGCCGGGTCCGGCGCAGTACGTCGGCCAGGTTGCCGCAGTCGCCGCGCAGCCGTCCTTCGCCGGGCGGCACGGGGGCGCGCATCGCACCGGGCGCCGGATCGCAGGGGAACACCGACCGCAGCGCGACCACCACTTGTTCGGCGGCGGCCAGCACCTGGCGCTGGCCTTCGGTGCTGCCGGCCACCCGCAGCGGCAGCAGCGCGGTGCCGAGCCGGTCGTCGGGGAAGGGGGCCCGGGTGACGCCGGTGGATCCGCCGGTCAGCCAGGCGGCCTGGACCGAGCGCCGTCCGGGGTCGCGCAGGGCGGTGTTCAGCAGGATCTGGTCGCCCGCGGTGAGCCGTTCGCCGACGATGCGCAGGGCGGGTTCGGCCTGGACGGCGAGGTCGAGGCGGACCGGGCCCACGGGCCCGTCGACGGTGCAGCCGATCCGGAAGCCGCGGCGCCGCTCGGCGTCGGGGCGGGCCCGCTCGGGCACCAGGGCCACCGGGTCGGGGAACACCTCGTCCAGGCCGGCGCCCGAGCCGAGCCGCGCCAGGGCCTCGTATCCGGCGAGGGCCTGGGACTTGCCGCTGCCGCTGGGCCCGGCGAAGAGGGTGACCGGGGCGAGCGGGAAGACCGCCCCGCGGTGCGAGGCGAAGGCGGACAGGCGCAGTTCGGTGATGGCGGGCCGGGGGTACCGTACGCCTCCGGCGCGGTGGTCGGCGTACGGCCTCGGGGCGGGCACATGGGCAGGCGGAGGTAAGGCGGCGGCGGGACCGCTGCGCGTGCCGTCCAACGTGCCGTCCGAACCGGCATCCGAAGTGCCGTCCGAATCGGTGTCCCAAGTGGTGTCCGAAGTCGTGTCCGAAGTGGTGTCCAACGTGGCGTCCATGCCCGGACGCTACGGGCCACCCGGGCACCCCCGGCTCCGCTGAACCGTTCCGCCGCCGCGACCTTCCTACGATCGGGGGACGGCCGCGGCGGCGATCCCCTCCACCTCGGTGCCCACCGGCGCCAGCAGGAAGACATTGCGGTCGACCCGGTGCATGCCGCTGCCCAGCCCGAAGACCACGCCGCTGCTGAAGTCCAGGATCCGCTTGGCCACTTCGCTGTCGGCGCCCGTGAGGTCGAGCAGGACGGGGATCTGCGCGATGAGGTACTCGGCCACCTCGCGCGCGTCCGCGAAGATCTGGACCCGGATCACCACGAACCGGCGCTGCGCCGAAACGGCCGCACCGGGAGCCGTGGGCATGGTGCGGTGGTCCACTCTGGAGGGCCACTCGTTGCGGCTGCGCAGGGGTACCACCTGCGCGAGCCCCTCCCACTGTTCATCGGTGACGTCGTACCTGCTCACCAGGCCGCCTTGGCCAGACGCTTCTTGTGCATCTCCCCATCCTCTCGCGTTTCACCCGTTCAGCCCAACAGCGACACGAAGCACGTAAGGTCGCCGCCATGACCCATCGCGACGAGGTCCCCGCGGTCCGTGAACCGGCGGGTCGTACGCCCCCCGCGCCCCGGTTCGTCAAGCGCGCGGACGCCTTGCGCAATCACGAGCAGATACTCGCGGCGGCGGAGCAGCTGTTCGCCGAACACGACCCGCGCACGGTGACGATGGACCGGATCGCCAAGGCCGCCGGGGTCGGCCGGGCCACCCTCTACCGCCGCTTCCCCGATCCGCGCTCGATCGCGGTCGCGCTGCTGGACGAACACGAGCGCATCCTGCAGGGGAAGCTGGCCTACGGCCCGCCGCCGCTCGGCCCGGGCGCGCCCGCCGCGGAGCGGCTGTCCGCCTTCTACTCCGCCGCCCTCGACCTGCTGGAGCGTCACCTTCCGCTGGCGCTGGGCGCCGAGCACGGACCGGCCCGGTTCACGGGCGCCGCGTACAGCCACTGGCGGGCGCACGTCCGGACGCTGCTCGCGGACGCGGGCATGGAGGACCCGGAGAGCGGCGTGGACATCCTGCTCAGCCCGCTGGCGCCCGAGGTGTACCAGCACCAGCGGCACACCCTCGGCCTCAGCAGGGAGCGGATCGCGCGGACCCTGGACCGGCTCGCGCGCCGGGTACTCAGCGACACCGATTTAGGTTAGGTTAGGCATACCTAACCACCTCGGGACGATGGAGAGATCCGCATGCGCATGTCCGGCGACCCCGCCCAGCCGACCGACGCGGAGCGCGCGCGGTCCGTCCTGGCCGCCGCCCACTCCATGACCGTGATCGCCGACGGACTGCGCACCGAGGTCTGCCACCTGGACGGCACCGACGTGCTCGGCCGCCTGCACCTGCACCCGGCCGGACCGGCCGCGGGGAACCCGCTCGCCGAGCGCTCCCCGCTGCACGACGGGCGGCCCGCGATCCGGCTGCCCGCGATCCGACTGGAATTCACCGACATCGCGCCGACGCCCGTACGCGACCGGGTCCGCGCGCGGGTCACGATCCTCGGCCACCTGCTGACCCCGTACGCCGACGGCTCGGACGGCTCCGACACCGGCACGTGCGTGGAATTCGGCCAGGCCATCCTGGAGACCGGCGAGGGACGCTCGTACATCGGTCTCGAAGAACTCGACGCGGCCCGCCCCGACCCGCTCGCCGCCTACGAGTCGGGCATGCTCACCCACCTGCTCGACGAGCACAACGAACTGGTCACCCTGCTCCTGCGGCTGGTCCAGCCGCCGCCCCTCACCGGGGTGCTGCGCGCGCTGCCGCTCGCCATGGACCGCTACGGGATCACCCTGCGGCTCGAAGAACGTGCCGGGCACCGCGACGTGCGCCTGCCCTTCCCCTCCCCGCTGGACGACGTCGAACAGTCGGGGGTCCAGATCCAGGCCCTGCTGGCCGCCGCGCGGCGGCTCTCGCACCGCAACAGCCTGCCCGCCTGACTGGCCGCCTGATTGGCCGGATCTCGCCCCGTTCGCTCTGGAATAGCCCTGGATCGAGGGCGGTTGGAGCGATCATGAAGGCACTCACTTACGCCGCTTACGGCACCGACGGCTCCCCCGGCACCCTCGAACTCGTCGACGCGCCCGAACCCAGGGTGGGCCCCGGCGAGGTGCTCGTCCGGGTCAAGGCCGCCGGGGTCAACCCGGTCGACTGGAAGATCGCCGCCGGATACCTCGACTCGACGCTGGAGGTCCGCTTCCCCGTCATACCGGGCTGGGACGTCGCCGGAGTGGTGGAGGCCATCGGCCCCGACACCTTCGGCTACGCCGTGGGCGACGAGGTGTACGGCTACCTCCGCAAGGAATGGGCGCAGCTCGGCACCTACGCCGAACTGGTCTCGGCCCCCGTGCGCACCCTCGCCCACAAGCCCCGCGAGCTGACCTTCGAGCAGGCCGCGGGCATCCCGCTGGCCGGGCTCACGGCCTACCAGTCGCTCCAGCGGGTGAAGGTCACCGCGGGCGAGACCGTGGTCATCCACTCGGCGGCGGGCGGCACCGGCTCGCTGGGCGTGCAGATCGCCGTCGCCCTCGGCGCCCGGGTGATCGGCACCGCCGGGGCCCACAACCACGACTACCTGCGCTCGCTGGGCGCCGAACCGGTGCTCTACGGCGAGGGGATGGGCGACCGGATCCGCGAGCTGGCACCCGACGGCATCGACGCGGGCCTCGACTTCTTCGGCGACGGGGCCGTGGAACTGCTCCAGGGCCTGGTCAAGCAGCGGGACCGGGTGGTGTCCATCGCCGACTACGAGGCCGCGGCCAAGGGCGCGCACCAGCTGTGGGTGCGCCCCGACACCGCCGATCTGACCGCGCTCGCCGAGCTGGCGGACAGCGGGAAGCTCGTCGTGAACGTGGAGCACGTCCTTCCGCTCGCCGAGGCGGCCAAGGCCTGGGAGCTCAGCGCGGCCGGCCGCACCCGCGGCAAGATCGTGCTGAGCGTCTGATCACACGGAGATGCGGAGGGCGGGCGGGTGGGTGCGCACCCACCCGCCCGCCCGCCCGCCCGTCCGTCCGTGGGGTCAGAGCGCCCGCGCCGGGGCGGCGTAGCGGCTCGCCGGGCGCGCCAGGCCGTAGTTCTCGCGGAGGGTGCGGCCGGTGTACTCGGTACGGAAGAGGCCGCGCTTCTGCAAGATCGGCACCACGTGGTCGACGAAGTCGGTCAGCCCGGTGGGCAGTACGGGCGCCATGATGTTGAACCCGTCGGCCGCGCCCTGGGTGAACCACAGCTCCAGCTGGTCGGCGATCTGCTCCGGGGTGCCCGCGAAGACGCGGTGGCCACGGCCCGCGCCGAGGCGGGCGATCAGCTCGCGCAGGGTGAGGCCGTCGCGGCGGGCGAGTTCGGCGACGAGCGTGAACCGGCTCTTGTTCCCGTTGATGTCGCGCTCTTCGGGCAGTTCGGGCAGCGGCCCGTCGAGGGGGTGCCCGCTGAGGTCGGTGCCGAGCATCCCGGACAGCTGCGCCAGACCGTACTCCGGCACCTGGAGGTCGGTGAGCTGCTGTTCGAGGGCCTTGGCCTCGGCCTCGGTGGAGCCGATGACGGGGGCGATGCCCGGCAGGACGAGCAGGTCGTCCTCGGCCCGGCCGTACGCGGCGAGGCGGGACTTGAGGTCCTTGTAGAAGGCCTGGCCGTCGGCGAGGGTCTGCTGCGCGGTGAAGACGGCCTCGGCGTACTGCGCCGCGAACTCCTTGCCGTCCTCGGAGGAACCGGCCTGGACCAGGAGCGGGTGGCCCTGGGGCGAGCGGGGCACGTTGAGCGGGCCCGCGACGCCGAAGTACTCGCCGCGGTGGGCGGCCGGGTGCAGCTTGTCGGTGTCGGCGTAGATCCCGCGCTCCTTGTCCAGGACGATCGCGTCGTCGTCCCAGCTGTCCCAGAGCTTGGTGGCCACGTCGAGGAACTCGCGGGCGCGGTCGTAGCGCAGACGGTGTTCCAGGTGCTCGTCCTGGTTGAAGTTGCGGGCCTCGTCGACGGTGCCGGAGGTGACGATGTTCCATCCGGCACGGCCGTTGCTGATGTGGTCGAGGGACGCGAACTTGCGGGCCGTGTGGAAGGGCTCGTTGAAGGTGGTGGAGACGGTCGCGATCAGGCCGATGTGCTCGGTGACCGCGGCGATGGCGGAGAGCAGGGTCAGCGGTTCGAAGCCGCCGAGGGCGTTGTAGCGGGCCTTGCCCCACAGGGCGAGGCCGTCGGCGAAGAAGATCGAGTCGAGCCGCCCGCGTTCGGCGGTCCTGGCCAGCTCCTGGAAGTAGCGCAGGTCGGTGACCCGCTCGGGGCTGCTGTCGGGGTGGCGCCAGGCGGCGTCGTGGTGGCCCGCGTTCATCAGGAAGGCGTTGAGGTGGAGGGTACGGCGGGACTCGCTGGTCGTGGTCATGACGGGTTCCTCAAGGGGAGGTGAGAGCGGCAAAGGGAGCGGGGGTCAGCCGGCGGCCGGGACGCGCCACAGGCTCAGGCGGCGCTCGATCGAGACGAGCAGCTGGTTGAAGGCCACGCCGATCGCGGAGATGGTGATGATCCCGGCGTACATCTGGGGGATCGCGAAGTTGAACTGCGAGGCGTTGATCAGATAGCCGAGGCCCGCCTTGGCGCCGATCATCTCGGCCGCGACCAGGACCAGGATGGAGACCGCCCCGGCCAGCCGGATGCCGGTGAAGATGGTCGGCACGGAGGACGGCAGGATCACCTTCTGGAACAGCCGGAGGGTGGAGAGGTCCATCGAGCGGGCGAGCCGCACGAGGGTGGGGTCGGCGCCGCGGACGGCGCTGATGGTGTTCAGCAGGACGGGCCAGACGCAGGCGTAGACGACCATCGAGATCTTCGAGGTCTCGCCGATGCCGAGGAGCAGGACGAAGACGGGGAGCAGTGCGAGGGCGGCGGTGTTGCGGAACACCTCCAGGAGCGGGCCGAGCAGTTCCGCGACCGGCCGGTACCAGCCGATGAGCAGGCCGAGCGGTACGGCGACCGCGACGGCGATCCCGAAGCCGCCGAAGGAGCGGACCAGGCTGGCCCAGGTGTGCTCGCCGAGCTGCCCGTCGGCGAGCAGCTCCCACCAGGCGACGGCGACCTCGCTGAAGGGGGGCAGGAAGGTCCGGTCCACCAGGCCGAGGCGGGGCGCCGTCTCCCATACGAGGAGCAGCGCGACGAGGGCGGCGGAGCGGAGGGCGGCGGCGCGGATCCAGTACCGGGCGCCCTTGCGGGCGGCCTTGCGGGGTGCCGTGCCCGTGGCCCGGGGCTGCGCCGCGGGGGTGGGCTCCGATGCGGGGGCGGGCTGGGCGGCGGCTGCGCCGGGCGTCTCGGGGCTCCGCCCCGAACCCCGCTCCTCAAACGCCGGAGGGGCTGGATTCGCCCGACCGGGGGCTGAATTCGCTCCCGCCGGAGGGGCTGGGTATGCCGGGGCGGGGGCGGTGGCGGTGGCGGGATCCGCGGCCAGTTCGGCGGCCAGGCCCGCGGTCTGTTCGGAGGCCGGGCGGGCGGTCAGCTCGGCCGAGGTGTGGGCCGGGGTGTGGGCCGGGGTGTGGGTTTCGGTGCTCATGCGGTGGCCTGCTCCTTCTCCAGTTGCTGGGCACGGGCCACCTCGTCGTGGAGCAGGGTCCAGATCTCGTGGCGGTAGCGGGCGAATTCGGGGCTGGAGCGCAGGTCCTCGCCCAGGAGGCCGTTCGCGCGGCCCCCGAAGGAGACGGGGACGATCTCCTTGACCCGGCCGGGGCGGGAGGTGATGACCGCGACGCGCTGGCCGAGGTACACCGCCTCCTCGATGCTGTGGGTGATGAAGACGACGGTCTTGCCGGTGGTCTGCCAGATCCGCCGGAGTTCGTCCTGGAGGGACTCGCGGGTCTGCGCGTCGAGCGCCGCGAAGGGCTCGTCCATCAGCAGCACGTCGGGGTCGTAGGCCAGGGCGCGGGCGATCGCGACGCGCTGGCGCATCCCGCCGGACAGTTCGTGCGGGTGCCGGTCGCCGAAGCCGGTGAGCCCGACCAGGTCGAGGAACTCCCGGGCTTTCGCGGTGCGTTGGCGGCGCGGTACGCCGGTGGCCTCCAGGCCGAATTCGATGTTGCCCAGTGCGGTGCGCCACGGCAGCAGCGCGTACTGCTGGAAGACGATGCCCCGGTCCAGGCCCGGCCCGGTGACCGGCTCGCCGTCGAGCAGGATCCGGCCGCCGGTCGGCCGGGTCAGGCCGCCGAGCAGGTCGAGCAGGGTGGACTTGCCGCAGCCGCTGGGGCCCACGACGACCAGGAACTCCCCCGCCCCGATGGAGAGGTCGATGCCGTCGAGTGCGGTGAAGTCGCCCCGGGACGCGGACGGGAAGGTCTTGGTGACCGATTCGAAGACGATCTTCGCCATGACGCTCAGGCCCCCTTTCCGTAGCCGTTGAACTCGTTGGTGTAGAGGTCGGCGGCCTTGAGCTGCCCCTTCTTGATCTCTCCGCGCTCCCCGAGCCAGTCGAGCCAGAGCTGGAACTCCTTGTCCCCGATCCGGCCGCCGGTCTCGGCCACTCCGTACGAGTGCCAGTACTGGAGGGTGGTGGTGTCCTCGTTGCGGCCGCGCTTCTTGACGATCGCGGTCATCCGGGCGATCACCTCCTCGCGCGGGGTGGTGCGGGACCACTCGATGGCCTTGGCGACGCCGGTGACGAACGTACGGACGGTGTCCGGGTTCTCCTTGATGAAGCGCTGGGTCATCACGTACGTACCGGCGCTGAACGCGCCGAGCAGTTCGTAGTCGGTGAACAGGGGCCGGATGCCGCCCGCCGCGAGAGCCTTGTCGCGCAGGACGCCGCTGAGCACGGCGACCTCGATCTGCTTCTGTCTCAGCGCCTGTTCGGTATTGACCGGGGGTATCACCAGCGCCTCCACCTTGGCCGCGTCCGCCTTGGAGAGGCCGTTGCGGCTGAGGTAGATGTCCAGGAGGGCCTGGTAGTGGGCGCCCAGGGTGTTCATGCCGACCTTCTTGCCGATCAGGTCGCGGGCGGATCGGATCGGGCTGTCCTCCAGGACGTAGTAGCCGCCGTAGGAGTACTGGTCGGAGCCGTAGTAGGAGACGACGGCCTTGATCGGGGCCTTGCCCGCCGCGAGTTTGACGACGGCGCCGTTGAAGGCTCCGCCGAAGTGGGTCTGGCCGGTGGCGGCGGACTGGATGTCCTGCGGGCCGCTGATGGTGTTGCCGACCCAGTCGAGGGTGACGTCACCGAGGTAGCCGAGGTCCGCGGCGAGTTCGGGCAGCGAGACCGCGCCGACCGAGCCCTGGTACTTGAGCTTCTTGAGCTGCGCGCCCCCGCCCCCGCCGCCGCCGCCGGAGGCCGTGGCCGTGCCGCAGCTGACCGCGGCCGCCGAGATGCCGAGCAGGGTGAGGAACTGGCGTCGGGAGGTGGTGGTCCGGGTCCGGGCGGGTGCTGCGGGCATGGCTGGTCCTTCTCGGGGCGGTGGAGCGGGCGGGCGGGCGGTTACGGGGCGGTGGTCAAGGTGGGGTCCGGGTGGAGCGCGGTGCGCGCGAGCACGGCCCCGGCGAACTCGTCGACGGCCTGGAAGAGGTCCAGCTCGGCCTCGGGGCGCAGCCGGTCGGGTCCCTCGCCGCGCTCGATGGAGGAGTCCAGGACGAAGCGGCCCGCGGTGACGTGCCGGGCGCCGAGCGCGGTGAGCACCGGGCGCAGGGCGTAGTCGAGGGTCAGGACGTGGGCGAGGCTGCCGCCGGTGGCGAGCGGCAGGACCGTTTTGCCGGCCAGGCCGTCCTGCGGGAGCAGGTCGAGGAAGGCCTTGAGCAGGCCCGTGTACGAGGCCTTGTACACCGGGGTCGCGATGACCAGGCCGTCCGCCCCGGCGACGGCGGCCAGCGCCCGGCGCAGTTCCGGCTGGCCGCTGCGGGCGGCCAGCAGGTCGGCGGCGGGCAGTTCGCGGACGGCGAGGTGCGCGGTCGCGAAGCCCGAGTGGGACAGACGGCGCAGGGCGTGCTCGGCGACGACGGCGGTGCGGGAGTGCAGGGAGGGACTGCCGGTGAGGGCGAGGATGCTGGCCACGAGGGCTCCTTGGGCGTCGTACGGGGTGGGGCCGGGCGGGGTCGGACTTACTGGGCGGCGCCGCCCGAGGCGCCCGACGCTCCCGAGGGGATTCCGAAGGACGGGGCGGGGACGCTCTCCGGGCTGATCAGGCGGGAGGGGCGGCCGTCGGGGCCGACCGGGACGTCGCCGTCGACGGTGACCCGGCGCAGGGTGCGCTCGTGGTCGTCGGAGTCGTCGACCCCGTAGTGCTGGGTGGCCCGGTTGTCCCAGATGGCGACGTCGCCGGCGCTCCACTGCCAGCGGACGGTGTTCTCGGGGCGCTCGACGTGCGCCTGGAACAGGTCGAGGAGGGCGCGGGAGTCCTGGCCGGCGAGGCCGTCGATGCGCTGGACGAAGTTGCCGAGGAGCAGGGTGCGTTCGTCGGTCTCGGGGTGGACGCGGACCACCGGGTGCTCGGTGAGGAACTTCGTGGAGGTGAACACCTCGCGGTACTGGGCGAGGGCCTCGGGCAGGGCGTCGGGGCGCAGTGCGGCGTAGTCGTACTCGTTGGAGTGCACGGCGCGCAGGCCGTCGGCGAGGGCGCGCAGCGGGGCGGGGAGGCCGGCGTAGGCGGTGGCCGTGTTGGCCCACAGGGTGTCGCCGCCGTAGGGCGGGATGGTGACGGCCCGCAGGATGGAGAAGGCGGGATAGGCGGGGACGAAGGTGACGTCGGTGTGCCACTGGTTGGCGCGGGCGCCGTGGTGGGAGTCGATGCCGAGGGCGTACCGGCCGTCCGCGGAGGGGACGGTGGGGTGCGCGACGGGGGCGCCGAGGAGCTGGGCGAAGGCCTCGTGCCCGGCCTCGTCGAGGTGGTCCTGACCGCGGAAGAAGACGACCTTGTGGGTGAGGATCGCGGCGCGGATCTGGGCGACGGTCTCGGGGGCGAGGTCGCCGCCGAGGCGGACGGAGCCGATCTCGGCGCCGATGCGGCCGCCGACCTTCCGGACGGTGACGGTCGCCTCACGGTGGGTGGTGGCAGTGCTCATGGGGAGCCTCCTGGGGATTCGTTCCGCAGCGGAAGAAATGTGGGTGGGCGTGCCGGGGGGCTGGCGCCGGTGGGCGGTGTGCCGGGGGCCGGTGGGCCGGGTGGTGGGGCAGCGCGGGGCCGGGCGGGGGTGGCGCGGCGGCGGCCGGGGCCCCTGGCGGGGCTCAAAGGAGGGGTGCGTCGGGTGCGTCGGGGCGCGGAAGGCCGAACGCGGGTGGGGCGGTCAGGCCCGGGAAGGGGCCGGACAGCGGCCCGGACAACCGACCGGAGCGGTACACGCGCCGGGGGTGTGGAGCCGCGAGACGTTTCGAACAGTCGCGGACATGGCCCGGACTCTGTCAGCGGGCCCAGTGCCGGTCAACCCCCCGGGGGGACCGTCCGGAACCGGCCACGGGGCGTGTGTACGGGGATCAGCACACCCGGCCTGACCTGCGGTTCTGCCGCTCCCAAGGGCGGGCTCCCGGTGCCCGGTGGCGCATGATCGCCCCTGCCGGATTTCACGACCCCGCAACGCGGCCGCCACGCGCCCGCACGCAGACCGGCCTCTTCCGGGCCCGACCCCGGCCCCCATCCCGGCCGCGCCGGGGCCCGCGCCGCCCTCACCTTGGCCGCTGCCCTGGCCCATTTCAGCCCCGCCGGCGTTTGAGGCGCCCCCGGAGGGCCGTGCCACGGGTCGCGGCGCCCCCACGCCGGCCCGATCCCGGCCGCGCCGGGGCGCGCGCCGCCCAGACCCTGGCCCCTTCCAGCCTCGCCGGCGTTTGAGGCGCCCCCGGAGGGCCGTGCCAGGCGCGTTCGCGCGGCGGCGGGAGGTGGGACGGGCGGCCGCGCGTGTCCGGGTGCGGCTTCCGCTGCCCTCCGGGGGCGCCTCAAACGCCGGCGAGGCTGATTTTGGCGCCCCGGACACCGGCACGGCCGAGGTTGGCGCCCCGGACACCGGCGAGGCCTAGATGGGTGGGCCCGTTGTTCCGGGATCCCGCCGGTCTGTCCTGAACCTGCCACGCGGCGGGAGTGCGAGATCACATATGGGGGTTATGGCTTCGCTTTAGCGGCGCCCCTAGCATTCGAGCCATGACGGTCCTGCCTGATGACGGGCTTTCCCTGGCCGCCGAGTTCCCTGACGCGACGCATGAGCAGTGGCAGCGCCTGGTAGAGGGCGTGCTGCGCAAGTCGGGCAAGGAAGCATCCGGCGAGGCAGCTGAGAACGCGTTGTCCACCACGCTAGAAGACGGGCTCACCACGCGCCCGCTCTACACCGCGCCCGCTTCCGGCGGCTCCGCGGACGCCGATGCCATCGGCCTGCCCGGATTCGCGCCGTTCCTGCGCGGGGGCCGGGCCGAGGGGACCGCCGCCTCGGGCTGGGACGTGCGCCAGCGGCTCACGCACACCGATCCGGCGCTGCTGAACGAGGCCGTCCTCGCCGACCTGGAGAACGGGGTCACCTCGCTGTGGCTGACCATCGGCCGGGGCGGCGTCCCGGTCGCGGGGCTGGCCCGGGCGCTGGACGGGGTCTACCTCGACCTCGCACCGGTCGCCCTGGACGCCGGAGCCGAATTCGCGGCGGCCGCGCGGGAGTTGCTGCGTCTGTACACCGAACGCGAGGTGGCCCCGGAGGCCGCGCGCGGCAGCCTCGGCGCCGACCCGCTGGGCCACGAGGCCCGTACCGGTGAGGCGTTGGACCTGTCGGCGGCGGTGGAGCTGGCCCGGGAGACCGCGGCCGGCTGGCCCGGGCTGCGCGCCCTGACCGTGGACGCCCTCCCCTACCACGAGGCGGGCGGCTCGGCGGCGCAGGAGCTGGGGCTGTCCCTGGCCACCGGCGTGGCCTATCTGCGCGCGCTCACCGAGGCGGGCATCGGGACGGAAGCGGCCTTCGGGCAGCTGGAGTTCCGGTACGCCGCCAGTGCCGACCAGTTCCTCACCATCGCCAAGCTGCGGGCCGCGCGCCGCCTGTGGGCCAGGATCGCCGAGGCGTCCGGCGCCGCGGAGGCGGGCGCCCAGCGCCAGCACGCGGTGACCTCGCCGGTGATGATGACCCGGCGCGACCCGTGGGTGAACATGCTGCGCACCACGGTCGCCTGCATGGCCGCGGGCGTGGGCGGGGCGGACTCGGTCACGGTGCTCCCCTTCGACCACGACCTCGGGCTGCCGGACGCCTTCGCGCGCCGGATCGCCCGCAACACCTCCACCATCCTGATGGAGGAGTCGCACCTGGCCCGGGTGATCGACCCGGCGGGCGGCTCCTGGTACGTGGAGCAGCTCACCGACGAACTCGCGCACGCCGCCTGGGAGTTCTTCCAGGAAGTGGAGAAGGCCGGCGGACTGCCCGGCGCACTGCGCTCCGGCCTGGTCGCCGAGCGGCTCGCCGCCACCTGGGCCGACCGGTCCAAGAAGCTGGCCAAGCGCCGCGAACCGATCACCGGGGTCAGCGAGTTCCCGTCGCTGGCCGAGAAGCCGGTGGTCCGCGAGAGCGCGCCCGCCGCGCCGGCCGGCGGGCTGCCGCGGGTCCGTCGCGACGAGGCCTTCGAGGCGCTGCGCGCCCGCTCGGACGCGCACCTCGCGGCGACCGGGTCCCGGCCACGGGTGTTCCTGGCGGCGCTGGGTCCGGCCGCCGCGCACACCGGGCGGGCCACCTTCGCCTCCAACCTGTTCCAGGCGGGCGGCGTCGAGGCGGTGCACGATCCGGTGTCCGTGGACGCGGAGTCGGCGGCCGCCGCCTACGCGGCGAGCGGCGCCGACGGCATGGCGGTGCTGTGCTCCAGTGACGCGCTGTACGAGGAGCGGGCCGGGGCGGTGGCGGCCGCGCTGCGCGCCGCGGGCGCCACGACCGTGTTCCTCGCCGGGCGCCCGGGTACCTGCGCGGCCGATGTGGACGAGTACGTCTTCGCCGGCTGTGACGCGGTCGCCGTGCTGTCCTCCGTACTCGACCGGATGGGAGTGACCTCGTGAGCATCCCCGATTTCTCCGAGCTGGCGCTCGGCGGGACCGCTCCCGCCGGGTCCGAGGAGCAGTGGCGGGCGGCGGTGAAGGAGTCCACCGGCTCCGCCACGGGCGACCTGCTGTGGGAGACCCCGGAGGGCATCGGCGTCAAGCCGCTGTACACCGGGCGGGACCTGGAGGGCCTGGACTTCCTGGGGACGTACCCGGGCGTGGCCCCGTACCTGCGCGGCCCGTACCCGACGATGTACGTGAACCAGCCCTGGACGATCCGGCAGTACGCGGGTTTCTCCACGGCCGAGGAGTCGAACGCCTTCTACCGGCGCAACCTCGCGTCGGGCCAGAAGGGCCTGTCGGTGGCCTTCGACCTGCCGACGCACCGCGGTTACGACAGCGACCACCCCCGGGTGACGGGCGATGTCGGCATGGCGGGCGTCGCCATCGACTCGATCTATGACATGCGTCAGCTGTTCGACGGGATCCCGCTGGACAAGATGTCGGTGTCGATGACGATGAACGGCGCGGTGCTGCCCGTGCTGGCGCTGTACATCGTGGCGGCGGAGGAGCAGGGGGTGTCCCCCGACAAGCTCGCGGGGACCATCCAGAACGACATCCTCAAAGAGTTCATGGTCCGCAACACCTACATCTATCCGCCGAAGCCGTCGATGCGGATCATCTCCGACATCTTCTCCTTCACCTCGCAGAAGATGCCGCGGTACAACTCCATCTCGATCTCCGGCTATCACATCCAGGAGGCGGGGGCGACCGCCGATCTGGAGCTGGCGTACACCCTGGCCGACGGGGTGGAGTACCTGCGGGCGGGCCTCGGCGCCGGGATGGACGTGGACGCCTTCGCGCCGCGCCTGTCCTTCTTCTGGGCGATCGGCATGAACTTCTTCATGGAGGTCGCCAAACTGCGGGCCGCGCGCCTGCTGTGGGCGCGCCTGGTCAAGCAGTTCGACCCGAAGAACGCCAAGTCCCTTTCACTGCGCACCCATTCGCAGACCTCGGGCTGGTCGCTGACGGCGCAGGACGTCTTCAACAACGTGACGCGCACCTGTATCGAGGCGATGGCGGCGACGCAGGGGCACACCCAGTCGCTGCACACCAACGCCCTCGACGAGGCGCTCGCGCTGCCGACGGACTTCTCGGCGCGGATCGCGCGCAACACCCAGCTGCTGCTCCAGCAGGAGTCGGGGACCTGCCGGGTGATCGACCCGTGGGGCGGCAGCGCGTACGTCGAGAAGCTGACCTACGACCTGGCCCGCCGGGCGTGGCAGCACATCGAGGAGGTCGAGGCGGCGGGCGGCATGGCGCAGGCCATCGACGCGGGCATCCCGAAGCTGCGCGTGGAGGAGGCCGCGGCCCGTACGCAGGCGCGGATCGACTCGGGCCGCCAGCCGGTGATCGGGGTGAACAAGTACCGGGTGGAGACCGACGAGCTGATCGACGTGCTCAAGGTGGACAACTCCTCGGTGCGCACCCAGCAGATCGCCAAGCTGCGGCGGTTGCGCGAGGAGCGGGACGAGGCGGTGACGCAGGACTGTCTGCGGGCGCTGACGAACGCCGCCGAGCGCGGCGCCGGTTCCGGGCTGGAGGGCAACCTCCTCAAGCTGGCGGTGGACGCGGCGCGCGCGAAGGCGACCGTGGGCGAGATCTCGGACGCCCTGGAGAAGGTGTACGGGCGGCACGCGAGCCAGATCCGTACGATCTCGGGTGTGTACCGCAACGAAGCAGGCGAGTCCCCGTCGGTCGAGCGCACCCGTGCGCTGGTGGACCGGTTCGAGGAGGCGGAGGGCCGTCGTCCGCGCATCCTGGTGGCCAAGATGGGCCAGGACGGGCACGACCGCGGCCAGAAGGTGATCGCGACCGCCTTCGCCGACCTGGGCTTCGACGTGGACGTCGGCCCGCTGTTCCAGACGCCGGAGGAAGTGGCCCGCCAGGCCGTCGAGGCGGACGTCCACGTGGTGGGCGTGTCCTCGCTGGCGGCCGGTCACCTCACCCTCGTACCGGCGCTGCGCGAGCAGCTCGCCCACGAGGGGCGCGAGGACATCATGATCGTGGTCGGCGGGGTGATCCCGCCCGCGGACGTGCCGACGCTGCTGGAGATGGGTGCCACCGCGGTGTTCCCGCCCGGCACGGTCATTCCGGACGCGGCGCACGACCTGGTGACGCGGCTGGCCGCCGACCTCGGCCACGAGCTGTAGGCGGGGGCGGCGACCCGATGCCCCCGAAGATCGACATCGACGCCTACGCCAAGGGCGTGCTCGACGGGAAGCGCGCGCACATCGCGCGCGCCATCACCCTCGTGGAGTCCACCCGTGCCGATCACCGCGTGCTGGCGCAGCGGCTCCTGACGGAGCTGCTGCCGCACGCGGGCGCCGCCCGGCGGATCGGGATCAGCGGGGTGCCGGGCGTGGGCAAGTCGACGTTCATCGATGCCTTCGGCACGATGCTGACCGGGCTCGGGCACCGGGTGGCGGTGCTGGCAGTGGACCCTTCGTCCACCCGTACGGGCGGGTCGATCCTGGGCGACAAGACCCGGATGGAGCGCCTTGCCGTGGATCCGGCGGCCTTCGTCCGGCCCTCGCCGTCGGCGGGCACCCTGGGCGGGGTCGCGAAGGCGACCCGCGAGTCGATGATCGTCATGGAGGCCGCGGGCTACGACGTGGTGCTGGTGGAGACGGTCGGCGTCGGCCAGTCCGAGACCACGGTGGCCGGGATGGTCGACTCGTTCCTGCTGCTGTCCCTGGCGCGTACGGGCGATCAGCTCCAGGGCATCAAGAAGGGCGTCCTGGAGCTGGCGGACGTCCTGGCCGTGAACAAGGCGGACGGCCCGCACGAGCGGGACGCCCGGGCGGCGGCGCGCGAACTCGCCGGTGCGCTGCGGCTGATGCACCCGGTGGACGCGGCCTGGACCCCGCCGGTCCTGACCTGCAGCGCGCGCGAGTCGGCGGGTCTGGACGAGGTGTGGAACCGGCTGGAGCAGCACCGCAAGGTGCTGGAGGCCGACGGCAGGCTGACGGCGAAGCGGGCGGCGCAGCAGGTGGAATGGACGTGGACGATGGTCCGCGACGAACTGCTGGGACGGCTGCGGGCCGACCCGGCCGTACGGGAGCTGGCGCCGGGCCTGGAGGCGGAGGTCCGCGCGGGCACGGTGACCGCCACCTCGGCGGCGGACCGGCTGCTGGCGGCCTTCGGGCGCGGCGGCTTGTAATACCACCAGCTGGTACCACCGGGGCGGGTCGCCCTCTGACGCGTGGTGAGCGGGCGACCCGGACCGGGTGCGGTCAGGCGCCGACGAGGACCGGGCCCTCCGAGGTCAGCGAGCGGCGCAGGATCCGGACCCGCTCGGCCGGGTCCTGGCTGGCCAGCAGGGCGGAGAGGACCGCGATCCGGGTCTGGCCGGCCCGCAGGGTGCCGGAGGCCACGGCCCCGGCCGCGACCAGGTCGACGGCTCCGCCGTGGGTGTAGATCTCGGTGACCGGGCCGGCCGCGACCCGGGTGGTGAGCGCCACCAGCACGCCGCGCGCGGTGGCGGCGCGGACCGCTTCCACGATCTCGGGGGTGGCGTTGCCCGCGCCGGTGGCGACGAGGACGATGCCCTGGGCTCCGGCGGCGACGGCCGCGTCGAAGAGCACCGGATCGGCGTCGGCGTGGTGCATGACCATGTCGACGCGCGGCAGCAGTTCCGGCATCGCGGGCAGCGCGAGCGGCTCCGGGCGGACCGGGTGGCGCAGCACGGTGATCTTGCCGAAACCGACCTTGCCGAGCTGCTGGCCCGAGGGGTCCGCGAAGGCGTCGGCGATCAGGGTCTGGGTCTTGACGGTGCCGCGCGCGGCGTGGACCCGCCCGGCGAAGGCGATCAGCACGCCGAGCCCGCGGGTGGTGGCGGCGGTGAGCAGGGCGTCGTAGAGGTTGCCGGGTCCGTCGCCGTCCTCGGTGCCCATGGGCAGCTGCGAGCCGGTGAAGACGACCGGGCGCGGGTCGTGGTGGTGCAGGTCGACGAGGAAGGCGGACTCTTCGAGGGTGTCCGTGCCGTGGGTGACGACGACGCCCTGTACGCCGGGGTCGGCGAGCACCTCGTGGACGGTGCGCAGCAGGGTGAGCTGGTGGGCGGTGGTGAGGCGGGGGCTGTTCACGCTGAACAGGTCGACGATCTCGACGGTGACCCCTTCGGGCAGCGGCGCCGTGGCCATGACCTCGCGCCCGTCGGCGTCGGCCGCGAATCCGGAACCCTGCCAGCGGCTCGCTATCGTCCCGCCGGTGCTGATGACGACGATCCGTCCCACGGCTGCCTGCCTTTCCCTGAATAGCCCCCGTACGTATATTCGTATCCAGCAATCATAGAAACATCTACGCGCAATGTGATTGCTAGTTCAGCCCCAGATTTCACACGGGGTGGGGGATGATTGCGCCATGGACGCTATTGACCGCGAAATATTGCGTGAGCTGCAGAAGGACGGGCGGCTCAGCAACCAGGAGCTGGCCCAGCGCGTGGGCCTCACCCCCTCCCCCTGTATGCGCCGGGTCCGCCAGCTGGAACAGGACGGGGTGATCCAGGGCTACCGCGCGGTGATCGACCCGGACGCGGTGGGGCGCGGCTTCGAGGTGCTGGTCTCGGTGGAGGTGCGCCGCGACCGGGAATCCGTGGAGGCCTTCGAGGCGGCACTCCAGGACATTCCGGATGTGATCGAGGCGTACCGGCTCTTCGGCAGCCCGGGCTGTCTGCTGCGGATCGCGGTCGCGGACCTGCGGGCGTACGAGCGGCTGTGGATCGAGCAGCTGACCGCGCTGACCGGAATCACCGAGGTCAACTCGCAGATCATCATGAAGCGGATCAAGGAGCCGACGGGCCTGCCGGTGTGAGGGCCGGGCGGCGTCCGTGGTGTCGTAGCCTTATTGCACATTGGTCGCAATAAGAGGCTGCGACAAACTGCGACGAAAGGGTGCCGCGTGGGCTCTCCGGTGGTCCTCGGGATCGAATCGTCCTGCGACGAGACGGGCGCGGGGCTGGTGCGGGACGGGCGGCTGCTCGGGCACGCCGTCGCGTCGAGCATGGACGAGCACGCGCGCTACGGCGGGGTGGTCCCCGAGATCGCGGCCCGCGCGCACCTCCACTCCTTCACCCCGGTGGTCCGCCGGGCGCTCGCCGACGCGGGGCTGAGCGCCACGGACATCGGCGCGGTCGCCGTGACCACCGGACCGGGGCTCTCCGGCGCCCTCCAGGTCGGGCTCGCGGGGGCGAAGACCCTCGCGTACGCGCTGGGCGTGCCGCTGTACGGAGTCCACCACCTGGCCGGGCACGTCGCCGCCGACACCCTGGCGCACGGCCCGCTGCCCGACCCCTGCGTGGTGCTGATCGTGTCCGGCGGGCACACCTCGCTGCTGCTCGTACGGGACCTGGCCCGCGATCCGATCACGCACCTGGGCGACACCGTGGACGACGCGGCGGGCGAGTGCTTCGACAAGGTGGCCCGGGTCTTCGGGCTGCCGTACCCGGGCGGACCCGCCGTCGACCGGGCGGCCCGGGAGGGCGACCGGCGTGCGGTGGCGTTCCCGCGCCCGCTGACCGGGCCGCGCGACGACCCGTACGCCTTCTCCTTCTCCGGGCTGAAAACGGCCGCCGCCCGCTGGGCCGAGCAGCACCGCCTCCGGGGCGAGCCGCTCCCGTTGGCCGACGGGGCCGCCTCGCTGCAGGAGGCGGTCGCCGACGTGCTGACCCGCAAGGCGGTCGCCGCCTGCCGGGCGCACGGGGTGGGCACCCTCGTGGTGGTCGGCGGGGTCGCGGCCAACTCCCGGGTCCGGGCCCTGGCCGAGGCCCGCTGCCGGTCCGCGGGCATCACCCTGCGCGTCCCGCCGCTGGGCCTGTGCACCGACAACGGCGCGATGATCGCCGCCGTCGGCGACCTGCTGGTCCGCGCGGGCGCCGAACCGGCCCCGCTGGACGTCTCGATCGACCCGTCGGCGCCCCTGGAGTACGCGGCCCTGCATCCGGTGGCCCGCCTGGCGGCCGGGGCCGTGGCCCGAACCTGACGATGGCCGGTTGATTTTCAGCCATTGCATCAGGCCTGGCAAAAAGGCGAGTTACCTCCTTCCCTGATGTTTGACCGCGCACTTCCGGGCTCGCCCGCCGATCCGGGCGAGCCGGCTCCCGGACACCCCGTGTGACCTGTCCAACAAGAAATGCGTCACACCTCCGGAGCACCCCTGGAGCGCCCGCCCCCCGCCCCGGCCGCGCCCGATGGCCGGTCGTCACCGGGTTGTCCGGATTCACCCCCTCGCGCCCGAGGCCGTCCGCGAGCCCGCCCCCGCCCGCTCCACAAGAGCCGCTCGACCGGAAGTCAAGCCGGTCCGGTCCATCCCCCGGACGGGCCGGATCCGCCGCGGAACACAGGCCTCCGCTCCCCCGGCTCCCCCGGCTCGGAAAATCTCGACACCGTCACGGGGAGACCTGAACATGAGTGCTGGTCCTGCTGTTCACCCAGGTCCGACGGCTGGCTCAACTCGGTCGGCCACGCGGGAGGGTGCGGCAGGATCACCGGACAACACTGTGCGACGCGACTTCTCGGGACAGGTGGAGCGGCGGTGTATCAAGGCGATGAGGCTGCTTCCGATGTACGGCATGACGACGCCGAGGCGCGCACACGGGCCTGCCACGTGGCCTCCGGGCATACGCGGCAACCAGCTCATGAGTACCTACACACGGGGTGAATTCGAAGTGCATCAGCCTGAACCACAGCCACCGGGACCCGAAGAGTCCGCATCAGTTCCGCAGCCGATCGGCACGCCCACCGGCGTACCCGTGTCGCGTACCGGCGCCCCCGCGCCGCGCACCGGCCGCGAGCCCGTGATCGTCCCCGTTTCGATCGCCAGCCTGCTGCCGGGTGAGTCGCCCCGCTCCGAGGGGCCCGACCAGGAACACGTGGCCCGGCTCTCCGAGGTCGAGGGCCCGCTGCCGCCCATCCTCGTGCGCCGGTCCGACATGCGCGTGATCGACGGCATGCACCGTCTGCTGGCCGCCCTGATCAGGGGCCAGGGGACGATCGACGTCGAATTCTTCGAAGGCACCGCCGAGGAAGCCTTTTTAAGAGCGGTCCAGGCCAACATCACCCACGGTCTGCCGCTTTCGCAGACCGACCGGAGGGTCGCGGCCACACGCATCATCGAGTCCCACCCGCAGATGTCGGACCGCGCCATCGCCCGGGCGTCGGGCATCGGCGCCAAGGCGGTCGCGACCATCCGGCGGCGTTCAACTGACGCCGTGCCGCAGTTGAACGTCCGGATCGGCCGCGACGGCCGGGCCCGTCCGCTCAGCAGCGTCGAAGGGCGCTGGCGCGCCGCCGAGCTGATGGCCGAGAACCCGCAGGCGTCCCTGCGCGAGGTGGCCCGCCTGGCGGGGATCTCGCCGGCCACCGCCAGCGACGTCCGCAAGCGCCTCCAGTCCGGCGAACTGCCCGCGACCACACGGCCGGAGAACGTCACCTCCCTCGGGGCGTCCGCCGCCTCGTGCCGGACCGGGAAGAACTCCGGTGCCGCCACCGGCTCGGACGCGTCCGCCGGCGCCGATGGCGGGAGCGACCGGGAGGGCGACGACGAAGCGCAGACCGGGGCCGACGGGTCGACGCCGGCCGCGTCGCAGCACGACCGGCTCCGGCGCGACCGCCGGACGCGGACGGCCACGGCGGAGCCCGCGATCGTGCTCGACAAGCTGCTGCGCGACCCGTCGCTGCGTCTCAAGGAGGAGGGGCGGCACCTGCTGCGCCTGCTCCAGCAGAACGCCTCGGCGGAATGGAACCACCTGACCGCCGCCGTCCCGCCGCACTGCGGGGCGCTGGTCGGCAGCCTGGCACGGCAGTACGCCGCGACCTGGCTGGAATTCGCGCAGCACCTGGATGAGCGCGACCGGTCGGTCCCGCAGAAGGCGGCCGGCTGACGTGCAGGCCGTAGTGCGGGGTGCCCGGACACCGGGTGCCCCGCACTACGCTGTCCCCTGGTGTGTCGGGCAAAGTGCCTGACGTTGTCTGGGGGTTGGTGTGGTTTCCGGTCGTGTGATCCGCTTTGACGGGACCCGGGGGTACGGGTTCATCGCACCCGAGCACGGCGGGGAGGACGTCTTCCTGCACGTGAACGACCTGTTGATCCCGGAGTCGTACATCCGCTCCGGCACGGCGGTCGAGTTCGAGATCGAGGACGGTGACCGGGGGCTCAAGGCGTCCTCGGTACAGCTGGCGAAGAACGACGACGGAACTCCGGTGACACCGCCGGTGCAGGGTCCGGCCGCCGGGTCCGCTTCCGGGCCCATCGACGATTCCCTGTGCGACGCGCTGAGCCGCGCCGAGTACATCCGGGAGGTCACCGAGGTCCTGCTGGAGGCGGCGCCGTCGCTCACCGGCACCCAGATCGTGCAGATCCGTCAGAGGTTCCTGCAGGTCGCGAAGAACCACGGCTGGATCGAAGGCTGAGGCACGCGCACAAGCCAGGCACCTGCGCGAAGGGCGCCCCTCCCGTCGGGAGGGGCGCCCTTCGCGCAGGTCCGGCCCTACGCCTGGCGGGGGGCGGGCAGCGCCGCCGGGTCGTGCTCGGGGTCGAGCAGTTCGTTCAGGTGGCGGGCCTGCGCGTCCCAGGACCACGACCTGCGCGCCCACTGGCGGCCCGCGGTGCCCATCTCGGCGGCCCGCCCGGTGTCGAGGAGCAGCCGCGTCAGCTCGGCCGCTATGCCCTCGGCCCGGTTGCCGTCCACGACGCTGCCGGTCGTGCCGTCGAGCACGGTGTCCGGGGCGCCGCCGGAGTCGCCGACGACGACGGGCAGCCCGCTGGCGGCGGCCTCCAGGAAGACGATGCCAAGCCCCTCGGCCTCCAGGCCGCCCTTGCGGGTGCGGCACGGCATCGCGAAGACGTCGGCCGCCGCGTAGTAGCGGGGGGTCTCGCGGTGCGTCTTGCCGCCGACGAACCGGACCGCGTCCTCGCCGTGGCGGCGGGCCAGCTTGCGCAGCCGGGCCTCGTCCGGGCCCTGGCCGACGATGAGCAGCACCGCGTCGGGCACCTGCCGCCGGATCATCGGCATGGCCTCGATCAGCTTGTCCTGTCCCTTGCGGGGGACCAGCCGGGCCACGCAGAGGATGATCCGCTTGCCCGTCAGCCCCAGCTCCTCGCGCAGCGCGGCGCCCGCTTCGGCGTCCGGGCGGTAGGTGTCGGCGTCCACGGCGGGCACCAGCCGGCTCAGCTCGGCGCGCGGGCCGAGCGCGGGGGCGATCCGGGCGCGCGTGTATTCGCCGAGGTAGGTGACCACGTCCACGCCGTTGCCTATCCGGCGCATCATGGTGCGGGCGCCGGGCAGCCGCGCCCACCAGATCTCGTGGCCGTGGGTGGTGGCCACGATGCGCCGTACGCCGTTCTCGCGCAGCGTCGGTGCCATCAGGGCGAGGGGGGCCGCCGCCCCGAACCACACCCGGTCGCAGCCGTGCGCGCGGGCTATCTCGACGGCCCGCTTGGTGACCCGGCCGGTCGGCAGCAGCATGCCGCTGGTGTCACGGACGACCGGGAACGGCAGCGTGGCGTCGTAGGCCGTGTCCCCCGGTTCGTGCGAGGTGTAGACGACGACGTCGTCGTCCGGCATCCGCGTGGCCATGGCGTGGACGAAGGTTTCGATCCCGCCCTGGCGCGGCGGGAAGTCGTTGGTGATGACGAGAGTGGAGCCCATAACAGTCCAGGATCCTTCAGCCGGAGGGGATCGGACGCACGGTGAAGAGGTAATTCCGGAACTCGTCCGTGACCTCCGTCACCCGTATCCACACTCCGTCGTGCCAGCGGTGCATCGTGTAGTCGAGCGCGGCCAGCCGGTCGACGATCCGGTGCGCCCTCGTGTCGTACTTCTCCAGGTGACGGTCCTCGATCTCCAGCAGCAGCGCGGGCCGGTGCCGCTCCAGGGTGCGGCGGGCGCCGGTCAGGACGGCTTCCTCGGCGCCCTCCACATCGGCCTTGATGAAGTCGACCCGCTCCAGCGCCATGTGCCGGCAGAGCCCGTCGACGGTCCGTACGGGCGTGGCCACGGGGCGCGAGCGCGGGAACTCGGTGTTGGGCCCGGGCCCCGAGGCCCCTTCGGTGAGGTACGCGCGTCCGTGCACCGGGAGCAGCCGGCGCCGGGGCAGGCTCATCGTGCCCTCCTGCGCGCGGGCGCCGAGGGCGGTGCGGTGCACGGTGACGTTGTCGCAGCCGAGCGCGGCGGCCGTGGTGCGCAGCCAGCCCGCCGGGCCCGGCAGCGGCTCGACGCTGTGGACGGCTCCCGTCGGCCCGCTGAGCGCGGACAGGGCCCAGGTGTAGAGCCCGTATTCGGCGCCGATGTCGAGGCAGACGGACCCGGGCCGCACCAGCGGCCGCAGGCCTCCCACTTCCCCCTCTATGAACGGCCACCGGGAGGAGGCCCAGCGGAGCCCGCCCGCCACCGCCGATACGCGGATGCCCGCGTACGGGCGTCGGCCGCGCGCGGATCCGGGTCCGGGTCCGAGTCCGGGTCCGGGGGAAGCCGTCCGGGGCGTCGACGGGCCGTTCACCGGGGAGCTGTTGGCTGACATGCGCGTCACCCTAATACGATCATCCGCCGCGACCGGATCCGTTCGAAGAGGACCCGGTCCTTCTCGGCCACGCGCTCACGGCACGGGCCTCGCACGGGTCTCCCACGGGTCTCGCACGGGTCTCAGTGCAGGCGGCGCACCGGTCCGGCGAGGGCGGGCCAGGCACCGCGCACCACCCGGCTGGTCCGGCGCGGCCGGGCCTGTTCGTACGTACGGAACGTCGTCCAGCAGATCAGCAGCACCCCGGCGAACACCGGCAGCCAGGCCAGCCGGGCGAGGATCCAGCCCGGGTGGTCGGGCACGGTGTGCAGGCCGGGCAGCGGCTCGCCGACGAGCAGACCGAGGGCGGTCACGGCCATCATCGAGGTCTGGTGCCACAGGAAGATGGTCATCGCGGACAGGTTGACCAGGGCCACCGCGGCCCAGGCCACGGGCCGGGCGAGCACCCTGCGCAGCGGGCCGAGCAGCAGCAGCGCGGCGCCGCACTGCGCGGTGCCGAAGGTGACGGTGGCCAGGTTGGGCGGGTCGAGGTTGGAGATGGCCGGCCCCGGAACGCCGACCATGGCCGCGGGGTAACCGGCGAACAGGACCAGTGCCGTGCAGGCCGCGGCGCCGCCGAGCAGCATCGCCCAGCGCGCCCGCAGGCTGCGCAGCCCGCCGCGCGCCCAGGCGGCGCCCACGCTGTAGGGGACGAGCCAACCGACCACCACGTTCAGCGAGTTGAGCCATCCGGGGCCGTCCAGGACGAACCGGATCACATCGACGAGCAGCACGACGGCGAACGGCCACAGCGGATGCATGCGCGTCACGAGCGGGGTGATCGCGGTCAGCACGGCGAAGACCAGCAGGAACCAGAGCGGGGACAGCATCAGCTTGCACAGGGTGTGCAGCGTGTCCTGGTCGACCCCGGCGGCCAGCATCACGACCACCGCGACGCTCCACACCGACAGCAGCGCGGCGACGGGCCGGAACAGCCGGGCCATCCGGGCGCCGAGCCAGCGCCGGTAGCCGGTGCCCTTGGCGCGGGCGGACGCGTAGCTCTGCGCGCCGACCAGGCCGCCCACCAGGAAGAACACCGCGAGGGTCTGGAACACCCAGGAGATGGGGGTGAGTTCGGGCAGGTAGCCGAGCGGGCTGGCACTGTGGACGGTGCCGCTGTCGATGACCAGCGCGGTCACCAGCCAGTGCCCCAGGACCACGCCGGTGATGGCCAGGGCCCGCAGCGCGTCTATGGCACGGTCCCGGTCGGCCGGAGTGGCGGCGTCTATCCGGCGGACGAGGTCATGCACGGGGGCCTCCGTGGTGCTCTTCGGGGCCGGTCCCTCCGGCCACGATCGTGGCGATGCTGCGCAGGGACCGGGAACCCGGTGAGAGATAGTCGCTGTGGCCGGCGGCGCCCGCGTCGAAGACCTTCGCGCCGAACTCCGGCGCAACCGGGTCGGCCCCGAACCCCAGGCTGACCGGCCCGAGTCCGACCGTGGTGTGCGGTACGTCGGCGATCCAGTCGGTGGCGCCGCGGCCGGCCCAGACGGTGGCGCGGGTGTGCAGGGCGGTGACGTTGCCGAAGCCGGTGCCGGGGCTGCCGTAGAGGACGATGGCCGAAGCCTTCGCCCCGGCCGCGGCGCGGGCGCAGACGACGCTGCCGTAGGAGTGGCACACGAGGGTGGTCCGGGCTCCGGGTGTGCGGGCGGCCAGTTCCGTGAGGAACGAGGTGAGTGCGCTCGCCGCCCCCTCCGCCCGGTCCGGGGTCACCGCGGCCAGGCTCACGGTCGTGGGGGTCCGGTAGCCGAGCCAGGCCACCACGGCGGTCCGGCGGCCGGAGGCGCGCTGCAAGGACTGCCCCGCGCCGCGCAGCCGCCAGTAGTTGTCGACGCTGATCCCCGCGCCGGGGACCAGTACGGCGATCCGGTCGGCCGTCGACAGGTCTCCGAAGACCTCGACGAGGCGGCCGCCGTCCCGGCCGTCGAAGGACAGGATGTGGCGCTCGGGTTCGCGCATCTCGCGCAGGGCCGCGGCCCGTCTGGCGTCGCCGTGTCCGGCCGCCGTCGCCGTCGCGGCGGCGATGTCCGCGCGGGTGGCGGCGTACCGCTCGGAGAGGGCCCGCGCGCTGACCGCGGGGAGGAGGGCGGAGGCCGCCGGGGCCGGGGCCGGTACGTCGGCGGGCCGGGCCACGCCGGACACCGGTATGGCCACGGACGCGACGACGGCCGCGCTCACCGCGGCGCGGCGCAGTCGGCTTCCGCTGGATCGAGACGCCATGACAGGTGGTCCTTCCGTACCCGGATCGCTTTCGTACGTTCTCGCCGAGAGGTTATGGAGCGCACCGTCGGACTGTCATCACCGCTGCGGTCGGTTCCGGTCGCGGAATGGAAAAGCCTCATGGCCCCGCCCCGGTCAGAGGCGAAGCCATGAGGGAATTACGATCGGCCTTGTCGCATACGGGCCTTGGCCGATTCAGGCCTTGGCCATCGCGTCGATCAGGCTCTTGGGCCGCATGTCGGTCCAGTTCTGCTCGATGTATTCCACGCACTCCTGACGGGCGGCCTGTCCGAAGACGGACGTCCAGCCGTCGGGCACGTCGACGAATACGGGCCACAGCGAGTGCTGGCCCTCCTCGTTGGTCAGGACCAGGTAGTTGGCGTCCGGGTCTTCGAACGGATTCGTCACCACGTCATCCTCTCTCGGAATTTCTGTCGGAACCGGGCCGGCGGACGGTGACGTCCGCCGGCCCCGCTCCTCGGGGGTGTTTCCACTATGGCCCGGGCTCCGGGCACCGCGTCAACCTTGATCATCAACGCGGGACTCCGGCCCGGTGGTACGTGTTCAACCGTGTCGTCCGACGGCAGTTGAACACCTGTCGCCCGCCGGCCCGCCGCGCCGGGCGGCCTTGATCGGCGGCTCGCCGCGGTGCGATCGTGGGCGCGGCCGGGTGGTCAGCGGTGCTGCCAGCCGCGGGCCTGGAGGGCCTTCTTCAGGAGCGTCGTCAGCCCTGTGGCGACGCTGAGGTGGACCAGGCCGGCCAGCTTGCTCGTGGCGTGCTCGATGCGGATGTCCTCGATGTTCACTCCGGCGCGCCCGACGTCCGCGAAGAGCCGGGCCAGCTCGCCCGGCTGGTCGCCGATCAGGACGGACACCGCCTCGAACCGCTCGGGCCCGCTGCCGTGTTTGCCCGGGATGCGGGTGCGGCCGGCTCGGCCCCTGCGCAGCATGCCCTCGACGGTCTCCGCGCCCGCGCGGCCCTTGGCTTCGTCGGCCGAGGCGATCGCCCGCAGACCGTCGACCATCTGCCGCAGATCCTCACCGAGGTCGTCGAGGAGGTCGGCCACGACCTGGGCGTTGGCGCTCAGGATGGCCGTCCACAGGCCGGGGTCGGCCTCCGCGATCCGGGTCAGGTCCCGCAGGCCCGGACCCGCCAGGCTCACCGCGCGGTCGTCGGCGTCCTCCAGTCGCATCGCGACCAGGCTGGCCACGACGTGCGGGGCGTGCGAGACCAGGGCGACGGCCCGGTCGTGCGCGGCGGCGCGCATCAGGACCGGCACGGCCCCGCACAACGCCACCAGTTCCAGGGCGGAGTTGAGGGTGTCGTTCCCGGTGTCCGCCGTCGGCGTGAGCACCCAGGCGCAGCCCTCGAAGAGGTCGGCGCGCGCGGTCAGCGGACCGCTGCGCGATGCTCCGGCCATGGGGTGGCCGCCGATGTAGCGGGCCGTGTCGCAGCCGAGTGCTTCGGCTTCCTCCCAGGGCTCTCCTTTGACGCTCGCGACGTCCGTGTAATGGCGTGCCACGCCCTCCGCCTGTACGTCGGCGAGCACGCGGCCCACCAGGGGTGGCGGCACCGCCATGACCGCCAGATCCACGGGTTCCGTGGGGGCGGCCACCGTGCCCGCCCCGAGCGCGGCCGCCGTGCGGAGCGCGGTGGAATCCACGTCCCGCAGGTGCACGCGCACGTCCCGGGCGCGCAGGGCCAGCGCCACGGACGTGCCCATCAGTCCCGTGCCGATCACCAACACCGAGCGCATGACGGTGGGTTCACCTTCTCCCGGTCGATCGACAACCTGGTCGGACGGGTGCCGTACGCAGCCGTCCGGGGCCCGTCGTGCCGATGCCGCCGGACATCCAGGGATGGCCGGCGGCATCGGGAATACGGGCTACTTCGAAGCCGCCATCGCCTCGATCAGGCTCTTCGGCCGCATGTCGGTCCAGGAGTTCTCGATGTAGTCGAGGCAGTCCTGACGTCCCGCGTTCCCGAAAACCGACTCCCAGCCTTCGGGCGCGTCGATGAAGACGGGCCAAAGGGAGTGCTGCCCCTCGTCGTTGACCAGGACCAGGTATTCGGCATCGGGGTCCTCAAACGGATTCGTCACCACGCCGTCCTTTCTTGGATTCAAGAGATCTATCGCATCGGTGGTGCGCCCACGGAAGTTGGCCCGCTTCGCGCCACCACCGGTGGCCGTCCGGCGCGGTGCCGGGTCCCACTCGGGACTCACTATGACCCGAAGCCGCCTCGGTGCGTCAACCACGTCGGGTGGCTCCCCGGCCGCCTGTTCAACTGACCCCTCGCACCAGTTGAACGAGGTTCCGGCCGCCCGCGCCGGACCCCGCCGGGCCCCTCTTGATCAGCTCTTGATCAGCGCGCCGACCGGGTGTCATCGTGGAATGCTGCCGCGCCGCGCCACTGCCGCGCCGGCCCCTTCTCTCCTCGATCCCCACTCCTCTCCTCGATTCCCAGGAGGCTGCCTTGCCCATGTCCACCGCCACCGAGGGGGCGCCGTCATGCCGTTCGTGAGCGCCAACGGAATCCGGCTCTCGTACCAGCGTGCGGGCCGGGGGGAGCCGGTACTCCTCATCATGGGCTCGGGCGCCGGCGGCCGCGTCTGGACCATGCACCAGACGCCCGCGCTGAACCGGGCGGGCTTCGAGACGATCGTCTTCGACAACCGGGGCATCGCCCCGTCGTCCGCTCCGCCCGGCGACTACGCGCTCGCCGACCTGACCGCCGACACCATCGGGCTGATCGAGGCGCTGGACATCGGGCCGTGCCGGATCGTCGGCACCTCGATGGGCGCCATGATCGCCCAGGAGCTCGCGCTCGTCCGGCCGGACCTGGTGCGCAGCGCCGTCCTCATGGCGACCCGGGCGCGCTCCGACGTCACGCGGCGGATGCTGCAGGCGGCGGAGCTGGAACTGCGCGCCTCGGGCATCACCCTCCCGCCCAAGTACGGCGCCGCGCGGACCGTCCTGGAGATGCTGTCCCCCGCCACCCTCAACGACGACACCGCGGCGGCCGGTTGGCTGGAGATCTTCGAGCTGACCTCGGGCGACACGGCCCCCGGTCAGGACGCGGTCGACACCGTCGGCGACCGGCGCGAGGCGCTGCGCGGCATCACGGTGCCGTGCCGGGCGATCGCGTTCGCCGACGACATCATCTGCCCTCCCCACCTGGTCGCCGAGGTGGCGGACGCCGTCCCGGACTGCGACTACGTAGAGATCCCCGACTGCGGCCATCTGGGAAACCTGGAGCGGCCGGAGGCCGTGAACGCGGCGGTCATCGAGTTCCTCCACAAGTACTGAAGGCCCCTCCCGAGCACGAAGGACGTTTCCATGGCAAGGAGCGCCAGCGCGGCCAAAAGCCAGGCGCGGCTACGGTTCGACGACGACTCGATCACCCGGCGGCGGGTCAAGAAGGGAACGGTCCGGCGCATCCTCCCGTACGCCCTCAGCTACCCCTGGCCGATGGCCCTGCTGCTGTTCAGCACGGTCGTCGACGCCGTGGTCACCGCCGCGGGGCCGCTGGTCCTGAAGATGGTCATCGACGACGGCATCCTGCGGGAGCGGACCGGGACGGTGATCTGGCTGTGCCTGGCCGTGACCGGTCTCGCGCTCGTCGAGGGGGTCTCGATGTACGCCCAGGCCTGGTGCTCGGGCCGGATCGGCGAGGGCGTCGTCTACGACCTGCGCAACAAGGTGTTCTCGCACGTCCAGAAGCAGTCGCTGGCGTTCTTCACCCGCGCGCAGACAGGAGCCCTGGTCAGCCGGCTGAACACCGATGTCGTCGGGGCGCGGCAGGCGGTGACGGTCCTGCTCTCGCAGTCGCTGTCCGTCGCGCTCTCGCTGGTCCTGGTGCTGGCCGCGATGTTCTACCTGTCCTGGCAGATCACCCTCACGGCCCTGGCCGTGATCCCCTTCTTCCTGCTGCCGGCGCGGCTGGTCGCGGGGCGGCTCCAGCGCATCACCCGTGAGCGCATGGAGCTGGACGCCGACATGAGTTCGCTGATGAGCGAGCGCTTCAACGTATCGGGCGCCATGCTCGCCAAGCTCTACGGCCGTGCGGACGACGAGTCGGGACTGTTCGCCCGCAAGGCGGGCCGGGTCCGCGACATCGCCGTCATGGGGGTCGTCTACGGGCGGATCCTCGGCATCGTCGCCACCGTGCTCACGGCGATCACCACGGCCCTGGTCTACGGGCTGGGCGGTGTCCTCACCATCAACGGCACGCTGGCGCTCGGCACCCTGGTGGCGATGGTCGCCCTGCTGATGCGGCTCTACGGACCGGTCAACCAGCTGTCGACCATGCAGGCGACCGCGATGACGGCCGTGGTCAGCTTCGACCGGGTCTTCGAGATCCTGGACCTCGAACCGAACATCGCCGAGCGGCCCGGTGCCCGGGAGCTGGCCGACGTCCGGTCCGTTCCCGGGAGCGGCGACGCGCCGGACATCACCTTCGAGGGGGTCAGTTTCCGGTACCCGACCGGTGACGAGGCCTCGCTCGCCTCCCTCGGACCGGCGGGCCCCCGCCGCTCCGGGCCGGCCGAGGAGTCCTGGACGCTGCGGGACCTGAGCTTCCACGTCCCGGCCGGGAAGCTGACCGCGCTGGTCGGCCCGTCGGGTGCGGGAAAGACCACGATCACCCAGCTCGTGCCGCGGCTCTACGATCCGGTCGAGGGCGCGATCCGCATCGACGGCCAGGACGTCCGGGACCTCACCCTGCAGTCCTTGCGCGACACCATCGGTGTGGTGACCCAGGACGCCCACCTGTTCCACGACACGCTGCGGGCCAACCTGGAGTACGCGCGGCCCGGTTCGAGCGAGCAGGAGCTGATCGCCGCCTGCGAGGCGGCGCTGATCTGGGACACCGTCCGGGCCCTCCCGGACGGCCTCGACACCATGGTCGGGGACCGCGGTTACCGCCTCTCCGGCGGCGAGAAGCAGCGGATCGCCCTGGCGCGGCTGCTGCTCAAGGCACCGCCGGTCGTCGTGCTCGACGAAGCCACCGCACACCTCGACTCGGATTCGGAGGCGGCGATCCAGCGCGCGCTCAAGACCGCGCTGGCGGGGCGCACCTCGCTGGTGATCGCCCACCGGCTGTCCACGATCCGCGAGGCCGACCAGATCCTGGTCGTGGAGGCCGGGCGGATCCGCGAACACGGCACGCACGAGGAGCTGCTGGCCTCCGGCGGCCTCTACGCCGACCTGTACCACACCCAGTTCGCCCCGCACGATCCGCTGGACGAGCCCGTGCTCAGCGCCGACGCGCGCTGACCGGCACGTAACGACCTCAAACGCCGATCGCCGGTCCTTCCCCGCGGGGAAGGACCGGCGATCGGCGTTTCGCGCGTCCCGGCCAACTGAGGCGGTGAGCCGGTTGAACAGGCGGCCGGGCGCTCCCGCCCTACGGCGTACGGGCGAAGTCGTGCACGACCACGGCGACCGCGCCGACGGCGGGGTGCCGTTGCAGGACCGCTTCGATCTCGCCGAGTTCCATCCGGACGCCCGCGATCTTCACCTGGCGGTCGACGCGGCCGAGGTACTGCAGGGCCCCCTGCGGCAGGACCGTCACCGCGTCGCCGGTCCGGTAGAGCCGCCCGGTGGGCGTCTCGCCGAACGGGTCGCGGAAGAAGGCGTCCCGGGTCCGGTCGTGGTCGCCGACGTAGCCGCGCCCCACGCAGACCCCGCCGACGAACAGTTCCCCGGTCTCGCCCGGCGCGCAGGCGTACCAGCCGTCGTCCTCGCGCCGCAGCACGTAGAGGGTGCTGTTGACGACCGGGGTGCCGATGGGCAGGCGCAGCAGGTCGAGGTCGGCGGGGAGCACCGTGTGGTGGGTGACGTCGTCGGAGCACTCGGTCGGGCCGTAGGCGTTCACCAGTCCGGCCTGGGGCATCTCCTGGAGCCAGCGCCGGGCCACCTCGGTCGGCAGTTCCTCACCGGTGGCGAGCATCCACCGCAGGCCCTCCAGCCGGCCCGCCGCCGGGGCGGCGGCCAGGTCGTCCATCAGCAGGCGGACCATCGTGGGCACCAGTTCGACGACGGTGACCCGCTGTTCGTCGACGAGCCGGGCGAACGCCACCGAGTCGTGCGCCGTCGAGTCGCCGACCACGACGACCTCGCCGCCGACCACCAGCGGGCACAGCATCTGCCAGATCGAGATGTCGAATCCGAGGGGGGCGGTCTGCGCGACGACGTCGCGGTCGGTGAGGCCGAGGTCGACGACCTTGGCGAAGAGGTGGTTGAGCATGCCCTGGTGCTCGACGACCGCACCCTTGGGCCTGCCGGTGGAGCCGGAGGTGAACAGGACGTAGCGCGGGTGGTCCGGACCGTCCAGCCGGGCCGGGCCCTGCCACGGCTCGCACGTGGCCGCCCCGGCGGCGCGCACGAGCGGTACGCCCGCCTCGCGGGCCCCCTCGACGAGGGAGGCGGAGGGCGTCTCCCGGTCGGTGTTGACCAGGATCACGGCGCCGGCCTGGCCGAGGACGTCCGCCACCCGGCGGGCCGGCCAGTTGCCGTCCGCGGGCAGGTAGAGCGCGCCGAGGAGTTCGGCGGCCAGGAAGGCGGCGACGACCGTGGTGCCGCGTTCGCCGCCGACGGCCACGACCGTGCCGGGGGTGACCCCCTCACGCTCCATCAGGGTGGCCAGGCGCCGTGCTTCCAGGGCCAGTTCGGCGTACCCGAGCCGCTGGTGGGCGTCGCGCACCGCGGGCCGGTCGCCGTCCCGGGCGAAGCGCTCCACCCGGGTGATCACGGCGTCCGTGAGGTCGACCGCGTGCTCGCGGGTCATCGCCAGCTCGCGCGCGCGCCGGAGTTCACCCGGGGAAATCTCCAGTTCCGGCAGCTCGGCGTGGCCGAGCAGACCATCCACGATCGTCATGAATCCACTCCTTGTGGTCGGCGCTAATAGCCGCTATTGACTGTTCAGGGAATAGCCGGATCTTGCCGGGCTACTTTCCCTCCAGTACGGTAATCCATGCTAGGGCGATCAGATACGGCTTTCATCGCCCGATGGAAAGCACTGCGTAATTTCGCGCGATCCACGGCCATTTGACGGCCGGTCGGCTCGGCGAAACATATCTGAACGCAGCTGCCCGGTCTCATTTCCGACCACTTTCACATCCACTATCCGTCCTGCAGAGGGTGTCCGGCACCATGCCCATCATCAGCTCCCCTCATGAGTTCAATGTCGAGGACCTCTACATAGATCTGCGCAAGGTGAACGACACCCCGCTGTACCTGAAATGCGAGGGTTTCAACTTCGCGGGATCCATCAAAATGAAGGCCGCCGCCGAGATGGTCGACGCCGCGGAACGCGACGGCCTGATCCACCCGGACTCGATCCTGGTCGAATCGTCGTCGGGCAACCTGGGCATCGCGTTGGCCATCATCGCGGCCGACCGCGGCTACCGCTTCGTGTGCGTGACCGACCCCCGGTGCAACTCCACCACCCAGCGGCTGATCCAGTCCCTGGGCGCGGAGGTCCGGGTGATCTCGAAGCAGGACGCCAACCTGGGCTACCTGCACAGCCGGATCCAGTACGTCCGCGACCTGTGTGACTCCAGCGACCGCTACGTGTGGCTCAACCAGTACGCCAACCCGAACAACTGGCGGGCGCACTACGAGCACACGGCGCCCGCCATCGCCCGTACGTTCCCGGACCTGGAGGTCCTGTTCGTCGGCGCGGGGACCACGGGCACCCTGATGGGGTGCGCGCGCTTCTTCAAGGACCACCGCAAGCCGGTCACGATCGTGGCCGTCGACGCCGTCGGTTCGGTCACCTTCGGCGGCATCCCGGAGCGCCGGGTGGTCCCGGGCCTCGGCACCAGCACGCGCCCTGAACTGGTCGACGAGTCCTGCATCGACGACGTCGTGCACGTCTCCGAGACCGACACCATCGGCGTCTGCCACGCCCTGGCCGCCAAGGGCTTCGTGCTCGGCGGGTCGACCGGGACGGTGGTGAGCGGCGCCGCCCGCTGGCTGGGCGAGAAGTACCCGGGCGAGGACCCCGTGGCGGTCGCCATCTCCCCCGACCTCGGCGAGCGTTACCTCGCCTCCATCTACGACGAGGGCTGGCTGCGCGAGCACTTCGGCCCGGACAGCCCGTCGTCCACCCCCTCTCCCACCCTTTGGAGCGCACACCCATGACCCAGGCCCCCTCGTTCTCCGTCATCTCCGGCGAGCAGGTCGTCGACGTCCTGCACGGCCACGAGAAGCAGGTCACCGCGATGGTCGAGAAGGCGTACCGCCTGCACGGCCAGGGCCTGACGGTGAACCCCGACTCCTACTTCCTCCGGTTCCCCGAGCGGCCGTCCTCCCGGATCATCGCGCTGCCCGCCTCGGTCGGGGGTGACGTGGACGTCCACGGCATCAAGTGGATCTCCTCGTTCCCCGAGAACGTCGCCGCCGGCATCCCGCGGGCCTCCGCCGTGCTCGTCCTCAACGACACCACGACCGGCTACCCGATGGCCTGTCTGGAGAGTTCCGTCATCAGCGCGTCGCGGACCGCCGCCTCCGCCGCCCTGGCGGCGGTGACACTCGCCGAGCGCCGCGGGGTCACCCCGCGCCGGGTCGGTTTCATCGGGGTCGGGCTGATCGCCCGCTACCTGCACACCTATCTGGTGGCCAACGGCCTCGCCTTCGACGAGGTGGGCGTCTTCGACCTGTCGCGCGAGCACGCGGAGGGCTTCGAGGACTACCTGACCCGCGCCGAGGCCGGACCGGTCACGATCCACGACAGCGCCGACTCCCTCATCACCGGCTCGGACCTGATCGTGCTGGCCACGGTGGCGGGCGAGCCGCACATCACGGACCCCGCGCTGTTCGCCCACAACCCGCTGGTCCTGCACGTCTCGCTGCGCGACCTCTCCCCCGAGATCATCCTGTCCTCCTACAACATCGTCGACGACGTCGACCACTGCCTGAAGGCCGACACGTCGCCGCACCTGGCGGAACAGGCCACCGGCAACCGGGACTTCGTCGACGGCACCCTCTACGACCTGCTGGAGGGACGGACCACTCCCCCGGCCGACCGGCCCGTCGTGTTCTCCCCGTTCGGCCTGGGCGTGCTCGACCTGGCGGTCGCCAAGTACATCTACGACGAGGTGCGGACGGACGGCACGCTGCAGACCGTGCCCGGCTTCTTCCACGAGATGAAGCGCTACGGCTGAACCGACGCTCCCGGAACACCACGAAGGGCCCGCCTCAACGGCGGGCCCTTCGTGGTGTGGGGGGTGTGGGGAGTGTGGGGGGTGTGGGAAGTGGGGGGACGGTCCGGGTCAGGGACGGACGCCCGTGCGGGACCTGACGTAGGCGGCCAGCCGCTCGATGCCCTCGCCGATCCGCTCGTGCGTCAGATAGCTGACGGAGAGGCGCAGGCTGCGCTCACCGCCGCCCTGCGGGTAGAAGTAGGACATCGGCGTCCAGATGACTCCGAACTCCTCCGCGCAGACCTCCAGGGCCGCGTTGTCCGCGACGAACGGCACGTCGACGGCGAGGAAGAAGCCACCGCTCGGCTCGTTCCAGCGGATGCCCAGGGCCGCCCGCTCGGCCTCGGGGAAGCACCGGTCCAGCTCTTCGAGCGTGACCCGCATCGCGTCCCCGTAGTAGGCGGCCGTCCCGGCGTTCAGCTCGGTGGTCCGCCCGCCCGCGGCGAGCAGCATGCCGGCCACCACCGCCTGGCTGAGCGGGGAGGTGTTCACCGTCACCATGCTCTTGATCCGGGTGAGTTCGTCCGCCAGCAGGCCGGTGGAGCCGTCGGCGGCCACGACGGTCTGGTCGGCGACCACGAAGCCCACCCGGGCGCCCGGGAACAGCGTCTTGGAGTACGAGCCCAGGTGGACGACGTGACGGCCGCGGTCGAGGGACTTCAGGGTCGGCAGCTGCTTGCCCGGGCTGACCATCCGGTAGGGGCTGTCCTCCAGGATGAGGATGCCGTGGCGGGCCGCGAGGTCGAGCAGTTCCAGGCGCTGGTCCAGCGGCATCGTCGTACCGGACGGGTTGGAGTGGTCCGGGACCACGTAGAACGCGCGGGGCCGGCGTCCCCTCGCCCGCTCGTCCAGGATCGCCCGCTCCAGGTCGGCGCAGCGGAAGCCGTCGGCCGATTCCTCGACCGCGGTCGGCTCGATGTCGAACAGCCGGGCCGCTCCGGTGATGCCCACGTAGCAGGGGCTGGAGACCAGCAGGACGTCCTCGGGCCCGGAGATGAGCGCCCGGACCGCCAGGAGCATCGCCTCCTGGGCGCCGACGGTGACCACGACGGATTCCGGGGAGACCGCCACGCCCTCGTCCGCCAGCAGCGTCTCGGCGATCAGCTCGCGGATCTGGCCTGCCGTGGGCCCGTACTGGAAGAGCGCCGAGCGGATCTCCTCGGGGGACGCCCCGCCCTCGCCCAGGTGGTCGAGGTAGCGGCGCAGGTGGGTGAAGATCTGCTCGGTCTCGAAGAAGCCCGCGTACGGGCGGCCGGGCGCGAAGGAGACCGCGTCGGGGTAGCGGTGGGTGACCTCGTTGAGGAAGTTCATCGTGTCGAGCACGGGGTCGCAGACGCTGCCGTGCAGGTCTTCCTTGCGCAGGTCGCCGGTGCCGGCGGCCCGCTGCGTGACCGGCGGCCGCTGCGGCGCCGGGTCCGGCGGGGGCGTGCCCGTCACCAGGTGCGGGCCGGCGTCCGCGGCCGAGCCGGTGCCCGTGAGCACCATCGCCTCGGCGAGTTCGGCGGCGACCAGGCCGAGTACGTGTTCCACGCCCTGCTCGCCGTCCACGGCCAGGCCGTGCAGGACGGGCCGCCCGAGGAGGACGGCGTCGGCCCCGAGCGCCAGTGCGGCCAGCACGTCCGCGCCGCGGCGCACTCCGCCGTCGAGGAGCAGCGGGCAGGCGCCCGCGACCGCCTGCGCGATCTCCGGCAGCACCTCCAGCGTCGCCGGGGCACCGTCCAGCTGTCGGCCGCCGTGGTTGGACACCACGATGCCGTCGGCCCCGGCGGCGAGCGCGCGGCGGGCGTCGGAGGCGGTGAGGATGCCCTTGACCAGCACCGGCAGGGAGCTGACGGAGCGCAGCCAGGCGACCACCGACCAGTCCAGGGACGGATCGAAGGCGGTGCGGGCGTGCCCGCTGGGCGAGGAGAAGCCCGCGCCGTCGAAGTTGGCGGGGACGACCCCGGCGGGCAACTGGAAGTCGTTGCGCAGATCGCGCAGCCGGCGCCCGAGGTGCGGGGCGTCCACGGTCAGGACGAGGGCCTCGAAGCCCGCCCGTTCGGCGCGCTCGACGAGTGCGCGGGTCGTGGCGCGGTCGCGGAAGCAGTACACCTGGAGCCAGAGCGGACCGGTGGCGGCCGCGGCGATGTCCTCGAAGGTGCGGCTCGCCATGGAACTGACCACGAGGGGCAGCCCGGCCCGTCCGGCGCCCCGGGCGGTGGCGACCTCTCCGTCCGGGTGGGCCAGCGTGTGGAAGGCCATCGGCGCGACGCCGAGGGGAGCCGCCCACACGCTGCCCAGGATCTTGGTCTCGGTGGCCGGGGCCCCGATGCCCGTCAGCACCCGGGGGCGCAGCCGGACGCGGTCGAACACCTCCCGGTTCGCCGTAAGGGTGCGCTCGTCTCCGGCGCCGCCCTCCAGGAAGTCCCATACGCCGGGGTCGAGCCTCCGGCGGGCCAGGGCCTCGTAGTCGGCGGTCGTCAGCGGGTCGGCGGCGCCCATCAGGAGGTCAGCCGGTCGCGCTCGACGGCCTCGTACAGGGCCCGGATGTTGGCGCTGCCGAAGCCGCGGGAGCCCTGGCGCTGGATCAGCTCGAAGAAGAGGGTGTTGCGCTCGTACGGGGAGCGGGTGAAGAGCTGGAGCAGGTGGCCCCACTCGTCGCGGTCGGCCAGGACCTGGGCCTTGCGCAGCTCGGCTATCTGGTCGGCCATCCCGTCGAAGCGCTCGGCGAGCATGTCGTAGTAGGTGTCCGGGGTGTTCAGGAACTCCACTCCCCGGTCCCGGGACTCCTCGACCGCGGGGATGATGTCGTCCACGAGGAAGGCGAGGTGCTGCGCTCCCGGGCCGCCGTTGCGCTCCAGGAAGGCGTCGAGCTGGCCGGGCTCCTTGGCCGGGTCCGGCGCGACGAGGGTGAAGGTGACCCCGCCGGAGTCGCTCCGCACCACGACGGAGTCCATCGCCTGGCCGCCGACGGCGACGTACTCCGAGGAGTAGCGGGAGAAGCCGAAGGCGTCCCGGTAGAAGTCGGCGTAGTCGTGGAGGGTGTTGCCCGCGAGGCAGACCGCGATGTGGTCCAGCAGCCGGATCCGGGACGGTTCGGTGACGGTCACCCGCGGGCTGGGGGTCCAGCGGCGGCCGTCGGCGAGCAGGCCGCCGGGCGTGGCGGGCCCGGACAGCAGGGTGTGGGCGACGCTGCCGAAGCCCGAGACGACGACGTTGCCGCGGGTCGAGGCGAGCGGCGCGGCTCCGGCCGCCACCGCCCGTTCGCCCGCCGCACTCGCGTCGTCGCAGGTCATGGCGATGTCGGCGATGCCTTCACCGTGATGGTCGAGGAACTTCCAAATGCCGCGGCCCGAAGTGACCACCAGCCGTACGTCCCCCTGCCGCAGCAGGATCGAGCTGCGGTCCACCTCCACCGAGTCCGCGACTCTGGTGAAGCCGAGGGCCGATACGAAGTAGTCGACGGCGGAGACTTTGTCGGATGCGAACAATTCGACATATGCGATGTCCTGCACAGCCATGGTGCTAGCTACCTCCTGAACGGCCGACGGCCGGTGGTGTTTCGTGGGTGACGTGGCGTTGCGGAGCCGGGCACCGGGGGGACGGGGGCGGGCGGGACCCCCGGTCTCCGCACATGACGAATCCCGGGTGTCCCGCCCGACGAGCCCTATCGACGCCGGGTGGTTACCAGCGCCATTCCTGCTGCTTGAAGAGGTGACCGGCGGTGATGTCGCGGTCCTTGCACCAGGTGAGGAACTCCTCGATCTGCTTGATCTGGTAGGTGTCCTCGGTGTAGGTGGTGGCCATGACGTGGCCGAGCCAGTCCTCTTCGCCCATGGCGTAGACGTACGCCTCGGTGGCGCCCAGCTCCGTCATGATGGCGGCGGCCTGCTCCGCGTTGGATCCGGAGAGCTTGCGCGAGTTGCTCATCTTCTTGGTGACCGGGATGGTCAGCAGCGCCTGGTAGAGCCAGGTCAGCGGGGCGCCGTCGCACTCCATGCCAAGGAAGGCGATGTCGGCGGTGCCCAGGTGCTCCTTGATGTAGCGGTACAGGGCCGGCTCGATGCCCGAGGAGTCGGCGCCGATGAAGACCTTCTTGCCGGCCAGTTCGGCCCAGTAGGTCGACTTGGCACGGATGTCGAGGTCACAGTGCTCGCCGAGGAACGGCGTGGCGGTGATCTTGCCGCCGGGGAACTCGACCTCGTCGAAGTCGTCGACCTCGATGACGTTGAAGCCCTGGTTGCGGAGCATCAGCGCCATCGACGGGTCCGCGAGGTTGCCGCGCGAGGAGCGCGGAACGACGATCGCGCCGAGACGGCCGCGCATCTGGAGGAGCGTCTCCAGGACGATGTGGTCCTGGTGGCCGTGGGTGATGAGGACCAGGTCGATGTAGTCCGGCAGGTCCTCCAGCGTGAAGCGGTCGTCCTTGTCGCTGTCGGCGCTGATGAAGGGGTCGGTGACGATCGCGGCCTCGGGCGTCTGGAGGACCAGGCAGGCGTGACCGAAGTAGCGGATGCGGCCGCCGCCCTCGATGTGACGGTCCGGCGAGAGGCTCGGGGCGTCGGTGAGCATGGTCGCCAGGTGGGCGGTCTGCTCGTCGTCGAGCTCCAGCGCCTCGCGCAGGTGGGCGAGGGTGGTGCCGTGCACACGGGCCTTGAACAGCTCGGCGAGGCCGGGGTGGTTGAACGGGATGTCCAGCTCCAGGACGTCCGGCGAGGGCAGGCGCGGGGTGCTCAGGATGAACGGGCGCTCGATGCCGGTCTCGAAGGACAGCTGAACCGACTGGCGGCCCTGCTGGTAGACGTCGCTCTTGTAGACGACCGGCTCCATGAAGCGCATCTGCGCCTGGTTGTCGGTGTCGTAGGCGAGTTCGATGAGTCCGCCGAGCTCGGCGGGCATCTTCGGGTAGAGCGGGGTGAGGTCGAAGCCGGTGGCGTTCGCCCGCAGGGTCTCCTGGCCCGCCGCGATCGCCTCGGCGAAGCGGAGCATCGGGGCCCGGTCCTTCTTGATCGAGGCGACCAGGTCACGGACCTCGTCGGCGCGCTCCTCCGGGATGTTGACGAAGTAGCCGCCGCGCAGCTCGGGGTTGTTGCTGGCCGCGACGTGCACCTGCGGGGACTGCAGGTACGACTCCAGCAGCGGAAGCTGCAGGAACGCGAGGTTCATGGCGGCCTGGACCGGGGCCACGGTGTACGGCCAGGCGAAGAACCTGTCCACCAGCGGCTCGATGATGACCTTGGACTTCAGATACAGCAGCTCGTCGGACATCTGCGTCCCTCTCTCCAGCAGAAAGCGAAATAATTGACCAACCGACCGGTTATCGCTACCGGAATTCGGTGCGCCGGGCCGGTCGGCGATGGAAATGACGGCCAGAGAGAATCAGCTAAGACCTGAAGCCAGGGAGCCGAAGAAACTGCATCCGCTCCGCCACACAAAGCTCACCGCACGCAGAGCGCTCTCCTCAATCAGGATGACCTGAGGCCCTGCGGTGGATCAATACTCGGCGGCGGGGAAAGGCCGTTGAACACCGCCGGGCGGCGCGGCGCCGCGCGAAATTCGCGGCAGCGCCGGCCGCCCGCTGTACAACTGCGTCGGCGCGTCGGTTGAACGGCGCCTCGCCGGCCGTGCCGTGAAGGACCGTCAGACGGCTATCGCCGCGACGTCCGGACGGGCGAGGCGCTGGTAGTCCGCGACGGACAGGGCGACCGACAGGTCGAGGCGCCCCGCGTTGAAGTAGATCTCGTCGTGGACCAGCAGGCCTTCGTCGACGAGCAGGTCCAGCTCGGCGGAGAAGGCGAACGGGGTGATGGACCCGCTGACGCTGCCCGCGAGGCGCTCGGCGACCTCCTGGGTCGCGAAGGAGGCCTCCCGGCCGCCGTAGCGCAGCGCCAGGGCGGGCAGGTCGACCCGCCGGTCGCCGGGAACCACCGCGAGCACGTAGCGGCGGGACCGCTTGCCGGTCGCCACCCGGATCACGATGGACTTGGCGGCCTGCTCCAGCGGGTGTCGGCGCAATTCGCTGGCGACATCGGTGCGGCCCTCGGGTTCGTGCGGGATGGTGCGGTAGGACGCGTCCCCGGACGCGAGGAGTTCGGTCAGGCGCTGGAAGGCATCGCGGTCCTCAGACATTCAGGTCCTCCTCGGACTGGTGGGTGGTGACGGTTCGGGGGCAGTGGGGGCGGCAGTACACCGTTCCTCCGTAGGCAGATGGGCGCCGCCGGGACATCGCCGACGGCCGTGACATGCGCCCAGCGGGATCCGACCGCAGGCTGGACAACCTCCGCGCACGGCTCGTGGGGTGCGCAGGGCAGGGGCAGGGCCTCAGCGCCCGGGGGTTCCCGGGGTGAGTTCGTGCAGCGGTACGACGTTCAGGAAGGCGACGTCGCCGATGCGCCGGGCGCTCAGGCCCGTCACCGTCAGCGAGTTGTCGTCGTTCACCAGCACCGACGCGCCCTCGTCGGTCAGCAGGGTGCACAGCACCTCGACGTCGGGGGTCCGCACCGACACCGGGGAGCGGTCGGGGCGGACGGCGAGCCGCGCCGCGCGTTGCCCCGCGACCAGCTCACCGCGCTCGATGATCACCAGCTCGTCCACCAGCTCGGCGAGCTGGAGGGGCAGTTGACCGGAGACGAGCACCGTGCGGTCCTCGGCGGCCAGCCGCTGGAACAGGTCCCTGGCCCAGCGCAGACCGCGCTCGTCCAGTCCGCCCAGCGGCTCGTCCAGCACCAGGACGGGCGGGTCGGCGAGCAGCGCGCAGGCGACGCCGAGGCGTTGGCGCATGCCCAGCGGGAAGGTGCCGACCCGGCGGTGCTCCGCCCCGGTCAGCCCGGCCTCGTCCAGCAGCGCGTCCACCCGGGCCCGCGGTACGCCGTAGCGGCGGGCCGCCCCGGTCAGGTACTCCCGCGCGGTGTTCCCCACGTGCGGGCAGTAGACGCCGTGGGTGGCGAGCAGTACGCCGACCTCCTGCGGGCCGGGCGGGTGGTCCTGGAACTCCCGGCCGCCGATCGTGGCGCTGCCGGACGTCGGGGCGCTCAGCCCCAGCAGCACCCGGAGCGTGGTGGTCTTGCCCGCGCCGGCCGGACCGAGGAGTCCGGTGACGCGTCCGGAACCGACCGTGAAGCTGAGGCCGTTGACGGCCGTGACGGTGCCGTAGCGCTTCGTCAGTTCCCTGATCTCGATCATCATCACCATCGTGGAGTGGACCGGGCCCGCACCGCATCGGGCGGGGTCGTCGACCGCCGGCGGACCTGCCCGCCGTGGGATGTCGCCCGCGCTCCGATGCCGCCTGCGGGCGGATCTGATTTCTCTCGCCGCGGCGGAAGCCGACGACGGTACTCACCCGCCGTCCCCCCGGTGAACCACCGGGGCTCCATTGCCCGAGCCTTTCGGACGAAGAACCCTCGCTGCAAGGATGACGGGAACTTCTGCACTGTCCACAGAAAGCCTTTAAGGAGGCCCCTCGATGGGCAATACATCGGCGTGGAACATATGCCTCGGGACGGGCGGCCGAAATGAATTCGGTGGCCCGTACGGAATGGCGGCGCGGAATGTCTGATTACCTTATCGGACGTTCCCGCACCCTGACGGCCGACGTACGGATCGACCGCACCGACGTCGACCGTGCCCGCCGCGAACTCGCCGGGCGGGTCTGGCGCACCCCGGTGGTGCGCTGCGACCAGCTGGACGCCCTCGCGGGCACCCGCCTGTGGCTGAAGGCCGAAAACCTCCAGCGCGGCGGGTCGTTCAAGGTCCGCGGCGCCCTCCTGGCCGTCGACGAACTCGCCCGCTCCGGAAGCCGGGGCGTGGTCGCGCAGAGCACGGGCAACCATGCGATCGCCGTGGCCCTCGCGGCCCGTGAACACCGGCTGCCCGCCACGTTCGTCCTTCCGTCGGACGCACCGGCCGGCAAGATCCGGCGGATCCGCGCCACCGGCGCCGAGGTGCTCACCGTGGGGACGCTTCTGGCCGAACGGGTCGCCGTGGTCGAGGAGTTGAGGGAGCGGCACGGTTACGACACCGTCGACCCCTACGAGAACCCGCGGGTGGTCCTCGGCCAGGCCACCGCCACCGCCGAACTGCTCGCCCAAGTGGTCGCCGAGGGCGCCCGGCTGGACGCCGTCGTCGTCCCCGTCGGCGGTGGCAGCGCCGTCGCCGGTGCGTGCCTGGCCGCCGCCGGATCCGGTACGGCGGTGATCGGGGCGGAACCCGAGGCCGTACCGGCCCTCACGGCCGCCCTGCGGGCGGGCCGCCCGGTGACCGTGTCCGCCGGTCACACCATGGCCGACGGGCTGCGCCCCGACCGGATCGGCGCGCTGCCCTTCGACCTCGCCCGGCCGGCGGTCACCTCGGTGGTCACCGTCCGGGAGGCCGCCATCGCCGACGCCCTGCGGGCCGCGTTCCTGCACGTCCGCCTGGTCATCGAGCCGGCGGCGGCCACCGCGCTCGCCGCCGCCCTGTCACACGCCGCCGAACACGGCGGTGACGTCGGGGTCCTGCTCAGCGGGGGAAACGTCGAGCCGGGCCTGATCACTTCGGTGCTCGCCGAGCAGGACAGCCTCGTCTGACACCTCCCCGCACCCGGCCCCGCGGGGGTGGGCCGCCCGGTCGTCTCCGACCGGGCGGCACCGCCCCGCGGGGCCTTTTCGCGTGCCCGCGGGGCCTTTCGCGTGCGTCAGCTCTCCCAGCCGAGCCAGGCGGCCACCTCCGCCCAGACCAGCCCGAGGTTCTCGGGCTTCGCGAGGTCGTAGTGGGTGCACGGGACACCCGCTTCCGACACCACGCCCGTCACGTAGGGCGCCCACCGGTCCGCGCTCGGCCCCTCCTCCTCGCGGCCGTTCTTGGCCACGACCAGCAGGGCGTCACCGTCGAACCGGCCGTGCACGTGGGTGCGCCGGATCCGGCGGCCGTTGTGCAGCACCCGGGCGAAGCTCCGGTACTCCTCGTCGGTGACCGCGCCCAGCGCGCCGCCCGCCTCCAGCCGTACCACGTCGACCAGTTGGTCGATCTCGGCCTCCGGGTCGACATCCTGCTCCTGCGCCGCCAGGGCGGCCTCCTCCTCGCTGTCCCACGGGTACTGGTCGAGCAGCACCAGCGCCCCGACCTGCTCCCCCGCCGCCTGCAGCTGCACGGCGATCTCGTGGGCGAGCACGCCTCCGTACGACCAGCCCAGCATGTGGTAGGGGCCGCTCGGCTGCACCGCCTTCATCTGCGCGATGTAGTCCGTGGCCATCTCCACGATGGAGCCCGCGAGTTCGGACGTACCGTCCAGCCCGCGCGCCTGCAGACCGTACAGCGGGACGCCCTCCGGGACGTACCGGACCAGCGGCATGTAGCACCAGCTCACACCACCGGCCGGGTGGAGGCAGAAGAGCGGCGGCCGCTCGCCCTGCTCCCGGATCGGCAGCAGGACGTCCAGCGCGTCCCGGACCGAGGACAGGCTCATCCGCTTCATCAGCTGGGCCACGGTCGGAGCCGCGAACAGATCGCGGACCGCCATCGCCACGCCCCGCTCGCGGAGCGCCTCCACCAGCCGGACCGCGAGCAGCGAGTGACCGCCCAGGGCGAAGAAGTCGTCGTCGACGCCGACGCTCTCCAGGCCGAGGACCTCCGCGAACGCCTCGCCGATGTTCGCCTCGAAGGAGTTCACCGAGTGGTGCGCCTCCTCGCGCACCGTGGCCTCCGGCACCGGCAGGGCCTTGCGGTCCAGCTTGCTGTTCGGCATCAGCGGCAGCTTCTCGATCACCACGACCGCGGACGGCACCATGTACCCCGGCAGCCGGTCCTGCGCCACCGCGCGCACCGCCGTGCCGAGCCGGTCCAGCTCCTCCTGTTCGAGACCGCGGTTCGGCACCACGTACGCCACCAGTCGCTGGTCACCGGGGATGTCCTCGCGTACGAGGGCCACGGCCTGGCCGACCGAGGGGTGCCCGGCGACCACCGCCTCGATCTCCCCCAGCTCGACCCGGAAGCCACGCACCTTCACCTGGTCGTCCGAGCGGCCGACGTACTGCAGGTCGCCGTCGGCGGTCCAGCGCACCACGTCGCCCGTGCGGTACATCCGCTCCCCGGCGCCCTCGAACGGGTCCGCCACGAAGCGGCCCGCCGTCAGGTCGGGACGGCCCAGGTAGCCGCGCGCCACGCTGCGGCCCGCGATGTACAGGTCACCGGCCACGCCCACGGGCGCCGGCGCCAGCCGGTCGTCCAGCACGTAGACCCGGGTGTTCCCGATCGGGCCGCCGATCGACGTCGCGTCGGCGTCCGGCCCCGTCAGTTCCTTGCCGGTCGACCAGACCGTGGTCTCGGTCGGGCCGTACAGGTTCGTCAGGGTGGGCGTCCGCGTCAGCAGCGTCCGCGCCAGGTCGGCGGGCAGGGCCTCGGCGCCGATCATGGCCCGCACCCGGCTCCAGTCCACCGGGTCGTCCGCGTCGGCGATCAGCCCGCGCCACAGGCTCGGCGTCGCGTGCACGATCGTCGCCCCCGTGTCCCGGATCAGCCCGCGCAGCGCCCACGGGTCGAGCACCTGCTCCTGCGAAGCCAGCACGATGCGGGCCCCGTTCAGCAGCGGCAGGTAGAACTCGAAGCCCGCCATGTCACAGCCGTGCGTGCTCACCGCGAGCAGCCGGTCCTGTGCGTCGAGCACGAAGCGGTCCTGCATCGCCGACAGGAAGTTGACGATCGCCCGGTGCTCCACCAGCACGCCCTTGGGGCGGCCGGTCGAACCCGAGGTGTAGATCACCCACATGGGGTGCTCGGGCCGCAGCGGGGCCGTCCGCTCGCTGTCGGCCAGCGGGCCGTCCGCCAGGGCGGCGAGCCGGTCCACCACCTCGGCGGAGTCGAGCAGCAGCACCGGGACCTCGTCCGCGTCCGCCGCGGCGGCCACCGGCCGGCCCTCGGGCTCGGCCGGCCGCTCGCCCAGGCTTTCGCTGGTGAGGCGGCAGACCGCACCCGAGTCGGCGATCACATAGGCGATCCGGTCCGCCGGGTACATCGGGTCGATCGGCAGGTAGGTGGCACCCGCCTTGATCACGCCGAGCAGTCCGACGACCAGGTCGACCGTGCGCTCGAAGACCGCCGCGACCACGTCCTCGGGGCCGATCCCGCGGCCCGCGAGCAGCCGTGCCAGCCGGTTGGACCGGGCGTCCAGCTCGGCGTAGCTGAGTTCGACGTCGCCCTGCACCAGGGCGATCGCGTCCGGGGTCCGGGCGGCCTGCGCCTCGAACAGCTCGACGACCGTCGCGTCCGGCACCGGGGCCTCGGTCGCGTTCCACGCGGTGAGGACGTTGCGCCGCTCCTCCGCGCCGAGCACGTCGACCGCGCTGAGCCGGGCCCCCGGCTCCTCGGCGAGCGCCTCCAGCACCCGGACCAGGCGCTCGGCGATACGAGCCCCCGACTCGGGGTCGAAGAGGTCCGCCGCCGCGACCACCGCGCCGCGCATGCCGGCGGGTGCGCCGTCCGCGTCGTGCACCTCGACCATGCTGAAGTCGAGGTCGAACTTGGCGACGGCCGGGCCGGTGGGCTGTACGGCGCTGCCGCCGTCGGAGGGCTGGATGCCGGGCTTCCCGGAAGGCTCCGCGTCAGCGGTGGCCCGCGACCGGTCGACCGCGTTCTCCACCAGCAGCATCACCTGGAACAGCGGGTGGCGGGCCATCGAGCGGGCCGGAGCCAACTCCTCGACCAGCTTCTCGAACGGCACGTCCGGGTGGGCGAACGCACCCAGTCCGGACTCGCGGACCCGGCCGAGCACCTCGCGGAACGTCGGATCGCCGGCGAGGTCGGTCCGCAGCACGAAGGTGTTGACGAAGTAACCGACCAGGTCGTCCAGCGCCTCGTCGGACCGCCCGGCGATCGCCGAACCGATCGGGAGGTCGCTGCCCGCTCCGAGACGGTTCAGCAGGACGGCCAGGGCGCCGTGCAGGACCATGAACATGGTCACGCCCTCGGCACGCGCCACCTCGGCGAGGCGCGCGTGCACCTCGGCGGAGATCTCCAGCCGCGTGCGGTGGCCCCGGTGGCTCACCGTCGCCGGACGCGTCCGGTCGGTCGGCAGCTCCAGCTCCTCCGGGATTCCGGCCAACGCCTCGCGCCAGTAGCCGACCTGACGGCTGATCAGGCTGTCCGGGTCCGCCGCGTCACCGAGCACCTCGCGCTGCCAGAGCGCGTAGTCGGCGTACTGGACCGGCAGCGGCTCCCACTCCGGAGCCCCGCCCGCCCTGCGCGCCTCGTAGGCGGTGGACAGGTCCCGCGCCAGCGGGTCCCACGACCAGCCGTCACCGGCGATGTGGTGCACCACGACCACCAGAGTGCAGTCGTCGGGCCCGGTGCGCAGCAGCGAGGCCCGGATCGGGAACTCGGCCGACAGGTCGAAGCAGTACGCCTCGGCCTCGTCCACCGCTCCGGCCAGGTCCGCCGGGTCGACGTCGGCCGTGTGCAGCGCCCAGTCGACGTCCGCGACGTCGAGGATCCGCTGGTACGGCTCGCCACCGTCCACACCGAACACGGTGCGCAGGACCTCGTGGCGGCCGATCACATCGCGGAAGGCCGCGTCCAGCGCCTGCGCGTCCACGTCGCCGCCCAGCCGGGAGGAGACGGGGATGTTGTAGGTGCCGCTGGGCCCGTCCATCTGGTTGATGATCCACAGCCGGCGCTGGCCGTAGGACAGCGGGAGGCGGTCGGGCCGGGGCTGGGGAGTGAGGGCCGTGCGGGCTGCCTCGGCGCCCGTGAGGCTGGCGGCGAGGGTGGCGACGGTGGGGGCTTCGAAGAGGGTCCGGATCTCCGTCTCGACACCGAGGACGGTACGGATCCGGCTCACCAGACGCACGGCGAGCAGGGAGTGCCCGCCGAGCTCGAAGAAGTCGTCGTCCACGCCGACGCTGTCGAGGCCGAGGACCTCGGCGAACGCCAGGCACAGCAGCTCTTCCTGCAACGTGGCCGCCCGGCGGCTGCTTCCGATGGCGGAGGTGCCGTAGGTGGGGGCAGGGAGGGCCTTGCGGTCCAGCTTGCCGTTCCCGGTCAGGGGCAGGGCGTCGAGGACCACGACGGCCGCGGGGACCATGTGGTCCGGCAGCTTGCGGCCCGTGAACTCCCTTACGGAGGCGGGGAGACCCGTGTTGTCGTCCTCCTCGTCCACCGGGACCACGTAGGCCACCAGGCGGACATCACCCGGCAGGTCCTCACGCGTCACCACCGCGGCCTGGTCGACCTGCGGGTGGGCGGCGATGGTCGCCTGGACCTCACCCGGCTCGATCCGGAAGCCACGGACCTTGACCTGCTCGTCCGCACGACCCAGGAAGACCACTTCACCGTCGGCGGTCCAGCGTGCCCGGTCGCCGGTGCGGTACATCCGCTCACCCGAACCGAACGGGTTCGCGACGAAGCGCTCCGCCGTCAGCGCCGAGCGCTGGACGTAGCCGCGCGCCAGCTGCGCGCCCGCGACATACAGCTCACCCGTCACACCGGTCGAAACCGGCTGGAGAGCGGCGTCCAGGATGTAGAACCGGGTGTTCGCGACCGGGGTGCCGACCGGCACCACGCCGTCCGCCGTGAGGCGGGTCGTCGCGACACCGATGGTGGTCTCGGTCGGACCGTAGTGGTTGAAGACCCCACGCTCACCGGCCTGTTCGACCAGTTCGCGGACAAAGGCAGGGGTCGCGGACTCGCCACCGAGGACCAGCGAACGGCCCGGCAGGACACCCTCCACACCGACGGCCGACGCGAGCGCGGCCAGGTGGGACGGGACCGCCTTGAAGTAGTCGATCTCGTGCTCCGCCAGGTACGCGGAGACCACCAGCGGGTCGGTGACCGCGTCCTCTTCCAGGACGTGCAGTTCACCGCCCGTCGTCAGGCTCGCGAAGACGACGGTGTTGCCGAGGTCGGTCGCCTGCGCCTGAAGCAGCGCGTAACGGGCACCCGCCCGGTCGAAACCAACCCGGCCGGGAACCGAAGCGACGTAGTTCACCAGACCGGCATGCGTGACCGCGACACCCTTCGGACGACCCGTCGAACCCGACGTGTAGATCACATACGCCAGAGCGTCACCGGAGACCTGAATCCCGGGCGCCGTTGACGGCGCCCCGGCCAGCTGCATCCGTACCATCGCGCCGTCCACGGCGACCAGGCGGACACCGACCGAGGGCAGCTCGTCGAGGATCTCCTCGGTGGTCAGGATCAGAGCCGCACGGCTGTCCTTCATCACGAAAGCGATCCGGTCCGTCGGCTGACCGGCGTCCACCGGGAGGTATCCGGCGCCCGCCTTCCAGACCGCCAGGATTCCGGCGAACATCTCGACGCCACGCGGGAGGGCCAGGCCCACCACGGACTCGGTGCCGATGCCCTGACCGACCAGGTAGTGCGCGAGACGGTTCGCCCGCTCATCCAGCTCCCGGTACGTCACCCGCTCACCGTCAGCGACAACCGCCACCGCATCCGGCGTCCGCAGCACCTGAGCCTCGAACAGCCCGACGACGGAAGCCGCCGTGACCTGCTCCGCGGTGTCGTTCCAGCCGACCAGCACACGCTCACGCTCAGCCGCGCCCAGGACGTCCACCGCGGCCACCGCAACACCCGGCTCCCGCGTCACCACATCCAGCACCCGCGCCCAAGCCGACGCGAACCGCGGCGCCCACACCGCATCGAACAGATCCGCCGAGACGGTCACCGTTCCCCGGACACCCGCCGGACGGCCCTCCGCATCGAACACCTCGCCCACCAGCACGTCGAGGTCGAACTTCGCCGGTGCCTCGGACACCTTCCGCTCGGACTCCGCGGCCTCGGGCTCGGGGAGCCCGGCCTCAGCGGCCTCGGACTCGGCCTCCGCCGACGCCGCACCGGACTGCATGCCGGGGAGGTCGAGGATCGCGTCCACGGTGTTCTGCTTGGTGAGGACGACCTGGAAGAGGGGGTGGCGTGCCATCGAGCGGGCCGGAGCCAGCTCTTCGACCAGCTTCTCGAACGGCACGTCCTGGTGGGCCAGAGCGGACAGGGTCCGCTCACGCACCCGGCCGAGCACGTCCCGGAAGGTCGGGTCGCCCGACAGGTCGGTCCGGACCACCAGGGTGTTGATGAAGAAACCGATGAGGTCGTCGAGCGCCTCGTCCGTACGGCCGGCGTTCGCCGAACCGATCGGAATGTCACTTCCCGCACCGAACTTGGACAGCAGGACCGCCAGCGACGCCTGGAGGACCATGAACGGGGTCACACCCTCGACCCGCGCCACCTCCACCAGCCGCGCATGCACGGCCGCCGGAACGTCGACACCCACCTGGTGTCCACGGTGCGAGGACACCGCCGGACGCGCACGGTCGAACGGCAGCGACAGCTCCTCCGGAGAACCACCCAACGCCTCACGCCAGTAGGCGATCTGCTGGGCGATCACGCTCTCCGGGTCGTGCTCGTCGCCGAGGATCTCGCGCTGCCACAGCGTGTAGTCCGCGTACTGGACCGGGAGGGCGTCCCATTCGGGCGCCCGGCCCTCGCTGCGCGCCGCGTAGGCGACGGACAGGTCCCGGGCCAGCGGGCCCTTCGACCAGCCGTCACTCGCCACGTGGTGCATCGCCACCGTCAGCACCCGCTGCTCCGGACCGGCCTCGAACAGCCAGGCCTTGAAGGGCACTTCGGAGGCCAGGTCAAAGGCGTGGTCCAGGGCGCCCTCTACCGCCGACACCAGGTCATCCGGTGCGACCTCGTGGACCGACAGCTCCCACTCCAGGTCCTCGATGCCGAGGATCCGCTGGTACGGCTCACCGTCGACGACCGGGAACACGGTGCGCAGCACCTCGTGGCGCCCGAGCACATCGCGGAACGCGGCGCCGAGGGCGTCACGGTCCACATCGCCCGACAGCGACAGCACGGCCGGCACGTTGTAGGTGGCGCTGGGACCTTCGAGCTGGTTCAGGAACCACAGCCGTCGCTGCGCGAAGGACAGCGGCACCCGCTCCGGGCGCACCCCGGCCGTCAGCGCGATCTGGGCACGGTCCGCACCCGCCAGGCGGGCCGCCAGCCGCGCGACCGTCGGCGCCTCGAACAGCATCCCCAGCGGCATCTCGACACCGAGGACGGTACGGATCCGGCTCACCAGACGCATCGCGAGCAGGGAGTGACCACCCAGCCCGAAGAAGTCGTCATCGATGCCGACGTTCTCCAGACCCAGCACCTCCGCGAACGCGGCGCACAGGATCTCTTCCCACACGTTCGCCGGGCCGCGGCCCGCACCCGTGACGTATTCGGGAGCGGGCAGGGCCTTGCGGTCCAGCTTGCCGTTCACCGAGAGCGGCAGCGCGTCGAGGACGACGACCGCCGAGGGAACCATGTACTCGGGGAGCTGCTGGGCTACGAACTCCGTGACGCGCAGCGGGAGTTCAGCACCAAGGCCGTCGGCGACGACGTAGGCGACCAGGCGCTTGTCACCCGGGACGTCCTCGCGGGCCACGACCACGGCCTGACCGACCTCCGGGTGGGAAGCGATGACGGCCTGGACCTCACCCAGCTCGATCCGGAAACCACGGACCTTGACCTGCTCGTCCGCACGACCCAGGTACACCACCTGGCCGTCCGCACTCCACCGCACCACATCACCCGTGCGGTACAGACGCTCACCCGAACCGAACGGAGAAGCAACGAAACGCTCCGCCGACAGACCCGGACGGCCCAAGTACCCACGAGCCAGACCCGCACCCGCGAGGTACAGCTCACCCGCGACACCCACAGGCGCCGGAGCGAGCCGGTCGTCCAGCACGAACACCCGGGCGTTCGAGATCGGACGCCCGATCGGCACCACACCCTCGACCACCGCATCGGCGTCCGTGTACCAGGCCGTCGAGTACACCGTGGCCTCGGTCGGACCGTAGATGTTCGCGACCCGGGCACCCGGCAGAGCCCCACGCACCGCGGCCACCGCATCCGCCGTCAGCGCCTCACCCGCAAGCACCACCACACCCGGCCGAGCATCAACCCCACCACCGGCAACCACCTGCGCGAGCGCGGACGGAACACCACTGACCAGGCTCACACCCCACGGCCCACGATCCCGGTCCGCCAGCACCAGAAGGTCACGCACGACCTCCACCGCACCACCGGACACCAGCGGACCGAACAACTCGAAGACGGAGACATCGAAGTTGAACGACGTCGACACCAGCACCCGCTCGAACGCGGCACCACCGAACTCGGACACAGCCCACGACAACAGGCCCACCACCGAACGGTGTTCGACCACCACACCCTTCGGCCGACCCGTCGAACCAGACGTGTAAATCACATACGCGGGCTGCGAGGGAAGGACCTCCACACCCAGCGGCCCGGCCGGAAGACCCGCCAGCTCACCGGCCACGGCCGGCTCATCCAGCACCACCAGGGGAACCCCGGACCCCAGCCCACCCGTCAGCGACTGCGAGGTCACCACGGCCACCGGCGCCGCATCGGCCAGCATGAACGCGACACGGTCCGCCGGGTACTCAGGATCGATCGGCAGATACGCACCACCGGCCTTCACCACCGCGAGCAGCGCCACCACCATCTCGACACCACGCTCCAGCGCGACACCGACCACCGACTCCGCACCCACACCACGGTCCACCAGCAGACGCGCCAGCCGGTTCGCCCGCGCATCCAGCTCCGCGTACGAAAGCTCCACACCCTCCGACACCACGGCCAACGCACCCGGAGTCCGCGCCACCTGCGCCTCGAACAACCCCGGCAGCGACGAAGGCTCGACCTCCACCGACGTGTCGTTCCACTCCACGAGCACCCGGCTGAGCTCCGCCGCGTCCAGCACGCCGACCTCGTTCAGCGGCACCTGAGCGCCGCCGTCCAGCGCCGTCTCCAGCGCCGACACCAGGTTCTCCGCAGCCGTACGCACCAGGGCGCCGACGGCCTGCGGGTCGATCGGGGAGACCGCGTCGACCGCCAGGCTGATCGCGTCGCCGTCGTCGTCGACCGAGACGGCGAGCGGGTAGTTGGTCAGTTCCCGGGCGAAGATCATCCGGATGCCGCCGACCCGCTCGTCCGCGGGATCGGCCTGCGGCGCGGGCTCGGGTGCCGGTTCGAGTTCGGTGTTGTGACGGTAGTTGAACAGCGCCGAGAACAGCGGCGAGTTCCCCGCCATGCCACTGGCCTGGATGGCCTGCGCCAGCGGCGCGTGCTCGTGTTCCAGCAGCTCCGCGAGCTGCTCGCGCAGCGCGGACACCGCGTCCAGAACACCGAGGTCAGCGGTGCGCACGCGCACCGGCAGGGTGTTCATGAACGGACCGGGCACCCGCTCCGAGGCCGCGCCGGCGTTCATCCGGCCGAACAGCACCGTTCCGAACACCACGTCGTCGCGGCCGGACATCGTCCCGAGGGCGCGTGCCCACGCGACGTGCATCACCGTCGCCGCACTCGCGCCGAGCCGACGGGAGACGTCCCGCAGCCGTACCTCCAGCTCGGGTGCGAACGGCACCCGGGCTCGTACGACTCCCGCGCCGCCGCTCCTGACGTCCAGCGCGCCGAACGGTGCGGTCCCTTCGGTGACGTCCCCGAGCAGCTCCGTGAAGTACTCCTCGTGCGCTCCGCTGTCCGCACCGCTCCGTGCCTGGGCGACGAAGTCGCGGAACGGCAGCGGCTCCGGCAGCTCGCCGCCCCGCCCGGTGAGGAACGCGTCCAGTTCACCGAGGACCACTTCGAGCGCGGTGTGGTCCTGAACGATGTGGTGCATCCGCACCAGCGCGACCCAGCGCTCGTCGTCCGCGACGGGCGCGACGTGGGTGCTGATGAGCGGCGCCCGGTCGAGGTTCATCGACAGGCCGACGCCGGTCAGCAGCTGATCGGCCAGATCGCTGTTCTCCGGGTCGAGGACCACCTCGTGCACCGGCAGTTCGGCCTCGCGCCACACGACCTGGACCGGCTCGGTCAGGCCGTCCCAGACGATCCCGGTACGCAGGATGTCGTGACGGGCGATCACCTTCTGCAGACCGTCGAGGAACGCGTCGAGACGCTCGCGGGAGCTGAACTCCATGACGAACGGCATCACGTAGGCGTCGTCGCCACCGCCGTCGGCGAGGAGGTGGTGGAAGAGCAGGCCCTCCTGGAGCGGGGCCAGCGGGTAGACGTCGGCGATGTTGGCCGCGCCGCCCTCGACGGTGGCGACGATGCGTTCGATGTCCTGCGTGGTCAGGTCGACCAGCGGGAGCATCTCCGGGGTGATAGCGGTCGCACCGGCCGGGATCCGGTTCTCGGGAACGACCACCTGCTCGGCACCCGCCGCGAGCGCCAGACCCGCGGGGGTCGCCGTCTGGAACAGCGCCCGCACCGACACCGACACACCGCGCCGGCGCAGCACCTCCACGAGACGGATCGCCAGCAGGGAGTGACCACCGAGCCGGAAGAAGTCGTCGTCCACGCCGACCGCGTCCAGGTGCAGCACCTCGGCGAAGGCGGCGCACAGGATCTCTTCCCGTACGTTCGCCGGGCCGCGGCCCGCACCCGTGACGTACTCGGGAGCGGGGAGGGCCTTACGGTCCAGCTTGCCGTTCACCGAGAGCGGCAGCGCGTCGAGGACGACGACCGCGGAAGGAACCATGTACTCGGGCAGACGGCCCGACACGAACTGCCGGACGTCCTCCGCCGCGACAGCCGTATTGCCCTCGGGGACGACGTAGGCGACCAGGCGCTTGTCACCCGGGACGTCCTCGCGGGCCACGACCACGGCCTGACCGACCTCCGGGTGGGAAGCGATGACGGCCTGGACCTCACCCAGCTCGATCCGGAAACCACGGACCTTGACCTGCTCGTCCGCACGACCCAGATACACCACCTGGCCGTCCGCACTCCACCGCACCACATCACCCGTGCGGTACAAACGCTCACCCGAACCGAACGGCGAGGCGACAAAACGCTCCGCCGACAGACCCGGACGGCCCAAGTACCCACGAGCCAGACCCGCACCCGCGAGGTACAGCTCACCCGCGACACCCACAGGCGCCGGAGCGAGCCGGTCGTCCAGCACGAACACCCGGGCGTTCGAGATCGGACGCCCGATCGGCACCACACCCTCGACCACCGCATCGGCGTCCGTGAACCACGCCGTCGCATACACCGTCGCCTCGGTCGGACCGTAGATGTTCGCGACCCGGGCACCCGGCAGAGCCCCACGCACCGCGGCCACCGCATCCGCCGTCAGCGCCTCACCGGCCAGGACGACCACCTGCGGCCGGGCGTCAACCCCACCACCGGCCACGACCTGCGCGAGCGCGGACGGAACACCACTGACCAGGCTCACACCCCACGGCCCACGATCCCGGTCCGCCAGCACCAGAAGGTCGCGCACGACCTCCACCGCGCCACCGGACACCAGCGGACCGAACAGCTCGAACACCGACACGTCGAAGTTGAACGAGGTCGACACCAGCACCCGCTCGAACGCGGCACCACCGAACTCACCCACCGCCCACGCCAACAGGCTGGCCACCGAGCGGTGTTCGACCACCACACCCTTCGGACGACCCGTCGAACCCGACGTGTAGATCACATACGCGGGCTGCGAGGGAAGGATCTCCACACCCAGCGGCCCGTCACCCAGACCCGCCAGCTCGGCCCCGGTCGCAGCGTCGTCGATCAGGACGACCGGAACCCCGGCCGTCGCGGGAAGCAGCCGCGCTGCCACGGCCTGCGCGGACACCACGGCCACCGGGGCCGCGTCGGCCAGCATGAACGCGACGCGGTCCGCCGGGTATTCGGGATCGATCGGCAGATACGCACCACCGGCCTTCACCACCGCGAGCAGCGCGATCACCATCTCGACACCGCGCTCCAGCGCGACACCGACCACCGACTCCGCACCCACACCCACACCACGCGACACCAGCAGACGCGCAAGCTTGTTCGCCCGCGCATCCAGCTCCGCGTACGACAGCTCCACACCCTCCGACACCACGGCCAGCGCATCCGGAGTCCGCGCCACCTGCGCCTCGAACAGACCGGGAAGGGTCGAAGACTCGACCTCCACCGACGTGTCGTTCCAGGCGACCAGCACACGCTCACGCTCCGCCGCGTCGAGCACGTCCACCGCGCTCAGCGACACCTCCGGACCGCCGTCCAGCGCCGTCTCCAGCGCCGCGACCAGGTTCTCGGCGGCCGTGAGCACGAGGACGCCGACGGCCGCACCGTCGATGGGCGCGAGAGCGTCCACGGCGAGCGACAGCCCGCGGTCGTGACCGTTGTCGTCGACCGCGACGGCGAGCGGGTAGTTCGTCCGCTCACGGGAGAACACCAGCCGGATGCCGTCGGCCTCACCGACCGTGCCCCCAGCGGCCTCAGTACCCTCCGCGAGGGTCTCGGCGGTCTCCTCCTCGGCGTGACCACCCGTGTTGTGCCGGTAGTTGAACAGCGCGGTGAACAGCGGCGCGTCCCCGACGACCCCGCTGGCGCCCTGCGCCACGGAGAGCGGCGCGTGCTCGTGCTCCAGCAGCTGCGCGAGCTGGCCGCGCATCGCCGACACGGCGCCCAGCACGCCGAGTTCATCGGTGCGCACGCGCACCGGAAGCGTGTTGATCAGCGGACCGGGGACCCGGTCGGCGCCGACGCCGGCGTTCATCCGGCCGAACAGGATCGTCCCGAAGACGACGTCGTCGCGGCCGCTGACCGCGGCCAGCGCCCTGGCCCATGCCACGTGCAGGACGGTCGCCGCACTCACACCCAGCCGACGGGCGACCTCCCGCAGCCGTGTCTCGGCGACCGGAGCGAACGGGACGACCTCGCGCACGACCTCCGCGCCGGCCCCGTGGATGTCCACCAGGCCGTAGGGGGCGGTCGGTTCGGTCACGTCACCGAGCAGCTGGGCGAAGTACTCCTCGTGCACGGCGTTCTCGTTGCCGCCGCGGGCGTGGGCCACGTAGGTCCGGAAGGACAGCGGCTCCGGCAGTTCGGCGCCCCGTCCGGTGAGGAACGCGCCGACCTCACCGAGCAGGATCTCCAGCGCGGTGTGGTCCTGTACCAGGTGGTGCACGCGCACCAGGCCCAGCCAACGCTCCCCGTCCGCCAGGGCGGCCGCGTGGACGGTGAACAGCGGAGCCCGGCCCAGGTCCATCGTGGTGCCGACGACGTCGACCAGCTCGGCGACCGGGTCGGCGCTCCGCGCGTCGAGGGTCACCTCGGCGACCGGCAGGACGGCCTTGCGCCAGACCACCTGGACCGGCTCGACCAGTCCCTCCCAGACGAACGAGGTCCGGAAGATGTCGTGCCGGTCGAGCACGCACTGGAGTGCGTCCGTGAAGGCGCCCAGCTGCTCGCGCGAGGAGAATTCGAGCACCGAAGGAAGGACGTACGCGTCGTCGCCGCCGTCGGCGAGGAGGTGGTGGAAGAGCAGGCCCTCCTGGAGCGGGGCCAGCGGGTAAACGTCGGCGATGTTGGCCGCGCCGCCCTCGACCGTGGCGACGACCCGGGCGATCTCCTCCGTGGTCAGGTCGACCAGCGGGAGCATCTCCGGGGTGATCGCGGTCGCCCCGGCCGGGATCAGGTTCTCGGGAACGACCACCTGCTCGGCACCCGCCGCGAGCGCCAGACCCGCGGGGGTCGCCGTCTGGAACAGCGCCCGCACCGACACCGACACACCGCGCCGGCGCAGCACCTCCACGAGACGGATCGCCAGCAGGGAGTGACCGCCGAGCCGGAAGAAGTCATCCTCCACACCGACGTTCTCCAGGCCCAGGACCTCGGCGAACGCGGCGCACAGGATCTCCTCGCGCAGGTTGGCCGGGCCGCGGCCCGCACCGGTCACGTACGCGGGGGCGGGGAGGGCCTTGCGGTCCAGCTTGCCGTTGACCGACAGAGGGAGCGCGTCCAGGACGACGACCGCCGTGGGAACCATGTACTCGGGCAGCCGGGCGGCGACGAACTGCCGCACCTCGTCCACCGGGACGTCGGCTCCCTCACCGGGGACGACGTAGGCGACCAGGCGCTTGTCACCCGGGACGTCCTCACGGGCGACCACCGCGGCCTGCGCCACCTGCGGGTGCTCCGCGACGACCGCGTGGACCTCGCCCAGCTCGATGCGGAAACCGCGGATCTTGACCTGGTCGTCGACCCGGCCGAGGTACTCGATCCGGCCGTCCGCGTTCCAGCGGGCCAGGTCACCGGTGCGGTACAGGCGCTCGCCCGTGCCGTACGGGGAGGCGACGAAACGCTCCGCCGTCAGACCCGCCCGGTTCGCGTAGCCGCGGGCCAGCTGGACGCCCGCGAGGTAGAGCTCTCCCCCGACACCCACGGGGACCGGAGCCAGCCGGTCGTCCAGGACGTACACCTGCGTGTTCGCGACCGGAGCACCGATCGGCACCACGGTGCCCGCGACACCCGGCTCGCACGCCCAGGCCGTGACGTCGACGGAGGCCTCCGTCGGCCCGTACAGGTTGTGCAGCCCGACACCACCGAGGACCTCGAAGAACCGGTCCCGTACCGAAGCCGACAGCGCCTCACCCGAGCACACCACGTACCGCAGCGTCTCGGCCGCGTCCGGGGCGGAGGCATCCGCGAGGAACGCCTCCAGCATCGACGGCACGAAGTGCGCCACCGACACTCCCTGCTCGCGCACCAGGCCGGCCAGGTACTCCGGGTCCTTGTGACCGTCCGGACGGGCCACCACGAGACCGGCGCCGACCGACAGCGGCCAGAAGAACTCCCACACCGACACGTCGAACCCGAACGGCGTCTTCTGCAGCACCCGGTCCGCGCCCGCGAGCTGGAACCGCTCCTGCATCCAGGCCAGCCGGTTCACGATGCCCTCGTGCGACACGACGACGCCCTTGGGGCGGCCCGTCGAACCCGACGTGAAGATCACGTACGCGGGCTGCGCGCCCAGCACCTCCACACCCAGCGGACCGGTCGAGATCTCCGTCAGCTCGGCGGCCACGGAGGCCCCGTCCAGCACCACCTGCGGCACATCTGCCGGCAGCACACCCGCCACCGCGGCGGAGGTGACCACCACATCCGCGCCCGCGGTTTCCACCATGTACGCGACACGGTCCGCCGGAAGGCCCGGCTCCAGCGGCAGGTACGCGCCACCGGCCTTGACCACCGCGAGGAGCGCCACGACCAGGTCGACACCGCGCTCCAGCGCGACACCGACCACCGACTCCGCACCCACACCACGCCCGGCCAGCAGCCGCGCCAGCTGGTTCGCCCGCGCGTCCAGCTTCGCGTACGACACCTCCACACCCTCGAAGACCACCGCGACCGCGTCCGGCGTCCGCGCCACCTGCGCCTCGAACAGACCGGGCAGCGAGGAAGGCTCGACCTCGACCGCGGTGTCGTTCCACTCCACCAGCACCTGCCGGCGCTCGGCCGCGTCGAGCAGGTCGAGACCGCCGACGCGGCTCTCCGGCTGCTCCAGCAGCAGTTCCAGCGCCCGCCGGACCCGCGTCGCGAGCTGTACGACGGTGTCCCGCTCGAAGAGGTCCACCGAGGCGGTGAGCGAGCCGTGCAGACCGGCCGGAGTGCCGTCCGCGTGGAACCGCTCGACGAAGTCGAGTTCGACGTCGAACTTCGCGGCGCGTACGTCGACACCCGCGTCCGCCGCCGATGCCTCGGCCTCGGCGCCGGAGCGCTCCAGCACGATGCGCTCGTTGTTGTGGACGGTCAGCATCACCTGGACCAGCGGGTGCCGGGACAGGGAGCGGACGGGGGCCAGTTCCTCGACCAGCTTCTCGAACGGCACGTCCTGGTGGGCCAGCGCGGCCCAGCCGGACTTCCGGACCCGGGCGAGGACCTCCGTGAAGGTCGGGTCGCCGCTCAGGTCGGTGCGCAGCACCAGCGTGTTGACGAAGAAGCCGATCACGTCGTCCAGCGCGACGTCGGTGCGTCCCGCGACGGCCGTGCCGATGGGGATGTCGGCGCCCGCGCCGAGCCGGGACAGGACGACCGCCAGGGCGGCCTGGAGGACCATGAACACCGTGGCGTCCTCGGCCCGTGCCACCTCGGCGAGGCGGGCGTGGACGGCCGCCGGGATCTCCAGGGGCACGCCGTGGCCGCGGTGCGAGGCGACGGCCGGGCGGGAGTGGTCGAAGGGCAGGCCGAGTTCCTCGGGGGCGCCCGTCAGGTTCTCGCGCCAGTAGGCGATCTGACGGGCCATCAGGCTCTCGGGGTCCTGCTCGTCACCGAGCAGCTCGCGCTGCCAGAGGGTGTAGTCCGCGTACTGGACGGGCAGCGGCTCCCACTCGGGCGCCCGGCCTTCGGCGCGCGCCGCGTAGGCCGTGGTCACGTCCCGCAGGAGCGGCCCCATCGACCAGCCGTCGGTCGCTATGTGGTGGACCACGACGACCAGCACCTGGTCGTCGGGACCGGTCCGCAGCAGTGTCGCGCGGACGGGCACCTCGACGGCCAGGTCGAAGGCGTGCCCCTCCAGCTCGGCGACCTTGGAGTCGACCTCATCGGCGGCCACATCGGTGACCGCCAGCTCCCAGTCCAGGCCCTCCAGCTTCTGGATGCTCTGGAAGGGCTCGCCGTCGACCGTCTCGTAGACCGTACGGAGCACCTCGTGGCGACCGAGCACGTCACGGAAGGCGGTGTTCAGGGCGCCACTGTCGATCCGGCCGGGCAGGCGCCGGACGATCGGCATGTTGTACGTGGCGCTCGGGCCCTCGAGCTGCGCGAGGAACCACAACCGACGCTGTGCGAAAGACAACGGAACCATCAGGACTCCTCCTGGTTGCGCATCGGCCGCAACGCCGGCCTAGCTGACTTTTCATTTCCAAGCTGCTGTGCCAGTCCGGCTACCGTCGGCGCCTGCAGAAGCGCCGACAGCGGCGCCTCGATGCCGAGTGACGCCCGTATCCGGCTGGTGAGTCGTACGGCGAGCAGCGAGTGCCCGCCCAGGGCGAAGAAGTCGTCGTCGACGCCGACGCTTTCCAGCCCGAGAATCTCGGCGAAGATCGCGCAGAGGATCTCCTCCCGCGCGTTGGCCGGCCCTCGACCGGATCCGGCCTTGTATTCGGGGGCCGGGAGGGCCTTGCGGTCCAGCTTGCCGTTCACCGAGAGCGGCAGCGCGTCGAGGACGACGACGGCCGAGGGAACCATGTGCGCGGGGAGGTGGCTCGCCGCGAACTCCGCCGTGGAGACCGTCAGTCCGGTCACCGCTCCGGCGCCCTGGACCGGGACCACGTAGGCGACCAGGCGCTTGTCTCCCGGTGTGTCCTCGCGGGCGATGACGGCGGCCTGCGCCACCTGCGGGTGGCCGGCGATGACGGCCTGGACCTCGCCCGGCTCGATCCGGAATCCACGGATCTTGACCTGCTCGTCGACCCGGCCGAGGTACTCGATCTGGCCGTCCGCGTTCCAGCGGGCCAGGTCACCGGTGCGGTAGAGCCGCTCACCCGTGCCGTACGGGCAGGCGACGAAACGCTCCGCCGTCAGACCCGCCCGGTTCGCGTAGCCACGGGCCAGCTGGACGCCCGCGAGGTACAGCTCGCCACCGACGCCCACGGGGACCGGAGTCAGCCGGTCGTCCAGGACGTACACCCGGGTGTTCGCGACCGGAGCGCCGATCGGCACCACGGTGCCACCGGCACCCGGCTCGATCGCCCACGCGGTGACGTCGACGGAGGCTTCCGTCGGCCCGTACAGGTTGTGCAGCTCCACCCCGGCCAGGACCTCGAAGAACCGGTCCCGCACCGAGGCCGACAGCGCCTCGCCCGAGCAGACGACGTACCGCAGCACCTCGGCCGCGTCCGCGGCGGAGGGTTCGGCGAGGAACGCCTCCAGCATCGACGGCACGAAGTGCGCCACCGACACCCGCTGCTCGCGGATCAGGCCGACGAGGTACTCGGGGTCCTTGTGGCCCTCGGGACGGGCCACCGCGAGACCGGCGCCGACCGACAGGGGCCAGAAGAACTCCCACACCGACACGTCGAACCCGAACGGCGTCTTCTGCAGCACCCGGTCCGCGTCATCGATCCCGAACCGCTCCTGCATCCACGCCAGCCGGTTCACGATCCCCTCGTGCGAGACCACGACGCCCTTGGGGCGCCCCGTCGAACCCGACGTGAAGATCACGTACGCGGCACCCCGCGACCGCATCTCCACGCCCAACGGCTCACCCGAGAGGCCCGCCAACTCCCGCTCGACGGCGGGCTCGTCGACGAGGACCACCGATACGTCGACCGGTACCGCATCCGCGACCGCGGACGCCGAGACCACCACACCGGCACCGGCCGTCTCCAGCATGTACGCGATCCGGTCCACCGGAAGCCCCGGCTCCACCGGCAGGTACGCGGCGCCCGCCTTCACCACCGCGAACAGCGCCACCACCATGTCGACACCGCGCTCCAGCGCGACACCGACCACCGACTCGGCGCCCACACCACGCGACACCAGCAGCCGCGCGAGCTTGTTCGCCCGCGCGTCCAGCTCCGCGTACGACAGCTCCACGCCCTCGAAGACCACCGCGACCGCGTCCGGCGTCCGCGCCACCTGCGCCTCGAACAGACCCGGCAGGGTCGAGGACTCGACCTCGACCGCCGTGTCGTTCCAGGCACGCACGACCCGGTCCAGCCCGGCGTCGTCCAGTACGGCCACCGAGCCCAGGATCGCCTCCGGGCCGCCGTCCAGCGCGACCTCCAAAGAGGACACCAGACCCTCGACGGCGGTGCACAGCAGGGCCGCCACTTCCGCCGAGTCGACCGGTGCCACCGCTTCCACGGCCACCCGGATCGTCCGCCCGCTGTCGTCCAGCGCCACGGCGAGCGGGTAGTTGGTCGTCTCCCGCGAGAGCAGCGTCCGGATCCCGCCCGACGTCTCTTCGGCGACCGGTTCCGTGTCGGCCGGTGTGTCCGCCACCGGCGTGCCGGTGCGGTAGTTGAGGAAGGAGGTGAAGAGCGGCGAACCGGCCGTCACCCCACTGGCCTGCTGGGCCACGGTGAGCGAGGCGTGCTCGTGTTCGAGGAGCTGCGCCAGCTGGCCGCGCATCGCGGTCACCGCTTCCACGACGCCCAGCTCGTCCGTCCGTACGCGCAGCGGGAGGGTGTTGATGAAGGGGCCCGGGACCCGGTCGCCGCCCGCTCCGGCGTTCATCCGGCCGGACAGCACCGTCCCGAAGACCACGTCCCCCCGGCCGCTGATCACTCCGAGCACCCGCGACCACGCGACGTGCACGACGGTCGCCACGCTGGCGCCGAGCCGGCGGGAGACCGACCGCAGCCGCTCGTTCAGCGCGGGGTCCAGCTCTCCGGTCGCGCGCTCGGTGCCCGAACCGGCACCGCGCACGTCGGTCAGTCCGTAAGGGGCCGTCGGTTCCGTGACGTCACCGAGCAGCTCGGCGAAGTAGCGCTCGTGCTCCTCCCGCGCGGATCCGCCGCGCGCCTGCGCCACGAAGTCGCGGAACGGCAGCGGCTTCGGCAGTTCGTCGCCGCGGCCGCTCAGGAACGCCGCGATCTCGTCCAGCAGGACCTGCAGTGCGGTGGCGTCCTGGACCATGTGGTGGACCAGGACCAGTCCGAGCCAGCGTCCGTCCGGACCGGCGGTCGCGTGCAGCTCGATCAGGGGTGCCCGGGACAGGTCCATCGACAGGCCCACCGCCGCGGCCAGGCCGGTCACGAGGTCGGCGCCGTGCGGGTCGAGGGACACCTCGTGGACCGGCAGCTCGGCCTCGCGCCAGACCACCTGGACGGGCTCGCGCAGTCCGTCCCACACGATGCCGGTCCGCAGGATGTCGTGGCGGTCCAGCACCAGCTGGAGGGCCTCGGCGAACCGGTCGAGCAGCTCGCGGGAGCCGAATTCCAGGACGTTCGGCTGGACGTAGACGTCGTCGCCGCCGTCGGCGAGCAGGTGGTGGAAGAGCAGGCCCTCCTGGAGCGGGGCGAGGGGGTAGATGTCGGCGATGTTCGCCGCGCCGCCCGCCACGGTCGCCACGACCCGGTCGATCTCTTCGGCGTTCAGGTCGACGAGCGTGAGCATCTCGGGGGTGATCTCGGTCGCGCCCGCCGGAATGAGGTTGTCCGGCACGTCCGTGTGCCGCACGCCCTCCACGAGGGCGAGGCCGGCCGGTGTGGGGCTGTCGAACAGGGCCCGCACCGACAGCGCCACGCCCTGCTCCTGTGCCCGTGTGACCACGGGCAGGGCGAGCAGCGAGTGGCCGCCGAGTTCGAAGAAGTTCTCGTCGACACCGACGCTTTCGAGCCCGAGGACCTCGGCGAACGCGGCGCAGATGATCTCTTCGCGGGCGTTCGACGGCCCGCGGCCGCCACCGCGGACCCCCGTGGGAGCGGGCAGGGCCTTGCGGTCCACCTTGCCGTTCGCGGTCAGCGGCAGCTCGTCGAGGACGACGAACGCGGAGGGCACCATGTAGGCCGGAAGGTCCCGGCCGAGATCCGCCCGCAGCGCCGTCACGTCGATGTCGCCGTGGGGAACCAGGTAGGCGGCCAGCAGCGCATCGCCCTGGGTGTCCTTGCGGACGGCGGCGACCGCCCGCGCCACACCCTCATGGCGCTCCAGGACGGCCTCCACCTCCCCCAGCTCGATGCGGAAACCACGCACCTTCACCTGGTCGTCCGCGCGCCCCAGGCACTCCAGCTCGCCGTCGGCGCGCCAGCGGGCCAGGTCGCCCGTCCGGTACAGCCGCTCCCCCACCGCGAACGGCGAGGCCGTGAACCGCTCCGCCGTGAGCCCGGGACGACCCGCGTAGCCGCGGGCCAACTGGGCACCGGCGAGGTAGAGTTCGCCCGCCACACCGGCCGGAGCGGGCCGCATCGCACGGTCCAGGACATAGGCCCGGGTGTTGGCGAACGGGCGTCCCACCGCCACCGCGTCCCCGGTGACCTCGGCCGAGGTCGCCCACACCGTGGCTTCGGTCGGCCCGTACAGGTTCACCGCCCGCACGCCCAGCGCCACGAACCGCTGCGCCAGCTCGCGCGGCAGCGCCTCGCCGCCGACCAGCGCCCGCACGCCCACCGGCCAGCCGCTCTCCTCCAGCAGCGCCCGCCACAGCGACGGCACCGCCTGGAGGGCGGTCCCGCCCGACGACACCACCAGCTCCGTGAGGGCGGCCGGGTCCCGTACGGCCTCGCGGGAGGCCACGACCACCGAGGCACCCGACACGAGCGGCAGGAACAGCTCCAGCGCCGCGATGTCGAAGGACACCGTCGTCACCGACACCAGCCGGTCCCCGGCCGCCAGCGGCACCCGCTCGCCCGCGGCGAACAGGTGGTTCACCAGCGCGCCGTGCGAGATCACCACGCCCTTGGGGCGGCCCGTCGAACCCGACGTGTAGATCACGTACGCCGTGTTCCGGGGCTCGGCGGCCACACACACGGCTGCACTTGAGGTATCCGCCAGCTCCGCGACCACCGAGGGATCGTCGACCGCGACCACGGGCACACCGGCGGGAACCACACCCGCGACCGCCGACTGCGAAAGCACCAGCGGAACACTCGCGTCCGCGAGCACATAGGCGATCCGGTCCGCCGGGTAGTCCGGGTCGATCGGCAGGTACGCGCCGCCGGCCTTCACCACCGCGAGCAGCGCGACCACCAGGTCGACCCCGCGGTCCATCACCACGCCCACGACGGACTCCGGCCCGACCCCGCGCCCGGCCAGCAGCCGCGCCAGCCGGTCCGCCCGGGCGTCCAGCTCGCGGTACGAGACCTCCGCGCCCTCGGACACCACCGCGACGGCATCGGGCGTACGGGCCACCTGGGCCTCGAACAGCCCCGGCAGCGTGTCCGCGGGGACAGCCGCCGCCGTGTCGTTCCACTCCTCGACGACCCGGCTCAGCCCGGCCTCGTCCAGGACGCGCACGGCGCCCAGCGAGGCCTCGGGACCGCCGTCGAGCGCCGTCTCCAGCGCCCGGACCAGCTCCTCCGTGGTCGTGCGGGCCAGGACGCCGACGACCTCCGGGTCGATCGAACCGATGGCGTCGACGGTCAGCGCCAGGCTGTCGCCGTCGTCGTCCACGGCCACGGCGAGCGGATAGTTGGTGCGCTCGCGTGCGTACAGCAGGCGGATGCCCAGACCGTCCGGCTGCTCGTCGGCGGACCGCTCCTCGACGGCGGCCTGGTCCTGAGCTTCCTGGTCCTCGCTCCGTCCGGTGTTGTGGCGGTAGTTGAGGAAGGCGGTGAACAGCGGGGCCTGCCCCTCCAGCCCGCTGGCCTGCTGGGCCGTCGCGAGCGACGCGTGCTCGTGCTCCAGCAGCCGCGCCAGCTGGGTGCGCATCTGCGACACCGCCGTCAGCACCCCGGTGTCGCTCGTACGGACGCGCACCGGAAGCGTGTTGATGAACGGCCCCGGTACGTGGCCGGCCTCGGCGCCGCCGCTCATCCGGCCGAAGAGCACCGTCCCGAAGACCACGTCGTCCCGCCCGGACAGCACCGAGACGGTCCGCGCCCAGGCGACGTGCAGCACGGTCGCCGCGCTCACCCGCAGCCGACGGGCCACCTCGCGCAGCCGGCGCTCCGACTCCGGGGCGAAGGGCACCACTCCACGGGTCACCTCCCCGCCGTCGCCGCGCACGTCCGTGACCCCGTACGGGGCCGACGGCTCCTCGAAGTCGCCCAGCAGCTCGGCGAAGTACTCCTGATGTCCGTCGACTTCGCTCTCGTCGCGCGCCTGCGCCACGAAGTCGCGGAAGGGCAGCGGCTGCGGCAGGTCCGCGCCGCGGCCGGCGAGGAAGGCGCCGACCTCCGAGAGCAGCAGCTCCAGGGCCATGTGGTCCTGGACCAGGTGGTGGATGCGGACCAGCGCCAGCCAGCGGTCGTCGCCGGGAACGGCGGTCCGGTGCACGGTGATCAGCGGTGCGCGGCCCAGGTCCATCGCCAGGCCCACGGTCGCGATCAGGTCCGCGACCGGGTCCGTGCCGCCCTCGGGGAGGGTGACGTCGGTGACGGGCATGGTCGCCTGCCGCCAGACCACCTGGACCGGATCCGGCAGCCCGTCCCAGACGAACGAGGTCCGGAAGATGTCGTGCCGGTCCAGCACGCTCTGGAAGGCCGCGAGGAAGGCGTCGAGTCCGGTGCACGAGGCGAATTCGAGGACCGCGGGCATCACGTAGGCGTCGTCGCCGCCGTCCGCGAGCAGGTGGTGGAAGAGCAGCCCCTCCTGGAGCGGCCCGAGCGGGTAGACGTCCGCGATGTTCGCGGCGCCGCCGTCCACGGTGGCGACGACCCGGGCCAGTTCCCCGGCCGTGAGCGTCACCAGCGGAAGCATCTCCGGGGTGATCTCCGTCGTTCCGGCCGGGATCAGATTGTCCGGTACGTCCTTCTGCTGGGTGCCCGCCGTCAGCGCCAGCCCGGCCGGGGTCGGCGTCTCGAAGAGCGCCCGCACCGGTACCGTCACGCCCTGCGTGCGCAGCCGCTCCACCAGCCGGATCGCCAGCAGCGAGTGACCGCCGAGGGCGAAGAAGTCATCGTCGGCACCGACCTGCTCCAGCTCCAGCACCTCGGCGAACGCGGCGCACAGCACCTCTTCGCGGGCGTTCGACGGCCCGCGCCCGGTGGCGACGGGGTACTCCGGCGGCGCGGGCAGCTTGCCCGTGTCCACCTTGCCGTTCGCGGTCAGCGGCAGCTCGTCGAGGAGTACGACGGCCGCGGGGACCATCGAATCGGGCAGCTGCTCCCGTACAAACGCGCGCAGCTCCGCCGGGTCGATCTCCATGCCCGGCGCGGGCACCACGTACGCCACCAGCCTGCGGTCGGCCGGCGCGCCCGCGGGGCGGGCCGCGGCCTCGACGGTGTTCCCCTTGCCGGGGAAGACCGCCTCGACGCCCGAGCCGTCCAGGATCCGGACGCCGCTGAGCGGCAGTTCCGGCGTGCCCGTCAGGGTGTCCACCACGCGTGCCAGGCAGTCGGCGAGCAGGAGGACCGTGTGCTCGTCGAACAGGTCGGACGCGGCCGTCACCGAGCCACGGATGCCGGCGGGGAGCCCGTCGCCGCCGAAGACCTCGGTGAAGGACAGCTCCAGGTCGAACTTCGCCAGCGCCGCCCCGTCGGGGGTCACCGTCGACACCTCGACGGATTCACCGTCCAGCACCGTCCGCGCGGCGTTCTGCAGGGTCAGCATCACCTGGAAGAGCGGGTGCCGCGACAGTGACCGCGCCGGGGCCAGGTCCTCGACCAGGCGCTCGAAGGGCACGTCCTGGTGCCCGAAGGCGGCCAGGGTCGTCGCCCGTACCCGGCCGAGCGCTTCACGGAAGGTCGGGTCGCCGGACAGGTCCGTGCGCAGCACCAGGGTGTTGACGAAGAAGCCGACCAGGTCGTCCAGCGCCTCGTCCGAGCGGCCGGCGACATCGGTGCCGACCGGGATGTCCGTGCCCGCACCGATGCGGCTCAGCAGGACGGCGAGGACCGCCTGCAGCGCCATGAACACCGTGACGCCCTCGGCCTGCGCCAGCTCCAGCAGCCGGGCGTGCGTCGGCGCGGAGAGCTCCAGCCGCACCCGGTGGCCCTGGTACGAGGCCACCGCCGGGCGCGGACGGTCGAGCGGCAGGGTGATCCCGTCCGGGATCCCGGCCAGCGCGCCGCGCCAGTAAGTGAGCTGACGGTGCATCATGCTCGACGGGTCGTCCGCCTCGCCGAGCAGGTCGCGCTGCCAGAGCGCGTAGTCCGCGTACTGGACCGGAAGCGGCTCCCACTCGGGCGCCCGGCCCTCGCTGCGGGCCTGGTAGGCCGTCATGAGGTCCCGCGTGAGCGGGCCCATCGACCAGCCGTCGCTGGCGATGTGGTGCAGCACCACGACCAGCACCTGCTCGTCCGGCGAGGCCACCAACAGCTGGGCCCGGATGGGCACTTCGGCGGCCAGGTCGAAGGCGTACCCCTCGGCGGCCGCGATCGCGGCCGCCAGAGAATCCGGGGCCACCTCGGTGACGGACAGCTCCCAGGGCAGGTCGTCGATCTTCTGCACGTCCTGGTACGGCTCGCCGTCCACCGTGACGAACACGGTCCGCAGGACCTCGTGGCGGTCGATGACGTCCCGCAGCGCGGTGTTCAGCGCCGCACGGTCGATCCCGGCCCCCAGGGGGAGCACCATCGGAACGTTGTAGGTGGCGCTCGGCCCCTCCAGCTGCGAAATGAACCACAGCCGCCGCTGCGCGAATGACAAAGCAATCATCAGGACTCCTCCTGGTTGCGCCGCGGCCGAAGGGCCGGCCTGGTCGATGCCTGCGTCTGCTCCGACTGCTGCCCGAGCCGGTCGGCGAGACCGCCCGGCGTCGGGGCATCGAACAGTGCCGCGATTTCCACTTCGATGTTCAGCACCGTCCGGATCCGGTTGATCAGGCGGGCGGCGAGCAGGGAATGACCGCCGAGGAGGAAGAAGTCGTCTTCGACCCCGACCTCGGCCACGCCCAGGACCTCCGCGAACGCCTGGCAGAGCACCCGCTCGCGTTCGTTCGCCGGGGCCCGGCCGGATCCGGCGCCGCCCGACAGCTCGGGGGCGGGGAGGGCCTTGCGGTCCAGCTTTCCGTTCCCGGTCAGCGGCAGCGCGTCCAGGACGACCACCGCGGACGGGACCATGTACTCCGGCAGCCGGCCCGTGACGAACGTACGGACTTCGGCCGACAGGGCTCCCGGATCGTCGTCCGGGTCGTCCGCGACGACGTAGGCGACGAGGCGGACATCACCGGGCACGTCCTCGCGGGCGATGACGGCCACCTGGGCGACCTGCGCGTGTCCGGCGATCACGCCTTCGACCTCGCCGGGCTCGATCCGGAAGCCGCGCACCTTGACCTGCTCGTCCGCACGGCCCAGGAACTCCAGCTGGCCGTCCTCGCGCCAGCGGGCCACGTCACCGGAGCGGTACATCCGCCCACCGGACGCGAACGGGTTCGCCGTGAACCGCTCGCCGGTCAGACCGGGACGGTTCACATAGCCACGCGCCAGCTGGGCACCCGCGATGTACAGCTCACCCGCGACACCCGGAGCCACCGGACGCAGCCACTGGTCCAGCACGTAGAGCTGCATGTTCGCGATCGGACGGCCGATCGGGACGGCGTCGCCGACCTCGTCACCGGCACGGACCTCGAACACCGCACAGCCGACCACAGCCTCGGTCGGACCGTATTCGTTCACGACCACCGAACCGGGGGCCCGCTCCAGCCACGACTGCACCACCGAACCCGGCAGCGCCTCACCGCCGACCACCCACGTGGCCGCAGCCCCCTTGACCTCGCCGTCCGTCAACATCTCGGAGAGGAGCGGAAGGTGAGCCGGAACGGCCTTGGCGAGACCGAAACCGCCACCATCGCGCAGGAGTTGCGCCAGACCCTCGGCGCCGCCCTCGCGGCTCACCACCACCGGCGCACCCGAGATCAGGGGTACGACGACACTGGTCACCGTCAGGTCGAACGCCAGCGACGAGTGCAACGGAGCACCGCCCAGCGCCACTTCGTAAGAACCAGCCGCGAACTGGGCGTAGTTGGCGAGACCACCGTGCGGGACGGCGACACCCTTCGGGCGTCCCGTCGAACCCGACGTGTAGATCACGTACGCCAGACCCTCGGGACGGGTCACCACCTCCGGGGCGGTACCCGGCAGCATCGACAGCTGGACACCCATCAGCGTGGAGTCCACCGCGACCATCCGCGCACGGCCCGCCGGGAGATCACCCAGGATCTCCTCGTCGGTCAGCGTCAGCACCGCACCGCTGTCCGCCAGCATGAACGAGATCCGGTCCACCGGGTACTCGGGGTCGATCGGCAGGAAGCCCGCGCCCGCCTTCCAGGCGGCCAGGATCGCGACCACCGCGTCCACACCACGCGGCAGGCAGATGCCCACCAGCGACTCGGCGCCCACACCCTGACCGACCAGGAACTGCGCCAGCCGGTTCGCCCGCTCGTCCAGCTCCGCGAACGACACCTCGACACGATCCGCGATGACCGCGACCGCATCCGGAGTCCGCGTCACCCGGGCCGCGAACAGCTCCGGCACCAGAGCCGAACCGAAGTCCACGCCGGTGTGGTTCCACTCGGTCAGGACCCGGCGCTGCTCGTCCGCGTCGAGGACGTCCACCGCGTCCAGCGACAGGCCGGGCTCACGCGTCACCGCGTCCAGCACCCGCACCAGGCGGGCACCGAACCGTTCGACCGATTCCACGTCGAACAGGTCGGCCGCGGCCACGACCACACCCCGGAGTCCGACCGGTCGGCCGGTGGCGTCGAAGGCCTCGGTCAGGCGGACCTCCAGGTCGAACTTCGCCACGCCACCGATGGCCCTGGCCCCGCGGACCGGCTCCGCCTCCGGGCCGGTCTCCTGCGCCACCCGGGCCGGGACGTTGTTCTGGAGGTCGAGCTGGACCTGGAACAGCGGGTGCCGGGCACGGGAGCGCGTGGGTGCCAGCTCCTCGACGAGCTTCTCGAACGGCACGTCCTGGTGCGCCAGGGCCGACAGGGTCGTTTCACGGACCCGGCCGAGCACCTCGCGGAACGTCGGGGTGCCCGAGAGGTCCGTCCGCACCACCAGGGTGTTGATGAAGAACCCGATGAGGTCGTCGAGCGCCTCGTCCGTACGGCCCGCGTTCGCCGAGCCGATCGGGATGTCCTCCCCCGCACCGAGCTTGGAGAGCAGCACCGCCAGCGATGCCTGGAGGACCATGAAGGGGGTCACGCCCTCGGCCCGCGCCACCTCAGCGAGGCGGGCGTGCACGGCCGCCGGAACCTCCAGCGGCACCCGGGTGCCCCGGTGCGAGGCCACCGCCGGACGCGGCCGGTCGTACGGAAGTTCCAGCTCCTCCGGGAGCCCGGCCAGCGCCTCGCGCCAATGGGCGACCTGGCGTGCCATCAGGCTGTCGGCGTCCTGCTCGTCACCCAGCAGCTCGCGCTGCCAGAGGGCGTAGTCCACGTACTGGACGGGCAGCGGCTCCCACTCGGGCGCCCGGCCCGCGGACCGCGCTGCGTAGGCGGTCGCGATGTCACGGGACAGGGGGCCCACGGACCAGCCGTCACCGGCGATGTGGTGGACCACGATCAGCAGCACCTGCTCATCGGGGCCGGCCGCGAACAGCGTGGCGCGGAAGGGAACCTCGGCCGAGAGGTCGAAGGCGTAGCCCTCGGCCTCGGCCACGGCGCCTTCCAGCCCGTCCGGGGCGACCTCGACCACCTGCATCTCCCAGGCCAGGTCAGCGGCGCCGAGGATCTTCTGGAAGGGCTCGTTCTCGCCCTCCGCGTAGAGCGTCCGGAGTACTTCGTGGCGCCCGACGAGGTCCCGGAGCGCCGCGCCCAGCGCGTCCCGGTCCAGGCCGGAGGGGAGTTCCAGCCGGAAGGGGATGTTGTACGTGGAACTCGGTCCTTCGAGCTGGCCGATGAACCAGAGGCGCTGCTGTGCGAAGGACAGCGGCGGGTGCTCCGGCCGGTCGGCGGGCGTGAGCGCGAGCCGGGCACCGGACGTGCCGGCCAGGCGCGCGGCCATCCCGGCCACCGTCGGGGTCTCGAAGAGCGTCCGGAGCGGCAGCTCGACACCGAGGACCACACGCACCCGGCTGATCAGCCGGACGGCGAGGAGGGAGTGGCCGCCGAGGGCGAAGAAGTCGTCCTCCACACCGACGCTCTCCAGGCCGAGGACCTGCGCGAACGCGGCGCACAGCAGCTCTTCCTGGAGCGTCGCCGGACCCCGTCCGACTCCACCCTCGTACGCGGGGGCGGGCAGGGCCTTGCGGTCCAGCTTGCCGTTCACCGACAGGGGAAGCGCGTCCAGGACCACCACCGCGGACGGAACCATGTACTCCGGCAGACGGCCCGACACGAACTGCTGGACGTCCTCCGGCCGTACAGTGCCCTCGCCGTCGGCGGGGACGACGTAGGCGACCAGGCGGACGTCTCCCGGCGCGTCCTCGCGGGCGATGACCGCGGCCTGCGCGACCTGCGGGTGACCCGCGATCACGGCCTGGACCTCGCCCGGCTCGATCCGGAAACCACGGACCTTGACCTGCTCGTCCGCACGCCCCAGGTACTCCAGCCGGCCGTCGGCGCGCCAGCGCGCGACATCGCCCGAACGGTACATCCGCGCACCCGGCTCGAAGGGGTTCGCCGTGAACCGCTCCGCCGTCAGACCCGGGCGGTTCAGGTAACCGCGGGCCAGCTGGGCACCCGCGATGTACAGCTCACCCGCGACACCCGGAGCGACGGGGCGGAGCCACTCGTCCAGGACGTAGAGCCGCATGTTGGCGATCGGACGGCCGATCGGAACCGGCTCCCCGATCTCCTGCCCGGCCCGGATCTCGAACACCGCACAGCCGACCACCGTCTCGGTCGGACCGTACTCGTTCACCACCACCGAACCCGGCGCGCGCTCCAGCAGATCGCGCACCACACCCGGCGGCAACGCCTCACCACCGACCACCCAGGTGGCCGCAGCGCCCTTCAGCTGAACATCCGTCAACATCTCGGACAACAGGGGCAGGTGGGCCGGTACGACCTTCACCAGACCGAAACCACCACCCTCACGCAGCAGTTCGGCCAGACCCTCGGCACCGCCCGCACGGCTCACCGTCACCGGCGCACCCGAGACCAGCGGGGCCACGATGCTCGTCACCGTCAGGTCGAAGGCCAGCGAGGAGTGCAACGGCGCTCCGCCGTGCACCGCTTCGTAGGAACCGGCCGCGAACCGCGCGTAGTTGGCGAGCCCGCCGTGCGTGACCACCACGCCCTTCGGGCGGCCCGTCGAACCCGACGTGTAGATCACGTACACCGGCTGCGAGGGAAGGACCTCCACACCCAGCGGCCCGTCACCCAGACCCGCCAGCTCACCGGCCACGGCCGGCTCGTCCAGCACCACCAGGGGAACCCCGGACCCCAGCCCACCGGTCAGCGACTGCGAGGTCACCACGGCCACCGGCGCCGCATCGGCCAGCATGAACGCGACACGGTCCGCCGGGTACTCAGGATCGATCGGCAGATACGCACCACCGGCCTTCACCACCGCGAGCAGTGCGATCACCAGGTCGACACCGCGCTCCAGCGCGACACCGACCACCGACTCCGCACCCACACCACGGTCCGCGAGCAGACGCGCCAGCTTGTTCGCCCGCGCATCCAGCTCGGCATACGACAGCTCCACACCCTCCGACACCACGGCCGGCGCATCGGGAGTCCGGGCCACCTGCGCCTCGAACAGACCGGGAAGGGTCGAAGGCTCGACCTCCACCGCCGTGTCGTTCCACTCCACGAGCACCTGCCGGCGCTCCGCGGCATCGAGCACGTCCACCGCGCTCAGCGACACCTTCGGGTCGGCGGCCACCGCGGCCAGCACCCGCCCGAGGCGTACGGCGATCCGCTCGACCGACTCCGCGTCGAAGAGGTCCGCCGAGGCGACGATGCCGCCGTACAGTCCTGCCGCGCTGCCATCGGTGTCGAAGGCTTCGCCGAAGCCCACCTCCAGGTCGAACTTCGACCAGGCACCCGACGACGGCGCTCCACCGGCACGCGCACCGCCGAGATCCAGCGTCGCCGCCTTGTTGTTCTGCAGGGTCATCGACACCTGGAACAGCGGGTGACGGGCCATGGAGCGGCTCGGAGCCAGTTCCTCGACCAGCTTCTCGAACGGCACGTCCTGGTGGGCGAAGGCGGAGAGCCCCGCCTCACGGACCCGTGCGAGGACATCGGAGAACGTCGGGTCGCCGGACAGGTCCGTCCGCACGACCAGGGTGTTGATGAAGAACCCGACCAGGTCGTCGAGCGCCTCGTCCGTACGGCCCGCGTTGGCGGTGCCGATCGGTACATCGGTACCGGCGCCGAGCCGGTTGAGCAGGACGGCCAGGGCTGCCTGCAGGACCATGAACATGGTCGCGCCCTCGGCCCGGGCCACCTCCGCCAGACGTGCGTGCACGTCCGCCGGGACCACCAGCGACGCGTCGTGCCCACGGTGGGACGGGGTCGCGGGACGGCTGTGGTCGACGGGGAGCGCCAGCTCCTCCGGGATGCCGGACAGCGACTTCTTCCAGAAGTCGATCTGGCCCGCCAGCACACTGTCCGGGTCGTGCTCGTCACCGAGCAGCTCGCGCTGCCAGAGCGCGTAGTCGGCGTACTGGACCGGCAGCGGCTCCCACTCGGGCGCCCGGCCTTCGCTGCGCGCCGCGTAGGCGGTCGACAGGTCCCGCGCCAGCGGCTCCCGCGACCAGCCGTCGCCCGCGATGTGGTGCATGACGACGGCCAGCACCGGCTCCACGTCGGGCCCCGCCTCGAAGAGGCGGGCACGGATGGGTACTTCACGGGTGAGGTCGAAGGCGTACTCCGCCGCCTTCTCGACCTGCTCGTCCAGTTCCGCCGATGCCACCGGGACGACCTCGATCGCCCACTCCAGCTCCGCGCTGTCGAGGATCCGCTGGTGCGGCTCGCCGTCGACCGCCGGGAACACGGTGCGCAGCACCTCGTGCCGGCCGATCACATCACGGAAGGCCGCGTTCAGCGCCTCACGGTCGGTCCCGGCGGCCAGCTGAAGCACCACCGGAATGTTGTACGAAGCTCCCGACGACTCATCCAACTTGCTGAGGAACCACAGGCGTTGCTGGGCGAATGACAGCGGGAGGCGGTCGGGCCGGGGCTGGGGGGTGAGGGCCGTGCGGGCGGTCTCGGCGCCGGTGAGGCTGGCGGCGAGGGTGGCGACGGTGGGGGCTTCGAAGAGGGTCCGGATCTCCGTCTCGACACCGAGGACGGTACGGATCCGGCTCACCAGACGCACGGCGAGCAGGGAGTGCCCGCCGAGCTCGAAGAAGTCGTCGTCCACGCCGACGCTGTCGAGGCCCAGGACCTCGGCGAACGCCAGGCACAGCAATTCCTCCCGCAGAGACACCGCCCGGCGGCTGCTCCCCGCGGAAGACGCTCCGTAGGTGGGGGCGGGCAGGGCCTTGCGGTCCAGCTTGCCGTTCCCGGTCAGGGGCAGGGCGTCGAGGACCACGACGGCCGCGGGGACCATGTGGTCCGGCAGGCGCTTGGCCGTGAACTCCCGCACCGCGGACGGCAGGGTGCTGTTGTCGTCTTCCTCGTCGTCCGGGACGACGTAGGCCACCAGGCGGACATCGCCGGGTACGTCCTCACGCGCCACGACGGCGGCCTGAGCGACCAGCGGGTGGGAGGCGATGGTCGTCTGGACCTCGCCCGGCTCGATGCGGAAGCCACGGACCTTGACCTGCTCGTCCGCACGGCCCAGGAACACGACCTGACCGTCAGCGGTCCAGCGTGCCCGGTCACCGGTGCGGTACATCCGCTCACCCGAACCGAACGGGTTCGCGACGAAGCGCTCCGCCGTCAGCGCCGAGCGCTGGATGTAGCCGCGCGCCAGCTGCGCGCCCGCGACATACAGCTCACCCGTCACACCGGTCGAAACCGGCTGGAGAGCGGCGTCCAGGATGTAGAAGCGGGTGTTCGCGACCGGGGTACCGACCGGCACCACGCCGTCCGCCGTCAGGCGGGTCGTCGCGACACCGATGGTGGTCTCGGTCGGCCCGTAGTGGTTGAACACCCCACGCTCACCGGCCTGTTCGACCAGCTCCCGGACAAAGGCAGGGGTCGCGGACTCGCCGCCCAGGACCAGCGAACGACCCGGCAGCACACCCTCCACACCCACGGCCGACGCGAGCGCGGCCAGGTGGGACGGGACCGCCTTGAAGTAGTCGATCTCGTGCTCCGCCAGGTACGCGGAGACCACCAGCGGGTCGGTGACCGCGTCCTCTTCCAGGACGTGGAGTTCACCGCCCGTCGTCAGGCTCGCGAACACCACCGTGTTGCCGAGGTCGGTCGCCTGCGCCTGAAGCAGCGCGTAACGGGCACCCGCCCGGTCGAAACCGACCCGGCCGGGAACCGAAGCGACGTAGTTCGCCAGACCGGCATGCGTGACCGCGACACCCTTCGGACGACCCGTCGAACCCGACGTGTAGATCACGTAGGCCGCACTGTCCGCGTGCACACCGACCCCGGGCGCCGTCGCAGGCGCCGTCCCCAGCTGCATCCGTACCATCGCGCCGTCCACGGCGACCAGACGGACACCGACCGAGGGCAGCTCGTCGAGGATCTCCTCGGTGGTCAGGATCAGAGCCGCACGGCTGTCCTTCATCACGAAAGCGATCCGGTCCGTCGGCTGACCGGCGTCCACCGGGAGGTATCCGGCGCCCGCCTTCCAGACCGCCAGGATTCCGGCGAACATCTCGACGCCACGCGGGAGGGCCAGGCCCACCACGGACTCGGTGCCGATGCCCTGACCGACCAGGTAGTGCGCGAGACGGTTCGCCCGCTCATCCAGCTCCCGGTACGTCACCCGCTCACCGTCAGCGACAACCGCCACCGCATCCGGCGTCCGCACCACCTGAGCCTCGAACAGCCCCACCACAGAGGCCGAACCGACCTGCTCAGCGGTGTCGTTCCAGCCGACCAGCACACGCTCACGCTCAGCCGCGCCCAGGACGTCCACCGCGGCCACCGCAACACCCGGCTCCCGCGTCACCACATCCAGCACCCGCGCCCAAGCCGACGCGAACCGCGGCGCCCACACCGCATCGAACAGATCCGCCGAGACCGTTACCGTCCCCTGCACACCCGCCGGACGGCCCTCCGCATCGAACACCTCGGCAATGATGAAGTCCAGGTCGAACTTCGCAGCCGACTCGTGCACAGCCGTGGCATCCGGCTCATGCACAGTCGTGGCGTCGGTCTCATCAAGGGCCTCCGTCGCGTTCTCGTCGCCTTCCCGCCCACCGGCCTCCAGGCCCGGCAGGTCAAGCACGGCGTCCACGGTGTTCTGCGTCGTCAGGACGACCTGGAAGAGGGGGTGGCGGGCCATCGAGCGGGCCGGAGCCAGCTCCTCGACCAGCTTCTCGAACGGCACGTCCTGGTGCGCCAGGGCCGACAGCGCGGTCTCGCGCACCCGGCCGAGCACCTCGCGGAAGGTCGGGTCGCCCGAGAGGTCCGCCCGCATCACCAGGGTGTTGATGAAGAAGCCGACGAGGTCGTCGAGCGCCTCGTCCGTACGGCCGGCGTTCGCCGAACCGATCGGAATGTCGGTTCCCGCACCGAACTTGGACAGCAGCACGGCCAGCGAGGCCTGGAGGACCATGAACGGGGTCACACCCTCGACCCGCGCCACCTCCACCAGCCGCGCGTGCACGGCCGCCGGAATGTCGACCGTCACGTGGTGTCCACGGTGTGAGGACACCGTCGGACGCGCACGGTCGAACGGCAGCTCCAGTTCTTCCGGCGATCCGTCCAAGGCCTCGCGCCAGTAACCGATCTGGCGGGAGATCAGGCTCTCCGGGTCGTGCTCGTCGCCGAGCACCCCGCGCTGCCACAGTGCGTAGTCCGCGTACTGGACCGGCAGCGGCTGCCACTCGGGCGCCCGGCCCTCGCTGCGCGCCGCGTAGGCGACGGACAGGTCCCGGGCCAGCGGGCCCTTCGACCAGCCGTCACTCGCCACGTGGTGCATCGCCACGACGAGCACCCGCTGCTCCGGACCGGCCTCGAACAGCCAGGCCTTGAAGGGGACTTCGGTCGCGAGATCGAAGGTGTACGCCGCGGCCTCGGTCACCGCGTCCTCAAGCTCTGCCGCTATGACATCCGCACTGATCAGTGCCCACGACATCTGATCGATGTCGAGGATCTGCTGGTACGGCTCACCGTCGACGACCGGGAACACGGTGCGCAGCACCTCGTGACGCCCGAGCACATCCCGGAGGGCAGCGGCAAGGGCATCCTCGTCCACGTCACCCGACAGCGGCAGAACCGCGGAGGTGTTGTAGGTGGCGCTGGGGCCTTCGAGCTGGTTCAGGAACCACAGCCGTCGCTGGGCGAACGAGAGCGGTACCCGCTCCGGGCGCTCCGCGGCCGTCAGTGCGATCTGGGCGCGGTCCGCACCCGCGAGGCGGGCCGCCAGCCGTGCGACCGTGGGCGCCTCGAACAGCGTCCGCAGCGGCATTTCGACACCGAGGACGGTACGGATCCGGCTCGCCAGACGCACCGCGAGCAGGGAGTGACCGCCCAGGGCGAAGAAGCTGTCGTCGACGCCGACGCTGTCGAGGCCCAGGACCTCGGCGAACGCCTGGCACAGCAGTTCCTCCCGCAGCGATGCCGCCCCGCGGCCGCTGCCCGAGGAGGTTCCGTACGCCGGGGTGGGCAGGGCCTTGCGGTCGAGCTTGCCGTTGCCGGTCAGGGGCAGGGCGTCGAGGACCACGACGGCCGCGGGGACCATGTGGTCGGGCAGTCGGCGGCCCGCGAACTCCCGTACGGCGGCGGGCAGTCCGCTGTTGTCGTCCTCGTCGTCGGCCGGGACGACGTAGGCCACCAGGCGGACATCGCCGGGTACGTCCTCACGCGCCACGACGGCGACCTGTGCCACCTGCGGGTGCGCGGTGACCGTGGCCTGGACCTCGCCCAGCTCGATGCGGAAGCCACGGACCTTGACCTGCTCGTCCGCACGGCCCAGGAACACGACCTGACCGTCAGCGGTCCAGCGTGCCCGGTCACCCGTGCGGTACATCCGCACGCCCGAGCCGAAGGGGCTCGCGACGAAGCGCTCAGCCGTCATGCCGGGACGCTGGACGTAGCCGCGCGCCAGCTGCGCGCCCGCGACATACAGCTCACCCGCGACGCCCGCCGGAACGGGCTGGAGGGTGGCGTCCAGGATGTAGAAGCGGGTGTTGGCGACCGGGGTGCCGACCGGTACCACGCCGTCCGCCGTGAGGCGGGTCGTCGCGACACCGATGGTGGTCTCGGTCGGACCGTAGTGGTTGAACACCCCACGCTCACCGGCCTGTTCGACCAGTTCGCGGACAAAGGCAGGGGTCGCGGACTCGCCACCGAGGACCAGCGAACGGCCCGGCAGCACACCCTCCACACCCACGGCTGACGCGAGCGCGGCCAGGTGGGACGGGACCGCCTTGAAGTAGTCGATCTCGTGCTCCGCCAGGTACGCGGAGACCACCAGCGGGTCGGTGACCGCGTCCTCTTCCAGGACGTGCAGTTCACCGCCCGTCGTCAGGCTCGCGAACACCACCGTGTTGCCGAGGTCGGTCGCCTGCGCCTGAAGCAGCGCGTAACGGGCACCCGCCCGGTCGAAACCAACCCGGCCGGGAACCGAAGCGACGTAGTTCACCAGACCGGCGTGCGTGACCGCGACACCCTTCGGACGACCCGTCGAACCCGACGTGTAGATCACATACGCCAGAGCGTCACCGGAGACCTGAATCCCGGGCGCCGTTGAGGGCGCCCCGGCCAGCTGCATCCGTACCATCGCGCCGTCCACGGCGACCAGACGGACACCGACCGAGGGCAGCTCGTCCAGGATCTCCGCCGTCGTCAGCACGAGGGCCGCGCGGCTGTCCTTCATCACGAAGCCGACGCGCTCCGTCGGCTGGCCGGCATCCACCGGGAGGTAACCGGCACCCGCCTTCCACACCGCCAGGATCCCCGCGAACATCTCGACACCGCGCGGGAGGGCCAGGCCCACCACGGACTCGGTGCCGATGCCCTGACCGACCAGGTAGTGCGCGAGACGGTTCGCCCGCTCATCCAGCTCCCGGTACGTCACCCGCTCACCGTCAGCGACAACCGCCACCGCATCCGGCGTCCGCACCACCTGAGCCTCGAACAGCCCCACCACAGAGGCCGAACCGACCTGCTCAGCGGTGTCGTTCCAGCCGACCAGCACACGCTCACGCTCAGCCGCGCCCAGCAGGTCCACCGCGCTCAGCAGCAGCCGGGGGTCGGCGGCCACCGCCGCCAGAACCCGTCCGTACCAGGCCGCGAAGCGCTGGACCGAGTCCGGCGCGAAGAGGTCGGCGGAGGCGACGACCGAGCCGTACAGCCCCGCCGGTGCACCGGCGGCGTCGAAGGCCTCGCCGACGCCGAACTCCAGGTCGAAGCGCGCCACCGTCGTACCGGCGGACACTCCGCCGGCCTGGAGGCCGGGCAGGTCGAGCACGGCTTCCGAGGTGTTCTCCACGGACAGCAGGACCTGGAACAGCGGGTGCCGGGAGAGCGAGCGGGTCGGAGCCAGCTCCTCGACGAGCTTCTCGAAGGGAACGTCCTGGTTCTCGAAGGCGGACAGGCCGCTCTCGCGCACCCGTGCCAGCACATCGGTGAACGCGGGGTCCCCGGACAGGTCCGTCCGCATCACCAGGGTGTTGATGAAGAAGCCGACGAGGTCGTTGAGCGCCTCGTCCGTACGACCGGCGTTCGACGAGCCGATGGGGATGTCGGTGCCCGCACCGATCCGGTTCAGCAGGACGGCCAGGGCCGCCTGCAGCACCATGAACATGGTCACGCCCTCGGCGCGCGCGATCTCGGCGAGCCGTGCGTGAACGGCGGCCGGGATCACCAGCGGGGCGTCGTGCCCGGTGTACGAGGCGACCGCGGGCCGCGTGTGGTCGGTCGGCAGGTCCAGCTCGTCCGGGACGTCGGCGAGCCGCTCGCGCCAGAAGTCGAGCTGCGCGGTCATCAGGCTCTCCGGGTCGTCCCCGTCGCCGAGCAGTTCGCGCTGCCACAGCGCGTAGTCCGCGTACTGGACTGGCAGCGGCTCCCACTCGGGCGCCCGGCCCTCGCTGCGCGCCGCGTAGGCGACCGACAGGTCCCGGGCCAGGGGCTCCCGCGACCAGCCGTCACCCGCGATGTGGTGCAGCACGATGACGAGGGTGTTCTCGTCGCCGCTGCGGAAGAGCCAGCCGCGGAAGGGTACGTGCTCCGCCAGGTCGAAGGCGTGTCCGAAGGCGTCGGCGACCGCGGCTTCCAGGCCGGCCGGTTCGACGTCCCGGGTTTCCAGCTCCCAGTCCAGTGCGTCGAGTTCGATGATCCGCTGGTACGGCTCGCCGTCCGCGGTGGCGTACACGGTCCGCAGGACTTCGTGCCGGCCGATGACGTCCCGCAGTGCGGCATTGAGCACCGCGCCGTCGACCTCTCCGGCCAGCTTCAGCGCGACCGGGATGTTGTACGTCGAACTCGGGCCCTGCAACTGGCCGATGAACCAGAGGCGTCGCTGGGCGTAGGACAGCGGTACGCGTTCCGGGCGCTCCATGACGGTGAGCGCCGTGCGGGTTCCCCCGGCCTCCGGGAGCCGGGCGGCGAGCGCGGCCGGGGTCGGGGCCTCGAACAGGGCGCGGACCTCGACGTCGACTCCGAGCACCGCACGGATGCGGCTGGTGAGGCGGACGGCGAGCAGGGAGTGGCCGCCGAGGGCGAAGAAGTCGTCCTCGACGCCGACCTCGGAGACCCGCAGGACCTCCGCGAAGGCCTCGCACAGGGCCCGCTCGCGCTCGTTCGCCGCCGCGCGCCCGGAGCCGGACCCGCCGGCGATCTCGGGGGCGGGCAGTGCCTTGCGGTCCAGCTTGCCGTTGCCGGTCAGCGGCAGCGCGTCGAGGACGACGACGGCGGACGGGACCATGTACTCGGGCAGGCGGCCGAGGACGTGGTGACGGATCCGGGCGGGCAGTGCCTCCAGGTCCTCCTCCGGGTCGTCGGCGACGACGTAGGCGACGAGGCGGACGTCACCGGGCACGTCCTCGCGGACCACGACGGCGACCTGGGCGAGCTGCGGGTATCCGGCGATCACGCCTTCGACCTCGCCGGGCTCGATCCGGAAGCCGCGGACCTTGACCTGCTCGTCCGCACGGCCGAGGAACTCCAGCTGGCCGTCCTCGCGCCAGCGGGCCACATCGCCCGAGCGGTACATCCGCAGGCCGGGTTCGAACGGGTTGGCCACGAAGCGTTCCGCCGTCAGCTCGGGGCGGCGGACGTAGCCGCGGGCCAGCTGGGCGCCCGCGATGTACAGCTCTCCGGCGACGCCGGGGGCCACCGGGCGCAGGGAGTCGTCCAGGACGTACAGGCGCGTGTTGGCGACGGGACGGCCGACGGGTACGACGGCGCCGGTTTCGTCCCCCGCCCGGACCTCGAAGACGGAGCAGCCGACCGTGGTCTCCGTGGGACCGTACTCGTTCACGATCACCGAGCCGGGAGCGCGCTCCAGCCAGGCCTGCACGACGGAGCCGGGCAGCGCCTCGCCGCCGACGATCCAGCGGCTGGCGGCGCCCGCGACCTCGGCGTCCGACAGGGATTCCGCGAGCAGCGGCAGGTGCGCGGGGACCACCTTCGCCAGGCCGAAGCCGCCGCCGGAGGAGCGCACCAGGGAGGCCAGGCCCTCGACCCCGCCGACCTCGTCGACGACGACGGTGGATCCGGACAGCAGCGGTACGACGACGCTGGTGACGGTCAGGTCGAAGGCCAGCGAGGAGTGCAGCGGCGCGCCGCCCTCGGCGCGGCCGTTCATCCCGTAGGCCTCGGCCGCCCACAGGACGTAGTTGGCGAGCCCGCGGTGCGGGACGGCGACGCCCTTCGGGCGGCCCGTCGAACCGGAGGTGTAGATGACGTACGCCAGACCCTCGGGACGGGTCACCAGCTCCGGCGCGGTGCCCGGCAGCATCGACAGCTGGATGCCCATGAGGGTGGAGTCCAGCGCGACCATCCGGGCGCGGCCGGCCGGGAGGTCGCCCAGGGTGTCCTCGTCGGTCAGCGTCAGGACCGCGGCGCTGTCCGCGAGCATGAAGGAGATCCGGTCCACCGGGTACTCGGGGTCGATCGGCAGGAAGCCCGCGCCCGCCTTCCAGGCGGCGAGGATCGCGACCACCGCGTCCACACCGCGCGGCAGGCAGATTCCGACGACGGACTCGGCGCCGATGCCCTGGCCGGTCAGGAACTGCGCCAGCCGGTTCGCCCGCTCGTCCAGCTCCGCGAACGAGACCTCTTCGTCCTCGGTGACGACGGCGAGCGCGTCCGGCGTACGGGCCGCCCGCGCCGCGAACAGTTCCGGCATCAGGGCCTGGCCGAGGTCGGCGGCGGAGTCGTTCCACTCCACCAGGACCCGGCGGCGCTCCGCGTCACCGAGCACGTCCACGCCGTCCAGCGGCGCGTCGGCCCCGCCGTCGAGGGCCGCTTCGAGGGCCGTGACGAGGTTCGCGACGGTCACGTGCATCAGTGCGCTGACCGCGTCCGGGTCGATGGGGGCGATCGAGTCGATGGTCACGTCGAGCGAGTCGCCGTCGTCCGTGACCGCCACGGACAGCGGGTAGTTGGTGCGGTCGTGCTCGAAGACCATCCGGATGCCGGTGACCGGGTCGGCCGCGGCGGCCGCCTGGGCCTGCGCGTCCCGCGCGGCGCCCTGGCTGTGGCGGTAGTTGAAGAAGGACGTGAACAGCGGGCTGTTGCCGGGGACGCCGCTCGCGCGCTGGGCCAGTGCCAGCGGTGCGTGCTCGTGCTCCAGCAGCTCGGCGAGCTGGCCGCGCATCGCGGATACGGCGTCCAGGGCGCCGAGTTCGGCGGTGCGCAGGCGGACCGGGAGGGTGTTCATGAAGGGGCCGGGGACGCGGTCGGAGCCCGCGCCCGCGTTCATCCGGCCGAACAGGACGGTACCGAAGACCACGTCCGTACGGCCCGAGACCGCCGCGAGCACGCGCGCCCAGGCGACGTGCAGGACGGGGGCCGAGCTGACGCCCATGCGCCGGGCGATCTCCCGGATCCGCAGGGTCAGGGGGCGCGGCAGGGTGAGCCCGCCGCGGATCACGCCGCTGCCGTCGCCGCGTGCTTCGAGTACGCCGTACGGGGCGGTGGATTCGGTGACGTCGCCGAGCAGTTCGGCGAAGTAGCGCTCGTGCTCGGACTCGTCGACCGCGCCGCGCGCCTGCGCCACGAAGTTGCGGAAGGGGAGCGGCTGCGCGAGTTCGTCGCCGTGCCCGGTGAGGAAGGCGTGCACCTCTTCCAGCAGGACCTCCTTCGCGGTGTGGTCCTGCACCATGTGGTGCGCGCGGATCAGGGCGAGCCAGCGGCCGTCGGCCTCGTCCTGCGTGGCGGGGGCCAGGTGCAGGTCGATCAGGGGGGCGCGGCTGAGGTCCATGGCGGTGCTGCCGAAGGCGACCAGCTCGGCCACCCGGCCGGCGTCGGTGCCGTCCGCGCCGAGGGTGACTTCCTCGACGGTGAGTTCGGCATGGCGCCGGACCACCTGGACGGGTTCGCGCAGGCCGTCCCAGACGATGCCGGTGCGCAGGATGTCGTGCCGGTCGACGACCTGCTGCAGGGCGTGCAGGAAGGCGTCGAGGCCTGTGCGCGAGTCGAACTCCAGGACCATCGGGAGGGCGTAGGCGTCCTCGCCGTCACCTGCGAGCAGGTGGTGGAAGAGCAGGCCCTCCTGGAGCGGGGCGAGGGGGTAGACGTCGGCGATGTTCGCCGCGCCGCCGTCGACGGTGGCGGCGATCCGTGCGATCTCCTCCGTGGTGAGGTCCACCAGGGGCAGCATCTCGGGGGTGATGGCGGTCGCGTCGGCGGGGATCAGGTTCTCGGGGACCTCGACCTGGGCCGCGCCGCCGGACAGGGCGAGTCCGGCCGGGGTCGGGGTCTCGAAGAGCGCGCGCACGGGGACGGCGACGCCGCGGACGCGCAGCCGCTCGACGAGGCGGACGGCGAGCAGCGAATGGCCGCCGAGGGTGAAGAAGTTGTCGTCGACGCCGACCTGTTCGAGGCCGAGAGCCGCGGCGAACTCCTCGCACAGGATGCGCTCCTGGCGGGTGGCCGGGCGGCGGCCGCCGCCGGCCGCGTAGGCCGGGGCGGGCAGGGCCTTGCGGTCGAGCTTGCCGTTGACCGTGAGGGGCAGCGCGTCGAGCACGACGACGGCGGACGGCACCATGTAGTGGGGCAGCCGGGAGCCGACGAACTCGCGGATGGAGGAGCCCAGTTCGGCGGCGGCCTCGGCGCTGTCGGACTCGCCGTCCGAGGTGCCTTCCGCCGCGACGACGTAGGCGACGATCCGTACGTCGCCGGGGGTGTCCTCGCGCGGGACGACGGCCGCCCGGGCCACCCGGGGGTGTGCGGCGACGACGGCCTGGACCTCGCCGGGTTCGATGCGGAAGCCGCGGACCTTGACCTGCTCGTCCGCGCGGCCCGCGAAGACCAGCTGTCCGTCCTCGGTGCGGCGCGCCAGGTCGCCGGTGCGGTAGAGGCGCTCGCCGACGGCGTAGGGGGACGCGACGAAGCGCTCGGCGGTGAGGTCCGCGCGGCCGACGTAGCCTCGGGCCAGCTGGGCGCCGCCGATGTAGAGCTCTCCCGTGACACCGGGGGCGACGGGCTGGAGGTGGGCGTCCAGGACGTACATCCGGGTGTTGGCCACCGGGCCGCCGAAGGGCACCGCGCCGGCGCCGTCGGGGTCGACCTGGCCGACCGCCGTGATCACGGCCGCCTCGGTGGGGCCGTAGGCGTGGACGAGGCGACGGCCGCGGGCCCAGGCGCGGGCCAGTGCGGGGTCGATGCCCTCGGAGCCGACGACCATGGCGCCGACGCCGGCGAGGTCGTCCAGGTCGAGGACCGCGAGGAGGGAGGGGACCAGGCTGGCCGAGCGGACGCCGGTCCGCTCCACGAGGTCGCGCAGCAGCGCGGGCTCGGAGCGCTCGGTCGCGCTCGCCACGACCAGGGTGCCGCCGTGGGCCAGGGTGACCGCGACGTCGAGCACGGAGGCGTCGAAGTTGAAGGAGGCGAACTGGAGGACCGGTGTGCCCGGGGCGACCCGCATCAGGGGGCCGAACACCGAGACCAGGTTGGCGAGGGCGCCGTGGGCGGTCGCGACGCCCTTGGGGCGGCCGGTCGAACCCGAGGTGTAGATGACGTAGGCGAGGCCGCCGTCGGTGACCGGGGCGTGCGGGGCGGTGGCGGGGAGGGCGGCGAGTGCGGCGCTCTCCGCTGCGTCGTCGAGCCACAGCACGCGCTCCGCGTCGAGCCGGCCGGCGACGCCGTCGGCGGTGTCACGGGTGCTCAGCACCACCCGGGCGTGGCTGTCTTCGAGGATGAACGACAGCCGGTCGGCGGGGTGTTCGGGGTCGAGGGGGACGTAGGCGCCGCCCGTCTTCCAGACGGCGAGGATCGCCACCACGATGTCGGCGCCGCGCGGCAGGCACAGGCCCACGACCGTTTCGGCGCCCACGCCGAGGCCGGTCAGGCGGTGGGCGAGGCGGTTGGCCCGGGCGTCGAGTTCGGCGTAGGTGACCTCGGTGCCCTCGGACACCACCGCGACGGCGTCCGGGGTCCGCTCCACGTGGGCCGCGAACAGCTCGGGCAGCAGGGCGGGGGCGGTGTCGGCGGCGGTGTCGTTCCAGCCGGTCAGCAGCTGGTGGCGCTCGGCCGGGGCGAGGACGTCGGCGGTGTTGATCCGGGCCTGCGGGGCGGCGGTCAGCCGCTCGACGACGCGGACGAGGCGTTCGGCGAGCCGGGCGGCGGAAGCGGCCTCGAACAGGTCGGCGTTGACGATCACCGAGCCGTGCATGCCCGTGGGGGCGCCGGACGCGTCGAAGGACTCCTCGGCGGTGACTTCGAGGTCGAACTTGGCGACGGTGCCGATGGGCGCGGAGGTGGACCCGGCGGGGAGCCCGGCGGCGTGCGCGTCACCGAGGTCGGCCTCGGCGCGGGCGAGGTTCTCCACGCTGAGCATGACCTGGAACAGCGGGTGGCGGCCCAGCGAGCGGGTGGGGGCGAGTTCCTCGACGAGCTTCTCGAAGGGGACGTCCTGGTGCTCGAAGGCGGAGAGGTCCGTCTCGCGGACCCGCGCCAGGAGTTCGGTGAACGTGGGGTCGCCGGAGACGTCGGTGCGCAGGACGAGGCTGTTGATGAAGAAGCCGACGAGGTCGCGCAGTGCGACGTCGGTGCGGCCGGCCATCGCGGTGCCGATCGGGAGGTCGGTGCCCGCGCCGAGCTTGGACAGCAGTACGGCGAGCGCGGCCTGCAGGACCATGAAGACGGTCACGCCCTCGGCCCGGGCCAGCTCCGCCAGCCGGGCGTGGGCCTCGGCGGGGATCTCCAGCGGGACGCTGTGACCGCGGTAGGTGGCCACCTGCGGGCGGGCGTGGTCGCAGGGGAGTTCCAGCTCCTCCGGGACTCCGGCCAACGCGCCCTGCCAGTAACGGACCTGACGGTTCACCAGGCTGTCGGGGTCATCCATGTCGCCGAGCAGCTCGCGCTGCCACAGGGCGTAGTCCGCGTACTGGACCTCCAGCGGCTCCCACTGGGGTGCCCGGCCGCCGCGGCGGGCCGCGTAGGCGGCGGAGACGTCATCGGCGAGGGGGCGCATGGAGTAGCCGTCACCGGCGATGTGGTGGACCACCACGGCCAGTACGTACTGCTCGGCGGCGGTACGGAACAGCCAGGCGCGGATGGGCACTTCGGCGGACAGGTCGAACCGGTGCCCGGCCGCGTCGGCCAGGGCGGCGGCGATGTCGGCGGGTGCCTGCGATCCGTCGGCAGCGGTCAGGTCGACGCGCTGGAGGGCCCAGTCCAGATCCTCCATGTCATGGATGTACTGGTAGGGCTCGCCGTCGACGACGCCGACGGTGGTCCGCAGGACCTCGTGCCGTTCCAGAACGTCACGCAGGGCCGCCGCGAGGGCGTCCTCGTCCAGCTCACCGGACAGCGGAAGTGCGAGCGGAATGTTGTAGTTGGCGCTCAGACCTTCCAGCTGCTGAATGAACCACAACCGACGCTGCGCGAATGACAACGGAATCATCAGGACCCCTCCTGCTTAACGTCCTGGCCGCGACGTCGGCCGAGGCTGACTGGTGAACTCCAGCCGCCCTTTTCCCTGCCCTGATGCCGGCACGGGTAAATGGCGGCTATGTGCGGCGTCGTTTCCACCGGGAATTCGAACCGGGCTTTATGCCCGCCTTTTCATTTCTCGGTGGAACGGGGCGCCGCAGCTTCCCGGAAAGCCACTATGGCTCAGCCCCCCACGGTGATCAACGTTCTGCCGGGACCCTCCGCCGCCGCCCTCCGGTACCGGATCCGGAGGGGTTCGGGCGTGTCCAAGGGAGTGTTCAAGGGGGTGTTCAACTGCCCTCGCGGATGCAGTTGAACACCCGCCGGATCCAGCGGCCGGCTCCTTGACAGCGCGAGGTCCCGGACAGCAGAAAGTCCCGCCGCCCGGGGAGGGCGACGGGACTTCCCGACGGCACGTCTTGACTAATCGCGTTTCATTCGTCGCGGCGGCTGGAGGCGAAAACGGTGAGCAGGGTGGCGACCAGGGCCCAGCCGGCCAGCGCGGTCCAGGCGCCGGCGGCCGTCCACGGCCATGTCTGGCCGCTGGGCTCGAAGGTCAGGCGCTGCCACGACTGGAGCACCATCGTGTGGAGGATGGAGGCGGAGATGTGGTCCTGCTCGTCCAGCAGGGACGGGACCACGAAGAGCAGGGTGATCGTGGTGACGATGGTGATCGCGCTGTGCCGCAGGATCGCGCCCATCCCCATGCCGACGAGGGCGGACACCGGGGCCAGCACCACGGACGCGGCGAGCATGCGCGGCACGCCCGGGTGGTCGAGGCCGGCGGCGACGCCGCGGCCGGACAGGATCCACTGGACCGCGCCGTAGGAGATCCCCACCGCGAGCAGCCCGAGCACGGTCGTGGTGGCGGCGACCACCCCCACCTTGGCGGCCATCACCGAACGGCGGGCCGGGACCGCCATGAAGGTCGTACGGATCATTCCGGTGGTGCATTCACCGAGCATCGTGATGGCACCGATGGCACCGGCGCCGAACACCATGAAGGTGGCGCTGCCCCGGGGGAACGAGTCCCCCACCGCCCCGTACAGGCGGAAGTACTCCTGCCTGTCCGCGGCGTCGGTGGGATAGCTCAGGTAGTCGCCGTAGGTGGTGCTGAGGCTGACGAACAGGACCACCAGCAAGGTGGCCGCGAAGGCCCAGATGGTCGAGCGCAGCGACCACAGCTTGATCCACTCCGCGGCGAGCAGGTCGGTGAACCGCGCCCGCGGTTCGGGGGCCCGGACGTGGCAGGCCATGGCCTTCGTCGTCATCGTCGTCGTCTTCGTCGTCGTCGTCGGCGCGGTCATCGGGTCTCTCCTGCGAGGTATTCGACGCTGTCTGCGGTCAGTCCCATGAACGCCTCCTCCAGCGAGCCGCTGCGGGCGGTCAGCTCGGTGATCAGGATGCGGTGCTCGAAGGCGATCTCGGCGATCCGGTCCGTGGTGAGACCGACGGCCGTGAACTGCCCCTCGGACACCCCCTCGACCGACGCGCCCTCGACGGTCAGCAGCGGGACGAGCCGCGCGGGATCCGCGGTGCGGACCGACACGCTCCGGCCGGCGCCGCGGTCCGAGAACTCGGTCACGCTCTCGGCGGCGATCAGTTCCCCGCGGCCGAGGACGATGAGGTGTTCGGCGGTGTGCTGCATCTCGGTCATCAGGTGGCTGGAGACGAAGACCGTGCGCCCCTCGGCGGCCAGCCTGCGGAACAGCCCGCGCACCCAGTACACGCCCTCGGGGTCGAGGCCGTTGAGCGGCTCGTCGAAGAGCAGCACCGGCGGGTCGCCGAGCAGTGCGGTGGCGATGCCGAGGCGCTGGCGCATGCCGAGGGAGAAGCCGCCGATCCGGCGGTCGGCCGCCTCCCCCAGACCGACCTCGTTCAGTACCTCGTCGACCCGGCCGCGCGGGATCGCGTTGCTGCGGGCCAGTGCGCGGAGGTGGGCGTGGGCGGTGCGGCCGCCGTGCGCGTCACCGGCGTCCAGCAGGGCGCCGACGTGCCGCATCCCGCGGGGCAGGTCGCGGTACGCGCGGCCGTCCACGGTGACGGAGCCGCTGGTCGGGCGGTGCAATCCGAGGATCATGCGCAAGGTGGTGCTCTTGCCCGCTCCGTTGGGGCCGAGGAACCCGGTCACGTGACCCGGTTTCACGGTGAAGGTCAGGTTGTTGACCGCAACCTTCTTGCCGTAGCGCTTCGTCAGCTCGTGGACTTCGATCATGCGGCTCATCTTGCCTACGGGGCGGTGTTCAGTACATCGCACCAGGGGTGACACCCGGCCGCCCCATCGTGTCACCCAGGGGTGTACTCCCCTGGTCCGATGCCGGTCCGGGAGCGGTCTGGCTACGATCGCCGCATGTACGCCACGCTGACTCTCCCGCTGCTCAAGCGCGTGCCACCGGGTGGCTGGACGGCCCTCACCTGGCTGGTGGTCACCCTCTATCCCACGGTGCTCATCGGACAGGAGGGCGCCCTCGCCTGGATCAACGGCTCCTCCTACACGGGCTACTCGGCCGCGAACCGGGACTGGGCCCTGCTGTGCGCGGCCGCCCTCATCGCCGTGGCGGGCAGCGCGCTGCTGGGCCGCCGGCCGCTGATCGGCATCTTCCTGCTGGCCTTCGCCACACTGGCCGCGAACAACGGGTGGGCGCAGGGGTCGCAGTTGCCGCCCCTGCAGTTCCTGTCCGCGGACATCGCGCTCTGCGTGATCACCGCCACCCGCCCGCGGCGGACCTCGTGGATCGCGGCGGGTCTTCTCGTCCTCGTGGTGGCCGTGCACGAGGCCATGGTTCCCGCCCGCGACTCCGGTGACGCCCAGGGGGCGATCCTGCTGGCGGTCATCGCCTGGCTGATCGGCCACTCGATGCAGCAGGCCCGTGTCCACGCCGAGCAGCTCGGCGCCCAGGCCTCCGCCCAGGCGGTCACCGCCGAGCGGCTGCGGATCGCCCGTGAGCTGCACGACATGGTCGCGCACACCATCGGCATCATCGCCCTGCAGTCGGGCGCCGCACGCCGGGTCATCGAGACCCAGCCGGCCCGGGCCCGGGAGGCGCTGGGTGAGATCGAGACGGCGAGCCGGGAAACGCTGTCGGGGCTGCGCCGCATGCTGGGCGCGCTGCGGCAGCCGGAGGCCGGCGGCGACGCCGAGCCCGCCCTGATGGAGCCCGGTCCCGGTCTGGCGAACATCGACCGGCTCGCCGAGACCACGGCGGCGGCGGGCATCACGGTCGACGTCCAATGGCTCGGGGAGCGGCGGCAGTTGCCGCCCGACATCGAGGTGTCGGCCTTCAGGATCATCCAGGAGGCGGTCACCAACGTGGTGCGGCACGCGGACACGAAGGCGTGCCGGGTGTCCATCGACTGTCAGGACCGTGAGCTGGCCATCGAGGTCGTGAACGAGGGCCGGCGCCGGATCCAGTCCACCGTCACCGGGTCCGGTTTCGGCCTGGTGGGCATGCGGGAGCGCGTCGGTCTGTTGCAGGGCGAGTTCTCCGCCGGTCCGCTTCCCCAGGGCGGCTTCCGCGTCGCCGCCCGTCTTCCCGTCCCGGCAGGAGTCCGATGAGCATCCGCGTGGTATTGGCCGATGACCAGCCGCTGGTGCGCACCGCCCTGCAGATGGTGATGACCGAGGCGCCCGACCTGGAGGTGGTCGGCGAGGCGGGCAACGGGGCCGAGGCGGTGGAACTCACCGCTTCGCTGGAGCCGGACGTCGTCGTCATGGACATCCGGATGCCCGGCATGGACGGCATCGAGGCGACCCGGCAGATCACCGCCGGTCCCTCGAAGGCGCAGATCGTGGTGCTCACCACCTTCGACGACGACGATTACGTGTACGCCGCGCTGCGGGCGGGCGCCTCGGGTTTCCTGGTCAAGGACATGGCGCTGGACGAGATCCTGGCGGCGGTACGGGTGGTCGCCGCCGGGGACGGCCTGATCGCCCCCAGCGTCACGCGCCGGCTGATCAGGGAGTTCGCGAGTCTCCCCGCTCCCGGGGCGCCGAGTGCGCCCCGGCGGACCGTCAGCGGCATCACGGTCCGGGAGCGGGAGGTGCTCAGCCTGGTCGGCCGGGGGCTGTCCAACGCGGAACTGGCCGAGCACATGGTGATCAGCGTCCACACGGCCAAGACCTATGTGACCCGGCTGCTGGCGAAGCTCGACGCCCGTGACCGGGTCCAGTTGGTGATCATCGCCTACGAGGCCGGTCTGGTGTCGCCGTAGCCCTGCTCCACTGCCCGCCGCCGAAGGCCGGCCACCGCGTCCGTTTCCACGGACCGCGGCGGCCGGCCTTCGGCGTAACCCTGTTCCACAGTCACCGGGCCGAGCCGGTCACTGCTCTGCGGTCAGCGGCCGCTCCTCTCGCGCATCGGCCGCAGCGCCGGGCGGGTCGACTTCTCGGTGCCGAGCTTCTTGGCGAGTCCGGCCACGGTCGGCGCGTCGAAGAGCGTCCGGATCGTGACGTCCACGTCGAGGAGGGCCCGGATCCGTGCGGTGAGTTCCACGGCCAGCAGGGAGTGCCCGCCGCGCTCGAAGAAGTCGTCGTCGACACTCACCTTCTCCAGCCCCAGGGCCTCGGCGAAGGCCTGGCACAGGAGTTCCTCCTGCCGGTTGGCCGGGGCCCGGCCGGTTCCGGCGCCCGCCGCGTAGTCCGGTGCGGGCAGGGCCTTGCGGTCCAGCTTGCCGTTGGCGGTCAGCGGGAGGGCCGCCACCACGACGACCGCGGACGGGACCATGTGCTCCGGGAGCCGCTGCGCGGCGAACGCCCGCAGCTGCTCCGGCAGGCCGCCGGCCTCGCCGTCGGCGGGGACGACGTAGGCGACCAGGCGGACGTCTCCCGGCGCGTCCTCGCGGGCGATGACCGCGGCCTGCGCGACCTGCGGGTGACCCGCGATCACGGCCTGGACCTCGCCCGGCTCGATCCGGAAACCACGGACCTTCACCTGCTCGTCCGCACGCCCCAGGTACTCCAGCCGGCCGTCGGCGCGCCAGCGCGCGACATCGCCCGAGCGGTACATCCGCGCACCCGGCTCGAAGGGGTTCGCCGTGAACCGCTCCGCCGTCAGACCCGGGCGGTTCAGGTAACCGCGGGCCAGCTGGGCACCCGCGATGTACAGCTCACCCGCGACACCCGGAGCGACGGGGCGGAGCCACTCGTCCAGGACGTAGAGCCGCATGTTGGCGATCGGGCGGCCGATCGGAACCGGCTCCCCGATCTCCTGCCCGGCCCGGATCTCGAACACCGCACAGCCGACCACCGTCTCGGTCGGACCGTACTCGTTGACCACCACCGAACCCGGCGCGCGCTCCAGCAGATCGCGCACCACACCCGGCGGCAGCGCCTCACCACCGACCACCCAGGTGGCCGCCGCGCCCTTCAGCTGAACATCAGTCAGCATCTCGGACAACAGGGGCAGGTGGGCCGGTACGACCTTCACCAGACCGAAACCACCACCCTCCCGCAGCAGTTCGGCCAGACCCTCGGCACCACCCGCACGGCTCACCGTCACCGGCGCACCCGAGATCAGCGGGGCCACGATGCTCGTCACCGTCAGGTCGAAGGCCAGCGAGGAGTGCAACGGCGCTCCGCCGTGCACCGCCTCGTAGGAACCGGCCGCGAACCGCGCGTAGTTGGCGAGCCCGCCGTGCGTGACGGCGACGCCCTTCGGGCGGCCCGTCGAACCGGACGTGTAGATCACGTAGGCCAGACCGTCCGGCGACACCGACACCTCGGGAGGTGTCGTCGGCTGCGCGGAGAGTTGCATCGTCATGAGCGGTCCGTCCACCGCCACCAGCCGGGCCCGGCCCGCCGGCAGCTCGTCCAGCACCTCCTCGTCGGTCAGCGTCAGCACCGCGCCGCCGTCCGCCAGCATGTAGGCGATGCGGTCGGCCGGGTATTCGGGGTCGATCGGCAGGTACGCGGCGCCCGCCTTCCAGGCCGCGAGGACCGCCACGACCATCTCCACCCCGCGCGGCAGGCACACGCCCACCATCGACTCGGCGCCGACGCCCTGGGCGAGGAGGTAGTGCGCGAGCCGGTTCGCCCGTGCGTCCAGCTCCCGGTACGAGACCTCCGCGCCGTCGGCGATCACCGCCGCCGCGTCGGGCGTACGGGCGACCTGCGCCGCGAACAGCTCCGGGACCAGGGCCGGGCCGAAGTCGGCCGCGGTGTCGTTCCACTCCACCAGCACCCGGCGGCGCTCGTCGGCATCGAGGACGTCCACCGCGCTCAGCCGCAGCCCCGGGTCCGTGCCCACCAGCTCCAGCACGCGCACCAGGCGCTCCGCGATCCGCCCGACGCTCTCCCCGTCGAACAGGTCGGCGGCGCCGACCACCGTTCCGGCGACACCGGCCGGTGCGCCGGAGGCGTCGAACACCTCGCCCAGCAGCACGTCCAGGTCGAACCTGGCCGCCACCGCGGCGCCCGCCGACACACCGCTCACGCCCGCGCCCGGCAGGTCCAGGACCGCCTGCGCGTTGTTCTGCATCGTGAACACGGTCTGGAAGAGGGGGTGGCGGCCCATCGAACGCGCCGGGGCCAGCTCCTCCACCAGTCGCTCGAAGGGCACGTCCTGGTGCTCGAAGGCCGACAGGCTGGTCTCCCGGACCCGCTTCAGCACCTCGCGGAACGTCGGGTCACCGGACAGGTCCGCCCGGATCACCAGGGTGTTCACGAAGAACCCGACGAGGTCGTCGAGCGCCGCGTCCGTACGGCCCGCGTTCGCGGCGCCGATCGGTACGTCGACACCCGCGCCGAGGCGTGACAGCAGGACCGCCAGCGCCGACTGCAGGACCATGAACATGGTCACGCCCTCGGCCCGTGCCACGCGCGCCAGCTCCGCATGCAGCGCGGCCGGAACGCGGACCGGCACCTCGACACCGCGGTTCGACGCCACCGCCGGACGCACCCGGTCGACGGGCAGCGCCAGTTCCTCCGGGATGCCGTCCAACGTCCCGCGCCAGTAGTCGACCTGACGGGTCATCAGGCTGTCCGGGTCACTGCCGTCGCCCAGCAGCTCACGCTGCCACAGCGCGTAGTCGGCGTACTGGACCGGGAGCGGCTCCCAGGCGGGCGCGGTGCCCGCCGAACGGGCCGCGTACGCGAGGGACAGGTCCTGCGCCAACGGCGCCCACGACCAGCCGTCGCCCGCGATGTGGTGCACCACGACCACCAGCACCCGCTCCTCGGGGCCGGACTCGAAGAGCCAGGCACGGAAGGGCACTTCCGACGCCAGGTCGAACAGGTGACCCGACGCGGCGGCCACCGAGGCGTCCAGCTCCTCCGGGGTCACCTGGACCACGGACAGCTCCCACTCCAGTTCCTCGGCCGCGATGATCCGCTGGTACGGCTCGCCGTTCTCCGTCGGCAGCACCGTGCGCAGCACCTCGTGCCGGCCGACGACGTCCCGCAGGGCCGCGCCGAGCGCCCGGGGGTCGATCCGCCCCGGCAGCTTCAGCGCGATCGGGATGTTGTAGGCGGCGCCCGCGTCCTGGAGCTGTCCGATGAACCACATGCGGCGCTGTGCGAAGGACAGCGGCACCCTGTCGGGGCGCTCCATCGGCGTCAGGGCCGGCCGGCCGTTCCCGTCGCCGTCCGAGAGGCGGGCGGCGAGGGCCGCGACGGTCGGTGCGTCGAAGAGGACCCGGATGTCCAGGTTCACGCCGAGCACCGCCCGGACCCGGCTGGCCAGCCGGACCGCCAGCAGGGAGTGGCCGCCGAGGGCGAAGAAGTCGTCGTCGACGCCGACGCTCTCCACGCCGAGCACCTGCGCGAAGACTCCGCAGAGGATCTCCTCGCGCATGTCGGCCGGTCCGCGGCCCGCCGCCGTCCGCTCCTCGGGGGTGGGCAGGGCCTTGCGGTCGAGCTTGCCGTTCACGGTCAGCGGCAGCGCGTCGAGGATGACCACCGCGGTGGGGACCATGTACTCGGGCAGCCGCTCGGCGGCGAGCCGGGTGACCAGCTCGGGCAGCTCGGCGGGTGCGCCGGGCGCGGGGACCACGTAGGCGACGAGGCGCTTCTCGCCCGGGGTGTCCTCGCGGACGATGACCGCGGCCTGGGCGGCCTGCGGGTGCGAGGCCACCACGTTCTCGATCTCGCCCGGCTCGATCCGGAAACCACGGATCTTGACCTGGTCGTCGGTGCGGCCCGCGAACGCGAGCTGTCCGTCGGCCGACCAGCAGGCCCGGTCGCCGGTGCGGTACAGCCGCTCCCCCGCGCCGCCGAACGGGTTGGCCACGAAGCGCTCGGCCGTCAGGCCGGGACGCCCGAGGTACCCGCGGGCCAGGCCCGCGCCGGCGACGTACAGCTCACCGGCGACGCCGACCGGAACGGGGGCCAGGGACTCGTCCAGGACGAACACCCGGGTGTTCAGCACCGGGGTGCCGATCGCGACCTCGCCGGTGGCCGGGTCGCAGAGCGAGAGGGTCGCGTCGACCGTCGTCTCGGTCGGACCGTAGGAATTGAACAGCTCGTGACCGCGCGCCCAGCGGGCCATCACCTCGGGCGGGCACGCCTCACCAGCGGTCACCAGGACCACGTCCGCGCCGATCGAGCCCTCGTCGAGGGTGGCCAGCACGGCGGGCGGCAGCGTCACGTGCGTGACCCCCTGCTCGGTGAGGAACACCGGCAGGGCTTCGCCGAGGCGCCGCTCCTGCGGGATCACCACGAGCGTGGCGCCCGTCAGCAGAGCCATCATCCATTCCCAGCCGAAGGTGTCGAAGCCCGCGGAGGCGAACTGCCCCACCCGCGAGCCGGATCCGACCCCCAGGTAGCGCATGTGGCCCGCCACCAGGCTGGAGACACCCGCGTGGGAGACCAGCACGCCCTTCGGGCGGCCCGTCGAGCCCGAGGTGTAGATCACGTACGCGGGAGACTCCACCCGCACCGCGGGGCCCGGCTGCGGACCGTCCGCCAGGGCCGCCAGCTCCGCCACCGTCTCCGGCGCGTCCAGCAGCACCACGGAGTCCGGGAGGACCGACGCGGTGGCCGAGGAGGCCAGCACCGCCACCGGTCGCGCGTCCTGGAGCATGTAGGCGATCCGGTCCACCGGGTACGCCGGGTCGATCGGCATGTACGCGCCGCCGGCCTTGGCGACCGCGAGCAGCGCCACCATCAGCCCGGCCCCGCGCTCCAGGCACACGCCCACCACCGATTCGGCGCCCACGCCACGCGACCTCAGCAGCCGCGCCAGCCGGTTGGCCCGGGCGTCCAGCTCCGCGTACGAGAGCGACGCGTCGTCGGCCACCACGGCCGTCGCGTCCGGAGCCAGCGCCACCTGCGCCTCGAACAGCTGCGCCACGGAACCCTGCGCCACCTCGGCGGCGGTCGCGTTCCACTCGACGAGCATCCGCTCGCGCTCGGCCGGGTCCAGCACGTCCACCGCGCTCAGCCGCAGCTGCGGATCGGCGGTCACCACGTCCAGCACCTGTGCCAGCCGGGTCGCGAGGCGCCGCGCCGACTCCTCCTCCAGCAGGTCGGCCGCCGCGGTCACCGAGCCCATCACGCCCGCGGGCGCGCCGTGCTCGTCGAAGGTCTCGGTCACGATGACGTCGAGGTCGAACCTCGCCAGCGCCGCGCCCGTCGCGATCGGCCGCACCCGCAGGCCCGGCAGGTCCAGGCTCGCCTCTTCCGTGTTCTGCAGGGTGAGCATCACCTGGAAGAGGGCGTGGCGGGCCATGGAGCGGCTCGGTGCCAGCTCCTCCACGAGCCGCTCGAAGGGGACGTCCTGGTGCGTGAACGCCTCCAGGCTGCGCTCGCGGACCCGGCCCAGCACGGTGCGGAACGTCGGGTCCCCCGACAGATCGGTGCGCACCACGAGGGTGTTGAGGAAGAAGCCGACCAGGTCGTTCAGGGCCTCGTCGGTGCGGCCCGCGTTGGGCGAGCCGATCGGGATGTCCGTACCGGCGCCGAGCCGCGAGAACAGCACTGCCAGGGCGGCCTGCAGCACCATGAACACCGTGACGCCCTCGGCCTGCGCCAGCTCCACCAGCCGTGCGTGGACCTCGGCGCGGACCTCGACCGGGACCTGGTGGCCCTGGTGCGAGGGGACCGCGGGACGCGGGTGGTCGAAGGGCATCGTCAGCTCCTCCGGCACCCCCTCCAGCGCGTCCCGCCAGTAGTCGGCCTGGCGGGAGATCATGCTCTGCGGGTCCCGCTCGTCGCCCAGCAGGCCGCGCTGCCACAGCGCGTAGTCGGCGTACTGGACGGGCAGCGGTCCCCATTCCGGGGCCCGGCCCGCGCAGCGCGCCACATAGGCCTCGGAGATGTCGCGGGCCAGTACGCCCGTCGACCATCCGTCGCTGGCGATGTGGTGGATCGTCACCACCAGGACCTGCTCCTCGGGGCCGGTCCGCAGCAGGGCCGCCTTGACCGGCAGCTCCGACGCCAGGTCGAAGAGGTGTCCCACCGCCTCGGCGACGGTGGTCTCCAGGTCCCCGGCCGCCACGTCGGCCACGGACAGCCGCCAGGTCAGCTCGTCCACGGGAAGGACCTGCTGGTACGGCTCGTCGTCGAGGACCGGGAAGACCGTGCGCAGCACCTCGTGCCGGCCGATGACGTCCAGCAGCGCCGCGTTCAGCGCGTCCTCGTCCAGCCGGCCGTTCAGCCGGAGCGCGACCGGCACGTTGTAGGTCGCGCTCGGGCCCTCCAGCTGCCCGAGGAACCACAAGCGGCGCTGGCCGTACGACAGCGGCACCCGCTCGGGGCGCTCGCCGGCCGTCAGCGCGACGCGGGCCGTGTCGGCGCCGGTCAGACGGGCGGCCAGCGCGGCCACCGTGGGGGCGTCGAAGAGCGCCCGCAGCGGTACCTCGACGCCCAGGACCGTACGGATGCGGCTCATCAGCCGGGTGGCGAGCAGGGAGTGACCGCCGAGGGCGAAGAAGTCGTCGTCCACTCCGACCTTGTCCAGGCCCAGCACCTGTGCGAACACGCCGCACAGCAGCTCTTCCTGGAGCGTGGCGGGCCCGCGGCTCGTGCCGCTCGTGTACTCAGGCGCGGGCAGCGCCTTGCGGTCGAGCTTGCCGTTGACGGTCAGCGGCAGCGCGTCGAGCTCGATGACGGCCGAGGGCACCATGTACCCGGGCAGTCGTTCGCCGACGAACTCCCGGACGGCGGCGGGCAGTCCGGCCGCTCCTTCGCTGCCGACCACATAGGCGGCCAGCAGGGTGTCACCGTTCGGTTCCTGACGCACGATCACCACGGCCTGGTCGACCTGCGGGTGGGCGGCGACCGCGGCGCGGACCTCGCCCAGCTCGATCCGGAAGCCGCGGACCTTCACCTGGTCGTCGGCCCGGCCGAGGTACTGCAGGTTGCCGTCCGGGCTCCAGCGCACCAGGTCGCCGGAGCGGTACAGCCGCTCCCCCGGCGCGCCGAACGGGTCGGCGACGAAACGCTCCGCCGTCAGCCCCGGGCGCCCCAGGTATCCGCGGGCCAGGCCCGCGCCCGCCAGGTACAGCTCGCCGGGCGCGCCCACCGGGACGGGCGAGAGCGAGCGGTCCAGTACGTAGGCGCGGGCGTTGCCGATCGGCTTGCCGACCGGTACCTCCGTGACCCCGGGCCGGGCCGGCCACACCAGCGCGTCGACGGTGGTCTCGGTCGGGCCGTAGGTGTTGAACATCCGGCGCCCGGCGGCCCAGCGGTCGACCAGCTCCGGCGGGCACGCCTCGCCGCCCACCTCGATGACGACCTCCGCCGCGAGCGAGCCCTCGTCCAGGCCGGCCAGTACGGCGGGGGGCAGGGTCGCGTGCGTCACGCCCGACTCCGCGAAGAACCCGGCGAGTTCGGCGCCGACGCGACGGTCCGCGGGGACCACTGCCAGCGTCGCCCCGTTCGTGAGGGCCAGCGACCACTCCAGGCAGAAGTTGTCGAAGCTGACCGAGGCGAACTGCGCCACCCGGGAGCCGGGACCGGCTCCGAAGCGGGCCAGTGCCGCCACCGTGTTGGCGAACGCCCCGAGCGGAACGCCCACCCCCTTGGGCCGGCCCGTCGAACCCGAGGTGTAGATGACGTACGCCAGCTGCCCGGGCAGCGCCGCCGCCCGCTCGGCCGGGGCCACGCCCGCCGGTTCCCGGAGCACCTCCGGGGAGTCCACGAGCACCACCGGCGCCCCGGCCTCCGCCACGATCGCGGCCGTGCCGGCCGAGGCCAGCACCAGTGCGGGAGCGGCGTCCTGGATCATGAAGGTGATGCGTTCGGCGGGGTACTCCGGGTCCACCGGCAGGTAGGCGGCGCCCGCCTTCAGCACGGCCAGGACCGCCACGATCAGGTCCACGCCGCGTTCGAGGGCGAGCCCGACCACGGACTCCGGGCCGACGCCGTGCCCGGTCAGGAACCGCGCGAGGCGCTCCGAGCGCGCGTCCAGCTCCGCGTACGACACCTCGGCGCCGTCGGCCAGCACGGCCGCCGCGTCGGGGGTCCGCGCGACCCAGGCCTCGAAGAGTGCGGTCACCGGCACCGGGGGGACCTCGGCCGCGGTGTCGTTCCACTCGGCGAGGACCTGGCGCAGCTGCTCCTCGGCGAGCACCGGGAGCGAGCCGAGCTGCCGGTCCGCGCCACCCGCGAGCGACGTCTCCAGCGCGCCGACCAGGTGCTCGGTGACGGTGCGCAGCAGCACGCCGACCGCCGTCGGGTCGACCGGGGCCACCGCGTCGACCGCGAGGGCGAGCGATTCGCCGTCGTCGTCGACCGAGATGCTCAGCGGGTAGTTGGTGCGCTCCTGCGTGAACAGCTGCCGGATGCCGGAGAGGCCTTCGGACGGCGCCTCGGCGGGCTCGGCGGCCTTCGGGGCCGCGTTGTGGCGGTAGTTGAAGAGCGAGGTGAACAAGGGGGTGTCCCCGCCCACTCCGCTGACCTGCTGCGCCACGGCGAGCGAGGCGTGCTCGTGTTCCAGCAGTTCGGCCAGCTGTCCGCGCATCGCGGAGACGGCGGCCAGGGCGCCCTGTTCGCCCGTACGGACGCGCACCGGGAGGGTGTTGATGTAGGGGCCGAGGACGCGGCCCGCACCGGCGCCCGCGCTCATCCGGCCGAGCAGCACGGTGCCGAAGACGACGTCCTGGCGGTCCGAGACCGCCGCGAGCACCCGGGCCCAGGCCACGTGCATGACGGTGGCGGCGCTGGTGCCCGCCCTGCGGGCGACCTCGCGCAGCCGGTCGTTCAGTTCCGGTGCGATCTCCACCACGGCGGTCACCGAGTCGGCGCCGTCGCCCCGGACGTCGGCCATCCCGTAGGGGGCGGTCGGCTCGTCGACGTCCGCGAGCAGGTCGCGGAAGTACCGCTCGTGCTCCGCGCGGGCTTCGCCGCTGCGGGCCTGCGCGACGAAGCTCCGGAAGGGCAGCGGCTCGGGGAGCGCGCTCCCGTGCCCGGTCATGAAGGCCTGCACCTCGTCGAGGAGGGCTTCCAGCGCGGTGTGGTCCTGCACCATGTGGTGCAGGCGTACCAGGGCGAGCCGCCGGTCGGTCCCGGGGACCGCGGCGGTGTGCACCGTGATCATGGGTGCGCGGCCCAGGTCCATGTCGGCGCCCACGCGGGCCACCAGTTCGGCGACCCGGTCGTCGGTCCCGTCATCGGTCAGCCCGGCGAGGGTGACCTCGGTGACCGGCAGTTCGGCGCGGCGCCAGACGACCTGGACGGGCTCCCGCAGTCCTTCCCAGACGATCGAGGTGCGGTAGATGTCGTGCCGGTCGATCACCTGCTGGAGGGCCCGGGTGAAGGCGTCGAGCCGCTCCGGCGCGTCGAATTCGATGACCGTCGGCAGGACGTAGGCGTCCACACCGCCCTCGGCCAGCAGGTGGTGGAAGAGCAGGCCCTCCTGGAGGGGGGCGAGCGGGTAGATGTCGGCCACGTTCGCGGCGCCGCCGGGGACGGACGCGACGATACGGGCGACCTCCTCGGTGGTCAGGTCGACCAGCGGCAGGAGCTCCGGGGTGATCTCCACCGCGTCGGCGGGGATCAGGTTCGCCGGGACCTCCAGCTGCCGCGCCCCGGTGGACGCGGCCAGGCCGGCCGGGGTCGGGGAGTCGAAGAACGCCCGCACGGACACCGATACGCCCAGCTCGCGCAGGTACTCCACCAGACGCACGACGAGCAGCGAGTGTCCGCCGAGCCGGAAGAAGTCGTCGTCGACGCCAACGCCCTCCACGCCCAGGACCTCGGCGAAGGCCGCGCAGACGATCTCCTCGCGGGCGTTCGCCGGGCCGCGGCCGGACCCGGCCGTGAACTCGGGGGCGGGAAGGGCCTTGCGGTCGAGCTTGCCGTTCACGCTGAGCGGCAGCGCGTCCAGCACCACGACGGCGGCGGGAACCATGTACTCGGGCAGCCGCGCTGCGGCGAAGGACCGTACGGAGTCGGCCAGTTCGGCGGCGGCGCCGTCGGCCACGACGTAGGCCACGAGGCGGGCTTCGCCGAGGACGTCCTCACGGGCGACCACGGCGGCCTGGGCGACCTGCGGGTGCGCGGCGATGACCGCCTGCACCTCGCCGGGCTCGATGCGGAAACCGCGGATCTTCACCTGCTCGTCGGCGCGGCCCAGGTACTCCACCTGGCCGTCCGCCGTCCAGCGCGCGATGTCGCCGGTACGGTACATCCGCGCGCCCGGCTCGAAGGGGTTCGCGACGAACCGCTCCGCCGTGAGCCCGGGACGGGCGGCGTAGCCACGGGCCAGCTGCACGCCCGCGAGGTACAGCTCGCCACCGGCGCCGACCGGCACCGGGCGCAGGGCCGCGTCCAGCACGTACACCCGGGTGTTGGCGATCGGCGCACCGATCGGCACCGTTCCCGAGGTCTGCTCCGGGCGGCACTGCCACGCGGTGACGTCGACCGACGCCTCGGTCGGGCCGTACAGGTTGTGCAGCTCGACGCCCTCAAAGACCTCGAAGAAACGCTGCTGGGCGGTCAGCGGCAGCGCCTCGCCCGAGCAGAGCACCCGGCGCAGGCCCGTGGACCCGCCGGCGGTCGGCTCGGCGAGGAACGCCTCCAGCATCGACGGCACGAAGTGCGCGGTCGTCACCCGCTGTTCGGCGATGAGCGAGACCAGGTAGCCCGGATCGCGGTGTCCGTCCGGACGGGCGACCACCAGGGCGGCGCCCGACAGCAGCGGCCAGAAGAACTCCCACACCGACACGTCGAACCCGAACGGAGTCTTCTGCAACACCCGGTCGGCGGCGGTCAGTTCGTAGCGGGACTGCATCCAGGCCAGCCGGTTCACGATGCCCTCGTGCGGGACCACCACGCCCTTCGGGCGGCCCGTCGAACCGGAGGTGAAGATGACGTACGCGGCGCCCTCGGGCCGCACGGTGACCTCCGGCGCGCCCGGGTCCAGGTCCGCGAGCGCCGGGTCCTCCACGAGCACCCGTACCGCGTCCGCGGGCAGCGGTCCGGCGTCCAGGGCGGCCGTGGTCACGACCACCGACGCGCCCGCCGTGTCCAGCACGTACCCGACGCGGTCCGCCGGGTAGCCCGGGTCCACGGGAAGGTAGGCCGCGCCCGCCTTCACCACGGCCAGCAGTGCCACCACCAGCTCGACGCCGCGTTCCAGCCGGACACCGACCACGGAACCCGTGGTGACGCCCCGCGCGGCCAGCAGCCGGGCCAGGCGGTTCGCCCGGGCGTCCAGCTCGGCGTACGAGTGCTCCGCGCCCTCGAAGACCACCGCGGTCGCCTCGGGCGTCCGCTGCGCCTGCGCCGCGAACAGCGCGGGGAGCGTCGACGGCCCGACCTCGGCCGCCGTGTCGTTCCATTCCACCAGCAGCCGGTTCAGGTCCTCCGGAGCCAGTACGTCGACACTGGCCAGCGCCGTGTCCGGTCCGCCGTCGAGCGCCTGCCCGATCAGCGGCACCAGGGCCTCGACGGCGGTCCGCAGGAGCGTGCCCACGGCCACGGCGTCGATCGGTGCGACGGCGTCCACGGCCAGCGACATCGAGTCGCCGTTGTCGTCGACGGACACACCGAGCGGGTAGCTCGTGCGCTCCCGCGAGGACAGCACGCGGATGCCCTCGGGAGCGTCGCCGCCCTCCGGAGCGTCATCCCGGCCCGTGTTGTGGCGGTAGTTGAGCAGCGAGGTGAACACGGGAGAGTTGCCCGTCAGGCCACTGGCCTGCTGGGCCAGCGCCAGCGAGGCGTGCTCGTGCTCCAGCAGCCCGGCCAGCTGACCGCGCATCGCGGTCACGGCCTCCAGGGCCCCCAGCTCGCCGGTGCGCAGCCGCACGGGGAGCGTGTTCATGTAGAGACCGGCGACCCGGTCGGCGCCCGCACCGGCGTTCATCCGGCCGAAGAGCACCGTGCCGAACACCACGTCCGAGTGACCCGAGACGGCGGCCAGCACCCGCCCCCATGCCACGTGCAGCACCGTCGCCGCACTGGTACCGACCCGGCGCGCCACCCCCCGCAGCTGCTCGACGACCTCCGGCGAGAGCGGTACGACGGCACGCTCCACCGCGGCTCCGTCACCGCGGACGTCGACCAGCCCGAAGGGAGCGGTCGGCTCCGTGACATCGCCCAGCAGCTCGGCGAAGTACCGCTCGTGCTCGCCGCGTTCCATGCCGCCGCGCACCTGCGCGACGAAGTCGCGGAACGGCAGCGAGGGCTCCAGCTCGCCACCGCGCCCGGCGAGGAACATCTGCACCTCGTGCAGCAGCACCTCAAGGGCGGTGTGGTCCTGGACCAGGTGGTGCAGGCGCAGCAGGACCAGGTGCCGCCCGCCGTCCGGCAGGGCGGCGAAGTGCACGCTGATCAGCGGTGCGCGGCCCGGAGCCATCGACAGGCCCACGGCCTCGTGCAGTTCGGCCAGCGGATCCGCCGAGAGCGGGTCCAGGACCACCTCGGTCACCGGCAGTACGGCTTCGCGCCAGACCACCTGGACCGGCTCGCGCAGCCCCTCCCACACGAACGAGGTCCGCAGGATGTCGTGACGGTCCACCACGAGCTGGAACGCGCGGGCGAACTCCGCCACCCGCTCCGCCGAGTCCATCTCCAGGGCCACCGGCATCAGGTAGGCGTCCTCGCCGCCCTCCGCCATCAGGTGGTGGAAGAGCAGGCCCTCCTGGAGCGGGGCCAGCGGGTAGACGTCGGCGATGTTCGCCGCGCCGCCCTCGACGGTGGCGGCGATCCGCTCGATCTCCGCCGCGGTCAGGTCGACCAGCGGCAGCATCTCCGGCGTGATCGCGGTCGCACCGGCGGGAATCAGGTTCTCCGGCACCTCCACGGTGTCCACGCCCGCCGAGGCCGCCAGACCCACCGGGGTCGGGGTGTCGAACAGCGCGCGCACCGATACCGAGACGCCGTGCTTGCGCAGCACCTCGACCAGGTGCACCGCCAGCAGCGAGTGACCGCCGAGAGCGAAGAAGTCGTCCTCGACCCCGACCTCGGCCACGCCCAGGACCTCCGCGAAGGCCTGGCACAGCACCCGCTCGCGCTCGTTCGCGGGGGCACGGCCCGCTCCCGCACCGGCGGCGTACTCGGGGGCGGGGAGGGCCTTGCGGTCCAGCTTCCCGTTGCCGGTCAGCGGCAGCGCGTCCAGGACGACAACGGCCGACGGGACCATGTATTCCGGCAGGCGGCCCGTGACGAACGTACGGACCTCCGCGGGCAGCGCGTTCAGGTCGTCATCCGGGTCGTCCGCGACGACGTACGCCACCAGACGCACATCCCCGGGAACATCCTCACGAGCGACCACCGCGGCCTGAGCGACCTGCGGGTGCGCCGCGACAACGGCCTGCACCTCACCCGGCTCGATGCGGAACCCGCGGACCTTGACCTGCTCGTCCGCACGCCCCAGGAACTCCAACTGACCATCGGCACGCCAACGGGCCACGTCACCGGAGCGGTACATTCGCCCACCGGACGCGAACGGGTTCGCCGTGAACCGCTCGCCGGTCAGACCGGGACGGTTCACATAGCCACGGGCCAGCTGAGCACCGGCGATGTACAGCTCACCCGCGACACCCGGAGCCACCGGACGCAGGAACGCATCCAGGACATAGAGCTGCGTGTTCGCGATCGGACGGCCGATCGGGACCGCGTCACCGACCTCGTCACCGGCACGCACCTCGAACACCGCACAGCCCACGACCGTCTCGGTCGGACCGTACTCATTGACCACGACCGAACCGGGAGCCCGCTCCAGCCACGACTGCACCACCGAACCCGGCAGCGCCTCACCACCCACGACCCAGGTGCCCGCCGCACCCTTGACCTCACCATCCGTCAACATCTCGGACAGCAGCGGAAGGTGAGCCGGAACGGCCTTGGCGAGACCGAAACCGCCACCATCGCGCAGGAGTTGCGCCAGACCCTCGGCGCCGCCCTCGCGGCTCACCACCACCGGCGCACCGGAGATCAGGGGTACGACGACACTGGTCACCGTCAGGTCGAACGCCAGCGACGAGTGCAACGGAGCACCGCCCAGCGCCACTTCGTAAGAACCAGCCGCGAACTGGGCGTAGTTGGCGAGACCACCGTGCGGGACGGCGACACCCTTCGGGCGTCCCGTCGAACCCGACGTGTAGATCACGTACGCCAGACCCTCGGGACGGGTCACCACCTCCGGGGCGGTACCCGGCAGCATCGACAGCTGGACACCCATCAGCGTGGAGTCCACCGCGACCATCCGCGCACGGCCCGCCGGGAGATCACCCAGGATCTCCTCGTCGGTCAGCGTCAGCACCGCACCGCTGTCCGCCAGCATGAACGAGATCCGGTCCACCGGGTACTCGGGGTCGATCGGCAGGAAGCCCGCGCCCGCCTTCCAGGCGGCCAGGATCGCGGCCACCGCGTCCACACCACGCGGCAGGCAGATGCCCACCAGCGACTCGGCGCCCACACCCTGACCGACCAGGAACTGCGCCAGCCGGTTCGCCCGCTCGTCCAGCTCCGCGAACGACACCTCGACACGATCCGCGATGACCGCGACCGCATCCGGAGTCCGCGTCACCCGGGCCGCGAACAGCTCCGGCACGAGACCCGAACCGAAGTCGGCCCCCGTGTCGTTCCAGTCTGTCAGGACCCGACGGCGCTCGTCCGCGTCGAGGACGTCCACCGCGTCCAGGGTCACACCGGGGTTCGCGGCGACCTGCTCCAGCACGCGCACCAGGCGCTGCGCGATCCGCTCGACGCTCTCCGCGTCGAAGAGGTCGGCCGCGCCGAGGAGCGTTCCGGTGACACCCGCGGGTGCGCCGGAGGCGTCGAACGCCTCGCCCAGCAGCACGTCCAGGTCGAACCGCGCCGCGGCGGCGGCATCCGTGGTGCTCGCGGGTGCGCTCCCCGCGCCCAGGCCGGGCAGGTCCAGCACGGCCTGGGCGTTGTTCTGCATGGTGAACATCGTCTGGATCAGCGGGTGGCGCCCCATGACACGCGCGGGGGCCAGCTCCTCGACCAGCTTCTCGAACGGCACGTCCTGGTGCTCGAAGGCCGAGAGGGCCGTGTCGTGACCCTGGGCCAGCAGCTCCCGGAAGGTCGGGGTGCCCGACAGGTCGGTGCGCAGGACCAGGGAGTTGACGAAGAAGCCGACCAGGTCGTCCAGTGCCACGTCCGTACGGCCGGCGACGACGGTGCCGATCGGGATGTCGGTGCCGGCGCCGAGGCGGGACAGCAGGACCGCCAGCGCGGACTGGAGCACGACGAAGAGGCTCACGCCTTCCGCCCGGGCGAGTTCGACGAGCCTGGTGTGGACGTCGGCGGGGACGTCCAGCGCGGCGGCGAGGCTGCGGTGGGAGGGCACCGCCGGGCGCGGACGGTCGACGGGCAGCGCCAGTTCCTCCGGTGCGCCCGCCAAGGTCTCGCGCCAGAAGCCGAGTTGGCGGCTCATCACGCTGTCGGGGTCGTCCTCTTCGCCGAGCAGCTCGCGCTGCCACAGGGCGTAGTCCGCGTACTGGACGGGCAGCGGCTCCCAGTCCGGGGCGTGGCCCGCGCGGCGGGCGGCGTACGCGACGGAGACGTCACGGGCCAGCGGGCCCATGGACCAGCCGTCGCCCGCGATGTGGTGCACCACCACGGCCAGAACGTGTTCGCCCGGGGCGGTGGTGAAGAGCCAGGCCCGGATGGGCACTTCGGTGGCGAGGTCGAACAGGTGGTGCGCGGCCGCGGCGACGGCGTCGTCGAGGTCCTCGGGGGCCACCTGGGCCACCGACAGCTCCCACTCCAGGTCGTCCAGCTTGCGGATGCGCTGGTAGGGCTGGCCGTCCTTGGTCGGGAACACGGTGCGCAGGACCTCGTGCCGGCGCATCACGTCACGCAGTGCGGCGTTCAGCGCGGAGGAGTCCAGGTCGCCCGACAGGCGCCGCACGATCGGGATGTTGTAGGCAGGGCTGGGTCCGTCCAGCTGACCGATGAACCAGAGCCGACGCTGGGCAAAGGAAAGAGGGATCATCAGTACTCCTCGTTGGTACGCATCGGCCGCAGTGCGGGCCTGGCTGTCTTCTGTGTTCCGAGTTGCCGGGCCACTCCGGCCACGGTCGGCGTCTTGTAGAGGGCCCGCAGCGAGAAGTCGACTCGCAGGAGGGCCCTGATCTGGCTGATCAGCCGGGTGGCGAGCAGGGAGTGACCACCGAGCGCGAAGAAGTCGTCGTCCACGCCCACGCTGTCGAGCCCCAGTACCTCGGCGAACGCCTGGCACAGCAGCTCTTCCTGCCGGTTCGCCGGGGCCCGGCCCTCACCCGTGGTGTATTCGGGGGCGGGCAGTGCCTTCCGGTTCAGCTTTCCGTTGGCGGTGAGCGGCAGTGCCGGGAGCACCACGACCGCCGAGGGGACCATGTACGTGGGGAGCTGGTCCTGGACCGCCGCCCGGAGCGTCCCCGCGAAGCCCTCGGTGGTGTCGCCCGTCTCCGTGGCGGGGACCACGTAGGCCACGAGCCGCTGGTCGCCGGGCTTGTCCTCGCGGACGATCACGACGGCGCGCGCCACGGTGTCCTGTGCGGCGAGCACCGCTTCGATCTCGCCGGGTTCGATGCGGAAGCCGCGGACCTTGACCTGCTCGTCGGCGCGGCCGAGGCATTCCAGCCGCCCGTCCTTCGTCCACCGGGCGAGGTCACCCGTGCGGTACAGCCGTTCGCCCGTGCCGCCGTAGGGGGACGCGACGAACCGCTCCGCGGTCAGCGACGGCCGACCCGCGTATCCGCGGGCCAACTGCGCGCCCGACAGGTACAGTTCGCCCGCCACGCCGGCGGGAACCGGCCGCATCCATCCGTCGAGGACGTACGCGCCCACCTCGGCGAACGGCCGGCCGATCAGCACCGGGCCCTCGGTGACCTCGGCGGACGTCGCCCACACCGTGGCCTCGGTCGGCCCGTACAGGTTCACCGCGCCGACACCGAGGTCCGTGAACCGCTGCGCCAGCTCGGGCGGCAGCGCCTCACCGCCCACCAGTGCCCGCACCCCGGCCGGCCAGCCCGACTCGTCCAGCAGGGCCCGCCACAGCGACGGGACGCCCTGCACCACCGTCGCGCCCGAGGACACGACCAGCTCCGTCAGGGCGGCCGGGTCGCGCACCGCGTCGCGCGACGCGACGACCACCGAGGCACCGGACACCAGCGGCAGGAACAGCTCCAGCGCCGCGATGTCGAAGGACACCGTCGTCACCGCCACCAGCCGGTCACCGGGGACCAGCGGCACCCGCTCGCCGACACCGCCCAGGTGGGCGGTCAGCGCGGCGTGCGAGATGACGACGCCCTTGGGGCGGCCCGTCGAGCCGGAGGTGTAGATCAGGTACGCCGGGTGCTCGGGGAGCGTCGCCCGGCGGCCCGGCACGGACGGGATGTCCGTGTCCGGTCGCGCCAGTTCGGCGACGATCGCGGGGTCGTCGAGGGCGACGATCTCGACCCCGAGCCCCGCCAGCCAGCCCGTGGGGCCCTGGGCGGTCAGTACCAGTGCGACTCCGGCGTCGCCGATCATGTAGGCCACCCGGTCCGCCGGGTACTCCGGATCCATCGGCAGGTACGCGCCTCCGGCCTTCATCACGGCCAGCAGGGCGACGACCAGTTCGACGCCGCGGTCCAGGGCCACACCGACGACCGACTCGGGGCCGACGCCCCGGCGGTTCAGGTACCGGGCCAACCGCTCTGCGCGGGCGTCCAGTTCGGCGTAGGACACCTCGACGCCCGCGGAGACGACGGCCGTCGCGTCCGGGAAGCGCGCGACCTGCGCCGCGAACAGTTCCGGAACGGGGACCGTGGCGAGGGCGTCCCTGCCGGTGTCGTTCCACTCGTCGAGGATGCGGTGCAGGTCGTCCTCGCCGAGGACGCGCACCGCGGCCAGCGGCTGTTCGAGCCCCCCGTCGAGTTCCCGCTCCAGGGCGGTGACGAGGTTCGCCGTGGCGGTGCACAGCAGCCGTCCCACGGCGTCCGCGTCGATGGCTTCCACCGCGTCCAGGGTCAGCTCGATGGAGTCGCCGTTGTCGTCGACCGCCACCACGAGCGGGTAGTTGGTGCGCTCGCGGGCGTAGCGCAGGGCGAGGCCCTCGAATCCGCGGTTGCGGTCGGCGGCCGCCTGCTCTCCGGAACCGCCCGCGTTGTGGCGGTAGTTGAAGATGGCGGTGAACAGCGGGGTGTCTCCGACCAGTCCGCTGGCCCGCTGGGCCAGCGCCAGGGAGGCGTGTTCGTGTTCCAGCAGTTCCGCCAGCTGGCCGCGCATCGCGCCCACGGCCTCCAGCGCACCCAGCTCACCGGTGCGCACCCGTACCGGCAGGGTGTTGATGAACGGTCCGGGGACCCGGTCGGCTCCGGCGCCGGAGTTCATCCGGCCGAAGAGCACCGTTCCGAACACCACGTCGGTGCGGCCCGAGACGGCCGCCAGCGTCCGCGCCCAGGCGACGTGCAGCACGGTCGCGGCGCTCGTGCCCAGCCGCTGCGAGACCTCGCGCAGCCGGGTGTGCAGCTCCGCTTCGAGGGGGCGGCGCACCCAGAGGGTGTCCGCTCCGTCGCCGTGGACGTCGACCAGGCCGAACGGCGCGGTCGGCTCGTCGATGTCGCCGAGCAGTTCGGTGAAGTAGCGCTCGTGCTCCGCTTCCGCCACGCCGCCGCGGGCCTGTGCGACGAAGTTGCGCAGGGGCACCGGCTCCGGGAGCGAGCCGGCCTCACCCGTCATGAACGCCTGGACCTCGTGGTGCAGCACCTCCAGGGCGACGTGGTCCTGGACGGCGTGGTGCACCTTCAGCAGCATCAGCCAGTGGTCGCCGTCCGGTACCCGGGCGATGTGCGCCGTGAACAGCGGCGCCCGGCCCAGGTCCATCGACGAGCCGCCGAGCGCGAGCAGCTGCCCGACCGGGTCGGCGCCGTCCGCGTCCAGGGTCACTTCCTCGACGGAGAGCGGAGCCCGCCGCCAGACCACCTGGACCGGTGCGCGCAGCCCCTCCCACACCAGGGCGGTGCGGAAGATGTCGTGCCGGTCCAGCACCTGCTGGAGGGCGTGGACGAAGGTGTCCAGCAGATCCTTCGAGTCGAGTTCGAAGACCTCCTTGCTGACGTAGGCGTCCTCGCCGCCCTCCGCCATCATGTGGTGGAAGAGCAGGCCCTCCTGGAGGGGGGCCAGCGGGTAGATGTCGGCGATGTTCGCCGCGCCGCCGGGGACTCCGGCGACGACCGTGGCGATCTCCTGCTCCGACAGCGTGACCAGGGGCAGCATCCGCGGGGTGATCTCCGCCGCGTCGGCGGGGATCAGGTTCTCCGGGACCTCGACCTGCACCGCTCCGGTGGAGGCGGCGAGTCCGGCCGGGGTCGGCGTCTGGAACAGCGTCCGCACCGAGACCGACACACCGTTGTCGCGCAGCACCTCGACCAGGCGCACGACGAGCAGGGAGTGCCCGCCGAGCCGGAAGAAGTCGTCGTCGACACCCACCCGCTCCAGCTCCAGCACCTCGGCGAAGGCCGCGCAGACGGCCTCTTCCCGTGCGTTCGCCGGGGCGCGGCCACCGCCCGTCGCGTAGGCGGGAGCGGGGAGCGCCTTGCGGTCCAGCTTGCCGTTGACGGTCATCGGCAGCGCGTCCAGGACGACCACCGCGGAGGGGACCATGTAGGAGGGCAGCCGCTCGGCGGCCGACCGGGTGACCAGTTCGGGGAGTTCGCCCTGCGGGCCGTCGCCGACCACATAGGCGACCAGGCGCTTCTCGCCCGGGGTGTCCTCGCGCACGATCACCGCGGCCTGGGTGACCCGGGGATGGGCGGCCACCACGTTCTCGACTTCGCCGGGCTCGATCCGGAAACCGCGGATCTTGACCTGGTCGTCGGTGCGGCCCACGAACACGAGCTGCCCGTCCGCCGTCCAGCGCGCCCGGTCACCGGTGCGGTAGAGCCGTTCGCCCACCCCGTGGAAGGGGTTGGCGACGAAGCGCTCCGCGGTGAGGGCCGGGCGGCCGAGGTAGCCGCGGGCCAGGCCCGCGCCCGCGATGTACAGCTCGCCGGGTACGCCCTCGGGCACCGGTGCCAGGAACTCGTCCAGGACGAACACCCGGGTGTTCACCACCGGGGCGCCGATGGCCACCTCGGCGGCGGCTTCCGGGTCGACGGACCAGCAGGTGGCGTCGACCGTGGTCTCGGCGGGGCCGTAGGCGTTGAACATCCGGCGGCCGCGGGCCCAACGGGCCGCGGTCTCGGGCGGCAGCGCCTCGCCCGCCGTCACCAGGACGAGGTCCTTGGAGACGGTGGTCTCGTCCAGCGTCACCAGCACCGCGGGCGGCAGCGTCACATGGGTCACCGCCTGCTCGGCCAGGAGCCGCGCCAGGTCGTGGCCGACCCGTCGCTCCGGCGGGATGACCACGAGGGTCGCCCCGGTCAGCAGGGCCATGAACCATTCCCACGCGAAGGCGTCGAAGCCGATCGAGGCGAACTGGCCGACCCGGTGTCCGGGACCGACGCCCAGCAGCCGGGTGTGGCCCGCCGTCATGCTCGCCACGCCGGTGTGCGAGACGAGGACGCCCTTGGGCCGTCCCGTCGAACCCGAGGTGTAGATCACGTACGCGGGATGGGCGACCGACAGCCCGGTCAGGTCCGGTGCGCCGTCGTCCGTGTTCCGCAGGGCGGCCACGACCTCGGGGTCGTCGAGCAGCACCGCGCCGGGGAGCACGGCCGCGGTGGCGGCCGAGGCCAGCAGGACCACGGGCTTCGCGTCCTGCAGCATGTACGCGACGCGCTGCTCGGGGTATTCGGGGTCGACCGTCATGTAGGCGCCACCGGCCTTCAGCACGGCGAGCACCGCCACCATCAGGTCGACCCCGCGGTCCAGGCACACCGCGACCAGGGACTCCGGGCCCACGCCCCGCCCGGCCAGCAGCCGCGCCAGGCGGTTCGCCCGCGCGTCCAGCTCCGCGTACGAGACCTCCGTTCCGTCGGCGACCACGGCCACCGCTTCCGGGGCCCGGGCCACCTGCGCGGCGAACAGCTCGGTGGCCGTCGCCGGCGCGAGGTCGAGCGCCGTGTCGTTCCATTCCACGAGCATCCTGCGCGCGGCGGACTCGTCGAGGACGCCGACCGCGCTGAGGCGCTGCTCCGGCCCGCCGTCGAGCGCCGACTCCAGTGCGGTGACCAGGTTCTCGGCGACGGAGCGCATCAGCCGTCCGAAGGCCTCGCCGTCGATGACGGCGACCGCGTCGACGGCCAGGGCGATCGACTCGCCGTCGTCGTCGACGGACACCGCGAGGGGGTAGTTGGTGCGCTCGCGGGAGTGCACCGCCGTGAACCCTTCGAACCCGCGGTTGCGCTCGTCGTTCGCGTCCTGGTCGGAACCACCCGCGTTGTGGCGGTAGTTGAACAGGGCGGTGAACAGCGGAGTGTCTCCCGCCAGTCCGCTGGCCCGCTGGGCCTGGGCCAGGGAGGCGTGCTCGTGTTCGAGCAGTTCCGCCAGCTGGCCGCGCATCGCGCCCACGGCCTCCAGCGCGCCCAGCTCACCGGTGCGCACCCGCACCGGCAGCGTGTTGATGAACGGACCCGGCATGTTCGCCGAACCCGCGCCGGAGTTCATCCGGCCGAAGAGCACCGTGCCGAACACCACGTCGCTGCGGCCGGACACGGCCGCCAGCGTCCGCGCCCACGCCACGTGCAGCACCGTCGCGGCGCTCGTGCTCAGCCGGGCCGAGACCGCGCGCAGCCGCGTGTGCAGCTCCGGCGCGAAGGGCACGTGCACACGGGTGACGCCCGCGCCGTCGCCCAGGACGTCGACCAGGCCGAACGGCGCGGTGGACTCCTCGACGTCACCGAGCAGCTCGGCGAAGTACCGCTCGTGCTCGGAGCGCGCCACACCCCCGCGGGCCTGCGCCACGAAGGTGCGGAACGGCACCGGCTGCGGCAGCGAGCCGCCGCGCCCGGTCAGGAAGGCCTGGACCTCACCGAGGACCACTTCCATCGCCGTGTGGTCCTGGACGGCGTGGTGCACCTTCAGCAGCATCAGCCACCGGTCACCGCCCGGCAGCGCGGCGACGTGCAGGGTGAGCAGCGGGGCCCGGCCCAGGTCCATCGACATGCCACCGGCCGCGAGCAACTGCCCGACCGGGTCGGCGCCGTCCGCGTCCAGGGTCACTTCCTCGACGGAGAGCGGAGCCCGACGCCAGACGACCTGCACCGGTTCGCGGAGCCCTTCCCACACCAGGGAGGTGCGGAAGATGTCGTGCCGGTCCACCACCTGCTGGAGCGCCGCGGTGAACTCCTCCAGCAGTCCCTTCGAGTCGAGCTCGAAGACCACCGGGGTGACGTAGGCGTCCTCGCCGCCGTCCGCGAGGACGTGGTGGAAGACCAGGCCCTCCTGGAGGGGGGCGAGCGGGTAGATGTCGGCGACGTTCGCGGCGCCGCCGGGGACGGACGCGACGATACGGGCGACCTCGCCGGCGGTCAGGTCGACCAGCGGCAGCAGCTCCGGGGTGATCTCCACCGCGTCGGCGGGGATCAGGTTCGCCGGGACCTCCAGCGCCTGGCCCGCGCCCGTCGGCAGGGCGAGCCCGGCCGGGGTCGGGGTCTGGAACAGGGCCCGCACCGACACCGTGACGCCGTGGCCGCGCAGTACCTCGACCAGCCGGACGGCGAGCAGCGAGTGCCCGCCGAGCTGGAAGAAGTCGTCGTCGACACCGACGCCCTCCAGGCCCAGCACCTCGGCGAAGGCCGCGCAGACGATCTCCTCACGGGCGTTCGCCGGACCACGGCCGCCGCCGACCGCCGCGGCGGGAGCGGGCAGCGCCTCGCGGTTCAGCTTCCCGTTCACCGTCAGCGGCAGCTCGTCCAGCAGCACCACCGCGGAGGGGACCATGTAGGCGGGCAGCCGCTCGGCGGCCAGCCGGGTCAGCAGCTCGGGCAGTTCGCCCGGCCCGCCGTCGGCGACCACGTAGGCGACGAGCCGCCTGTCTCCGGGCGTGTCCTCGCGCACGATGACCGCGGCCTGGATGACCTGCGGATCCGAGGTCAGGACGTTCTCGATCTCGCCCGGTTCGATCCGGAAACCACGGATCTTGACCTGGTCGTCGGCCCGGCCCGCGAACACGAGCTGCCCGTCCGCGGTCCACCGCGCCCGGTCGCCGGTGCGGTACAGCCGCTCGCCCGCGCCGTGGAACGGGTTCGCGACGAAGCGCTCCGCCGTCAGGTCCGGACGGCCCAGGTACCCGCGGGCCAGGCCCGCGCCGGCGACGTACAGCTCACCGGCCACACCGACGGGTACGGGTGCCAGGAACTCGTCCAGCACGAACACCCGGGTGTTCACCACCGGCGATCCGATCGCCACCTCGGCCGCGGCCGGGTCACAGTGCCACAGCGTGGCGTCGACCGTGGTCTCGGCCGGTCCGAAGGAGTTGAACAGCCGGTGGTCACGCGCCCAGCGCGCCATCACCTCGCGCGGCAGTGCCTCGCCGCCCGTGACCAGGACGACGTCCTCGCCGATGGAGTTCTCGTCCAGGGTGCCCAGGACCGCCTGCGGCAGCGCCACGTGCGTCACGGCCCGTTCGGCCAGGAACCTCGGCAGCACCTCGCCGAGGCGCTGCTCCTGCGGGATCACCACGAGCGTCGCACCGGTCAGCAGCGCCATGCACCACTCCCAGGCGAAGGCGTCGAAGCCCACGGACCCGTACTGGCCCACCCGCGAACCGGGGCCCACGTCCAGGTACCGGCTCTGGCCCGCCACCAGGCTGGCCAGACCCGCGTGGGAGACCAGCACGCCCTTCGGGCGGCCCGTCGACCCCGAGGTGTAGATCACGTACGCGGCGTCCTGGGCCCGCACCACCACGTCCAGCGGACCGGCGTCGAAGTCCGCGAGCGGCAGGTCCTCCACCAGGGCCGCGCCCGGGACCAGTGCCCGCGTGGCGGCCGTGGCCAGTACGGCCACCGGCGACGCGTCCTCGAGCATGTACGCCACCCGCTGCGCCGGGTACTCCGGGTCGATGGTCATGTAGGCGCCACCGGCCTTCAGCACACCGAGCACCACGACCAGCAGGTCCACGCCGCGGTCCAGGCAGACGCCCACGACGGAGCCCGCCGTCACGCCCCGGCCGGCGAGGTACCGGGCCATGCGGTTCGACCGCGCGTCCAGCTCCGCGTACGAGACCTCCACGCCGTCGGCGACCACGGCCACCGCGTCGGGGGCCTGCGCCACCCGCGCCGCGAACAGCTCGGGCGCCGCGGCCGACCCGACCTCGGCCGCCGTGTCGTTCCACTCCACCAGCATCCGGTGCAGTTCCCCGGGGGCCATGACGTGGACGCTGCGCAGCGCCGCGTCCGGTGCGCCGTCCAGGGCCTGCTCGACCAGGGGAACCAGTCCGTCGACGGCCGCCCGCAGCAGCAGGCCGACGGCCCGCGCGTCGATGGGCGCGATGGCGTCCACGGCCAGCGACATCGAGTCGCCGTTGTCGTCCACGGACACACCGAGCGGATAGTTGGTGCGCTCGCGGGAGGACAGCATCCGCATGCCCTCGGGGCGCGCGTGGCCCTCCTTGTCCGTCTCCGCACCGGTGTTGTGGCGGTAGTTGATCAGGGAGGTGAAGACGGGGGTGTTGCCCGCCAGGCCACTGGCCTGCTGGGCCAGCGCCAGCGAAGCGTGCTCGTGCTCCAGCAGCCCGGCCAGCTGACCGCGCATCGCGGTCACGGCCTCCAGGGCCCCCAGCTCACCCGTACGCACGCGTACCGGGAGGGTGTTCAGGTACAGACCGGCGACCCGGTCGGCGCCCGCACCGGCGTTCATCCGGCCGAAGAGCACCGTGCCGAACACCACGTCCGAGTGACCCGAGACCGCGGCCAGCACCCGCGCCCACGCCACGTGCAGCACCGTCGCCGGACTCGTACCGACCCGGCGCGCCACGCTCCGCAGCCGCTCGACGGCCTCGGAGGCGAGCGGCACGACGGCCCGCTCGACCTCGGTGCCGTCACCGCGGACGTCGACCAGCCCGAAGGGAGCGGTCGGCTCCGTGACATCGCCCAGCAGCTCGGCGAAGTACCGCTCGTGCTCGCTGCGTTCGACCCCGCCGCGCACCTGGGCGACGAAGTCGCGGAACGGCAGCGGCGGCGGCAGTTCGTCGCCGCGGCCCGCCAGGAACACCTGCACCTCGTGCAGGAGCAGTTCGAGCGCGGTGTGGTCCTGCACCAGGTGGTGCAGGCGCAGCAGCACCAGCCACCGCCCGCCGTCCGGCAGAGCGGCCGCGTGCACGCTGATCAGCGGCGCCCGGCCCAGGTCCATCGACAGGCCCACGGCGGCCTGCAACGCGGCGGCCGGGTCCGTGGCCCCGGGGTCGAGGACCACCTCGGTCACCGGGAGTGCGGCTTCGCGCCAGACCACCTGGACCGGCTCGCGCAGGCCCTCCCACACGAACGAGGTCCGCAGGATGTCATGGCGGTCCACGACGAGCTGGAAGGCACGGGCGAACTCCGCGACCCGCTCCCTGGAGTCCATCTCCACGACCACGGGCATCAGGTAGGCGTCCTCGCCGCCCTCCGCCATCAGGTGGTGGAAGAGCAGGCCCTCCTGGAGCGGGGCCAGCGGGTAGACGTCGGCGATGTTCGCCGCGCCGCCGTCGATGGTGGCGGCGATCCGCTCGATCTCCGCCGCGGTCAGGTCGACCAGCGGCAGCATCTCCGGCGTGATCGCGGTCGCACCGGCGGGGATCAGGTTCTCCGGAACGACCACCTCCTCCGTGCCCACGGAGAGCGCGAGCCCTGCCGGGGTCGGGGCGTCGAACAGGGCGCGCACCGAGACCGAGACGCCCTGCTTGCGCAGCACCTCGACCAGGTGCACCGCCAGCAGCGAGTGACCGCCCAGGACGAAGAAGTCGTCGTCGACGCCCGCGCGCTCCAGCCCCAGCACCTCGGCGAACGCGGCGCAGAGGATCTCTTCGCGGGCGTTGGCCGGTGCCCGGCCGGTGCCCGCACCCGTCAGCTCGGGGGCGGGGAGGGCCTTGCGGTCCAGCTTTCCGTTCCCGGTCAGCGGCAGCGCGTCCAGGACGACCACCGCGGACGGGACCATGTACTCCGGCAGCCGGCCCGTGACGAACACACGGACCTCGGCGGGCAGCGCCGTCAGGTCGTCGTCCGGGTCGTCCGCGACGACGTACGCCACCAGACGCACATCCCCGGGAACATCCTCACGAGCGACCACCGCGGCCTGAGCGACCTGCGGGTGCGCCGCGACAACGGCCTGCACCTCGCCCGGCTCGATCCGGAACCCGCGGACCTTGACCTGCTCGTCCGCACGCCCCAGGAACTCCAGTTGGCCGTCCTCGCGCCAGCGGGCGACATCGCCCGACCGGTACATACGGGAACCCACGGAGAACGGGTTCGCCATGAACCGCTCCGCCGTCAGACCCGGACGGTTCACATACCCACGCGCCAGCTGAGCGCCCGCGATGTACAGCTCACCGGCGACACCCGGCGCCACCGGACGCAGGAACGCGTCCAGGACATACAGCTGCGTGTTCGCGATCGGACGGCCGATCGGGACCGCGTCACCGACCTCGTCACCGGCACGGACCTCGAACACCGCACAGCCGACGACCGTCTCGGTCGGACCGTACTCATTGACCACGACCGAACCGGGGGCCCGCTCCAGCCACGACTGCACCACCGAACCCGGCAGCGCCTCACCACCGACCACCCACGTGGCCGCAGCCCCCTTGACCTCACCATCCGTCAACATCTCGGACAGGAGCGGGAGGTGGGCCGGAACGGCCTTCGCCAGACCGAAACCGCCACCGTCACGCAGCAGCCGGGCCAGGCCCTCGGCACCGCCCTCACGGCTCACCACCACCGGCGCACCCGAGATCAGGGGTACGACGACACTGGTCACCGTCAGGTCGAACGCCAGCGAGGAATGCAGCGGCGCACCACCATCGACCGCGCCGTAGGAACCCGCCGCGAACTGCGCGTAGTTGGCGAGCCCACCGTGCGGGACGGCGACACCCTTCGGGCGTCCCGTCGAACCGGACGTGTAGATGACGTACGCCAGACCGTCCGCCGCCACCGACACCTCGGGCGCGGTGCCCGGCAGCATCGACAGCTGGATGCCCATGAGGGTGGAGTCCACGGCGACCATCCGGGCGCGGCCCGCCGGGAGATCGCCCAGGATCTCCTCGTCGGTCAGCGTCAGGACCGCACCGCTGTCCGCGAGCATGAACGAGATCCGCTCGACCGGGTAGTCGGGGTCGATCGGCAGGAAGCCCGCGCCCGCCTTCCAGGCGGCGAGGATCGCGGCCACCGCGTCCACACCCCGCGGCAGGCAGATGCCCACCACGGACTCGGCGCCGACACCCTGGCCGACCAGGAACTGCGCCAGCCGGTTCGCCCGCTCGTCCAGCTCGGCGAACGACACTTCCTCGTCGTCGACGACGACCGCGACCGCGTCCGGGGTCCGCGCGGCCCGGGCCGCGAACAGCTCCGGCACCAGACCCGAACCGAAGTCGGCGCCCGTGTCGTTCCAGTCGGTCAGGACCCGGCGGCGCTCGTCCGTGGACAGGACGTCCACGGCGCTCAGCGGCAGCCCCGGGTCGCCGCCCACCTGCTCCAGCACGCGCACCAGGCGTTCCACGATCCGCTCGACGCTCTCGGCGTCGAAGAGGTCCGCCGCGCCGATCACCGATCCGGAGACCCCCGCGGGAGCGCCCGAGGCGTCGAACACCTCGCCCAGCAGCACGTCCAGGTCGAACCGCGCCGCCGCGGTGGCGGCGGGACCCGTCGGCACACCGTTGGTGCCCCCGGCCGCGGCCGCGACCGCGCCCGGCAGGTCCAGCACGGCCCGCGCGTTGTTCTGCATGGTGAACATCGTCTGGATCAGCGGGTGGCGCCCCATGACACGCGCGGGGGCCAGCTCCTCGACCAGCTTCTCGAACGGCACGTCCTGGTGCTCGAAAGCCGACAGGTTCGTCTCGCGGACCCGCCCCAGCACATCACGGAACGTCGGGTCGCCCGACAGGTCCGCCCTGGTCACGAGGGCGTTGACGAAGAAGCCGACGAGGTCGTCGAGCGCCGCGTCCGTACGGCCCGCGTTCGCCACACCGATCGGGACGTCCGCGCCCGCGCCGAGGCGGGACAGCAGGACCACCAGCGCCGACTGCAGCACCATGGACATCGTGACGCCCTCGGCGCGCGCCACCCGCACCAGTTCCGCGTGCAGCGCCCCCGGCACCTGGACCGGTACCTCGTGGCCACGGTTGGAAGCCATCGCCGGGCGCACCCGGTCGACGGGCAGCGCCAGTTCCTCCGGCGCCCCGTCCAACTGGTCGCGCCAGTAACCGACCTGGCGGGCCATCACGCTCTCGGGGTCGGTGCCGTCGCCGAGCAGCTCGCGCTGCCACAGCGCGTAGTCCGCGTACTGGACGGGCAGCGGAGCCCATGCGGGGGCGCGGCCCGCAGTGCGCGCCGCGTACGCCACGGACAGGTCGCGCGCCAGCGGCGCCCAGGACCAGCCGTCGCCCGCGATGTGGTGCACCACGACGACCAGGACGTGCTCGTCCGGCCCGGCGGAGAAGAGCCGGGCCCGGATCGGGACCTCGGCGGCCAGGTCGAAGAGGTGGCGCGCGGCCGCGGCCACGGCGCCGTCCAGCTCCTCCGGGGTCACCTGGACCACGGACAGCTCGGCCTCCAGGTCCTCGACGGCGAGGATCCGCTGGTACGGTTCGCCGTCCCCGGCCGTCGCGAAGACCGTGCGCAGCAGCTCGTGGCGTGCCAGGACGTCACGGAAGGCCGCGTTCAGGGCCGGGTGGTCGACGGCGCCTTCCAGGCGCAGGGAGACCGGGATGTTGTAGGTGGGGCTGGGGCCTTCGAGCTGCCCGATGAACCACATGCGGCGCTGTGCGTACGACAGCGGGACCCGCTCGGGCCGGTCCCCGGCCGTGAGCGCCACGCGCGCCGTGCCCGCGTCGGTCAGCCGGGACGCGAGGCCTGCCACGGTGGGCGTCTCGAACAGTGCCCGCAGCGAGACCTCGACCCCGAGCACTGCCCGGATCCGGCTGACCAGCCGGGTGGCGAGCAGGGAGTGGCCGCCGAGGGCGAAGAAGTCCTCGTCCACGCCCACGCCGTCCATGCCGAGCACCTGGGCGAACACGCCGCACAGCAGCTCTTCTTGAGGCGTGCCGGGGCCCCTGCCCCCACCGGTCGCGTACTCCGGGGCGGGCAGTGCCTTGCGGTTGAGCTTTCCGTTGTCCGTCAGCGGCAGCGCGTCCATCACCACCACGGCGGAGGGGACCATGTACGGGGGCAGGATCGTCCCCGCGAGCGTCCGCAGCTCCGCGCCGTCCACCGTGGCGCCGTCGCGGCCGACCACGTAGGCCACCAGGCGGACATCGCCCGGAACGTCCTCGCGGGCGATCACGACGGCCTGCGCCACCGCGGCGTGCTCCGCCAGCGCGGCCTCGACCTCGCCGGGTTCGATGCGGAAGCCGCGGACCTTGACCTGCTCGTCGGCGCGGCCGAGGCATTCCAGCCGTCCGTCCGCGGTCCACCGCGCGAGGTCACCCGTGCGGTACATCCGTTCGCCGGTCCCGTAGGGGGAGGCCACGAACCGCTCCGCCGTCAGTCCCGCGCGCCCGGCGTATCCGCGGGCCAGCTGCGCGCCCGAGAGGTAGAGCTCGCCCGCCACACCGGCCGGGACCGGCCGCAGCCGTGCGTCGAGTACGTACGCGCCCACCTCGGCGAACGGCCGGCCGACCAGCACCGGGCCCTCGATGACCTCGCAGGACGTTGCCCACACCGTGGCCTCGGTCGGCCCGTACAGGTTCACGGCCGCGATGCCGAGACCGGTGAACCGCTGCGCCAGCTCGGGCGGCAGCGCCTCGCCGCCGACCAGTGCCCGCACGCCCACCGGCCAGTTGCGCTCTTCCAGCAGCGCCCGCCACAGCGACGGGACGCCCTGCACCACCGTCGCGCCCGAGGACACGACCAGCTCTGTCAGAGCGGCCGGGTCCTGGACGGCCGCACGGGGGGCCACGATCACCGAGGCACCCGACACCAGCGGCAGGAACAGTTCCAGCGCCGCGATGTCGAAGGACACCGTCGTCACCGCCACCAGCCGGTCAACGGCCGTCAGCGGCACCCGCTCGCCCACACCGCTCAGGTGCGCGGCCAGCGCGCCGTGCGAGATCACGACGCCCTTGGGGCGGCCCGTCGAACCCGAGGTGTAGATCAGGTAGGCGGCGTCCTGGGAGCGCACCTCCGCGTCCAGCGGCCCATCGTCGAGCCCCGCGATGGCGGGGTCTGCCGCCAGCACCGGTACGACGCCCGCGGGCAGCACCGGGGCGCACCCCGGCGAGGTGACCACGCACACCGGCGCGGCGTCCTCCAGTACGTACGCGAGCCGCTCCGCCGGGTATTCCGGGTCCAGCGGCAGGTACGCGCCGCCGGTCTTCGCCACGGCCAGGAGCGCCACGACCAGTTCGGCCCCGCGTTCCAGGCACACGCCCACCACGGAGCCCCGGCGCACGCCGGAGGCCGTCAGGTGGCGCGCCAGCCGGTTCGCCCGCGCGTCCAGCTCCGCGTACGACACCTCCACTCCGTCGGAGACGACCGCGGTCGCGTCCGGAGTCCGCGCCGCCTGCGCGGCGAACAGCTCCGGCAGGACCGCCGACGGCCCGGCCGGCGCCGCGCCGCCCCACTCCACGAGCAGCCGCTCGCGCTCGGCGGCGTCGAGGACCTCCACCGCGCCGACCGGCGCGGAGGGGTCGGTGACGAGCTGGTCCAGTACGCGCACCAGGCGCTCCACGAGCAGCCCGGCCGAGGCGGCTTCGAACAGGTCCGCGGACACGGTCAGCGAACCGTTCAGGCCTGCGGGCAGGCCCGCCGCGTCGAAGGTCTCCCAGCAGTCGACCTCGAGGTCGAACTTCGCGCCGTGGACGCTCGACGTGGCCACTTCCACGGTCAGACCCGGGAGTTCGAGGACGGCGGCCGCATTGTTCTGCAGGTTCAGCATGACCTGGAACAGCGGGTGGCGCGCCATGGAGCGGGTCGGCGCGAGGTCCTCGACCAGCTTCTCGAACGGCACGTCCTGGTGCTCGAAGGCGGACAGGGCGGTGTCCTGCCCCCGGGACAGCACGTCCCGGAAGCTGGGGTCGCCCGACAGGTCGTGCCGGATGGCCAGGCTGTTGACGAAGAACCCGACGAGGTCGTCCAGCGCCGAGTCGGCGCGCCCGGCCACGGCCGAGCCGATCGGGATGTCCATACCGGCCCCGAGCCGGGAGAGCAGTACCGCGAGGGCGCTGCGCAGCACCAGGAACGGGGTCAGACCCTCGTCCAGGGCGAGGCGGGCCAGCCGTGCGTGCAGCTCGGCGGGCACCTCCAGGGGCACCCGGTGGCCGCGGTGGGAACCGACCGCGGGGCGCGGACGGTCGAACGGCAGCGCCAGTTCCTCCGGGACGCCCGCCAGGGCGCCGCGCCAGAACCCGACCTGGCGCGCCATCCGGCTGTCCGGGTCGTCCTCGTCGCCGAGCAGCTCGCGCTGCCACAGGGCGTAGTCGGCGTACTGGACGGGCAGCGGCTCCCACTCGGGGGCCCGGCCCGCGGTGCGGGCCGTGTACGCCGTGGACAGGTCCCGGGCCAGCACCCGCATGGACCAGCCGTCACCCGCGATGTGGTGGGTGGTCAGCACGAGGGTGTGGGCCTCGGGGCCGGTCGAGTACAGCCAGGCCCGGATCGGGACCTCCTTCGACAGGTCGAAGGCGTACTGCGCCGCGGCGGTGACCGCGGCGTCCAGGCCGGCGGCGTCGATCTCGGCCGCGACCAGCTCCCACTCCAGCTCGTCGGACTTGACGATGCTCTGGTGGGGCTCGCCGTCGGCGACCGCGTAGACGGTGCGCAGCACCTCGTGGCGGCCGATCACGTCCCGGAGCGCGGAGTTCAGGGCCTCGCGGTCGGCCCGGCCCGTCAGGCGAAGCACGACCGGAAGGTTGTACCTGGCGTTCGGGCCGTCCAACTGCCCGATGAACCAGAGGCGGCGCTGGGCGAAGGACAGGGGAACCATCAGGACTCCTCGTGATTGCGCATCGGCCGAAGGGCCGGCCTGGTTGACTTCTCGGTTCCGGTCCGCCGGGCCAGCCCGGCGACGGTCCGGGCCTCGAACACGACCCGCAGCGGTATTTCGACGCCCAGGACTTCCCGCACGCGGGTCACCAGGCGGGTGGCGAGCAGCGAGTGCCCGCCCAGGGCGAAGAAGTCGTCGTCCATCCCGACCTTGTCGAGGCCGAGGACCTCGCGGAACAGGTCGCTGACGGCTTCCTCGCGGCTGTCGGCCGGTCCCCGGCCTTCGCCCGCCCGGTACTCCGGTGCCGGCAGGGCCGTGCGGTCGAGCTTCCCGTTCGCGGTCAGCGGCAGTGCGTCGAGCACCACCGTCGCGGCGGGGAGCAGGTACTCGGGCAGCCGGTCGGCCAGGAACCCCTGGATGAGGGCGGGCAGTTCGGCCGGTGTGCCGTGGTCGGTGACGACGTAGGCCACGAGGCGTACGTCGCCGGGGGTGTCCTGCCGTGCGATGACGGCGGCCTGCACGACCCGCGGATGGGCGGCCACCACGGTCTCGACCTCGCCGGGTTCCACCCGGAACCCGCGGATCTTCACCTGGTGGTCGGTCCGGCCCGCGAAGAGGAGCCGGCCGCGGGCGGTCCAGCTCGCCCGGTCGCCCGTCCGGTACATCCGGGCGCCCGGCTCGAACGGGCAGGCCACGAACCGCTGGGCGGTCAGGGCGGGCTGTCCGCCGTAGCCGCGGGCCAGGCCCGCGCCCGTGGTGTAGAGGTCGCCCTCCACCCCGACGGGGACCGGCCGCAGCTCGGCGTCCAGCACGTACACCCGGGTTTCGGCGACCGGTGTGCCGATCGGCACCGATCCGGCGTCCTCGCCCAGTTCGGCCGCGAGGACCTCGTGCACGGCCGTGAAGGTCGTGTTCTCGGTCGGCCCGTAGCCGTTGAACAGGCGCAGCGACGGCAGCGCGGCGAGCAGTCGGCGGCAGTGGGCCACCGACAGCGCGTCACCGCCCGCCAGCAGGCGCCGGACGCCGGCCAGCACGGACGCGTCCTGGTCCACCACCTCGTGGAACAGACCTGCCGTGAGCCAGAGCGTGTCCACGGCGTGCCGGCCCAGGAAGGTCCCGGCCTCGGCGACCGACAGCGCGCCGGGTGCGGCGACCGCGAGGGTCGCCCCGTTCAGCAGCGCACCCCAGATCTCGAAGGTGGCCGCGTCGAAGGAGGCGGAGGCCAGCTGGCCCACCACGTTCCCCGGTCCCAGGTCGAGGAACCCGTTCTCGCGCACCAGCCGGTCGACCGCCCGGTGCGGTACGACGGTGCCCTTGGGCAGGCCCGTCGAGCCGGAGGTGTAGATCACGTAGGCCGTGTTGTCGGGGCTCAGCGCAGCACGCGGCCCGGCGGCCTCGTCCGGCCGGTCCGGTTCGCGGTCGGCGTCCGCCGGTGCGATCCGGGGCAGGTCCCCGGCGTCGACGGCGGCGGCCCCGTCCGTCAGCAGCAGGGCCGCCGAGGAGTCCCGCAGCATGTGGGCGATGCGGTCCGCCGGGTAGGAGAGGTCCAGCGGCAGGTAGGCGCCGCCGGCCTTGACCACCGCCAGCAGCGAGACCACCAGCTCGACACCGCGCGGCAGGGCCACGGCCACCACCGACTCCGGTCCCACTCCGCGGCCGGTGAGCAGCCGCGCCAGCCGGTCGGCCCGCGCGTCCAGTTCGGCGTAGGTGAGGCTCGCGCCGTCCGCGACCACCGCCACGGCGTCCGGTGTCCGCGCCACCTGGGCGGCGAACAGTTCCGGTACGGTCGCCGCGGCGACGCTCCGGCCGGTGGCGTTCCACTCGTCGAGGATCCGGCTCCGCTCGTCCCCGCCCAGCACGTCCACCGCGCCCAGCGGGATGTCCGCGCCCGTGGCCAGTGCCGTTTCCAGCGCCGTCACGAGGTTCGCCGCCGCGTGCCGGACCAGCTCGCCCACCGCGACGCCGTCGGCCGGGACCACCGCGTCGATGGACAGGTCGATGTCCACGCCGTTGTCGTCGACCATCAGCGCCAGCGGGAAGTTGGTGCGTTCCCGGGCGAACACCAGGCGGGTGCCGAACAGTTCGCCGTCCCAGCGCTCGTCCAGGTTCTGTCCCGCGTTGCGGCGGTAGTTGAGGAACGTGGTGAACAGGGGGCTGCCGCCCGCCACCTTGCTGGCGCGCTGCGCGACCACCAGCGGGGCGTGTTCGTGCTCCAGCAGTTCCGCCAGCTGGCTCCGCATCGCGGAGACCGCCGCGATGACGCCCAGACCGTCGGGGCTCATCCGCACCGGCAGGGTGTTGATGAAGGGGCCGGGGATCCGGTCGGCGCCCTCACCGGCGTTCATCCGGCCGGACAGGACGGTGCCGAAGACGACGTCCTGGCCGTGGGAGACGGCCGAGAGGACCCGGGCCCACACCACGTGCAGGACCGTCGCCGGGCTGGTGCCCAGCCGGCGGGCGACCTCGCGCAGCCGTACGTCGACCTCCGGAGCGGAGGCGACCCGGCTGCGGACCAGGGCCGCGCCGTCGCCGCGCACGTCCACCAGGCCGAACGGGGCCGTCGGCTCCGTGATGTCGCCCAGCAGGGACTCGAAGTACCGCGCGTGCTCGGACTGCGGCACACCGCCGCGGGCCTGGGCGACGAAGTTGCGGTACGGCAGCGGCTCCGGCAGGTCCGCTTCCTTCCCGGTCACGAAGGCCTGGACCTCCGTCAGCAGGACGACCAGGGCCGTGTGGTCGCGCACCATGTGGTGGGCCCGGATCAGGGCCAGCCACTTGCCGCCGCTACCGGGCAGGGCCGCGGTGTGCAGGGTGATCAGCGGCGGGCTGGACAGGTCCATCGAGTGACCGCCCAGCTCGACCAGCTCGGCGATCGGGTCGGCGCCCGCCGGATCCAGCGTGACCTGCGTGACGGGCAGCTGCGCGGTGCGCAGCACGACCTGGACCGGCTCGCGCAGGCCCTGCCAGACGTAGGAGGTGCGGTAGATGTCGTGCCGGCTGACCACCTTGCCGACGGCGTCGGCGAAGGCGTCCAGCCGCTCGCGGGAGTCGAATTCGAGCACCGCGGGCATCACGTAGGCGTCCTCGCCGCCGTCCGCCAGCATGTGGTGGAAGAGCAGGCCCTCCTGCAGCGGCGCCAGCGGGTAGACGTCCGCGACGTTGGCCGCGCCGCCGGGGACGCTCGCGACCACCTTGGCGATCTCCTGCTCGGACAGGTCGACCATGGAGAGCATCTCCGGGGTGATCTCCGTCGCGCCCAGGGGGATCCGGTTGGCCGGGGCCTCGATCCGTACGGCGCCCACGGAGGCCGCCACACCGGCCGGGGTCGGGTTGTCGAACAGGGTCCGGACCGAGACGGAGACGCCCTGCACGCGCAGGATCTCCACGAGCTTCACCGCCACCAGGGAGTGGCCGCCCAGCTCGAAGAAGTCGTCCTCGACACCGACCCGTTCCAGGCCCAGGACCTCGGCGAAGGCCGCGCAGACGATCTCCTCGCGGGCGTCCGCGGGGCCGCGGCCACTGCCGGCCAGGCCCACGAAGTCCGGCGCCGGGAGCGCCTTGCGGTCCAGCTTGCCGTTGCCGGCCAGCGGCAGCGCCTCCAGCAGCACCACCGCGGACGGCACCAGGTGCTCCGGCAGCCGCTCCGCCGCGAACTGCCGCAGCTGCGCGGCGAATCCCTCGGCTTCGGCGCTCTGGCCGGGCACCACGTAGGCGACCAGCGAGGTGTCACCGAGGGTGTCCCGGCGCGCGACGACCGCGGCCTGTGCGACCTCGGGGTGGGCGGCGATCGCCGCCTGCACCTCGCCCGGCTCGATCCGGTAACCGCGGATCTTCACCTGCTCGTCCGCACGTCCCAGGAAGACCAGTCGGCCGTCCGGGGTCCAGCGCGCCAGGTCACCGGTGCGGTACATCCGTGTACCCGCCTCGAAGGGGTTGGCGACGAACCGCTCGGCGGTCTGTCCCGCCCGCCCCACGTAGCCGCGGGCCAGCTGCGCGCCGGCGACGTAGAGGCCGCCCGCGACGCCCACGGGCACCGGCTCCAACCGGTCGTCCAGCACGAAGAGCCGCGTGTTGCCGACGGGCCGTCCGATCGGGGCCACCCCGTCCGCCACCAGGTCGGCGGTGAGCCGGGTGGTGGCGACACCGATGGTGGTCTCGGTCGGGCCGTAGTGGTTGAAGACGGCGCAGTCGCCGGCCTCGGCGATCAGTTCGCTCACCCAGCCGGGGGCGGCGGCCTCACCGCCGAGTACGAGCGCCTTCGCCGGGAGGACGTCCGCCAGACCGGCCACGGCGCTGAGCGCCGCCAGGTGGGAGGGGACGACCTTGAGCTGGCCGATGGCGTGCTCGGCCAGGTAGCCGGAGACCGCGGCGGGGTCGGTCACCGCACCCTCCTCCAGGATGTGCAGTTCACCGCCCGTCACCAGGCTCGCGAGGAGCACGGTGTTGCCGAGGTCGGTGACCTGGGCCTGGAGCAGCGCGTACCGGCTGCCCGTCCCGGTGAACCCGATGCGCGGGGGCACGGTGGCGACGTAGTTGGTCAGCGCTCCGTGCGTGACCGCCACGCCCTTGGGCCGGCCGGTCGAACCGGAGGTGTAGATCACGTAGGCCAGGCTGCCCGGGTCGGTCTCCACCTCGGGGGCGGTGGACGGCGCGACCGCAAGCTGCATCGCCGTCAGCGTCCCGTCGAGGGCGACGGTCCGGATCCGGCCCGCGGGCAGGTCGTCCAGGATCTCCTCGGTGGTGAGCACCAGCGTCACGCTGCTGTCCTTGAGCATGAACGCGGCCCGGTCGGCGGGCTGTTCGGGGTCGAGCGGCAGGTAGCCGGCGCCCGCCTTCCAGACCGCCAGCATGCCGGTGATCATCTCGACGCCGCGGGGCAGCGCGAGGCCGACCACGGATTCGGCGCCGATGCCCTGGGTGACCAGGTGGTGCGCGAGCCGGTTGGCCCGGGCGTCCAGTTCGGCGAACGAGACGCGCTCGCCGTCGGCGACGATCGCCGTCGCATCGGGGGTACGGGCCACCTGTGCGCCGAAGAGGGCGGCGACCGTGTCGGCCGGAACCTCGGCCGCCGTGTCGTTCCACTCCGTCAGCAGACGGGTCCGCTCGTCGTCCTCCAGCACCCGGACCGCGCTCAGCAGCGCCTGCGGGCCGCCGTCCAGCGCCGTCTCCAGCGCCGTCACCAGGCTTTCGGCGGCGGTACGGACCAGCGCGCCCACCGCGGTGGAGTCGATCGGGGCCACCGCGTCCACGGCCACCTCGATGCCGTCGTCGTTGTCGTCGACGAGGATCACGAGCGGGTAGTTGGTGCGCTCCCGCGAGAGCAGCAGCCGGGTCCCCTCCATCACGGCGCCCGCCCGCTCCTCGGGGCTCTGCCCCTCGTTGCGGCGGTAGTTGAGGAAGGAGGTGAACAGCGGGCTGTCGCCGACGAGGCCACTGGCCCGCTGCGCCACCACCAGCGGAGCGTGCTCGTGTTCGAGCAGCTCGGCCAGCTGGTCGCGCATCGCGGCGACGGAGTCCAGGACTCCGTCCCGGCCGGCCAGGAACCGTACCGGAAGCGTGTTCATGAACGGTCCGGGCACCCGGTCGGCGCCGACACCGGCGTTCATCCGGCCGTACAGCACGGTGCCGAACACCACGTCGTCGCGACCGCTGACCACGCCGAGGACGCGCGCCCACGCCACGTGCAGCAGCGTGGCCGGGCTGGTCCCGATCCGGCGTGCGCCCTCCCGCAGGCGGACGCTCAACTCGCGGCCGAATTCGGTCACTTCGTGGACCGTGTCGGCTCCGTCACCGCGCACGTTCAGCAGTCCGTACGCCGCGGTCGGCTCCGTCACGTCGCCGAGCAGAGCGGTGAAGTACCGCTCGTGCTCCACGCGCGGGACACCCCCGCGCGCCTGGACGACGAAGTTGCGGAACGGCAGCGGGGCGGGCAGCTCCGCCGTGCGCCCGGTGACGATCGTCCGCACCTCGCTGAGCACGACCTCCAGCGCGGTGTGGTCGCGGACCGTGTGGTGCATCCGGGCGAGGGCCATCCAGCCGCCGTCCGGCAGCCGGGCGTAGTCCACCGCGATCAGCGGGGCCCGGCCGAGGTCCATGGTGGAGCCGACGATCGCCTGCAGATCGGCCACCGGGGTGGTGGTCGCCGGGTCGAGGGTGACCTCGTTCACCGGCAGGACGGCGCTGCGCCAGACCACCTGGACCGGCTCGCGCAGCCCCTCCCAGACGAACGAGGTCCGGAAGATGTCGTGCCGGTCCACCACCAGCTGGAGCGCCTCGGTGAAGGCGTCCAGGCGTGCCTTGGTGTCGAACTCCAGGGCAGCCCGCAGCACGTAGGCGTCCTCGCCGCCCTCGGCCAGGATGTGGTGGAAGAGCAGGCCCTCCTGGAGCGGGGCCAGCGGGTAGACGTCCGCGATGTTCGCGGCGCCGCCCTCGACCGTGGCGACGATCCGCGCCACCTCGTCGGTGTTCAGGTCGACCAGCGGGAGCATGTCCGGGGTGATCGCGGTCGCGTCGGCGGGAATCAGGTTCTCCGGGACGACGACCTGCGCCGCACCGGTGGAGCCCGCGAGGGCGGCCGGGGTCGGGGACCGGAAGAACTCCCGCACCGACGTCGACACGCCGCGCCCGCGCAGCACCTCCATCAGGCGCACGGCGAGCAGCGAGTGACCGCCGAGCCGGAAGAAGTCGTCGTCGACGCCCACGCTCTCCAGGCCCAGCACCTCGGCGAAGGCCGCGCAGACGATCTCCTCACGGGCGTTGGCCGGGCCGCGGCCGCCGCCGGTCACGAAGGCGGGGGCGGGCAGGGCCTTGCGGTCCAGCTTGCCGTTGACCGACAGCGGGAGCGCGTCCAGGACGACGACCGCCGTGGGAACCATGTACTCGGGCAGCCGGCCCGACACGAACTGCCGGACGTCGTCCGGCGCGACGGAGCCCTCGGCGGGGACGACGTAGGCGACCAGGCGCTTGTCACCCGGGACGTCCTCGCGGGCGACCACCGCGGCCTGCGCCACCCGCGGGTGCTCCGCGACGACCGCGTGGACCTCGCCCAGCTCGATGCGGAAACCGCGGATCTTCACCTGGTCGTCGATACGGCCGAGGTACTCGATCCGGCCGTCCGCGTTCCAGCGCGCCAGGTCACCGGTGCGGTAGAGCCGCTCACCCGTGCCGTACGGGGAGGCGACGAAGCGCTCGGCCGTCAGGCCGGGCCGGCCGGCGTAGCCACGGGCCAGCTGGACGCCCGCGAGGTAGAGCTCGCCACCGACACCCACCGGCACCGGCCGGAGCCGGTCGTCCAGGACGTACACCCGCGTGTTCGCGACCGGAGCACCGATCGGCACCACGGTGCCACCGATGCCCGGCTCGCACGCCCAGGCCGTGACGTCGACCGAGGCCTCCGTCGGCCCGTACAGGTTGTGCAGCCCGACACCACCGAGGACCTCGAAGAACCGGTCCCGCAGCGAGGACGACAGCGCCTCGCCTGAGCAGACGACGTACCGCAGGACCCCGGCGGCATCGGCCGTCGCCTCGTCCGCGAGGAACGCCTCCAGCATCGACGGCACGAAGTGCGCCACCGTCACCCACTGCTCGCGCACCAGGCCGGCCAGGTACTCCGGGTCCTTGTGGCCCTCGGGACGGGCCACCACCAGAGCAGCACCCACCGACAGCGGCCAGAAGAACTCCCACACCGACACGTCGAACCCGAACGGCGTCTTCTGCAGCACCCGGTCCGCGTCATCGATCCCGAACCGCTCCTGCATCCACGCCAGCCGGTTCACGATCCCCTCGTGCGAGACCACGACGCCCTTGGGGCGGCCCGTCGAACCCGACGTGAAGATCACGTACGCGGGCTGCGCACCCAGCACCTCCACACCCAGCGGCCCCTCGGGGAGACCCGCCAGTTCACCCGCCACGGCGGGCTCGTCGAGCAGGACCACAGCGGCACCGGCCGGCACCACACCCGCGACGGCGGAGGACGAGAGCACCACACCCGCGCCCGCGGTTTCCACCATGTACGCGACACGGTCCGCCGGAAGGCCCGGCTCCAGCGGCAGGTACGCGGCGCCCGCCTTCACCACCGCGAGCAGGGCGATCACCATCTCGACGCCACGCTCCAGCGCGACACCGACCACCGACTCGGCGCCCACACCACGCGACACCAGCAGCCGCGCCAGCTGGTTCGCCCGCGCGTCCAGCTCCGCGTACGAGACCTCCATGCCTTCGAAGACCACCGCGACCGCGTCCGGCGTCCGCGCCACCTGCGCCTCGAACAACCCGGGCAGCGAGGACCCTTCGGCCTCCACCGCCGTGTCGTTCCACTCCGCCAGCACCCGCCGGCGCTCGGCGCCGTCCAGCACCTCGACCGCGTCCAGCGCGATCTCGGGGCCGCCCGCCGCCGCTCGTTCCAGCGCGTCCAGCAGGTTCCTGGTCGCCGTGGTGAGCAGCGTGCCCACCTGTCGCGGGTTCGCCGGGGCGGCCGCGTCGACCGTCAGGCGCATCCCGTCCTCGTCGTCGTCGAGGTTCACCGCGATCGGGTAGTTGGTCAGCTCGCGGTAGAGCCGCAGTTCGACGCCGTCGAAGAGGGCTCCGCTCTTGCTGACGGAACGGTCGTTGTGCCGGTAGTTGAACATCGAGGCGAAGAGCGGGGTCTCGCCCTCCACACCACTGGCGTTCTGCGCGAGGGCCAGCGGCGCGTGCTCGTGCTCCATGAGCGCGGCCAGCTGGCCGCGCATGGCGGCCACCGCTTCCAGCACGCCCAGCTGCCCGGTCTTCACCCGCACCGGGAGCATGTTCATGAAGGGGCCGAGCACCCGGGCCTCGTCTGCGTCGGCGCCCATCCGGCCGAACAGCACGGTGCCGAACACCACGTCGTCCCGGCCGCTGACCGCGGCCAGCACCCGTGCCCACGCCACGTGCATGACCGTCGCGGGGCTGGCGCCCACCTTGCGCGCGATCCGGCGCAGTCGGCGCTCCAGGTCCGGGGCGATCCGTACCTCGGTCTCGGCGGTGTCCATTCCGGGCTCGCGCGTGTTCAGCAGCCCGAACGGCGCGGTCGGCTCGGTGACATCACCGAGGAGTCCGGCGAAGTACTGCTCGTGGGCGCCGTCGGCCAGTCCGGCCCGGGTCTGCACCACCGCGTCACGGAAGGGCAGCGGCTCGGGCAGTTCCGCGCCGCGCCCGCCCATGAAGGCACCGATCTCGGCGAGCAGCACCTCGACCGTCGTGTGGTCCTGCACCAGGTGGTGCAGTCGCAGCAGCACCAGGTGCCGGCCGTCCGCGACCGTGGCCACGTGCAGTCCGAGCAGCGGGGCCCGCCGTACGTCCATGGTCCGGCCCACGACCGCCGGCAGCTCGGCCACCGGGTCCGCCGCATCCGGGTCGAGGGTCACCTTGGTCACCGGCAGCTCCGCGTGGCGCCAGACGACCTGGAGGGGCTGGGACAGCCCTTCCCAGACGATCGCCGTACGGAAGATGTCGTGCCGGTCCAGCACCTGCTGGAGGGCTCCCGCGAAGGAGTCCACCCGCTCGGCGGAGTCGAACTCCAGGACGGCGGAGGCGACGTAGGTGTCCTCTTCGCCCTCGGCCAGCAGGTGGTGGAAGAGCAGGCCCTCCTGCAGCGGGGCCAGCGGGTAGACGTCCGCGATGTTGGCCGCGCCGCCCTCGACGGTGGCGGCCACCCGGGCCACCTCGTCGGCCGTCAGGTCCACCAGCGGAAGCATCTCCGGGGTGATCTCCACCGCGTCCGCGGGGATCAGGTTGGCCGGTACGTCGATACCGGCCGCGCCCACGGAGGCGGCGAGCCCGGCCGGGGTGGGCGACTCGAAGAAGGCGCGCACCGACACCGAGACGCCGAGCTTGCGGATCGCCCCCACGAGGCGGATCGCCATCAGGGACTGGCCGCCGAGCTGGAAGAAGTTGTCGTCGACCCCGACCCGCTCCAGGCCCAGGACGTCGGCGAACGCCGCGCAGAGGATCTCCTCACGCGCGTTCGACGGTCCCCGGCCGCTGCCGGCACGGGTGGCGAAGTCAGGGGCGGGCAGCGCCTTGCGGTCCAGCTTGCCGCTCATGGCGAGCGGCAGCGCGTCCAGCACCACGATGGCGGAGGGGACCATGTGCTCGGGCAGCTGCTCCGCCGCGAAGGCGAGGACCTGCTCCGTCGGATCCTCGACGTGGTCGTCGGTCACCACGTAGGCGACCAGCTGGACGTCACCGGGGGTGTCCTCCCGGGCGATCACCGCGGCCTGCGCCACCAGCGGGTGCGCGGCGATCACGGCCTGGACCTCGCCGGGCTCGATGCGGTATCCGCGGACCTTGACCTGCTCGTCCCCGCGGCCCAGGTACTCCAGCTCGCCGTCCGCGCGTCGCCGTGCGACGTCGCCGGTGCGGTACATCCGCGCACCGGGCTCGAAGGGGTTGGCCACGAACCGCTCGGCGGTCAGAGCCGCGCGCTTCACATAGCCGCGGGCCAGCTGCACGCCCGCGATGTACAGTTCGCCGGCGACGCCGGGTGCCACGGGGCGCAGGTGGGCGTCCAGGACGTACAGCCGCATGTTGGCGATCGGGCGGCCGATCGGCACCGGCTCGCCGACCACCTGTCCGGCCCGGATCTCGAAGACGCAGCAGCCGACGACCGCTTCGGTGGGGCCGTACTCGTTCACCACGACGGAGTCGGGCGAGCGCTCCAGCCACGACTGCACCACGGAGCCCGGCAGCGCTTCGCCGCCGACCACCCAGGTGGACGTGGCGGTCTTGATCTGACTGTCCGTCAGCATCTCGGACAGCAGGGGCAGGTGGGCGGGGACGACCTTCGCCAGACCGAAGCCGTGGTCGCCGCGGATCAGTTCCGCCAGGCCCTCCGCGCTGCCTTCGCGGCTCACCACCACCGGCGCGCCGGAGATGAGCGGGACGACAACGCTGGTCACGGTCAGGTCGAACGCGAGGGAGGAGTGCAGCGGTGCGCCGCCGGCGCCGTAGGCGTCCACGGCCCACTGGGCGTAGTTGGCGAGGCCGCCGTGCGTGACCGCGACGCCCTTGGGGAGGCCGGTCGAACCCGAGGTGTAGATGACGTAGGCGAGCCCGTCCGCGGCGACCGGCGCCGTGTGCCCGGTCCCGGTCTCCGCCGTCACCTCATCCGAGGTCAACGCGTCGGCCAGGGTGACGACATGGGCCTGTCCGGCGAGCTCTGCGGTCAGTGCGGCGTCGTCGGTGAGCGTCACGACGGCGCCGCTGTCCGCCAGCAGGTAGGCGATGCGGTCCACAGGGTGGTCCGGGTCGATCGGCAGGTATCCGGCCCCCGCCTTCCACGCCGCGAGGACCGCGACGACCGCGTCAGCGCTCCGCGGCAGGCAGACGCCCACCACGGACTCGACGGTGACGCCCTGGCCCACCAGGTAGCGCGCGAGCCCGTTCGCCCGCTCGTCGAGTTCGGCGTACGACACCTCGGCGCCGTCGGCGATCACCGCGACCGCGTCCGGGGTACGGGCGACCTGCGCCGCGAACAGTTCCGGCACGGAGGGGCCCGCGAACTCCTTCGCGGTGTCGTTCCACTCGACCAGGACCTCGTGCCGCTCGTCCGCGTCCAGCAGGCCGGAGCGGCCGACCGGTTCGGCGGGATCGACCGAGACGAGCCAGTGCGCGAGGGCCAGGAAGCGTCGGCAGACCTCGTCGCCCGGCGACAGGTCGGGGGCGTCGGGGTTGACGTCCACGGCGATCTTCAGGCCGGAGCGGTCGTACACGTCGATGCGCGTGCTGTCGACGGGGCCGCTGGAGAGGTTGTGCGCGGTGACGGTGCAGTCGCCGAAGGGGAGGGCGTAGATGTCGAAGGACATCACGTTGATGAACAGGTCCCAGAGACCGCCCTCGCCGAGCATCGCGTCGCTCAGCATGTGCTCGTAGCGGTACCGCTGGTGGCGCAGGCCCTTCATCACGGCACGCGTGGTCTGCCGCACGAGGTCGGCGACCGAGGTGTCCGGGGCGATCGTCACCCGGATCGGAAGGACGTTGTTGGTCATGAACGGAATGGCGAGGTCGCGCGTTCCGGCGCGGCCGCTGACCGGGACGCCGACGACCACGTCCTGCTGTCCGGTGAGGTGGTGCTGGTAGAGGGCGGCGGCGCTGATCATCAGGCCGGCGAAGTTCGTCCCCAGTCCGCGGGCGGCCGTCTTCAGGTCCGTGGCCACGGCGTCGTCGACGCTCTCCACGAACCGGACGGGTGCGCGCTGGGCGCGCACCCCGAAGTTGCTGCCGAGGCCCTCGGCCTCGGGGAGGCCCGCGAGGACGCCGCGCCAGTACTCCCGGTCGGCCGCGTGGGCTTCGGAGGTCCGGTACTCGCGTTCCGCGTCCATCAGGATCGTGCTGGAGGGCAGGGCGCCCTCCTCCACGGAGCCGCCGCTGAGCAGGGTGTTGTACACCTGCGACAGCCGGCCGACCACCAGGCCCGCGCTACGGCCGTCCAGGATCACGTGGTAGGCCCGCTGGTACCAGAAGGTGAGCCGGGGGCCGGCCGTGTAGATCTTGATGGTGTAGAGGGAGCGGTCGGCCGCTCCCCGCTCGTTACGGAGGTCTTCCCACATCAGGCTCTCGGCCGCCGCCTGCGGGTCGGCCTCCGCACTGATGTCGATGACCTCGACGGGGTAGTCCTCCACGTCGTGGAAGTACTGCCTCGGCTGCCCGTCGACTTCACGGATCCGCAGCCGGGCGGCGTCCGCCTCTTCCATCAGCCGCTGCGAGGCCTTCACCAGGAGGCCCAGATCCACGTCTCCGTCAAGCGCCAGGTACTCGGCACCGTTGAAGCACGGGTTCTCGGGCGCCAACTGATGGCTGTACCAGATCGCGAGCTGGCCCGCCATCATTTCCCGGAGCCCACCTTCAGACATAGCCATTCCCGCGCACTCCATTCGGATCGACACATCGGCTGGAACAACACGGGCCGTCACCTTCGGACATGCCTCTTGAATGCCCAGCTCCCCTTGCACACCGCTGCAAATTTGCTCTGCGGACTTCATTGGCCCGCGCAGGGCGCAGGCGAATTCACAGACATTGAGCAGGGTGCCGGTCGGGCTGGAATCGCGGCAATAACCACCGCTGTGACCTGCGCTTATGGCGTCGTACGCGCTGCTTGGGAACGCGCTGTCCACTGCTCAATACGTGATCACTATGGCTCAGGGCCGCGGCCCCGATCAATGCGGGGCGGCGGCCCGGAGGACCGGCTCCGTACCTGCTCAACCGGGGTCTTCGCGAGGTGTTCAAGTGCGCGGAAGCGGCGGTTGAACACCTGGGGGTCACCGTGCGCGTCCGTGCGCATCCGTGCGCGTCGGTCCGCCCGGCGGAGGTCCGCACGCCGGCGCCTTTCCCGGTCCCGGACCGTCGGCGACATTCCGCCGATCCACCGGCCGCGTGCATGATATTTCCGGCCTTGAATTCCAACGAACCTGTGAGGCATTCGCATGCAGAACGAGTCGGCCGATCCGGCGCCGCAGATCAATCTGGTGGATCCCGGGCTCTACGCGCACGGCGATCCGTTCGTGCAGTGGCGCTGGCTCCGCGCCAATGATCCGGTGTATTGGCATCCGCCGACGGAGCTTCCCGGATTCTGGGCCCTGACCCGGTACGAGGACATCCGCACCGCCTACCGCGACGCGGAGACCTTCAGTTCCGCGCGGGGCATCCTGCTCCGGCCGGCCGAGCACGGCGCGGACCCCGGTGGCGGCCGCACCCTCGCCCTGACCGACGCGCCGCGCCATCGGCAGCTGCGCGGGCTGGTGGACGAGTGGTTCTCCGTGCGCTCGATCCGCGCGCTGGAACACGAGATGTCCGACATCACCAAGAACATCGTGGACAAGGCGCTCGCACAGGGCAGTTGCGACTTCGTGTCCGACGTCGCGGCCCGGGTCCCGCTGTATGTGATCTGCAAGATGATGGGCGTGCCGGAGTCCGACTGGGAGTACCTCTACGACCTGACCAGCCAGGCCTTCGCGGCCGGCGACCCCCTCGAACGCCGGTTCGCCCACCTGAACATCCTCGGCTACTTCGAGGAACTCCAGGCGGAGAAGGCGGCGCGGCCGGGGGACGACCTGGTCAGCGTGCTGGCGACGGGTTCCGTCGACGGCGAGCGTCTCAGCCCCGACGACGTGATCCTCAACTGCGACAACCTGCTCGTCGGCGGCACCGAGAACACCCGGATCGCCGCCGCCGGCGGAATGCTCGCGTTCCTCGAACACCCGGATCAGTGGCAGCAGTTGGCGGACGATCCGGCCCTGCTGCCGTCGGCGGTGGAGGAGGTCATGCGCTGGACGTCCACCGCCACGCACATCCTGCGGACCGCCACCCGGAGGACCGAGATCCACGGCAAGACGATCGAGGCCGGTGACCCGGTCGTCTTCTGGCTGCCGTCCGCCAACCGCGACGAGACGGTCTTCGATTCCCCGGACACCTTCACCATCGCCCGCAAGCCCAACCGGCACCTGGCCCTGGGCTTCGGCGAGCACTTCTGCCTCGGCAGCATGCTGGCGAGGGTCGAACTGCGCCTGCTCTACGGCGAGTTGCTCGACCGGAAGGTGCGGGTGGAGGCGGACGGCGCGGCCACGCTGCTGGACTCGATCGTCGTCAACGGCCCGGAGAAGCTCCCCGTCAAGCTGACACTTTCCTGACCGGCAGTGCAAAAAAACGGGTCCGGCCCCGCCGCATCAGCGGCGGGGCCGGACCCGTTGTCCTCACCGGTCACCGCATCAGCGGGCGGCGAGCAGCGGGGTCAGCGCCTCGGCGATCGGGCCGATGGCGGGGTGGTCCCAGAGCAGGGTGGGCTCGACCTCGATGCCGTAGCGGTCCTCGATGTCGGCGCACAGGCTCAGCACGTACACCGAGTCGAGGCCGTACTCGGACAGCGGCAGGTTCACGTCGATGTCCTCGGCGGGAAGCCGGACGTAGGTGGCCACGCATTCGCGCAGCCAGGTGCGGACCTCTGCGGCATCGGCCGTGGCCGGGGGAGCGGTGGTGTCGGACATGGCAAACCTCCGTGGATGCGGGTTCTGGGGTGGTCGGGGCGGTCGGGCGGTCGGGCTCAGGCGCCCGTGGAGCGGCGGGCGTGGTCGAAGGTGAGACCGGCGTCGTGACGCCGGAGCAGTTCCGCGTAGAGGACCTCGCTCAGCGGCTGCGGGAGCGGGTCGTGGTGGCGTCCGGTGTGGACGCCCAGGCGGTGCAGGGCCGCGAGCACCCACGCGGGCTCGGCGCCCGGTCCCTGCCCGCCGTCCGGCCGTTCCCACCACAGGCCCAGGCAGGCCGCGGCGGCGAGCACCCCGGCCCAGCGGGTCGTCAGGTCGAAGGCGTGGGGCGGTGCGGCGGGGCCCAGCTGGTCGGGGGTCAGGCGGGCCGCCTCGGCGGACAGTGCCCGTACCTCGGCGGCGTACTCGGACGCCCGCGCGGCGATCGCACCGTCCTCCCCGGTACGCCGTTCCGCGCCCTGGAGCAGCGTGCGGGAGAGCGGGTCGCGCCCGCCCCCGGTGACCTTGAGGGCGCCGAAGTCCAGCTGCGGCAACTGCTCCCCGGGCCGGAACGTCGTGGCCGGGAGCGCCGGCCCGTCGTCCGCGCTCCAGGTCCGGCGCGCGGTCAGGGGCAGCTGCGGCAGCAGTGCGGCCTGGCACGAGACCCGGGAGGCGTGCCCGAACGCCGAGGGCAGGACGTCGCGTTGCAGCTTCTGGAAGAGCGGCTGCTCCCCGGAGCGCAGGTAGAACTGCGAGCCGAGCAGTTCGGAGAGCCTGCTGACCGCGCCCATCAGCAGCGCCGGGACGAGGAGTTTGACCGCCGAGGCGTAGACGGTGCTCTGCGCGGGAGCGGTGTGGGCCGCGCGGGCGGCCACGGTGACGAACGCGTCCGCCAGCAGCAGGTCGGCGAAGGCCTCGGCGAGCACCGTCCGGGACAGTGACAGGTCGGCGGCGGTGCCGCCGTACAGGTTGCGGCCGAGGGCCCCGCGCAGGGCGGTGCGCAGCGCGGTGTCGAGCAGGCCCAGGGTCATGCCGGGCAGCGCGATCCGCGTCAGCTGGAAGGAGCGCTGGGCCGTCTCCAGGCCGTGCCCGGGAGTTCCGACGACAGCGTCCGCCGGGACGGGGCAGTCGGTGAACTCGATGCCGCCGAGCGGTACGCCGCGCATGCCGACGGTGGCGAAGCGGGGCAGCCGGGTGAGGGCGGCCGGTGCCAGCCGCGCCGTTTCCAGCAGGAGCTGGGAGTGGCTGCGGCTGCCGGGGCCCTCGTCGGTGCGGGCGAAGAGCACCATGGCTCCGGCCCGGCCGAGGTTGGCGACCACTTCCTTGCGGCCGTTGACGAGCAGCTGCCCGTCGGGGCCGGGCAGGGCGGTCAGTTCGGCCCGTGCGAAGTCGTTGCCGTGGGCCAGCTCGTGGTAGCCGCAGGCCACCCGTCCGCCGGAGAGCAGGTGCCCGGCGAGCCAGGTCTGCTGCCGCGTGCTGCCCGAGGTCCAGACGTTGACGGCGGCCATGAAGGATCCGGTGCCGTAGCCGAGGCCCAGGGCGGGATCGCGCCGGTAGACGGCGCGCATCACCCCGATGAGGTCCTCGGGGCCGGTGAACCGGCCGCCCAGGGCCTCGGGGACGAAGTGTGCGTTCAGCCCGAACCCGTCGAGCAGCTCTTCACCGGCCGACAGCATGGCGCCTTCGGCGTCGGCCGCCAGCACCGCGTCGCGGCCGACCGGGTTTCCGGGGGCGCCCGCGTCGCCGAAGAGCGCCTCCAGCCGGTCGACCGGGTCCGGGGATGCCGCGGGGGACGTGGTCCCTGCGGGGTCGACGAGAGTCATCGGACCGGTTCCTCCACGGAGTGCGCGACTGTCGGGACGAGGGGCTCGTAGGCGTCGGACGGCGGCCGGTGGCCGGGTACCAGCAGTTCCAGGCACCGTTCCAGGGCGGCGGTCAGCACCACGGCGCGGTCCGTCCCGCCGGGTGCGGCGAGCAGGTGCAGGACGGCGGCGCCGGCGAAGCACGCCTCGAACCGCCGGGCCACCGCGAAGGCGGCGGCGGGCGCGTTCTTGCCGGTCGGCGGCAGCTCCGCCATGGCCTCGGCGACCGCTGCCGTCTGCTCGCGGAGCAGACCGGCCAGCTCCGCCGCGCGCGGCGGTACGCTGCCCGCGGCCGCCAGGTCGGCGATCCGCGCGGCGGCGTCCGGTACGGCCTGGACGATGCTGCAGCCGGTGCGGCTCACCAGGCGCAAGGCCGTGGGGTCCAGCTCGGGCAGCGGTGCCCCGCCGGTGACCGCGGCGAGCCCGGGCCCGTCGTAGGACCCCTTGCGGATCAGCCGGGCCAAGAGCGGGAACTGGGAGATGAGCAGCGAGCGGTTGACCGCCGTGCTGCCGTCGAAGACGGCCACGATCCGGTGGTCGCGCTCCAGCTTCTGGAACATGCCGTCGGCATGATGTTCCGTCAGGAAGCCGCGTGCGCCCAGGAGTTCTGCGAGATCGTCGATGACCTGCTGGACGATCCACGGCACGCCGGCCTTGACGGTCGCCGAGACGGTGCTCATCTCGCCGGGGAGTCCGTGCGCGCTGCGGCCGCCGAGCAGGGCCGCGGCGTCGGCCAGGGCCAGCGACGCGGCGGCCCGGCCCAGGACGCGCCGGGCCAGCGGCAGCAGGGCCAGCCGGGTGCCGTACAGCTCGCGCTGGGCGGCGAACTCGCCGACCAGCCGCAGCGCGTGCTCACCGGCGCCCAGGGAGAGCGCCGCGCACAGGGTGCGGGTCAGCTGGAGCGAGCGCAGGACGATCCCCAGCCCGTCGCCGACCTCTCCGATGAGGGCGTCGGCCCCGACCGGTGCGCCGGACAGGCGCAGTCCGCTGATGTCGGCGCCGCGGATCCCGTGCGTCGGCTCCTTGGCCAGCGGCTCCCACGCCCCCTGCGGGAGGGTGGACTTGTCGACCAGGAACAGACTGAATCCGCGGGGACCGCCCGCCGGATCGGTGCGCGCCAGGACACAGATGAGCCTGCCCCGGGTGGCGTTGTTGATCGGCCACTTCTCCCCGGTGATCCGCCACCCTCCGTCCGGCTCCGGGGTGGCGGTCATGGTTCCGGCCAGCAGGTCGCTGCCCACGCCCCGCTCGGTCAGGCCCCACGAGACGACCGCGTGCTCGTCGGTCACCAGCCGGGCCAGGGCCCGCTGCTGCTCCTCGGTCCCGGCCACCCAGGTGGACACGGAGCCGAGGAAGGTCTTGCCGTGCGCCACGGCGACCGTGACATCGCGCCGGGCCACCTCGCGCAACGCGTTCAGCAGCTCGGGCAGGCCGCCCGGTACCCCGCCGAGGCGTTCGGGTACGTAGGCACGCGGCAGGCCGGAGGCGTCCAGCAGCGCGCATTCCTCGTCGGGGAACGCCTCGGCGGCGTCCAGGGCGGCGCTGCGGGGCGCGCCGAAGGCGTCACCCGCGGCGGCCGCGCTCTCCATCATCTCGGCCAGTGCCGCGGGGAGCCCGGACGGCCACTGGGCTGCGTCGGCGCTCACCCGGCGGCTCCGGCCATCGCCGCCTGGACGCCGGGCGCCATCTCCTCGTACAGCGGGGCGAGGGCGCCCGCGAGGAACAGGCCGCGCATCTCGGCGCGCTGCACCTTGCCGCTGGTGGTCTTGCGGACCGTGCCGGGACGCATCAGCACGATGCCCGCGGTGTGCACGCCGAACTCGCGGTGCACGGTGGCGCGCATGCCGATGGCCAGCTCGCGCAGCTCTTCCTGGCTGAAGCGGCCGCGCACCTCGTGCACGACCACCACCTCCTCCTGCGGGGCGGGGACCGTGAACGCCGTACCGGCGAGGGTCGCCAACGGGGCGTGCGAGAGCCGCAGTTCGTGTTCGAGGTCGTGCGGGTAGAGGTTGCGGCCGTTCACGATGAGCAGGTCCTTGGTGCGGCCGGTGACGTAGATCTCGCCGTCGAGCAGCACCCCGAGGTCACCGGTGCGCATGTAGGGCCCGTCGCCGTCGGCGGTGTGGGCGCGGAAGATCTGCTCGGTCACATCGGGCCGGTTCCAGTAACCGGCCGCGACGCTCGGCCCGCGCAGCCAGATCTCGCCGGTCGTGCCGTCCTCAAGCACCTTGCGGGTCCCCGCTTCGACGATGCGCACGTCGAGGTCGGGTACGTCGCCGCAGCCGACGAGTTCGCGTACGAGGCCGCCCGGCTCGGGGTCCTGGACGATGTGCCGCTCCAGCGCCTGCGGGTCGACGGCGCGGATCCGCGGCGGCCGGGTCGAGCGGCCGGAGATGAACACCGTCGCCTCGGCCATTCCGTAGCAGGGGGCGAGCTGCTCGGCCCGGAAACCGGCCGGGCCGAAGCGCTCCGCGAACTCCCGCAGGGTGCTGGCCTGGATCGGCTCGGAGCCGTTGGCGGCGAACTGCCAGCGCGACAGGTCCAGTGCGGCGATCTGCGCGTCGGTGACCCGGCGCAGGCACAGCTCGTAGGCGAAGTTGGGCGCGGCGGAGAAGCCGATGTCGTACCGGTCGATCAGCGCGAGCCAGTGGTGCGGGCGCTTGAGGAACGCCATCGGCGACATCAGCGCGACGCTGCTGCCCAGGAAGAGGCCCGGCAGCAGCTGCCCCATCAGGCCCATGTCGTGGTAGAGCGGGATCCAGCCGCCGAAGTTGGTGTCCTCGGTGAAGCCGAGGGAACGGCTCAGACTGTCCGCGTTGTGCAGCAGGTTGGCGTGCGTGACCATGACGCCCTTGGGGTCACCGGTCGAGCCGGAGGTGTACTGCAGGAGCACCACGTCCTGGGCGGTGGCGCCGGGGTCGTGCCAGCGCGACGCGTCACCGAAGCCGGGGGCGTCGCTCGCGGCGACCGGCAGTTCGAGGCCGGTGTCGGCTATCCACTGCTGCGCCTCGGGCAGCTGGCCCATGTCGGTGAGCGCCACGCTGACGCCGGCGTCACGGGCGATCATCGTCACGCGGCGCTGCTGGTACTGGAACTGGCCCGGCATCGGCGACGGCACCGCGATGACACCGGCGTAGAGGCAGGCGAGGAACGCGGTGACGAAGGGCAGACCGGCCGGGTGCAGCAGCAGCACCCGGTCTCCGGGTGCGCAGCGCTCCTGCAGCCAGGAGGCGACGCGACGCGCCTCCGCGTCGAGTTCGGCGTAGTTCAGGCTGCGCGAGCCGTCGGCCGCGTCGAAGTCGTGGACGAAGGTGACGGCGGTCCGCTCTGCCCGGTCGACGGCGTGCCGGCGCAGCAGATGGAGCACGCTGGGTTCAAGGGTCATGCTCACAGGGTTCTCCTCTCCGCGCGGACGGACGAGCGCGGCCTGAATGGGGTGGTCTCGAATTCTGGTGAATGCCCGGCCGATCGCCCGGGAACATTACCGGCGGAACTAGGGGTGGAAGGGCTCGGCCATCGCGACGGCAATCTTGCGCGGACCGGTGAAGGGTTCCCGTCCGTGCGAGGTCAGCATGTTGTCGATGACGAGGACATCGTGTTCCCGGTAGTCGAAACGCACGGTGGCCGCTCGATAGCAGTCGCGCACGTGCTCGATGACGTCGTCGGAAATGGCACCGCCGTCACCGAAATACGTGTTCGTCGGGAGTTCCGACTCGTCGAACATTTCGAGAAGGCCTTCCCGGATCTCCGCGTCCAGCGTGGTGAGGTGGAAGAACGCGGCGTGATTGAACCACACCTCGTCACCCGTGACGGGGTGGTGGTGGACCGCCTTCCTGACCGCCGTCGTCCGCAGGGCGTCGTTCGGCAGCCATTCCGCTTGGATGTCGTTCTCGGCGCAGTAGGCCTCCACGGCCGCGCGGTCATCGGTGTTGAAGACGTGCTGCCAGGTGAGCCCGATGCCGGGACGGAAGTTGCGCACCACGCGCCAGCCGCGCCGGGTGAACTCCTCGCGCACGGTGCCGTCGAGCCTGGCCAGTACCTCGCGGGTGCTGGCCAGGGACGTCGCCCCGAGCGTCAGCGGCGGCTGAGCGCAGTAGAAGTACAGCGCCATGGGCCAAGCCTGCTGGTAGGAGTTCTCGTTGTGCAGGAAGATCTCTTCGTTCGGGGGGTAGTCCGTGGACGTGTACACCTGCCCCTGGATCGCGCTGCGCGGCGAGGAGCGCTCGGTGTAGGTGAGCGGGTCTCCCGACAGCTCGCGGACGACGGAGTCGAAGGCGCTCACGTCGGGGACGGAGAACCCGCGCAGGAGCAGCGCCCCGTGTTCGAGCAGGGAGGCGCGCAGGCTCTCGCGCCGGTCCTTCACCCGCTCGACGAGGCTCTCACCTCCCTCCGCCTCGATCACGAGCGGAAATTCTGTGCTGTGGCTCATGCGTTGGGTGTTCCCTTCCGAAGCGATACGCGAGCCGCGTGAATTCCTCGTCGCTCGGGAGCAATTCATTGTCTGTCGCGGCGTGATCGAGCAGCCCAGGGCTCGGCCCCTGCGGAGTGTGCCGCAACAGGCGGACGGACCGCCACCCCCATTGACCCGGTCAACCGCTCGACCCGATCAACTGCGGCACCCGCGCCGGTTGAACGCGCGGGAAGAACACGCGGGAAGGACCGTTCGGGAAGAACGCACGGGAAGAACACAAGTGATGACGGCGGAACTTGACCCCGGTGTCCGGCCATTGTGCGATCGGCCGCCGATACGTAGCATGCGATCTTCATCGCGTATTCTGCCGGAATGGGGATCTGTCATGCAGGGAGCCCGATCACTGGGGCATGTGGAAGTCGTTTCTTCATTCCCTGAAGAGCCCATCGCTCGCGCCGCGGTTCTCACCACCACACCGCTGATTATCCGCGGCACCGGGGCGCTCGACACGATGCGGAAATGGACTCCCGAATACGTCTCCGAACGCCTGGGCGACCGTGAGGTACCGGTCGCCATCGCGGACGCGGACGGCTCGTTCAGGTACAACACCGCGGCGCGCGAGGGCCTGCGCTACGAGCCGATGCGCGGCTCGCGGCTCGCAGCCGAGTTCCGGGACACGGCGAGCGGCCGCCGGCTCAGCATGCAGCAGATGTCGATCCCGAACGCGCTGGTCGAACTGCGTGACGACCTGAGCATTCCCCCCTACATCCCGGGCGACGTCATCACCGACATCAATCTGTGGATGGCATCGGAGTCGTCGAACACCCCGCTGCACTACGACAACATGAACAATCTGTTCGCGCAGCTCGACGGGCGCAAGAGGTTCCTCCTCTTCAACCCGTCCCAGAGCGACCTGCTCTACCCGGGGCCGCTCGACATCCGCACCCGGCACCTGAGCGGTGTCGACGTGGCGGACCCCGACCTGGAGAAGTTCCCCGAGTTCGCGCGGGCGGAGTACTGGGAGGCCCTCGTCCTGCCCGGTGACCTGCTCTTCATCCCGGCCTTCTGGTGGCACCAGGTCTCCGCGCCGGACATCTCGGTGTCGGTCAACTACTGGTGGCGCGCGGACGTACGGGACTGCGCCTGCCCCTCGTACTTCCGGCAGCTGTACCTGGACCTCGTCATGGCGGACGTCCGCGGCCTGTTCGTGACCCACGACCTCCGCGCCCTGGGCAACGGCTCCGCCGCCGTGCTCGCCCTCGCGGAGCAGGCGATCGGGCACGGCGAACCCGGGGTCGCGGCGCGGCTCTGCGGCGGAGCGATCGTGGCCGCCGCGAAGGACGCCTGTGCCGAGCAGGGCATCGCACCCGACGGGGGCATCGACGACGCGTTCGCGGAACTGGAGAAGCTCTCCGTGTGGTCCGCGGAGGATGCCGACCTGGCGCGCCACGGCATGGCCGTCGCCACGGCCGCGCACCCGGGCGGGAGCGTCCCCGCCCCGGACGTCCTGCGGATCATCGAGCGGCTCCGCGTGTCCACCTTGACGTGGGAGTATCCCGCGCGGGCCGGCGGCGGCCGACCGTGATCAGGCGGGCCAGGTGGAGCTGGTTCCGGGTCATGAAGCTGGTGCTGTGGTTGGTGATGTCCCTCTCGGGCCCGCCGGAGCCGGGAGTGTCCGCTGGCAGGCGCGCGTGATCACCGACGTGTTCCCCGCAGGGGTCGCCGCGGTCGAGGTGTTCGGCGCGCCCCTTCCCACCCCGTCCCTCTTCGCACAGGAAGCGCGGCTGGTGGAAGGGGCCGTGGAACGCCGCCGCAGCGATTTCGCCACCGTCAGGGCGTGCGCCCGACAGGCCATGGGCCGGCTCGGCTTCCCCCCGGCGCCGATCCTGCGCGGGCCGCGCGGGGAGCCGTTGTGGCCTCCCGGCCTCGTCGGCAGCATGACGCACTGCGACGGCTACCGGGCGGCCGTGGTGGCCCGCAGCGGGGACATGACCTCGCTCGGAGTCGACGCCGAGGTCAACGAACCGCTTCCCCGGGAGGGCATGCTGGCGATCGTCACCACGGCGGAGGAACGCGCCTGGCTGGCCCCGCTGATCGAGCGACGCCCCGACGTCGCCTGGGACCGGCTGGTGTTCAGCGCGAAGGAGAGCGTCTACAAGGCGTGGTACCCGCTCACCGGGCTCTGGCTCGACTTCCAGGAGGCGGTCATCACGGTGGACCCGGACGCCTGCACCTTCACGGCGCGCCTGCTCGTCCCCGGCCCCGTGGTCGGTGACGTCCGCCTCACCCACTTCACCGGCCGCTGGACGGTACAGCGCGGCTTCCTGGTAACGGCGATCGCCCTCGCCGCCCCCTCCAGAGAACCCACGAGGCACCCCCCGTCCTTGACCACGGTCAGCTGAACCCCCTTCGGAGGAATCATGTGATCACACCCACCACAGCGGTCAGAGGCTGCCGCCGCCCATCAGCTGCCCGATGGCGGCGAGCTTCGGTCGAAGTCCGTCCGCGGCCGGCAGCGCGTCCACGGAGGCGGCCGCCGCGTCGCGTCCCAAGTGGTGGGTGATCGAACCGACACTGAAAGCGAGGTCGTCCCTGCCCGCGGCCGGGAAGCAGGCGGAGAAGCTGGGGTACGCCGCTCCGTTCCCCACGGTGCGCCCGGCCGCCACGGCGTGATCGAGCAGCGCGAGAGCGACCTGCCGCCGCTCCGATCCCCGCTTCTGCAACGCGACGTCCAGGTCGGCCCGGGTCCATTTGCGCCCCGCCTGGCCGGCCCTCGACTGCGTCTTGTTCGCCGTGGCCACCTCGCCGTGGACCCGTGGGACCAGCACCCGCCGGTCACCGCTGCCCCGGTACTGGGTCCGCGCTGCGCTTCTCGCGGTCATCGCCGGTCGCGTTTGCCTGCGGCCCTACGGCTCCGGTCAGGGCGACCGCGACCGCCCCGGCGGCGCACGACGACGCCATCCGATCCACGGACACACACCACCCTCCTTCTCTCCTTGGAACGAAGAAGCGGCGGTGCGGACGGAACGCACGTGATCCACGCTATCGGGTGGCGCGCAGACGCGCACCAGGGATCACTCCGGGTGCGCGGGCGACAGCCACCCGGTAGCGTCGAGAAGGTGTGTTCCGCCCAGACCGCTGCGCCATCGGCCCGGCAGGGCCGCCGCCGATGCCGGCAGAGGAACGAGATCCCATGCCACAGCACAGCATCCACGCGGTGACCGCCTCGGCCGCCGCGGCCGCTCTGGTCTGCCTGGCAGCAGTCGGCACCACACCCAGCAGCGCAGCGCCGGCACCGGCCCGGTCCACCGGGCGGCCCAGCCCGGCAGCGCCCCGGTTCGTGCCGGGCGCCTGTCCGAAGACGCCCGAGCCCGTCGAAGCGCTGAGTGACGCCAAGTGCGGCTTCCTGGAGGTCCCCGAGAACCGCTCCCACCCCGACAGCCGCACCATCAAGCTGGCCGTGGCGAGGATCCCGGCCGCCTCGGACAAACCCGCCGCGGAACCCGTGGTGTTCATGGCGGGCGGCCCCGGCGCCGACACCTTCGACGACATCCCGTTCCTGATCGACTCCGGCCTGAACAAGGACCGCGAGCTGATCGTCATGGCCCAGCGCGGCAACCTCCACGACCAGCCGAACCTCGCCTGCCCGGAGGTCGACCGGTTCAACGAGAAGGCCGTGGGCCTGGGTTACGACGCACCGCAGGCGCAGCAGATCATGCTGAAGGCGGTCACGGACTGCCGGGCCCGCCTCGTGGCCGACGGAGTCGACCTGAGCGCCTACAACAGCACCGAGAACGCCGCCGACTTCGCCGACTTGCGCAAGGCGCTGGACATCCCCCAGTGGAACGTCTATGGGTACTCCTACGGCAGCAACCTGGCCCTGACCTACCTGCGCCTGCACCCGGAGGGAATCCGCTCGTTCGCGATCGACTCGGTCGCACCTCCCCAGGACCTGACCCTGCCGTGGGGATGGGCCGGCGCCGCCGAGGGAATCCACAACATCTTCGAGGCGTGCGCGGCGCAGCCCGCCTGCAAGGACCGCTACCCGGACCTTCCCCGACTGCTGACGGAGCAGGTCCGCAAGCTGGAGGCGCACCCCCTGACGCTGAACGTCATGCCGCCGGACGGTGGGAAGCCGGTCAAGACCGTCCTCGACGGGGGCGCCCTGCTGAACCTGATCGTCGCCTTCACTCCCCGGCCCAAGGACATGCCCGCAGCCCTCGATGAACTGAGCAAGGGGAACCCGAAGCGCTTCGCGCAGGCCCGCGCGGCCGGGTCGGTCCAGAAGGTCGGCGAGTTCGCCCACGGCCTGACGAACTCGATCGCGTGCGGCGAATGGGCGCCGGGCCACTCGGAATCCGACGTGCTGAAGGCGGGGCGGAAGGCCTTCCCGGGGTGGCCGGACACGGTCCTGGCCCAGGCTCCGCAGCTGCCCTTCCAGTACCCGATGTGCGGGATCTGGAACGTTCCGGACCACGCGGCCGTCCAGCGGGTGCCCACGGTCAGCTCCGTGCCGGCGCTCGTCGTCTCCGGCACCTTCGACGTGAAGACCGGGGCGAGCTTGGCCAGGGGCGTGACCCGCAACCTGTCCCGCTCGACCGCCATACAGGTCCCCGGAATCGGCCACTGGGTGGTAGCGCAGTCGCCGTGCGCGCAAAGCGTGCTGGCCTCCTTCTTCGCCAACCCGACCGCGCCCGACACGCGTTGCGTGGACGATCTCCAGCCCCAGCCGTTCACGATCATCCCGAAGTGACCGGGAGGACAGATGACTCTCCACCAAGCGCCCCGTCGGCGGCGGCGTGCCGCACGACGGCTCCTGGCCACCTCGGCCGGCATGGCGACCGGCCTCCTCGTCACCGGACTGCTCACCGCTCCCGCCCGAGCGCAGTCCGGTACGGACGCGAGCCCCGGAGCGCCGATCGGCACGGTCGCCCGGACGGTGGGCGACGCCACCTTCACACCGGGCACCTGCCCGAGGACGGCTGATCCCATCGCGGAGCTGAACGGGGCCCGCTGCGGCACGCTCGCCGTGCCCGAGAACCGCGCCAAGACGAGCAGTAGAACGATCGAACTCGGTGTCGCGATCGTGCCCGCCGTGGCCGCCACACCGAAACCCGACCCCATCGTGTGGCTCGCGGGCGGACCCGGAGACGACGCCGTGGGCGAGGCGAAGATGGCGATCGACGGCGGCCTGAACCACGACCGCGACGTGATCTTCATGTCCCAGCGCGGTACGTACTCGGCCGACCCCGCGCTCCTGTGCCCCAACATCGACGAGTTCAACGGACGGGTGGTCGGCCTCGTCTACGACGCCCCGTCCACCGAACGCCTCCACGTCGACGCCACGAAGGCCTGCCGGGACAAGCTGGCGGGCCTCGGGGCCGACCTCGGCGCCTACAACGACACCCAGAGCGCCGCCGACTACGCCGACCTGCGCACCGCACTCGGCATCAAGCAGTGGAACCTGTACGGCATCTCCTACGGCACCCACCTGGCTCTGGTTTCCATGCGCCTGCACCCCGAGGGCCTGCGCTCGGTGGGCATCGACGGCATCCTGCCGCCGTCCAAGTCCGGCTCGGCCGACACGTGGAGCAGCTTCCGGCAGGGCGTCGACGGCCTGTTCAAAGCCTGCGCGGACCAGCCGGCCTGCAACGAGCGCTACCCGAACCTGCGCGCCACCTTCGAGAGACTCGTCCGCGACCTCGAAGCCAAGCCGGTCACCACCACCGTAACGGTCCCCGGCGGCGACAAGCCGGTGAAGGTCGTGATCGACGGCGGGACCCTGGTGAACTGGCTGACCTCCGCCACCCACACCGCCGAGGCCGTACCCCTCTCCCTCGACGAACTGGCGCACGGCAAGCCGCAACGCATCGCCCGGCAGTGGGCGGGCTGGAGGACCAACCCCAAGGGCATCGGCGTGGTCTCGCACGGACTCTCGTACGGCGTCTTCTGCAGCGAGTGGACACCGTACGAAAGCAAGGACGCTGCGCTCCAGGGCGTACAGAAGGAGTTCCCGTCCTTCCCGCGCTCGGTGCAGGCCCAGGCCCCGCTGCTCACCTTCCTCCACCCCGACTGCGACGCCTGGAGCGTCCCCCCGGCCGAGCGCTCGATCCGGTCCGTCACGACCAGCGACATCCCCACCCTCGCCCTGTCGGGTGCGTTCGACGCCCAGACCGGAGCGGACAACGGGCCGTACGTGGCCCGCACGCTGAGCAAGGCCACGGTCGTCACGATCCCCTACGAGCCGCACGTGGTCTTCGCCACGTCGAAGTGCGCCCAGGAGATCGCCGTGTCGTTCTTCGAGACCCCGGACGCGCCCAGGACCCAGTGCCTGAAGACCCTTGAGGCACCCGTGTTCGAGACCGCGCCCTGAATCCGCTCGTGCCCCGTCGGAGTCACCATGGCCCCAACCTGGGAACCACGTCGCACACGCCGCTCCGGGGCCGCGCTGCTACCGGTCCTGCTTCCCCTCGCGATCCTGATCGTGGTGGCGGTGGCCGTGGGCTCGTGGCTGCAGTTCACCGAGCGGCAGACGCTCGACACGGTCCACACGGTCGGATCCCAAGCCGCCGACCGGGTGGACGTGGAGGCCACGGTCCAAAACGTCGACGCCAAGACCAGAGAGCTGGTGCTACGGGTCCGGGTCACCCCGCGCGGGACCCTCGGCGAGGAGGACGGGACCTCCCCGGTGGCCGATCTCAGCCTCCAGACCTCAGCGCAGACCCTCGGCGACCTGGAGTTCAAGGCGCATGAGCGGCTCCCGATCAGGGACGTACAGGTCGCGATCACGGACGGATCGATCAGCGACTACCCGTTCGACACCTACAGGACCGACATCGAGTTCTCGGCACGGCTGGACGGCAAGCAGGTGCCGGTGCGGATGCTGTTCTCCAACAACGACACCCTCTTCTCGACCTCCGCGACACCCACCCCGTCCGAGCCGGAGGCCGCAGGCGCGGGGCTGGGACTGGAGCTGGCCCGATCAGGCAGCCTGCTGGTCTTCGCGATCTTCATGATGCTCGTGATGTGGGCGCTGGCGGCATCCGTGCTCATCGGGGCCTGGTATCTGATCACCCGCCGCGAGGGACTCGTCTGGGCCGCCCTCGCCTGGATGGCCGCCACCCTGTTCGCCCTCTCGGCGTTCCGCAACAACGCCCCCGGCACACCCCCGATCGGCTGCGTGCTGGACTGGTTCGCCTTCCTGTGGGCCGAGACCCTCATCGCCCTCTGCCTGATCGCCGTGGTCGTCACCGGCGTCCGCACCGCCCTCCAACACGACGACACCCATCTCACCTGAGGGTTGGGGTGCCCACCCCTTTCGCGGGGAGTTCCGACCCGCGCGCCAGACGTAGGCGTCGGCCTTGTTCCGAGGGCACCCGCTACGGCGCGGTGAAACAGCCCCGCTCCGCCGCTCCCGCCAGGCCCCCGGGGTGCACGAGCGGGTCATCCCTGAGGCACAGACGTCCGAAGACCTGCACGCCCACCTCAGCGTCGACGCGCTGCGCAGCCACTGGCATGCCCTGTTCCTGCCCGGCCCGGCGAGGGCTGCCGGGGAGAGCCGCTTCCCCGAGCTCGCCGACACCTCGGCGGCGGCCGCGTAGTGGAGGATCTGCACCACCGGCTGATCCGTATCGGCCTGGACGCGCTCGCCGAGGACTTCGGCTACCGGCTGGCTGGCGGATACGCCGTCCAGGCCCATCGACTCGTCAGTCGGGTCAGCGACGACGTCGACCTGTTCACCCCGATCGGGCGGGCCGAGGGCGAACTGCCGCAGGCGATCGCCCGCCTCGTCGAGGCATACCGGGCGGCCGGGTACGTGGTCCAGGTCACCCAGCAGGCGCAGGTGTACGCCCGTCTGCACGTCGCCGACCCCGCCTCCGGTGCCCAGTCCAAGGTCGAACTGGTTGGCGACCTTCTGCACCATCCGCCCGTCGAGTCGGACCTCGGCCCGGTCCTCCACCTCGACGAGTACGTGTCGGCCCTCCCCGGCCGGGCGCACGGCCCAGCCGGGGAGACGACTCTTTGCGCTGACGTCACATCAGCCAACACTGACACCCCATCAAGTGCACATCATGCACACTGGTAAACCTGCAGGTCAGGCACCCTTCACGACCGGCTCCAGGATCGCCACGCACTCCACGTGGTGGGTCATCGGGATGAGGTACTGGTCAGATATCGAACGGCGTACGTCATGTGCTGAACGTTGCCCACCCATAGCCAGGTGCCGAAATTGCCCGTTCCACCACGGCCCAGGGCTTGCGCGCAGTCGCTCAGCCAGCCTTCGCCGCTGCTGAATGCCGGCCCACGGAAACCCGGATGTGCGAGGAACTCGCGGGCTGTCGCACGATTGTGCGCGGTCTTGCCATCGCCCGTAGCCAGCATCCTTCCCAGTACGAAGGCTCCGTCGAGTGTGTACCGCAGAAAGCCCCAGGAGGGGCCCCCACCGCCGGAACCCGGCGGACGGCTGATGGCAGTAGGCGACTGCACCCCGTAGTCGCCGTAGGTGAGCAGTCCGCGGTAAGCACGGCCACTATCGCCTATCTCGTGCCACACCTGCCGGTCCGCACGAGGGAATTCACGCAGCCCCTGATCCAGCATGTCGGTGGTGACCTCGGGGAAGCCGCCGTTGAGGACAGCGACGGTCCGCCAGGGCGCCAGCGGGACGAGAGCATCCAGGGCTCGCAGCGCCTCCTTGCCCGCGTCGGGCCTGCCCTCCTTGACGGCACCCAAGTCAAGGAGGAGGTCCACCCGGACCAAGGGGTCGGCCCGTTCAAGCAGATGGCGCACATCATCGACGGTACGTCCGTCCCACTCCCCCGGAACGCACACTCGTATACCCAGCCCGTCGCCGGCCCTCCGGGCAGCCTCCATTGCCACGGCCTGCAACGCCTCGGGCCTGCCCGGCCCGGTTACAGGGCGCAGCAACCCGAAGGCGCTGGCTTCCGGTATCAACTTGGTAAGGACAGATACGTCCTCCGCGCCCGCGAAGGGGGCGTCCAGCCAGGCTGGACTGTATCGATGGGCCTTGGACACCGTGGCCACATCCCGGCGGACCTTCGCGGCCAACTCGGCCGGCGGGAGACCAGGGCGTGGTGGCAGGTTCCAGACCGGTGCCAATGCGCTCTGAACGTCCGGGCGGAGCCGGGAGTAGGCGGCGGCCGCATGCGGCCGGGTCGGCAGGACGGGAACGTACAGCAGTCCGGACATGGCGGTTCCCCCTTCGGCACTGCCCGTGCCCTACCCCATGGGTCATCAGGGTGGGCAGTCGTGCCGGGCCAGGAAAGAGCGCCGTTTCGGCCACGTCTGCGAGTCGCGGCAGAACTTCCGGCTCCGGTTGGTCCGCCTCCACGATTCGTCTGCGACCGCTGAAGCCCCCTGAGGTCCCCCGAACTGGGTCAGGCGATCGCCCTGCCGCATGATCCACGCACTGCCATAAGATGACGAAGACCATCTCAGCGGCCCGCCGGGCTTCCGTTCCACTGCCGTGGGACCGAAGGACATGCCCCCACCCGCACGAGTTACTCCGTGCTGCCTGGGGGCGATTTCTTGCTGTTCCGTGAGTCTGCGGCGTCCTTGGCCAACCCCACCCGTCTCGAGGGACGGCTGACGGAAATCCTGACCGAGAACTTCCTCCACAGGCACGGTTACCAGCCCCGTTCCTCGGAAGTCCGGTCATGGGAGCACAGCATTCCGGCCCTCACGAATGCCCTGGTCGAAGCTGGGCTCGGTGAGGTCGAAATACTGCTGGAGTACGGGCTGCCCCTGACCAGCAAGCGCGCGGACGCGGTACTGGCCGGCGTACATCCGGCCTCGGGCGAGCCGTCGTACGTCGTCGTGGAGCTCAAGCAATGGAGCGAGGCTCACCCCGAGGAAGACGATCCGCTGCGGTGCCGCGTCCCCTCCTACCGGGATCCCGTCCTCAACCCGATCGAGCAGGTGCGGGGCTACTGCGACTACCTGGTGTCGTTCAACGGGGCGCTCGAGCGGAACCCCGAGTCCGTCACCGGAGTGGCCTTCCTGCACAACGCGACCGAGTTCGGGGTCGCGGGACTGCGCGAGGTCGAGGAGGACAACCGGGGCCGGATGTTCACCGGCGACCAGCGCGGCGCCTTTCTGGACTACCTGCGCTCGAGGCTGGCCCCCAAGCCGGGTGCCGCTGCAGCAGACGACCTCCTGCAGGCCAGGGTGAAGCCGTCCAGGCAGTTGATGGCCGTGGCCGCCGACGAGGTCCGCGACCGGGAGCAGTTCGTGCTGCTGGACGAGCAGCGACTCGCCTACGAGACGGTGATGGCAGCGGTCCGCAAGGCCCGGCGGTCCAAGCGCAAGCAGGTGGTCGTCGTGACCGGCGGGCCCGGATCCGGCAAGAGCGTGATCGCCCTGTCCGTGCTCGGCGATCTGTACCGGCGCGGTGTACCCGCCCTCCACGCCACCGGGTCGCAGTCGTTCACCAAGACGATGCGCAAGGTCGCGGGCGCACGCAAGCCCGAGGTCCAGCGCCTGTTCCGCTACTTCAACAGCTTCATGGACGCCGAGCCGAACGACATCGACGTACTCGTCTGCGACGAGGCCCACCGGCTCCGCAAGACCTCCGCCAACCGATACACCGCGGCCGCCCTGCGTACCGGGCGCCCACAGGTGGCCGAGCTGATCGATGCGGCCCGGGTTCCGGTGTTCCTGCTCGACCAGCACCAGGTGGTGCGTCCGGGCGAGATGGGTACGGTCGAACAGATCCGGCAGGCTGCGGACGAGCAGGAAGTGGACTTCACCCTGGTGGAACTGGACAGCCAGTTCCGGTGCGGAGGCAGCGACGCTTACCTGCGCTGGGTGACCGGTCTCCTCGCCCTGGAGGACGACGGGCCGATCGAGTGGAAACCGGACGGCAAGGTGCAGCTGTCGACGGTCGACGGTCCACGGGAGTTGGAGGACTTTCTCGACGACAAGCGCGCTCAGGGCTACGGCGCCCGGCTGTCCGCCGGCTACTGCTGGAGGTGGACCACGAAGATCACTCCGGCGATGACGACGCTGCCCGCCGACGTGGTGATCGGCGACTGGTCGAAGCCGTGGAACCTGTTCGGGGACCGATCCTTCCTGGGCGCACCCCCGGCCCCGCTCTGGGCCACCGACCCGGCGGGCTTCGGCCAAGTCGGTTGCGTGTACACGGCGCAGGGTTTCGAGTACGACTGGTCGGGCGTGATCATGGGGCCCGACCTGGTCTGGCGGACCGACCGATGGGTGGTCGACCGTACGGCTTCGAAGGACCCATCCTTCGCCAAGGCGACGCCGGACGAAGACGTCGACCGTCTCATCCGCAACACGTACAAGGTCCTGTTGACCCGCGGCATGATCGGAACGGTCGTCTACTCAACGGATCCCGAGACGCGCGAGAAGCTCCGCTCGCTAATTTCCTGAGTCAGGGAACCGATCGACCGATATCATGATCCCGCTGCGCACCTTCCCGGAGGGTACGAGGCTGCGGTTCATGCACGAGGCCGAACAGGCTGTGAGTGACGAATGGTTGTGCCCGTCGTGTGGTGACACACGACGTGAGCGTGGCTGCCCGCAGGGCGCCCCCTGCCATTCAGTTCTCACAACCTGGAGTGGCCGTATGACCTCCGTCGAGTACAAGCCTGCGCGTCGTGAACGGATTCGCGAGATCCTGACCGACATCGCTGTCGGAGTCGTCTCCAGTCTTCTGGTGACGGCCTTGACCACGGTGGCAGACCTGCTCTTCTGACGCAGGTAGGTGGCGGGCCCGGCGAGCCCGCCACTCCACTGCCCGGTGCCGATTCTCCGCATCAGAAGAGTCGCGGGTCGGGAGGGCCCTTCCGCCGCTTGCGATTGCGCCTCCCCTTGGCTTTCGGCAGGTGGGGTGGGCGGGCCTCCTTCGAGAGGTTCCCGTAAGTGGGCCGTAGCCCGTGGATCTCCACCTTCCCTGCCCATGCCTTCAGGTAGGCACGCGTCTCCTCGTCCGTGGAGTACAGGACCGTCGCGCGGCTCGCCCGGGTCAGCAGCACCTGGTAGGCCTGGCGGACGAGCCGCGCGAAGTCGTCGTCGTCCACGCCGGAGGCGCTGACCTTCGGGTCGAACGAACCGGGCCGTTCGACACGCTTGATGTCCGACTCCGGGCCTTCTTTGCGCTCCTTGCCCCGGCGGAACACCCACTTGTTACCACGGCGCACCATGTCCTCGCCCATGATCACACCGCACCAGTCCCATTCCAGGCCCTGCGCCGTGTAGACGCAGCCGATCTGGCCAAGGCCTTTGGGATGGACGGACCAGATGTCCGAAGGCGGCACCCCGTCCGCGCAGTAGGTTTCGCTCTTCGCGTTCCACGGCCGGTGCCAGTCACCGATCCGGACATCGGCTTCCAGGTGCTTCTCGGCACCCACCGGCTCCGTCCAGGGCCAGCAGTAGCCGGCGACCATGCGCGCGGACGCGCCGGCCCGGGCCTCCGTCAGGATGATCCGTTCGAGCTCCTCCGGGGTGTCCACGACCTCAATGTGCATCAGCCCGTCCGGCCGCCAGGGCTCCGGCTTCTCGTCCGTCGCACGGAGTACGGTGCGTACCCACCGGATGTAGGCGTCACTGCCACCGCACCGGAACTGCTCGCGCAGGCCGTACTCGAGAAACTCGGCACCGCGACGCTCGGCCGCGTCCTTGATCAGCGCGACGGTGCCGACTTCCTTGGGGCGCACGGACTGCCCCTCGTCCAGGAAGAACACCGTCAGCCGGGACGCGTCGAGGAGCTCGTCCACCTGCGGCCCCTTCCCGTATTTCTCCCGCTCCTGCTCCGTCCAGAACCGATTCGTCGAACGGTCACGCAGGCGGTGCGCCTCATCGCAGATCAGAACGTCCAGCGGAGGGACCGGGGTCTCGACGAATTTGCTGAAGTAGACGAACGTCTCCTTGAACTCCTTGTCGCCATAACCGACGTGCTCCTGAATGGCCGCGTTGAAGGCCCGGCTTCCGCTGGCGTACTTCACGGTCCGGCCCTGCGCCTCGAGCTGCGCCTTGATCTGCAGGCCGATGGCGCTCTTGCCCGTACCGGCGCCACCTGTCACCACGAAGATCACGCGCCTCTCGTCGGGAACCAGAGCGGGCTCGTAGGGGTCGGGAAGGACCTTGGACGCAGCGTCCAGGATCTGTTCAGCAACGGCCCTCTGCCGTCCGCGCAGGGTGAAGACGGTGTCGTCGCCTCGGGACCAGTTCATGGCATCCAGCAGCGGAGTGTTGCGCAGCCCCATGGTCCGCAGCATGGTCTCCGCTTCCGAGGCCCCTCCCTCGGCGGCAAAGTTCGCCCGGAGGTCGTCGAGGAACTGGGCGCGCCGGTCGGCCGTGTAGACCCGGGCGTACGCACCCGTCGGTGCATCCACACCGATCAACGGACGTACGGAGTCGTCCGTGGCGTTGTGGAGATAGGTGAAGCCCCCGCACTCGAAGGCGGCGTTCCCGAAGGGACCCTTGCTGCTCGTGAACGCCTCGTAGCACTCGCGCAACTGCAGCGCAGGGTGCTTCTTGTCGCCGAAGTCCGGCACGTGCACCAGTTCCGCAGTGGCCCGTTCGATCCTGGTCACCGTCGACCAGCGCTTCAATTCGACGAGCTGCACGGACGGCCGGTGTTCGTGCGGATGCCGCCCGACCAGGACGACGTCGACGAGCAGGGGATCCGGACCGTCCGCCTCGGCGAGCGAGGCGGCGCACTCGACCACCATCTCCACGTTCCCACGGCCGGCGGCGACCAGGTCGTTCGCCAGGCTGATCAGGCTCTCCGCCCATGCGGATCGCTCCGTGACCGAGGCGTCCGAGCCCCGGAAGTGCCGCCAGCGCGCAGCGAGGTGCGGCACCATGTGGCGCCGCGAATGCAGAGTGAGCAGGTCCTGCGCCGAAAGCTTCAGCAGGAGCATGGACACGGGTGGTTCCCCCAGGGCACGAGTAGCTCGTGCGGGTGGGGGCATGTCCTCGCCTGGCAAGGAAGTCCGTCGGGCCGCAATCGGTATCGGTGATCTTAGGGAAAGGCTTCGCCTCCCGGGAAACACGGCAGTGGCCCTTGGCCAGAACCTGGGCAACGCGGCCGGATCACACCCGTCCCGCAAGCAGGAGCAACCCTGCCCGCTTCGTCACAGCTGCCCCTGATGTCACCACTCACCGTTAGGATCTCCGAAGAGCATTTACCGCCGGATGGCCGAGCCGGACAGCTCTTCAGCAGGAAGCTACGAAGCGGGGGCGGCACATGCGGGAAGGCCGGTGGACCACGGTCACCGAGTCCGAGTACGACCACGAGCACCGCGGTCTGGAGTCCATCCGCGAGAAGCTGCCGGACTCCGATCCGTGGCGGGCCTGGTCGAACTTCACCTTCACCGCGAACACGGGTCACGTCCGCGAGATCGACCTCCTCGTCATCGCCCCCGGCGGGGTCTGCATGATCGAGCTGAAGAACTGGCACGGCTCTCTGACCAGTGAGAACGGCACCTGGGTCCAGACCACGCCCAACGGCCGCCGGGTCCCGCACGGCAATCCGCTGCACCTGGTCAACAAGAAGGCGAAGGAGCTCGCCGGCCTGCTGGGCCAGAACGGCAAGCGCGTCTGGGTCGCGGAAGCCGTCTGCTTCACCGCCGACGATCTGCGCGTGCGGCTCCCCGCCCACGACGAGAACGGCGTCTACACCGTCACCGACCTGGTCGCGATGCTGAACCAGCCGCCGCGCGACGAGCGCCGGCGGATCACTGCCATCGACTCCCGCGAGATCAAGACCGCACTGGAACGCGTCGGCGTCCGCCCCAGCAACGCCAAGTACAAGGTCGGCCCGTACGAGCTGGACCGGAAGTCCTTCGACTCCGGCCCCACCTGGGCCGACTACCTGGCCCGCCACAGCGAGCTGCCCGAGCTGGCCCGCGTACGCATCTACCTGCGCGAGCGCGGCTCCGACGCCACGATCCGGCAGTCCGTGGAGAGCGCGGCGCGGCGGGAGGCCGCCGTACTGCGCCGCTTCCGCCACCCGGGTGCCGTCCAGCTCAAGCAGTACGACCCGTCCGGGCACGCCTCGGGCCCCGCCCTGATCTTCGACTACCACCCGCAGACCCTGCGCCTGGACGAGTACCTCCTCCAGTACGGGGAGAAGCTCGACATCCTCAGCCGCATGGCCCTCATACGACAGCTGGCCGAGACGATGCGCTCCGCGCACTCTAGCCGCATCCACCACCGGGCGCTGGCCGCCCGCTCCGTGCACGTCATGCCGCGCAACCGGGGCCGCGAGGGACAGGCCGTCGGTGAGGACGCGGCCTGGCTCTCCCCCCACCTGCAGATCTCCGACTGGCAGATCGCCACGCAGCGCAGCGGCACCGGCGGCGCCGGGCAGGGCATGACCCGGTTCGCTCCGACCGCCCTGTCCGCGATGCACCTGGCCGAGGGCTCCGACCCGTACCTCGCCCCCGAGCTGACCGCCCTCAACGCCGACCCGGTGTACCTCGACGTCTACGGCCTCGGCGTCCTCACCTACCTCCTCGTGACGGGCAAGGCCCCGGCCGCGAGCCAGGCGGAACTGCTGACGCGGCTGGAGGCCGGCGAGGGCCTGCGCCCCAGCTCCCTCGTGGACGGCCTCTCCGAGGACATCGACGAGCTGGTGCAGGCGGCCACTGCCTACCGGCCGGAGCAACGCCTCTCCACCGTCGACGAGTTCCTGGAGATGCTGGAGTTCGTCGAGGACGCCCTCACGACCCCGGCCGCGCCTCCCGCGCCGGAGGCGCCCGAGAAGGACCCCCTCGAAGCCGTCGCCGGCGACGTGCTGGGCGGCCGCTGGCAGGTCCGGCGCCGCCTGGGCACCGGCTCGACCAGCCGCGCCTTCCTCGTACGCGACCTGGAGGCCGAGGCGCGCAAGACGCGCCCGCTGGCCGTCCTGAAGGTGGCGCTCTCCGACAACCGGGGCGAGATCCTCGTCCACGAGGCCGAGATCATGGGCCGGCTGCGCGCCGACTCCCGCGTCATCCGGCTCGTGGAACCGGAGCCGATCAAGATCGCCGACCGTACCGTCCTGGTTCTCGAGTACGTGGGTGACGAGCGCGACGAGTCCGGCGAAGGCGCCGAGTCCGGGGCCACCCGTACCCGCCGCCGCGAGGAGACTGTCGCCCGCCAGCTGCGCGAGAGCGGCCGGCTCCAGATCGACCAGCTGGAGGCCTACGGCGACTATCTGTTCGGCGCCGTCGACTTCCTGGAGGGCGAGAGCGTCTGGCACCGCGACATCAAGCCGGACAACATCGCCATCCGCATCCGCCCGAACCGCACCCGCGAGCTCGTCCTCATCGACTTCTCCCTGGCCGGATACCCGGCGAAGGACTACGAAGCCGGTACGGAGGGCTACCTCGACCCCTTCATCGGCACCCTCACCCGCACCGCCTACGACTCCCACGCCGAGCGGTACGCGGTCGCCGTCACCCTGCACCAGATGGCCTCGGGCGAGCTCCCCAAGTGGGGCGACGGCTCCCTTCCGCCCCGGATGACGGACCAGGAGACCCACCCGCACCCCACCATCGCGAAGGACGCCTTCGAGCCCGCGGTGCGGGACGCACTGGTCGCCTTCTTCGAGAAGTCTCTGGCCCGGGACGCCGCCCGGCGCTTCCCCGAGCTGAAGCCGATGCGGGACGCCTGGAAGAAGATCTTCCTGGATGCCTCGCAGACCGTGCCGTCCAGCCACCGCTCCCGCCACCCGGAAGCAGCCGAGGGCCCTGCGGGCGGCAATGCCCAGCCCGTCATCGCGGACGCCGAACCGCTTACGGCCGAGCAGCAGCGCGAGCAGCGGGCGGCGGAGGTGACCCGCGACACCCACCTCTCGGCGGCTGGCCTCACCCCGGCCGCCGAGGCGTTCCTCTACGGCCTGCACGTCACCACGGTCGGCGAACTCCTCGACTACAGCCGCCGCAAGCTCCTCAACCAGCCCGGCCTGGGCGCGAAGACCCGCAGCGAAGTACAACGCCGCCAGCGCGAGTGGGGCGACCGGCTGCGCGAGACCCCGATCTCGCCGCTCACCCCGAGGGGCCGGGCCGAGGCCAAGGAAGAACTGGCCCAGCTGTCCGCCACCGAGTCCGCGCTGCTGAGCACTCTGGCCACCGGCGACGACGCGGGCGGCCTCACCGGCTCCGCCCTGCGCGCGATCAGCCTGGACACGTTGGCCACGATCTTCGTCCCGGAGCTCAACAACAACCGCTCGAACCACAACAAGGTCGAGACGGTGCGCCTGCTCCTGCGCCTCCCCAATGCCCAGGGCGACCTCCCGGACATCGGAGTCTGGCCCAAGCAGAAGGACGTGGCGGACGCACTCGGTCTCTCAGCCGGCCGGATCCCGCAACTCCTCAAGGAGGAGCGCAAGCGCTGGAAGAAGCACCCGGCGGTGCGGGCGCTGCGCGCCGAGATCCTGGATCTCCTCTCCGACCTGGGCCGGGTCGCCTCCGCCGCCGAGATCGCCGACGCGCTCGCCGTGCGCCGGGGTACGCAGCTGTCCGAACGCGAGCAGCGGCGTGCGCTGGCGCTCGCCGCCGTACGGGCCGTGGTGGAGGTCGAGCAACTGGAGCCGGAGGAAGCCGAGTTCCAGCACCAGCCGAACCGCAAGGCCACGGAGGAGGCACTGGGCGCGGGCCTGCTCGCCCTGGACGTCCGCGAGGACGACTCCCCCGACACCCCGACGGCACCCGGGCTGCTCGACTACGCCACCCGCCTGGGCCGCACGGCGGACCGCCTGGCCAAGCTCGAAACCCTGCCGACGGCGACGACGGTGCTGAGCGAGCTCGGTTCCCTCACCCCGCCGCCGGGCTCGGTGGAATGGGACGAACGCCGCCTGGTGGAACTGGCGGCGGCCGCCTCCCTCAACGCGGCGGCGACCCCGCGCCTGGAGGTCTACCCGCGCGACCTGTCCCTGGTACGCGCCCTGCGGCTGACCCAGGCCGGTCTGGTCCGCCTCATCCCGGGCGTACCGGAGGCGCGCCAGCCGGGCGTGACGGGCGAGGACGTCCACGAGCGAGTCCGGGCCCGCTTCCCGGAACTGGTCCTCCCGGATCCCCGAGGCGGCTTCTCCCACGACCTCCCGACGGCCGGCCCGCTGACCAAGGCCCTGCGGGACGCCGGCTTCGACCTGACGGAGTCCACACGCGCGGACACCAAAACCCTGCGCTACCTCCCGACCCGGATGGACAGCGCGTCCAGCTACCTGACCACCGGTGCGTGGCGGCAGGCCACGGATGTGGGGGCGGTGACCCCCTACGCGGACGACGCCGTGGTGGCGGGCGCCGCCCGCGCGAGGGAACGCCTGGCAGCGTCGGCTCGCCGTGACGGCTACCGCGTCCTTACGGTGCACCACCACCGCCCGGAGGAAGCGGTACGCGCGCTGGGTGCTGACCCCATCGGCGCCCAGGCCGTCTCGGTGACGGCGCTCTTCCTGGAGGCGATGCACGCGCTGGCCCCGGAGGGGTCGAAGCCGACGTGGGAGACCCTGCTGAAGGCGGACGTGGCGGAGGCGGGCTCGCGGGGCGCGGTGAAGTTCGCGGAGTACGCACGGACGGCGTGGGGTGCGGTGGAGCCTCAGGTACGCAACCTGCTGGACCGCGCCACCGGCACCGGCCCGGTCCTCCTGACGGAGGCCGCGGTCTTCGCCCGCTACGACGCGATGGGCGTCCTGGACCGGCTGGCGGAGGCCGCACGCCAGGGCGGCCGCGGCCTGTGGCTGCTGGTCCCGCAGGGCGACCCTTCGCGGGAGCCGAAGCTCAGCCAGGTCGCGGTGGCGTACCAGGCAGGCCTGGGCGAATGGATCGAACTTCCGGACTCGTGGGTCAAGGACGCGAATCCGAGCAAGGCAGCAGTGATGGACGGAACCGAGGGAGACACCAAGTGATCGACCGCAAGGCCCTGTTGAACGACCTGAAGCAGCAGGTCAAGGCGGTCGAGACGGACCTCGGCAAGCAGGTGAAGGCTGTTGCCGAGGTAGGCACCCGCCTGCGTACCGAGTACGACCAGGCCCGCAAGCTGGGCCGCACGGCGGCGACGTGGAACTCCTGGCTGGACGACCGGGTCACGCAGGTCGCGGTGGCCTGGGTCCTGGGCACGGTCTTCGTCCGCTTCTGCGAGGACAACGAGCTCATCCCGGAGCCGTACTTGACGGCCCCGGACCCGGATCGTCGTGACCTGGCGCTGGCCCGGTACGAGGAGTACGTGGCGAGTGACGCCGACCCGACGTTCCGCGGCTGGCTGGAGCGCGCGTTCGCGGACTTGGGGGCCGGCCAGGCGGGCAAGTTGCTGTTCGACCGCAAGCACAACCCGCTGTTCCAGATCCCGTTGTCCCACGACGGCGCACGGGAACTGATCGCGTTCTGGCGCGAGCGCGATGAAGCGGGCATGCTGGTCCACGACTTCACCGACAAGCTGAACGAGGACGGCACTGAGGGCTGGGACACCCGCTTCCTCGGCGACCTGTACCAGGACCTCAGCGAGGCGGCCCGCAAGACGTACGCGCTGCTCCAGACCCCTGAGTTCGTGGAGGAGTTCATCCTCGACCGGACGATGGACCCGGCGGTCCGCGAGTTCGGCTACGAGGGCCTGAAGATGATCGACCCGACGTGCGGATCGGGCCACTTCGTGCTCGGCGCGTTTCGTCGCCTGGTGCGCGTGTGGGGCGATGCCCAGCCTGGCAGAGACATTCATGAGCGCGTGCGCGCTGCCCTGAATTCGGTGCACGGCGTCGACCTGAACCCGTTCGCGGTAGCCATTGCGCGATTCCGGTTGCTGGTCGCGGCGATGGCTGCGAGCGGGGTCCGGACGATGACGAAGGCCGCGATGTACGAGTGGCCAGTGCACGTGGCGGTCGGGGACTCGCTAATTAAACGCCGACACCAGCAGGGCAGCCTGTTCGAAGGTTCAGAGGCCGAAGGCACAGACGAGCTGGCCGAGTTTCAGTATGTGACGGAAGACGTGCACGAGCACCCTGAGATCCTCCGCCAGGGGCGATACCACGTGGTGGTCGGTAACCCGCCGTACATCACAGTGAAGGACAAGAAGCTCAACGATCTGTACCGGCGGCTGTACGACGCCTGCGCCGGCAAGTACGGCCTGTCAGTGCCGTTCGCACAGCGCTTCTTCGAGCTAGCCAAGGCGGGGGATCCCGAGAGCGGGCGCGGATACGGCATGGTCGGCCAGATCACGGCGAACTCATTCATGAAAAGGGAGTTCGGTGCAAGACTGATCGAGACGTTCTTCGGCCACGAGGTGGAGCTGACGGAGGTCATCGACACGTCAGGTGCGTACATTCCAGGGCACGGGACCCCTACGGTCATCCTGGCGGGCAGGCGGCGCGGGGGGAGCCACCGATCCGCAACGATTCGCACGGTGCGAAGTGTCCAGGGGGAGCCCGCCGCGCCTCATCGCGGCGAAGAGGGAAAGGTTTGGAGGGCAATTGTCGATCAAATCGACCAACCGGGCACCGTTAGCCAATGGGTCTCGGTTGATGATCTGAAGCGTGAGCGCTACTTCGGAAAGCAGCCTTGGGTACTGTCAGATGGCGGCCTGGAGATGCTTGAGAAGATCACCGAAGTCAAGCAGGCGGTCTTGAAACAGGACGTTTCGCGCATTGGGTTCTACGGAATCATGGGCGCTGACGACGCGATGACAGCCGTCTCCCGCACATTCCGCAGGTTCCAGGCGGAGGAAGCATACGTCAGGCGGCTCGTTGCGGGCGACGAGGTGCGAGACTTCGCGTTCCTGGATGGGGACAACGCCTTCCACCCGTACGACGTTAAGCGCAATCTGCAACAGCTCAGCTCGTTCGCTCGACTGAACCGCTGGCTCTGGCACTCTCGTACGGAACTAGGAAACAGGGCCACCTTCTCCGGAGGAACCTACTTCAGTGACGTTCGCCCCTGGTGGCAGTGGCATCAGCTCCCCAAGGATCCCAAGACACATGCTTGGACGATAACGTTCGCGGAAGTAGCAACACACAACCATTTCGTGTTGGATCGCGACAGAAAAGTCTTCAAGCAGACTGCACCGGTGATCAAACTGGCTGAGGATGCCAGCGATGAGCAGCACATTCAACTCATTGGCCTGCTCAACAGTTCTACAGCGGCGCTATGGCTCAAGATGCGGTGCCACAATAAGGGGAGCACCGTCGACGCCAAGGGGGCACGTCAGTCGACGGTTCCGTTCGAAGATTTCTACCAGTTCAATGGCACCAATGTGGCCGATTTCCCGCTGCCTGCCAAGTACCCGAGCCTCCTGGCCACGGCACTAGATAGCCTCGCCCAACAGCTCGCTGCGGCAAGCCCCTCCAGCCTGGCCGACGGGGCCATCCTTAGCACTCCCAAACTCCGGGTGGACCGCGACACGTGGCACTCCACCCGCGCCCGCATGATTGCCCTTCAGGAGGAGCTGGACTGGCAGGTCTACTCGCTCTACAAGCTCAACCCCGAAGACCTGCGCGCCTCTGAGGACCCCGACTCGGCCGACATCCCCAACCTCGCCCTGGGTGAGCGCGCTTTCGAGATCGTACTCGCACGGCGGGTAGCAGCCGGCGAGGCCAGCGATGAGTGGTTCAAGCGGCACGGGTCCACGCAGATCACCGAGATCCCCGAACGCTGGCCTGCCGCTTACCGGGAGGTCGTCCAGAAGCGGATCGACGCCATCGAGTCGAGCCGCGCCATCGGCATGGTCGAGCGGCCGGAGTACAAGCGGCGCTGGGCCACCGAAGGGTGGGACGCGCTTCAAGACAAGGCGCTTCGGTCCTGGCTGCTTGACCGTATCGAGAACCGGGACCACTGGTTCGACGAGAACGGGATGCCCGCCCTCGTCACGCTCTCCCGGCTCACCGACGCGCTCTCCCGCGACGAGGACTTCGTCTCCGTCGCCAAGATTTACGCGCCCCGCAAGGAACTGCCCGCCGTCGTCGCCGAGCTGATGACCGACGAGCACGTGCCGTTCCTCCCCGCCCTGCGCTACAAGCCCTCCGGGCTGAAGAAGCGTGAGGACTGGGAGCACGTCTGGGACCTCCAGCGGCAGGAGGACGCCGCACCGGACGAGCCGGCCAAGCGGAAGATCCGGGACGGCATCCCCGTACCGCCGAAGTACACCTCGGCGGACTTCCTGCGCGCCTCCTACTGGAAGGCACGCGGCAAGCTCGACGTGCCCAAGGAGCGGTTCATCTCGTACGGGCAGACCAACGCCCCCACGCCCGACCTCTACGGCTGGGCCGGTTGGGACCACCAGGAGCAGGCGTACGCCCTCGACGCGTACATCGCTTCCCACGAGGCGCTGACCTCCGAGGAGCTGACGCCGTTCCTCGCCGGGCTGCTGGAACTCCAGCCCTGGCTCGAGCAGTGGCACGACGAGTTCGACGCGAACTTCGGCGCCTCACCGGCCGCGTTCTTCCGGGGCGACCGGCAGATGGTGCAGGGCGAGCACGGCCTGACCGACGACGACCTGCGCACCTGGCGCCCGGCCGCCACCACCCGAGGCCGCCGCACGACCAAGAAGTAGAGCCAACGACCACATCCAGACGGCCTCCGAGAACCCAAGGGTTCTCGGAGGCCGTCTGGATGTGGTCGTTCCTCAGCTAGGCAGTTGGAAGTCCTTGACGGCGGTGACGAAGGCCGACCAACCGCCTGCCGGAAACACGAGCACCGGACCGTGCAGGTCTTTGCTGTCCCGCACGGGGACGATGGCGGCGAAGCCGTCGGCGACCTCGACGCATTGGCCGCCGTCCTGGTTGCTGTAGCTGCTCTTGCGCCACGTCGCGGCGGTCAGGTCGATGGATCGCACGGCACTTCCTCCAACATGCGCAGGATGAACTTCCGCGACTCGGCCGGGGAAAGCGCCAGGTCACGTGTCGCATCGTACGCACGTTGCAAGCGCTCCACCGTCGCGTTCTCCTCGATGAGCTCGCCCCGGTAGCCGTTCTCTGTGTAAGCCACGGTACGCCCGTCAGGCAGACGGAGGAACATGACATCGGTGGTCGAAAGTCCGTGCAACCCGGCTTTCTCCGGCAGCACTTGAATCGTCAGGGTCGGCGCCTCCGCCAGCTGAGCCAAGTGCTCCAACTGCTCCCGCCACTCCCCCGCGTCCTGCAGCGCCGTTCTGAGCACGGCATCGGAAAGGATGGTCCGGAATGGTGGCGCCCCCTCCCCTTCCAGCAGGCCCCTCCGTCCCATCCGCGCTTCTACCTGCTGCGTCAGCTCTGCTCCGCTGAATCCACCAGAAGCCAGCAACTCCCTTGCGTACCCAGGCGTCTGAAGCAACCCCGGCAACACACTCACCGCGAAGTGCCACAGGCTCACCGCCTCGGCCTCCAGCGTCATGTACCGCCGATACCGCTCCCTGAACTGCGTCTTGTCCCCGCGCGCCAGCTCCCACAGCACCAACAGCATCCCCGACGTCCCGTAGTGCTGGTCCAGCGCCTGGACCACCTCCGGACCGCCCAGGGTCTCGCCCTTCTCCATCTTCCCGAACAGCGACCAGTCCCACCCCAGCCGCTCCCCCAGCTGCCGCAGGCTCGCCCCGCTGCCCGTCCGCAGCTGCCGCAACTCCTGCGCGAACCGCTGCCGCGGCTCCTGGCTCCGGCCCGTAACGACCCGCCGTGGCGGCATCGCGGCTCCCTTCCCTGATCTCCGTGGAAGGTGTGGAACTACCGCTCCGGGCCGGGGAACCACACCCCCGCCCACGGTGTCGCCGGCCTCCTGCGGATGCATGCTCGTAGTGCCCGGGCTACGCACCGTAATCCACCCCGCGCCCTCAGGTCCGGGAATCCAGAGCACAGCCAGCCGAAGGAGTCCGCCATGCCCACCTCCCGCCCCACCACCCCCAACCAGCTCAAGGTCAAGGAGGCCATGGACGCCCGCGACGCCCTCGCCACCGCCCTCCACCGGGCCGGCATCCAACTGCCCGCCATGGATGTCCGTACCCCCTGGGCCGACGAGGCCCGTTACGCCCTCGTGCACCTCGGCCTCTGCTCCGCGCCCGTGGCCCACGCCCTCGCGGAAGTGATCACGAAGGGCGCCTCCACGTGACGGACGCCCCAGTCCCTGTCCCTGCCATCGGCGACACCGTCCGGGACACCCACCACAACCGACTCGGCATCGTCACCGACCGCCTCGGCCCCCACCTCCGGCTCCGCCCCCTCGCCGGCGGCCTGGAGTGGGACGCGGAACCGGAAGACACCGAGCCGGTCAGCTCCCTGGAAGCCCTCCGGGCCCGCCTCGCGGAGGTGAACGCCCGCAGCCGCGCGCCCCGTCCGAACGGCTGAGCGGGCCACCCGCCCCGCGCCCCGTCGTTGTCAGTGCCCGCTGCCATCCTGATCCGCGGGGGATTTCCGCCCATCAGCCCCGTAACCAGCGATGATGCCGGACAATGTCCCGAGGACCTTGACCCGGTACCCGTACCGGCACGGACAGCGACGGCGACGGCCGTCAGAAGGTGAGCGAGACGCGCAATGGCCCAGCAGCCGCCCCTCCTCCGCGATGTGATCAACATCAAGGAGTCGATCTCCACGTCCGACTTCGTCCTTCAGCTCTCCGAGGCCACCACCCCCGAGGGTGCCGAGCTCGCGCTCAAGGACTACGTCGTCACGGAGCGGCTGCTGGAGAACTTCGACGAGGCCCTCGGGCTCATCAAGGCCTCCCTCGACGGTCACACCTCCAAGGCCGCGTACCTCCACGGTTCCTTCGGTTCCGGTAAGTCGCACTTCATGGCCGTGCTGCACGCCCTGCTCAGCGGAAGCCCGGCCGCCCACCACCGCGCCGACTTCGACTCCGTGCTGACCAAGCACGAGTGGCTGACCGCGGACGGCAAGAAGTTTCTGCTCGTGCCGTACCACATGCTCGGGGCCAAGGCCCTGGAGCAGCGGGTCCTCGGCACCTACGTGAGCCACGTCAAGAAGCTCCACCCCGAGGCCCCGACCCCCCGCGTCTACCGCACCGACTCCCTCTTCGCGGACATCCGCGCCATGCGGGAGCGGATGGGCGACGAGGCCGTCATCAAGGGGCTCGCCACCGTCGGCGGGGCGGCGGACGAGGACGACGAGTGGGGCGAGTCCTTCGCCTGGACCCCTGCCCTCCTCGACACGGCGATCGCCGCCGAGGAGATCCACGAGGCCGGGTACGCGCTCAACCTCGTCGCCCCCTCCACCCCGGTGGAGCTGCGCGCCCGCCTGGTCCAGGACGCCAGCACCAACCTGCTGCCCGGCTTCACGCAGAACGCCACCGAGAACGAGCACGGCTTCATCTCGCTCGATGCCGGCCTGTCCGTCATCGCCGAGCACGCCAAGTCGCTCGGCTACGACGGCCTGATCCTCTTCCTCGACGAGCTGATCCTGTGGCTGGCCACCCTCATCCACGACCAGAAGTTCGTGGCCCGCGAGGCCGGCAAGATCACCAACTTCGTGGAGGGCGCCGACGCCCGCCGGTCCATTCCGATCGTGTCGTTCATCGCCCGCCAGCGCGACCTGCGCGAGCTGGTCGGCGAGGAGCTGTCCGGAGCTGCCGAGTCCTCCATCCAGGACACCCTCAACCAGGCCTCCGGCCGGTTCGACAAGATCACCCTGGAGGACCGCAACCTCCCCCAGGTCGCGCACGCCCGCCTGCTCCAGCCCAAGGACGACGGGGGGACGTCGGCCGCGCTCATCAACGCCGAGTTCGAGAAGACCCGTAAGGTCCGCCAGGAGGTGTGGGACACCCTCCTCGGTTCCGACCGCGGGGCCGACGGCGTCGGGGCCGACGAGGAGAGCTTCCGGCTCACGTACCCCTTCTCCCCGGCCTTCATGGACACCCTCGTCCACGTCTCCTCCGCGCTCCAGCGCAACCGCACCGGTATGAAGCTGATGGGCCAGCTCCTCGCCGACCATCGCCACGAGCTGCGCCTGGGCGACCTGATCCCGGTCGGTGATCTATACCCGCTGATCACCGCGGGTGGCGACAAGCCGTTCACCGACAGCCTCAAGGTCGTCTTCGAGGCCGCCGACAAGCTGTACCGGACGAAGCTCCGGCCCTTCCTCCTCGCCACGTACAACGTCTCCGAGGAGGACATCGAGCAGTACACGCACCGGCCCGAGAGCATCACCGACGCGGCTCTGCGGGGCCGGGTGAAGACCTTCGTCGGCGACAACCGCATCATCGGCACCCTCCTGCTCTCCGCGCTCGCGCCGAGCGTGCCCGCCCTCGCCGACCTGACCATCCGCAGGCTGTCCGCGCTCAACTACGGCTCGGTCGTCGCCCCGATCCCCGGCCGTGAGTACGGCATCCTGAAGAACAAGGTCGACGACTGGGCCGGCCGCTTCCCGGAGATCAAGGTAACCGGCACCGACACCAACCCGGGCGTACGTCTGGAGCTCTCCGGCGTGGACGTCGACTCCGTCATCGCCAACGCCAACGTCAACAACAACCCGGGCAACCGGCTCGCCCTCGCCAAGCGCCTACTCTCCGAGGAACTCGACGTCACCCACGGCCAGTTGGTCGAGGAGCTGCAGTTCGTCTGGCGCGGCACGAGCCGCGCCGTCGAGGTCATCTTCGGAAACATGGCGGATGAGGACGAGCTGCCCGACCACGACCTGATGCCCCGTGAGGAAGGCCGTTGGCGCATCGCCATCGACCTCCCCTTCGACGACGGCGAGTACGGACCCCGCGAGGACGCCATCCGCATCCAGCGCCTGCGGGAGAAGCAGCAGGGCGAGCGGTCGCGCACCGTCGCCTGGCTGCCCACCCACCTCTCCAGCCAGCGGTACGCGGACTTCTGCCGGCTCGTGGTCATCGACAAGGCCCTCGCCGACGACCAGCGCTTCGACAGCCAGTACGCCGGCCATCTGAACGCCGACAACCGCGCCCGCGCCAAGGGGCTCTTGGAGACCCAGCGCGAATCCCTGCTCAAGAACGTCAAGGCGGCCTTCAAGCAGGCCTACGGTCTGGCCGAGAAGAAGCCCGCGGACGTGGAGCTGGGCTTCGGCGACCACCTGGAATCACTGCGCGAGGTCGACGGGCTCACTCTCTCCTTCGGCCAGTCGCTGCGCGACGGCATCCGGCACATCGCCGGCAAGCTGCTCGCGACGCAGTTCCCGGACCACCCGGACCTCGACCCCGAGAACAGTGGGACGGTCGTCAAGCCCGCCGACGCCAAGCGGGTCTTCACGCACCTCCGGGCCGCAGCCGAGGCGCGCGACGGCCGGACCGAGGTCCCGGCCGCCGACCGGACGCTGATGAAGCGGATCGCGGGGCCGCTGCGCCTCGGGCAGCAGAAGGAGGCGTACTTCGAGCTGTCCCCGTACTGGGCGGACCACTTCCGCCAGCTCGCCCGCGAACAGGGCGTCACCGGCGACCTCACTCTCATCACGCTCACCGACTGGACCGACAAGCCCGCTCCGCGCGGACTGCCCGACTTCCTCGCGCGGCTCGTCGTGGCGGCCTTCGCCGAGATGGACGACCGCGTCTGGGTGCGCGAGGGCGCTCCCCTCGACCCGGCTCCGGAGCTCACCCAGATCAAGGACCGCGACGCCCTGCGCAGTCAGCCGCTCCCTTCCCCGGAGGACTGGGAGTCGGCCCGGCAGCGCTTCGCGACGGTCTTCGGCCTGCCGGCGCCCACCCTGCTGCGCGGACGCATCGTCAACCAGTTCGCCCGGCAGATCGCCGACCAGGCCCGCGGCGTCCAGGAGGCCTCCGCCGAACTGGCCGAGCGGCTCAACGAGCACGCCGGGTTCCTGCACCTCGACCAGACCGCGGAGACGGGCCGCCTCGCACTCGCCCGACGGGCCGTGGAGTTGCTCAAGGAGGTGACCGGCGCGGCCGGTCACGGGGCGGCCGGGGCGAAGAAGACGGTAGAGGCCCTCGCCCGTTTCGACCTCGGCCCGATGACCGCCGAGCAGTACGGGACGTCGGTCAAGCAGGCCCGGAAGGTGGCCGAAGCGCTTGCCACGGCCTCCTGGAGCACCCTGGACCTTGCCTCGGCCGAGGGCCCGGAGGGAGAGGCGCTCCTCGACTCCCTGCGCAACGTGGCCCGCAGCGATCACCAGCGGACGGACAAGCTGGAGGAGGCCCTCGTACGCACCCAGCGCGAGGTCCTGGCCCTGGTGAAGCGGAACCGGGCGGTCTCTCCCCCAACGCCGGTGGCTCCCGCCCCGGGGCCCTCCGATGTCCCGCTGGACACGCCCACCCGCGATCCCCGGGTTCCCCACGACCGGCCGCAGCCGGTCTCCCCCACCCCGGCCCAGAAGCAGCGCACCAGCGGCGCCCGCACCACGACGGCCTCGCGCGCCGTGGCCGAGCTCCAGGCCGAGCTGGCCGAGCTGGCCGCCGCCGAGCCCGGCGCCACGATCGAGATCACCTGGCGGGTCGTCGGCCGATGAGTGTCGCCTCCCCCACCGTCGCCGTCAGACTGAACCTCGCGACCGTCACCCAGTACCTGTCCTCCCAGAGCTCCCTCACCGGTTCCCTGGGTGGGAGCGGCCGGCGCCGTGCCGTGCTGCTTCGCTCGGCTCCCCAGTGGGAGGGTCCGGCCGAGCCCGCGTGGGGCGACGGGCTGACCGCGCGCATCGCACCCGCGCCCTCACCGCTGGCCGTGCACGAGCTGCTGCTCGACCACCTCGACGGCAAGGCGCCCGGACCGGCCGTACTCGTCGTGCTGACCGACCGCGAGCAGAACGAGCTCGACCCCGCCATCCTGGCCCGGGCGCACAAGAAGCGCGTGGACACGGTCGACAGCTGGGACGTCGTCCGCGACGCGTTCCGTGCCCAGCAGGTCGATCCCCGGCTCAAGGAATCCAACTGGGCCGCGGAGGCCCTCCTCGACGCCACACCGCCCAAGGGCGGGGGCTGGCCGCCCGTCGCGGGCGGCATGCTCTCCCGGCGCACCGCCCTGTCCTCCCTGGCCCTGCGCCGGCTGCGGCTCGGCAGGTACGACAACGAATCGGAGTCCACGGGCAGGGCGCCGAGCGGTGACACCTTGGACACGCACACGCTGTTCGGCTGGTCCCTGTCGGCCGGCGGACCCGAACTCCTGCTGAAGCTGCGCCGGCCGGAGCGGGCCGGGCTGGCCGCGTTCCTCGGCGAGGAGGACCAGGCCGGTCTCGCCGGACGGGCGCTCCTCGCGCTCGTCGAAGCCGACCACGGCGCGGATGCGGTGGCCTTCGGGCTCGTCTGTGCAGCGTTGTGGGTCCACTGCGAGGCGGACTCCGCCGCCTACACGGCCCGGGGCCGAGCCGAACGGTGGTTCGGCGAGCAGCCCCTCGCCAAGGGTGAGGAGCTCGACCTCCTCGTGTCCCGGTTCGGGCTCGCCGCCGAGGAGTACGTATCCGCACTGCTCACCTCTGCGGCCCGTGGTCCCGGCGGTGACTCGGAGGCCGTGCGCGAGGCCCGGCGGCTCAGTGACACCGTCCTGGACCGGGCGTCCGTACTAGTCCGCCAGTTCGGTGCGGAAGACGCTGCCGAAGCCAGCTCGCTGCTCGCGGCGGGCCTGGAAGCACGCTTTGCGGCAGTGGGCCGCGCCCTTGCCGCGGGGCAGCCCCTCGTCGTCTCGGAAGCCGTACACGCCTTGGGCGAGCACCGGCGGGCCGACGGGCTCGAGGCCCGGGCCCGGGTGGAACGGGCCCGGATGGGCCAGCGCCTGGCCCAGTGGCTGGCCGGTGACCCGGCCGTCACGTCGGACACGTTGGCCGATGCCCTGCAGCGCCATATCGCCGAGACCGGCTGGGTGGACCGGGCGCTGGAGCACGTCGAAGCGGGCGGCGATCCGGATCCCGCACTGAAGTCGGCGTACGACAAGCTCGGCGAGCAGGTGCGCCGCAAGCGGCGCGAGATCGACGGCGACTTCGCCCGCGCACTGGCCGGCTGGACCTCCGCCGGTACCCAGCCCGGCTCGATGCTCACCGTGGAGACGTTCCTCGACCGGGTGGTGAAGCCGGTCGTGCGCAGCGGGACGGACCGCCGCGTCCTCTTGCTGGTCCTGGACGGGATGAGCGCGCCGATCGCCAGTGAGCTGGGCGAGGAACTGCGCGCTTCATGGGCCGAGTTCGATCCGCTGGACGAGGGGGCCCCGCGCCGCCGCGCCATGGCCGCGGCTCTGCCCACGCTGACGACGGTCTGCCGTACGTCCCTGTTCGCGGGAAGGCTGACGAAGGGCACCCAGGCGGAGGAGAAGAAGCTCTTCCCGGCTCACGCCTTCTGGGGCGGGGCACCGGCCGCCGTCTTCCACAAGGATGAGCTGCGTGCAGAGGGATCCGGGGACACCTTCGGCCCGGCGCTCACCGAGGCCCTCGGCGACGGGCGGACGCATGTCGCCGTCGTGCTGAACACCATCGACGACCGGCTCGCCAAGGAGCAGAAGCTCGGTGACGGGGCCTGGCGCCTCGACGAGATAGGGCGTCTGCGCGATCTGCTGCGGGTGGCCGCCGCCCAGGGCATGGCGGTGATCCTGACCAGCGACCACGGCCACGTCGTGGACCGGCGCGGTGTCAAGGTGGATGCGGCCGCCCCGGATTCGGCGCGTCACCGGGCGCCCGGTGGCGCTCTGGCCGAGGCGGAGGTGGCGCTGTCGGGCCCCCGCGTGATCTGGCCCGAAGCGGGCGGCTCGATCGTCGCGCTGTGGGACGCGGACTCGCGCTACACCGCGCTCAAAGCGGGCTATCACGGGGGCGCGTCCCTGCGTGAGTTCACCATCCCCGTGCTCGCCTTCCTCCCCTTTGGTGCGACACCGCCGGGGAGTTGGCGCGAGCTGGGCGATCAGCGGCCGGCGTGGTGGTTCCTGGACGGTCAGGAGCCCTCTCATGCAGCCCTCCCTGCCCCCGCATCGCCTGCTCCACTGGAGCGGCACAGCCGACAGAGGCCGACGAAGGCCCAGGCCGAGCTGGCCCAGACCCACGATTCCCTCTTCGATGTCGCGCTGGTTCCCGCAGGTGAGGACGAACAAGCCCTCCTCACACCGACCCTGGTGTCTCCCGACGATGCCCTCGTCGCGGCGCTCTTCACCGCGGAGGCGTTCAACGACCAGGTGGGCCTCCTCGCCCGCAAGCCACCGATGGACAAGGTCGAGAGGGCCGTTCGGGCTCTTCTCGATGCGGGTGGCACCCTTCCTGTCACCGCCGTGGCACAACGCGTCGACTATCCCGCAGCCCGGGCGGACGGTTTCGCCGCGGTCCTGCGCCAACTGCTCAACTACGACGGCGTCCAAGTGCTGGAAACCTTGCCGGACGGCCGCACCCTTCGGCTGAATTCCGCTCTTCTTCGCATGCAATTCGATCTAGGCTGACGGCTTGTACGCAGCTGCACTGATGATCCGAGGAATGCATGAGCGCCAATGACCGCGTCCTGATCAACCAGATGGTCGAGGAGTGGCGGAACTCCCGTACGGTTCCGCTGTCCTTCGACGCCGCCTTCGAACGGTTCGCCTGTGAGCATGCGCTCCACGGCTTCGGGTTGTCCGAGGAGGAAGTGGAAGCCGGGGTCATTGGCGGCTCCGACGACGGTGGGCTCGACGGGGTCTACGTCTTCCTTGGGAACCGGCTGCTGCACGAAGACAGCGACATCCTGCACGACTCCTCCGCCGCCTCGAACGTGGAGTCGGGGACGCAGCTGACCCTGTGGCTCGTCCAGGCCAAAACGAGCGCCACCTTCTCAGAAGTCGCCCTCGACAAGGTGGCATCGACCTGCTCGACCCTGCTCGACCTCTCGGCTGAAGAGTCGGCCCTGAAGGTGCTGTACGCCGATGACCTCATCGCCCGCTTCAGGCTGTTCAAGGACGCGTTGCAGCGACTGCTGAAGCGGCACCCCACCGTGCTGATCAAGTTCTCCTATGTGACGCGCGGCGAGGCGAACGAGGTCCATCCCAAGGTTCAGGCCAAGGCGAAGCTCCTGGAGGCCCAGTTCAGCAATGCCTTCGCCGTCTCTACGGGCGAGGTCGAGTTTCTGGGTCCGGCGGAATTGTGGAAGCGCGCCAGCACCCTGCCCTCGTACACGCTGGAACTCCCCTACATGGAGAGCATCACCCACGGCACCAGCCACGTCGCCCTGGTCGCCCTCGGGGACTACATCGACTTCCTCAGCGATGACTCCGGGACGATCAAGTCGCACATCTTCGACTGGAACGTTCGCGACTACCAGGGGAACGTCGAGGTCAATCGGGAGATCACCGCTTCCCTCCTGAATCCGGACGCACCCGAATTCTGGTGGCTCAACAACGGCATCACCATCGTCTGCTCCCAGGCGACGTCCATCGGGAAGCGGCTCAGCCTGTCGGACGTACAGATCGTCAACGGTCTCCAGACGTCCTACACGCTGCACGAAACACTGCGCGAGCGGTACAGCACAGAACCGTCCGACGATGTCTTCAGCCGCCTCGTGCAGGTGCGCATCCTCGTCACCGCGGACCAGGCCGCTCGCGACGCCGTCATCCGGGCCACCAACCGCCAGACGTCGGTTCCGGTCGCGTCGCTGCGCGCCACCGACGACATTCAGCGCCAGATCGAGTCGTACTACCTGGAACACGAGTGGTTCTACGACCGCCGCAAGAACTTCTACCGCAATCAGGGCAAGACCACCGACCGTATCGTCAGCATTCCGCTGCTGGCCCAGTCCGTGATGGCGATGGCTCTCGGGCGTCCCGACGACGCACGGGCTCGCCCGTCGAGCCTCCTGAAGTCGGACGCAGACTACCGGCGCGTCTTTTCGGAGAAGACGGAACTGCCGGTCTACCTGTGGCTGTCCAAGGCGCAGAGGCAAGTGGACGAGTTCCTGCAGACGCGTCCGGAGCCTATCTCACGCTCTCAGTACACCAACCTCCATTTCCACCTCGCCATGCTCGGAGCCACCGATCTGGTCGGCAGGGTGTTCAACCGTCCCGACTTCCTGAACAATTCTGCTCGCGAAGATGTTTTCCCGCTCCCCGCCAAGCTCGAATCCCTCTGGAACTCCCTGCTGGAACAGTTCGAGAACTTCCAGAAGGAGCGCGGGTGGGGCCCGGACAAGGCTGCAAAGAGCGGCGAGTTCGTGACCTACCTGACGACCAACCTGGGTTACGGGAGCCTGCGCCAGAAGTGACCCCGGTCAACGGGCCCGACCCGCGGCGGATGGGAGACTGAAAGGGTGATCGAGCCTCGCCCCACTTCTGTCTCCGCCGCCCGTCGGCGGACCGCCATCGACGCGCTGCGGCGTGGCGCCGTCCCCGAGAGCGGACTGGACCTCCTGGCCACCGGCCTCGACCGGTTCGAGTCCGCTCTCGACGCCGAGCTGGACGGCGTCGCTTCCGGCGGGTCGGTGTTCAAGGCGGTGCGTGGCGAGTACGGGTCGGGCAAGACCTTCTTCACGCGGTGGCTGGGAGAACGGGCCAAGCGGAGGGGTTTCGCCGTGGCCGAGATCCAGGTCTCGGAGACCGAGACCCCGCTCCACAAGCTGGAGACGGTCTACCGGCGCCTCACGGAGCGGCTGACCACGGCGAGCTTCCCGCCGAGCGCGCTCCGGCCCGTCGTGGATGCGTGGTTCTACGCCTTGGAGGAGGACGTCCTGGCGTCCGGCGCCGACGAGGAGGATCTCCCGCAGGAGGTGGAGATGCTGCTGACCTCGCGCCTGGCCGAGGTTTCCCGGCATGCCCCGTCTTTCGCCACGGCGCTGCGGGGCTACCGGTCCGCCCTCGCCGAGGGTGACGAGGCGACGGCGGCGGCCGTCCTGGCCTGGCTGGGCGGCCAGCCGCACGTGGCGGCGGCTGCCCGGCGCTCCGCCGGCGTCCGGGGCGACCTCGACCACTTCGGGGCCTTCGGCTTCCTGCAGGGCTTGTTGACGGTGTTGCGTGACTCCGGGCACAAGGGTCTGTTCGTCGTCCTGGATGAGGTCGAGACCCTGCAGCGCGTCCGTTCGGACGCCCGGGACAAGGCGCTGAATGCCCTTCGACAGCTCATCGACGAGGTGCACTCCGGCCGGTTCCCCGGCCTCTACCTCGTGATCACCGGAACTCCTGCGTTCTACGACGGACAGCAGGGCGTGCAACGGCTGGCTCCGCTCGCCCAGCGCCTCGCCACCGATTTCACCACCGATCCGCGCTTCGACAATCCGCGTGCGGTCCAGCTGCGGCTGTCCGGCTTCACGCAGGAGTCACTGGTCGAGCTCGGGGTGACCATCCGGGACCTCTACGCGGAGGGGGCCGGCTCCCCCTACCGCGTCAAGACGCTCGCCGACGATGCGTACGTCGCAGACCTCGCCCGGGCGGTCGGCGGAGCCCTCGGGGGGAAGGTCGGTGTGGCGCCTCGGCTGTTCCTGAAGAAGCTGGTCGGAGACGTCCTTGACCGCGTCGACCAGTTCGAGGACTTCGATCCCCGTCAGCACTACCGCCTTACGGTGACGAGAAGCGAGCTCACGGACGTGGAACGCAACCTCGCCGCCGCGGGATCGGCCGACGACATCGACCTGGACGTGTAATGGGTGACGCAGACCCGGTGGACCGCCTCGATCCCGTCGTCCTTCACCATGTGGTGAACACCCTCGGCTGGCCCGACCTACGACCGCTGCAGCGGGCCGCGATCAATCCCCTCATGGACGGCGAGGATGCGGTGCTGCTCGCGCCCACCGCGGGCGGCAAGACCGAGGCCGCCTGCTTGCCGATCCTTTCCGCCATGTCCGAACAGCACTGGTCCGGTACCTCCGTTCTCTACCTGTGCCCGCTCAAGGCCCTGCTCAACAACCTGGTCACGCGTGTCGACTCGTACGCCCAATGGCTGGGCCGCCGCGCCGAGCTGTGGCACGGAGACACCAAGGAGTCGCAGCGCAGACGCATCCGTACGGACTCGCCCGACATCCTGCTCACGACTCCCGAGTCGCTGGAGGCCATGCTCATCGGGGTCAAGACCGACCACGCCCACCTGCTGGGCAACATCCGGGCGGTCGTCGTGGACGAGGTGCACGCCTTCGCGGGGGACGACCGAGGCTGGCACCTCCTGGCGGTCCTGGAACGGCTGGAGCAGGTCACGGGCCGCCCCATCCAGCGCATCGGACTGTCTGCGACCGTTGGCAATCCGCAGCAGCTCCTCACGTGGCTGCAGGGCTCCGGGGCGGGGAAACGCCCGGGACGGGTCATTGCCCCGGACCACGTCGTCGCGCCCGCTGTTGCCGGAAAGCCCGGCACCTCGCCCGCGAGCACGCGCCCCGCGGGCGAGGTGGAGCTGGACTACGTAGGGTCCCTCGACAATGCCTCCAAACTCATCGCCACCTTGCACCGCGGTGAGAAGCGGTTGGTGTTCTGCGAGTCCAGGCGGCAGGTGGAGGAGCTGGGGGCCGCATTGCGGGCGCGCGAGGTGACGGTGTTCCTCTCGCACGCCTCGCTGTCGGCTGACGAGCGAGCCAGGTCGGAGCAGGCCTTCGCCGAGGCTCGCGACTGCGTCATCGTCTCCACTTCCACGCTGGAACTGGGAATCGACGTAGGCGACTTGGACCGGGTCATCCAGATCGACTCGCCCCACACAGTGGCGTCTTTCCTCCAACGCATCGGCCGTACGGGCAGGCGCCCAGGAAGCACGCGCAACTGTCTTCTCCTCGCCACCGGCAAGGACTCCCTGCTCCAAGCTGCAGCCCTCCTGCTGCTCTGGGGGCGCGGCTGGGTCGAACCGGTGACCCCTCCGCCGGAGCCGCGCCATCTCGTCGCGCAGCAGCTGCTCGCCGCCACACTCCAACAGCACCGCATCGGCGACCAGCTGTGGCAGGAGATGTGGAACGGGCTCGCCCCCTTCGACCGCTCGGCGGCTCCGGTCCTGCGTCACCTCCTCAGCGAGGGCTTCCTCGACGAGGACAGCGGAATGCTGTTCATCGGCCCCGAGGCAGAACGTCGTTTCGGCCGACGGCACTTCATCGAGCTGACGGCCTCGTTCACCGCGCCTCCGCAGTTCACCGTTCTGTCCGGGCGCACCGAGATCGGGCAGACCGATCCTTCCGTACTGACGGAGGAGAGGCCGGGGCCACGCCGTCTGCTGCTCGGCGGGCGCAGCTGGCAGGTGACGTTCGTCGACTGGGGGCGCAAGCGGGTCTTCGTCGAGCCGGTCGACAGCGGCGGTGTCGCCAAATGGTCGAGCGGATCGCTCGCCGGCCTGTCGTACGCCTTGACACGCGCGATGCGCGACGTACTCCTCGGCGCAGACCCTCCGGTGTCCCTCACCCGGCGGGCCGAAGTCTGCCTGCTCGAATGGCGCGAAGAGGACGCCCCCCAACTGGTCGATCCTGACGGATCCCTGATCACTCGCCTGGGAACCGACGTGCGCTGGTGGACCTGGGCCGGCTACCGCACGAACGCCACGCTGGCGGCGACCCTCCCATTGATCACCGACCCCATCCAGCGTCCGACGGACTGCTGCGTACGGCTGCGGGAGGATCTGACGCCCGAAATGTGGCGTACGGCTCGGGACGGCGCCGATGGCGGTGCTGCACTGGTACTGCCAGATGTCGACCATCGGGCAGTGCACGGCCTGAAGTTCTCTGCAGCACTGCCGGAGCGCCTCGCGGTGGCAACGGTCGCCGCTCGACTGGCCGACTTCGACGGAGCACGCGCCGCGTTGGAGGGGCCGGTGCTCTTCTACACCGGGCCTGCCGCCTGACACCTCCTGCAGCGCACTGCCCCAGTCTGGCCCTTTCCCACAGATGAGCTCTGGAGACCAGGAGTAGGAGGCCACCTCGGCTCCCGGTCCCGTGGCAACCTGATCCCGATTCACCCCACTGACCGTGGCCCCGCCTGCAAAGAGGGCTGCGGCCGCTGCGAGCCCACCTGTCGCGCTGGTCACGCCGAACACAGCTGTGGCGCAGGGCGTCAGAGACCAGATGTGCCAGTTCACGTGCGAGCGGCCTCCCCCTGCCTGCTCCCGAAGCAAAGAGGTAGTGCTCGTTCCGCTGTACGAGCGCTGCGATCAGCCGTTCCGTGCCCAGGCGGACCCTCCGACGCACAGTGGCCGAGAACTCTCTCGTCGCATGCCGGGCTTGAGCCCGCAGCACACGACACAGTCCGCGGAAGACCTTGCCTGCCGGATGGGCCGGAGAGAGACGGTGCTGAGGCATTGATTGCGTAGGCCGACGGCCACGTGCAAGAGCTGAACCCACTCAACGAGACGCTCCGCCTACCGGATGTTCCCGAACCCCGCGCCGAGGAGCTGCAGGCGTTCCTGCGTGGCTGGAGCGGCTACGGCGCCCCGGCCAAGAAGGCCCTCTCATGTCACAGAGAGTATTCGGAGAGGTAAGGCCAGAGCGCCGGTATGGACGGGCCAACCAGGTCACCGAAAGCGAAATTGGGCGCCTCTCGCAGCAGGGTCACAACCTGATGCGAGGGGCACCCTTCCTCGACTGACGGCCCATCAGGCATCGCTGACTGCGTGCGTCAAATGTGCGTCACGAGCGTCGTGATATCGCCCACAACGCGCACATAATGCACACTGCCCGAACCTACAGGTCAGGCGCCTTTCGCGACCGGCTCCAGGATTGCCACGCACTCCACGTGGTGGGTCATCGGGAAGAGGTCGAAGACGCGCAGGGTGCGGACCTTGTAGCCGTTGTCCTTGAAGTACGCGAGGTCGCGGGCCAGGGCGGCCGGGTCGCAGGCGACGTAGGCGATGCGGCGGGGGGAGAGGCCGGCCAGGTGGCGGACCGTCTGCTTGCCCGCGCCCGCGCGGGGCGGGTCCAGGACGATCAGGTCGCACTCGCTGATCTTGGTGCGCGGCAGGACCTGCTCGACCTTGCCGTGCTCGATGCGGACGCGCTCCATGTCCTGGAGGTTGTGCCGGGCGTCCTCGACCGCGCGCTTCGTCGACTCGATGCCGAGCACCGCGCCCGTGTCCCCGAGTCGCTCGGCCAGGGCGCCGGCGAAGATGCCGACGCCGCAGTAGAGGTCGAGGGCCATCTCGCCCTTGCGCGGCATCAGGCCCTGCATGACGGCCTTGACCAGGGTGTCGGCGGCCTGCGGGTGGATCTGCCAGAAGCCGCCCATGCCGACGCGGTAGGTGCGGCCGTCGGAGCGCTCGCGGACGAAGGCGCGGCCGTGGACGCGGTGGATGCCGCCGTCCTTCTCCTCGACCCGCAGGACCGAGACCGGCTTGTCCAGCTCGACCAGCGGCAGGCGGCCGCCGGGCTGCGGGGTGAGGACGACCTGGCGGTCACCGGAGCCGGAGGCGGCGATGGCCTCGACGGCGGCCAACTGGGGCCACTCGCGCTTCTCGATGCCCAGCTCGGTGACGCCCGGGGACGCGATCATGCAGTGGTCGACCGGCTGGATGTCGTGCGAGCGGTGTTTGCGCAGACCGGCGTGACCGTCCTCGTCGATCGCGAACTGCACGCGGGTGCGCCAGGCGGGCACCTGTCCGGCGGGCAGCTTGTCGCCCTCGGCGGGCAGGACCGTACCGTCCCAGCCGGCCTCTTCGGGGGTGAGTCCGGCCAGCCGCTGGAGCTGCTCGGTCACCACTTCGCCCTTGAGCCGGCGCTGGGCGCCGGGCTTGGCGTGCTGCCAGTCGCAGCCGCCGCACTTGCCGGGGCCGGCGTACGGGCAGGGGGCCTCGATGCGGTCCTTGGACGCTTCGAGCACGGTGATCGCGTCGGCGCGCAGGAAGCGGGAGTCCTCGTCGCCTTCCGTGACCTTCGCGATGATCTTCTCGCCGGGCAGGGTGTGCCGGACGAACAGGACCCGGCCCTCGGCGGTGCGGGCGATGCAGTGGCCGCCGTGGGCGACGGCGCCGACCTCGACCTCGTACTCTTCCCCGACCAGTGACTTCTTCGTCTCGTTCTGCTCGGTCATGGTGGGGAAACTCCAAGGATCAAGGGCGGGGCGTACAAAAACGTGCGGGGCGTACAAGAACGTACAGGGATGTTCCGGGCGCATGAGAACGGCCGGACAGCCGACCCACCAGTTTACGTGGATCTCGTCCGGCCGTTCACCAATCGTTCAGCGGGTCGCGGCGGGCTACTTCGCCGCCGCGTCCTTGTCCTTCGACTTCGGCGGGCGGGGCGATCGCGGCGTGTCCACGGGACCGCGGCGCACCGCACCCGGCGCGTTCCAGTCCGCACGGCGCTTGGCGCGCTTCTTCGCCAGCTCGGAGGACTCCAGCTGGTAGGGCACCGAGGTGACCATCACACCGGGGGTGAAGAGCAGACGCCCCTTGAGCCGCAGCGCGCTCTGGTTGTGCAGCAGGTGCTCGTACCAGCGCCCGACGACGTACTCAGGGATGTAGACGCTGACGGCGTCGCGCGGGTTCTCGCTGCGCAGCCCCTTCACGTACTCGATCACGGGCCGGGTGATCTCCCGGTACGGCGAGTCGAGGATCTTGAGCGGCACGTTGATCCCGCGCCGTTCCCACTCCTCGCGCAGCGCCTTCGTCTCGACCGGGTCGACGCTGATGCTGAGCGCCTCCAGGGTGTCCGAGCGGGTCAGCTTGGCGAAGGCCAGGGCCCGCAGCGTGGGCTTGTGGACCTTGGAGACGAGGACGATGGAGTGGACCCGGGAGGGTCGCACGCTGTCCTCGGAGGGGCCTTCGGCGGCCGCGATCTCGGTGGCGACCCGGTCGTAGTGCTTCCGGATCGCGGTCATCGTGCCGTAGAAGATCACCATGCCGAGCAGGGCGACCCAGGCGCCGTGCGTGAACTTGGTGGCGAGTACGACGACGAGCACGAGCCCGGTGAAGATCGCGCCGAAGGTGTTGATCGCCCGGGAGCGGTGCATCCGGCGGCGGGCCGCCGGCTCCGTCTCACTGCGCAGGTGGCGGTTCCAGTGCCGGACCATGCCGATCTGGCTGAGCGTGAAGGAGACGAACACGCCGACGATGTAGAGCTGGATGAGCTTCGTCGAGTCGGCGTCGTAGATCCACACCAGCAGCATCGCGGCGCCGGCGAGCAGCACGATGCCGTTCGAGAAGGCGAGCCGGTCACCGCGGGTGTGCAGCTGGCGCGGCAGGTACCGGTCCTGGGCGAGGATCGAGCCGAGCAGCGGGAAGCCGTTGTACGCCGTGTTGGCGGCCAGGAAGAGGACGAGCGCGGTGGCCGCGGCGAGCACGATGAACAGGAAGCTGCCGTTGCCGAAGACTGCCTCGGCGACCTGGGAGATCACCGGGTGCTGGACGTAGCCCGCGCCGACCGGGACGCCCTTGTCCAGCAGGTCGGTGCCGGGGCTCTCGGCCATCCGCACGTTGGTGGCCATGGCCAGGGCGATGATGCCGCAGAACATGGTGACGGCCAGGCCGCCCATGAGGGCGAGGGTGGTGGCCGCGTTCTTGCTCTTGGGCTTGCGGAAGGCGGGGACGCCGTTGCTGATCGCCTCGACGCCGGTGAGCGCGGCGCAGCCGGAGGAGAAGGCCCGTAGCAGCAGGAAGACCAGCGCGAAGCCGGCCAGCCCCTGGTGTTCGGCCTTGATCTCCAGATGGGCCGTCGGGGCTTCCATGGTGTCGCCCACGACGAGGCCGCGCCAGGCACCCCAGGCGATCATCACGAATACCGCGCCGACGAACACATAGGTCGGGATGGCGAAAAGATTCCCGGATTCCTTCACGCCGCGCAGATTCATCAGCGTGAGCAGCAGAATCATGATCATCGCCGAGAGCACCTTGTGCTCGATGACGAAATCGACGGCGGAACCGAGGTTCTCGACTCCGGAGGAGATGGATACGGCGACGGTCAGGACGTAGTCGACCAGCAGGGCGCTGGCGACGGTCAGGCCCGCCTTGGGTCCGAGGTTGGTGTTGGCGACCTCGTAGTCGCCGCCGCCGCTCGGGTAGGCGTGGACGTTCTGCCGGTAGGAAGCGACCACCGTGAACATCAGCACGACGACCGCTACCGCGATCCACGGGCTGAAGTGGTACGCCGACACGCCCGCGATCGACAGGACCAGCAGGACCTCGCCAGGGGCATATGCCACTGAGGAGAGCGGGTCGGAGGCGAAGACGGGGAGGGCGATCCGCTTGGGGAGGAGCGTTTCTCCGAGGCGGTCGCTGCGTAGCGCCCGGCCGATCAGGATCCGTTTGGGCACGTCGGTCAGTTTGGACACGCAGAGGATCGTAAGCGTTGGGAAATTCGCCTGGCCAACCACCACCCCCACCGCGGGGGCATTCGCAGACCACACGCCCCCAAGAGGCGGCACCGGGGCGGCATCGAGATGACACTCGGGCCACACTGGTGACCGCCCGTGTGTAGCTTGGGCCATGGTCTGAGACCCTGTTAAGCCTGAGCAGGTAACAAGGCTGGTCCCCGTGGGACACCCGACGGAAACTCCGGAAGGGAATTCCACGGCAGGCCGCCAGCCGCCGACAGCCGGAAGGACGGCCGTGCACATCGTCATTATGGGCTGCGGAAGAGTGGGCTCCGCCCTCGCGCAGACCTTGGAGCAGCAGGGGCACACGGTCGCCGTCGTCGACCAGGACCCCACCGCGTTCCGCCGACTGGGGGCGTCCTTCGGGGGCCGCCGCGTCACCGGCGTCGGCTTCGACCAGGACACCCTGCGCGAGGCCGGCATCGAGGAGGCGGGAGCCTTCGCCGCGGTCAGCAGTGGTGACAATTCCAACATCATCGCCGCTCGGGTGGCCCGGGAGATGTTCGGCATCGAGAACGTCGCCGCCCGGATCTACGACCCCAAGCGCGCCGAGGTCTACCAGCGCCTGGGCATCCCCACCGTCGCGACCGTGCGGTGGACCGCCGACCAGATGCTGCGCAGGCTGCTGCCGTCCGGGGCCGAGCCGCTGTGGCGCGACCCCAGCGGCGGGGTCCAGCTGGCCGAGGTGCACACCTCCGCCGCCTGGATCGGCCACAAGGTGAGCAACCTGCAGGAGGAGACCGGCGTACGCGTCGCGTTCCTCACCCGGCTGGGCGAGGCGATGCTGCCGACCTCCCAGACCGTGCTCCAGGAAGGCGACCTCGTCCACGTGATGATGCGCACGGACGAGATCGACAAGGTCGAGGCGGCCTTCGCCGAAGGCCCCGAGGAGGCACACGCATGAGGGTCGCGATCGCCGGTGCCGGCGCAGTGGGCCGCTCCATCGCGGGCGAACTGCTGGAGAACGGGCACGAGGTCCTCCTCGTCGACAAGGCACCGACCGCCATTTCGGTGGAGCGGGTGCCGCAGGCCGAGTGGCTGCTGGCCGACGCCTGCGAGATCACCTCGCTGGACGAGGCCGCGCTCCAGCGCTGCAACGTGGTCATCGCGGCCACCGGTGACGACAAGGTCAACCTCGTCGTCTCGCTGCTCGCGAAGACCGAGTACGGGGTGCCGCGCGTGGTGGCCCGGGTCAACAACCCGAAGAACGAGTGGCTCTTCAACGAGGCCTGGGGCGTGGACGTCGCCGTCTCCACCCCGCGCCTGATGTCGGCCCTGGTCGAAGAGGCGGTGAGCGTCGGTGACCTGGTCCGGCTGCTGCGCTTCAGCCACGGCGACGCCAACCTCGTCGAGCTGACCCTGCCGCCGGAGTCCCCGGTCGCCGGGACCCAGATCGGCGAGATCAGCTGGCCCGAGGACACCTCGCTGGTCACGATCATCCGCGGCAACCGGGTGCTCACCCCGCACCCGGAGGAGACCCTGGAGTCCGGCGACGAACTCCTCTTCGTGGCCGCCCAGGCCCGCGAGGAGCAGCTGGAGGAACTCCTCCAGGCCCGGCGCTGACCGGGGCGAGCACGCCCGTACGTACGGAGAAGGGGGCGGGAGGCCATCGGCCTCCCGCCCCCTTCTCCGTGAATCCCTGTGAACGCCGTGCTCAGACCTGCCGGTGGCGCGCCGCCTTGGCCGCCTTCGCCTCGGCCTTGCGCTCCTTCTCGGCGGCCTCCTCGGCCTCCCACTCCGCCATCACGTCGATCGGCGGCGGCGCGGTGGCCAGGAACAGCCAGGTGAAGTACACGGCCAGCACCATCGGCGGCAGCTTGAGCGCGATCAGCACCCAGCCGAGCTGCGTCGCGTCTCCCCAGAAGTACAGCGGGAAGAGGATCGCGTACTTGGCGAGGAAGATCAGCCCCCAGGCCAGGCTGGCCTTGGTGTAGGCCTTCTTGCGCCCCGGATTGCGGGTGCGCCAGGACAGGTTCTCCTTGAAGACCGGTCCGAGCATCACCCCGAGCAGCGGGAAGCCCACGAGCGCGGAGAGCGTGAAGGCCACGCCGAGTCCCGCGCCGTAGATCATGCCGGGCAGGTAGAAGCCCTTGGCGGTGCCCGTGAACAGGGCGAAGGCCACGCCCACGCCGACGCCGAACACTCCGCTGAAGGCGTGCTTGACGGTGTCCTTGCGGGCGAGCCGGACGATGACGAGCAGCACGGCCACCGCGCCCGCCGCGATGGCGGAGATCGTCACGTCCTTGTTGACCGTGTAGACCATGACGAAGAGCAGGCCCGGGAACATGGTCTCGACCGTGCCCCGGATGCCGCCGAAGGCGTCGAAGAGCGCCGCCTGGGTCACGGCCTTCTGGTCGGCGGTCGGCTGCGCGTCGGGCTGCTGGCCCGTCGGCTGATGGGTCGGTTTGTCGAGTGACGTCACCGGCTAGTGCTCCTGTCCGAGCGGTCGGAGTTCGTACTTCGGGTTGAAGAGGACCCGGCGTCCATGGCTCATGGAGATCCGCCCGGAGGCGATCATGCGCCTGCCCGGTTCGATACCCACGATCGAGCGACGGCCGAGCCAGACGACGTCCAGCGCGGCGGAGCCGTCGAACAGCTCCGCCTCCAGCGCCGGCACGCCCGCCCTCGGCCGCAATGTGACCGTGCGCAGCGTACCGGTGACCTTGACTATCTGGCGGTCGTGGCAGTCGCAGATCCGCGTGCACCCCGCGGCTTCTGCGTCCTCCTGCAGCTCCGCCGAATGCAGCTCCTCCTGGGAGGTGGACAGCCGCTCTATCATCCGGCGGAACCGGCCCCCCGGCCTGGCCGGTTTCGCGGGCTTCTCGGGACGCGGTTCAGCACTCATACAGGAAGCGTACCGGCGCGTCGGCTACCTCTCGAAGCGGTATCCCATGCCCGGTTCGGTGATGAAGTGCCGGGGGTGCGAGGGGTCGGCCTCCAGTTTGCGGCGCAGCTGCGCCATGTAGACCCGGAGATAGTTCGTCTCGGTGCCGTACGAGGGCCCCCAGACCTCCTGGAGCAGCTGCTTCTGGCTGACCAGCTTGCCCCCGTTGCGGACGAGGACCTCCAGCAGGTGCCACTCGGTCGGGGTCAGGCGTACGTCGCGCCCTTCCCGTACGGCCTTCTTCGCGGCCAGGTCCACGGTGAAGCCCGCGGTCTCCACGATCACCTCGTCCTCGCCCGACCCCGCGCCGGGTTCGGCCCGGCGGACGGCCGCGCGGAGCCGGGCCAGCAGCTCGTCCATGCCGAAGGGCTTGGTGACGTAGTCGTCGGCGCCCGCGTCGAGCGCCTCGACCTTCTCGTCGGAGCTGTGCCGCGCGGAGAGCACCAGGATGGGGACCCGGGTCCAGCCGCGCAGCCCCCTGATCACCTCGACCCCGTCCATGTCGGGCAGGCCGAGGTCGAGGACGACCACGTCGGGGTGACGGGCCGCGGCCAGTTCCAGGGCCTGCGCCCCGTCGGCGGCGGCGTCGACCTCGTACTTGCGCGCCTTGAGGTTGATCACGAGGGCTCGGACGATCTGCGGCTCGTCGTCCACCACGAGCACCCGGGTCATTGAGGTCCTGCCTTCTGTCGTACGTCGGTCGGTGCGAGGGAGTCGGTCGGTGTCAGGGAGTCGGTCGGGCTGAGCGGGTCGGTCGGTGTGAGGGAAAGCCGCGCGGCCGGGCGGGGCCCGGCCGGGGCGGCGGCGCGCAGGGTGAGCACCATGGTCAGTCCGCCGCCGGGGGTGTCCTCGGCGGCCAGGGTGCCGCCCATGGCCTCGGCGAAGCCCCGGGCGACGGCGAGCCCGAGGCCCACTCCGGCGCCGCGCGGGGCGTCCCCGTGGCGCTGGAAGGGGGCGAAGATCTTGTCCTTGGCCTCGTCGGGGACGCCGGGGCCGCGGTCCACCACGCGGACCTCGACCCGGTCACCGAGGAAACTCGCGGCGACGGTCACCGGTTCCCCGCCCGGGCTGTACTTGACGGCGTTCTCGACGACGTTGGCGACGGCCCGCTCCAGCAGCCCCGGGTCGACGGCGACCATCGGCAGCGACTCGGGCACGTCCAGCAGGACGCTGTCCTCCGGTACGCCGCCCAGCGCCATCGGGACCACCTCGTCGAGGTCGATCTCCCGGATCAGCGGGGTGACGGTGCCGGTCTGCAGCCGGGACATGTCGAGCAGGTTGCCCACGAGGTGGTCGAGCCGGTCGGCGCCCTCCTCGATGCCCGCGAGCAGCTCGGCCCGGTCCTCCTCGGACCAGTCCACGTCGTCGGAGCGCAGCGAGCTGACGGAGGCCTTGATCGAGGCGAGCGGGGTGCGCAGGTCGTGGCTGACGGCGGCGAGCAGGGCGGTGCGGATCCGGTTGCCCTCGGCCATCCGGCGGGCGTCCTCGGCCTCGCCGACCAGGCGCTGGCGGTCCAGTACGACGGCGGCCTGCGCGGCGAAGGCGCCCAGGACGCGGCGGTCCTCGGCGGGCAGCACCCGCCCGCTCAGGGCCAGCGCCATGTGGTCCCCGATGGGCATGTCCACATCGGCGTCCTCGGGGCGGGCCACCGGGTCCGGGCCGACGCTCCCGGCGGGGGTCCAGGGCTCCACGTCGCTCTCCCGTTCCAGCAGGGCCACGGACTCCATGGCGAAGGTCTCCCGGACCCGCTCCAGCAGGGCGTCGAGGGTGGTCTCGCCGCGCAGCACGCTGCCCGCGAGGAAGGAGAGGATCTCGGACTCGGCGCGCAGCCGGGCGGCCTGGTGGGTGCGCCGGGCGGCCAGGTCGACCACGGAGGCGACCGAGACGGCCACGCCGAAGAAGACCGCGATGGCCACGATGTTCTTGGGGTCGGAGATGGTGAACCGGTGCAGCGGCGGCGCGAAGTAGAAGTTGAGCAGCAGGGACCCGAAGGCCGCGGAGGCGAGCGCCGGCCAGAGGCCGCCGAGCAGCGCGGAGGCGACCGTCAGCGAGAGGAAGAGCAGCATCTCGTTGGCGAGGCCGGGGTCGGCGGCGACGTGCGTGAGCACCAGGGCGAGCAGCCCGGGCAGCACGACGCCGACCACCCAGCCGGCCACGATCCGGTTGCGCCCGAGCCGGGCCGCCGAGCGCACGACGGGCAGCCCGCGCCCCTTGGCCACCGCCTCGTGGGTGACGATGTGGACGTCGAGGTCGGGTCCGGAGTCGCGGGCCACGGTGGCGCCGACGCCGGGGCCGAAGACGTACTGCCAGGCCTTGCGGCGGCTGGAGCCGAGGACGATCTGGGTGGCGTTGACGCCCCGGGCGAATTCCAGCAGGGCGTCGGGGACGTCGTCGCCGATCACATGGTGGAACGTTCCGCCAAGATCCTCGACCAGGGTCCGCTGGACCGCCAGCTCCTTGGGCGAGGCCGCGGTCAGCCCGTCGCTGCGGGCGATGTAGACGGCCATGATCTCGCTGCCGGAGCCCTTGGCCGCCATCCGGGCCGCGCGGCGGATGAGCGTACGTCCCTCCGCGCCGCCGGTCAGCCCGACGACGATCCGCTCGCGCGCCTGCCAGGTGGAGCGGATGTTGTGCTCGCCGCGGTACTGCTGGAGGTATTCGTCGGCCCGGTCGGCCACCCACAGCAGCGCCAGTTCGCGCAGCGCGGTGAGGTTGCCGGGCCGGAAGTAGTTGGACAGGGCCGCGTCGACCTTGTCGGGCTGGTAGACGTTCCCGTGCGCCATCCGGCGCCGCAGCGCCTGGGGCGACATGTCGACCAGCTCGATCTGGTCGGCCCGCCGGACCACCTCGTCGGGGACGGTCTCCCGCTGGCGGACCCCGGTGATCGCCTCGACCACGTCGCCGAGGGACTCCAGGTGCTGGATGTTCACGGTGGAGATCACGTCGATGCCGGCCTTGAGCAGGTCCTCGACGTCCTGCCAGCGCTTGGCGTTGCGCGAGCCCGGCACATTGGTGTGCGCCAGCTCGTCCACCAGGGCGATCACGGGCTTGCGGGCGAGCAGCGCGTCCACGTCCATCTCGGTGAAGGCGGCTCCGCGGTAGGTCACCTGGCGGCGCGGCGTCTGCTCCAGGCCGTGCAGCATCACCTCGGTGCGCGGGCGCCCGTGGTGCTCGACGAAGCCCACGACGCAGTCGGTGCCCCGTTCCACCCGCCGGTGGCCCTCGGACAGCATCGCGTAGGTCTTGCCCACACCGGGCGCCGCACCGAGGTAGATCCGTAGTTTGCCGCGTCCCATGCGCTCATTCTCCGGGACGAGTCGGCCGAATACGCACGGATGACCACCCGTACGGACATCCCTGACGCTTCTCTGACGGCTTCCGACGCGATCGCGCCGCCCCGGACGCAGCTGTGGGCCGCACCCCGCGAGGGTGCGGCCCACGGCCGGAAACGCGTCGTACGGGTGCTCAGCGGACCTCGGTGATCTCCGGTCCGCGCTCCAGCTGCCCCATGCCGCCGGAGAAGCGCGAGCCTTCCTGCTCCTCCGTCTGCACGCCGTCCGGCACCATCTGGGCGTCGTTCGGCAGCTTCAGGACGATCGGGTCGCGCGGGGCCATAGGGCCCTCGCCACGGACCACGACGGTGTCGCGGAAGATCTGCTCCAGCACGCCGGCGGCCTCGGGACGCACCGCGCCCTGGCCGGAGATGACACCGCGCAGGAACCAGCGCGGGCCGTCGACGCCGACGAAGCGGACCAGCTGGGCGCCGGTCTGGCCGTCGGGCAGCGGAACCGGGACCTGCGCGCGCAGCTCCCAGCCCAGCGGGCCCTGGACCTCTTCGATCATGCCGCCCTGCTGGGTGATGCCCGCGCCGATCTCCTCGCGGACCTCGCCCCAGATGCCTTCCTTCTTCGGCGCGGCGAAGGCCTGGAGCTGCACCGCGCTGTCGTGCAGCACGACGGTCGCGGCGACGATCGCGTCCCCGGCGACCTCGACACGCAGCTCCATGCCCTCGACACCCGGTACGAGGATGCCGCCGAGGTCGACCCGGCCCTCGGCCGGAGCCGAGACCTCGGAGTCGTCCCAGGGGCCGTCCGGACGCGGGGCCGGCGGCAGGTTCAGCCTGCGCGGCTCGCTCGCGGCGGAGTCATCGTCGACGTCCTGGCCCTCGGCCTCGATGCCGTCGACCTGCTCGGCCGCGCTGCCGTCCTTGACGGAGTCGTTCTTCTTGCGACGTCCGAACACGTCACTGTCCTTCCCGGTCGGTTACGACCGAAGCGTAGCCATTCCCACCCTGCTGACCAGCCCCGGATCCGGCCACGGCCGTATGACCGCCGGTGGACCCGAAGCCCCCCTCGGCCCGTGCCGAGCCGGGAAGCTCCGCCACCTCGTGGAAGCGCACCCTCTCGACCCGCTGGACAACCAGCTGGGCAATGCGGTCGAAACGCTCGAACCGTACGCTCTCGCGCGGGTCGAGATTGACCACGATCACCTTGATTTCCCCACGGTACCCGGCATCCACCGTCCCCGGGGCATTCACCAGCGCGAGCCCGCAGCGTGCGGCCAGTCCGGAGCGCGGGTGCACGAAGGCGGCGTACCCGTCGGGCAGCGCGATGGACACGCCGGTGGGCAGCACGGTCCGCTCGCCGGGAGCCAGCTCGGCGGCCTGGGTGGTGACCAGGTCGCAGCCGGCGTCACCGGGGTGACCGTAGGCGGGCAGGGGCACCTCGGGGTCGACGCGGCGGATCAGTACGTCGACGGGCGCGTGGGCGTTCTGGGACATCAGGGGTTCACCTCGAAGGCGCGAGCGCGCTTGGCCTGGTCCGGGTCGGCCATCGCCGCCCGGATCTCCTCGGGTCGTCCGTTGTCGATGAAGTGGTCGACCTTGACCTCGATGAACAGGGCGTCGGCACGGAGCGCGACCGGGCCCTGCGGGCCGCCTATCCGGCCGACCGCCGTGGAGTAGATCTTCCGTCCGGCGACGGCGGTGACCTCGGCCTCCAGGTACAGCACGGTGTCCACCGGCACGGGCCGCACGAAGTCGGTCTCCAGCCGTCCGGTCACCGCGATGACGCGCAGCAGCCAGTTCAGGGAGCCGAGGGTCTCGTCGAGCGCCGTGGCGAGCACACCGCCGTGGGCCAGGCCCGGGGCGCCCTGGTGGGCGGGCTTGACGGTGAACTCGGCGGTGACCCGCACGCCCTCGCCCGCCCTGGCCTCCAGGTGGAGTCCGTGCGGCTGGCCCCCGCCGCAGCCGAAACAGTGCTCGTAGTGCGCACCGAGGAGTTCGCCGGGTGCCGGGGCATCGGGGTGCCGCACCGGCGCCGTGGCATCGGCGGGAGGCGTCAACGCTGTGTTTCGTCCACTCACAGGCGCAGACCTTACCCGCGCCACCGGCCACGGGTCGCCCCGTGCCAAGCTTGGAGCCATGCAGCTCTCCCCCGCGCACCACGACGAACGACTGACCGCCCCCCGCGCCTGGTGGGGGATCTCCGTACTGCTGGGTCTGTCGTGCGCGCTGATGCTGCTGCCGCTGGGCACGCTGCCGCTGCTGGCCGGGCTGGTCGGCGGGACGGCCCTGGCGGGGCTGGTGGTGAGTTCGTACGGGTCCGCCCGCGTCCGGGTGGTGAACGGGGCGCTGAGCATCGGGGACGCGCGGATCCCGGTCTCGGCACTGGGCGAGCCCGAGGTGCTGGACGCCGAGGAGGCGCGCGCCTGGCGGACGTACAAGGCCGATACCCGCGCCTTCATGCTGATGCGCAGCTACGTGCCGACGGCGGTCCGCGTGGAGGTCACCGACCCCGCGGACCCGACGCCGTACGTGTACGTCTCGACGCGGGAACCGGAAGCCCTGGCGGCGGCCCTGCGCGCGGCGCGGTCATAGTCCCTGCGGGGCGGGCCCTTCGAGGGCGGCCCTGGTGGCCTCGGGAAGGGGCTGGGTGGGCTGCTCCAGGGGCGGCAGCTGTCCCAGTGCGCTCCAGGGCACGGCCCGGGTCCGCAGGTCGCTGCGGACCTTCTCGGCGAGTTTGCGGGTGTCGCGGCGGTTCATCACCGCGCCGACGGCCGCGCCGACCATGAACGGCATCAGGTTCGGCAGGTTCCGCACCATCCGCTTCATGATCTGCTGGCGCAGCTCCCGCTTCATCTGGCCGCCGAGGGCGGCATTGAGCGTCGTGGGCCGGGAGAGGTCCACGCCCCGCTCCTCCGTCCACGCGGTGAGGTAGCCGAGGCTGCGCTCCTTCAGCGTGCCGGGGGGCCGCAGGCCGTAGACCTCGTGGAGCTCGGCGATCAGCTTGAACTCGATCGCCGCGACGCCGGTGATCTCCGCGGCCAGTTCGGCCGGCATGGCGGGCGGCACGGGCAGCATCGCCGCCGCACCGATTCCCGCGCCGACGGTCGAGCTGGCGTTGGCGGCGCCCGCGATCAGCTTGTCGGCAAGCTGATCGGGACCCAGGTCCGGGAACTGCGCGCGCAGGGTCGCGAGGTCCCGTACCGGAACGCGCGGGGCGTTCTCGATGATCCGGTCGGTGACGAACAGGGCCACGGCCCTGACTCCCTCACCGCCCTTGCGCACCCCGTTCTTGACGGCGTGCAGCCGACGGGCCGCGGCGGCTCGCCGGGGCTCCTCGGCAGCCCCCGCGGCCGAGGGAGCGAGTCCTCCGGCCCCGGAGGGCAAGGCGGGCACGCCGGGCGCTTCGGGACCCGTTGCCGGGTCCGTGGCTCCCTCGTGCGTTTCCACCGGATCATCCTGCTGTTTTCGCAAGCGCAGCCTGCGAAAAGGCGTCGAGCCCGTCACGGCCGACGCTCCTAGTCGCAGTCGCGACAGATCGGCTGACCGTTCTTCTCCCGCGCCAGCTGGCTGCGGTGGTGAACCAGGAAGCAGTTCGTGCAGGTGAACTCATCGGCCTGCTTGGGCAGGACCCGGACGGCCAGCTCCTCATTGGAGAGGTCCGCACCGGGAAGCTCCATGCCCTCCGCCGCGTCGAAGTCGTCGACATCGACGGTCGAGGACGACTTCTCGTTACGACGAGCCTTCAGCTCTTCAATGCTGTCGTTGTCGACATCGTCGTCTGTCTTGCGTGGGGTGTCGTAGTCCGTTGCCATTTTTCGCTCTCCCCCTCTGGGATTTAGCGGTGTCTCAGCGCACGTAACGCGCGAGAGGCCGGACTTGTGCCCGACCTGAGGCGGAGATTTTGCCTCACATCAAGGTCTGTTACTCAATCGACACCCAGCCGCTCGCCATATGAAGCGCTCAGCTGGGATGACGACCGGGACCGTACACGGTCCGGGGGTCGCCTTGCACGAGTGCCACCTCGTGTATTTCCCGCCAGGAGGGGGGCCGGAAACCCGGACTTCCCGGGCTTTCCGGCCGCCCCAGGGGTCACTGAACGTACATGACCCCCCACTCGACACTGTGATCGATCACACAGAATCCACCCCCGTGGCCGCCCTTCGATTCAGCCAAGAGCGAACACGGGCATGAAGTATCAGATGGGCAAAGTGACACGCATCACGAGGCCACCGCCCTCGCGCGGCTCCGCGTGGATCCGTCCGCCGTGCGCGCGGGCCACCGAGCGCGCGATGGAAAGGCCGAGACCGACCCCCTTGTCGCTGCCCGTGCGCTCCGTGCGCAGCCGCCGGAACGGCTCGAAGAGATTGTCGATCTCGTACGCGGGAACCACGGGACCCGTGTTCGATACCAGGAGCACCGCCTGACCGTGCTGCACCTCGGTGGTCACCTCGACCCAGCCGCCCTCCGGCACGTTGTACCGGACGGCGTTCTGCACCAGGTTGAGGGCGATCCGCTCCAGGAGCACGCCATTGCCCTGTACGACGGCCAGCGCGCGCTCGCCGCGGATCTCCACCCCCTTGGCCGCCGCCTCACCCCGCGCCTGGTCCAGGGCCCGGGAAGCGACCTCCGCGAGGTCCACCGGCTTGCGCTCGATGATCTGGTTGTCGCTGCGGGCGAGCAGCAGCAGGCCCTCGACGAGCTGCTCGCTGCGCTCGTTGGTGGCCAGCAGGGTCTTGCCGAGCTGCTGGAGCTCCACCGGCGCCCCGGGATCGGAGAGGTGCACCTCCAGCAGGGTCCGGTTGATGGCCAGCGGCGTTCTCAGCTCGTGCGAGGCATTGGCGACGAACCGCTGCTGGGCGGTGAACGCCCGCTCCAGCCGGTCGAGCATCTCGTCGAAGGTGTCGGCCAGCTCCTTCAGCTCGTCGTCGGGCCCGTCGAGTTCGATCCGCCGGGTCAGGTCCGAGCCGACCACGCGCCGCGCGGTCCGGGTGATCTTGCCCAGCGGCGACAGCACCCGGCCGGCCATCGCGTAGCCGAAGGCGAAGGCGATGATGCTGAGGCCCAGCAGGGCCATCAGCGAACGGCTGAGCAGGTCGTCCAGCGCGTGCTTGCGCTGGACGTTGACGCACTCGGTGATCACCTGGTTGAAGCGGTCGAGCGACTGTTCGATCGACTGCACGCCCGGACAGGTGCTGCTGGAGACCTCGACCTTCGTCCCGCCCACGATCTTGAACGGGAGGCCGTTGCCCTCGCGCAGCGCCTGGGCGGCCAGCAGGTAGATGATCGACAGCAGCAGGATGCCCGCGATCAGGAACATGCCGCCGTAGAGCAGCGTGAGGCGTATGCGGATCGTCGGCCGGAGCCAAGGGAAGGGACCCTCGGGCTGGCCGGGGTCCCAGGTCGGTTTCGGTGGCGCCGGTGGCGGCGCGGGAGAAGCGGCCATCCTCGTCAGATCCGGTATCCGGAGCCCGGCACGGTCACGATGACCGGCGGCTCGCCCAGCTTGCGCCGCAGCGTCATGACGGTCACCCGCACGACGTTGGTGAAGGGGTCGGTGTTCTCGTCCCAGGCCTTCTCCAGCAGCTGCTCCGCGGACACGACCGTGCCCTCGCTGCGCATGAGGACCTCCAGCACCGCGAACTCCTTCGGCGCCAGCTGCACCTCCTTGCCCTCCCGGAACACCTCGCGCCGGTTCGGGTCCAGCTTGATCCCGGCCCGCTCCAGTACGGGCGGCAGCGCGACGGTCGTACGCCGCCCCAGCGCGCGCACCCGGGCGGTCAGCTCGGTGAACGCGAACGGCTTGGGCAGGTAGTCGTCAGCGCCCAGTTCCAGGCCCTCGACCCGGTCGCTGACATCGCCGGAGGCGGTCAGCATGAGCACCCGGGTGGGCATCCCCAGCTCGACGATCTTGCGGCAGACGTCGTCGCCGTGCACCAGCGGGAGGTCCCGGTCCAGCACCACCACGTCGTAGTCGTTCACACCGACGCGCTCCAAGGCGGCCGCGCCGTCGTACACGACGTCCACCGCCATGGCCTCGCGCCGCAGTCCGGTGGCCACCGCATCGGCGAGCAGCTGCTCGTCCTCGACGACGAGTACGCGCACGTCGTTTCCTTCCTCCGAGCCCTTCAGGGCACACGTGTATTGCGTCGTCCATCCTGCCCCTTTCAGCCGTAAACCGGCTGTAAGGCGCCTCTGAGGCGCCCCTGGGGGGCTCCTGAGGGGCTCCGGCGGGGGGAGATGAGGATTCCCCCGCCTCACGAGGTTTCTGCGCCCAGGGTGCCGGGGAGGACGACAGCACACCCCGATCACCCTCCCAGTGGCGCGCCACGTGCCCGCCGCCGCCGACCCACGAAGAGGGGGCGCATCCCATGGACGCATTCACCGCGGGTCTCCTGCAGCGCATCAGGAGCACGCAGACGGACCTCAGGCAGGCCCGCGAGGCGGGCGACGACTTCCTCGCGGACGTCGAGCAGGCGGAGCTGGAAGACCTCCAGCGCCTCGCCGCCGAGCACGGCGTGCAGGTGCAGGTCTCCGCCTCCGCCGCCTGACCGACCACCGGCCCACCGGCCCGGGGCTCGCCCCGGACCCGACCCTCACCCCCGTACGCCCCGTCCGGCCCCGGCGCCCTCAGCGCCGGGGCCGGACGGCGTACGTGCCCCCTCCGGACCCGCGGGCCGTCCCGAAACCGGGGCTCCGCCCCGGACCCCGGTCCTCAAACGCCGGACGGGCTGAAATTGCCCTGCGGGCAATCCAGCCCAGCCAGGCAAATCCAGCCCCGCCGGCGTTTGAGGCGCGGGGTCCGGGGCGGAGCCCCGGCAACGGTCCGCAGGTCAGTCGTGCCACGCCCCGGCCGCGTCCAGCAGCGGCTGGAGCGACGCGAAGACGGCCGGTGACCCGGCGACCGCCAGCTCCCCGGAGGCCCGCTCCCCCGGCCGACCGCCCGTCAGGGCCCCCGCCTCGCGGGCGATCAGGTCCCCCGCCGCCAGGTCCCAGGGGTTCAGCCCGCGCTCGTAGTAGGCGTCCAGCCGTCCCGCCGCGACGTCGCACAGGTCCAGCGCGGCCGATCCGCCCCGCCGGATGTCCCGCACCAGCGGAACGATGTGCCGGGCCACCTCGGCCTGGTGGTCGCGCCGCGTCTGGACGTAGGCGAATCCGGTCGCCACCAGCGCCTGGTCCAGCGGCGCGGCCGGCCGGCAGGACAGCCGTACGCCGTCCATCCACGCCCCGCCGCCGCGCACCGCGTGGCAGGTCTCGCCGCGCATCGGCGCCGCCACCACGCCCACGACCGTCTCGCCCCGGTACTCGGCCGCGATCGAGACCCCCCAGCTGGGCAGGCCGTAGAGGTAGTTCACGGTCCCGTCGAGCGGGTCCACGACCCACCGCACCCCGCTCGTGCCGGGGGTGTCCGCGCCCTCCTCGCCGAGGATCCCGTCCGCGGGCCGGCGCTCCGCGAGGAGGCCGGTGATCAGCTTCTCCGCCGCGATGTCCATCTCGGTCACCACGTCGATCGGGCTGGACTTGGTCGCCGCCACGGCCAGATCGGCCGGGCGGCCGTCCTTCAGCAGCTCACCGGCGCGCCGGGCGGCCTCCTGTGCCACCTCCAGCAGTTCGGCGAGCAGCTCGTCGCTCACGGGGTTCACAGGGGTCACAGGGTTCTCGGGGGTCTGAGCGGTCACAGCAGGCTCCTCACGCGTCCGCGTACGGACTGTCGGCGCCCGCGGCCGCGGGCCGGGGCGAGCGCGCCGGGCAGCAGCCCACCGCGCACAGATCGTGGCTCGGTCCGAGCAGTCCGAGCGCGCAGCGCTCCACGGCCTCGCCCCGCTCGCCCGCCGCCCGCTCCAGCACCAGCTCGCGCACGGCGGCCGCGAAGCGCGGGTCGGCGCCCACGGTCGCGGACCGGGCCACGGGGAGGCCCAGCTCCGCCGCCTTCGCGGTCGCCTCCGTGTCGAGGTCGTACAGGACCTCCATGTGGTCGGAGACGAAGCCGACGGGCACCATCACCGCCGCGGGGGCCCCGGCGGCGTGCAGGGCCTCCAGGTGGTCGCAGATGTCCGGCTCCAGCCAGGGCGTGTGCGGGGCGCCGCTGCGCGACTGATAGACCAGCCGCCAGGGCCGCTCGACGCCCGTCTGCGCCCGTACCGCGTCCGCGATCACGCGGGCGACGTCCAGGTGCTGCTTGACGTACGCACCGCCCTCGCCGTTCTCCGTGTGGTCCTCGGCCGGGCCCGAGGAATCGGCCGCGGAATCCGGGATGGAGTGCGTTGTGAAGGCGAGGTGGGCGCCCGCGCGGGCCTCCTCGGGCAGCGACTCCAGCGCGGCGAGCACCCCGTCGATCATGGGCTGTACGAAGCCGGGGTGGTTGAAGTAGTGCCGCAGCTTGTCCACCCGGGGCCGCTCCAGGCCTTCCGCTTCGACCGCGGCGAGCGCGTCGGCCAGGTTCTCGCGGTACTGGCGGCACCCGGAGTACGAGGCGTACGCGCTGGTGGCGAGGACGGCGATGCGGCGGCGCCCGTCGGCGGCCATCTCGTGCATGACGTCGTTCAGGTAGGGCGCCCAGTTCCGGTTGCCCCAGTAGACCGGCAGGTCCAGCCCGTGCCCGGCGAAGTCCTTGCGCAGCGCGTCGAGCAACTCGCGGTTCTGCCCGTTGATCGGGCTGACCCCGCCGAAGCCGAAGTAGTGCTTGCCGACCTCCTTCAGCCGCTCGCGCGGGATGCCGCGGCCGCGCGTGACGTTCTCCAGGAAGGGCACCACGTCGTCCGGGCCCTCCGGACCGCCGAAGGACAGCAGCAGCAGGGCGTCGTAGGGGGCGGCGGGTCCGGCGGCTCCGGTCTCGTGACCGGCGGGACGGGCGGCGGCGGAGTGCTGGTCTGACATGCCCCGAATCCTGCCACCCGGCCACGGCGCCCGGGAATCGGCCTCGGCGGTCGGATCCCGATCACCGCGCAGGTAAGGTCAGCCTAACTTGCCGCTTCTCGCTCACCCTGCGGGTACCGCACCTGCGGTCGTAACCTGTATGGGCCACCGACGTCCCTTACGGAGGGCCCCTTGCCCAGTCCCTACCGCGCGATCTTCGCCGCCCCAGGCAGCAAGAGGTTCAGCGCCGCCGGCTTCATCGGCAGGATGCCGCTGTCCATGGTGGGCGTCGGCATCCTCACGATGATCTCCGAGATCACCGGGCGGTACGGGCTCGCCAGCGCGCTCACCGGCTCCCTCGCCCTCTCCGCGGCCGCGGTCGGCCCCCAGGTGTCCAAGCTGGTCGACCGCTACGGCCAGCGGCGCGTCCTGCGCCCCGCCACCCTCTTCGCGGTCGTCGCGGTGACCGGACTGCTGCTGGCCGCCGCGAACGGCTGGCCGGACTGGACCCTCTTCGTCTTCGCCGTCCTCGCGGGCTGCGTGCCCAGCGTCGGCTCGATGATCCGCGCCCGCTGGACGGCGATCTACCGGGACACCCCGAGCCTGCACACCGCCTACTCCTTCGAGTCCGTCGTCGACGAGATCTGCTTCATCTTCGGCCCGATCATCGCCATCGGATTGTCCACGACGTGGTTCCCCGAGGCGGGGCCGCTGATCGCCGCGGTCTGCCTGCTGGTGGGCGTGTGGTGGCTGACGGCGCAGCGCGCCACCGAACCCGAGCCGCACCCGCACGACGAGCACACCGACCGGACCTCCGCCCTGCGCTCCCCCGGACTCCAGGTGCTGATGGGCACCTTCGTCGCCACGGGGGCGATCTTCGGTTCGATCGACGTGGCCACCCTGGCCTTCGCGGACGAGCGGGGCCACAAGCCCCTGGCGAGCGTGATCCTCGCCGTCTGGGCGCTCGGCTCCTGCCTCGCCGGGATCGCCTTCGGCCTGCTCCACCTCAAGGGCAAGGCCGAACGCAGGTGGGTGCTGGGCATATGTGCGATGGCCGTGAGTATGATCCCCCTCCTACTGGCCGGGAACCTTCCGTTTCTGGCCGTGGCGCTCTTCGTCTCGGGCCTCGCCATCGCTCCCACGATGATCACCACGATGGCCCTGATCGAGGCGCACGTACCGCGCGCGAAGCTGACCGAGGGCATGACCTGGATCAGCACCGGCCTCGCGGTCGGTGTCGCCGTCGGCTCCTCCGTGGCCGGCTGGGTCATCGACGCCTCCGGCGCGCGCACCGGGTACGTCGTCTCCATATCGGCGGGGGCCGCCGCGGCGGCGGTGGCGTTCGCGGGTTACCGCCGGCTGACGAGGCCGGCGCAAGGGGAGGAGCCCTCTAGCGATGGCGACGACGGGGACAGCAGGCAAGAGCGGGCCGGGCAGCAGCACGGCACCGACCGCAGCGTGGCGTAACTGGGCGGGCAACGTCTCCGCGACACCCGCCCGTGTCGTGACCCCGGCCTCGGTCGGGGAGCTTCAGGAGGCGGTCCGCCGGGCCGCCTCGGACGGTCTGCGGGTGAAGGCGGTCGGCACCGGCCACTCCTTCACCTCGGCCGCCGCCACCGACGGCGTCCTGATCCGCCCCCAGGCCCTGGCCGGGATACGGGAGATCGACCGGGCCGCCGGGACGGTCACGGTGGCGGCGGGCACGGTCCTCAAGGACCTCAACCTCGCCCTGGCCCGGGAGGGCCTCTCGCTCACCAACATGGGCGACATCATGGAGCAGACCGTCTCCGGGGCCACCAGCACCGGCACCCACGGCACCGGCCGGGACTCCGCCTCCCTCTCCGCGCAGATCCGCGCGCTGGAGCTGGTCACGGCGGACGGACGGCTGCTGACGTGCTCGGAGAAGGAGAATCCGGAGGTCTTCGCGGCCGCCCGGCTCGGCATCGGCGCCCTGGGCATCGTCACCGCGATCACCTTCGCCGTGGAGCCGCTGTTCTTCCTGACCGCCCGTGAGGAGCCGATGGCCTTCGACCGGGTGACCGCCGAGTTCGACCAGCACTTCGCGGAGAACGAGCACTTCGAGTTCTACTGGTTCCCGCACACCGGCAACTGCAACACCAAGCGGAACAACCGCAGCCAGGGCCCCGCCGCCCCGCCCGGCGCGGTCAGCGCCTGGGTCGAGGACGAGCTGCTCTCCAACGGCGTCTTCCAGGCCGTCAACTCCCTCGGCCGCGCGGTCCCGGCCGCCATCCCGGGCATCGCCCGGATCGCCAGCCGCGCCCTGTCGGCGCGCACCTACACGGACATCCCGTACAAGGTGTACACGAGCCCGCGCCGGGTCCGTTTCATCGAGATGGAGTACGCCGTTCCGCGCGAGCGGGTCGTCGAGGCGCTGCGGGAGCTCAAGGCCATGGTCGACCGCTCCAGCCTGCGGATCAGCTTCCCGGTGGAGGTGCGCACGGCCCCGGCGGACGACATCACCCTGTCCACCGCCTCCGGCCGCGAGAGCGCGTACATCGCGGTGCACATGTACAAGGGCACCCCGTACCACGCCTACTTCACCGCCGCCGAGCAGATCTTCACGGCGCACGGCGGGCGTCCGCACTGGGGCAAGGTGCACACGCGGGACGCGGACTACTTCGCCCGGGTCTACCCGCGGTTCGGCGAGTTCACCGCGCTCCGGGACCGGCTGGACCCGGAGCGGGTGTTCGCGAACGACTACCTCCGGCGCGTGCTGGGCGACTGACCCGGGGTCAGGGGCCGGGGCAGGGGCCGGGGTCAGGAGGGGCTCGCCCCGCCCTGGCCGGCCGTCGGCGTGGACTTCTCCGGGGTCGGCGTGGGCTTGGAGGGCGTCGGCGTCGGGCCCGCGGACCGCGAGGGATCGGGGCTCGGCGTCGGTCCGGTGGAGTGCGAGGGACTCGGGTCGGGGCTCGGGTCCCGGCCGCCGTGGGACCGGGACGGGCTCGGGGAACTCCCGGCCGCCGGCTCCTCGTCGTGCCGCCGCTCCCCGGTGCCGGGGCTGCGCTGCCCGTCGGGGGCGGCGGGCGGGTCCTGCTTCCTGCCGCTGTCGCCGGAACTTCCGGTGACGGCGGTGTAGAGGGGCCGGTCGCTGACCGACCGGCCCGAGAGCCCCTCGTACGCCGCGATGCCGCCCAGCGCGATGGCGAAGGCGCTGCCGGCGGCGACCGCCGTGCGCTTCCAGCCGCGGGCCGTGGTGCCGTGGGTGGTGGCCCGGCTGAATTCCTCGTCCGGCGCGGCGCCGGGCGGCCCGGCCACGGGCAGCACGGTGGTGGCGTCGGCGCGGTGCACGGGCAGGACGGTGGTCGGGTCGGCGCCGTGCACCGGGAGGACGGTCGTCGGGTCGGCGCCGTACACCGGGAGGACGGTCGTCGGATCACCGCCGTGCACCGGCAGGAGGGTCGTGGCCTCGGCTCCGTCCACGACGGGAACCTGCCGGGACTTGGGCCGGGCCGTCTCGCGCAACTGGCCCCCGGTCCGCCGGAAGAAGTGGCCGATGACCGGCCCACCCGCCGTGGCGACCACGCTCACCACGCCCGCACCGATGATCGTCCCGTACACGCCGAGCCCCTGCGCGAGGACCGCCGCGGCGACCGTGGCCAGGGAGGAACCCGCGACCTGAGCCACGCTCAGATCCAGCTTCTTCTTCTCCTCCGGCTCCCCCACACCCCCGATCGGCCCTATCGCTTCGATCCCTTGCGTCCTCTTGTGACCCATCCCCATCCTCTGCGCGCCCAGACCCCGTCCGTTTCAGTGCTTCCTGCAGTTACTGACACGCGAGCGAAACGGATAGTTCCATTTCAGGCGATTCTGTGAAGCAAGACACCACGTACGGAAGTACGGCCTTTCAACTGCCCCCGCCCTGGACAAGTTCGGCGGCGCGGCGGTCCACCCGCATGGCCCGAATGGAGTACTGTGGCGAGCCCTGGGGCCGTCCTTCCTTTCGGATGTCCGGACTCGGGAGAGGGGGCCGGCTGGTGCAGAATCGGCGCTCGAAACCGGCAATGCCGCGGAATCTCACGGATTCCTGATGCGCAGAGTGACTGTCCGGTCACTGTGTGTGGCCAACAGGTAACCGTGCCATAACGGCGATCAAGGGCGCATGCCCGACACGCCGGATGAACTCGGCAAGGTTGTGGCAGGCTGCACCCGGGCAGGCCACACTCGACTAGCGGAAGCAGCGACGCACGTGACGTCGGCAGGCACCACCCGGGAGGTCCCCATGCCCGAACTGCGTGTCGTGGCCGTCTCCAATGACGGCACACGACTGGTGCTCAAAGCTGCGGACAGCACGGAGTACACCCTTCCGATCGATGAGCGGCTGCGGGCAGCCGTGCGCAACGACCGCGCGCGTCTGAACCAGATCGAGATCGAGGTGGAGAGCCACCTCCGCCCCCGCGACATCCAGGCCCGGATACGAGCCGGTGCCTCCGCGGAGGAGGTCGCTCAACTCGCGGGCATCCCCGTCGACCGGGTACGCCGCTTCGAGGGCCCCGTGCTCGCGGAGCGCGCGTTCATGGCCGAGCGGGCCCGGAAGACCTCCGTGCGACGTCCCGGCGAGAACACGAACACCGGACCCCAGCTCGGCGAGGCCGTGCAAGAGCGGCTGACGCTGCGCGGGGCCGACAAGGAATCCGTCCAGTGGGACTCGTGGCGCCGCGACGACGGCACCTGGGAAGTCCTGCTCGTCTACCGGGTGGCGGCCGAACCGCACTCCGCGAGCTGGACCTACGATCCCCCGCGCCGCCTGGTCGTGGCCGTGGACGACGAGGCCCGCTCCCTGATCGGCGAGTCCGACGACCTGCCCGCGACGCCGGAGCCGAGCTTCCCGTTCGTGCCGAGGATCGCGCGGCTGCCGCGGGACCGGCCGCTGGACCGCGCCCTGGACCGGCAGCTGGAGCGCCCCGCGCCCCCGCCGCCCCCGGAGCCGGAGGAGGAGCGGGACTCGCTGACCAGCCTGCTGGAGGCGGTGCCGAGCTTCCGGGGCGACCTGGTCGTACCGGAGCGGCCCTCGGCGGCCGAACCGCCGGAGCCGGACGAGCCGGTGGCGGAACAGCCGCCGGCCGCGTCGGCGAGTGCGGGTGCCGCTTACGCGGACGTCCTGATGCCGCGCACCGTGGCGGGTCACCGGGAGCGCCTCACCGGCACCACGGACCGCCAGGCGGAAGCCGACGGCGTCCGCCCGGGCCGCCGCGCCGCCGTCCCGAGCTGGGACGAGATCGTCTTCGGCACCCGCCGCAAAAAGCAGGAGTGACCCACCTCCCTGGTGGGGCCGGGCCCCCCGTCCCCACCAGGCAGAGGCGGCCCCCAGCGACCCGCCGCCCGTGGCCTCCGGCCGGGCGGACGCCAGAGGCAGCCCCCAGCCCGGGCCGCCGGGCAGACGGCGGAAGCGCCTGCGCCCGCCCGGCCGGTACAGCCTCCGGCGGGCCCTCAAACGCCGGGCAGGCTAAAAACTCCCGCCACACCTCCAGCCCCGCCGGCGTTTGAGGCGCCGCCGGAGGCCGGACCGGGCGCTGCCGCCCCGCCACCCCAGCCACTTCCAGCCCCGCCGGCGATTGAGGCGCCGCCGGAGGCCGGACCGGGCGCTGCCGCCCTGCTACCCCAGCCACTTCCAGCCCCGCCGGCGTTTGAGGCGCCGCCGGAGGCAACACCAGCCGCGCCGGCGGCCACCGGGCCCAGCCACCGCAGAGGCAGCCGGGCCGCTTGGGCTGTCACCGGAGGCCACCCCCAGCCCCGCCGGCGTTTGAGGCGTCGCCGGAGGCCGGGGCCGGGCGCGGCTACTGGGGGGTCGGGCCCGTGGCGACGGGGCGGGTGGGGTCGGAGGACCACTCCGACCAGCTGCCCGCGTACAGCGCGGCCCCGATCCCCGCCACCTCAAGCGCCAGCACCTCGTGCGCCCCGGACACCCCCGACCCGCAGTAGACCCCCACCGGCGCCGACCCCCCGGCCCCCAGCCCCGCGAAGCGCTCCCGCAGCACGTCCGGGGCCAGGAACAGCCCGTCCGCCCCCACGTTCTCCGAGGTCGGCGCCGACACCGCTCCCGGAATGTGCCCGCCGACCCGGTCGATCGGCTCCACGTCCCCCCGGTACCGCTCCCCCGCCCGCGCATCCAGCAGCACCCCGGCCCTGGCCAGCGCCGCCGCCCCGTCGGCGTCCAGGAGCCCGGCCCCGCCCTCCGCACCCGGGTTTGGCTTGAAATCACCCTCGGCCGGTGCCACCGCCTCGGCCGTCACCGCACCCCCGGCCGCCGTCCACGCGGCCAGTCCCCCGTCCAGGACACGGACGTCCCCGTGACCCGTCCAGCGCAACAGCCACCACGCGCGGGCCGCCGCCCACCCCTGACCGCCGTCGTACACGACCACGGGCGCCTGGGCCGAGACCCCGGCCCGCCGCATGACCGCCCCGAAGGCCTCCGGGTCCGGGAGCGGGTGGCGGCCACCCGACCCCGCGGGACCTGCGAGTTCGTGATCGAGGTCGACGTACACCGCACCGGGCAGGTGCCCGGATTCGTAGGCGGCGCGCAGGTCGGGGCCGCCGAGCTGCCACCGGACGTCGAGGAGCACCGGCGGCCGGCCTCCCGCCAGCTCGGCCGTCAGTTCGGACACGGAGAGGATCGCGGGCTTCGCGGACTTCGCGGGCTTCACAGTCATGCGGGCCATCTTCCTCCCCACCCGGTCGGCCCACGTAACAAGCCGGACATCGACGGGCCGTAGTGATTCGGTCATCTCTGTCGCGGCACCCGGAAAAGCGGCCCGGTCGGGGCGCGCGAGGGCTCCCGGGGTGGAAGCATCAGCCCCGACACGGGGCGCGGTACGACGGAGGAGACGGCTGACATGACCGAGGCAGCGGGAGCGACGCGGCGCACTCCCGGCACACCGTGCTGGGTGAGCCTGATGGTGCACGGCCTCGGCACGACCGAGGACTTCTACGCCGATCTGTTCGGCTGGGAGTACGCTCCGGGCCCCGCGCAGCTCGGCCCGTACGTCCGGGCCCTGCTGGACGGCGTCGAGGTGGCGGGCATCGGTGAGATGCCGCGCGACCGTCAGCTCCCGGTGGCCTGGACGACGTACCTCGCCACCGATGACGCCGACGCGACGGCGGAGGCCATCCGCGCCTGTGGCGGCACCGTCGCGGTCGGCCCGCTCGACGCGGGCGCCGCGGGCCGGGTCGCGATCTGCTCGGACCCGGCGGGTGCGATCTTCGGCATCTGGCAGGCCGAGGGCCACATGGGCACCGGGCTGGCCGGGCCCGCCGGCACCCCCGTGTGGAACGAGCTGATCACTCAGGACACCACGACCGTCGGCAAGTTCTACGAGACGGTGTTCGGCCACGACTGCGAGGCCGCGGAAGAGCCCGACTTCGACCACCTGACCCTGCACCTGGAGGGCAGCCCGGTCGCCGCGGTGCACGGGGTCGGCCGCGCGCTGCCGCACGAGCGCGGCGCGCACTGGATGACCTTCTTCGCGGTGGCCGACCCGGACGCGGCGGCGGCGCGGGTCGTGGAACTGGGCGGCCGGGTGCTCGACGCGCCCCACGACGCCGCGCTCGGCCGCCTCGCACTGGTCGCGGACCCGGAGGGCGCGGTGTTCACCCTCGTCCGGCGGCACCCGACCGCGAGCTGACGCCGGACACCGGACGCCCCAGGGCCGCGCGCAGGGTGATCCCGTACCGCACCCGCAGCCGGCGAAGTTCCCAGCCGGACAGGGCGGTCACGGACAGCGGCGGCCCGAGCAGGAAGAGGATCCGGACCGGGAGCGGGGCGTCGACGGGCCCCTTGTCGAAGACCTGCACGATCGCCAGCGCCCACACGAGCACGGGTGATATCAGCGGCGGCAGCACCTCGTGGACGTCGGCGGTGCGGAAGGCGTGGTGCACGCAGAGCGCCGCCGACGCGAGGGTGAAGGGGAGGGAGAAGAGGGCGAGGAAGCCGAGGACCGGCGTCAGCAGCATGCCGAGCGCCCCGGCCCCGAACAGCGTGTTCGTGTAGCCCTGTTGGAGCACCCCGGCCCAGAACGCGACGGCGGTGGCGAGCAGCACGCCCAGCGAGAGCAGCGGTCCGCGCAGCCGTCGCCGGTAGAAGGCCGGGCCCGGCGGGCGCGCGGAGAACACGAAGGCCCCGATCATGAGCGGGGCGAGCACCAGCAACAGGCCCGCGCTGATGATCAGTTCGACCAGCCGGTCCTCCATCAGCCCCTTGGCCGACTCCTGGACGGGGTAGGAGTAGAGCAGCCAGAAGGTGGCGCCGAGCCCGATGAGCGAACGGGCGATCTGGGCCCGCTCGATGGCCTGGTCCACCAGCCGGTCGGCCCGCGTCGGCCGGTGCACCCGCCCCGCGAGGTGCACCGGCAGCAACAGGAACCCGACGCACCCCCGCCGCCGCCCGCCAACGGGTCTGTTTTCGTAGCCACTTCCGCCCGTGTACGCACTCACGCGTCGCCCCGTCCCCCATGCCGTGATGATCACCGAATGATACGGCGGGTCCTGGTCCGGACCTGAGCACCAGTCATGGCGGCGTGACGTCCGGAGAGTTCGATACACCATGTATTAAATACATGTTGTATCGTTCCCGCGTGGCTCCCTCCCAGACTGCTTCCACCGATTCCGATCGGCCGCCCCGCCGACGCGTCCACACCCGTGCGCGACTGCTCGACGCCGCCGGGCGCGTGCTGGTCGAGCGGGGGTACGCGAAGACCACCATCGAGGACGTGTGCGCGGCCGCGGGGTACACCCGGGGTGCGTTCTACTCCAGCTTCGAGAGCAAGCAGGACCTCGTCCTCGCGCTCTTCGACCGTCATTCCGCACACCGGCTCGACCAGTTGGAGAGCCTGCTGCACGCACCGGCCCCGGGGTCGGCCCGCCGGATCGGGGAACTGCTCCTGGCGGTGGATCCAGACGAGCGGGGCTGGATCCTGCTCTTCCTGGAGTTCCGGCTCGACGCGGCCCGCAGCCCGGAGCTCAGCGCGCGGCTCCACGAGCACGACAAGGCCGTCACCGGAGCCCTCGCGCTCCTGCTGGAGCGCAACGGCAAGAGTGCCGGCGCGCAGAGCCTCGCCACCTTCCTGCTCGCCTCCCGCGAGGGCGTCCTCGCCCGGACCGCCACGGGCGGACCCGGCAGCGATGAAGTGCTGGACGCCGCGGTCGACGTACTCGCCGAACTCCTGCCCGCCCTGCTGCCCTCGCTGAACCACGCTCCCTGAGCAGCCCCGCCCACCCTGCCCACCCCGGCCGCCCGGTCAACCGAAAGACGTCATGCACGCAACTCCTCAGTCGGACCCGCAGCGCTGGAAAGCGCTGTTATTCATAGGCCTCGCCCAGTTGATGGTCGTGCTCGACACGACCATCGTGAACATCGCCCTGCCTTCGGCCCAGCACGACCTCGGCATCTCCGACGGCAACCGGCAATGGGTGATCACCGCCTACTCGCTGGCCTTCGGCAGCCTGCTGCTCTTCGGCGGGCGCATCAGCGACCTCACCGGCCGCAGACGCGCGTTCATCATCGGCCTGCTCGGCTTCGCCGGCGCGTCCGCACTGGGCGGCCTCGCGGTCAACCCCGGGATGCTGCTCGGCGCCCGCGCCCTGCAGGGCGTGTTCGGCGCGCTGCTCGCCCCGGCCGCGCTCTCGCTGCTCGCGGTCACCTTCACCGAACCCGGGGAGCGGGCCAAGGCGTTCGGGATCTACAGCGCGATCTCCGGTGCCGGCGGCGCCGTCGGCCTGATCATGGGCGGCGCACTGACCGAGTACCTGAACTGGCGCTGGGCGCTGTTCGTCAACATTCCGTTCGCCATCGCGGCCGCGTTCGGCGCCGTCACCGTGATGCGCGAGCCCGCCGGTGCCCGCAAGACCGGCCGCCTGGACCTCCCCGGGCTCGTCCTCGCCACCTTCGGCCTGCTGTCACTGGTGTACGGGTTCACCCGCGCCGAGTCCGACGGCTGGACCGCCCCCGTCACCGTCGCGCTCTTCATCGCCTCGGTGGTGCTGCTCGGCACGTTCGTCCTGGTCGAGAGCAAGGTCGCGGCCCCGCTGCTCCCGCTGCGGGTGGTGACCGAACGCAACCGGGGCGGCATCTACCTCTCCCTGGGGCTGGCCGTCATCGGCATGTTCGGGCTCTTCCTGTTCCTGACCTACTACCTCCAGGTCGTGAAGGGGTACACGCCGGTCCTCACCGGATTCGCCTTCCTGCCCATGATCGTCGGCATGGTGATCGGGTCGACGCAGATCGGCAGCCGGCTGATGACCCGCCTGCCACCGCGGCTCCTGATGGGTCCGGGCTTCCTGACCTCGGCACTCGGCATCGCGCTGCTCACCCAGATCAAGGTCGACAGCTCGTACGCCGGGGTGATCCTGCCCGCGCAGGTGCTCCTCGGCCTCGGCATGGGCACGGCGTTCATGCCCGCGATGAGCCTGGCCACCCGCAGTGTGCGGCCGCAGGACGCCGGTGTGGCGTCCGCCCTGGTCAGTACCTCCCAGCAGGTCGGCGGCTCCATCGGCACCGCCCTGCTGAACACCATCGCGGCGGGTGCCACCACCGACTGGATGGCCGAGCACGCCCGTTCGGCCGCCGACCGGGCCAGGCTGGCCGACGCGGCGGCCGTGCACGGCTATGCCACCGCGATCTGGTGGGCGGTCGGCATCCTCGTCGCGGCCGCGGCCGTGGCCTTCACCCTCATCAACGCGGGGCGGCAGAACGGCGGTACGGGGTCCCAGGGCGCCGGGGCCGGAGCCGCCACCGGGAAGACCGACGCCGTCCCGATGACGGTCTCACACTAGTGCGGAGCCGCCGGATGGGATCCGGCGGCTCCGCACGCGCGACACCTCTCGCTCACCTGCTACCGGTTCGTGAGGACCGCCTTCATCACCGAACCGTCCGCCACGGCCGCGAGCGCGGCCTCGTGGTCGTCCAGCGGATAGGACGACACCAGGCTGGCCAGGTCGAAGCGGGCCGTGAGGGCGGGCAGCAGACGTACGTACTCGACGAGGTGCGCGCCGGTGAACGCCCAGGATCCGACGACGTCGAGCTGCCGGTACACGATCTGGTGCGGGTTGAGCAGGGTGTCCCCCGCGTCCGTGTACTGGCCGATGACCAGGTACGAGCCGCCGCGGCGGGCCATGGTGAGGCCCTGCGCGACGGCCGCGGGCACGCCCGCGCACTCGATGACGAGGTCGGCCCCGGCGCCTCCGGTCTCCGCGCGGACCCGCTCCAGGACGGCCTCGGCGCCACCGGGCGCGGTGATGTCGAGGTGGACGTCACCGATCCCGGCGGCGGCCGCGAGGGCCAGGCGGCTGTCGGGGCCGCCCACGAGGATGACCTTGGCGGCCCCGGCCAGCTGCGCGAACGCGGCGGCCGCGAGGCCCACCGGGCCGCTGCCCTGGACCACGACCGTCTCACCGAGGCGCACCGGCCGCCGCTCGTGGAGGGCGTGCACGACGGTCGGCCCCGCGCAGGCCAGGGACATGGCCGCGAGCGGGTCGATGCCGTCGTCGAGCTTCACGACGGTGGTACCGGCCTGCAGCACGATGAACTCGGCCCAGGCACCCGATAGTTCGGGGCCCTCGGTGGTGGAGCGATTGACCCCGTAGGTGCGGCGGTTCTCGCACAGGGTCGGCTCGCGGTGGAGCCGGCACGGCACGCAGGAGCCGCAGGCGATCGAGGAAGCCCACATCACGGTGTCGCCGGCGCGCAGTGCGGCTCCCGTGGCATCGTGCGCGGGGGCGTCCGGGCCGAGCTCGTGTACGGTGCCGAGGCCTTCGTGGCCGAGGACCAGCGGGGTGGGGATCGGCAGATGACCCTGCTGGAGGTGGAGATCGGTGCCGCAGATGCCGCCGTGGCGGCAGGCGACGAGCATGCCCCCGGCCGGGGCGGCCGGGACCTCGTACTCCCGCAGCGCGAGCGGCCGGCCGAACTCCTCCAGGACGACTGCCTTGCCGCGCATCACGCCGACACCCCTTCGAGGGCGTCGAGGAAGGGGGCGTCGAGGACGCGCAGGGCCTCGGTGTCCCGGCACACGACGTAGTCGGGCCGCGGTTCGCCGGGCCAGCTCGGCAGGTTGGCCGTGTCGTTGTAGGTGGTGATGAGCAGGCGGCGCGGGAAGGGCGACATGTTGGGCGCCGAGCCGTGCACGATCTCGGGCGAGAAGAAGACGAGGGAGCCGGCCGGGCCCTTGGGGCTGACCATGCCGCGCTCGGCGACCAGCGCGGACAGCTGGTCGGGGGTCAGCGCGATGTCGTCCGGGTCCAGGTGCTGGGCGGACCTGGCCTCGGCCGTGCGGCTGTCGCGCACCAGGCCGGAGCGGTGCGATCCGGGCAGGAAGATCACGGGGCCGTTGAACTCGTCGACGGCGTCGAGGAAGACACCGACGTTGACCTGGAGCGGGGCGGGCAGCTGGTCGGCGATGCGCCAGGCGACGTAGTCCTGGTGCCAGGACCACTTCTCGCCGCCGAACGCCGGCTTCGCGTTGATCTTGAACTGGTACACGTACACGTCGTCCGTGAGCAGCTGCCGCACCGGCCCGAGCACGCGGGGGTCGCGGATCAGCCCGGCGTATTCGGGCTGCCGGTGGTGGGAGGCGTACACCGCGCGCACCTCGTCCCCGGACTCCTCCCTGATGACCTGCGGACCGCGGACGTCGCAGTCGCGCTGGAAGGCGGCCCGCAGCCGGTCCATTTCCCGTTCGTCCAGCGCGGACTCCACGAAGAGGAATCCGTCCTCGTGGTACCGGGCGATTTGTTCTTCACTGAGACGCATGATGTTCCTTCGTGTGACGGTGGGCGGCGGTGCGGGGTGCGGCTGGCCGACTGCTCAGCCCATGAAGTTGCCGCCGTCGATGATCAGTTGCTGCCCCGTGACGTAGCGGCCCGGGCGGCCGACGAGGAACTCCAGCGCGTCGGCGATGTCCTCTACGGTGCCCAGGGAGCGCAGCGGGATCTGCCCGAGCACCTCGGCCCGCCGGACGGGGTCTTCCAGCCCGTACCGTTCGACCACCTCCGGAGTGTCGGTGAACCCGGGGACGAGCGAGTTGACCCGGATCGTGGGGGCCAGTTCCAGCGCCAGGCACCGGGTGAAGTGCAGCAGACCAGCCTTGCTGGCGCAGTAGTTGACCCCGTTGGCCCGCGGACGGATGCCGGTGGTCGCGCCGACGTTGACGATCGCGCCGCGGCCCGCCGCCACCATCGCCGGGGCGAGGGCCCGGGTCAGGTGGAACGGTCCGGACAGGTTGGTCGCCAGGACCTGGTCCCAGTCCTCGTCGCTGAGTTCCAGGAACGGCCGGTCCCGGTTGATCCCGGCGTTGTTCACCAGCACCTCGGGCGCGCCGTGCTCGGCGAGCAGCCGTTCGGACACGGCACGCACCTCGTCGGGGCGGGTCATGTCGACCTGGTGGGTCTCGATCCGGCCCGCGCCGAGCGCGGCCGCCTCCCGCGCGGCCTGGTGGTCGCCGCGGTAGAGGGCGGCCACCCGGTGGCCGAGGTGCGCGAGGCGCAAGCTGAGGGCGAGGCCGATGCCCCGGGTGCCGCCGCTGACCACGGCAAGGGATCCGGTCGTGCCGAAGGTCGTGCCAAAGGTCATGTCAGAGGTCATGTCAGAGGTCTTCTCGGAGGTCATGTCAGAACGGCCGATCTCCGGCGATGGCGGTCCGGTCCGCCACCCGGCGCTCCGGGTGGTAGTCCGAGGTCGCGTAGTGCTGCACGGCCCGGTTGTCCCAGAAGGCGACGGACTTCGCCTCCCAGCGGAAGCGCACCTGGTACTCGGGGTACTCCAGCTGGTGGAAGAGGTACGAGAGCAGTTCCTCGCTCTCGTCGGCCGGCAGGCCCGCGAGGTGCGTGGTGAAGATCGACGTCAGGAACAGCGTCTTGCGCCCGGTCCTCGGGTGGGTGCGCACCAGCGGGTGCTCCACCGGCGGGTAGACCCCCTGGAAGTGCGCCCGCTGCTCGTCGGTCATCAGCTCGCGGTAGTTCGCCGACGGGGTGAAGTCGTTGACCGTCTTCAGCCCGTCGATGCGCGCCTTCACCTCGTCGGGGAGGTTGTCGTACGCGGCGGCCGCGTCCGTGAACAGGGTGTCGCCGCCGCCCCCTCGGGGCAGCTCCACCATGCGCAGGACGGCGCCCAGCGGGGGCCGCTCGATCCAGGGGAAGTCGTAGTGCCAGACGTTCTCGAAGCCGGGGTTCCGCGTGCCCTTCTCCAGTCGCACGACGTCCTCGCCGGTGCCCGGGGGCAGGAACGGGTGCCCGTCGACCGCGCCCCACCGGGAGGCGAAGGCGCGCTGCTGCTCGGCGGTGATGTCCTGGTCACGGAAGAACAGCACCTTCCATTCGAGCAGGGCCCGGTCGAGCTCGCCGAACACCTCGTCGCTCAGCGGGGTGCGCAGGTCGACGCCGTGGATCTCGGCGCCGATCAGCGGCCCCGAGGGGCGTACCTCGACGTGCTCGTACGGGCCCCCCTGCTGCCCCTCGGCGAGCCTGCGCAGGAGCCGGGGGCCGTGATAGTCCGTCCGGCCCTCGATGCCACGGCGGGCCAGCGACCGTACGTCGGCCGGCTCGGCGTCGACGTCCGCCGTCTCGGGGTGGGTCGGGGTGGATGTCATGGGGGTGGACCTCCTGGTCCTCGGGGGGCGCCTGTGCGTGGGGTGGGTGGGGGCCGGGCCGTTACGCGTCGGCGGACCGCAGCCGCGCGGCGAGGACCGGGCCGATCCGCGCCAGGGCCGGGGGCCGCATCATGCGGTGGTGGGTGGCCGGCACGTCGTGGGAGGCGACGGCGCCGTCGACGTGGCCCGCCCAGGCGGCCGCCGTGCCGCGACCGGGTTCGTACGGGTCGTCGGGGTCGATCTCCGCGGCGCGGAAGAAGAGCAGGCCGCCCTGGAACCTGCCGGGCCTGAAGTCGGCCATCAGGTCGAGGTCGTTGCGGTAGACGTCGAGGAGCGCGGCGCGGGCCCGGTCGTCGCCGAGGGGGAACTCGTCGTCGCCGGCCGACTGGAGCAGGGAGCGGTCGAACTCGTCCTCGCTGAACCGGGGCATGTCGGCCCGGAGCCGTTCGTCCACCGGATACGAGTCCACCATCACGAGCAGGTCGACCGCCGCGCCCGCGCTCTCCAGGAGGGTGGCCATGGCGTGGGCCACCAGACCCCCGAAGGACCAGCCGAGTATCCGGTAGGGGCCCTCGGGGCGGACGGCCCGGATCTGCGCCACGTAGTCGGCGGCCATCTCCTCGACGGTGGCCGGGAGGCCCGCCGCGTCCCCGGGGCCGCGCGCCTGGAGTGCGTACACGGGCTGGTCGGGACCGAGGTGCGGCAGGAGCCCCGCGTAGGGCCAGCCCATTCCGGCGGCCGGATGGACGCAGAACAGCGGGGGCCGGGAGCCCTCCGCGCGCAGCGGCAGCAGGGACCGCGGCGCGGCGCCGGACGACGGGTCGGCGATCCGCCGTGCGAGCCCGGCCGGGCTCGGGGACTCGAACAGGGCGTGCACCTCCAGCGGTGTGCCGAGGGCGGCCCGGATCCGCGCGACGAGGCGGGCGGCGAGAAGGGAGTGCCCGCCGAGGTCGAAGAAGTTCTCGTCGACGCCGACCGCGGGCAAGTCCAGTACCTGGGCGAAGAGGGCGCACAGCACGCGTTCCTGCTCGGTGGCCGGTTCGCGGGCCGGTGCGGCGCCGGAGAGACGCGGTTCGGGCAGCGCCCGGCGGTCCAGCTTCCCGTTCGGCGTGAGCGGGAGCTCCGCCAGCTCGACGACGGCCGAGGGCACCATGTGGGCCGGCAGCCTGCCCCGGACGAACGCGCGGACCGCGTCCGTGTCGCAGCCCGGCGTCCCGGGCACGACGTACCCGACGAGCCGCTTGTCCCCGGGCCGGACCTCGCGGGCGACCACCTCGGCGTGGACGATGCCGGGGCAGGCGGCGAGGGCCGCCTTGATCTCGCCGGGCTCGATCCGGAAGCCACGGATCTTGATCTGGTCGTCGGACCGGCCGTGGTACTCCAGCTGCCCGTCGGGCATCCAGCGGACCACGTCCCCGGTGCGGTACATCCGGCTTCCCGGCGGCCCGTACGGGTCGGCGACGAACCGTACGGCGGTGAGTCCGGGGCGGTTGAGGTAGCCCCGGGCCACCCCGGCCCCGGCGAGGTACAGCTCGCCCCGCGCCCCCTCCGGAACCAGGCGCAGCCCGGCGTCGAGGACGTACGCCCTGATGTTCGGGATCGGCCGGCCGATCGGGGCGGCGGCCGGCCAGGCATCGACGTCCGCCGCCATGGTGTGGGCCGTCACCAGGTGGGTCTCGCTCGGGCCGTAGTGATTGTGCAGGCGGCGCCCGGCCTGGCCGTGCACGAACTCGCGCACCCGGTGGCTCGGGGTGAGCGCTTCGCCGCCCTGCGCCAGGAGCCGCAGTGACGGGATGGTCCGTCCCTGGTCGAGGGCCGCCTCGCACAGGGCCTCAAGGACGAGGTTGGGGGCGAAGAGCTCGTTCACGCGCTCCTCGTCGAGCCAGGCGGCGAGCAGCTCGGGGTTGCGCCGGACCTCGTCGGCGGGCACCACCAGGGTCTTGCCGAACAGCACCGCGGACAGGATCTCCTGTACGGACACGTCGAAGCTCAGCGCGGTGAACTGGGCGATCCTGGTCCCGGCGGCCGAGTGGAAGGCCTCGTCGTGCCACGACAGGAGGTTGACCATCGCCTGCCCGGGCATCACCACGCCCTTGGGCCGGCCGGTGGTGCCCGAGGTATAGATGACGTACACGGGATGCGCCGGGTCGAGCCGGCCCGGCCGCTGCTCGTCGTCGATCGCCGTGTCGGCCAGGCCCGCCAGCTCCCGTACGGTGTCGGGCGCGTCGAGGAGCAGGCGGGGGGCGTCGGTGTCCGGCAGCCGCCGGGCCGTGTCCGCGGTGGTCAGTACGACGGCGGGCGCGGTGTCGTCCAGCATGAACGCGAGGCGCTCGGCCGGGTATTCGGGATCGACGGGCAGGTAGCAGCCGCCCGCCTTGAGGACGGCGAGGACGGCGGCGGCGAGGCCGGCCGAGCGGGGCAGCGCGAGGGCGACGATCCGCTCGGGCCCGACGCCCCGCGCGATGAGGAGCCGGGCGAGCCGGTTCGAGGCGCTGTCCAGCTCCCGGTAGGTCAGGGTGGTCTCCGCCGAGACGACGGCCGGCAGGTGCGGGGTGTCCGCGGCCTGCCGGGCGAACAGCTCCGGAAGGGTGGCTTCCGGGTATTTGTGCTCGGGGCCGCCGAGCTCGGTGAGCAGCCGGACCTGCTCGCCCTCGGTGAGCAGCTCGACGGAGCCGACCGGCACGTCCCGGTCCGCGATGAAGGCGCGCAGGACGCGCAGGAAGCGCGCGTGGTGCGCGGCCGACTCGTCGGCGCCGTAGCGGGCCGGGTTGGCGACGAGGTCGATGCGCAGCCCCCGGCCGTCCGCGCGGTCGAAGGCGGTGAACGACAGGTCCTCGACGAGCCCCTGCGTCAGGTGGTGGGCGGTGGCGGGCAGCCCGGCGAAGTGCACGTCGTAGTCGAAGGCCATGATGTTGACCATGGGACCGGTCCGGTAGCGTCCGGTGTCCGGCAGGCCGAGGTCGCGCCCCAGGTGCTCGCCCCGGTGCCGCTGGTGGCGGATCATCTGCCGGAATCCACCGGCGACTTCACGGATGAGCCCGTACGCCGTGAGGTCGGGGCGGACCGTGACGCGCAGGGGCAGGACGTTGGAGTACATCCCGGGCATGGCGCGCGCCGCGGCGTCGGTGCGGGCGGCCATCGGCAGGCTCAGGATGACGTCCTGCTCGCCGGAGATCCGGTGGACCTGGGCGGCCGCGGCGGCGATCACCAGGACGGACCAGTGGGTGCGGGCCGCGCGGGCGGCGGCCTTGAGCCCCTCGGTCTCGGCCGCGGAGAGGCTGCCGGTGTGGCTGATCTGTCCCTGCGCGGCGGGCCCGCCGGCCGGCCCGGAGGCGAGGGTGGCGACGTCCGGTCCGTCCGCGAACCGGGTCGTCCAGTACGCCCGGTCCGCCGCGCCCCGGTCGGAGGCCTGGTAGTCCGCGTCGTCCGTCAGCATCTCCCGGATGTCGCCGAACGGGCCGTCCGGCAGGGGGAGTCCCTCGGTCATGGCGGCGTACAGCTCGGACACCCGCTGGGCGATGAGCGCTCCCGTGTGCCCGTCCGCGACCGCGTGGTGGGCGCTGAGGTACCAGAAGCTGCGGTCCGGCCCGAGGGTGAACAGCGCGTACGAGAAGAGCGGCCCCCGGGAGAGGTCCATCCGGCGGGACAGATCGGCCCGCATCCAGGCCCGCGCGGCGGCCGCGGGGTCCGGCTCGCCGGTGACGTCGAGGACCGGGAACTCCCAGTCGGTGAAGGGGACGACGCGCTGGCGGGGTTCACCGTCCTCTTCGACGAACCGGGCGTGCATCGGGACGGCCTCCGCGACGGTCTGCCGCACCGCCGTCTCGAAGACCCGCCGGTCGACGGGCCCGTGGATTTCCAGGTATTCACCGATGCGCTGCTGCGGAGCGGTCGGATCGACCTGCTCGGCCAGCCACATCTCGCGCTGGGCCGTTGACACGGGAAGGTACATGCCGCCGGATCCGGACCCTGACACTTCTCCCACACTCCTCATGTTGCGCAGCGGTCAGCGACTTCTCGCCGAATGCGGGGACGGAATACGGAGGGTGTACGGAAAAGCCGGGGAGCAGAAAACGCATCGTCGCGATCCCTCCCCGCAAGTACAGCTCCAACTGCCCCCACCTGCGAGAAGAAGGCTAAACCCGGGCGCTAAACCCTCGCATGCACGCCCCTTATATTTCACCCCGCTAAAGCGCCTCTTAACTCCGATGGGATCTCATTCTTCAGGATGAGGAAAATCTCCGGAGCCCGCTTTAGATTCGCGCTCTATGGACATTCCAGCACCCCCGCACCCGGGTTCGGCCACGAGCCGTCGCCCGGCGCCGCGCACGCTCCGTGACCGGGCGACCCCCGCGTCCCGGCCGCGCGTTCCCGCCCTCGCCGCGTACGCCTGTCTGCTGATCGGGCTGATCGACCTCGCGGCGGCCGTCTTCCCGGGCTTCCGCCACAACCGGGTGCGCCTGCTTGCCGGTCAACTGCCCGGCGGGACCACCACGGTGGCCGCGGTCGGCTCACTGATGGTGGGCGTGCTGCTCATGCTGCTGGCGCATGCGCTGCGTCGCCGCAAGCGGCGCGCCTGGCGCGCGGTGGTGGTGCTGCTGCCGGTGGGCGGGCTGCTGCACTTGCTGCGTTGGCACACCACGGCCGCCGGCATGCTGTCGTTCGCGCTGCTCCTCGTCATGCTGCTGTACCGACGGGAGTTCTACGCGCTGTCCGACCCGCGGACCCGCTGGCGGGCACTGCTGAACTTCCTCGCGGTGGGAGGCGCATCCCTCATCCTGGGGCTGCTGATCACCAACGTGCACCCGCACTACGAGGCCGGCTCGCCCTCCCTGGCAGAGCGACTGCGGCACACCGCGTACGGGCTCGTCGGGGTCGAGGGGCCGGTGCGCTACACCTCGGACCGGGTCGGGGATCTGGTCGGCTACTCGCTCGGCGCGCTCGGTCTGATCACGCTGCTGACCACCTCCTACCTGTTCCTGCGGCCCGAGAAGCCGTTGGCGGAGCTCTCCGCCGAGGACGAGGCGCGGGTGCGTCGGCTGCTGGAGCGGCACGGGGCGCGCGACTCGCTGGGGTACTTCGCGCTGCGGCGCGACAAGAGCGTGCTGTTCTCGCCGACCGGCAAGGCCGCCATCGCCTACCGCGTCGAGTCGGGTGTGATGCTCGCCTCCGGCGACCCCATCGGCGACGTCGAGGCCTGGCCCGGGGCGGTCAAGGCGTTCATGGACGAGGCCGGGCGGCACGCCTGGGTGCCCGCGGTGATCGGGTGCGGCGAGACGGGCGGCGAGGTGTGGACGCGCGAAACGGGCATGGACGCCCTGGAGTTGGGTGACGAGGCGGTCGTGCACACGGCCGACTTCTCGCTGAGCGGGCGGGCCATGCGCAATGTGCGCCAGATGGTCAAACGCGTCGAACGGGCCGGCTATTTCTGCCAGGTCCGCCGGGTCTGCGACCTCGACGAAGCGGAGCGGGCGCGGATCGCGGACGCCTCGGCCCGCTGGCGCGGCACCGACATCGAGCGGGGGTTCTCCACCGCTCTTGGCCGCTTCGGTGACGCGCGGGACACCGGCTGTGTGGTGGTCACCGCGCACAGGTCCCCGGACGGTGAAGAGGGCGGGACCGGCGGGGCGGCTGACACCGACGACCTCGCGGCCGTGCTGCACTTCGTGCCGTGGGGCCCCGAGGGGATCTCACTGGAACTGATGCGCCGGGACCGCGCCGCCGACCCCGGCCTCAACGAGCTGCTGATCGTCGCCGTCCTGCAAGCGGCGCCCGCGCTCGGCATACGCCGGGTCTCGCTCAACTTCGCGATGTTCCGCTCGGCCCTGGCCCGGGGTGAACGGCTCGGCGCGGGACCGGTGTTGCGGGCCTGGCGGGGGCTGCTCGTGTTGCTCTCGCGCTGGTTCCAGATCGAGTCGCTGTACAAGTTCAACGCGAAGTTCCAGCCGGAGTGGGTGCCGCGGTTCCTGGTCTTCCCGCACACCCGCGATCTGCCGCGGATCGGGCTCGCGGCGTTGCAGGCGGAGGCCTTCCTCACCCTCGGCCTGCCGAAGTGGGGCCGGAAGCGGGCGCGGGCGTGAGATGCCTCCGGCCCCGCGAGCGGAGCGCGTCGCGGGGCCGGAGGGGTCGTAGGGCCGTAGGGCCGCGTCAGCCGGGAAAGTGGCCGTTCAGCAGGCGAGGTGGGCGAGGGTGTGCTCTTCGAGGTCGGCGTCCCGCGACAGGACCGACTGCTGCAACTGCCGTAGTCTGGGGCCCGGTTCGATGCCGATCTCGTCGATGAGGACGCGCCGGATGCGGTTGTAGATCATCAGGGCTTCGGCCGGTCGGCCGCTGCGGTACAGCGCGAGCATCAGCAGACCGTGGAAGGTCTCCCGCATCGGCTGTTCGTCGATCAGCCCGTAGAGCTCGCCGATCAGCGGCTTGTGCCGCCCCAGGAGCAGTTCCGTCTCGGCCCGTTCCTCCAGGGCCGCCGACCGCTTCTCGTCCAGTTGGTGGCCCAGGCTCTGCAGGAGCGGAACGGTGCGCAGGTCCGCCAGGGCGGGGCCGGACCACAGCCCGAGCGCCTGGGAGAGCAGCCGCGAGGCCTCCTCCAGCCGGCCCGCCGTCCGCGCCTCCGCGGCCCGCAGGCACAGCGATTCGAATCTGTGGAGGTCCAGGGTGAGCGGGGCCAGTTCCATCATGTAACCGGGCGGCCGGGTCAGCAGCCCGGAAGCGCCGAAGCCCGCACCCGCCAGATGTTTGCGGAGCCGGGAAACATAGACCTGAAGCGCGGTGGACGCGGTGCGTGGCGGCGTACCCGACCAGAGGCCGTCGATGAGCTGCGCCGCGGACAGCGGGCGGCCGTCGTTCAGGCACAACAGGGCTAACAGGGTCCGGAGTTTCAACGCCTGCGGCGTGTGCGGCGTCCCGTCATCGGTCTCTACTGCAAGTGCTCCAAGAACGCGAAAATACACGATCCTTCTCATCCCCCGATGTGAAAAGACCCCGAACCCTCAGAACCGGCGGTCCGGCGAGTCCGGGCTTGGTGTGCGGATAAAGCAGAAGCCGCGCCGGCAGCTCCTGGCACAGGTTGGCGAGTGCTCACCTTTACGCATGCACCCCTCGCCGACGCGCTTGAATTGCCGAGGGCGATCCGACGACACCGGGCCGCCTGGATTCCCCCAGGAGGCCTGGCTGGTCTGCGCCGGGCCACCAATTCTGGACACTATCACGCGCCGGATGGGCCATTCCTGCCCCTGCGGGCGGCGCTCCGGGCTACCGGTACGACTCGGCGGCGCACGCCTCACGGATCCTCAAGTCCCCATGGCTCGAAGGGTGATGACACATCGTGACTCCCCTTTGGGTCAGGTGGGGGAACGGCGACTCCGAACCCTTTACGCCGGTAAAGATTCCCTGGTGGATGTAAAGATTCCGCTTGAATCTCCGGGGTTCGAGGGCGGCGCCGTCACGTACAGGTAAAGAAAATTTAATGAATCTGAGGTCCACCTGAGGATCCGGGCAGCCGCCACTCTCCGTGACCGCGATCCCGATTGCCTCGCTATTGATCATCCTGCTAGGTTACTTTTCAGGAAAGGCGCCCCAGCCGCATTCATCGGGTATCGACCCGGGGATGCCGCACAACGGGGGAAGGGAAACCTGCAGATTCCCGACCTTCCCGCGGCATCCGCGAGGGGGAACCGGCGTTTCTTTCCGTCGGAAGAGCTGACCCCTCTTCCGGATTTCACCTCACCGCTTGCACGTCAGCCATGGAGCCGCGTGCACAGCGCACCGTTTCGCGAGCGAATCGATTCGAGCGGTCTTTTCATGTTCCGGGCCGGGATTCCCCATGTCCGGATCCATCCCACACACATCAATTACATACAGAAGGCGAGCACAGTGAACGCCAAGCGTTTCATCGCAGGAGCCGTCGTCACCGCCATTGCCGCGACCGGGGCCGTCGGCCTCGGCTCGGCCAGCGCGTCGGCCACCTCGCTGCCCGTGCAGAAGGCGGCGGCGCAGCAGTCCGTCGCCACCGCGACCGTAGTCAACGACGGCGTGCAGCCGCAGTTCTGGCACGCCGTCGCCCAGAGCGTGGTCGCCGCCACCGCGGTCAAGGCCACCGAGGCCGCCGTGAAGGTCACGACGAAGGTCAGGTCCTCGTCCAGCGAGTCCTCGTCCTCCTCCAGCGGCGGTCCCGCCATCAGCCCGAAGGGCGCGCACGGGGTCATCCCGGGCGACGTTCAGTACGACGCCAACTGATCCGGTGTGCCGGGCCCTTCACACCGGGCCCGGCACCCTGCACGGCACCACCTGAAGACGTGCCCGGCGGCGTCCCCCGCGCCGTCGGGCACCCTCACCGCGTCAAGAACCCCGACATGGAACGGAGGTGTCCCCACCATGAAAGCCTTCGGGCGGGCCCCCAGGAGCACCGGTGGCGGCCCGGCACCGGCGCCCGAGCGCGCGATCACGGCCCGACTGCGCGTCTGCACCGCGCTGGCACTGGTGCCGGTGGCGCTGTACACGGTCGCCTGCCTCGCCTACAACGCGCCCGACTCGCCGGTCAAATCCCGCGTGCAGGGCATGGCCACCAAGGCCCTCCAGCCCTATTTCTGGCAGGACTGGCAGCTCTTCGGACCCACCCCGGGCAGCAACAACGACCTGATCTACATGACCGTGCGCATGAAACCCGCCGGGTCGGACGCCGTCGTGGAGACGAGTCCCGTGGAAATCGAGGACGCCATCGACCGGACCCCGCGCGAATTCCCGCTCAACCCGACGAAGCTCCCCGGTCTGCCGCTGGCCTTCGACGCGGCGGCCAACCGCTACGCCACCGCGGTGACGAACTTCAAGAACCTCCCCGAGGCCGATCGCAAGCAGGCACAGGACCTCCTGGACCAGCAGTACACATCGGAATTCAAAGAGATCCAGCGGTTCCTGTCCACCCAGGCCGACTCGATGTATCCGCAGGCGCGGATCGTCTCGGTTCAGGCCACGTTCAAGAACAAGGCCATGGTTCCCTTTTCCCAACGCTATGCGAGTCCAAAGCCCGACCAGCCGGTCAAGTCCATTCTCGAGACCTCCTGGATGGACTACGTTCCGGGGGTGGCCCGCTGATGCACGCATGGGCGATGTCCGGCATGGCCCGGCTCGACGCCGGACTGCTGCGACTGGCGGGCCGCAAGCACCGGCTGATCGGGATAGCGCTGCTGCGGATCGTGATCGGTCTCGCGACCGTCATGTACTGCCTCTCCGACTACGGAAACCGGCGGTTCCTGTGGGGCCCCGACTCCTACAACTCGATCGAGACCGCGCAGGCCGCGCTGTCCCACGGGAGTTTCTCCCTCTATTTCTTCAGTCATTCCACGGTATGGTTCGAGATCGTGTTCCACGGCACCATCCTGATGTCCGCCGTCTACATGGTGTACGGCGGCAGGGCACTCACCCTGCTTCAGGCCGTACTCATGTGGTCCTTGCACAACCGGAACCAGGATGTGCTCGAAGGCGGCGACAACCTCGCGCAGATCCTCATCATCTTCATGGTGTTCACGGTATCCAATGCCTATTTCGCACCCGGCGCGAAACGACGCCGTGAGCGGTTCCAGAAGGAAACGGGGCCTTCCCTGCCCACGGTCCTGCACAACCTGGCGGCCTATCTGATCGTCTTCCAGACGGCGGTCCTCTATTTCGCGGCCGGGTACTGGAAGATCACCGGGAAGATGTGGCAGGACGGTGTGGCCATGTACTACATCAGTCGGCTCACGGGCTTTCAGGTGTGGCCGGCCTACGCGCACCTGATGACCAACGCGTACGTCACCACCGCCGTCAGTTACTTCACCATCTTCATCGAGCTGGCCCTCCCCTTCGCGATCCTGTCCGCCCGCGGCTGGGTACGGAAAGCCAACGCCTTGGCGCTGGAAGGCATGCACCTGGGCATCATGGCCCTCATGGGACTGGTGTGCTTCGGCCTGCTGATGATCGGCGCGGACTGCACCTGCCTGCGCGACGAGGACTACCTGTCCCTCAAGACCCGTGTCAGCGGCCTCGCTTCGCGCTTCGTCCGGCGCGGCCGGGCGGCCGCGCCGTCCGGGCCGTCCGGGCCGTCCGGGCCGTCCGGGCCCGCACCCGTCTCGGACCCGGCAGTGAGCTTGCTCCAGACCCACGGCAGCGGCGCCGATGCCTGATCCCGGCCCGGAGCACGCCGACGCGGCCCGCGCACTCGAACGGTTCCTTCTCGCCGACCCCGGACAGTGGCCACGGCTGGCGCCGCGCGTCGTGGCCGCCGTCGGCCACGAGCGGCTGCGCGGGATCGTCGCGGCGACCCGGGAACACGCCGGCGAGTTCACCGGCGTCACCGACGGCCCGGACGGGCTGGTGATCGGGGGAACGGCCGGCCGGGCCCTCGCGTTCGCCCGGGCGGACGCCGACGGGAACCTCGCCCACCTGCGCATCTCCCCCGGCCCCTACCGGCCCGCCCGGCTGCGCGTCCCGCCGGGTGTGCGCGGCGCCGTGGGCTGGGCCGTGTGGTGCCTGCTGCTGTCGCTGCGGGTCGCGGCGTGCTGGAGCGCCCCGGCCGTGACCTCCTGGTGCGCCGACGTACTCCTCGTGGGCGCCGCCTATCTGGTCATGGAGGGGCTCTTCACCCCGGCCCGGCTGCCCCGGTGGATCCGCCGGGCCCTGGAGGCGGGCTCGCTCGTCGCGCTCGCCTCCGCCTGGCGCCTGCCGCACCTGCCCGTGGGCCGGGCCGACGCGGAGCTCGCGGGCGGCCTCGCCCTGGTGGCGGGCTGCGCCTGGTTCCTGATGCGGGCGCGCCGCCACCGCTGGGGCGCGCCCCTGTCCGCGCCCCTGCACTTCCCGCTGCGCGACGGGACCTGGCTCATCGCCCAGGGCGGCGGCCGCGGCCTCAACCACCACCTGTCCCTGCCCGAACAGCGCGGGGCGCTCGACGTCATCGCCATCGGAGCACGGGGGGACCGCCGCCACGGGGGCTCCGCCCCGGACGCCTACCGGATCTACGGTGCGCGGCTGTACGCCCCCTGCGACGGGTACGTCGTGTCCGCCGCCGACGACTACGCCGACCAGACGCCCGGCGCGATCCGCTACGAACCCCCGTACGGCAACCACGTGTTCATCGACACGGGCGGTGAAGTCGTCAAACTCGCGCATCTGCGACCGGGCAGCGTGACGGTGGCCGTCGGCGACCGGGTGCGCGCCGGTCAACCGCTCGGCGAGGTGGGCAACTCCGGCAACACCAGCGAGCCGCACCTGCACATCCACGCCGAACGCGACGGCCTCGGACTCGACCTCCGGTTCACCGGCATCTCCGGGACGCTGCACCGCGCGCGCGTCCTGCGCACCTGACCCCCCTCCCACCCCGGTGTCATACGGCCCCCGCACGTCCCGCGGTCCGGGACGCTTCCGCCATGTCCGCCTGCCAGAAGGGCATTTCGTGTCCCCGTCGTCCCCGCACGTCCGCATACGGCCCCGCACGCTCGCCGCCGCGGTCTGCGCCGCGCTCCTGGGCACCGCGCTCGCCGGACCGGCCGCCCACGCCGATTCCCCCGCCGAGCAGCGCCACATCCTGCCCGGCTCGCACCCCGGCTACGCCACCGCCTCGGCCGACACCGGTCCGGTCCCCGCCGAGGAACGCCTCACCGCGCGCTTGCACCTCGACTCCCGCGACCCGGCCGGCCTGGCGGCATTCATCAAGGGCGTCAGCGACCCCCACAGCCCCTCCTACCGCCACTTCCTGACGCCCGACCAGTACCGCCGGCGTTTCGACCTCAGCCCCCAAGAGCACCGGGCCCTCGCCCGCTGGCTCACCGGCGCCGGGCTCACCGTCACCCGGGACACCCCGCACTACCTGGAGATCTCCGGCCCGGCGAAGGCCGTACAACAGGCTCTCGGCAGCCCGGTCCACCGCTACCGGACCCCCCGGGGCACGGTCAGCGCTCCCAGCGGCGACGTGAGCGTCCCGGGCGCCCTGGGCGCCGACATCGTCGCCGTGTCCGGACTGTCCGCGCCCGCGGCGGTCCGCCCCCTGTCCTCGCGCACCACCGGGCCCGTCAGTACGCCCGCCGACGCCCCCACCGGTGCGCCCGCCGTCTGCTCCGACCACTTCGGGCAGAAGCCCGCCGCAGACCTGCCCCCCGCGTACGGCAGGACGACGGCCTACTCCCCCTGCCCGTACGTCCCCGCGCAACTCCGCCGGGCCTACGGCGCGGGAGGTGCCGGCGCGACCGGCAAGGGTGCCACCATCGCCATCGTGGACGCGTACGGCTCCCCCACCATGCCCGCCGACGCGGACCGGTTCGCCAAGGCGACCGGCGACCGGCCGTTCCGCCTGGGCCAGTACCGCCAGCAGGTCACGCCGAAGGACTGGAACCTGAGCCCCGCCTGCGCACCGCCCGCGTCCTGGGCCGGGGAGCAGGCCCTGGACGTGGACATGGCCCACGGCCTCGCGCCCGACGCCGACGTGCTCTACGTCGGCGCCAACTCCTGCCTGGACGACGACCTGATGGATGCCGAGGCCGCCGTCATCGACGGGCATCTGGCCGACTCCGTCTCCAACTCCTGGGCGGAGATCGTCCATTCCGAGCCCGGACATCTGACGCCGGACCTGGTCAATGCCTGGAACCTGCTGTTCCAGCAGGCCGCCGCCGAAGGCATCGGCATCTACTTCGCCGCTGGCGACTGCGGCGATTCCTCTCCCGGTGCGGCCGAGACCGGAGTCAACTGCGACGCGAAGACCACCGCGGCCCAGGCGGACTTCCCCAGCGGCTCGCCCTGGGTGACCTCCGTCGGAGGCACCACCCTGGCCCTGGACGAGCACGGCGACTACGCCTGGGAGACCAGCATGGGCGACGAGCTGTCGGTCCTCACCGGCGCCGGCGCCGCGCGGGCCTGGGGCCCCGTCCCCGGGGTCTTCGCCTTCGGCGGCGGCGGTGGGCTCGGCGACTCCCCCGAGCCGTGGTACCAGCACGGCCGCGTCCCCGCCCCGGCCGCGGGCAAGCCGGCCCGCAGGGCCACCCCCGACGTGTCCATGGAGGGCGACGGCGCCCTGCCCGTCCTGGTCGGACTGACCGACGCCGGAACGTTCCAGCTCGTGGGCTTCGGCGGCACCTCCGCCGCCGCCCCCGCCTTCGCCGCGCTGCAGGCGGACGCCCAGCAGGAGACCGGCCACCCCCTCGGCTTCGCCAACCCGCTGCTGTACTCCCTCGGTGGCACGGCCGCCTTCCGCGACGTCACGGACCAGCCGCCGGCGGCCGGCCCCGGCCCCCTCACCGCCGTGCGCGACTACGGGCCTTCGGACGACGAGACGCAGCGCTACGTCCTGTACGCCCTGGGCCGCGACTACGGCCTGCACGCGAGCCCCGGCTACGACTACGCCACCGGACTCGGTTCGCCCTCGCCCGCCTACCTCCAGCGGTTCCGGCGCACCGGTGGACGCCCGTGACGGCCCTGGACGCGATCGTGGTGGGGGCCGGCCCGAACGGGCTGGCCGCCGCCGTCGCCCTGGCCCAGCGCGGGCTCTCGGTCACCGTGCTGGAGGCGGCCGAGACCATCGGCGGCGGCACCCGCACCAGCGAGCTGACCCTGCCCGGCCTGCTCCACGACCACTGTGCCGCCGTCCACCCCATGGCCGTGGCCTCGCCCTTCCTGCGCTCGCTCGCGCTGGAGCGGCACGGCCTGACGTGGGCCTGGCCCGAGATCGACCTGGCCCATCCGCTCGACCGGGGCCCCGCGGCGGTGCTGCGGCGTTCGCTGGACGAGACCGTACGCGGCCTCGGCGCGGACGGCGACGCGTGGCGGCAGCTCTTCGCACCGCTGGCGCACGACTACGATGCCCTGGCCGCCGAGCTGATGGGCCCCCCGCTCCACCTGCCCCGCCACCCGCTCCCCCTGGCCCGCTTCGGGCTCCGCGCCCTGCGCGCCGCGACCGCCGTCGCGGACCGCTGGCACACTCCCGGGGCCCGCGCCCTGTTCGCCGGTGTGGCCGCGCACGCGCTGCAGCCCCTGACCGCGCCCGGCAGCGCCGCCATCGCCCTCATGCTCGTCGCGGCCGGACACCGGCACGGCTGGCCCGTCGCACACGGCGGGTCCCAGGCCGTCACCAACGCCCTGGCGGCACGCCTCACCGAACTCGGCGGCACGGTGGAGACCGGCGTACGGATCCGCTCCCTCGCCGAACTCCCGCCCAGCCGCGTCACGTTGCTGAACGTGGCACCGCGTGCCGCTCTCGCGCTGTGCGGCGACCGGCTGCCCGCGCGCACCCGGTGCGCCTACGCGCGCTGGAGCCACGGGCCGGCGGCGTTCAAGGTCGACCTGGCCGTCGCGGGCGGGGTGCCGTGGCGCGACGAGGCCTGCCGGCGCGCCGGGACCGTACACCTGGGCGGCACGCTGGAGGAGGTGGCCCACGCCGAGCGGACCGTCGCGCGCGGCCGCATGCCGGAGCGCCCCTTCGTCCTCGTCGGGCAGCAGTACCTCGCCGACCCGGTCCGTTCAGCAGGCGACGTCCACCCCCTCTGGGCCTACGCGCACGTCCCGCACGGCTACACCGGCGACGCCACCGAAGCCGTGCTCGGCCAGCTGGAGCGGTTCGCGCCGGGGGTGCGCGAGCGCGTGGTCGCCCGCGCGACCACGTCCGCCGGACAGCTGGAGGCGTACAACGCCAACTACATCGGCGGCGACATCCTCACCGGCGCCAACACCCTCTCCCAGATGATGCGGCGCCCGCGCGTCGCGCTGGACCCCTACAGCACCGGAATACCAGGAGTCTTCCTGTGCTCCGCCGCGACCCCGCCGGGGCCCGGCGTCCACGGCATGTGCGGCTACCACGCCGCCCGCTCGGCCCTGCGCCACCTGGGCGTGCCGACTCCCCCCTCCCTCCCCTGAGGAGCCCGAACGGTCAGGCGTGGTTGACCGGGAGGACGTCCGGGGAGAGGGGGCTCGCGTGGGCGGCGGCCGAGGTCATGCGGCGGCGGTGGTGGCGGCGGCAGAGGACCTCGTAGCCGATCTCCTCCGCGGGGCGGTTCACGTCTCCGACGACCACCTGGGCGCCTTCGACGACCATCTCCCCGCCCACCGTGCGGGCGTTGTGCGTGGCGCGGGCCCCGCACCAGCACAGGGCCTCCACCTGGAGCTGCTCGATCCGGTCCGCCAGCTCGATCAGCCGCTGCGAGCCGGGGAAGAGCTTGGTGCGGAAGTCCGTGGTGATGCCGAAGGCGAAGACGTCCAGGCCGAGGTCGTCCACGATCCGGGCGAGCTGGTCGATCTGGTCGGGGGTCAGGAACTGGGCCTCGTCCACGATCACGTAGTCCGCCCGGCCGCCCTTGGAGATCACGGCGACCAGGTACGCGTACAGGTCCATGTCCTGCGGTGCCTCGACCGCCTCCGTCACCAGGCCCAGCCGCGAGGACAGCTTGCCCTCGCCCGCCCGGTCGTCCCGGGTGAAGATCACGCCCTGGAGCCCCCGGGCGTCGCGGTTGTGGGCGATCTGGAGCGCCAGCGTGCTCTTCCCGCAGTCCATGGTTCCGGAGAAAAACGCCAGCTCGGGCATGGGAAGTACGGGACCTTTCGGGGTGGGAAGGCGGGGAGGAGGCGGGACGGGAGGGGCTGCGGGGGCCGCTAGGAGGAGCGGATCTCCAGCAGCGGGACGAGCTGCTCGGCCGCGGTCATCGAACCGTGCATGCCGGCGAGCGCGGACTCGTTCGGCTCGGTCCGCGAGGCCGTGATCGCGACCTGCGCGTGGGCGGCGGCGACGACGTCCCCGATCCGGCCGAGCACCCGCTCGTCACAGACGCCGGGAGCCCCGAACCAGCCGAGTTCCAGCGCTTCCTCACGGCTCGCGATCCAGAACCGGTCGCCGAGCACCTCGCGCCACACGGTGAGTACGTCGGCCTGCGCGCCCGGGACGGCGTACACGTGCCGGGCCCGGCCCTCGCCGCCCAGCAGGGCCACGCCCGCGCCCAGCTCCCAGTCCTCGTCGAAGTCGATCCGCGCGTCCTCGTCGAAGGGGATGTCGACCATGCCGTGGTCGGCGGTGACGTAGAGCGCGGAGCGCGGCGGGAGCTGCTCGGCGAGGCGCTGGACGAGCCGGTCGACGTACATCAGCTGGCCGCGCCAGGCGTCGGAGTCGACGCCGAAGCGGTGACCGGCGCCGTCCAGCTCGCTGTAGTAGGTGTAGACGAGCGAGCGGTCCCCGGCGGCGAGGCGCAGGGCCGCGAGGTCCATCCGGTCCTCGCCTGTGATCCGGCCGTGGAAGCTGCCGCCGCTCAGCGCGATCTTGGTGAGCGGGGTGTGCTGGAAGTCCGGGGAGGACACCTGCGAGGTGGCGACCCCGGCGGCGTCGGCCAGCTGGAAGACGGTCGGGTAGGGCTGCCAGGTCTTCGGCTGGGTCCAGGGCTTCCAGCGCAACTGGTTCATCAGCTCGCCGCTCGCCGGGTTGCGGACGGCGTAGCCGGGCAGGCCGTGCAGGGCGGGCGGCAGGCCGGTGCCGACGGAGGCCAGCGAGGTGGCGGTGGTCGCCGGGAAGCCCGCGGTGATGGGGCGGCCGGTGCCGCCGCGCGAGCTGCCGAGCAGGGAGGTCAGGAACGGGGCCTCGGCCGGGTGGGCCTTGATCTGCTCCCAGCCGAGCCCGTCGATCAGGAACACGCAGTTCCGGTCGGCCGGGGTCAGCTCGGCGATGCCCGCGGTGAGACCGGGGACGCCCTGGCCCGCCGCGAGGGTCGGCAGCAGATCGGCGAGGGAGCCGGTGCCGTACTGCGGAACGGGCGCGCCGGAGAGGTCCAGCAGTTCCGGCTCCTGCCAGTTCTGCTGTGCGGAATACGTCATCAGCGGGCGGCCTGGGTGGTCGTGGCCGCGGTGGCCTCGCTGAGCGCCTGCGCGAAGACGAGGGTCTGGCGCACGGCCTCGGGGCCGTCGCCCGCCTCGCTGACCCGCAGGCTGAGGTCGTCGGCGGTGGAATTGCCGGTGTAACCGTGGTCGGAGTCACAGTTCGGGTCGCCGCACGCGGCGGGCTCCAGGTCGATCCGGGAGACCGCGCCCCAGCCGATGGTCAGGACGACCTCGCGGGGCAGGGTGCCCGGAGTGTAGGACTCCGGATTGGCGACGACGCGGCTGAGCACCACGGAGGAGATCCCGGCGACCTTGACCGACTCGGTCGAGGTGGTCGCGTACGGGGACGGCGACCCGGCGTCGGCGGCCTGCTCGTCGGTGTGGCTCACGATGAAACGGTTGCCGGTCAGGACGAGGACGGTGACGTGCCGGCGGACCTCGTTGGAGTCGAAGGTGGTCTCCTGGTGGACCAGGTACGACGAGATCGGCTCGCCGCCCACGGCGGCCTCCACCGCCTCGGCCACGAGGGCCGGGTAGTAGCCGCTGCGCTCGATCGCCGCGCGCAGCCCCTGGGTCGTCGTACCGGATTTCGCCATGAGGTCCATCCTAAGGCCCGTACGGGGCACCTCGGCCTGCCCGGCCTAGTAACTGGGAAGGGTGCGCGGTCCGAGGTCGGTGCGGGCGGGGGGACGGGCGATGCGGAGGGTGGCGCTGAGCACCGAGAGGCCCTCGGTGGCGACCACGACGGGCTCCAGGGAGACGGCCACCACCTCGGGGTGGTCGTCGACCAGCCGGGACAGCCGCAGCAGCAGTTCTTCGAGGGCCGGGGTGTCCACGGGGTCGCTGCCGCGCCAGCCGAAGAGGAGCGGAGCGGTCCGGATGGACCGGATCAGTTCGGCGGCGTCCCGGTCGGTCGCGGGGACCAGCCGGTGGGCGGTGTCGCCCAGGAGTTCGGAGGCGACCCCGGCGAGCCCGAAGGAGAGCACGGCGCCCGCGCCGGGGTCGACCACGGCCCTGACGACCGTGTCCACCCCACGCGGCGCCATGGCCTGGACGACCGGCAGCAGCTCGGCCGCACTGCCGAGGGACTCCGTCAGCTCGTCGTAGGACCGGCGCAACTCCGCCTCGGTGGTCAGGTCCAGCCGTACGCCGCCCAGGTCCGCGCGGTGGCGCAGGTGCGGGGCGGTGGTCTTGAGGACCACCGGGTACCCGAGCGTGCGGGCTGCCTCGGCGGCGGCGTCGGGGGTGGGCGCGGGGAGGGTGGGGCGCACGCGGATCCCGTAGCGGGCGAGGAGTTCCCTGGCCGTCTCGTCGGGCAGGGTCAGGGCGCCGTCGCTGCCCGCGAGGAGGCCGGTGAGCTGGGCCGCCGCGCCGGTCTCGTCGATGTCGTCGAACTCGGGCACGCGGCCGGGGTGGGCGGTGTCGCGGCGCCAGTGCGCGTAGCGGACGGCCTCGGCCAGGGCGCGCACGGCGCGCTCCGCCGCGGGGTACGCGGGCACCCTGCCGCGCCCCTGCCCCGCCGCGCCCGCCGCCGCCCCGGGCCGCGCCCCGGCCGGGCCCGCCTGCGGCGGGGAGCCGGGGTGGGCGCCGGCCGAGTGCGGTCCGGCCGAGCCTGCCTCCGGCGGGGGGCCGGGATGGACGCTGGCCTGCGGCGGGGGGCCGGGGTGCGCCGTGGCCGGGTGCGGGGCCGTTCCGGCCGATCCTGCCTCCGGCGGGCCCTCAAACGCCGGGCGGGCTGGATGTGCCCCGGGGTCGGCAGCCCCCGCCGGAGCCCCACCAGGGCCGACCCCACCCTCGCCGAGGAATCCAGCCTCGCCAGCGCTTGAGGCGGACGGCTCAGCCCCACCAGGGGCGGGAAATCCAGCCCCGCCGGCGTTTGAGGCGAAAGGCCCAGCCACCGCCGGGCCCGAGGCCGACAGACCAGCCCCGCCGGCGCTTGAGGCGGAGGGATCGGCCGGGCCGGGGCCGGGGAATCCAGCCCCGCCGGCGTTTGAGGCGGATGGCTCGGCCGCGCCAGGGCCCGGGAATCCAGCCCCGCCGGCGCTTGAGGCGGACGGCTCGGCCGCGCCAGGGCCCGGGAATCCAGCCCCGCCGGCGCTTGAGGCGAAAGGCCCAGCCACGGCCGGGCCCGAGGCCGACAGATCAGCCTCGCCGGCGCTTGAGGCGGAGGGATCGGCCGGGCCGGGCGTTGAGGTGAAGGGGCCGGTCCCCGGGGTCGGGGGGCGGGTTGTGGCGGCGGAGAGGGCTTCGGCCAGGGCGCCCAGTTCCACGTGGACGACGGCCACCGGCTTGCCCGGTACTTCCGCCACCGCCTCCCGGATGGCCACCGCGAGCCCCTCCGTCAGGTCCTGGCGCCCGACGGCCGGGATCGCGGTGACGATCACCGCGTCGTTCGCGTCGGCGGCCAGCGCCGTCACCAGCGCCGCCCGGAAGTCCTCCGGGGTCGCCTCCGTCGTGAGGTCCAGCTGCGGCCACGGCCGCAGCCCTTCGGTCAGGCAGGCGTCGTACGTCAGCACGCCCAACGACTCGGAGTTCCCGAGGATCGCCACCCGCGGCCCGCCCGGCAGCGGCTGGGACCCGAGCAGCAGGCCGACGTCGATCAGCTCGGTCACCGTGTCCACCCGGATGACCCCGGCCTGGCGCAGCAGTTCCGAGACGGTGGCGTCGGGCAGCCGGGTGCCGGGGACCGCGTGGCCCGCCGGGGTGACTCCGCTGTGGCGGCCGCCCTTGACCACGACCACCGGTTTCACGGCCGCCGTGCGCCGCGCGATGCGGGTGAACTTGCGCGGATTGCCCAGGGTTTCGAGGTACAGCAGGGCGACGTCGGTGGCCGGGTCGTCGTACCAGTACTGGAGGATGTCGTTGCCCGAGACGTCCGCCCGGTTGCCCGCCGAGACGAAGGAGGACAGGCTCTCGCCGCGCCGCAGCAGCCCGGCGAGCAGGGCGATGCCGATGGCGCCGGACTGGGTGAAGAGGCCGATCCGCCCGGGTTCGGGGGTCGGCGCGGGCGCCAGCGAGGCGTTGAGCCGGACCCCGGGGGCGGTGTTGATCACGCCGAAGGCGTTGGGGCCGACGATGCGCATGCCGTAGGTGCGGGCCTGGCGCACCAGTTCCCGCTGGCGTTCGAGTCCGGTGGGACCGCTCTCGCCGTATCCCGCGGAGAGCACCACCAGGCCCTGGACCCCGTGCTCCCCGCAGTCGGCGACCACCGGGGGGACCCGCTCGGCGGGGACCGCCACGACGGCGAGGTCGACCGGCTCGCCGATGGCGCCGAGCGTGCGGTACGCCCGTACGCCGAGCAGGGTGTCGGAGGTCACGGCGTGGTTGACGGCGTAGAGCGCGCCGTCGAAGCCGCTGTCGCGGAGGTTGCGCAGGGCGGCGGCGCCCACGCCGGTGCCGGTGCGGCTGGCGCCGATGACGGCGACGGAGCGGGGGGCGAGCAGGCGCTGGACGGAGCGGGCCTCGGCGCGCTGTTCGCGGGCGCGCTGGACGGCGAGCGACTCTGCGGTGGGTTCGAGGTCGAGGGTGAGGTGGACCGAGCCGTCCTCGAAGGTGCGCTTCTGCTCGTAGCCGACCTCCTTGAACACCTTGATCATCTTGACGTTGGCGGGCAGGACCTCGGCGGCGAAGCGGCGGATCCCGCGCTCGCGCGCGACCGCGCCGATGTGTTCGAGGAGGGCGGAGGCGACCCCGCGGCCCTGGTGGGCGTCCTGGACGAGGAAGGCGACCTCGGCCTCGTCGGCGGACCCGGAGGCGGGACGGCCGTCGGCGCCGATCCGGTCGTAGCGGACGGTCGCGATGAACTCGCCGCCGACCGTCGCGGCGAGGCCGACCCGGTCCACGTAGTCGTGGTGCGTGAAGCGGTGCACGTCCTTGTCGGACAGGCGGGGGTAGGGGGCGAAGAAGCGGTAGTACTTCGACTCGTCCGAGACCTGTTCGTAGAAGCTGACCAGGCGGTCCGCGTCCTCGGTGGTGATGGGGCGGATCCGGGCGGTGCCGCCGTCGCGCAGCACGACGTCCGCTTCCCAGTGGGCCGGGTACGAGGGGTCCGACGCGGTGGTCATGGGGCCACCCTAGAGCCTGCCTTGGGCGGATGGCGGGCGGGCGGCGGGCGGAGGCCGGGCGGGGCCGCGCCGGGGGCGCATCGGCCGGGCCGCGTGCGCGCGGCGCATTAGGCGAGCCGGGGCAAACCAGTGCAAGCTGGGGAGGGCCGAACGGCAGGCGGATTGGGGCCGAAGGTCGGCCGGAGCATTCGGAGTGCCGTGAGAGACTGGTCTAGACAACCGTAAGAACCTGAAGGGCATCACCATGGCAGAGCGCCGCGTCAACGTCGGCTGGGCCGAGGGCCTGCACGCTCGTCCCGCCTCGATCTTCGTCCGGGCGACCACCGCTTCCGGCGTCCCGGTGACGATCTCCAAGGCCGACGGCAACCCGGTCAACGCCGCGTCCATGCTCGCGGTTCTGGGCCTGGGCGCCCAGGGCGGCGAGCAGATCATCCTCGCGTCCGACGCCGAGGGTGCGGACGCCGCGCTGGACCGCCTGGCGAAGCTGGTCGAAGAGGGTCTGGAAGAGCTTCCCGAGACCGTCTGACCCGTCGGGCCCCCGGGGGTCCGGCCCACGCACCACCCACGCACCACACACGGCGGAGCCGTGGCCCCCGAATACCGGCGGCCACGGCTCCGCTGCTTTTCCCGGTTATCACCCGCCCCGGGCCATTTATCGCGAGTGCGCGCAGCGGTATATGACCGGGTCCCGATATTGCCACCGGCCGCAGCGATATCCGTCCTTTGTATACGGGTGTTGTTAAAGCCCGCCGCTCGCCATGTTTACGGCAGGTTGCGAAGTCCTCACGCGCAGCCGGTGCGCCCCCGCCGCGCGCTCCGCGTGCGCAGCGGTCAGCGCCCGGGCCCGCTCCGCGTCGCCGCGGGCCACCGCGTCCACGATCGCGCCGTGCTCCGCCCAGGACTCCACCGGCCGCACCGGGGCGTCCACGGCGTACATCCAGGCGACCTTGTGCCGCATCTGGGTGAGCAGCGCGATCAGGCCGGGGCTGTCCGAGGCCTGGGTGAGCGTCTCGTGGAACCAGCCCCCCAGCGCCCGCAGATCCTCCCCCTGGCCCCTCCTGGCCCGTTCCTGGCCCAGTCTGACCAGCCCCCGCAGCACTTTGAGGTGCGCCTCGCTGCGCCGCCGGGCGGCGCGGGCCGCCGCGAGGGGCTCCAGCAGTGTCCGGACCTCCAGGAGATCGGCCGCCTCCTGCGCGGTCGGCTCGGCGACACAGGCGCCCGCGTGCCGACGGGTGGTGACGAAGCCCTCGGACTCCAGGGTGCGCAGGGCCTCGCGGACGGGGACGCGGGAGACTCCGTAGCGGCGGGCGAGCAGCTCCTCGGTGAGCCGGCCGCCCGGGCCGAAGACCCCGGAGACGATGTCGTCGCGGATCGCCGTACAAACCGCGTGCGCGGGAATTCGCAAGACCGGACCTCCGCTGAATGTCGTTTCCGCCGATTCCATTGCCGCGACTCTATTGCAACACGCGATATTTTCCGAGGACAGGCGGAAATGAGCACAACGCGAAGACCCCGGCTCGGTGAGCCGGGGCCTTCGGGAAGTCTGTGTGCCGCGGAGATCAGATGCTGACGCCCTTGGAGCGCAGGTAGGCGACCGGGTCGATGTCCGAGCCGTACGACGGGCCGGTACGGGCCTCGAAGTGCAGGTGCGGACCGCTGGTGTTGCCGGTGTTGCCCGACAGGCCGATCTGCTGGCCCGCGGTGACCTGCTCGCCGACGGAGACGCTCAGCAGGGACAGGTGCCCGTACTGGGTGTACGTACCGTCGTTGTGCTTGATGACGATGTTGTTGCCGTAGGCGCCGCCGTCGCCGGACTCGACGATGACGCCCGCGCCCACGGCGTGGACGACGGTGCCCTGGTCGGCGTGGAAGTCGATGCCCGTGTGGCTGCCGGAGGACCACATGCCGCCGCCCGCACCGTACTGGGTGCTGACGTAGGAGCCGGTGATCGGCAGCACGAAGGCGTTGAGGCGCTTGCGCTCCTCTTCACGGTCCGCGCGCTCCTTGGCCTCGCGCTCGGCCTTGGCCTTCGCCTCGGCCATCCGCCTGGCCTCGGCGGCCTTCGTCTTCGCCTCGGTCTCGGCCTGCACCTTGAGGGCGGCGGTGTCGGCGGCGTTGCGCTGCGCGTCGGCCTGGGCCTCCAGGTCACCGGCGAGGGTGTCGGGGATGACGAAGGCGCCCGTGCCCGAGTCCTGAGGAGTGCTGTGGTGGTTGTCCGCGGCGAAGGCCGGGGCTGCGAGGGTGGCCGCGACGCCGGTGGCGGCGAGGGCGGCTATACCGGCGACGCCTGCGGTCTTCCGGCTCAGACGGCTGGAACCACGGTGCTTGCCGCCGGAGGTGGCACGAGAGCTGCCGAACGCCATGAAGGGGCTGATCCTTTCCTTCCCTCTCGCCTACCGGGTTAGCTGACGGGTTCGGAGCAGGAAGGTCTCCTACGGGCCCCCTCTTGCGAGGCGGGTCCGATTCACCCCAGGGACGGTGGGTCCCCGGCTCCCCAGGCTCGCGCCTGACGGGGACTCGGCGATCGCTGTCCGGTGCCGCGATTGCGGCGGTTACCACTGACGGACAGCACGCCCGACGCTAGGCGGATCATCAGTCAATCGCCAAACACACGAGCCCCATTGTTACCTACGTCACGTGACATAGAAGCAACCTCTCCGCCAAACGGACAAAAGGGGTTCCGGTGGCCAAGCCACCGAAACCCCTTTCGCGCACGTCGGTTCACGCCCGACGCGCGAGCGCCACGCGCCCGACGCACGACCTCCGCACGCTCAGTTGGCGACGACGCTCACGTCACCGATCCCGAGCGCGCGCACGGGCGCCTCGATCTGCGCGGCGTCGCCGACGAGCACCGTGACCAGACGGTCCACCGGGAAGGCGTTGACGACAGCCGAGGTGGCCTCCACCGTGCCCGTCGCGGCCAGCTGCGCATACAACTGCGCCTGGTAGTCGTCCCGCAGGCCCTGCTCGACCTGGTCGGCCAGCGTGCCCGCGACGGACGCCGCCGTCTCGAACTTCAGCGGGGCCACGCCCACCAGGTTCTGCACCGCCACGTCCCGCTCGGCGTCCGTCAGGCCGCCCTCCGCGAGGGTGCGGAGCACCTTCCAGAGGTCGTCCAGCGCCGGGCCCGTGTTCGGGGTGTCCACCGAACCGCTGATCGCGAGCATGGACGCGCCGGTGCCCTCGGCGGTGGAGCGCAGCACCTGCCCGAAGGCGCGCACGCCGTAGGTGTACCCCTTCTCCTCCCGCAGGACCTTGTCCAGACGGGAGGTCAGGGTGCCGCCCAGGCAGTAGGTGCCCAGCACCTGGGCCGCCCAGACCCGGTCGTGCCGGTCGGCGCCGATCCGCCCGATCAGCAACTGCGTCTGGACCGCGCCCGGGCGGTCCACGATGACCACGCGGCCCGTGTCGTCCGCGGTGACCGGCGGCACCGGGAGCGGCTCGGCGGCGTTGCCCGTCCAGGTGCCCAGGGTGTCCGCGAGCACGGCGTCCAGGTCGATGCCGGTCAGGTCGCCGACGACCACCGCGGTGGCCGTGGCGGGGCGCACGTGGGCCTCGTAGAAGGCGCGTACGGCCGTGGCGTCGATCCGGGCCACCGTCTCCTCGGTGCCCTGGCGCGGGCGGGACATCCGCAGCGTGGCCGGGAACAGCTCCTGGGAGAGCTGCTTGGCGGCCCGGCGCTGCGGGTTGGCCAGCTCGTGCGGGATCTCGTCGAGCCGGTTGCGCACCAGGCGGTCCACCTCGCTGTCGGCGAAGGCGGGGGCGCGCAGCGCCTCGGCGAGCAGGCCCAGGGCCTTGGCCAGCCGGGAGGCCGGGACCTCCAGGGAGACCCGGATGCCGGGGTGGTCGGCGTGCGCGTCGAGGGTGGCGCCGCAGCGCTCCAGCTCGGCCGAGAACTCCTCGGCGGAGTGCTTGTCGGTGCCCTCGGACAGGGCGCGGGCCATGACGGTGGCCACGCCGTCCAGCCCGGCCGGTTCGGCGTCCAGCGGGGCCGCGAGGTTGATCTCGACGGCCACCACCTGCTGGCCGGGCCGGTGGCAGCGCAGCACGGTCAGGCCGGTCGCCAGCGCGCCGCGCTCGGGGGCGGGGAACGCCCACGGCTTGGCCTCGCCGGGCTGCGGCTGGGGGTGGAAGGTCATCGTGACGGCTGCGGTGTCGCTCACTGCTCCGCCCCTTCGGTCTCGTCGTTCTCGGCGGCTACGTCGGCGTCCTCGGCGTCCTCGGCCGCGAGCGGCTCGTAGACGAGCACCGCGCGGTTGTCCGGGCGCAGCCGGGCCGCGGCCACGGCCTGGACCTCCTCGGCGGTGATGTCGAGGACGCGGCCGACGGCGGTGAGCGCCAGCTGCGGGTCGCCGAAGAGCACCGCGAAGCGGCACAGTTCGTCGGCGCGGCCGGCCACGGTGCTGAGCCGGTCCAGCCATTCGCGCTCCAGCTGGGCCTGCGCGCGCTCCATCTCCTCGGCCGTCGGGCCCTCGGCGGCGAACCGCGCGAGTTCCTCGTCGACGGCGGCCTCGATGTCGGGCACCTCGACCCCGCCGGAGGTCTTGACGTCCAGCCAGCCGAGCGAGGGGGCACCGGCCAGGCGCAGCATGCCGAACCCGGCCGCCACGGCGCTCTGGTCGCGGCGGACCAGGCGGTTGTGGAGCCGGGAGGACTCGCCGCCGCCCAGGATGGTCAGGGCCACGTCGGCGGCGTCGCAGTCGCGGGTGCCGTCGTGCGGGAGCCGGTAGGCGGCCATCAGGGCGCGGGCCGGGACCTGCTCGACGATCTCCTCGCGCAGCTGGCCGCCCATGGTGTCGGGCAGCGAGCCGTCGCGCGGCGGCTGCTTGCCGTCGTGCGCGGGGATGGTGCCGAAGTACTTCTCGACCCAGGCGAGCGTTTGCTCGGGGTCGATGTCCCCGACGACCGACAGGACGGCGTTGTTGGGCGCGTAGTACGTGCGGAAGAAGGTCCGCGCGTCCTCCAGCGAGGCCGCGTCCAGGTCGGCCATCGAGCCGATCGGGGTGTGGTGGTACGGGTGGCCCTCGGGGTAGGCGAGGGCGGTCAGCCGCTCGAACGCCGTGCCGTAGGGGACGTTGTCGTAGCGCTGGCGGCGCTCGTTCTTGACGACGTCGCGCTGGTTCTCCATGGACTCGTCGTCCAGGGCGGCCAGCAGCGATCCCATCCGGTCCGCCTCCAGCCACAGCGCGAGTTCCAGCTGGTGCGTGGGCATCGTCTCGAAATAGTTGGTGCGCTCGAAGCTGGTGGTGCCGTTGAGCGAACCGCCCGCGCCCTGCACCAGTTCGAAGTGCCCGTTCCCGGACACGCTCTTCGAACCCTGGAACATCAGGTGCTCGAAGAGGTGAGCCAGCCCGGTGCGGCCCTTGACTTCGTGACGCGAACCGACGTCGTACCACAGGCAGACCGCGGCGACCGGGGTCAGGTGGTCCTCGGAGAGCACCACGCGCAGGCCGTTGGCCAGGCGGTGCTCGGTCGCTGTCAGGCCGCCGGAGCCGGCCTGAGCTGTGGCCGTGTGACCCATGGGCATGTGGTCCCTTCGATCGCGATGTAGAGAATTCCGTCAGACCTGTCACTGTATGCAAGCGCGTCGGCCCCTGGAGAAGTTCCCGGGTCACTCCTGGGTCGGAGTCGGCGTTGTCGGTGCCTCGGGCCACAATGGTCCGCGTCAGACCCAGCCCCCATCACCATGGTTAAGGAGCCGCGCAGCGATGGCCCGCCGCAGCACGAAGACCCCGCCGCCGGAGGATTTCGAGGAGAAGATCCTCGACATCGACGTCGTCGACGAAATGCAGGGCTCCTTCCTCGAGTACGCGTACTCGGTGATCTACTCCCGCGCCCTGCCCGACGCCCGGGACGGCATGAAGCCGGTACACCGCCGCATCGTGTACCAGATGAACGAGATGGGGCTGCGCCCCGACCGCGGCTATGTGAAGTGCGCCCGCGTCGTCGGCGAGGTCATGGGCAAGCTCCATCCGCATGGTGACGCGTCGATCTACGACGCCCTCGTGCGCATGGCCCAGCCCTTCTCGATGCGCCTGCCGCTGGTCGACGGCCACGGCAACTTCGGTTCGCTCGGCAACGACGACCCGCCCGCCGCGATGCGGTACACCGAGTCCAAGATGGCCGACGCCGCCTCGCTCATGACGGAGTCCATCGACGAGGACACCGTCGACTTCACCCCGAACTACGACGGCCAGGAGCTCGAACCCGCGGTTCTGCCCGCGGCGTACCCGAACCTGCTGGTCAACGGCGCGTCGGGGATCGCGGTCGGCATGGCCACCAACATGCCCCCGCACAATGTGGGCGAGGTCATCGCCGCCGCCCGGCACCTGATCCGCTATCCGGACGCGGACCTGGAGGCGCTGATGCGCTTCATCCCGGGTCCGGACCTGCCGACCGGCGGCCGGATCGTGGGCCTGTCCGGCATCAAGGACGCCTACGAGAACGGGCGCGGCACCTTCCGGATCCGCGCCACGGTCTCCGTGGACAACGTGACGGCCCGCCGCAAGGGCCTGGTCGTCACCGAACTGCCCTTCTCGGTCGGCCCCGAGAAGGTCATCGCGAAGATCAAGGACCTGGTCGGTTCGAAGAAGCTCCAGGGCATCGCCGATGTGAAGGACCTCACGGACCGCTCGCACGGCCTGCGCCTGGTCATCGAGATCAAGAACGGCTTCCACCCCGAGGCCGTGCTGGAGCAGCTGTACAAGCTGACGCCGATGGAGGAGTCCTTCGGCATCAACAACGTCGCGCTGGTGGACGGTCAGCCGCTGACGCTGGGCCTCAAGGAGCTGCTGGAGGTCTACCTCGACCACCGCTTCGAGGTCGTGCGCCGCCGCAGCGAGTTCCGCCGCACCAAGCGGCGCGACCGGCTGCACCTGGTCGAGGGCCTGCTGGTGGCCCTCATCGACATCGACGAGGTCATCCGGCTCATCCGCGACAGCGAGAACTCCGCGCAGGCCAAGGCCCGGCTGATCGAGCGGTTCTCGCTGAGCGAGATCCAGACCCAGTACATCCTGGACACCCCGCTGCGCCGGCTCACCAAGTTCGACCGGCTGGAGCTGGAGAGCGAGCAGGACCGGCTCAACGGCGAGATCGACGAGCTGACCGGGATCCTGGACTCGGACACCGAGCTGCGCAAGCTGGTCTCCAGCGAACTGGCGGCGGTCGCGAAGAAGTTCGGCACCGAGCGGCGCACGGTGCTGCTGGAGTCGGCGGGCGCGACGGTCGCGGCGGTTCCGCTGGAGGTCGCGGACGACCCGTGCCGGGTGCTGCTCTCCTCCACGGGCCTGCTGGCCCGTACGGCCAACGGCGAGCCGCTCGCGGTCGCCGAGGACGGCGCGGCCCGGGCCAAGCACGACCTGATCGTCTCGCAGGTCGCGGCGACCGCGCGGGCCGATGTCGGCGTGGTCACCTCGGCCGGGCGGCTGCTGCGGCTCGCGGTGATCGACCTGCCGCAGCTGCCGGACACGCACGCGGCGCCGAACCTGGCGGGCGGGGCCCCGGTCACGGAGTTCCTGTCCGGGCTGGAGGCGGACGAGACGGTGATCTGTCTCACCTCGCTGGACGAGTCCTCGCAGGGCCTCGCCCTCGGCACCGAGCAGGGCGTGGTCAAGCGGGTCGTACCGGACTATCCGGCCAACAAGGACGAGCTGGAGGTCATCACCCTCAAGGACGGTGACCGGATCGTCGGCGCGGTCGAACTGCGCACGGGCGAGGAGGACCTGGTCTTCATCACCGACGACGCCCAGCTGCTGCGCTATCCGGCGGGGCAGGTCCGTCCGCAGGGCCGCCCGGCGGGCGGCATGGCGGGCATCAAGCTCTCCGACAACGCCAAGGTGATCCACTTCTCGGCGGTGGACCCGGCGGGCGACGGCGTGGTGTTCACGGTGGCCGGTTCGCACGGCACCCTGGACGATTCGGTGCAGTCGGGCAAGCTCACCCCGTTCGACCAGTACCCGCGCAAGGGCCGGGCCACCGGTGGCGTGCGCTGCCAGCGGTTCCTCAAGGGCGAGGACGTGCTGGTGCTGGCCTGGGCGGGCGGTACCCCGGCCCGGGCGGCGGGGGCGAACGGCGCCCCGGCCGCGCTGCCGGAGCCGGACCCGCGCCGCGACGGCTCGGGCACCCCGCTTCCGGCGACGGTGACCGCGCTGGCCGGAGCGGTGCTCTAGCCGGTCCTACGGGGACTCGGGGGCCTCGGCGGCCTCCGGGTCCTGGCGGACGTAGCGCAGGACGCCCCACATGCTCCTCGCGGGGGCGTCCTGCGGGGCGCTCTCGCGGCACGCCTCCAGCCCGCTCAGCAGGGCGGGGCCGTCGGTGCCGGAACCGATGAGGACGAGCTGGGTGCGCCGGGGTTCGGCCCGGGCCCAGGGCAGCGGGGCGAAGCGCAGGAACCGGCCGACGGCGTGGACCTCGTACTTCTCCTCGTGGCCCGGCACGCCGAAGTGGACGAAGCCCTTGATCCGGTAGAGCCCGGCGGGGCGGGCGTCGAGGAAGTCGATGAACCGGCGGGGCGAGAGCGCCCCGTCCACGGCGAACTCGGTCGTCTCGTACTGGCTGTGCGCGTGCCCGCTGTGGTCCCCGTCCTCGCCCTCGTCGGCGGCCCGGGTCAGCAGGTCCTCGAAGGACAGCTGGCCGCGCGTCTCGGTCCAGGGCCTGCGGTCGAAGAGCAGCTCGGGGTCGATCCGGCCGTGGTCGGCCGCGACGAGCGGGATCCCGGGGCACAGCCCGCCGAGCACGGACTCGATCCGGGCACGCTCGGCGGCGTCGACCCGGTCGGTCTTGTTGAGCACGACGAGGTCGGCGACGGCGAGGTGCCGGTCGGTCTCGGGGTGCCTGCTCCGCGTCGCGTCGAATTCGGCGGCGTCGACGACCTCGACCATGCCGCCGTAGCGGACGTCCGGGTTCTCCCCGGCCACCAGCATCCGGATCAGCTCCTGCGGCTCGGCCAGGCCGCTCGCCTCGATGACGATCACGTCGATGCGGTGGGCGGGATCGGCCAGCTTGGCGAGGTACGCGTCCAGCTCGCTGCCGTCCACCGCGCAGCACAGGCAGCCGCCGCCGAGGGAGACCATCGAGTCGCCGACCTGCCCGGCGACCGACATCGCGTCGATCTCGATGGAGCCGAAGTCATTGACGACCACCCCGATCCGGGTCCCCGCACGGTGCGCGAGGAGGTGGTTGAGCAGGGTGGTCTTGCCGGATCCGAGGAATCCGGCGAGGACGACGACGGGGATGGGCTGGCTGGTGCTCATCCGGTCGATGGTAGGGCGTGCGCGTCAGCGGGGAGTGCGGGTCAGCCGAGCGGGGGCACCGGCTGCGGCGGGGTCGGGCCGACGTAACGGGCGGCGGGCCGGATGATCTTCGAGTCGGCCGCCTGCTCCAGCACGTTCGCGCTCCAGCCGACCACGCGCGCCGCGCAGAAGGTGGGGGTGAACATCTCGCGGGGCAGTCCGCACAGTTCCATGACCACACCGGCATAGAACTCGACGTTGGTGTGGAGTTCGCGGCCCGGCTTCAGCTCGGCGAGGATCTCCTCGACCTGCCGCTCGACCTCGACGGCGAAGTCGACGAGCGGGCCGCCGAACTGCAGCGCGATCTCGCGCAGCATGCGCGAACGCGGGTCCTCGGTGCGGTAGACGGGGTGGCCGAATCCCATGATCCGCTCCCCCGCGAGCACGCGCTCGCGGATCCACGGGCCGATCCGGTCGGCCGTGCCGATGGCGTCGAGGGTGTCCAGGGCGCGGCTGGGGGCGCCGCCGTGCAGCGGGCCGGAGAGGGCGCCGATCGCACCGGTCAGGCAGGCCACGACGTCGGCGCCGGTGGAGGCGATGACCCGGGCGGTGAAGGTCGAGGCGTTGAAGCCGTGGTCGACGGTGGAGATCAGGTAGCGCTCGACCGCCCGGGCGCGGACCGGGTCGGGTTCCTCGCCCGTCAGCATGTACAGGTAGTTGGCGGCGTACGGGAGGTCGTCGCGCGGCTCCACCGGTTCCAGCCCCTGGCCGAGCCGGTGCAGCGCCGTGAGCAGGGTGGGTACGGCGGCGCACGCGGCCAGCGCGTCGGCGGCCCGGCGCTCGGGGACGAGGTCGTAGACGGGGCGGAACCCGGCGGACGCGCCGAGCAGCGAGAGCGCGGTGCGCAGACCGGCGAGCGGTCCGGAGAGCGCGGTGGCCCGGGCGAGGGCGGGCAGCGCCCCGCGGACGTCGGCGGGCAGGTGGCGCAGCGGGGCGATGTCGGCGGCGAAGGCGGCGCGTTCGGCGGGCCCGGGCAGCGAGCCGCGGAACATCAGGTGCCAGACGTCCTCGAAGGTCCGGCTCGTGGCGAGGTCGACGGCCGAGTACTGGCGGTAGTGGTAGAAGCCCTCGCGGCCCCGGACGTCGCCGAGGGCGGTCTCGGTGACGACGACTCCGGCGAGCCCACGGGGTGCCGTGGCGGTGCTGAGGTTGGTGTCCATGGACCGACCATCCATGATGGATTGAATCACTGTCAATATTGATTGAATCAATATATGTAGGCTGGGATCCATGGATCACGAGGACCCCGACGCCACCGACGCCTCCGACGGCCCGGACGAGCGGCGGCTCACCACCCGGCAGGCCGCCGAGCTGCTCGGGGTGAAGCCCGCGACCGTCTACGCCTACGTCAGCCGCGGCCAGCTCACCAGCCGCCGCGACCCCGTCGGCCGCGGCAGCACCTTCGCCGCCCGGGAGGTCGAGGAACTGGCGCGCCGCACCCGCCGGGAGGCCGCGCTCCCCCGGGCCGCCTCCGGCGGCGAACTCGCCGTCCGCACCGGGATCACGCTGATCGAGGACGACCGCTACTGGTACCGGGGCGTCGAGGCGACCGAGCTGGCCGCCCGGCACTCCTACGAGGAGGTCGCCGACTGGCTCTGGACCGGTGCCCTGCACCACGGGATCCGGTTCGAGGCCCCGGAGCCGATGCTGGCCGCCGCCCTGCGGGCGGTGGCGGCCCTGCCGGAGCACAGCGGCCCGCTGGACCGGCTGCGGGTGGCCACGGCCGCCGCCGCGGTGGCCGATCCGCTGCGCTTCGACCTGTCCGAGGAGGCCGTGCTCGGCTCGGCGCGCTGCCTGATCCCCACGCTCGTCGGCGCCCTGCCGGTGGTGGGGCGGGCGCACCGCGGGAGCGGCCCGCTGGCCTGGCGGCTGTGGAGCACGCTGACCGCGCGGGAGGCCGATCCGCTCGCGCTGGACGTGCTCGACCTGGCGCTGGCGCTGCTCATCGACCACGACCTGGCCGCCTCGACCCTGGCGGTACGGGTGGCGGCCTCGGCGCGGGCGCATCCGTACGCGGTGGTGTCGGCCGGACTCGGCGCGCTCGAAGGCCCGTTGCACGGGGCGGCCGGGCGGCTCGCGCACCGGATGCTGGTGGAGGTGGTCGAACGGGGCGGGGCCGCGCCGGTGGTGGCCGACCACCTGCGGGCCGGGCGGCGGGTGCCGGGGCTCGGGCACCGGCTCTACCGGGGCGAGGACCCGCGGGCGACCGCGCTGTTCGCGCGGCTGGAGGCACTGCCGCAGGCCGGGCCCGCGCTGGCGGCGGCCCGGGACGTGGTCGGCGCGGTGGCGGCCCGCCGCCCCGGGCTGCACGCGAACGTGGACCTGGCCCTGGCCGTCCTGACGGTGTCCTGCGGGATGCCCGCGGAGGCGGGCGAGACCGTGTTCGCGGTGGCCCGTACCGCGGGCTGGATCGCGCACGCGCTGGAGGAGTACCAGGAGCGGCCGCTGCGGATGCGGCCGAGCGGGCTGTACGACGGGCCCCGCCCGCCACAGCCGATGCCGTGACGGACGGGGTCCGGGTACGCGGGCCGCACGCGGGCCGGGTCAGCCCGCGTAGGCCTCGAACTCGCCGATCTGACCGGCCGGCCAGCCCGTGTTGCCGGTGACGGTCACCCGCAGGTGGCGCGGGTCGGCGCCCGCGGGGAGGGCGATGGTCACCTGGTTGCCGGTGGCCGGATCGAAGCGGTAGTCCCGGGCCGCGACGAGCGTGGTGAAGGCCGTGCCGTCGGCGCTGCCGAGGACCGCCAGGGTCTGGGTACGGGCCCCCCAGGCGGCCGGCGGCGGCAGCTTGAGCACGACGCGCTCGACGTGCGCCGCGGCGCCGAGGTCGGCCGTGAGCGACTGCGGGAAGGCGTTGTTGGCGCTCTCCCAGTAGCTGCCCGGGTCACCGTCGACGGCCTTGGCCGCGTCGTAGACCTGGGTGTGGGAAGTCTCGGTCACCGGGCGGCCCCGCAGCAGGTTGCGCGTCGGGTCGGGAGTGGGGGTCGGGGTGGGCGTGGGTGTCGAAGTGGGCGTGGGAGTCTGGGTCGGGGTCGCGGTGGGCGTGGGGGTCGGCGCCGTCGGGGTCGGGGTCGGGTCCGGTCCCGGCTGCTGGTTCGCGGGCGGGAACGGCCCGCAGTAGGTGTTCGGCAGCTTCCCGTTCCACCCGGAGTTCCCGGTTCCCTGGGTGAGTTTCAGCTGCGCGCCGAGGCAGCTGTAGACCGGCTCTCCGAAGCCGATCCGGGTGGCCCTGACGTTGGTCATGGACAGTTCGGCCGGGTCGTTGAACTGGAGCGCGAAGGTCCCCGTCCCGTCGATGTTCACGTTGTCGAGGCGGACGCCCTTGGTGGTGCCGGAGACGAAGTGCACCGCCGCGTAGGAGCTGTCCAGGATGTCGCTGTCGGTCACGTTGATCGTGGCCTTGTCGATGGAGCTGTTCCGGCTGTCGAACCAGACCGCGCCGATCGGGAAGTTCCACCCGTAGTCCGTGTTCCCGGTCCTGATCAGGGTGTTGCGGGCGAGCGTGAAGGTGCCCTGGACGTCCGTGCCCTGCCCCGCGGTGACCCCGGGGTAGCGGTTGCCGACGTGCAGTCCGCCGCCGTTGGTCAGGGTCTCGGCGGCCACGTTGTCGGTGACGCTGATGTCCTTGCCGCCGTAGACCGCGATGTTGTTGGCCAGGACCGGCGCCACCACGGTGTTGTGGCTGAACGAGTTCCCGACGTTCGCCTTGGTGTCGGCCCACATGGCCAGGCCGTCGTCCCCCGTGTTCCGCAGGAAGGTGTTCTCGACCGAGGAGTTCGTGACGCCCCAGTGGAAGTTCACCCCGTCCGCGCTCTGGTCGAGGATCCGGCTGTTCCTGATGTGGAAGTTGTCCATCGGGCCGTCCATCCAGGCCCCGACCTTGGTCCGCTGCATCCAGACGTCGTCGACGACGGAGTCCGTCATCGCCCCGCCGATGGCGTTGACCTGGTCGTCGTCGATCCGGTCACCGATCTCCCCGATGATCGCGAAGTCCTTGAGCGTCACGTTGCGGCTGGGGCCGTTGTCCTCGTACGGGCGGATCTGGCCGCCGTACCCGCCGCCGCGCGCGTACTTGCCGTAGATCCCGGCGGCGCGGCCCCGGTCGGTGGCGTGCCGGCCGGTGAGGACGGAGTACCAGGGTCCGGCGCCGCGCAGGGTCACCTTGTCGACGACCACGTGATCGGTGAGCTTGAAGGTGCCCTGCGGGATCCACACCTCCTTCGACTGGGCCGCTCCCGCGTCCACGGCCTGCTGGAAGGCGGCCGTGGAGTCGGCCGAGCCGTTCGGGTCGGCCCCGAAGTCGGTGACCGAGAGCGAGCCGGCGGGCCGCGCCGCCGGGTCCGCGACCTGCTCGAAGTCGGCGAGGTCGACCACCGCCCAGGGGGTGGCCGCGGTCTGGGCCAGGGTGAGCCGGACCTTGGCGCCCGCGGGGAGGGTCCTCCCGAACAGGGTCCGGGTCTCCTCGTAGAAGTGGTGCGGTTTCTCGCCCGGCTGGTTGGTGAACGGATAGCTGCCGTAGTACCAGCTGTACTTCGAGGTGAAGTCGAGGTCCTTGAGCCTGGTCCCGTCCAGCTTCAGTTCCACGGGGGCCGTGATGCCCGTACCCGCCGCGTTGTCCGGGACGGAGTAGCGGACGTTCATCGCGTTGGCGGGTTTGGTCAGGGTGAACTCGACATACTCACCCGCCGCGTCCAGCCGGACCGCGCTGCGGCCGGAGGCCTCGGCGGGCAGGGTCGTGTAGGTACGGTCGGGGCCGATCACGGACCCGTTGGTGGCCGCCCCCTCCGCCTCCTGCTCGGTGAAGGGGACGGTGGCCCCGCGGCCCTGGACGTCCAGGGGCGACAGGGCGGCGGCGGAGGCCGCAGCGGCCGGGGCCGCCGCCGTGAGGACGGGCAGGGCGGCGGCGGTTCCGAGGATCGTGGTGGCCAGGGCGGCGAAGAACGCGGCGCGCGCCGGCCTGCCGCGGGGTGGTGCCGGGCGAGGTACTGGGCTCGTGCGGCTCGTGCGGCTCATGCGGCTCATGCAGGGGGCCTCTCCATGCGTGGGGGGACGTGCACGGGTGGTACCGGCGGCCTGGCTGCGGCGTCAGGTCCGCAGCCAGGCCGCCGTGTCCTGCGGGAGCAGCCCCGCGTCATCCAGGGGAGCGCTGCTCAGCAGGAGCCTGGTGTGGCCGGGCAGCGGCACCGGCGGGCCGGACAGGTTGACCACGCACACCAGGCCGTCGGGGCGGGCGAAGGCCAGCACCCCGTCCGGTGCGTGCAGCCATTCCATCGAGCCCGCCCCGAAGCCGCGCGCGGCCCGGCGCAGGCCCAGGGCGAGCCGGTAGAGGGTGAGCATCGACTCCGGGTCCTCGGCCTGCCGGTCCGCGGCGTACGTCGCCCAGTGCTCCGGCTGCGGCAGCCACGGGTCCTGCCAGGGCTCGGCGGACCAGGGCAGCGGCACCCGGCAGCCGTCCCGGCCGGGGTCGCGGCCGCCGGAGCGGAAGTGCATGGGGTCCTGGATCCGGTCGAGCGGGACCTCGGCTTCCGGCAGGCCGAGTTCCTCGCCCTGGTACACGTAGACCGCGCCGGGCAGGGCCAGGGTCAGCAGGGCCGCGGCACGTGCCCGGCGGGTGCCGAGGGCCAGGTCGGTGGGGGTGCCGAAGACCTTGGCCGCGAAATCGAATCCGGTGTCGTGGCGCCCGTACCGCGTCACCGTGCGGGTCACGTCGTGATTGCAGAGCACCCAGGTGGCGGGGGCGCCGACGGGGGCGTGTTCGGCGAGGGTCTCCTCGATGGAGGTCCGCAGCCGGTCCGCGTCCCAGGGGCAGCTGAGGAAGGAGAAGTTGAAGGCGGTGTGCAGTTCGTCGGGGCGCAGGTAGCGGGCGAAGCGTTCGGAGTCGGGCAGCCAGACCTCGCCGACGAAGACGGCGCCGAACTCGTCGGCGATGGCCCGCCAGGAACGGTAGATGTCGTGGAGTTCGTCCCGGTCGATGTAGGGGTGGATCTCGCCGGGCCAGGGTTCGCCGGGGCGGCCCGCCAGGTCGGGCAGGGCGGGGTCCTTCGCGAGCAGGGCCGCGGAGTCGATCCGTACGCCCGCCACTCCGCGTTCGAACCAGAAGCGCAGGACGTCCTCGTGCTCGCGGCGGACGGCGGGGTGGGCCCAGTTGAGGTCGGGCTGTTCGGGGGTGAACAGGTGCAGGTACCACTCCCCGTCCGGTACCCGCGTCCAGGTCGCCCCGGCGAACTGCGAGGGCCAGTCGCCCGGGGGCAGTTCGCCGCGGGCCCCGCGGCCGGGGCGGAAGTGGAAGAGTTCGCGCTCCGGGCTGCCGGGCCCGGCGGCGAGTGCGGCGCGGAACCAGGCGTGCTGGTCGGACACGTGGTTCGGGACGATGTCGACGATGGTGCGGATGCCCAGGCCGGTGGCCTCGGCGATGAGCTTCTCCGCCTCGTCCAGGGTGCCGAAGGCGGGGTCGATGGTGCGGTAGTCGGCCACGTCGTAGCCGCCGTCGGCGAGCGGGGACAGGTACCAGGGCGTGAACCACAGTGCGTCGACGCCGAGTTCGGCGAGGTAGGGCAGCTTGGCGCGGACACCCGCGAGGTCGCCCGTGCCGTCGCCGTCGCCGTCGGCGAAGCTGCGCGGGTACACCTGGTAGATCGCCGCGCTGCGCCACCAGTCGGCGGCGGCTGCGGGCAGGGGAAAGTCGGCCACGAGGGGTGGTCCTTTCACACGGGGCGGAGGAGGGTGGTCAGCCCTTGAGGGAGCCCGCCGTGAGGCCGCTCATGATGTTGCGCTGGAAGATCAGGAACACGATGAGCGTGGGTGCGCAGGCCATGGCGAGCGCCGCGATCAGGTGGTTCTCGGGCACTCCGGTCGACAGGGAGTAGATGCCGACGTTGAGCGTCTGCAGGGCCGGGTCCGGCAGGGTGAGCATCGGCCAGAGGAAGTCCTTCCAGACGCCGACGATCGCGAAGATGGACACGACTGCGAGGATCGGCCGGGACATCGGCAGGACGACGGAGCGCAGGGTGCGCAGGGCGCTCGCGCCGTCGATGGAGGCCGCGTCGAGGATCTCCTGGGGGATCGAGTCGAAGAACCGCTTCAGCAGGAAGATGCTGAAGGCGTTCGTCACGGACGGGAGCCAGATCACCCAGGGCGTGTTCAGGAGGTTCCGCTGGATGAGCGGCATGTCCAGGACGGTCAGGTACTGCGGTACGACGAGCACGGTGGCCGGGATCATCAGCGTCGCCAGCATCATCCCGAGGACGGCCTTGCCGAAGACCGGGCGCAGCCGGGAGAGCGAGTAGGCGGCCGCGACGTCGAGGACCAGCTGGAAGGCCAGTGCGCCGAAGGCGTAGTAGAGGGTGTTGAACAGCAGCTTGGCCAGGTCCATGACCTTCCAGGCGCTGGTGTAGTTGCCGGTGTGCAGGGAGCCGGGCACCAGGGTGGGCGGGACCTTGGCGAACTCCTCGGTGCTCTTGAGGCCGTTGGCGACCATCCAGTACAGGGGACCGAGGAAGACGAGGGTGAAGCCGCCGACGACCAGGACGAGGACCGTCCAGTAGAGGATCTTCCCCCGGGTCCGGCCCAGTTGGGCCGGCGAGATCAGCGTGCGCTCTGCCATGTTCGGGCTCCGGTCCTTTCGCGTCTCGGGTCAGTTCTCGTTGTCGCGGCTCAGCCGGACGTACGCGGCGGAGAAGCCCGCGAGCAGGACGAGCAGGCACAGGCCCAGGGCCGCGGCGCCGCCGTACTGGTTGAAGTTGAAGGCGTACTGGTAGATGAGGACCACCACGGTCGTCGTGGAGCCCTCGGGGCCCGCGCCGCCGGTGAGCAGGAACGGTTCCACGAAGACCTGCATCGTCGCGATGATCTGCATGAGCAGCATCAGCGAGAGGATCAGCTTGGTCTGCGGGATGGTGATGTGCCAGATCTTGCGGAGCAGGCCCGCGCCGTCGAGTTCGGCGGCCTCGTACAGCTCGCCCGGGATGCCCTGGAGGGCGGCGAGGTAGATCAGGGTCGCGCCGCCCATGTTCATCCAGGTGGCGGCGAGGACCACGGAGAGCATGGCGGTGTCGGTGGACTGGAGCCAGTCCTGGGCCGGCAGGTGGAGGAAGACGAGGATCCGGTTGAACAGTCCGTAGCCCGGGTCGTAGAAGTATTTGAACAGCAGCACCGAGGCGACCGGCGGCATCATGACCGGAAGGTAGACGAGCAGCCGCAAAAAGCCCTGCGCGTGGCGGAATTCATTGAGGACGACGGCCACGACGAAGGGAACCGCGAAGCCGAAGACGAGCGCGAGGCCCGTGAACAGCAGGGTGTTGCGCCAGGCCTGCCAGAAACTCGGGTCGTTGAAGACGTAGCGGAAATTATCGAGACCGGCCCAGCTGGTGACGCCGTTCTCGGTCTTCTGGAAGGCCAGTACGAACTCCCGGACCATCGGATACCAGGAGAAGAAGGCGAAACACAGGACCGCGCCGATCAGGAATCCGTGGGCGGAAACGTTCCGCTTGAATGCCCGGACGAAGGCCTCTCTGGATCCGGGCAGGGTGGGGGCCGACATCGCCGCTCCTCGGTCGGTCGCAGGGCTGGCTGAACGCTGAACATGGGGCGGGGCGGGGCGGGCGGGACCGGGCCGGGGAGGGACCCCGGGCCCGCCCGGCGCCGCACTACTGGTTGCCCAGCACCTGGTTGACCGCCTTCTCCGCGTCGCCGAGGAGCTGCGCGGGGTCGGCGTCCTTGTTGGTGAGGACGCCCGACATCACCTTGTCGAGCACCTTGTAGACCTCCTGGGCCTTGGCGGGCTCGGCCTTGGGCGGCACCGGGTTGTCCAGGAAGGACTTGAAGTTGGCGACCGGCATCGTGGCGCTCGCGGCCTTCAGCGCGTCGCTCTGGTCCTTGGCGGCGCCGGTGAAGAAGGCGGGCTGGGGCAGGCCGACCGGGAGGCCGTCGGCCTTGCTGCGCGCGAAGTCGAACTGGCCCTTGCCGACCGTGAGGGTCTTGAAGTTCAGCCAGGCGATGGCCGCCTTGATCTTGTCGGGCGAGCTGCCCTTCTTGATCATGTAGGCGTTGCCGCCGGAGAGGGTGGACGCACCGCCGGGCAGCGGTCCCATCCCGAAGTTGTCGTACTTCGCGCCGAGCTGCTGGACCATGTACGTGATGTCGTCCGGGGCGGCGAGGAACATGCCGAGCTTGTCCGAGGCCATCTGCTTCTGCAGGTCACCCCACTTGAGCAGCTGGGTCTTGCCCATGCTGTCGTCCTGCCAGCGCATCGCCTTGAGGTTCTCGACGATCTGGCGGCCGGCGGGGTTGTTGAAGGCTGCCTTGCCGTCGGCTCCGACGACGTCGCCGCCCATGCCGTACAGGGTGGCGGTGTAGTGCCAGCCGCCCGTGTTCTCCACGCTGTACTCGCCGAAGCCCGCGGTGCCGTTGCCGAGGGCCGCGATCTTGTTGGCGGCGGCGCGGACCTCGTCCCAGGTGCGCGGCGGGGTGTCGGGGTTGAGCCCGGCCTGTGTGAACAGCTTGCGGTTGACCAGCAGGCCCATCGTGTAGTTGCTGGTCGGCAGGCCGTAGAGCTTCCCGTCCTGCTTCAGGATGTTCATGACGTTCTTGTCGATGGTGTCGATCGCGGGGACCGACTTCTGCGTGACGTACGCGGAGATGTCCTCGGCCCCGTCGTTGTCGCGCACCTGCGCCAGGTCGGTGAAGTACGTGTAGAACACGTCCGGCTGGGACTTCGCCTTGAGCATCGCGGTGAACCGCGGGGGTTCCAGGCACTGGCCGGGGGTGGAGCGGCCGTCGATCGTGACGTTCGGGTAGATCTTCTTGAACGCCGCTACGTCCGCCTTCCACTCCTTCAGCTCGGCCGCCTTGGCCGCGGGCGGCATGCAGTCGATGGTGATCGTGACCTTGGTGTTCGGGTCGAGCGGCGCGGAGGCGTCGGCGGAGGCGCCGGGCGTCGCCTTGTCCGCCTTGCCGTCGCCGCTGCTGCTCGTACCGCAGGCCGCGAGGGCGGTGACGGCGAGCGCGGAGACGAGGGCAGCCGCGACGGTGCGGCGGGTGTTGCTTCTCATCGGTGGACCCCTTCGAGCATCGAGCAGGAGTGCGTGGGGGCGAGCGCGGCACACTCAACCACCAGCCACAGATGAACGCAATATCTCGCGCAGACTTCGTAATACATTGACAGGACGGATCGCATCGGCTGTGTCGTCGCACGCAAAAACAGGGTCCCCGTACGTCACGTGGACGTACGGGGACCCTGCCGTATGGCCGGACGGCGGCGCCCGGAGCCGGACCGCCTAGGCGCGCGGGGCCTGCGCGGTGGAGCCGCGCACCACCAGCTCCGGCTCGAAGAGCAGCTCGCCGGGCTGTACGGCGGCTCCCTGGATCTGCGCCGTCAGCAGCTCCACGGCGGCCCGGCCCATGGCCTCGATGGGCTGGCGGACGGTGGTCAGCGGGGGTTCGGTGCAGTTCATGAACGCCGAGTCGTCGTAGCCGACCACGGAGACCTGCCGGGGCACGTCCAGACCCCGGCGGCGGGCCGCCCGTACGGCCCCCAGGGCGAGCGGATCGCTCGCGCAGATGATGCCGGTGACCCCGCGGTCCAGCAGCCGGGAGGCGGCCGCGTGCCCGCCCTCCAGGGAGAACAGCGTCCGTTCGACGTGGGCGGCGGGCAGCTCGGTGCCGGCCGCCGCGGCGACGGACTGGGCCGCGACGAGCTTGCGCAGCGAGGGCATGTGGTCGGGCGGCCCCAGCACCAGGCCGATCCGCTCGTGCCCCAGGGAGGCCAGGTGGCGCCAGGCCTGTTCGACCGCGACGGCGTCGTCACAGGCCACGCAGGGGAAGCCGAGGTCCTCGATGGAGGCGTTGATGAGCACCACCGGGACCTTGCGGTCGGACAGCAGCCGGTAGTGCTCGTGCGGCGCGTCGGCCTGGGCGAAGAGCCCGCCGGCGAAGACCACGCCGGAGACCTGCTGCTGGAGCAGCAGTTCGACGTAGTCCGCCTCGGAGACCCCGCCGGTGGTCTGGGTGCAGAGCACCGGGGTCAGCCCCTGCTGGGCCAGGGCGCCGCCGATCACCTCGGCGAAGGCCGGGAAGATGGGGTTCTGGAGTTCGGGCAGGACCAGGCCCACCAGCCGGGCGCGCTCGCCGCGCAGCTGGGTGGGCCGCTCGTAGCCGAGAACGTCGAGAGCGGTGAGCACGGACTGGCGGGTCGCGTCCGAGACGCCCGGCTTGCCGTTGAGCACCCGGCTGACCGTGGCCTCGCTGACTCCCACCTTCTTCGCTACCTGAGCAAGTCGTCGCGTCATGAGCGCAAGACTAGCGCAAGCGACGCAAGTCGCTTGCGCTAGTCTTCGGCCCTCTTACCGGCTCCCTTACCGGCTCTCTTACCGGCTCTCTTCGGGGGGACCGTTACGGCAGTTGGTTGATCTTCAACGTCGAGGTCGTGTTCCGCACGTCCACGGCGTTGCCGCTCATCCGGAGGTTGTGGATCTCGACTTCACCGACCGCGGGGCCCTGTCCCGCTTCCGGCATCTCGTTGGCCCAGAGGCCGAAGCCCGATTTGGCATCGTAGGCGTCGCCGCTCTTCTTGGCGCCCGTGATGGTGATGTCGCGCAGGATCGTGTCCTTGATGGGATTGACCGGCTGTCCTCCGATGTACTGGGTCTGGAACATGATGCCGCTGTAGGTCGGATCGACGATGTCGACGTTGTTGATCCGGATCCCCTGGAACACCTTCGAGGCGGAGAAGATCCAGATTCCCGGGAAGGTCTGCGCCCCCCAGAAATGACCGCCGGCGCGAATGATCGAGATGTTCTCGAAGGTCGTCGGGTCGGTGCCGAATCCATTCATCGGATACCCGAAGTCCAGCGAGCTGACGGTGATGCCCGAATAGACGAGGGTGTCCGCGATCAGGATGTTGCGGAAGGTGTTGTTGAACCCGCCGTAGACCGCGACTCCGGCCGCGCGCCAGGTCAGGAGCGTGGTCAGGTTCTCGTACACGTTGTTCTTCATGTCCGCGCCGCCCGCGTCGATCGCGGAGAACAGCGCGAAGCTGTCGTCGCCCGTGGAGCGCGCCTCGTTGTTGGAGACGAGGTTGTCCGTGCTGCCGTTGGTCATGTTGATGCCGTCGGCGTAGGTGTCCCGGATCCGGGAGTTCTTGATGGTGATCCGGTCGGTGTTGGCTCCCCAGTAGAAGCACACCGTGTGCTCGTCCCAGATGTTGTCGATGGTGATGTCGGTGACGTTGGAGAAGTCGAAGACCTTGCCGGGGCCGTCGATGCGCGAGGTGTAGTTGCCGAAGTAGGCGAAGCCGGAGAAGGACGAGCCCTTGGCCGTGCCCTCCGCCCGCCAGCCGATGTCGGTGTTGTCCTGCGCGGCGGGGGCGTGGAAGCGGGTGAACCAGGGGCCCGCGCCGACCACCTGCACGGCCTTTCCGTACACCTGGAACTTGCTCGCCGTGTCGTAGTCACCCGGCGGCAGGTAGACGCCGACGAGTTTGCCGGTGGTGTCCATGCGGACCTTGTCCAGGGCGTTCTGCACGTCCTGGTGACCGAATCCGGCCGGCACGGCGTACGTCGCCGGGTCCGGGTTGGGGATCACCGTGGCCTGCTCCAGGCTCACGAAGTCGATGGCGTAGGTGGAGGTGTTGCCCGCGTCCTTCTGGAGGCGGATCTTGCTGCCCGGCGGGACGGTCTCGCCCAGCAGGACGCTGGCCTCGTCGTAGATGTGGCGCGGGGCGCCGGAGCCGGGCGAGTTCCCCGGGGAGGCCTCGGCGCCGTACAGCCAGGCGTACTTGGAGGTGAGCGGGAGGGTCTTCTTCAGGGTGCCGTTGATGTAGACGTCGATGGTGGAGTCGATGCCGCCACCGCCCGGGGCGTCCGGGATGGAGAAGCGGGCGACCAGGGTGTTGGTGGCGGCCCGGGTGGTGAACTCGACGTACTCGCCGGTCGCGTCGAGGCTGACGGCCTTGCGCCCGGAGGCCTCGCCCGCGATGTCGCCGATGGTGCGGTTCGGGCCGACCACGCTCGCGCCGCCGCCGACGGCACCGTCCTCCGCCTCGTACGTGTCGAAGGGCATGTTCGCCCCGCGGCCGACGAAGAAGGAGGTGGTGCTGCTGTTGTTGGCGCGCTTGACCGGAAGTTCGTTGGCGTCGTCGGCGAGGACCACCTTGACGGTGTACTTGCCGTTGGCCGCCGGCCAGCTGCCGAGGGCGACCGGGGCCGCGGCGGCGCCGGGGGCGAGGGCGCCGCTGAAGGAACCGGTCAGGGTGCGGACGGTCGCTCCGTTCGCGTCCAGCAGGGTGAGGGTGATGCCGTGCGAGCCGCCGGCGGCGGCCACGCTGCCCTGGTTCTTCACCGTGACGGAGAAGGCGACGCTCTGACCCACGGCCGGTGCGCTCGGGGTCCAGTTGACGGCCACGGCCACCAGGTCGGAGCTGTCCACCGGGCGGATCACCAGGGGCGATCCGGTGAAGGTGTTGTTGGTGTCGTTCTGCTCGATGACCGCGTTCGCCTCGTCGACGATCGCGCTCAGCGGGTAACTGCCCGCGTCGCGCGGGCCGATGGCGGCGCTCACGTTCGCCTGCGCTCCCGCGGCGAGGGCCGGGACGTTGGCGGTGGCGACCTTGGAGCCGCCCAGCTGGAAGGTCACCGCGGTGGCGGCGGCCGGGGCGGGGCCGGTGTTCTTGACCGTGGCGGCCAGGGTGACGGTGTCCGACTCGACCGGGGCGGCCGGGGCGGCGCTCAGCGCGCTGATCTCCAGATCGGGGTTGGGCGCGGGGACGCCGATGACCTGGAACTCGGCGATCTGGCCGTTGCCCGCGCCGGAGTTGGCGGTGAAGCGCAGCTGTACGTCCGCGACGCGGGCGGTCAGCGGGATGGTGACGGTGTTGCCGGACGCCGGGTTGAAGACGTAGTCCTTGGCGGCGACCAGGCTGGTGACGCCCGGGGCCGCCTGCTCGCGGCCGAGCACCTCGATGTGCTGGGTGCGGGTGCCCCAGCTGCTGTCGGGATTGAGCCTGAGGACCAGCCGGTCCAGGTCCGCGTTGGCGCCGAGCCTGACCGTGAGGGTGCTCGGGTAGGCGCCGCCCGCGCCCTCCCAGTAGGTGGCGGGGTCGTTGTCGTCGGCGTTCTCCGCGACGAAGGAGTTCACCACGGAGGAGGCGGTGATCGCCTTGCCGACGGCCAGGTTGGAGCCGCCGCCCCCGGTCCCGTTGCGGGTGACGGAGTTGCTGTCGCCGGACCGGTTGCCCGCGGCGTCCTTGGCCCGCACGAAGTAGGTCACGGTCGCACCGGCGGGCTGGGCGTCGGTGTAGGTGGTGACGTCGCCCGCGACGGTGGTGCGCAGCTGGTTGTTCGCGTACACCTCGTAGCCGGTGACGCCGACGTTGTCGCCGGAGGCCTGCCAGGTGAGCTTGATCTGTCCGGCCGCGGGCTCGGTGAGGGCCAGGGCGCCCGGGGCGGTCGGCGCCTGGGTGTCCCCGGTGTCACCGGCGCGCGTCACGCTGTTGCTGTTCGGCGACTGGTTCCCGGCGGCGTCCTTGGCGCGGACGTAGTAGGTCACGGTCGCACCGGCGGGCTGGGTGTCGGTGTAGGTGGTGACGTCGCCCGCCACGCTGGTGCGCAGCTGGTTGTCGGCGTAGACGTCGTAGCCGGTGACGCCGGTGTTGTCGGTGCCCGGCTGCCAGGTGAGCTTGATCTGTCCGGTGGCGGGCTCGGTGTAGGCCAGCGCGGTGGGGGCGGTCGGCGCCTGGGTGTCCCCGGACTGGGGACCGTAGATCTCCAGCTCGGACAGCTGGCCGCCGGGCTGCACGCTGTTCAGCGATATCAGGACCCGGACGTAACGGGTGGTGGTGGCGTCGAAGGTGAGGGGCACCGTGTTGCCGTTGGCCGCGTTGAAGTCGTAGCCCTTGGAGGCGGTCAGGTCGGTGAAGTCGGTGCCGTTGGCGCTGCCCTGGATCTTGAGGGTCTGGGTGCGGGCCCCCCAGTTCTCGGGCAGCCGCAGGACCACCCGGTCCACGCGCAGCGACGCCCCGAGGTCGGCCTGGATCCACTGCGGCATCGCGTTGTTGGCGCTCTCCCAGTAGCTGGCGCGGTTGCCGTCGTTGGCGTTGGAGGCGACGTAGGCCTGCGTGTTGCTGCTGGCGGTCAGGGTCTTGCCCAGGGCCAGGTTGTCCGAGGACTCACCGGGTGCCCGGACCTCCAGTTCGGCGAGCTGGGCGGCCGGCCAGCCCGTGTTGGCGGTGATGTCGATCCGGACGAACCGGGTCTGGGTGGCCGGGAAGCCGATGGTCACGGTGTTCCCGCTGCCCGGGCCGAAGGTGTAGGTCGCCGAGCCGACCAGGGTGCTGAAGCCGGTGCCGTCGGCGCTGCCCTGTACGGACAGGGTCTGGTTGCGGTTCTCCCAGCCCGCGGGGAGCTTCAGCACCACCTGATCGACCCGGGTGGTGGCACCGAGGTCGGTCTGCACCCATTGCGGGAAGGTGCTGCCCGCGCTCTCCCAGTACGTGGACTGGTTGCCGTCGGTGATGTTGGCGGCCGTGAAGGAGCCGTTGGTACTGCTCGCGGATGCGGGCCTGCCCGCGGCGATGCCCGGGCCGCCCACGGCCGTGGCGGTCAGGGCCGGCCCGCCGAGCATCAGCAGGGCCGTGCTGACCAGGGCGGCCAGGACCCGCCATCTCCAGCTGTGCCTTCTCATACGTCCTCGTCCCTCGACATGAGTTTTCTGAACCAGGTGACATAGGATTTTGCGTACTGCGGTGCGAGAATTGCAGAGCCTTGGTCAGTCGTCTACGGTCATGACCGCACTTTCCCTGCTGAAGCGCTTGCGCAAGCAGCGCGCAAGTACCGCAAGTAATTTGCGTGCCCCATGGAAATTCCTAAAAAGCGGAACCCGCCCTACGGTTCGTACTCATGCGGTTCCCCCTCACCAGTGCCACCGGCGCGGCCGGCGCCCGGCGCTTCGGCCGCCCCCGGCGGGCCGTCTCCCAGATCCTGCTGACCCAGCTGGCGATAGCCGCCGGGGTCGCCGTTCTGGCCACCGGCCTCTTCCTGGCACCGCTCGGCAACCAGCTCGACGACCAGGCCATGCGGCGCGCCCTCGCCATCGCGCAGGCCGCCGCCGCCGACCCCGACCTGCCCACGGCCCTCCTGGCCGGCCCGCCCAGCCCGGAAGGGCGTGTTCAGGCCACCGCCGAACGGATCCGCCGCGCCACCGGAGCCGAGTACGTCGTCGTCGTCGACCTCCGGGGCATCCGCCGCTCCCACCCCAACCCCGCACTCATCGGGCGGCGCGTCTCGACCGACCCCGGCGACGCACTGGCGGGCCGCGAGGTCATGGAAATCGACGAGGGCACCCTCGGCCGCTCCGCCCGCGGCAAGGTCCCGCTGGTCGCCGCCGACGGCGAGATCGTCGGCGCCGTCTCCGTCGGCATCGCCTACGACAACGTCCACGACCGGCTGGTCGGCGCCATCCCCGGGCTGCTCGCCTACGCGGGCGGCGCGCTGGCGGTGGGCGCCCTCGCCGCCTTCCTGCTCTCCCGCCGGATCCAGCGGCAGACCCGTGACCTGGCCTTCTCCGATATCGCCGGACTGCTCGCCGAGCGCGAGGCGATGCTGCACTCCATCCGCGAGGGCGTGGTCGCCCTGGACCGCACGGGCCGCGTCCGGCTGGTCAACGACGAGGCCGCACGGCTGCTGGGCCTCGCCCCCGGCGCCCCGGACGCGGCCGGCCGCCCCCTTGAGGAGCTGCTCGGCCCCGGGCGGACCACCGAGGTGCTGGCGGGCCGGGTCACCGGGCGGGACCTGCTCACCGTCCAGGGCTCCCGCGTGCTGCTCGCCAACCGCATGCCCACCGAGGACGGCGGCGCCGTCGCCACCCTGCGCGACCGCACCGAGGTGGAACACCTGGGCCGCGAGCTCGACTCCACCCGTGGCCTGATCGATGCCCTGCGCGCCCAGGACCACGAGCACGCCAACCGCCTGCACACCCTGCTCGGGCTGCTGGAACTCGGCCTGCACGAGGAGGCCTCGGAGTTCCTCACCGAGGTCGTCGGCGTGCACCGGAGCACCGCCGAACAGGTCACCGAGAAGGTCCACGATCCCCTGCTGGCCGCGCTGCTGGTGGGCAAGGCCACCGTCGCCGCGGAGCGGGGCGTTCCGCTGCGCCTCGCCCCCGCCACGCTGCTGCCGGACCGGCTGGTCGACCCCGGCGGCCTCGTGACCATCGTCGGCAACCTCGTCGACAACGCCCTCGACGCCGCGGTCGGCTCGGCCGACCCGCTGGTCGAGGTGGAGCTGCGCGCGGAGGGCCGCACCGCCGTGCTGCGGGTGCGCGACAGCGGCCCCGGGGTCCCCGCCGACCGCCGCGAGGAGATCTTCACCGAGGGCTGGTCCACGAAGCTGCCCAGCGGGCACCGCGAGCGCGGGCTGGGGCTGGCGCTCGTACGCCGTCTCGCGCAGCGCCAGGGCGGCAGCGCCCGGGCCGGTGAGGGGGCGGACGGCGGGGCCGAATTCTCCGTCGAGCTGCCGGAGGCCCTGCGATGAGCGGCTCCCCGCTGCGGGTCCTGGTCGTGGACGACGACCCGCTGGTGGCCCGGATCAACGCGGCCTACGTGGCGAAAGTGCCCGGTTTCACGGTCGCGGGCCAGGCCCATGCGGCCGCCGAGGCGCTGGAGTTCATCACGTCGAGCGCGCCGGACCGGCCGGTGGACCTGCTCCTGCTGGACCACTACATGCCGGACGGCAGCGGACTCGACCTGGTCGGATCACTGCGCCGGCTCGGCCATCAGACCGATGTGATCATGGTGACGGCCGCCCGGGACCTGGCCACGGTGCAGGCCGCGATGCGGCTCGGCGCCCTCCAGTACCTGGTGAAACCGTTCACCTTCGCCGGGCTGCGCGCCAAGCTGGAGGCGTACGCGGCCCTGCGCCGCGCGCTGGGCGGGGGCGGCGAGGCCGAACAGGCCGAGGTGGACCGCATCTTCGGAGCCCTCGCCGGGGCCGCCACCCCCAACGAACTCCCCAAGGGCCACTCCCCCACCACCGCCGACCTCGTCCGCCAGGTGCTGCGGACCGCCGACGGCCCGCTCTCGACCCAGCAGATCGCCGACCGCGCGGGCATCAGCCGGCAGACCGCCCAGCGCTATCTGAAGCTCCTCGAACGGAGCGACCGCGTCCGGCTCTCCCTGCGGTACGGGGAGACCGGCCGCCCCGAGCACCGCTACACCTGGGTCCCGACCGCGCGCCCCTAGGGGGTGTTTTGAGCCTCACACCGCTCCGGCGCCGGTCAGGGAGCGGACCTCGGTCTCGGCGTGCCTGGCCTCGTCCGGAACCTCGGCCGAGGTGACCGTGCCCAGCCAGCCCGCCAGGAAGCCGAGCGGGATCGAGACGAGCCCCGGGTTCTGCAGCGGGAAGTACTGGAAGTTCACGTGCGGGAACAGGGCGTCGGGACTGCCGGAGACCACCGGCGACAGCACCACCAGCAGCATCGCCGGGACGAGCCCCCCGTACACCGACCAGACGGCGCCCCGCGTGGTGAAGTCCCGCCAGAACAGCGAGTACAGCAGGACGGGCAGGTTCGCGGACGCGGCCACCGCAAAGGCCAGCCCCACCAGGAACGCCACGTTCAGGTCCTGGGCGAGCAGCCCGAGGGCGATCGCGACCGCCCCGATGCCCACCGCCGCCGCCCTGGCCACGGTCACCTCGCTGCGCTGGCGGGCGTGGCGCCGCTTGAGCGAGGCGTACAGGTCGTGCGCGACGGACGCGGACGAGGCCAGCGTGATCCCGGCGACCACGGCGAGGATGGTCGCGAACGCGATGGCCGCCACGATCGCGAACAGGACCGCGCCCCCGGTGGAGTCGGCCCCTCCGCCGAGGTAGGCCGCGAGCAGCGGGACCGCCGTGTTCCCGGAGGCGTTGGAGGCCCGTACCTGCTCCGGCCCCAGCAGCGCGGCCGCCCCGAAGCCGAGCACGATCGTCATCAGGTAGAAGCCCCCGATGAGCGCGATCGCCCACACCACCGAGCGGCGGGCCGCCCGTGCGGTCGGCACGGTGTAGAAGCGCGACAGGATGTGCGGCAGTCCGGCGGTGCCGAGGACGAGCGCGAGCCCGAGGCTGATGAAGTCGAAGCGCGCCGTCCAGTCCCCGCCGTACTTGAGCCCGGGGCTCAGGAACGCCTTGCCGTGGCCGCTGCGCTCGGCCGCGCTGGTCAGCAGGTGGTTGAAGTCGCCGTGGAAGCGGAGCAGGACGAGCACCGTGAGCGCGATGGCACCGCCCATCAGCAGGACCGCCTTGACGATCTGGATCCAGGTGGTGGCGCGCATGCCGCCGAAGGACACATAGATCACCATCAGCGCGCCGACCCCGATCACGGTCAGGGTCCGGGCGCCGGTGCTCGAATTGCCGAGCAGCAGGCCGATCAGGCTGCCCGCGCCGACCATCTGCGCCACCAGGTACAGCACCGAGACGGTGACGGACGAGACGCCCGCGGCGATCCGGACGGGCCGCTCGCTCATCCGGGCCGCGACCACGTCGGCAAGTGTGAACCGGCCGCAGTTGCGCACCAGCTCGGCGACCAGGAACAGCACCACGAGCCAGGCCACGAGGAACCCGACGGAGTAGAGCAGGCCGTCGTAGCCGAAGAGGGCGATCAGACCGGAGATGCCGAGGAAGGACGCGGCGGACATGTAGTCGCCCGCGATGGCGAAACCGTTCTCCAGAGGGGAGAACAGCCGCCCCCCGGCATAGAACTCCTCCGCCGACCCGTGCCGGTTGCGGCTCACCCAGGTGGTGATGCCCAGGGTGACCGCGATGAAGAGGCTGCACAGGATGAGCGCGAGCGTCTGGTGTTCGGTGGTCACCGGTCCGCCCCCCGGTTGCGCTCCTGGTCCCGTTCCTGCTCGAAGACGGTCCACCGCAGATCGAGGGCGGCGCGGTCCCGGCGCAGCCGCGCGTGCCGGGTGTACGCCCAGGTCAGCAGGAAGGTGCTGAGGAACTGGCCGAGTCCGGCGAGCAGGGCCACATTGACGGCGCCCACGACGGGGCGGGCCATCAGCCCCGGCGCGGCGGTCGCCGCGACGATGTAGGCGAGGTACCAGAGGAAGAAGCCGAGGGTGGCCGGGACGACGAACCCGCGGTAGCGGCTGCGAACCTCCTGGAAGGCGGCGCTGCGCTGCACCTCCAGGTAGATGTCGGCCGCCCGGGGGTCGCGCCGCCCGTCGTCGGGCGTGGTGGCCGAGCGCGGGCCGGGCGGCCGGCCGTCCCCGTCGGCCTCCCCCTCGCCCTCGCCCCAGCCCGCGGCGAGGGCCTCGTACCAGGGGTCGTCATACCGGATTATCGTTCCGGCATCGCGCCCTTCTTGCTTGTCCACCGGGCTCTCCTTGTCCGCCGGCCGCAGTGGCCGCGTACCGCCAAGGATGTGCGGAGGGAAGGGTTCAGGACCGGTGTCCGGGTTCTCTTCACTCCATCAGGTGATGGACGGGTGCGGAAGCGAAGAGAACCCGGCCGGGCCGGGCGTCGGCCCGGCCGCGGACCAGGCGTCGGCGCGGGAGCTGATCAGGCGTCGATGCGGGAGCGGTCCAGCGTCGCCGCCGAGCTGGTGATGAACTCCTTGCGGGGCGCCACCTCATTGCCCATGAGCAGGTCGAACACCGACTCCGCCGAGTCCAGGTCGCCGATGTTGATCCGGCGCAGGGTACGGAAACGCGGGTCCATCGTGGTCTCCGCGAGCTGGTCGGCATCCATCTCGCCGAGGCCCTTGTACCGCTGGATGGTGTCCTTGTAGCGGATGTTCTTGCGCTGGTACTCCAGCAGCGTCTGGCGCAGCTCGTTGTCGGAGTACGTGTAGACGTACTTGTCCTGGCCCTTTTTGGGCTGGACCAGCTCGATCCGGTGCAGCGGGGGTACGGCCGCGAAGACCCGGCCCGCCTCGACCATCGGGCGCATGTAGCGCTGGAAGAGGGTCAGCAGCAGGCAGCGGATGTGGGCGCCGTCCACATCGGCGTCGACCAGGAGGACGATCTTCCCGTACCGGGCGGCGTCGATGTCGAAGGTGCGGCCCGATCCGGCTCCTATGACCTGGATGATCGCGCCGCACTCGGCGTTCTTGAGCATGTCCGAGACCGACGACTTCTGGACATTGAGGATCTTCCCGCGGATCGGCAGGAGGGCCTGGAACTCGGAGTTGCGCGCCAGCTTCGCGGTGCCCAGGGCCGAGTCGCCCTCGACGATGAACAGCTCGCTGCGCTCCACGTCGTCGCTGCGGCAGTCGGCCAGCTTCGCGGGCAGCGAGGAGGACTCCAGCGCGGTCTTGCGGCGCTGTGCCTCCTTGTGCTGGCGGGCCGCGATCCGCGTCCGCGCCGCCGCGACGATCTTCTCCATCACCGAGCGGGCCTGCTGCTTGTCATCGCGCTTGGTGGAGGTCAGGAACGCCTTCAGCTCCTTGGCGACCACGGCGGCGACGATCCGGGTGGCCGCCGAGGTCCCCAGGACCTCCTTGGTCTGGCCCTCGAACTGGGGTTCGGCGAGACGGACGGTCACGACAGCCGTCATGCCCTCCATCGCGTCGTCCTTGACCACGTCGTCCTCGGCCACCCGCAGCAGCTTCGCCGAGCGCAGCACCTCGTTCACCGTCTTGGTGACCGAGCGCTCGAAGCCGGAGATGTGCGTGCCGCCCTTGGGCGTGGCGATGATGTTGACGAAGGACTTGACCGCGCTCTCGTACCCGGTGCCCCAGCGCAGCGCGATGTCCACGCCCAGCTCACGGGTGACCTCGGTGGGGGTCATGTGCCCGCGCTCGTCCAGGACCGGGACGGTCTCCTTGAAGGTCCCCGAACCGGTCAGCCGCAGCACGTCACAGACGGCCTTGTCCTGCGCGAGGTACTCGCAGAACTCGCTGATGCCCCCGTCGAAGCGGAAGGTCTCCTCCGTCTTGCCCGCGCCCTCCAGGGCCCGCTCGTCACGGACCACGATCGTCAGGCCCGGAACCAGGAACGCCGTCTGCCGTGCCCGCTGGTACAGCGTGTCCAGCGTCAGCCGGGCGTCCTTCAGGAAGATCTGCCGGTCGGCCCAGTAGCGCACCCGGGTGCCGGTGCGGCCCTTGGTGACGCGCTTGCCCTTGCGCAGGCCGTTGGCCGGGTCGAAGGGGCTGTCGGGCCCCTGCTCCGTGAACATGCCCGGGACGCCGCGCCGGAAGCTGATCGCGTGCGTGGAGCCGTTGCGGTCGACCTCGACGTCGAGGCGGGCGGAGAGCGCGTTGACGACGGAGGCGCCGACGCCGTGCAGGCCGCCGGAGGCCGCGTACGAGCCGCCGCCGAACTTGCCGCCGGCATGCAGCTTGGTCATCACGACCTCGACGCCGGACAGCCCCGTCTTCGGCTCGACGTCGACCGGGATGCCCCGGCCGTTGTCGCGGACCTCCACGGAGGTGTCCTCGTGGAGGATCACCTCGATGTGGTCGCAGTAGCCCCCCAGGGCCTCATCGACGGAATTGTCGATGATCTCCCAGAGGCAGTGCATGAGACCACGGCTGTCCGTGGACCCGATGTACATGCCGGGGCGCTTGCGGACGGCCTCGAGGCCCTCGAGGACGAGCAGGTGCCGCGCGGTGTAGTTGGATGCGTCCCGGTCTGCTCCGGACAGCAGCGCGCTGGAAGGCACGGACGTGTCGGCGGTCACGCAGTTCGCTCCTCGCTGAATTTCTTTTCTGGCCCGGTCGGGCGCAGGGGTGGCTCGGGTGCCGGTCAGAGGGTACCGAGGCCTGGTAGAGCCGATGTAACGCCACCCTCGTGATCCTTCAGCCTAGTGCAGGCCCGTACGGATGTTCGATCGCTCGTTGGAGTGAAGCAAACATCACGTTCCCTTCCAGGCATGAACCATTTAGGGTTCGGGCACGTCCTCATGAACAACCGGCGCTTCGCCGGAGAGGGCCGAACCTGCAAGAAGCAACGACAGACAACGCGAAACCGTAAAGCAATGCAATACGGCTCCTTCGCCGCCAACCGGCAACAGCCGGCCAGCTTCGGAAGGAAGTTTCGAGGAAAAGCCGCGAGCGGGAACGTTTTCGGCCTGGTTGGATGTTGACCCTGGTACGACAGCTCGTCGAGCTAGAGAAGAGGCGACGTGACTACTGTTCTGACACCCGCGACCCCGCTGACGGCCGCTGATCGATGCGACCGTTGCGGCGCCCAGGCATACCTGCGCGTCGTCCTGCTGAGCGGCGGTGAACTGCTCTTCTGCGCCCACCACGGGCGTAAGTTCGAGCCGGAACTCAAGAAGATCGCCGCGGAAATACAGGATGAGACTGAGCGGCTCACGACCGCTCCGGCCGCTGTGGCCGACCCCGAGGACCGCTGACACAGGCCTATACCTCGCATCCCGACGAGCCAGGACCGGCTTATGCCGGTCAACGGGCGGTACCCCTGAGACCCAGGGGGACCGCCCGTCCTCATGTCCGGGCACGGGCCGTACGGGACGCCTCCCGGCGCACGCGGCCCGCGCTCAGCCCCGCCGGCCCGTCTCCCCGACGAAGCCGATCAGCGGGGCGATCCGCGTGTACACCCCAGGGCTGTCTGCGCGCCCGCAGCCGCGCCCCCAGGACACCAGCCCGATGAGCCTGCCCTGGGCCACCAGAGGCCCCCCACTGTCCCCCTGACAGGCATCCTTGCCGCCTTCCCGGGCCCCCGCGCAGACCATGGACGCCTCCTGGTACTGACCGTCCGCGTCCCCGGGGTAGGAGCGGCGGCACTCCTCGTCCGCCAGCACCGTCACCCGCGCAGCCCGCAGCGCGTACGCGTAGTCACCGAAACCGCTCGTGTCCCCCCAGCCGTATACGGTCGCGTCCGCACCGGGGGCGTAGCCCGGATGCCCGGTGGCGGCCATCGGCAGGACGTACCCGGCGGGGACGGTCTCGCCCAGTTCCAGTACGGCGAGGTCCCCGGCATTGGTCACCGGGTTGTAGGCGGGGTTCACCCGGGCTCCGCGCACCGGGATCTCCCGGCCCTCGGCGCCCGTCAGCTCGGTCCGGCCGGTGATCACCACGAAATCGGGCACCGACCCCACCGGGCCGCCCAGCACGTTCTCGCCCAGGCAGTGCGCCGCGGTCAGCACCTTGGCCGGGCCCACGATCACTCCCCCGCAGAACTGCCCGGCCCGGGTACGCCCGAACCGGTCACGGCTGGCCAGGGCCACCACCCAGGGGCTGTCCGCCACCTTCACGGGCTGCCCGCCGATCACCACACCGTCGGCGAGGGCGCGGGGCGCCTGGACCAGCGGGGCCACGCCCGCTCCCGCCACCAGGGTCAGCGCACCTGCCAGAGCACGGGCAAAGGGACGACGCATAGGGCCTCCTGACTCTGTGTGTACACGACTGCACCCAGAGTGGAATGACCCGTGGCCGCGCGCACCCCCGCACGGCCACCGTCACGGCTCCCGCCGGCTAGTCCAGGTAGTCGCGCAGGACCTGGGAGCGCGACGGGTGCCGGAGCTTCGACATCGTCTTGGACTCGATCTGGCGGATCCGCTCACGCGTGACGCCGTAGACCTTGCCGATCTCGTCGAGGGTCTTCGGCTGGCCGTCGGTGAGGCCGAACCGCATCGAGACCACGCCCGCCTCGCGCTCGCTCAGGGTGTCGAGCACCGAGTGCAGCTGTTCCTGCAGGAGCGTGAAGGAGACCGCGTCGGCCGGGACGACGGCCTCGGAGTCCTCGATGAGGTCACCGAACTCGCTGTCGCCGTCCTCGCCGAGCGGGGTGTGCAGGGAGATCGGCTCGCGGCCGTACTTCTGGACCTCGATGACCTTCTCGGGGGTCATGTCGAGTTCCTTGGCCAGCTCCTCCGGGGTGGGCTCGCGGCCCAGGTCCTGGAGCATCTGGCGCTGCACGCGGGCCAGCTTGTTGATCACTTCGACCATGTGCACCGGGATGCGGATGGTGCGGGCCTGGTCGGCCATGGCGCGGGTGATCGCCTGCCGGATCCACCACGTGGCGTAGGTGGAGAACTTGTAGCCCTTGGTGTAGTCGAACTTCTCCACGGCACGGATCAGACCCAGGTTGCCCTCCTGGATCAGGTCCAGGAAGAGCATGCCGCGGCCGGTGTAGCGCTTGGCCAGGGAGACCACGAGGCGGAGGTTGGCCTCCAGCAGGTGGTTCTTGGCGCGGCGGCCGTCCTCGGCGATGATCTCCAGCTCGCGCTTGAGCTTGGGCGCGAGCTTGTCCGAGTTGGCGAGCTTGTCCTCGCCGAAGAGTCCGGCCTCGATGCGCTTGGCGAGCTCGACCTCCTGCTCGGCGTTGAGGAGGGGGACCTTGCCGATCTGCTTGAGGTAGTCCTTGACCGGGTCGGCGGTGGCTCCCGCGACCGCGACCTGCTGGGCGGGGGCGTCGTCCTCGTCGTCGGAGAGCACGAAGCCCTTGCTCTCGCCGCCCTCCTCCTCTTCGCCTTCCTCGGCCTTGGCGGCGCCGGGAGCGCCCTCGGCGGACTCGTCCTCGCCCGCGTCGTCGCCGTCCTTCTTGGCCGCCGTCTTCTTCGCCGCGGTCTTCTTGGCGGTGGTCTTCTTGGCCGCCGTCTTCTTCGCCGCGGTCTTCTTCGCCGCCGCCTTCTTGGCGGGGGCGGGAGACTCGGTTCCGGCTTCCGTCCCGGTCACGTCTTCGGCGGCGGTTCCTTCCACCGGTGCGTCCACCTGCTCCGGGTCCGCCGCCCCGGCCTCCGGGGCCGTGGTGGCGGCGGGAGCGTCCGCCGTCTTCGCCGCCGTGACCGTCTTCGTGGCCGTCCGCTTGGCGGGGCTCTTCGCCGCGACGCTCTTACGAGGGCGCTTGGGCGACTCCGCGGCACTGACCATCAGCGTCACACCCTCTTCCTCGAGGATCTGGTTGAGGCTGCGCAGAACATTCTTCCACTGGGTTGGCGGAATCTGGTCAGCCTCGAAGGCCCGACGCACGTCATCGCCGGCGATCTGCCCCTCGGCCTTGCCCCGCTCGATGAGCGCCATCACGGAATCCGACTCGGCGATCTCCGGCGGGAGCGTACGGGATGTGCTGGCCGACACGAACAACCTCTCGGAACGATGGAAACGGCTTCCGACCCCGGCCTGGTCCTGCAACCGGAGCCGACGACCACCGACTGGGGATGGGCCGGCGGCGCGAGGAACAGCCGGGGAGCTGCACAGCACCGGGAACGGCTGCTGTGTTCCTTCCGTCGGCCATCACCTAGGTCATCGCGTGACCTCGCAGAGCGTTACGCCCAATCTTCGTGGCCCGAGTCACATCCCGCGTGCTCCCATGCCGGTCATTCGGTCACGGGTAACCGAGTTCGCGGCCGGCCCGGACGCCGGTGTCGCCGGACCCGACCGGGTCCGGCGACACTCGTCCACCCCATGCTCGCGCCCGTCCGCCGTCCGGCGCGTCAGTGCTCGCGCGGTGCGGGGACCACGCGCTCGACCTCCGGATGGACCGTCAGGAGCTGACGCATGGCCGCCTCCGCGCCAGTGGCGTCGCCCGCGGCGAGCGCCTCGACCATCCGCGCGTGGTGCGCGACGCAGGTCTCGCTCGGCCGGTCGCAGGCGGTGATCGGGCTGCCGGACACCTGGAGGGCGGAGGAGACGATGCCCGAGAGGTGTTCCAGCATCCGGTTGCCCGCGACCTGGATGAGCAGCGCGTGGAACTCGTTGTCGGCGCGGGCGAAGGTGATCGCGTCACCCTGGCCGAGGGCGTGGCCCATGATCTCGACCATGTCGGCGAGCCGCTGCTGGATGTCCGGGCGGCCGTGCCCGGCCGCGAGGCGGGCGGCGAGGGGCTCGATGGTCCAGCGCATCTCGTTCAGCTCGCGACGCTGGTCGTCGCGCTGGGGACCGTACGCGCGCCACTCGATGATGTCGGGGTCGAGCAGGTTCCAGTCGGCGACGGGGCGGACCCGGGTGCCGACGTTGGGGCGGGCGCTGACGAGGCCCTTGGCCTCCAGGACCCGCAGGGATTCGCGGACGACCGTGCGGGAGACCTCGAAGCGCTGGCCGATCTCCTCGGGGACCAGCGGGCGGTCCGCTCCGAGGTCGCCGGAGACGATCATCTGGCCGAGTTGCTGGACGAGTTGGCCGTGCAGCCCGCGGCCGCGGCTGCCCGCCGTGCGGCGGCCCACCCGGCTCAACTCGACGTCGGCTCCGTCCCAGTGGGGTGCACCGACGCGGTCGGTGCCGGAGGCCTCCGCGTAGGGGTAACGGTCGAGTTCGCCCGGGCCGGCGAGGCCGGTGTCGGCGTGGCGGGCGGCGGTCATCATGGTGTGCGCAAGGGTACTCACGAATCCTTTGTCGGCCGTGCTCCGGCGACCCTTGAGGTCTTTGGTGAAAAGCACACGAAAGGGTGATCGGTGCCACCTACGCAATTGACGACTTATCGTAAAGAACCGGGCCTTTTACGGGGAGTTGCGATCCGGTTCGAGTGAAGCGGGCTCCAACGGTCTTCCGGGGGCACAGTTGCGCCCCGCAGCGGTCACCAACGGACTCTGCCGCGCAGTCCGGTGAACCCATAGGCGCACAACAGGACCAACAGCGACAACACCAGCGCGGTGCCGACAGGTTGGGCCATCACCCGCAGGGCGCCCAGCACGAGCCGGTCGGCTTCCGGGGGCCACTGCGCCCAGGACAGGGCGCGCAGTCGGCCCGCCAGCCCGGACGCCGGGTAGGCGGACGGACCGTCGAGCGCCTTGCGTACGAGCGGTACGACGAGCACCTGTACGGAGACCACCGCGCCCAGTCCCGCCAGCGCGGAGCGGAACACGCCGGCGGCGAGCACCCCGGACCAGGCGCAGCCGACGAGCAGCCCGGCCCATCCGGCGGCCGGGGCGATCCACTGCGCCGGGGGCCGCAGCGGGCCCTGATCGAAGACCAGCCCGAGGGCGGCCGCGTCGGCGGTGACCGTGAGGGCGCCCAGCACCAGGGCGAGCGCCCCGCAGACCCCGAGCTTGGCGACGAGCAGGCCGAGCCGCCGGGGCACGGTGCCGCGGTCGGCGGCGAGCGCGGGGTAGCGGTACTCCTCGCCGAAGGCCAGCGCGCCGAGCAGTCCCGCGCCGAGGGCGGCCGGGGGCAGCGGCAGCAGCTCGGGCCAGCCCGCGAGCAGCCGGTTCTGCGGGGTCCCGCCGAACCGGGCCAGCAGCAGGGCGGTGACCACGGAGACCGTCACCACGACGGCCGCCGTCAGGAGCGGGGTGGCGGTGCCGAAGACCCGGCGCAGCTCGTAGCGCAGCGGCCGCAGGGGCCCGCCCACGCGCCGGACGGGTGACGGAGGCGGTGCGGAGCCCGGGCGGCGTCCGCGGCCGTCCGGACCCCCGCCGGGGGCCGGTACGCGGGCTTCGGCGCGCGCGCCCTGCCGCTCTTCGGCCGGACCCGGCGCCGCGGTGCGGGCCTGTGGCACCGGGGAGCCGCTGTCACCGGTCTCGTCGGCCAGCTGGTGGACGAGCACGCCGTGCCGGAAGGCGGCCTCGCCGACCTCGGCGCAGTTGCTGCCGTAGACGGAGAGGCGGCTGCCGCTCTCCTCGACGATCTCCACCGTGCGCCGGGCCGCCCGGGCCTCGCGGCCCAGGACGTCGGCGAGGCGGGCCGCGTGCGGGGTCCGGACGGCAACCCTGGGGCGCAGCCGGGTCCGGGCGAAGTCGGCCGCCTCCTGGTCGGCCACGAGGCGGCCCGCGGCGATGCTGACCACCCGGTCGGCGCTGCGGGCGGCTTCCTTGGCGTCGTCGGTGGTGAAGAGCACGGCCCCGCCGAGGTCGGCGTGCCCGCGCAGCAGCCCGTGCAGCCAGTTCCGCTCCCGCGGGGAGAGCCCGGCGGCGGGCTGGTCGAGGAGCAGGGTGCAGGGATCGGCCAGCAGGGCTGCGGCGAGCCCGACCCGGCGGTCCATGCCGAGCGAGAGCGCGCCGAGCCGCTGGTCGCGCAGGCCCGAGATGCCGACGACGTCGAGCACCTCGTCCGCCCGGGAGGCCGGGACCCCGGCGGCGGCGCAGAGCATCCTCAGCTGACCGCGGACCGTGCGCGAGGGGTGTCCCGGCACGTCGCCGAGCAGGACGCCGACCTCGCGCCCCGGATGCGGGATCCGGTGCAGGGGGCGACCGCGGAAGTAGGTGACGCCGCGGCCCGGTTCGAGTTCGAGCATGAGCCGCAGCGCGGTGGTCTTGCCCGAACCGGGCGCGCCCAAGAGGGCGGTCACCTGCCCGGGGCGGGCCTCGAAGGTGAGGTCGTCCACCATGGGGGCGAGGTCTCGACGGGGTGCACTGGTGAGTCCGATGGCCTGGAGCATCGCTTCTCTCGCGGGGGGTGAGACCACTGTGCGGCAGGGTGAGTACCACGAGCAAGATAGCGCGATATGTCCGATTTACTCGGTAACCGGACCGTCGTTGTGTCGGATCGTCAGACTTCCGGGCGCAGCATCGGCGGGTTGAGCAGCGTGGCCCCGCCGGCCCTGAACAACTGTGCGGGGCGCCCGCCCTGACGGGTCGTCGTCCCCCCGGCGGGGACCAGGAACCCCGGGGTGCCGGTGACCTTGCGGTGGAAGTTGCGCGGGTCCAGGGCCACTCCCCAGACGGCCTCGTACACCCGGCGCAGCTCTCCGACGGTGAACTCGGGCGGGCAGAAGGCGGTGGCCAGCGAGGAGTATTCGATCTTCGACCGGGCCCGCTCCACCCCGTCCCCCAGGATCCGCGCGTGGTCGAAGGCGAGCCCCGCGGACTCCTCCTCGGCGGCGGCGAGCAGCTCGTCGACGGGGGCCCAGCGCGCGCTGTTGGCGTCCCCTCCGGCCCGGGGTGCGGGCAGGTCGGGTGCCAGCACCAGGTGCGCGACGCTGACCACCCGCATCCGCGGGTCCCGCCGCGGATCGCCGTAGGTGGCGAGCTGTTCGAGGTGCGCGCCGTGCACCCCGTCGCCGGTCGCGGCGGGCTCGTGGGCGCACAGCCCGGTCTCCTCGGAGAGCTCCCTGGCGGCCGCGGCCGCCAGGTCCTCGTCCCCGCGGACGAAGCCGCCGGGCAGCGCCCACCGGCCCTGGAACGGCTGCTCACCCCGTCGTACGACCAGCGCGCAGAGCGCGTGGCGGCGCACGGTGAGCACGACCAGGTCGACGGTGACGGCGAAGGGCGGAAAGGCCGACGGGTCGTAGGGCGACATGCCGCGATCATAGTCGTCTGCCTGACGATAAACAGCGCTTCCAGCAGACACCGCCTAGTGCTGTGGCCGGAAAGGTTTGCCGGGTCGCGGTGTTCGGTGCCCTGGGGTCTCCCCAGGCCCGAAGGGCCGAGGGGACGCATCGCAAGGCGGAGGGCCGCGACTCGTACTGGACGTACCGTCGTGGTCCGACAACGCCGGGGGCACCTCCCAGCGGTAGCTGGGGGAGAGGTGCCGTGCCGGGCGCCGTGACACGGTGAACCTTTCCGGTCACAGCACTAGACACCCAGCTGAAGCGCATCGCAGGCCTCCTCCACCATGCCCAGGCCCAGTCTGCTGACCCGGACCGCGAACGGTTCGCCCGCCACCCGCAGACCGGAGAGCCGCAGCTCCCCCAGCGGCGCACCGGGCAGCGGAGCCAGCGCCACGGTGCCCGCCGGGGCATCGGGGCGGATCCCGGCGAGAGCGGCCAGCACATGGATCGCGGTGGCGGCCGCCACCGCCGCGGGGCGGCAGGCCGCCGGGTGCGGCAGCGGGGCACTGCCCGCGGTGCGCTGCTCGGCGGCATACATCTCGGGCAGCCGGTACCCGAACCGCTCGGCCGCGTCGAGGAGGCCCCGCAGCAGTCCCACCGCCTCCTTCTCGAACCCGGCGCCCGCCAGTCCCGCCACCGCGACGGCGCTCTCGTACGCCCGCACGGCGCCCGAGTGGTGACCGAACGGGTTGTGCCCCGGCTCCCGCACCGCCATGCTCCGCAGCCCCCAGCCGGAGTCCATCGGCGGCGCTCCCAGCAGCCGGGCCAGCTGCTCGGTCCGGATCCGGTCCAGCAGCCCGGGGGCGAGCCGTCCCCCGCCCAGCAGACCGGTGTCCAGCAGGTGCGCGGCGGCCCCGGTCAGCCGCGGCAGGGGCCGCCCGTCGGGGTGCAGGGCGGCCGCGGGCCGTCCGCCGTCCGGACCGTCGAGCCAGAAGGCCTCCACGAACCGGACGCGCAGGGCGGCGGCCCATTCGCGCCACTCCTCGGCGCCGGACCGACCGCACCCGGCCAGCAGATCCGCCCCCAGCAGCGCGGCCCGATGGGCATGGGCCTGGGTCTCGCACCGCCGCGGTCCCGGATCGGGGTCGGCCAGGAAACCGTCCTCGGACAACGCCCCGCGCAGCCAGTCCAGACAGCGCTCCGCCGTCGGCAGCAGCCGCTCCACCTCCGGCTCCGGCAGCCCCCACCGCCGCGCCTCGGCGAGCACCACGGGGAAGGCCAGGGTCGCCTCCGTGCCGGTGCAGCCGGGCGGCAGCTGCGGGCCCGCGCCCCGCAGCGGTCCGGGAATCTTCCCGGCCCCGGGTCCTCTCCCGGTCTCCTGTGTCCGGGCCAGGACGCGCAGGGTCGCGGCGGCGAGTCCGGTGCCGAGCGGAAGCGCCATCCGGGCGGCCCACAGCGATTCGGCGGGAGCCAGCCCGCACCGCCACGGGACGCCGGCCGCCGCGTAGGCGTCGGAGGGATCCTCGGGATCCCTGAGCAGCAGCGCGCCCAGGTCGTCGAGACCGGTGCGCAGCCAGGGGTCGACCCGGGGGTCGTCGCATTCGGCGCGGGCCGGGGCGAGCGGGTTGGCGACCTGCCCGGCCGATGCCCGCGCGCCGCGGTCCTGGGAGGTGCGCAGTTCGATGGTGCGCGACTCCCCCGGGCCCAGTTCCAGCTGCCAGCGCAGCAGGCCGGTCGCGGCGAGAGCGTCGTCGGGGGCGGGCTCCGCCGTGGTGACGGCCTGGGCCCGGCCGGTGCTCCAGCGCAGGCCGCCCGCGTGCACCGCGGCGGGCAGTTCGGGCCCGCCGCGCCCGGCGGCGATCGCGGCCAGCTCGGCCAGGTCGGTGGCGAGCGAGATCTCCACGGGCAGCCGCACCCGGCGGGCGGTGTAGCTGCGCAGGGTGATCCGCTCGGTGCCGTCGGCGTGCCGGATCCGCTCCACGCCGATGTCCGGGTCCGGCCCCGGCTCCGCCCCGATGCGGACGGTCGCGGTGAAGGCGGCGCGGTCCGCGCCGAGGCTGCGGCCCTGGACGGCGACCGGGTCGCGGCCGCCGATCCGCAGGACGCAGCGCGACAGCAGCCGGCGGCCGGAACGGTAGATCCCGTCGATCCCGTGGCCGGTCAGCTGGCCGTGTTCGGGCGAAATGACGAGACAGGGCGCGGCGACGCAGATGAGGGCGCCGTGCACGGGCGGCAGCTCGGGCCGTCGGGCGGGGGGAACGGGGTGAACCATGCGTCGCCTTGTCTGCACTCCGGTCGGTTTCGCAGGGCGGCGGCGCGACCAGATCCCCGCCACCCCACAGCTGAACGCCCGCACCCCCGCCCGGGACACGGGCCGTGGGGGCGGCTGCGCCCGAGGGGCGGCTCCCCGGGGCCGGTTCACTGCTCGCTCCCGGCCGTGCGGCGCCGGGCGGGGGGGGTGGGTCGGGTGGTCCGGGGTCGCCGCCCCGGCGGCCGGGTGACTGCGGCGGCCCGCTCGCGGCGCGGCTCCCGCCGTCCCCGCTCCGCGCGCAGGCACTCCCGCAGCCCCTCCGGGTCGATGCCTTCGTTGCAGGCGTGGTGCAGCAGTTGGGCGAAGCGGTAGTCGGCGTCGGCCCGCAGGGCCAGTCCCAGGGCGATGCGGGCGGTCGGCTCGTCACCGATCGACCAGTACACCCAGCCCGCCAGGGTCAGCGGGGCGGCCGCGTGCTCGCCGTAGGCGCCGACGCAGCGCCGGGCGAGGGCGCGCCACAGACGCAGCGCCGGGGCGGCTTCCTCGTCCTCCATCCACTCCGCGGCGATGTCCCTGATCTCGCGGTCCTGGAGGCCGAGGATGAGGGAGGCCGCCTCGTCGTGTCCGAGGAGCGCGTCGTCCCAGTCCTCCGCGCAGGGTCCGCCGTCGGCGGGCGGGGCGAGGGTGAGCCGCCGCATCAGGGTCCGGGCGAGTTCCAGGGTGTCCGCGCCCACTTCCTCCCGGGTGGCTCCGTCGAGGATCTTCGGTACGAGGGCGGTGGCGGCCAGGTCCAGGGCCCGCTCCTGTTCGTAGGCGAGCGGTCCGCGCAGTGGTGTCAGGCGGCCCTCGATCTCCTGGAGCGAGCCCCTGACCCGGAGTCCGGCGTAGGTGGCGGCCGCGGCCATCACCGAGGTGCCGGGCACGGTCAGGGCGGTCCCTTCGGCCGGGCAGCACCGCGCGTCGGGGCAGCAGTAGGACCAGTACCGGCCGCCGGAGAGGCACAGCGCCTCCAGCACGGGCACGTCCAGCGCTCCGCAGGCGAGCCGGATGCGCTGGGCGAGCGGGCGCAGCCGGGTCATCACCCGCTGCCCGCTCTCCCCGCTGCGCGGATCCTGGCAGAGGAAGACGACGATGCCGTCGGGCTTGCCGCCGCGCCGTTCGCTGCCGTGCACCAGGCAGTCGGCGACCTGGCGGGCGGTGTCCTCCCATTCCCCCCGGTCGGTGGGAATGCCGACCCGCAGCCGGCCGCCGAAGCGGCCTCCCTCGCCGTGCAGGGCGACCATGACGAGGGAGTCGGTCGGATGGAAGCCGAGCATGTAGGGCAGGGCGTCGGCCAGTTCGGCCGGGCTGCGCAGGGTGATCTGCGAGTCGGCGGCCGCCGCGGGGCCGCCCGGCCCCGTGGGGGGCGCCGCGTGGTGGAGGGAGGGCTTGCCGGACGCCGCCTTGCGGGGCCGGGTACCGGACGGGTCGCGTGATTCCTGATTCTTCGTCATGGCTCGACGGTCCCGTGGGCCCACGGATCGCGAAACCCCTGTGGATAACGTTATCCACAGGCCAGGGACGTCATGGGCGCGATGTCACGGACATCGGGTTGCATGGGTGCATGAGCACAGGGGGTACGTCACAAGGTGAGGAGACCCGCGTCGATGGCGCGCACCACGGCCAGCGTGCGGTTCGGGCAGTTGAGCTTGGCCAGGACGATGCCGACCAGGCGTTTGACACCGTGTTCGGAGATGTTCAGCGACCGGGCGATCTGCCGATTGCTCAGACCTCCCGCGATCAGGCGCAGGACCTGGAGTTCACGTGCCGTCAGCGCGATCGGGGCTCGCGCCGGAGCCGCACCGCCATCCGTCTGCTCCGCCGCCGTCACCGATCGCCGCGCCAAGGTCTCCGACGCGTAGAAGCGCCCGGCCGCCACATCGGAGATCGCGTCGTGCAAGGTGTCGGGGCGCAGATCCGCCCAGTCCAGGAAGCCGCACGCCTGATCGGCCCAGGACTGCTCGACCGGAGCGGCGGCCGAGTCGACCAGGATCAGCACGCGCATCTCATGCGTCCGGAGGCTTTCGGCGGTCTCGGCGGAGAGGGGACCCACGTCATCGCTGGAGAGGATGACCAACTGGCCTCCGGAGAACGGGGCGAGATCATCGAAATCCGCGTAGGACCGCGCTTCGAGGGGGGTGTCCAGCGAACGGAACATTCCCTCGACGCCATAGCGCCGCATGTCGTCGCGGATGACCAGGACTATCTCTGTGTCTTCCTCAAGAGTGCGGGTCGGCACGCTACCTCACTTCCCTGCGGCATTGCGCAGGCACCCTGCGACGGCGGTTCCGTGGGCGCCGAAGGCCCACACCGAGTCATTCAATCGGCCGGGAGAAGGCCCCGTCACCGCCGACCACCCCTAATCTCCGCGCGCGCCCCCCTAACGGCAGTTGTCAAGAGGGTCGGCCGCGGCGGGGGCGGGTCCACAGGACCCGCCCCCGCGACGGCGTCACGCGTAGCGGTGTGCCAGCTCCCGCTTGAGGACCTTGCCGCTCGATCCCAGCGGGAAGCTCTCCACGAACTCGACGCGGCGCGGGTACTTGTAGGCCGCCATGTGCACCTTGCTCCAGGCCACGATCTCGTCCGCGAGCATCCCGCTCGCACGCTGACCGGGCTTCACCCGGACCACGGCGCACACCTCCTCGCCGTGCCTCGCGCTCGGCACGCCGACCACGGAGGCGGCGGCCACGGCGGGATGACCCAGCAGTACGTCCTCCACCTCACGGGGGTAGACGTTGTACCCACCGCGGACGATCATGTCCTTCTTCCGGTCGACGATGGACAGATAGCCGTCCTCGTCCTGCACGCCCATGTCCCCGGTCCGGAACCAGCCGTCGACCAGCACCTCGGCGGTCTCCCGCAGCCGGCCGAGATAGCCCGCCATCACGTTGTGCCCGCGCACGACGATCTCGCCTATGTCGCCCTGCTTCAGCAGCCTGATGCGCCCTTCCACCTCCGCGTCGGCGATGGCGACCCGTACGCCTTCGATGGGCAGCCCCACCGTGCCCGGCTTGCAGGGGATGCCCGGCTGGTTGTATGCCACGCAGGGCGAGGTCTCGGTGAGCCCGTACCCCTCGTACACCTCGCAGCCGAACGCGGCCCGCACCCGGTCGAGCACCGGCACCGGAAGGGCCGACCCGCCGCTGTACACGCGGGTGAGGCGCGGCGCCGGGGCTCCGGCCGCGATCGCTTCGAGCAGTGCGTGGTACATGGTCGGCACGCCCATGAAGACCGTGCAGCCGTGCTCGCGCATCAGCCGCAGGGCGTCGTGCGCCTCGAAGCGCTCCATGACCACCAGCGTCGCGCCGGCGTGGAAGGTGACGGCCATCCCGCAGATCTGGCCGAAGGTGTGCGACAGCGGCAGCGCGCCGAGCAGCACGTCGTCCTCGCCGAAGGCGAAGGGGGACACGGCGGTCACGGCGATGTTCGTCGCGACGTTGCCGTGCGTGAGCATCGCCCCCTTCGTCCTGCCCGTCGTACCGGAGGTGTACAGCACCAGCGCGAGGTCGTCCGTCCCCCGCTCGGCATACGTGTCGATGGGCTCGGCGCCGTCGTCGAGGAGGACGGAACCGTGCGGGGCCTCCCCCACGGTCAGGAGCAGGGCCCCGGCCGCCTCGGCGTCCCGCGCGGTCTCCTGCGGGAGCGTCCCCGCCCATACGAGGGCCCGCGCTCCCGAGTCCCGCAGGAGGTGGGAGATCTCCGCGGGCTTCAGCAGAGTGTGGACCGGGACGACGACGGCGCCGAGGGCGAGGATCGCGAAGTACAGCGCCGCGAACTCCGGCGTGTTCGGCATCAGCAGCGCGACCTTGTCGTCGGGACCGATGCCCTGGCCGCGCAGCGCGGCGGCGTACCGGCGGGCCCGGTCCCACAGACGCGCGTACGAGATCCGCTCCGTCCCGCACACCAGGGCGGTGTGGGATGGCCGCCGCGCCGCGGACTCTGCGAGGACGGCGGCCACCGACCGGGTCACGAAAGCCAGTTCCTGTCGGTGGCCGTCGGGATGTTCAGCTCTTTCCAGATCCCGCGGAGGGCCTCGGCGAAGTTCTCGACGTCCGCGCGCTCGTGCACCGTGGACGGCGCGATCCGCAGGATCTCCTCACCGAGGCGCACGCTGGGGGCGTTGATGGCCTGGACGTAGATCCCGTGCCGCTCGAAGAGCAGCCGCGACGCCTGCTTGCAGGTCTCGTCGTCCCCGATGAAGGCGGAGACGATGTGCGAGTCCGCCGAGATGAACGGGATGTCGGCCTCGTCGAGCAGCCGGTGCAGCAACTGGGCGTTCTCCGCCAGGGTCTTGCGCTCGATGTCGGAGGACCGGAGGTAGCGCACCGCCTCCAGCGCCCCCGCCGCGACGGCCGGCGGCAGCGAGGTGGTGAAGACGAACGCGCGCGACAGGGTGCGCACGGCGTCGACGAGGGCGGCGGGACCGGCGATGTAGCCGCCGACGGTGCCGTAGCCCTTGGCGAGCGTGCCCATCACGACGGTGAACTGGTCGGCTATGCCCTCGCGGGCGGCGATGCCCGCGCCCTGCGGGCCGTACATGCCGACCGCGTGCACCTCGTCGATGTACGTGGTGGCGTCGTACCGGCGCGCCAGCTCGGCGAACTCGGCCAGCGGCGCGATGTCGCCCGACATCGAGTAGACCGACTCGAGGACGATCAGCTTCGGACGGTCGGCGGGGGCGGCCGCGAGCAGTTCTTCCAGGTGAGCGACGTCGTTGTGGCGGAAGATGTGCTTCTGCGCGCCGCTGTGCCGCAGCCCGTCGATGATCGACGCGTGGTTCTTCTCGTCGGAGAAGACGATCGTGTCCTTCGGCGTCCCGGCCAGGACGCTCAGGGCGCCGTCGTTGGCCGTGTAGCCGGAGGTGAAGAGGAGCGCCGCCTCCTTGCCGTGGAGGTCCGCCAGCTCCTGTTCGAGCAGCACGTGGTAGTGGTTGGTGCCACCGATGTTCCGCGAGCCGCCGGAGCCCACGCCGTGGGTGTCGATGACCTTCTTCATCGCCTCGATGACATGGGGGTTCTGCCCCATCCCGAGGTAGTCGTTGCTGCACCAGACGTTGATCTGGGAGTCCACGCCGTCCTGGCGGGCGCTGGCGCTGGGGAAGCTTCCGGAGCGGCGCCCGATCTCCAGGAATTCACGCCGCCGCTCGGAAAGTTCCTTGGCGGTCACGCCGGTCGAATACGAATCCAGGTGCAGGTTCATGAGACTTACCTTCTCAATGCGGAGAATCAGAACAAGAGGGAGGGAAAACGGAAAGCTTGGACGCTTTGATCAGGCGCCTAGCAGCTGCAGTCGCACCTTGTCGGGCTTTCCGTTGTCGTTCAGCGGCAGATCGTCGACGACGCTGATCTTTTCGGGCACGTGCAGCCCGGAGAGGGACTGGGCGAGGTGCGCGCGAATGGCGTCGGTCTCCACCGGCACCGCCGGGTCGCAGACGATCGTGGCGTGCAGGTGCTCGCCGCCGCCTTGGTCCCGCACGCCGTACACCGCGGCGTGCCGGACGCCCGCGAGCGAGATGAGTTCGCGTTCGACGACCGTCGGGTGGACCTTGACGCCGTTGACCTTGACCACGTCGGCCACCCGGCCCAGGAGGTGCAGATAGCCGTGCTCGTCGGTGTAGCCGATGTCGCCGGTGTGGTACCAGCCGTCCCGCAGGACCTTCGCGGACGCCGCCGGGTCCCCGGTGTAGCCGTCCATCGTGTACGGGGAGCGCACGCGGACTTCACCCACCTCGCCGGTGGCGAGCGGCGCCCCCGATTCCTGGTCGCCGACGACGACCTCCACATCGGGAAAGGGCCGCCCGACCGTGGTCGAGAGCCACGGGTCCAGGTGCTCGTGGGGGAAGAGCGTGGTGAGCCGGCCGGTCTCCCCCGTGCCGTACGCCTGCACCATGATGAGACCGAAGGCCTTCACGGCCTGGGCGATCCTGGCCGGAGCCGCCGCGCTGCCGCTGTAGATGAGCCGCTGCAGCGAGGCCAGGCGCCCTTCCTCGACGTCCTTCAGCCCGCGCCCCTCCAGGTGGTCGAGCAGCTGGAACAGGTGGACCGTCGCCATGAAGGTCCAGATGATGCCCTCGTCGGCCACCGCGTTCACGAACTGCTCGGCGTTGAAGTTCTCGTGCAGGTGGACGACGCCGCCCAGCGCCAGGGCGGTGTCCGCCATGCTGCCGACGGTGTGGCTGAGCGGCGTGGTCACCAGGAGCTTGAATCCCGCGGCTTCGCCACCGGCGGCCACCATGCCCTGGACCAGGCCGTTGTACGCCCGGCCCGCCAGCCGGATGCCCTTCGGCCGTCCGGTGCTGCCGCTGGTGAAGGTGATGAGGGCCAGTGCGTCCGGGTCCCAGGGTGCGGTGCGCGGAGCATCGCCCGTACGGTCCTTCTCGCCGGCATCGCCCGTCACGCGCGTCACGGGCAGTCCCCCGGCGCCCTCGGCGAGTTCGGCGGCGCGCGGGGCGTTCTCGGCGTCCGTGTAGACGGTCACGGCCGCGGTGTCCCGCAGGATCTGGACCTGCTGGTCCAGCGGAAGGGTCACCTCGCTGGTGCCCGGGTTGGTGGACCGCAGGTAGCACACCGCGCCGCCGAGCAGATGCGCCGCATACCGAGCCGTGAGCATTTCCGGGCTGTTGGGCGCCACCAGAACGGCCACGACATCGCCCGCGCGGACTCCACTGTCGTGCAGTGCGTGGAACGCATCGGTCACCGAGCGAATCATTTCGCCGCCGGTGGAGGTTTCGCCTCGCCAATTCACGGCGGGGCTGTCCGGCGCGGCCGCGAACACCGAGAGGATGTCCGAGACATAACTGTGGCTTGCGCTCCACCAATGGTCCTGCGGGGTCACAAAACCCTCCCTTTCCATTCCTGCTCCCGGACAGCGATCCACTGGTCCGGGCTCGGTTCCCATTCTGTTCGCGCGGAAAGGCCGGGTGTGAGTACGTTCGGCCCGCTGGAACGGCGCACCGCATCGGCGCCTCCGGGCGGTGTAGCCGATCGGGTACCCCGCCGTGCGCGTGCGCGTGTGCGCGTACGACGGAGCCCGGCACCGCAGTGCGCGGTGCCGGGCTCTGGTTCTGCTTCTGGTTCTGCTTCTGGAACGACGGTGGTTTACTGCGTCGCGCCCCAGCGGACCGGGGCTATCTGCTTGGACATGATGGTGATCAGCTCATAGGCCGCGTGGGACGCGGCCACCGAGGTGATGTCGGCGTGGTCGTAGGCCGGCGCGACCTCCACGATGTCGGCGGAGACCAGGTGGCAGTCGGCGAGCCCCCGCAGGATCTCCAGCAGCTCGCGGGAGGTGAGGCCGCCCGCCTCCGGAGTGCCGGTGCCCGGGGCGTGCGCCGGGTCCAGGACGTCGATGTCGATGGAGATGTAGAGGGGACGGTCGCCGACGCGCTCGCGCAACTGCTGGGCCACCTCGTCCACCCCGCGCCGCATCACATCGGCCGAGGTGACGATGCCGAAGCCCAGCTTCTCGTCCTCGTCGAGATCCTTCTTGCCGTAGATCGGGCCGCGCGTGCCGACGTGGGAGAGGGCGGAGGTGTCGAGGATGCCCTCCTCCACGGCGCGACGGAACGGCATGCCGTGGGTGTACTGCTGCCCGAAGTAGTCGTCCCAGGTGTCCAGATGGGCGTCGAAGTGCAGGACGGCGAGGGGACCGTGCTTCTTCGCCACGGCCCGCAGCATCGGCAGGGCGATGGTGTGGTCGCCGCCCAGGGTCATCAGCCGGGCGCCGCTGGAGATCAGGTCGTCGGCCGCCGCCTCGATCGTCTCCACCGCGTCGTTCAGGTCGAAGGGGTTGGCGCTGATGTCGCCGGCGTCCGCGACCTGGCTGAAGTGGAACGGGTAGACGTTCTGCGCCGGGTTGTAGGGGCGCAGGGTGCGGGAGGCCTCCCGGATGGCGTTGCCGCCGAAGCGGGCGCCCGGCCGGTAGGTGACGCCGCTGTCGAAAGGCACGCCGACCACGGCGATGTCCGCCTTCTCCACCTGGTCGATCCGCGGGATGCGGCCGAACGTCGCGGGACCCGCGAAGTGCAGCGTCCTGTCGGTCTCCGTCGGCGGCAGCGGCGGGGTCACTCCGTTGGGGTGCGCGGTCATGGTGCGATCAGTGCCTTTCCATGGATACGGCGGCCCGGCGTCCGGGCCGGACCACGGGGGGCGATCGGGGGCGATCAGGGGCGCCGGACCCGCTCGGGCGGGTCGGACACGTGGGGGCGCGAGCGGACTCGGCGGGTCACTGCGGGGGGTTGCCGTGCTTGCGCGACGGCAGGTCCGCGTGCTTCGTACGGAGCATGGCGAGGGAGGCGATCAGCACCTCGCGGGTCTCGGCGGGGTCGATGACGTCGTCGACCAGGCCGCGTTCGGCCGCGTAGTACGGGTGCATCAGCTCGGTCTTGTACTCCTTGACCATGCGCGCGCGCATCGCCTCGGGGTCGTCGGCCTCCGCGATCTGCCTGCGGAAGATCACGTTGGCGGCGCCCTCGGCGCCCATCACGGCGATCTCGTTGGTCGGCCAGGCGTAGGTGAGGTCGGCGCCGATGGACTGCGAGTCCATGACGATGTAGGCGCCGCCGTACGCCTTGCGCAGGATCAGCGAGATCCGCGGCACGGTCGCGTTGCAGTACGCGTACAGCAGCTTCGCGCCGTGCCGGATGATTCCACCGTGCTCCTGGTCCACGCCCGGCAGGAAGCCGGGTACGTCGAGCAGCGTCACGATCGGGATGTTGAAGGCGTCGCACATCTGCACGAAGCGTGCGGCCTTCTCCGATGCCCCGATGTCCAGCACGCCGGCCAGGTACTGCGGCTGGTTGGCGACGATGCCGACCACCTGGCCGTCCAGCCGGGCCAGCGTGCAGATGATGTTGCGGGCCCAGCCCTCGTGGATCTCCAGGTGGTCGCCGTCGTCGACGAGCTCCTCGATGACCTGGTGCATGTCGTACGGGCGGTTCCCGTCCACCGGTACGAGTTCCAGCAGGGCGTCGGAGCGCCGGTCGGCCGGGTCCTCGGCGTGGACGGCGGGCGGGTTCTCCCGGTTGTTGGAGGGGAGCATCGCCAGCAGATAGCGGACCTCGGCTATGCAGGTCTCCTCGTCGTCGTACGCGAAGTGCGCGACGCCCGAGGTCCCGGCGTGCACGTCCGCGCCGCCGAGCCCGTTCTGCGTGATCTCCTCGCCGGTGACGGCCTTGACCACGTCCGGACCGGTGATGAACATCTGCGAGGTCTCACGGACCATGAAGACGAAGTCCGTCAGGGCGGGGCTGTAGGCCGCGCCGCCCGCGCACGGGCCGAGCATCACCGAGATCTGCGGGATGACCCCCGAGGCCTTGGTGTTGCGCTGGAAGATGCCGCCATATCCGGCCAGCGCCGAGACGCCCTCCTGGATACGGGCCCCCGCGCCGTCGTTCAGCGACACCAGCGGAGCACCCGCAGCGATCGCCATGTCCATGATCTTGTGGATCTTCGTCGCGTGGGCCTCGCCCAGCGCCCCGCCGAAGATCCGGAAGTCGTGCGCGTAGACGAAGACCGTCCGGCCCTCGACCGTGCCCCAACCGGTGATCACACCATCCGTGTAGGGCCTCTTCGCCTCCAGACCGAAACCACTGGCCCGGTGCCTGCGCAGCTGCTCGACCTCCCTGAACGATCCCTCGTCCACCAAGAGCCCGATCCGTTCACGGGCGGTCAGCTTGCCCTTGGCATGCTGCGCCTCCGTCGCCCGGTCGCTGGGCCCACGCACCGCCTCCTCACGAACGGCGTACAGCTCGGCCACTTTCCCGATGACGGTCGTCGTCATGCGCCATCTCCACCCTGGCCCGGCGATGCGGGCGGCTCTGCGGTCCAATGGGCCTCGAAGGCTCACATCAGGCCATTCAAACGAGTGGCGCAATGAGTTCTCCACCATCACCTACCCCTAGTCTTCGCGCGACCACCCCTAGAAGTCCGCCGACGCGCAGCTGACATACTTCCGCGGCCGATTGCGGAACTTCACGTGATCCGCGCCGCATCTCGCCGCCGTGCGGCAGGGCGGCGAGTTGGGGGACCGGCCGGATTTCTCTGAGGTTTTCCTGAGGTTCCTTTTCCCGGCCGGAGCGCCGGGTTCGTGACCAGCCGCGATCGATGACACGCGGCAACCAACTGTTCATTCGGCCGAGTTACTCACGAAGCACTTTGACGCGATCCTGCAATGGCACGGGCACAATCGACCGGCGGGACGGGGGTACAGTTCGAACGGACCCGCCGAACGGGAAGAACTGGGGTGTCGTCCGACCTGTGGTGAGCGCAGGAATCCTCGTGCGCCCCTTAGGCGTTGACAGCTCTTCCCGTGCGCGCAGGAACGGGGAGAGTGTCCATGGTGCAGGAATGGCATACAACGTGCGCCACTTCACATCTCATGGGGAAGGCTTTTGCAGCTGTGTTGGTGGAGCGAGATGAACAGACCGGAAGGCTGACCACCTTCGTATCCGGCGCCGTATCCGGCACGGTGGCCGGAAATGCCGCCGGGACCGGCCGAATCGCCGTGATCGACGGGCCTGTGGCATCGGGGAAGACGGCGCTCCTCCAACACGTACTGGAGCTGACGGCCGGGGCGGGGCCACACGTCCTCACCGCGGTCACCTCACCGGCGGAACAGGCGATGCCGTTCGGCGTGGTGGAGCAGCTGGTGCGCGACGCGCAGGCCGTCTCAGACCGGCTGCCGCTCCACCCGTCGGCCGGCCCGGACGCGACGCTGGACTCGGCGCCGCGGCCGACGTCGGAGCCGGTCCCCGCCGAGATCCTCATGGCCTTCCACCTCCAGCTCGCCGAGGTCCGCGCGCGGGGGCCCGTACTGATCGTCGTCGACGACGTGCAGTACGCCGACCCGCAGTCGCTGTACTGCCTCGCCCACGCGCTGCTCCGGGCGCCCGCCTCGGGCGCGATGATGTCGCTGATGGTGACCCGCGGCCCGGACGTGGGCGGCACGCCGCCGGTCATCCTGGAGGAACTGCTGTACCAGCTGCGGGGGGTGCACGTCCGGCTGAGTCCGCTCAGCGTCGACGGCGTCGCCCGGCTGCTCGCGGCCCGGGCCCTGGAGGCCGGCCCGAAGAAGCCCGCCGCCCACGCCTCACGGCGCGCTCCGCTGGCCGCCTCCGTCCACGCGGCGACCGGCGGCAACCCCCTGCTCGTCCACGGGCTCATCGAGGACCACCTCAGCCGGCAGCGGCTTTCGGCGGGCGGCCCGGACGCCAAGGACCACCCGCGCCCGTCGGCCGTCGTGGACGGCCGGTTCTCCGTGACCCCGATGAGCGCGGTGGACCCGCTGGACGCCGCGGACGTCGAGGGCATCGAGGACGACGGCGGCGCGGGCACCCGCCTCGGCATCGACATCGACCTCGACATCGATGTCGACATCGCCGCGGACACGGACCTCGACGTCGACGTCCCCCTCGACGGCAAGCGGGACGCGCCCGGTGCGGGCCCCGCGTCGGCCGGGGTCGAGGACGTCTTCGGCGGGCCGCCCCACGCGGGCGAACAGTTCCTGCAGAGTGCACTGATCTGTGTGCACCGCACGGGATCCGACGGTCTGCGGGTGGCCCAGGGCATCGCCCTGCTGGGCGGCGTCGGATCGATGTCGCTGCTCGCCCGGCTCGTGGAGGTCGAGGAGTGGACCGCGGAGCAGGTGGTCACCGCCCTCCACGAGGCGGGGGTCCTGGAGAAGGGCAGGTTCCGGCACGGCAGCGTGCAGACCGCGGTGGTGGAGAGCCTGACCGATGACGCGGCGACGCGGCTGCGCCAGCGGGCGGCCGTGCTGCTGTACGAGGACGGGGCTGCGCCGTTGATCGTCGCGGCCCAGCTGCTCAGCCATGAGATGCGCGCTCCCGACGAGGAGTGGGTGCCGCGGGTGCTGAGCGAGGCCGCGCGTGCGGCGCTGGCCATGCAACGGGTGGGGTTCGCGGTGCGCTGTCTGCGGATGGCGGAGAGCTGCTGCCGTGACGAGACCGAGCGGTTGCTGCTGCGGGCGGATCTGGCCAAGTTCATCTGGCGGGTCCAGCCGTCCGCGTGGCCGCAGCAGCTGCGTTCGCTGCTGGGGGCCGTACGCAACGGCCTGCTGCCGCCCGTCGACACGGTGCGGCTGGTCTACGACCTGCTGTGGAACGGCTGGATGGACGACGCGGCCGCCGCGATCCGCCAGGTCGTCGGCGTACTGCACCGGTCGCCCGACGCCCGGCTCGCCACCGAGCTGGGGACCCTGCGGCTCGCCCTGGCCTGCACGTATCCGACGCTGCTCGAACACATGGGGGACGGCGGACCGGCCCCGGCACACGGCGGGGGCGAGCGTCCGTCGGCGCTTGAGGAGAGCCCCCTGACCCCGGCGAGGGTGCTGCACGGCGTGCTGTGCGGCGGCGAGGGGGCGCGGGACTCGGACGCCGACACGGACGCGGCTACGGAGGACTTCGCCGAGAGCGCCGAGCGGACGCTGGCCGCCACGCGGCTGACGGAGGAGACCCACCTCGGGCTGCGCGCGTGCCTGCTGACGCTCTTCTACGCGGACCGGCTGGCCACGGCGACGCTGTGGGCCGACCGGCTACTCGTGGAGGCGGCGGACCGCAAGGCACCGGGGTGGACCGCGGTGCTGCGGGCGCTGCGCGCGCACATGTCCCTGCGCCGGGGCCATCTGGCGGAGACCAGGCGGCTGGCGGAGATGGCGCTGGACCAACTGCCGCCGCACGGCTGGGGCGTGGGCATCGGGATGCCGCTGTCGGCCCTCATCGAGGCGCGGACGGCGATGGGCGATCACGAGGCGGCGGCGGAGCTGGTGGACCGCCCGGTGCCCGAGGAGATGCTCACGACGCGCTACGGGCTGCACTATCTGTACGCGCGCGGCCGGCACCAGCTGGCCACCGGACGCCATCACGCGGCGCTGACCGACTTCACGGCCTGCGGCGAGCTGATGCGCCGCTGGGGCATGGACCGGTCGACGCTGGTGCCCTGGCGGGTCGGCGTCGCCGAAGCCTGGCTGGCGCTGGGCAGCCGCGAACAGGCGGAACGTTTCGCCAGGGAACAGCTCGCCGGGGACGCCGGGCAGCGGGTGCGCGGACACGCGCTGCGGGTGCTCGCGGCGGCCCGGCCGCTCCGCGAGCGTCCGGCGCTGCTCGCGCAGGCGGTCGCGCTGCTCCAGGAGGACAGCGACTGGTACGAGCTGGCCCGCGCGCTGACCGATCTCGGGCAGGCGTACAAGCAGCTCGGCGACCCGGCCCAGGGCAAGGTGCACACCCGTAGGGCGTGGCGGATCGCCAAGGGCTGCGGCGCCCGGGAGCTGTACCGCTCCCTGCAGCCGAGCCAGCCCTCGCCGCCCGCCGCACAGCCGCGCCCCGCCGCTCCGGCCGATGCCGCGCGCCCCCCGTCCGCCGCGGTGTCGTCGCTGACGGACGCGGAGCGCAAGGTGGCGGCGCTGGCGGCCCACGGTTACACGAACCGGGAGATCGGGGCCAAGCTCTTCATCACCGTCAGCACGGTCGAGCAGCATCTGACCCGGGTCTACCGGAAGATCAACATCACGCACCGACAGGACCTTCCGGTCAGTTTGGATATCGATGTCGCACATACCGCCTGACCCCCTCACGGCGGCCGCGCCCGCCCCCGCCCCGGCCCGGGAGGCCGGCCCCCGGCTGCTCGCGGTGAGCGATCTGCACATCGGGATGGCCGACAACCGGCCCATCACCGAGTCGCTGCGCCCGTCCCACAAGGACGACTGGCTGATCGTGGCCGGGGACGTCGGCGAGCTGACCGAGGACATCGAGTGGGCGCTGCGCCTGCTGGCCGGGCGGTTCGCCAAGGTCGTGTGGGCGCCGGGCAACCACGAGCTGTGGACCCCGCGCGAGGACACGGTGCAGCTGCGCGGCGAGGAGCGCTACCGGTACCTGGTGGAGATGTGCCGGGGGCTGGGCGTGGTCACGCCCGAGGACCCGTGGCCGGTGTGGGAGGGCCCCGGAGGCCCGGTCGCGGTCGCCCCGCTGTTCCTGCTGTACGACTACACGTTCCGGGTGGCGGGCACCTCGACCAAGGAGGAGTCGCTGGCCCGGGCGCACGAGGCGGGTGTGGTGTGCACGGACGAGTACCTGCTCCACCCCGACCCGTACCGGACCCGTGACGACTGGTGCCGGGCCCGCGTCGCCGCGACCCGGCGGCGGCTGGTGGCGCACGATCCGTCGGTGCCGCTGGTGCTGGTCAACCACTTCCCGCTGGTGCGCGAGCCCACGGACGTGCTGTGGCACCCGGAGTTCGCGCAGTGGTGCGGCACGGTGCTGACCGCCGACTGGCACCGCAGGTTCACCACGGCCGCCGTGGTGTACGGGCACCTGCACATTCCCAGGACCACCTGGTACGACGGGGTGCGGTTCGAGGAGGTGTCGATCGGCTATCCGCGCGAGTGGCGCCGGCGCGGCCATCCCAAGGGACTGCTGCGGCAGATCCTGCCGTACACCCCGGAGCCGGAGACCGCCGCCGGGACCGAACCGCAGGAGACACGGACGTGATCGAGGAACTGCTCCCCGAAGGAGCGGTCGCGAGCGAGGCCTTCGGGCCGGACGGATCGGCGCTGCTCTACCCGGAGGAGGCGGCGCTGGTCGCCCTGACGACGGATCTGCGCCGCGAGGAGTTCGCCACCGTACGGGCGTGCGCGCGGCGCGCCCTCGCCGCACTGGGGCTGCCGTCGGCTCCGGTACTGCCCGGGGTGCGCAATGTGCCCCAGTGGCCCGACGGCGTGGTCGGCAGCATGACCCACTGCACCAACTACCGGGCCGCCGTCCTCGCACGGGACACCGACCTGGCGATGATCGGAATCGACGCGGAGCCCGATCTGCCCCTGCCCGAAGGGGTATTGGAGTCGATCGCGCTGCCGCGCGAGCTGGCCTGGGCGCGCTCGGGGGGCTACTGGGAACAGCTGCGCCGGGACCGGCTGCTGTTCAGCGCCAAAGAAGCCGTATACAAGACCTGGTTTCCGCTGATGGGCACGGAGCTGGATTTCGACGACGCCGACATCTCCTTCCGCCACGAGGTCGGCCCGGCCGGCCGGCCGCAGGGCACGTTCAGGGCCCGAATTCTGCGTCCGCGGCCCGGTCCCGACGGCCTGCCGGTGAATGCGTTCACGGGCCGTTGGCTCTCGGACCGCGGCATCATCGTGACGGCCATCACCTTGCCCGCCTTTCGCGTGGCGACCACGCGGTAAAGCCGTCCGGGCACGGCCCGTTACCGGGGTGGATAGGGGTGGGCTGGGGTTGTGACGTCAACCGCCGGTAAATAGCGTGGGGTCACCGGACCGAGAGCGCGCGACCGCTTCGATGCCCCGCCTCGCGGGGCCCGGCTCGACGCCGTGATTTCCGGCTCAGCTCGGAATGTCTCCGGTTTCCCTGGAAGCGATGCCGAACCGGCCCGAGAGGTTTTCCAGATGACGTCATTCAGTCCGGCTCCGACCACCATGCTCGTGCCCGACTTCCCGTTCTCCTACGACGGCTGGCTGCGCCATCCGGACGGGCTCGGCACCCTTCCGCCCGAGCGCGCCGGTACTCCGGTGGCCGTGGTCGGCGGGGGAATGGCGGGGATGACCGCCGCGTACGAACTGATGCGGCTGGGCCTGCGCCCGGTCCTGTACGAGGCGGAGCAACTGGGCGGCCGGATGCGCTCGGTGCCCTTCCCCGGGCAGCCCGGCCTGGTGGCGGAGATGGGGGCGATGCGCTTCCCGCTCTCCGCGCGCTCCCTGTTCCACTACATCGATCTGCTGGGGCTGCGCACCAGCCCCTTCCCCAACCCGCTGGCGGCGAGCACCCCGAGCACCCTCATCGACCTCGGCGGCGAACGGCACACCGCGCGGACCGCGGAGCAACTCCCCGATGTGTACCAGGAGGTGGCCGCGGCCTGGGAGAAGGCCCTGCAGGAGCGGGCCGAGCTGGCGACCATGCGGGACGCGATCCGGCGCCGCGACGTCGAGACGGTGAAACAGATCTGGAACCGGCTGGTCAGGGAGTTCGACGACCAGTCCTTCTACGGTTTCCTCGCGACCAGTTCGGCGTTCGCGTCCTTCCGGCACCGGGAGATCTTCGGGCAGGTGGGGTTCGGCACCGGCGGCTGGGACACCGACTTCCCCAACTCGCTCCTCGAGATCCTGCGCGTGGTCTACACCGAGGCGGACGACAACCAGGTCGCCATCGAGGGCGGCTCCCAGCGGGTGCCGCGCGGGCTGTGGGAGCACCGGCCGCGGGACTGCGCGCACTGGCCGGCCGGCACCTCTCTCGCCTCCCTGCACGGCGGGACGGCCCGGCCGCGGGTACGGGCCGTGGCCAGGGACGGTGACGGCTTCCTCGTCACCGACGCCGACGGGCACCGGGAGCGGTTCGCGGCGGTGGTGTACACCCCGCACGTGTGGACCCTGCTGAACCGGGTCGCGTGCGATCCGGCGCTGCTGACGCAGCCGCTGTGGACCGCGGTGGAGCGCACCCACTACATGGGCGCCTCGAAACTGTTCGTCCTGGCCGACCGGCCCTTCTGGAACGACACGGACCCGCGGACCGGCCGTCCGGTGATGAGCATGACGCTCACGGACCGGATGCCGCGCGGGGTCTATCTCTTCGACGACGGACCGGACCGCCCCGGCGTGATGTGCCTGTCGTACACCTGGAACGACGACTCGCTGAAGATGGCGACGCTGAGCGCCGCCGAGCGGCTGGACGTGCTGCTGGAGAAGCTCGGCGTGATCTATCCCGGTGTCGACATCCGCTCCCACGTCATCGGTGATCCGATCACCATCACCTGGGAGAGCGAGCCGCACTTCATGGGCGCGTTCAAGTCCAATCTGCCGGGCCAGTACCGCTACCAGCGCAGGCTGTTCACGCAGTTCATGCAGCGTGGGCTGCCGCGGGCCGAGCGCGGCTTCTTCCTGTGCGGCGACGACGTGTCCTGGACGGCGGGCTTCGCGGAGGGCGCCGTCACGACGGCGCTGAACGCGGTGTGGGGCGTACTGGACCACCTGGGCGGGGCCACCCCTCCCGGCAATCCGGGCCCCGGTGACCTCTTCGACGCGCTGGCTCCCCTCGACCTCCCCTACGAAGGCTAGGGGGGCACACGCCCCGGACATGCCGATGGCGCCCCCACCCGCGGGTGGGGGCGCCATCGGCGCGTCCGGCCGGTGCCTATTCGGCGGCCAGCCGCGTCAGCTCCTTCTTGTCCGGCTTGCCGTTGCGGTTGAGCGGGAACTGCTCCAGCACGATCACCTTGTTGGGCTGCTCGAAGGCGGGCAGCAGCGCGCACAGCCGCTCCCGCCAGTAACCGGCGTCCCGCTGCTCCTCGTCCTCGACGAAGAAGACCAGCTGGGAGCCCCGCAGTTCGTCGGGCAGGGGCACGATCCGGGTGGGGCAGCCCTCGGCGGCGACCTTGCGCTCGATCAGCTCGGGATAGAGCGTGTAGCCCATGCGGTGCACGGCGAACTTGCGTCCCAGGACGTAGAGGTTGCCGTCCGCGTCGAGGTGGCCGAGGTCGCCCGTGCGCTGCCAGCCGGTGGCCGCGGGAACGATCGAACCGTCGTCGGCTATCTGCCCTTCGAGTGCGTCGGGGGTGTCGACCTCGATCTCGCCCGGCTGCCCGGCCGCCAGCTCGCGGCCGTCCTCGTCGACGATCCGCAGGGCGATGCCCTCCATGGCGCGGCCGCAGGAGACCGGGTTGTCGAGGGTGGCGAAGGCGATGTTGTTCAGCTCGGTCGAGCCGTAGCTGTCGAGCAGCGGCAGGCCGAACTCCTGTACGTAGCTCTCCACCAGCGGCGCGTCGAGCGGGGCCGCGCCGACACAGAACATCCGGGTGCCGGCCAGGTGTGCGCGCAGGGCCGGCTTCCTGGTCACCAGGCCCAGGATGCTCCGGTAGCTGGAGGGGGTCGCGTCGATGACGGTGGTGCCGGAGTCGCGGGCCATGCGCAGCGCGCGGTCCAGCCGCCGGTAGGGGGCGATCACCAGGGAGCAGCGGGTGAGGTAGGCGATGAGCACCATCGACAGGCCGTACTGGTGGGCGAACGGCAGCAGGGGCATCAGGACGTCGTCGGGACGGTGGCCGACCTGATGGGCGTTGCGCCGTAGGTTGGTCAGGAACTTTCCGCCGGACTTGACCACGCCCTTGGGCGATCCGGTGGAGCCCGAGGTCCACATGATGAGGCCGTCGGACAGCTCGCCCCAGGCGTCGAACGACAGGGCGCTGTCGAGCGGCGGGCGGTTCTCGGTCGCCACCATCAGCTCGTACAGGTGGATGGGGTCGGCTTCCTGGTCGATCGGGGTCTCGTCGTCGACGAAGGTGACCTTGACGCCGGTGCGCAGCGCGATGCGGCGGGTCTCCTCCCTGTGTTCCTGCTGGTCGACGAGGACGATCGAGGCGCCGACGTGCATCAGCGCGTACAGCACACAGACGTAGCTCGCCGAGTTGCCGGCCTTCAGCATGACCCGGTCGCCGAGGCCGACTCCGCGTTCGCGGATCACATCGGCGACGCGGAGGGCGTCCTGCTCGAACTCGTCGACGGGTCGTACCGAGTCGACTGCAAAGATCTTCGCGGTCATCGGTCGCACACTGTCCTTCCTCTGGGGTGGGTCGCGGGATTCGCGGGCTTCACAAGAGATGGGGAGCCCGGCCGTGCTCAGTCGGGCTCCGGTCCGCGGAGCGAAATCAACTGGTCGTGCACGAGGTTGACGACTTCGCGACGGTGCGAGTCGAGGTACCCGCGCGTGCCGGGAAAGACCTCCAGGTCGAACCGGCCCGCCGTGCAGCGCCGCCAGGCCCGCACCCCGGACAGGGGTGCGCGGGGGTCGTGGTAGCCGGCCAGGGCGACGACCCGGCAGTTGAGCGCGGGCGGGCCGAGGCCGCCGCGGTGGGCCGGTCCCGTACGTCCGGAGACGAACAGGGTCAGGGGTGCCGCGTCGGTCTCGCGTTCCAGCCGCTGGGCGACCGCGTAGGCGAGGTCGGCGCCGAGGCGGTGCCCGAAGAGGGCGAGCGGGCGGTCGGCCCAGCCCCGGACCGCCTCGAAGATCTTGTCGGCGAGCGCCGCGTCCTCTTCGGCCGGGTGCTCCTCCTCGGAGGTCAGGGCCGGGTACTGGACGATGAGCAGTTCCACGGTGGGCAGCAGCAGCTCCGACATGGCCAGGTAGCAGATCGAGGAGTTCCGCGAGCTGGGCAGACAGATCATGCGGTAGCTGCTCGGGATCGCCGGCTGCCGGATCTGGATCAGGCTGACGTCGTCGGGGGTGGTCTCCCTCGTGGAGTGCCGGGTGCACTCATGAGTCATGCGCCCTGAAGCTCCGCCCCGGGCGCTGCCCAGAACGGGCGGTTGTTCCGGTACCAGGCGACGGTCTCGGCGAGGCCCTCGGCGAAGTCGTGCACCGGGGTGTAGCCCAGCTCGGTGCGGATCTTCGTCCAGTCGACGGAGTAGCGCCGGTCGTGGCCCTTGCGGTCGGTGACCTGCTCGACCCGGTCCCATCCGGCGCCGCAGGCGTCCAGCAGCAGGCCGGTCAGCTCCTTGTTGGTCAGCTCGGTGCCGCCGCCGATGTTGTACGTCTGTCCGGCGCGCCCCTCGGTGAGGACGGCCAGCAGAGCGCGGCAGTGGTCGTCGACGTGCAGCCAGTCGCGTACGTTGCCGCCGTCGCCGTAGAGCGGGACGGTGCCACCGCCGAGCAGCCGGGTGACGAAGAGGGGGATCACCTTCTCCGGGTACTGGTAGGGCCCGTAGTTGTTGGAGCAGCGCGTCACCCGCACGTCGAGTCCGTGGGTGCGGTGGTAGGACAGGGCCAGCAGATCGCTGGACGCCTTGGACGCGGAGTAGGGCGAACTGGGCGTCAGCGGATCGCTCTCGACGGACGAGCCGACCGGCACCGAGCCGTACACCTCGTCGGTCGACACGTGCACGAACGGACCGGTGCCGTGGCGCAGCGCGGCCTCCAGCAGGGTGTGCGTGCCGAGCACGTTGGTGCGTACGAAGGCGTCGGCCCGCTCGATCGACCGGTCGACGTGCGACTCGGCAGCCAGGTGCACCACGGCGTCGTGGGCCGCCACCAGGCGGTCCACCAGCGGCGCGTCGGTGATGTCGCCGTGCACGAAGGCGAAGCCCGGTTCGTCCTCGACCGGGGCGAGGGCCGCGCGGTTGCCCGCGTAGGTCAGCGCGTCCAGGACGGTGACGCGGACGTCGTCGCCGAGCGGCTTGTCCGGGCCCAGGATCGTGCGTACGAGGTGGGAGCCGATGAACCCGGCCGCTCCCGTGATCAGGATCTTCATGAACGGATCTGCACCTTGCTGTGGTCGCCGAGGATCAGGCGGTGGGCCTGGGGCGTGCGGGGCGCGGGGGTGACCTGCGCCTGGCGGCCGATCATGGACGCCTCGATGCGGCCGACGCCGTCGATGGCCGCGCCGGCCAGCACGATGGAGTACTCGATCTCGCTGTCGACGACCGCGCAGCCCTCCCCGACGGAGGTGAACGGGCCTATGTAGGAGCCCTCGACGCGGGTGCCGCGGCCGATGACGACGGGGCCCACGATCCGGGAGCGGGTGATCACCGCGCCCTCCTCGATCACGACCCGGCCGACCAGCTCGCTCTCGGCGTCGACGGAGCCGTTGCAGTACGGGGTCAGGCCGTCGAGCACCGAGCGGTTGACCTCCAGCATGTCGGTGGCGTTGCCGGTGTCCTTCCAGTAGCCGTTGACCGTGGAGGACGCGATGCCGAGGCCCTTGTCGAGGAGCCACTGGAGGGCATCGGTGATCTCCAGCTCGCCGCGGGCGGAGGGCTTGATGGCGTCCACGGCGTCGTGCACGGCGGCGGTGAAGAAGTACACGCCGACCAGGGCCAGATCGCTCTTGGGGAACTTCGGCTTCTCCTCCAGGCCGGTGACCCGGCCCGCCTCGTCGAGGGTGACGACGCCGAAGGCGGACGGATCGGGGACCCGGGTGAGCATGATCTGCGCGGCGGGCCGCCGGGTGCGGAACTCCTCCAGCTGCTCGCTGATCCCGCCGAGCAGGAAGTTGTCGCCCAGGTACATCACGAAGTCGTCCTCGCCCAGCCAGTCCCGTGCGATGCGCACGGCGTGGGCCAGGCCGAGCGGCTGGTGCTGCGGGATGTAGGTGACGCTGATGCCGAAGCGGGAGCCGTCGCCGACGGCCTCCCTGATCTCGTCGGCCGTCTCGCCGACGATGATGCCGACGTCGGTGACGCCCGCGTCGGCGATGCCTTCCAGGACGTAGAAGAGGATGGGCTTGTTGGCCACCGGGACGAGTTGCTTCGCCGAGGTGTGGGTCAGGGGGCGCAGGCGGGTGCCGGATCCCCCCGCCAGGACGAGTGCCTTCACGGGGTCTCCTCGCTGAGTGGTGTGGCGAGCGAGGACACGTACCGTACGCAGTCCTCGTACGCGGGCAGCAGGCCCTGGGCCTCGGCCGCCGCGACGGTGGGGGCGGCCGCGTCCTTCGGGGACAGCAGCGGTTCGGTGCCGGGAAGCCAGGTGATGCCCAGCTCCGGGTCGAGCGGGTGGACGCCGTGCTCGCGGCCGGGGGCGTAGCCCGAGGTGGTCAGATAGACGACGGTGGCGTCCTCGGTGATCGCCTGGAAGGCGTGGCCGAGGCCCTCGGAGAGGAAGACCGCCCGCCGGCTGCGGTCGTCGAGTTCGACCGCCTCCCAGGAGCGGTAGGTGGGAGAGCCGGGGCGCAGGTCCACGATCACGTCGCGCACCGCGCCGCGTACGCAGGTGACGTACTTGGCCTGGCCGGGCGGGAGGTCGGCGAAGTGGACGCCGCGCACGACGCCGCGGCGGGACACCGAGCAGTTGACCTGGGCCAGTTCGAGACGGCGGCCGGTGGCCAGCTCGAAGGCCTGGCCCTGGAACACCTCCATGAACGTGCCGCGCTCATCGTCGTGGAGCAACGGCTCGTACAGCCAGGCGCCCTCTATCGACAGGGATTTCACCCTTCAACAGCCTTTCGGGCCAGGGGAGTTCACACTCTCAGATGGATGGGATCCCGCGAGGGCCTCCGCGAGGGCCGTCCGCCAGTGGCGCATCGGAGTCAGTCCCGCGGCGGCCCAGCGGTCGTGGCCCAGGACGCTCCAGGCCGGGCGGACCGCCGCCCGGCGCAGCCGGGAGCTGTCGATGCGCCGGACCCGGTCCGGGTCGTGGCCGGTCAGCCGGAACACCTCGCGGGCCAGGTCGTGCCAGGTGGTGCGGCCCCCGCCGGTGGCGTGGAAGACGCCGTGCGCCCGGTCGGCGGGCAGGGCGGCGAGCGCGATGATCCGCGCCGCGACATCAGGGGTCCAGCTCGGCTGTCCGTGCTGGTCGTCGACCACGTCCACGGTCCGTCCCGGCTCGCGCGCGAGGCGGGCCATGGTGTGGACGAAGCCGCCGCCGTCGCGCCCGTAGAGCCAGGAGGTGCGCACCACGGCCGCGGTGGCGGGGAGTTCGGCGAGGACGGCGCGCTCGCCGACGAGCTTGGTACGTCCGTACGCGGTGGACGGGTCGGGTTCGGCGTCCTCCGCGTAGGGGTGCCCGGCATCGGCCGGGGCTCCTCGGAAGACGTAGTCGGTGGAAACGTGGAGGAGCCGGCTGCCGGTGGCGGCGCAGGCCCGGGCGAGGTGGCCCGCTCCCGTCCCGTTGACGGCGAGGGCCGCCTCCTCCTCGGTCTCGGCCAGGTCCACGGCGGTCCAGGCGGCGCAGTTGACGACGACATCGGGGCCGCCGTCGGCCACGGCCGCGGCGACCGCCCGGGGGTCGGTGAGGTCCATGTCGGCCCGGCCGATCCCCACCGGGTCGGCGCCCCGGGCCGTGAGCTGGGCGGCCACTTCGCCGCCGAGCATGCCCGTCGCGCCGATCACCATCCACCGCAGCGATCCGGGATCCACCCCGAAGTCCGCGGACACACGACCCGCCGACGCTCTATTTTGCGTTAAGTAATTCGGCGCGATCACGCGCCGATGCTATGAGGACATTCGATGGAACCGCAACACTCGCCACCCGGGAGACTTTCGAATAGGGGTTTTCCGAATACCCCCTCGAACAACCCCTGATCCGCCTCCTCACCCCCTATTCCCCCCTAGGAATCCACATCTCCCCCTATCGGTCCGGGCAGTTGAGGCGTGGCGCCGCCCTGCGTGTTAGAAAGATTCCGCACCACTTCTATGCCCTATTCAGTCGCCGCTCGACGCGCGGCCGGTCACGCGACATTCCCGCGCGAATCCCCCGGACTGCCGTCGCCGCGTCCCGCTTGATTCGCAGGCGTAAATGAACTCTGAACGACCCGTGGATTCCGCCGTCGTGGTCGACGGACTAGTCAAGAAGTACCGGAGCCGCGACCGACCAGCGGTGGACGACCTGAGCTTCTCGGTCCGCAGGGGCGAGGTCTTCGGATTCCTCGGCCCGAACGGGGCGGGCAAGACGACGACCATCGGCATCCTCACCACCCGCGTGGCCCCCACTGCGGGACGAGCGTTCGTCCAGGGCGTCGACGTCGTGGCCCACCCGGCCCAGGCGCGCCGGGCCTTCGCCGTCGTACCGCAGCGCAACAACCTCGACCGGTCGCTGACCCTCCGACAGAACCTCACCTTCCACGCCGGCTACCACGGCATGAGCCGCTCCGAACGCGGACGGCTCGCCGACGAGTGCCTGGAGTGGGTGGGCCTCGCCGACCGGGGCAAGGCCCGCGGCGACGAACTCTCCGGCGGCCAGGCCCAGCGCGTGATGATCGCCCGGGCCCTGATGCACCGACCCGAGGTGCTCTTCCTCGACGAGCCCGCCACCGGACTCGATCCGCAGGCGCGGCTGTTCATCCACGAGCGCGTGGCCGAGCTGAGCAAGCGCGGTGTGACCACCGTGCTGACCACGCACGACATGGACGAGGCCGCCAAGCTCTGCGACCGCGTCGGCATCGTCGACCACGGCCGGCTGCTGGCCCTCGACACCCCGCAGGCGCTGACGCGGACCCTGAGCAGCACCACCCTCACGCTCACCGTCCAGCCCGCCGTCCAGCCCGCCGGGCAGGGACCCGAGGGCATCGTGAGCCTGCTGGAGCGGATCGAGACCGTCGAGCGGGTCGAACTCGCGCACCAGGAACACGCCAAGGAGCAGGGCGGCGCGCCCGCGCCGGTACGGCTCCGCCTCTACAGCGACGCGCCGTCCGGCGCGGTGCTGCCGGCCGCCATCACGGCCCTGACGGAAGCGAGTCATGACATCAAGGACGTGAGCGTCGGAACCGCGACACTGGAGGACGTCTTCATCAAGCTGACCGGCCGGGAGCTGCGATGACGGCCACCCTCACCGCGCCCGACCCGGTCGCCGACTTCCCGCCGGAACTGCGGCCGGCGCGTACCGACGTACGCACCGCGACCCGCACGTTCTTCTTCATCCTGTGGCGGGACATCTTCGTCACCGGCCGCGAACTGGGCCCGTTCCTCGCCCAGGTGCTCGTGGAGCCGTTCTTCATCCTGTTCGTCTTCGGCAAGGTCCTCGGCGAACTCGGCTACACCGGCGGCGGGTTCCAGCAGATCCTGCTGCCGGGCGTGGTGGCGCTCAACAGCTTCCTGGTCAGCCTGCAGAACACGGCGCTGCCCCTGGTCATCGACTTCTCCTGGACCAAGGAGATCGAGGACCGCCTCCTCGCGCCGATCCCCACCAGTCTGGTGGCCGTCGAGAAGCTGGTCTTCGGCGCGCTGCGCGGGATCATCGCCTCGCTGGTGATGATCCCCGTCGGCTTCCTGATCCTCGACGACGTGTCCTGGCCGATGGACCGCTTCCTTCCCACGCTGGGCGTGCTGCTGCTGGGCGCGCTGGCGGGCAGCACGGTGGGCCTCACGATCGGGACGCTGGCCCCGCCGCGGCACATCAGTGTCATCTTCGCCGTGACGCTGACCCCGCTGATGTTCACCGGCTGCACCCAGTTCCCCTGGCACAGCCTGGCGGACATCCGCTGGTTCCAGGTGCTGTGCGCCATCAACCCGCTGACCTATGTCAGCGAGGGGATCCGCGCCCTGCTGCTGCCGCCCGGCGGTCCCGGTTCGATTCCGCTGTGGGTCGATCTGCTCGCCCTGAGCGGGGCGATCGTGCTCTTCGGGCTGATCGGCATCAAGGGGTTCCACCGCAGGGCGCAGGACTGATCGCACCCTCCCCCGTCCCGTCCCTCCCGTCCCTCCTGGCCTCGTGCCCGGCCCGGCGCACTCGCGTCCGGCCGGGTGCGGGGCCGTTCCTCGTCAGTGACGCCGGCAGATGTCTGCTGCCGGCGCCGTCCCCGTAAGCAAAGGCATTCACGGATCATGACCCCTTCCGATTCCGATTCCGTCTCCGATTCCGTTTCCGTTTCCGTTTCCGTTTCCGAGCAGGCTCCCGCGACCGCGACCGCGATCGTCTTTCCCGGCATGGGGCCCTCGTCCTTCGCGGAGGTCGGGAAGTTCCTGCTGCTCGACCCCTATGCGCGCCAGCGCCTCGCGGAGGCCGACGAGGCGCTCGGCTATTCGGTGTTCGACCGTTTCCGCACCTCCGAGGACGACTACTCGGTCTATTCGCAGATCGCCTTCCTGGTGAACTCGATGGCGATGGCCGACCGGGCGGTGGACGCGCTCGGCATCGCTCCCACCGTCTGCGCCGGCCCGAGCTTCGGCCAGAAGGCCGCCTCCGCTTTCGTCGGATCGCTGCCCTTCGCGGACGTCGTCCGGCTCACCGCGGAGCTGGCCCGCTGCGAGGAGGAGTACTTCGCCGGCGCGTACGAGGACGTCGTCACGCACTGCTTCGTCCGCACCCCGCAGGACCGGCTGGACGAGATCCTCGCCGGTTTCGACGATCGCGGCGCCTGGTACGACATCTCCGGCCGGCTGGACGCCGCTTTCCACATGGTGTCCGTACCGGAGAAGGAGCTGGACGGGCTGAAGGCGGGCATCAGCGCGGCAGGCGGCTACTCCATGTACTCGATGCGCCCGCCCGTGCACGCGGCGGCCTTCTCGGCGCTGCGCCACAAGGTGGAGGAAGAGGTCTTCGCCGCCTACGAACTGGCCGACCCCACCCTGCCCGTGGTCAACGACCAGGACGGCGCGGTCGTCCGGGACGCCGCCGGGATGCGCACGATGATGCTGGACACCTTCGACCGGCCCGTCAACTGGCCGGGCGTGGTGGACGGGCTCAAGGGGCTCGGCGTGGGCACGGTGTGCGTGGCCGGGCCCGACAACCTCTTCCACCGCCTCGACCTCACCAAGGACAGCTTCGAGGTCGTGACGGTGGGGCTGCCGAAGAAGCGCTCCCGCGAGCGCGAGCGGCGCGTCGCCTGACGACCGGAAGACGACCGAGGGCCGGGCCCCACCTTTACGGTGGGGCCCGGCCCTCGCTGCGTGTCCGGCGCCGTCAGCCGATGGTGTCCAGCCACCCCTCGACGGCCTGCGCCGTCGTCGGAGCGTGCTCCTCCATCATGGTGAAGTGGTTGCCCGGCACGTCCGCGGCGGTGTGGTCCAGGTCCCAGTACGAACGCCAGTCGCCGTCCGTGGACCGGGTCCAGTCGAAGAACCGCTCACCCGCCCGGAGCAGCAGGGTCGGCGTCTTCACCGCCTCGGGCTTCCAGCCGCCGAACAGCCGGAAGTACGCGCCCATCGCCAACAGCCGGTTGTCGTCGACCGGTACGTAGGTGTCCTGCCGCTCGTCCATGCCCTCGGAGAGGCCGGGCTGGATGCCGATGATCGCGTCGTCGTCGTGCGAGTAGATGTCGATCATCACCAGCGCCTGGGGGAAGACCCCCGCGCTCTCCAGCTTCCCGGCCACCGCGTGGGCGAGCATGCCGCCCGAGGAGTGGCCGAGGAGCACGAACGGCGCACCGTCCGCGTGCCGGAGCACGGCCTCCGCCTGGGCCTCGATCACCGCGTCGGTGGTCGAGGGCAGTTGCTCGCCCCGCAGGAAGCCGGGGGCACCGAGCGCGTGAACGTCCCGGCGGCCCCGGAACGCGGAGGCGAAGCGCGCGTACTGGTGCGGGCCGGAGATCGACAGGATCGAGGAGAAGCAGACCAGCCCCGGCCGGGTGTCACCGCGGGAGAGGCGCACCAGGCTCGGCGCCTTGCGCAGCTCGGCCGGTGAGGCGAACGACGGCCGGAACCGCGACGCCTGCATGAGCAGTTCCATGAACTGCCCGGACGCACCTTGCGTTCCGGCCTCTTGGAGCATGGCCCCGAAGACACCCGCGGACTCCTCTCCCCCGCTGTCCGTCGCTTCCTCGCGGGCCGACGGGCCGGAGGCTCCCGCGAGTTCGGCGCGCAGCCGCCCGGCGACCAGCGCGGGGGTGGGGTGGTCGAAGAGCAGGGTGGCGGGCAGCCGCAGACCGGTCGCCGCGTTCAGCTGGTTGCGCAGCTCGACCGCGGTCAGCGAGTCCAGACCCAGCTCCAGGAACTCCTGCGACTCCCCCACCGCGTCCGGCGACGGATAGGCGAGTACGGCGGCCACCTGGGCGCGTACCAGGTCGAGCAGCACGCGCTCCTGCTCCTCCTGCGGCAGCCCGGACAGACCCGCGAGGCGTCGCGCGGCGGTGGACGCCGCCGAGTCGGCGGCCTGATGCGCGGCGGCCCGGCGAGGACCTCCTCGCACCAGCCCGCGGAAGACCGCCGGAAGGGCTCCGGCGTCGGCCTGGGCCCGCAGGGGTGCGGTGTCCAGCCGCATGGCGACGAACACTCCGTCGCCGGTGGCGGTATCCGGGGCGCCCACGGGCGCGAGGGCACACGCCGTGTCGAAGAGGGCCAGGCCCTCCTCCGAGGAGAGGGGTGCCAGTCCGGCACGGGCCATCCGCTGGACGTCCGCGTCCGACAGCGCGCCGGTCATCGCGCTGCGCTGCTCCCACAGCCCCCAGGCCAGCGACACCGCGGGCAGGCCCGCCGCGCGCCGGTGCTGGGCCAGGGCGTCCAGGAAGGCGTTGGCCGCCGCGTAGTTGGCCTGCCCGGGGTTGCCGAGGGTTCCGGCCGCGGAGGAGAACAGCACGAACGCGGCGAGGTCCAGCCCGCGGGTCAACTCGTGCAGATGCAGCGCCGCGTCGGCCTTGGGACGCAGCACCGTGTCGATCCGCTCCGGGCTCAGCGACGCCAGGAGCCCGTCGTCGACGCGGCCCGCCGTGTGGACGACCGCCGTGAGGGGGTGCGCGGCCGGGATGCCGGCCAGCAGTGCGGCCAGTGCCTCCCGGTCGGCGGCGTCGCACGCGGCCACGGTCGCCTCGGCTCCCAGCTCGGCCAGTGCGGCGACGAGTTCCGGGGCGCCCTCGGCGGCGGCCCCGCGCCGGCTGGTCAGCAGCAGGTGCCGTACACCGTGTTCCACGACCAGGTGGCGGGCCAGCAGGCTGCCGAGCGATCCGGTGCCACCGGTGATGAGGACGGTGCCGTCGGGGTCGAGGGCGGGGGCGCGCTCCGTGCCCGCCACCCCCTCGTCACCGGCTGCCCCGTCCGGCTGCGGCGCGGTGGGGGCGGCGGGAACCCGTCCCAGCCTGGCGGCGCGCAGGACACCCGCACGGACGGCGAGCTGGGGCTCCCCGCTCGCCACGGCGGCGGCCATCAGCGGAGAGAGGAGCGTGCCCTTGGAGCTGTCCTCGTCCGCGCCCTCCGGGTCGAGGTCGAGCAGCACGAATCGTCCGGGGTTCTCGGACTGCGCGGACCGCAGCAGGCCCCACACCGGCGCGTGCGCCAGATCGGGCACGCCCTCGCCGGGCCGCGCCTCGACCGCGCCGCGGGTGACCACGACCAGTCGTGACCCGGCGAACGAGTCCTCGGCGAGCCAGCCCTGGACGAGTTCCAGCGCGTCGTGAGCCGCCTGCCGGACGGCGTCCGCCGTACCCGCCGACGTCGTCCCGGTCGCTGTCCCCGTCCCCCCATCGGGGCCCGAGGAGGCGTACGAGACCACCACCGTGTCCGGGAGCGGCTTGCCCGCGGCCACGACTCCGGCGAGCGCGGACAGGTCCGCGTACCCGTCGACGCCGACACCGTCGTCCCGCAGCCCGGCTTCGAGGCCGAGCGGGTCGGCTCCGATCACGGCCCACCGGCCGCCGTCCCCGGAGCCGTGGTCCGTGCGCGGGCCCGTGCCCAGCGACGGCCACTCCAGCCGGAAGAGGGACTCGTGGAACACCGGCCGGTCCGCGGGCTTCAGCCGTGCCGGGTCAACCACCCGCAGCAGCAGCGATTCCACGGATACGACGGGCGCGCCCTGCTCGTCGAAGGCCGCGAGCGACACCGCGCCGGACCCGGCCGGGGCGAGCCGTACGCGCAGCGAGCCCGCGCCGACCGAGTGCAGAGCGACACCGCTGAAGGAGAACGGCAGCCGGATCCGGGTGTCCTCGTCGCCGCCGTCGGTCCCGGCGCCGGTGGAGGTGAGGAACGCGCCGAGCGCGATGCCGTGCAGACCCGCGTCCAGCAGCGCCGGGTGCACACCGAAGTGGGCGGCCTGAGCGAGCTGTCCCTCGGGCAGCAGCAGTTCGGCGAACAGCTCGTCGCCGCGCCGCCAGGCAGCACGCAGGTTGCGGAAGGCAGGACCGTACGCGAACCCGCCCGCGGCGAACCGGTCGTACAGGTCGTCGGCGTCGAGCGGTTCGGCGTCCGCGGGGGGCCAGACGTCCAGGCCGCCCGGCTCCGGCGCGGCATCGGCCGCCTCCGGCGCGGCGAGCACACCGCCCGCGTGCCGCGTCCACGGCGCCCCCGGCCCCGTACGGTCCTCGCCGCCCAGGTCCTCGGGACGCGAGTGCACGTGCAGCGCGCGCCGCCCCGCCTCGTCGGGCGCGGCCACGGACACCCGCAGCTGGAGCGCCCCGCGCTCGGGAAGCACCAGCGGTGCCTCCAGGGTCAGCTCTTCGAGCGGGCCGCTGCCCACCCGCTGCCCGGCGTGGAGCGCGAGCTCCACGAAGGCGGTCCCGGGCAGCAGGACCGTGCCCGCGACGGCGTGATCGGCCAGCCAGGGGTGGGACAGGAGCGACAGCCGACCGGTGAACAACATCCCTTCGGAATCGGGCAGTTCGACGGCCGCGCCCAGCAGCGGGTGCTCCGCCGCACCCAGTCCGGCGGAGGCCACATCGCCGACGGAGTGGACGGGCACGTCGATCCAGTAGCGCTCGTGCTGGAAGGCGTAGGTGGGCAGCTCGACGCGCTGGGCGCCGGTGCCGGAGAAGTACGTCTCCCAGTCGACGGACGCACCGTGGGCATGGGCGTGAGCCAGGGCCGTTGTGATCGTCTCGGCCTCGGGACGGCCCTTGCGGAGAGCCGGCGCGAAGGTGGCTCCGTCACCGGTGAGGCAGTCCTGGGCCATCGCCGACAGGACGCCGTCAGGGCCGAGTTCGATGTAGGTGGTGACTCCGTGGCCCTCCAGGGCGCGGATGCCGTCCAGGAAACGGACGGCCTCGCGGACGTGCCGGACCCAGAAGTCGGCCGAGGCCATCTCGTCGGTGACGAGGGCGCCGGTGAGGTGGGAGACGACGGGGATGCGCGGAGCTTCGTAGGAGAGGCCCTCGGCGATCTCACGGAAGTCGGCGAGCATGCCGTCCATGTGCGGCGAATGGAACGCGTGACTGACCGTGAGCCGCTTGGACTTGCGGCCGGTGAAGGACTCTGCGATCGCCACCGCGTCGGCCTCGTCACCAGCGATGACCACGGCCTGGGGGCCGTTGACGGCGGCAACGCTCACCCGGTCGGTGAGGAGCGGGAGGACTTCGTCCTCCGACGCCTGTACGGCGATCATCACGCCGCCGGTGGGCAGCGCCTGCATGAGCCGCCCGCGCGCCTCGACCAGAGCGCAGGCGTCGTCCAGAGACAGCACCCCGGCCACATGAGCGGCCGCGATCTCACCGATCGAATGACCTGCCAAGAAGTCCGGCTTCAGACCCCACGACTCGACCAGCCGGAACAGCGCCACCTCGACCGCGAACAACGCAGGCTGCGTATACGCGGTCTCGCTCAGCAGCGTCGCATCGGTACCGAACAGCACATCCTTCAGCGGCAGTTCCAGCCGCGCACACACCGCATCCAACGCATCCGCGAACACCGGATACGCCTCATACAGCTCACGGCCCATGCCCGGACGCTGACTCCCCTGCCCCGTGAACAGGAAGGCAAGCTTTCCGCCGACTACCGCCGCGCCCTCCGACTCCAAAGCGGCCAGAGAACGCAACAGCTCCTCACGGTCACCAGCCACCACCACCGCACGGTGATCGAAGACGGCACGACGCGTCGCCAGCGAATACGCCACATCAACAACCCCGGCCCCGGCCACCTCCGGCGAAGCCTCCACATGCGCCTTCAGACGCGCCGCCTGACCACGCAACGCCCCCGCCGACTTCGCCGACAACACGAACGGCAGCACCGGCGAACCCGAACGCGACGCCTCCTCGACGGCCGTTTCCGCCGCCTCCGGCGCCTGCTCGATGATCGTGTGCGCGTTGGTGCCACTGATGCCGAAGGAAGAGATCGCCGCGCGGCGGGGACGGCCGGTCTCCAGCCAGGCCATCTGCTCGGTGAGGAGCGAGACCGCGCCCGCCGACCAGTCCACATGCGGAGACGGCTCGTCCACGTGCAGGGTCTTGGGCAGCACGCCGTGGTGCATCGCCTGGACCATCTTGATGATTCCGGCGACACCGGCGGCGGCCTGCGTGTGACCGAAGTTGGACTTGATGGAGCCCAGCCACAGGGGGCTGTCCTCGGGACGGTCCTGACCGTAGGTGGCGAGCAGCGCCTGCGCCTCGATTGGGTCGCCCAGGGTGGTGCCGGTGCCGTGCGCCTCGACGACGTCGACCTCGGCGGCCGAAAGACCCGCGCTGGCCAGCGCCTGGCGGATCACCCGCTGCTGGGACGGACCGTTCGGGGCGGTGAGGCCGTTGCTCGCGCCGTCCTGGTTGATCGCCGAGCCGCGGACCACCGCGAGCACCGGGTGACCGTTGGCCCGCGCGTCCGACAGGCGCTCGACGAGCAGCATGCCGACGCCCTCGCCCCACGCCGTACCGTCGGCGGCCGCGGCGAACGGCTTGCAGCGGCCGTCGCTCGCGAGGCCGCGCTGACGGCTGAACGCGACGAACGTGCCGGGCGTGGCCATCACCGTGACACCGCCGGTCAGCGCGAGATCGCACTCGCCGTTGCGCAGCGCCTGCACCGCGAGGTGCAGGGTGACGAGCGAGGACGAGCAGGCCGTGTCGACGGTGACCGCCGGGCCCTCCAGGCCGAAGGTGTACGAGACCCGGCCCGAGGCGACGCTGCCCGAGCTGGAGGTGCCCATATAGCCTTCGAGGCCCTCCGGGGCGCGGTGCAGGAGGGTGCCGTAGTCGTTGTACATGACGCCCGCGAAGACGCCGGTCCGGCTGCCGCGTACGGTCGCCGGGTCGATCCCGGCCCGCTCGAACGCCTCCCACGACGTTTCCAGGAGCAGCCGCTGCTGGGGGTCGGTGGCGAGGGCCTCGCGCGGCGAGATCCCGAAGAACGTCGGGTCGAAGTGGTGGGCGTCGTGCAGGAACCCACCCGCCCTGCTGTAGCTGGTGCCCGGCCGGTCGGGGTCGGGGTCGAAGAGCCCCTCGACGTCCCAGCCGCGGTCGTCCGGCATGTCCGAGATGGCGTCCCGGCCGTCCAGGACGAGCCCCCACAGATCCTCGGGCGACCGCACGCCGCCGGGGAAGCGGCAGGCCATCGCCACGATCGCGATCGGCTCGTCGTCCCGGGCCGTGAAGGCCGTCGGGGCTGCCGCCGCTTCCTGACCGCCGAACAGTTCGCCATGCAGGAAGTCGGCGAGGACGGCGGAGGTCGGGTAGTCGAAGACGAGGGTGGCGGGGAGCCGTACGCCGGTCGCGGCGCCGAGCCTGTTGCGCAGCTCGACGGCGGTCAGCGAGTCGAAGCCGACCTCGCTGAACGATCGCGCCGGATCGACCGCTTCGGGCCCGGCGAAGCCGAGTACGGCCGCGACCTGGGCACGCACGAGCTCCAGCACGGCTCCGGACCGCTGGTCCACCGCAAGGGCAGCCAGCTTCCTGGCGAACGTGCCCCCGGAGGCCGAACCGCCCCGGGCGGCGCGGCGGGTGGGGGTACGGACGAGACCGCTCAGCAGCGGCGGCAGCATCCCGCTGCCCGCCTGCGCTCGCAGAGCCGCGAGATCCAGCTTCACCGGAACGAACAGGGCCTGCCCGGAAGCGGAAGCGGCATCGAACAGCGCCACACCCTCCGGCGCGGACAGCGCACTGACACCACCACGGCCCAGACGCGACACATCATCGGCGTCCAGCGCGCCCGCCATACCTCCGGACTCGGCCCACAGACCCCAGGCGAGGGAGGTCGCCGCCAGGCCCTGCGCCCTGCGGTGCTGAGCCAGAGCGTCCAGGAACACATTCGCGGCCGCGTAGTTCGCCTGACCGGCACCACCGAACACACCAGCAGCCGACGAGAACAACACGAACAGCGAGAGATCCAGGTCGCGGGTCAGCTCATGCAGGTTCCAGGCCGCGTCCACCTTCGGACGCAGCACCGCCGACACCCGCTCCGGCGTCAGCGACGACACCACTCCGTCGTCCAGCACACCAGCCGTATGCACCACACCCGACAACGGATACTCAACAGGAATCCCATCCAGAACACGCTCAAGCGCAACACGGTCGGCGACATCACACGCCGCCCACCGCACATCAGCACCCAACGCGGCCAGTTCTGCGCCCAGTTCAGCAGCACCCTCAGCAGCCCCACCACGACGACTCACCAACAACAGCCGCCTCACACCACGCTCAACCACCAAATGCCGTGCGAACAAAGCACCCAACGTCCCACTCGCACCCGTCACCAACACCGTGCCACCAGCACCGAGTTCGGGCGCGGAAGCATCAACAGCGGCAGCAGCCCGGGCAAGGCGCGGAACGAGCAAGGACCCCTCGCGGACCGCCAGCTCCGGCTCACCAGTAGCGAGCGCAGCCGACAACACATCCGCGTCCACATCGCCATCGACGTCGATCAGAGCGAAACGGCCCGGGTTCTCCGACTGGGCGGAACGCACCAGACCCCACACCGGAGCGTGGACCAGATCGGCCACGTCCTCGCCCGGCACCGCGGCCACCGCACCCCGCGTCAGGAACACCAGACGCGCATCCGCGAACCGCTCGTCCGACAACCACTCCTGCACCAGACCCAGCACACGCTCAACCTCCGCATGCACCGCACCCGCCACGTCCGGCGAGGCCGAGTCCGGAGCCACACACGGCACCACCAGCGCCGCCGGAATCCCGCCGCCCTCCGCAACAGCCACACCCAGCCCCGCAAGATCCGCATACACCTGCGAACCCGCACCCAACATCATCCAGTCGTCCACCGAACCCACAACGCCACCCGCAGGCAACGCCGTCCAGTCCACCCGGAACAACGCGTCGCCGTGACCGCCGCCGTCCTGGCCGGTCAGCTGGTCGGGTGAGAAGGCCCGCAGGGCCAGGCTGCGTACGGAGGCGACGGGCACGCCGTCCGCGTCCGCGATCTCCAGGGCCACCGCGTCCTGACCGGCCCGGGAAAGCCGTACACGCAGGGTGTCCGCGCCCACGGCGTGGACCGCGACCCCGCTCCATGCGAACGGCAGTCGCCCCTGCCCGGTGTCCTCGACGAGGCTGCCGAGGTTGATGGCGTGCAGGGCGGAGTCGAGCAGGGCCGGGTGCACGGTGAACTGCGCCGCTCCAGGCTTCACTCCGTCCCCGAGGCTCACCTCGGCGAACACGTCCTCGCCCTGACGCCAGGCGGCACGCAGCCCCTGGAACACGGGGCCGTAGCCGAAACCGGAGTGCGCGAGCCCCTCGTACAGGCCCTCCACCGGGACCGGTTCGGCCCCGGCCGGCGGCCAGACGCCGAAGTCGAACGCCGGGGTGTCCGCGCCCTGCGCCAGTACCGCGGTCGCGTGCCGGACCCACGCCTCGTCGTCCGTGGCGCTGTCGGCGCGCGAGTGGAAGACGACGGACCGGCGGCCCGATTCGTCGGGGGCCGCGACGGTGATCTGGAGTTCGACTCCGCCGTGCTCGGGCAGCACCAGCGGGGCCGCGAGGGTGAGTTCGTCGATCAGGTCGCAACCGACCTGGTCGCCGGCCCGCAGCGCGAGTTCGACGAAGGCCGTACCGGGCAGCAGGACCGTCCCCGCCACGGCGTGATCGGCGAGCCAGGGGTGGGTATCGAGCGAGAGCCGACCGGTGAGGAGGAGGCCCTCCGCATCCGCCAGGGCGACGGAGGCGCCGAGCAGGGGGTGATCGGCGGATCGGAGACCCGCCGTGGTCACGTCCCCGCCGAGGGTTCCCGCGTCGAGCCAGTAGTGCTCGCGCTGGAAGGCGTAGGTGGGCAGGTCGACGCGCTCGGCGCCGGTCCCGGCGAAGAACGCCTGCCAGTCGACCGCGATCCCACGGACGTGCACCTGAGCGAGGGCCGTGGTGACGCTCTCGGACTCGGGACGGCCGGAGCGCAGGACCGGAACGAAGACGGAGTTCTCACCGGTCACGCACGCCTGGGCCATCGCCGACAGGACACCGTCCGGGCCGAGTTCGACGTACGCCGTGACCCCCGCGGCCTCCAGGGCGCGGATACCGTCCAGGAAGCGGACGGCCTCGCGGACGTGGCGGACCCAGAAGTCGGCCGAGCCCATCTCGTCGGTGACGAGAGCGCCGGTGAGGTTCGAGACGACGGGGATGCGCGGAGCCTCGTACGACAGGCCCTCCGCCACCACCCGGAAGTCCTCCAACATGCCGTCCATATGCGGCGAATGGAACGCATGACTCACCGTGAGCCGCTTGGACTTACGGTCCTTGAAAGCGTCCACGATCCTCGCCGCGTCGGCCTCGTCACCCGCGATCACGACCGATTGCGGGCCGTTGACCGCGGCAATGCTCACCCGGTCGGTCAGCAGCGGCAGGACCTCGTCCTCCGAGGCCTGGACGGCGATCATCACGCCACCGCCCGGCAGCGCGCCCATCAACCGCCCACGAGCCTCAACCAGAGCGCACGCGTCATCGAGCGACAGCACCCCGGCCACATGCGCGGCCGCGATCTCACCGATCGAATGCCCGGCCACGAAGTCCGGCTTCACACCCCACGACTCGACCAGTCGGAACAGTGCCACCTCGATGGCGAAGAGAGCCGGCTGGGTGTGGGCGGTCTCGTCCAGCAGACCCGCATCTGTACCGAACAGGACACTCTTCAGCGGCAGTTCAAGCAGCGCGCACACCGCATCCAGCGCATCCGCGAACACCGGATACGCCTCGTACAGCTCACGGCCCATCCCCAGCCGCTGACTCCCCTGACCCGTGAACAGGAACGCGGTCTTGCCCCGCGCCCCCGCCTCGCCGAGCACGACGCGCGCCGTAGTCTCGCCGGACGCCAGCGCGGCGAGATCGGCGAGCGCGGTCTCCCGGTCGGTGGCGACGACGACGGCGCGGTGTTCCAGCGCGGCGCGCCCCGTGGCCAGGGAGAGAGCGATGTCCACCGGGGCCTGGTCTGGGTTCGTCCGTACATGGGCCAGCAGGCGCTCCGCCTGGGCGTGGAGGGCCTCCTCCGTACGGGCCGAGACGGGCCAAGGCAGTACGGGAGGCACGGACACGGGCCGCACCCCGGTTCCGGCACCCTCTGTGCCCTCTGTGCCCTCTGTGCCCGCAGGGCCGTCCGTCTCGTCGTCGGTCGGCTGTGTCCCGGCATCCGGCAGCGGGGCCTGCTCGATGATCGTGTGCGCGTTGGTGCCACTGATGCCGAACGACGACACGGCGGCGCGGCGCGGACGGCCGGTCTCCGGCCACTCCACGGACTCCCGCACCAGCGAGACGGCGCCCGCCGACCAGTCGACGTTGGTCGAGGGCTCGTCGACGTGCAGCGTCTTGGGGATCCGGCCGTGGCGGATCGCCATGACCATCTTGATGATGCCGGCGACGCCCGCGGCCGCCTGCGTGTGACCGAGGTTCGACTTGACCGAGCCGAGCCACAGCGGGCTGTCCTCGGTGTGCTCCCGGCCGTACGTGGCGAGCAGGGCCTGGGCCTCGATCGGGTCGCCCAGGGTGGTGCCGGTGCCGTGTGCCTCGACGACGTCGACGTCGGCCGCCGTGAGGCGGGCGTCGGCCAGGGCCTGGCGGATGACCCGCTGCTGGGACGGGCCGTTCGGGGCGGTCAGGCCGTTGCTGGCACCGTCCTGGTTGACGGCCGAGCCCCGGACCACGGCCAGTACCGTATGCCCGTTCTTACGGGCGTCCGACAGCCGCTCCACGAGGAGCATGCCCGCGCCCTCGGCCCAGCCGGTGCCGTCCGCGGAGTCCGCGAAGGACTTGCAGCGGCCGTCGAAGGACAGACCGCGCTGGCGGCTGAACTCCGTGAAGGTTCCCGGTGTCGCCATCACGGTGACACCGCCCGCGAGGGCGAGCGAGCACTCGCCCTTGCGGAGCGCCTGCATGGCCAGGTGCAGCGTGACGAGGGACGACGAGCAGGCCGTGTCCACGGTGAGCGCCGGGCCCTCCAGGCCGAAGGTGTACGAGACCCGGCCGGAGGCGATGCTGCTGGAGCCGCCGGTGCCGAGGTACCCCTCGACCTCCTCCGGGACGGCACGCAGCCGCGAGGCGTAGTCGTGGTACATGACGCCCGCGAAGACGCCGGTCCGGCTGCCGCGCACCGAGGTCGGGTCGATCCCGGCCCGCTCGAAGGCCTCCCACGAGGTTTCCAGCAGCAGTCGCTGCTGCGGGTCCATCGCCACGGCCTCGCGCGGCGAGATCCCGAAGAACGCCGGGTCGAACCGGTTGGCGGAGTGCAGGAAGCCGCCTTCCTGCACATAGCTCGTGCCCCGCCCGTCGGGGTCCGCGTCGAAGAGCCGCCCCATGTCCCAGCCCCGGTCGGTGGGGAAGGGAGAGATGGCGTCGGTCTCCTCGGACACCAGCCGCCACAGGTCTTCGGGCGACTCGACGCCTCCCGGATAGCGGCAGCTCATCCCGACGATCGCGATCGGCTCCTGCTCCTCCGACTCGACCTCCTGAAGACGGCGGCGCGTCTCGTGGAGATCGGCCGTCACCCGCTTCAGGAAGTACCGGAGTTTTTCCTCATTCATGCGTGCATCCCTCGTACAGAAGCCAGAAAGACAGAGCCGTCGGAAAGGGCGGAGCCGAGCCGTCGCATCACGAGATCCCGAACTCCTTGCCGATGAAGTCGAAGAGGTCATCGTCGGTCGCGGTCTCAAGCGCCTCGGCCACATCGGCTTCGCCGGTGTCCGCGGGTTCGCCGGCCTCGCTCCAGGCGGCCAGCAGGGCCTGCAGGCGCTCGGTGATACGGGTGCGTCCGTCGTCGTCGGGCACGGACGCTACGAGCGTCTTCTCCAGCCGGTCGAGTTCGGCGAGCAGCGGGGGAACCGCCGCGGCGCCGTCCTGCCAGAGCTCGTCCCGCAGGTACTCCACCAGCGCGTCCGGTGTCGGGTAGTCGAAGACGAGCGTGGCAGGGAGCCGTACGCCGGTCGCGGCGCCGAGCCTGTTGCGCAGCTCGACGGCGGTCAGCGAGTCGAAGCCGACCTCGCTGAACGACCGCGCCGGATCGACCGCTTCGGGCCCGGCGAAGCCGAGCACGGCCGCAACGTACGTGCAGACCAGCTCCAGCAGCGCTTCGTCCCGCGCGGCCGGTGAGAGCCCGGCCAGGCGTTCCCGCAGCCCGGTCCCCCCGTCCGTACCGGTATCACCGGTGCCCGCGGCGCGGCGGGTGGGGGTACGGACGAGACCGCTCAGCAGCGGCGGCAGCATCCCACTGCCCGCCTGCGCTCGCAGGGCCGCCAGGTCCAGCTTGACCGGAACGAACAGGGCCTGCCCGGACACGGACGCGGCATCGAACAGCGCCACACCCTCCGGCGCGGACAGCGCACTGACACCACCACGCCCCAGACGCGACACATCATCGGCGTCCAGCCCGGCCGCCATGCCCCCGGACTCGGCCCACAGGCCCCAGGCGAGGGAGGTCGCCGCCAGGCCCTGCGCCCTGCGGTGCTGGGCCAGAGCGTCCAGGAACACGTTCGCAGCCGCGTAGTTCGCCTGACCGGCACCACCGAACACACCGGCAGCCGACGAGAACAACACGAAGAGCGAGAGATCCAGGTCGCGGGTCAGCTCGTGCAGGTTCCAGGCCGCATCCACCTTCGGACGCAGCACCGCCGACACCCGCTCCGGCGTCAGGGACGACACCACTCCGTCGTCCAGCACACCAGCCGTATGCACCACACCCGACAACGGATACTCCGCCGGAATCCCGGCCAGAACACGCTCAAGCGCATCGCGGTCGGCGACATCACAGGCCGCCCACCGCACATCAGCACCCAGCCCGGCCAACTCAGCCGACAACTCCGCAGCACCCTCCGCAGCCCCACCACGACGGCTCACCAACAACAGCCGCCGCACACCACGCTCAACCACCAAATGCCGGGCGAACAAACCACCCAACGTCCCACTCGCACCCGTCACCAACACCGTGCCACCAGAAGCGAGTTCGGGCACGGCCTCCACAGCGGCGCCGGAGCGCGTCAGCCTGGGCACCCGTACCGCGCCGCCCCGCACCGTGACCTCCGGCTCGCCCGAGGCGAGCGCGGCGGTCAGGGCGCGGTAGGAAGCGTCGGTACCGTCGGTGTCGGCCAGGACGAAGCGGCCGGGGTTCTCGGACTGGGCGGAACGCACCAGGCCCCACACCGGAGCGTGGACCAGATCGGTCACGTCCTCGCCCGGCACCGCGGCCACCGCACCCTGCGTCAGGAACACCAGACGCGCATCCGCGAACCGCTCGTCCGACAACCACTGCTGTACGAGACCCAGCGCACGCTCGACCGCCGTATGCACCGCACCCGCCAGGTCCGGCGAGGCCGCCGTGGAGAGCGGGACGCACACCAGCTCGGGTACCGCCCGCGCAGCGTCGGCGAGCGCCGCGAGTCCGGTGTGGGCCTCGTGACGGATACCCACGGCATCGAGTCCCGCGTGAGCGGACCCGTCGTCCGCCAGCAGGGCCCAGGGGCGCTGTTCGGCGGCGGACACCGGGGCGAGCGGCAGAGCGGTCCAGTCGATCTGGAAGAGCGACTCGTGCCGGCCGCCGCGCGCCGCGCCGATCTGGTCGGGCGAGACCGCCCGCAGCACCAGCGATTCGACCGAGGCGACCGGTGCGCCCGCCGCGTCGGCGAGTTGCAGCGACACCGCGTCGCGGCCGGCCGGGGCCAGCCGGACCCGTACCGCGGACGCGCCGGCCGCGTGCAGGGACACATTGCTCCAGGCGAACGGAAGCCGTCCCTGACCTGTGCTCTCCACGAGACCGCCGAGACCCGCCGCGTGCAGCGTCGCGTCCAGGAGGGCCGGGTGCAGCCCGAACCATTCGGCCGATTCCGCGGACTCCTCGTCCAGGCTCACTTCGGCGTACACCGCGTCACCGTGCAGCCATGCCGCACGCAGGCCCTGGAACGCCGGACCGTAGTCGAACCCGGCCGCGGCCAGGCCCTCGTACAGACCGTCGATGTCGACCGGATCGGCTCCGGCCGGGGGCCAGGCGGCGAAATCGAAGGCGGGGGCCGCCGCGCCGGTGGCGAGCACGCCGCTGGCGTGGCGCGTCCACGGCTCGTCGGCGGGAGCGTCCTCGTCGCGGGAGTACAGCGACAGACCTCGCCGTCCCGACCCGTCGGCGGCGGCGACGGTGAGCCGCAGCTGTACGCCGCCCCGCTCGGGCACCACCAGCGGCGCCTCCAGCGTCAGCTCCTCCAGTACGTCACAGCCGACCTGGTCACCCGCCCGGACGGCGAGTTCCACGAAGGCCGTGCCCGGGAGCAGGACCGACCCCAGGACGGCGTGGTCCGCGAGCCACGGCTGGGTGGCGAGGGACAGCCTGCTGGTGAACAGGAAGCCGTCCGAGTCGGGCAGTTCGACGCTCGCGCCGAGCAGGGGGTGATCGGTCGCGCCGAGCCCGAGCCCGGTCGCGTCGCCCGGACCGGCCTGCACCACGGCCGAGTTCAGCCAGTACCAGTCACGCTGGAAAGCGTAGGTCGGCAGCTCGACGCGCCGGGCGCCGGTGCCGGAGAAGTACGTCTCCCAGTCGACGGACGCGCCATGGGCGTGGGCGAGAGCGAGAACCGCAGTGATCGTCTCGGGCTCGGGGCGGCCCTTGCGGAGAGCAGGCGCGAAGGTGGCGCCGTCACCGGTGAGGCAGTCCTGGGCCATCGCCGACAGGACGCCGTCGGGGCCGAGTTCGACGTACGCCGTAACGCCTGCGGTCTCCAGGGCGCGGATTCCGTCCAGGAAGCGGACGGCCTCGCGGACGTGACGCACCCAGAAGTCGGCCGAGCCCATCTCGTCGGTGACCAGGGCCCCGGTGAGGTTCGAGACGACCGGGATGCGCGGAGCCTCGTACGACAACTCCTCCGCCACCTTGCGGAAGTCGGCGAGCATGCCGTCCATGTGCGGCGAATGGAACGCGTGACTCACCGTGAGCCGCTTCGACTTGCGGCCGGTGAACGACTCGGCGATCGCCAGTGCGTCAGCCTCATCGCCCGCGATGACCACGGCCTGGGGGCCGTTGACCGCGGCAATGCTCACCCGGTCGGTCAGCAGCGGCAGGATTTCGGCTTCCGATGCCTGTACGGCGATCATCACGCCGCCCGTCGGCAGCGCCTGCATGAGCCGTCCGCGAGCCTCGACCAGCGTGCAGGCGTCGTCCAGGGACAGCACACCGGCCACATGGGCGGCGGCGATCTCACCGATCGAGTGACCCGCCAGGAAGTCCGGCTTCAGACCCCAGCTCTCCACGAGCCGGAAGAGGGCCACCTCGACCGCGAAGAGCGCCGGCTGCGTGTGGGCGGTCTCGTTCAACAGACCCGCATCCGTACCGAACAGCATGTCCTTCAGCGGCAGTTCCAGACGGGCGCACACCGCGTCCAGAGCCCCCGCGAAGACGGGATACGCCTCGTACAGTTCACGGCCCATCCCCAGCCGCTGACTCCCCTGCCCCGTGAACAGGAACGCGAGCTTTCCGCCACCCGCCGTCCCACGCGTCAGACCAGCAGCCGTGCCCTCCTCCGACTCCAGAGCGGCCAGCGAACGCAACAACTCCTCACGGTCACCCGCCACCACCACCGCACGGTGATCGAAGACCGCACGACGCGTCGCCAGCGAATACGCCACATCAACAGCCCCGGCTCCCGCCACTTCCGGCGAAGCCTCCACATGCTCCTTCAGGCGCGCCGCCTGACCGCGCAACGCCCCCGCCGACTTCGCCGACAGCACGAACGGGAGCACCCGCGAACCCGCACCCGACGAGTCCGGCTCGGCCCCACGGGCCGGAACGAGATCGTCCGGCGCCTGCTCGATGATCGTGTGCGCGTTGGTGCCGCTGATGCCGAACGACGACACACCGGCGCGGCGCGGACGGCCCGTCTCCGGCCACGGGACGGACTCCGTGAGCAGCGAGACCGCACCGGCCTCCCAGTCCACGTGCGGAGTCGGCTCGTCGACGTGCAGGGTCTTCGGCAGCACACCATGCCGGATGGCCATGATCATCTTGATGATCCCGGCGACGCCGGCAGCGGCCTGCGTGTGGCCCATGTTCGACTTGATGGAGCCCAGCCACAGCGGCTGGTCCGCCTCGCGCTCGCGGCCGTACGTGGCCAGGAGTGCCTGTGCCTCGATCGGGTCGCCCAGGGTGGTGCCGGTGCCGTGTGCCTCCACGACGTCGATCTGGTCGCTGGTCAGCCGGGCTCCTGCGAGGGCCTGGCGGATCACCCGCTGCTGCGAGGGACCGTTCGGAGCGGTCAGACCGTTGCTCGCACCGTCCTGGTTGATCGCCGAGCCCCGCACGATCGCCAGGACCGGGTGGCCCTTGGCCCGTGCCTCCGACAGCCGCTCGACGAGCAGCATGCCCGCGCCTTCGGCCCAGCTGGTGCCGTCGGCCGCGGCCGCGAAGGACTTGATGCGCCCGTCGGCGGCCAGGCCGCGCTGGCGGCTGAACTCGGTGAAGGTGCCCGGCGTCGACATGACGGTGACGCCTCCGGCCAGGGCCATCGTGCACTCACCGTTGCGCAGCGCCTGGATCGCCCAGTGCAGCGCGACGAGCGAGGACGAGCAGGCCGTGTCGACGGTGACCGCCGGGCCCTCCAGGCCGAAGGCGTACGAGACGCGGCCGGAAGCAATGCTGCCGGAGTTTCCGGTGCCGAGGTAGCCCTCGACCCCGTCCGGGACGGAGGTGATCCGGGTCGCGTAGTCGTGGTACATGATGCCCGCGAAGACACCGGTCCGGCTGCCGCGCATCGAGGCCGGGTCGATCCCGGCCCGCTCGAACGCCTCCCACGAGGTTTCGAGGAGCAGCCGCTGCTGCGGGTCCATCGCGACGGCCTCGCGCGGCGAGATCCCGAAGAACGCCGGGTCGAACCGGCCCGCGTCGTGCAGGAAGCCACCCGACCGGGTGTAGCTGGTGCCCTTGCCGTCCGGGTCCGGGTCGTACAGCGACTCAAGATCCCAGCCGCGCCCCTGCGGGAACTCCGAGATGGCGTCGCCGCCACCCACCACCAGGCGCCAGAGGTCCTCAGGGGTCTCGACCCCGCCCGGGTACCGGCAGCTCATGCCGACGATCGCGATCGGATCGTCGTCGAGCGATGTCCCGAGGTGCGCGGGAACGATCGCGGCCGTATCCGTCGGCTCGTCCAGGCCCAGCACCTCGCCGCGCAGGAACTCGGCGAGCGCGTTCGGGGTCGGGTAGTCGAAGACGAGGGTGGCGGAGAGACGCTCGCCCGTGGCCGCGCCGAGGCGGTTGCGCAGCTCGACCGAGGTCAGCGAGTCGAAGCCGAGCTCCTTGAACGCCCGGTCGGCCGGTACCTCGTCGGTCGACGCATGGCCGAGTACGGCCGCCACCTCGGCCCGGACCAGGTCCAGCAGGGCCGCGTCCCGCTCATCGGCCGGCAGGGCGGCCAGTCGCGTCCGGAGTGCCGACCCGCCGGCCGCGCTTCCCTGTCCCGCAGCCCGGCGTACCGGTACGCGGACCAGGCCGCGCAGCAGGTCCGGGAGCATTCCGCTGCGGGCCTGGGCGCGCAGGGCGGCCAGGTCGAGCGGGAGGGGGACGAGCAGTGCGTCGGTGGTGCGCTGTGCGGCGTCGAAGAGGGCGAGACCGGTCTCGGGCTCAAGAGCGGTGATGCCGCCGCGGTTGATGCGCTCGCGGTCGGACTCCGTCAGGTCACCGCCCATGCCGCCCACACCGGCCCACAGACCCCACGCGAGGGAGGTCGCTTGCAATCCCTGCGCCCTGCGGTGCTGGGCCAGCGCGTCCAGGAAGACGTTCGCCGCCGCGTAGTTCGCCTGACCGGCACCACCGAACACACCGGCAGCCGACGAGAACAACACGAAGAGCGAGAGATCGAGATCGCGGGTCAGCTCGTGCAGGTTCCAGGCCGCATCCACCTTCGGACGCAGTACCGCCGACACCCGCTCAGGAGTCAGCGACGACACCACACCGTCATCGAGCACACCAGCGGTATGCACCACACCCGACAGCGGATACTCGGCAGGGATCTCGCCCAGGACGGACTGAAGCGCATCACGGTCGGCGACATCACAGGCCGCCCACCGCACATCAGCACCCAACCCAGCCAACTCGGCGCCCAGTTCAGCAGCACCCTCCGCAGCCCCACCACGACGGCTCACCAACAACAGCCGCCGCACACCACGCTCAACCACCAGATGACGGGCGAACAAAGCGCCCAGCGTGCCACTCGCACCCGTCACCAGCACCGTGCCGTCAGCATCCAGCTCACGACCGGCACCCTCAACGGCAGCAGCACGGGCAAGGCGCGGCACGAGCAAGGCCGCTTCGCGGACCGCCAGCTCGGGCTCACCGGTAGCGAGCGCGGCCGACAGCACCTCCGCATCCACATCGCCATCGACGTCACCGTCGACATCGATCAGACCGAAACGTCCCGGGTTCTCCGACTGCGCCGAACGCACCAGGCCCCGCACAGCCGCCTGCACCAGCCCGGCAACCGTGTCCCCGTCCCGCGCGGCCACCGCACCCCGCGTCAGGAACACCAGACGCGCCTCCGCGAACCGCTCGTCCGACAACCACTCCTGTACGAGACCCAGCGCACGCTCGACCTCCGCATGCACCGCACCCGCCACATCATCCGCAGCCGACTCCGGAGCACACGGCACCACCAGCGCCGCCGGAATTCCGCCGCCCTCTGCAACAGCCACACCCAGCCCCGCAAGATCCGCATACACCTGCGAACCCGCACCCAACATCATCCAGTCGTCCACCGAACCCACCGCGCCACCAGCAGGCAACGCCGTCCAGTCCACCCGGAACAACGCGTCACGTGTGACGTCCTGTGCCGTGCTCAGCTGCTCGCGGCTCACGGCCCGCAGCGCGAGGCCGGCCACCGTGGCGACCGGCTCTCCGGCCGCGTCGGCAATGGTCAGGGCCACCTCACCGCTTCGGGCCGTGGTGAGACGTACGCGCAGCGCGGAGGCACCGACGGCGTGCAGGTGCACACCGGACCAGGAGAACGGCAGCCGTCCTTCGCCGCCTTCGGTGTCCGTGCTTCCCAGACCCAGCGCGTGCAGCGCCGCGTCGAGCAGGGCCGGGTGGAGGCCGAAGCGTCCGGCCTCGTCCTCCGCACTCTCCGGCAGTGCGACCTCGGCGTAATACTCGCCGTCGCGCCGCCAGGCAGCACGCAGGCCCTGGAAGACCGGACCGTATCCGAAGCCGGATTCGGCCAGGCCCTCGTACAGCCCCTCCACCGGAACGGATTCGGCCCCGGTCGGCGGCCATTCGGTGAGGCTCTGCGGAATCCGCTCGGCTCCGACCGCGAGCACACCGGCGGCGTGGCGGGTCCACGGCGTCCCGGCGTCCACGTCCTCGGTCCGGGAGTGGAACGCCAGGGTGCACCGGCCCGTCGCGTCGGCGGTTCCGACGGTGAGCCGCAGTTGTACGCCCCCGTGCTGGGGCAGCACCAGCGGTGCTTCGAGGGTGAGTTCATCGATCAGGTCGCAGCCGACCTGGTCTCCGGCCCGCAGCGCGAGTTCGACGAACGCCGTGCCCGGAAGGAGCACGGAGCCCATGACCGCGTGGTCGGCGAGCCACGGGTGGGTGGCCAGCGACAGGCGGCCGGTGAAGAGGAACCCGTCCGAGTCGGGCAGTTCGACCGCGGCGCCGAGCAGCGGGTGATCCGTCGCACCGAGTCCGACCGAGGCGATGTCGCCCTGCGGGCGGCCCGCGTCCAGCCAGTAGACCGAGCGCTGGAAGGCGTACGTCGGCAGGGGCACGCGCTGGGCTCCGGCCGGGGCGTAGAACGCCTGCCAGTCGACGGGCACACCACGTACGTGAGCCGCCGCGAGCGCGGAGAGCACCGTCTCGGCCTCGTCGCGGCCCGCCCGCAGGGCGGGGGCGAAGGTGAGGTCCTGCTCGTCGGTCAGGCAGTCCTGGGCCATCGCCGACAGGACGCCGTCGGGGCCGAGTTCGATGTACGTCGTGACCCCCACGGCCTCCAGGGCGCGGATGCCGTCCAGGAAGCGAACGGCCTCACGGACGTGACGGACCCAGAAGTCCGCCGAGGCCATCTCGTCGGTGACGAGAGCGCCGGTGAGGTTGGAGACGACGGGGATGCGCGGAGTCCCGTACGACAGACCCCCCGCCACAACCCGGAAGTCCTCCAACATGCCGTCCATGTGGGGCGAATGGAACGCGTGACTGACCGTGAGCCGCTTGGACTTACGCCCCGCGAAGGACTCCGCGATCGCCACCGCGTCCGCCTCGTCACCAGCGATGACCACGGCCTGAGGGCCGTTGACCGCGGCAATGCTCACCCCGTCGGTCAGCAGCGGCAGGACCTCGTCCTCCGACGCCTGCACCGCGATCATCACGCCACCACCAGGCAGCGCCTGCATCAACCGCCCACGAGCCTCGACCAGAGCGCACGCATCGTCCAGGGACAGCACCCCGGCGACATGCGCGGCCGCGATCTCACCGATCGAATGACCGGCCAGGAAGTCAGGCTTCACGCCCCATGACTCGACCAGACGGAACAGCGCCACCTCGACCGCGAACAGCGCCGGCTGGGTGTGGGCGGTCTCGTCCAGCAAACCCGCATCCGTACCGAACAGGACACTCTTCAGCGGCAGTTCAAGCCGCGCGCACACCGCATCCAGCGCATCCGCGAACACCGGATACGCCTCGTACAGCTCACGGCCCATCCCCAGCCGCTGACTCCCCTGCCCCGTGAACAGGAACGCCAGCTTCCCGCCGACCGAGGCGGAGCCCTGGATCAGCCCGGCCGCGGTGCGCCCTTCGGCGAGGGCGGCCAGCGCGGCGCGGAAGCCGTCGCGGTCGCCCGCCACCACCGTGGCGCGGTGCTCGAAGAGGGCGCGGCCGGTCGTCAGCGAGTGGCCGATGTCGGCGAGGGCCGTCTCCGGGTGGGTCTCCAGGTGGGACAGCAGCCGCTCGCCCTGGGCGCGCAGGGCGTCCGGGGTGCGGGCCGACAGGTTCCACGGGAGGGCCGCCGGGGCCGGCTGCGGCCGGTCGGCGCGCGGGGCGCCCGCGTCCGCGTCAACGTCCGGGGCGAGTTCGATGATGGCGTGCGCGTTCGTGCCGCTCATGCCGAACGAGGACACGCCCGCGCGGCGGGGACGGCCGGTCTCCGGCCAGGCCATCTGCTCGGTGAGGAGCGAGACCGCGCCCGCCGACCAGTCCACATGCGGAGACGGCGCGTCCACGTGCAGGGTCTTGGGCAGCACGCCGTGGTGCATCGCCTGGACCATCTTGATGATTCCGGCGACACCGGCGGCGGCCTGCGTGTGACCGAAGTTGGACTTGATGGAGCCCAGCCACAGGGGGCTGTCCTCGGGACGGTCCTGACCGTAGGTGGCGAGCAGCGCCTGTGCCTCGATCGGGTCGCCGAGCCGGGTGCCCGTGCCGTGGGCCTCGACGGCGTCCACCTCGGCGGCCGACAGGCCCGCGTTGGCGAGGGCCTGGCGGATGACCCGCTGCTGCGAGGGGCCGTTGGGGGCGGTGAGGCCGTTGCTGGCACCGTCCTGGTTGACGGCGGTGCCCCGGACGACCGCCAGGACCTGGTGGCCGTGCCGGCGGGCGTCCGAGAGCCGCTCGACGAGCAGCATGCCGACGCCCTCGCCCCACGCTGTACCGTCGGCGGCCGCGGCGAACGGCTTGCAGCGGCCGTCGCTCGCGAGGCCGCGCTGACGGCTGAACTCGGTGAAGACGTCGGGGGTGGTGATGATGGTGACGCCGCCCGCGAGGGCCAGCGAGCACTCGCCGTTGCGCAGGGCCTGGGCGGCGAGGTGCAGGGCGACCAGCGACGACGAGCAGGCCGTGTCGACGGTGACGGCGGGGCCTTCGAAGCCGAAGGTGTAGGAGACGCGGCCGGAGGCGATGCTGCTGGAGCCGCCGGTGCCGAGGTAGCCCTCGACGCCTTCGGGGACGGTGTTCAGCCGGGACACGTAGTCGTTGTGCATCTGGCCGACGAAGACGCCGACCTGCTTGCCGCGCAGGTCCGTCGGGTCGATCCCGGCCCGCTCGAACGCCTCCCAGGAGGTCTCCAGCAGCAGTCGCTGCTGCGGGTCCATGGCGAGCGCCTCGCGCGGGTTGATCCCGAAGAACGCCGGGTCGAACCGGTGGGCGTCGTAGAAGAATCCGCCCTCCCTGGCGTAGGAGGTGCCGGGGCTGTCGGGGTCGGGGTCGTACAGCGCCTCGGTGTCCCAGCCCCGGTCGTCGGGGAGGTCGGAGATGCCGTCGCGTCCCTCGGCGAGGAGTTCCCACAGGTCCTCGGGGGTGCGGACGTCTCCGGGGAAGCGGCAGCTCATGGCGACGATGGCGATGGGGTCGTCGGCCTCGACGGCGGTCGCGGCGAGCTTCGGCAGGGCGGCCGCGGCCTCGGAGCCGAGGAGTTCGTCCTTGAGGTAGCCGGCCAGGACCGTGGGGGTGGGGTAGTCGAAGACGAGCGTGGCGGGCAGCCGGATGCCGGCGGTCGCGCCGAGCCGGTTGCGGAACTCCACGGCGGTCAGCGAGTCGAAGCCGAGGTCCTTGAACGCGCGGGTGGGCTCGACGGCGTCGGGGGTGGCGTGGCCGAGTACGGCCGCCACCTGGTGGCGTACGAGGTCGAGCAGGAGCGGGTCGCGCTCGTTCTCGGGGAGCCGTACGAGCCGCTCCACCAGCGGGGTTCCGGTGCCTGCGGCGGCGGCGCCGACGGACCTGCGGGCGGGGGCGCGGACCAGGCCGCGCAGCAGGGCGGGGACCGTGTTCGCGTCGGCCCGGCGCAGCGGGGCGAGGTCGAGCTGCATGGGGACGAGGAGGGCGTCGCCGGTGAGCCGTGCGGTGTCGAGCAGCGCCACACCCTCGTCGGAGGAGAGGCCGAGGACGCCGGAGCGCGTCATCCGGTCCTTGTCGGCGGTGTCGAGTTCGCCGGTCATGCCGCTGGCCTCGGCCCACAGGCCCCAGGCCAGGGAGGTGGCGGCGAGGCCGTGGGCGTGCCGGTGGCGGGCGAGGGCGTCCAGGAAGACGTTCGCGGCGGCGTAGTTGGCCTGTCCGGCGCCGCCGAAGGTGCCGGCGGCGGAGGAGAACAGGACGAAGTCGGCCAGGTCGAGGTGACGGGTCAGCTCGTGCAGGTTCCAGGCGGCGTCCACCTTCGGGCGCAGGACCGTGGACAGGCGCTCGGGGGTCAGCGCGTCGACGACGCCGTCGTCGAGGACACCGGCGGTGTGGACGACGGCGGTGAGCGGGTGCTCGGACGGTACGGACGCGATGAGCGCGGCGAGCGCGTCGCGGTCGGCGGCGTCGCAGGCCGCGATGGTGACGTCGGCGCCCAGCTCCCGCAGTTCGGCTGCGAGTTCGGCCGCTCCGGCGGCGGCCTCGCCGCGCCGGCTCGTCAGGAGCAGGCGGCGGGCGCCGCGGGCGGTGACGGCGTGCCGGGCGACCAGTGCGCCGAGGGTGCCGGTGCCGCCGGTGATCAGGACGGTGCCCTGCGAGTTCCACTCGGTGGGCACGGTGAGCACGATCTTGCCGACGTGGCGTGCCTGGCTGAGGTAGCGGAACGCCTCGGGGGCCTGCCGCAGGTCCCAGGCGGAGACCGGTACGGGGCGCAGGGCCCCGGAGCGGAACAGGGTGAGCAGCTCGGTGAGCATCTCCTGGATGCGGTCGAGTCCGGCTTCGGTCAGGTCGAACGCCTGGTAGCTGACGCCCGGGTGGGCGTCGGCGACGTCCTGCGGGGAGCGGACGTCGGTCTTGCCCATTTCGACGAAGCGTCCGCCGCGCGGCAGGAGCCGCAGGGAGGCGTCGACGAACTCCCGGGCCAGCGAGTCGAGTACGACGTCGACGCCGCGTCCCTCGGTGGCCGCGGCGAAGGTCTCCTCGAAGTCGAGGGTGCGGGACGAGGCGATCCGGTCGTCGCCGAGGCCGAGTGCGCGCAGGGTGTCCCACTTGGCGGGGCTCGCCGTCGCGTAGACGTCGGCGCCCCAGTGGCGGGCGAGCTGGACGGCGGCCATGCCGACGCCACCGGCGGCGGCGTGCACGAGGAGGGATTCGCCGTCGCGCAGTCCGGCGAGGTCGTGGAGGGCGTAGTACGCCGTCATGAAGACGATGGGTACGGACGCGGCCTCGGCGAAGGTCCAGCCCTCGGGCATCGGGGCGATCATGCGGCGGTCGACGACCGCGAGCGGGCCGAACGCGCCGGGCAGCATGCCCATGACGCGGTCGCCGGGTGCGAGGCCGGTGACGCCGGGGCCGGTCTCCAGCACGATGCCGGCGCCTTCGCTGCCCATGAGGCCCGGGTCGCCGGGGTACATGCCGAGGGCGTTGAGCACATCGCGGAAGTTGAGGCCCGCGGCGCGGACGGCGACGCGGACCTGGCCGGGCTCCAGGGGCGCCGCGGACTCCGGGCTGGGGACGAGGGTGAGGTGGTCGAGGGTGCCCTTGTCCTCGATGTCCATGCGCCAGGCGGACTCGCCCGGAGGCGGGGTCAGCGGGGTCGTGGCGGGGACGCGGGCGAGGCGGGGGGCGTGGACGGTGCCGCGGCGGACCGCGAGCTGCGGCTCGCCGGTGGCGAGTGCCGCGGCGAGGGCGTCCGTCGAGGCCGGGTCGGCGTCGAGGTCCACGAGGACGAACCGGTCGGGGTTCTCGGACTGGGCGGTGCGCACCAGTCCCCACACGGGGGCGTGGGTCAGGTCGGCGAGGTCCCAGTCGCTCTGGGTGGCGATCGCGCCGCGGGTGACGAACACCAGGCGGGACGCGGCGAACCGGTCGTCGGCGAGCCATGCCTGGACGAGGCGCAGTGCCTCGTGGGTGGCGGCGTGGACGGCGTCGGCGGTGGTGGCGACGCCGGGGGCGTGGTGCACCAGGACGTGGGCGGGCGCCGGGGCGCCCGCGTCGACCGCCGCGCCGAGGGCGTCCAGGCCGGTGTGCGCGCGTCCGGGGAGGGCCGTACGGGCGTCGCCGTCCGCGCCGATGACGGCCCACTCGTCCGTGGCGGCGGGGGCGTCGGACGGCAGCGGCACGGTGGCCCAGTCGATCCGGAACAGGGACTCGTGGTGGGCGGAGCGTGCGCTGCCGAGCTGGTCGGCGGAGACGGGCCGCAGCGTCAGGTGGCCGACGGCGGCGACGGGGGCGCCGGTGGTGTCGGCGAGCTGGAGGGAGAGGGTGTCCGTGCCGTCGGGGGTGAGGCGTACGCGCAGTGCGGACGCGCCGACGGCGTGCAGGGACACTCCGCGCCAGGAGAACGGCAGGCGGCCCTGCTGGTCCCCCTCGGGGGACGGCTGGACGAAGGTGGCGTGCAGGGCGGCGTCGAGGAGCGCCGGGTGCAGGCCGAACCTGGCTGCCTCGGCCTGCCGGTCGTCGGGCAGGGCGACCTCGGCGTACACGTCGTCGCCGAGGAGCCAGGCGGCCCGCAGCCCCTGGAAGACGGGGCCGTAGGCGAAACCGCCGCGGCCGAGGTGTGCGTAGAGGCCGTCGACGCCGACGGCTTCGGCGCCCGGCGGGGGCCACGCGGTCAGGTCGAAGGCGGGTGCCTGCGCCCCGGTGGCGAGGACACCGCTGGCGTGGCGGGTCCACGGCTCGTCGGCGGGGGCGTCCGGGTCGCTCGAATACACGTCCAGGGTGCGTCGGCCGGACCCGTCGGGGGCTCCGACCACGATCTGGAGGCGCGCCGCGGCCTGCGGGGCGAGGATCAGCGGTGCTTCGAGGGTGAGTTCTTCGAGGAGGTCGCAGCCGGCCTGATCGCCCGCGCGGATGGCGAGTTCGACGAACGCGGTGCCCGGCAGCAGGACGTTGCCCATGACGGCGTGGTCGGCCAGCCAGGGGTGGGTGTCGAGCGCGAGGCGGCCGGTGAACAGGAACCCTTCGCCGTCGGCGAGGGCGACGGCGGCGCCGAGCAGCGGGTGGTGGGCCGCGCCCAGACCCGCCGATTCGACGTCGCCGATGTAGCCGACCGGGGCTTCGAGCCAGAACCGCTCGCGCTGGAAGGCGTAGGTGGGCAGTTCGACGCGGCGGGCGCCGGTGCCGGCGAAGTACGCGGACCAGTCGAGCGGCACGCCACGGGTGTGGACCGCGGCGATCGCGGCGGTCAGGGCTTCGGCCTCGCCGCGGTCGCGGCGCAGCGCCGGTACGAAGACGGCGGGGTCAGCCGGGTCGGCGGCAACGGTGAGGCAGTCGCGGCCGAGGCCGGACAGCACGCCCTGCGGGCCGAGTTCGAGGTAGGTGGTGACGTGCTCGGCGTCCAGGGTGCGGATGCCGTCGAGGAAGCGGACCGCTGCGCGGACGTGGGAGACCCAGTGCCCGGCGGTGCGCAGTTCGTCGCCCGCGACCGTTCCCGTGAGGAGGGTGACGACCGGGATGGTGGGCGCCCGGTAGGTCAGGGATTCGGCGACCTCGCGGAAGGCGTCGAGCATGCCGTCCATCAGCGGCGAGTGGAAGGCGTGGCTGACGGTGAGCCGCTTGGTGCGCCGGCCGCGCCGGTCGAACTCGGCGGCGATCTCCAGCGCGAGGCTCTCCTCGCCGGAAATGACCACGGAGGAGGCGGAGTTGACGGCGGCGATGCCGATCCGGTCCTCGTGGCCGGCCAGCAGCGGCAGGACCTCGTCCTCGGTGGCGGTCAGCGCGATCATCGCGCCGCCCTCGGGCAGTTCCTGCATGAGGCGGCCGCGGGCGGCGACCAGGGCGGCCGCGTCGGGCAGCGAGAGGACGCCCGCGACGTGCGCGGCGGTGATCTCGCCGATGGAGTGCCCGGCGACGAAGTCGGGGCGTACGCCCCACGATTCGACGAGCCGGTACAGGGCGGTCTCCAGCGCGAACAGGGCGGGCTGGGTGTGGCCGGTCCGGTTCAGCAGGTCGCCGTCATCGGTGAACAGGACGTCCTTGAGGGGCTGTTCGAGGTGCGGGTCCAGCGCGGCGCAGACCGCGTCCAGCGCGGCGGCGAAGGCGGGGTACGTCTCGTACAGCTCGCGTCCCATGCCGGGGCGCTGGCTGCCCTGTCCGGTGAACAGGATCGCCGTCCGGCCGTCGGCGGCGGTGTGCTGGACCAGCCGGGCGCTGTCGTGGCCCTCGGCCAGGGCGGTGAGCCCGGCGAGCAGCCCGGTGCGGTCGTCCGCGACGACGGCGGCCCGGCGGTCCAGGGCGGTACGGGTGGTGGCGAGGGAGAGCGCCACGTCGGCGGGGGCGGCCTCGGGCCGCAACGCGAGGTGGTCGATGAGCCGGGCGGCCTGGGCGCGCAGTGCGGCGGGGGTCCGGCCGGAGAGGACGAACGGCAGGGGCGTGCCGGCGGGCAGGCCGGAGTCGGTGCCGGGACCGGTACCGGTGCCGGTGCCGGTGCCGGTGCCGGTGCCGGTGGCGGTGGCGGGCTCTTCGGCGGGCGGCTGCTCGATGATGACGTGGGCGTTGGTGCCGCTGACGCCGAAGGAGGAGATGCCCGCGCGCCGGGGGCGGCCCGCGTCGGGCCACTCGGTGGCCTCGGTGAGCAGCGAGACCGCGCCCGCGGTCCAGTCGATGTGCGGGGACGGCTCGCCGATGTGCAGCGACGGCGGCATGACGCCGTGCCGCATGGCGAGGACCATCTTGATGATGCCCGCCGCGCCCGCCGCGGCCTGGGTGTGGCCGATGTTGGACTTGATGGAGCCGAGCCGGAGCGGCCGGCCGTCGGGGCGGTCCTGGCCGTAGGTGGCGAGCAGGGCCTGGGCCTCGATGGGGTCGCCGAGGGTGGTGCCGGTGCCGTGGGCCTCGACGGCGTCGACGTCGGCGGTGGTCAGGCCCGCGTTGGCGAGGGCCTGGCGGATGACGCGCTGCTGCGAGGGGCCGTTCGGGGCGGTGAGGCCGTTGCTGGCGCCGTCCTGGTTGACGGCGGTGCCCCGGACGACCGCCAGGATCCGGTGGCCGTTGCGGCGGGCGTCGGAGAGCCGCTCGACGAGGATCATGCCCGCGCCCTCGGCCCAGCCGGTTCCGTCGGCGTCGGCGGAGAAGGACTTGCAGCGGCCGTTGGTGGCGAGGCCGCGCTGGCGGCTGAAGTCGATGAAGGTGTCCGGGGTGGACATGACGGTGACACCGCCCGCGAGGGCCATGTCGCACTCGCCGTTGCGCAGGGCCTGCGCCGCGAGGTGCAGGGCGACCAGCGAGGAGGAGCAGGCCGTGTCGACGGTGACGGCGGGGCCTTCGAGGCCGAAGGTGTACGAGATGCGGCCGGAGGCGACACTGCCCGCGGTGCCGGTGCCGAGGTAACCCTCCAGGCCCTCGGGCACGGCCGGGAGCCGCGTCAGGTAGTCGTGGTACATGACACCGGCGAACACGCCGGTGCGGCTGCCGCGTACGGACGAGGGGTCGATCCCGGCCTGCTCGAACGCCTCCCAGGAGGTCTCCAGGAGGAGCCGCTGGTGCGGGTCCATGGCGAGGGCTTCGCGCGGGTTGATGCCGAAGACGTCCGGGTCGAAGTCGGCGGCGTCGTGCAGGAAGCCGCCCTCCCGGGTGTACGAGGTCCCGGCCCGGCCGGGGTCGGAGTCGTACAGCGCGTCGAGGTTCCAGCCCCGGTCCGTGGGGAAGGGCGAGATCGCGTCGACGGAGCCGGAGACGAGCTGCCACAGCTCCTCGGGGGTGGTGACCCCGCCGGGGTAGCGGCAGCTCATGCCGACGATGACGATGGGCTCGTCGTCGACGGAGGTGACGGCCACGACCGGGGCCGCGTCCGCCGCGTCGCCGAGGAGTTCGGTGCGCAGGAACGCGGAGAGCGCGTTCGGGGTGGGGTAGTCGAAGACGAGGGTGGCGGGCAGCCGCACGCCGGTGGCGGAGCCGAGGCGGTTGCGCAGCTCGACGGCGGTCAGCGAGTCGAAGCCGAGTTCCTTGAAGGCACGGCTCGGGTCGACGGCCTCGGGGCCGGGGTAGCCGAGGACGGCGGCGACCTGGACCCGGACGGTGTCCAGGAGCAGCCGGTCGCGCTCGGCGGCGGTCAGGGGCAGCAGGCGCCCGGTGAGGCCACCGGCCGGGGCGGCGTCCGCGGCCAGGGCGGACTTGCGGGCGGGGGCGCGGACCAGGCCGCGCAGCAGCGCGGGGACCATGCTCGCGTCGGCGTGGCGCAGGGACGCCAGGTCGAGGTGCATGGGGACGGCGGTGGGGTCGCCCACGGCCCGGGCGGTGTCCAGCAGCGCCAGGCCCTCGGCGGACGACAGGGCGGCGACTCCGGCGCGGGAGATCCGCTCCAGGTCGGCGTCGGCGAGGTCGCCGGTCATGCCGCTGCGTTCGGCCCACAGGCCCCAGGCGAGGGCGGTGGCGGGCAGTCCTTCGGCACGGCGGCGGTGGGCGAGCGCGTCGAGGAAGGTGTTGGCGGCGGCGTAGTTGGCCTGTCCGGGGCCGCCGAGGGTGCCGGCGGCGGCGGAGAACAGGACGAATGCCGCGAGGTCCAGCTCCCGGGTCAGCTCGTGCAGGTGCACGGCCGCGTCGACCTTGGCGGGCAGGACCGCGTCGATGCGCTCGGGGGTGAGCGCTTCGAGGACGCCGTCGTCGAGGACGCCCGCGGTGTGGACGACGGCGGTCAGCGGGTGCTCGGAGGGTACGGACGCGATGACCGCGGCGAGCGCGTCGCGGTCGGCGGCGTCGCAGGCGGCCAGGGTGACCTCGGCGCCCAGCTCCCGCAGCTCGGCCAGGAGTTCGGCGGCTCCGGCGGCGGCCTCGCCGCGGCGGCTGGTCAGCAGCAGGTGGCGGATGCCGTGCTCGGCGACGAGGTGGCGGGCGACCAGGCCGCCGAGGGTGCCGGTGGCGCCGGTGACCAGGGCAGTGCCGTCGGGATCGAGCGCGGGCGCCTCCTGGCCGGGGGCGGCGGCGACGCGGGCGAGCCGGGGCACGAGGGCCGTGCCCGCGCGCAGGGCGAGCTGCGGCTCGGCCGTGGCGAGCGCGGCGGGCAGGGCGCGCAGGGATTCCTCACGGCCGTCCAGGTCCAGCAGGACGAACCGGTCGGGGTGCTCGGACTGTGCGGAGCGCAGCAGACCCCACAGCGGGGCGTGGGCCAGGTCGGCGACATCGGATCCGGCGGTGGTGGCGACGGCCTCGCGGGTGACGAACACGAGCCGGGATGCGGCGAACCGGTCGTCGGCGAGCCACGCCTGGGCGAGTTCCAGGGTGCGGTGCAGGGCGTCGGCGACGGCGGCGGGCAGCGCGGTGTCGACGGGAGTCGCCGAGGGGGCGCCGGACGCGGGGAAGGGGACGACGACGGCCCGCGGGACCGGCCCGCCCGCGTCCAGCGCCGCGCCGAGGGCGGCGAGGTCGGCGTGGGCGGCGGCGGTGGGCAGCGCGGTGGTGAACTCCGTACCGCAGTCGCCCAGCAGCGCCCACTGGCCCGCGGCGACGGTGGTGGTGGCCGGGAGGGGCGCGCCGGTCCATTCGACGCGGAACAGCGAGTCGTGGAAGGCGGTCCGGGCGGCGTGCACCTGGTCCGGGGAGACGGGCCGCAGCAGCAGCGCGTCGACGGAGGCGACGGGCGTTCCGGTCTCGTCGGCGAGGGTCACCGACACGGTGTCGTTGCCTGCGGGCGCGAGCCGTACGCGCAGGGCGCGGGCGCCGACCGCCCTGAGGGCGACGCCGCTCCAGGAGAACGGCAGCCTGCCGTGTTCGGTCTCCTCCAGGAGCGAGCCGATGCCGACGGCGTGCAGCGCGGCGTCCAGCAGCGCGGGGTGCAGACCGAACAGGGCGGCCTCGGCGTGCGCCTGTTCCGGCAGGCGGACCTCGGCGAAGACCTCCTCGCCGCGCTGCCAGGCGCCGGTCAGGCCCTGGAAGACCGGGCCGTAGGCGAAGCCGGACCCGGCGAGGTACTCGTACAGGCCCTCGACGTCGACCTTCGTGGCGTCCTTCGGCGGCCAGCTGGTGAGGTCGGCGAGGGGCTCGCGGGCGCCCTGGGGGGCGGTGGCGAGGAAACCGGTGGCGTGGCGCGTCCAGGCGCCCTCGCCCCAGGTGTCGTCGGCGGCGTCCTCGGGCCGGGAGTGCAGGGTCAGCGAGCGGCGGCCCTCGGCGTCGGGCGCGCCCACGGCGAGCTGGATCTGCACCCCGCCGTGCGGGGGCAGCACCAGCGGTGCTTCCAGGGTGAGTTCGTCCAGCAGGTCGCAGCCGGTGTGGTCGCCGGCCTGGAGGGCGAGCTCGACGAAGGCGGTGCCGGGCAGCAGCACGGTGTCCATCACCGTGTGGTCGGCGAGCCAGGGGTGGGTGGCCAGCGAGAGCCGCCCGGTGAACAGGTGTCCGTCGCCGTCGGCCAGGGCGATGGCCGCGCCCAGCAGCGGGTGGTCGGCGGCGCCGATGCCCGCGGCGGTGACGTCGCCCGCCCAGGCGGTGGGCTGCTCGGGCCAGTACAGCTCGCGCTGGAAGGCGTAGGTGGGCAGTTCGACGCGGGTGGCTCTACGCCCGGCGAAGACGGCGGACCAGTCGACGCGGACGCCGTGGACGTGGGCCTGGGCGACGGCCGTCGCGAAGGCGGCCGCCTCGGGGCGCTCCCCGCGCAGGACGGGCACGAAGACGGCGTCCTGGCCGGTGACGCACTCCTGCGCCAGGGCGGTGAGGACCCCGCCCGGTCCCACCTCGATGAAGGTGGTGACGCCCTGCGCGGAGAGCCTGCTGATCCCGTCCAGGAAGCGGACGGCCTCGCGGACGTGGCGCACCCAGTAGTCGGCGGCGCAGATCTCCTCCGCGGTGACGGAGGCGCCGGTCAGGTTGGAGACGATCGGGATGACGGGCGGCGCGTACGCGACGCTCTCGGCGACCTCACGGAACGCGTCGAGCATGCCGTCCATCAGCGGCGAGTGGAAGGCGTGGCTGACCGTGAGCCGCTTCGTCCTGCGGCCCCGCGCGCGCAGGGTCTCGGCGAGTGCCGTGGCGGCGTCCTCGTCGCCCGAAACGACCACGGACCGGGGGCCGTTGACGGCGGCGATGCTCACCCGGCCGGTGAGCAGCGGTGCGACCTCGTCCTCGGTGGCCTCGACGGCGATCATCGCGCCGCCGGCGGGCAGCGCCTGCATGAGGCGGCCGCGGGCGGCGACGAGCTTGGCCGCGTCGGCGAGGGTGAGCACGCCGGAGACGTGGGCGGCGGCGAGTTCGCCGATGGAGTGGCCGATGAGGAAGTCGGCGCCGACGCCCCACTGTTCGAGCTGCCGGAACAGGGCGACCTCGACGGCGAACAGGGCGGTCTGGGTGTAGGCGGTCTCGTCGAGGAGGTCCGCCTCGGGAGTGCCCTCGGCGGCGAACAGCACGTCGAACAGGGGCCGTTCGAGGTGCTGGTCGAGTTCCGCGCGGACCTCGTCGAGGGCGCGGGCGAAGCCGGGATGCGTGGCGTACAGCTCGCGTCCCATGCCCAGGCGCTGGCTGCCCTGGCCCGTGAAGAGGAAGGCGGTCTTGCCCTCGCCCACCGCGCCGAGGACCGGGCCGGCGGGCCGCTCGCCGTCGGCGAGGGCCGTGAGGTCGGCGAGCAGGCTGTCCCGGTCGCCGAACAGGACGGCCCGGCGGTCGAGCGAGGACCGGCTGGTGGCGAGCGAGAAACCGAGGTCGGTGAGGGTTTCGGGGTCGGCCGCGAGGTCGGGGTGGGCGTGCAGATGCGCGGCGAGGCGCTCGGCCTGGGCGCGCAGCGCGGCGTCGGTGTGGCCCGACACGAGCACCGGCACCGGGCCGGTGGCGCCGGCCGGCGGCCCGGTCACGGAAGCGTCCGCGGAGGCCGCTTCCGGCGCCTCGGCCGTGGGCGCGCCGTCCGCGCCGTCCGCCCCGTCCGCGCCGGTCTCCTGCGGTTCCCCGACGGGCGGGGCCTGCTCGATGACGGTGTGCGCGTTGGTGCCGCTGACACCGAAGGAGGAGACGCCCGCGCGGCGCGGCTGGCCGGTCTGCGGCCACGGCACGGCCTCGGTGAGCAGTTTGACATCACCGGCGGCCCAGTCGACGTTGCCGGACGGCTGGTCGATGTGGAGCGACTCGGGCAGCACTCCGTGCTGCATGGCGAGGACCATCTTGATGATGCCCGCGACACCCGCGGCGGCCTGGGTGTGACCGATGTTCGACTTGATGGAACCCAGCCACAGCGGGCGCCCGTCGGGGCGGTTCTGGCCGTACGTGGCAAGGATGGCCTGCGCCTCGATCGGGTCACCGAGGGTGGTGCCGGTGCCGTGCGCCTCGACGACGTCGACCTGCGCGGGGGTGAGCCCGGCGTTCGTGAGGGCCTGACGGATCACGCGCTGCTGGGACGGGCCGTTGGGGGCGGTCAGGCCGTTGCTCGCGCCGTCCTGGTTGATCGCCGAGCCGCGCACGAGGGCGAGGACGGGATGACCGTTCCTGCGGGCGTCGGAGAGCCGCTCGACGAGCAGCATGCCGACGCCCTCGCCCCAGCCGGTGCCGTCGGCTCCGTCGGCGAACGGCTTGCAGCGTCCGTCGGGTGCGAGCCCGCGCTGGCGGCTGAACTGTACGAACGCGCGCGGGCTCGACATCAGGGTGACACCGCCCGCCAGCGCCAGCGAGCACTCGTCGTTGCGGAGCGCCTGTACGGCGAGGTGCAGGGCGACGAGTGAGGCCGAGCAGGCGGTGTCGACGGTGACGGCCGGGCCTTCGAGGCCGAAGGTGTAGGAAATGCGGCCGGAGACGACACTGGCCGCGTTTCCGGTGAGGAGATATCCCTCGACGCCCTTGGGGACTTCGCGCAGCAGCTCCGGATAGTCCTGGCCGTTGGTGCCTATGAAGACACCGGCCTTGCTGCCGCGCAGGGTCGCCGGGTCGATTCCGGCCCTTTCGAAGGTTTCCCAGGACGTTTCGAGGAGCAGGCGCTGCTGCGGGTCCATGCCGAGGGTTTCGCGCGGGCTGATCCCGAAGAAGGCCGCGTCGAACTTCCCGACGCCGTCGAGGAATCCGCCCTCACGGGTGTACGAGGTGCCCTGCTGGTCGGGGTCGGCGTCGTACAGCGACTCGATGTCCCAGCCACGGTCGGTGGGGAAGTCGGTGATCGCGTCCCGCCCCCCGGCCACCAGGTCCCACAGGCCCTCCGGCGACTCGATGCCGCCGGGGAACCTGCAGCTCATGCCGACGATCGCGATCGGCTCCGGCTCCTGGGCCTCGACCTCGCGAAGGCGCTGCCGCGTCTGATGCAGATCGGCCGTCACCCGCTTCAGGTAGCCGAGGATCTTGTCCTGATCTGCCATTGGAACCTCACCCATGCTTCTCGTCACAAACCCTTGCGCTGCTACTGCCTGCTGTCCGTGCTAAATACCGAACTCTTGCTCAATGAATGCGAAGAGTTCGTCGGGCGTGGCCTCCTGGAGTTTCTCGGTCACGGCCTCGCCACTTGATTCGATGTGCGGTTCACCCCATTTCGCGAGAAGAGCCTGCAGGCGCAGCGCTATGTCGGTACGCGTTTCACCGTCCGGGTCGAGAACGGACAGCGCGGACTCCAGCTTTTCGAGTTCCGCGATGCCCGGGGCGGCCCCGGCACTGCCGTCCTGGGTGATCTCGGCCCGGAGGAACTCGGCCAGGACCGCCGGGGTCGGGTGGTCGAAGACAAGGGTGGCCGGGAGCCTGAGCCCGGTCGCGGCATTGAGGCGGTTGCGCAGCTCCAGCGCGATCAGGGAGTCGAATCCGAGCTCCTTGAACGCGCGGCCCGCGCCCACCTCGTCGGTCGTGGGGTGGCCCAGCGCGGTGGCCGCGTGGGCGCGGACCAGTTCGAGGACGGCCAGGGCCTGTTCGGCCTGCGGCATGACGGCGAGCCGCCGGCGCAGCGCCTCGGCCGGGGAGTCCCCGCCCGCTTCGCCGCCCGCCGGAGCGGACTCGGCGAGCCGCCGCACCTCGGGCAGGTCGCCGAGGAACGGACTGGGCCGCACCGCCGTGTAGCCGGGCGCGAACCGCTCCCACTGGATGTCGGCGACGGCGACGGCCGCCTCCGTGTGGTCGAGGGCCTGCTGCAGCGCGCGGATCGCCGAGCGGGGCGCCATGGCGGGCACGCCTCCGCGGTCGAGCCGCTCACCGATCGCGCCGCCCGCGGCGAGCCCGCTGTCGCCCCAGCGGCCCCAGGCCACGGAGGTGGCGGCGAGGCCGTCGGCGTGACGCTGCTCGGCGAGGGCGTCCAAGTAGGAGTTGGCGGCGGCGTAGTTGCCCTGCCCCGCGTCGCCGAGCGTGCCCGCGACACCGGAGAAGAGGACGAACGCCGAGAGGTCCAGATCGCGGGTGAGCTCGTGGAGGGTGAGCGCCGCGTCCGCCTTGGGGGCGAGCACGTGTCCGAACCGCTCCGGAGTCAACGCGTCGATGACGCCGTCGTCCAGGACACCGGCCGTGTGCATGACGGCGGTGAGGGGCTGGTCGGCGGGGATGGTGTCGATGAGGGCGGCTACGGCGCCCCGGTCGGCCATGTCGCAGGCCGCGATGGTCACGTGCGCGCCGAGGGCGGTGAGTTCGTCGCGGAGTTCGGCCGCTCCGGGTGCGTCGGGGCCCCGGCGGCTGGTGAGGAGCAGGTGCTCGGCTCCGTTCCCGGCGAGCCAGCGGGCCACGTGCGCGCCCAGCGCGCCCGTACCGCCGGTGACCAGGGTCGTACCCTCCGGACGCCACTCCCGTACGGCAGCGGTGTCCACGAGCGGCGCGTGGACCAGACGCCGGCCGAAGAGACCCGAGGCGCGCAGCGCCACCTGGTCCTCGGAACCGTCACCGGCCAGCACACCCGCGAGACGTTCGAGCGTACGGCTGTCGGCCTGCTGCGGCAGGTCGACGAGACCGCCCCAACGGTCGGGGTACTCCAGGGCGACCGTGCGGCCGAAGCCCGAGACGAGCGCCTGCGCCGGGTCCTGGAGCCGCTCCGAACGGGCGACGGAGACGCCGCCGCGCGTCACGCACCACAGGGGTGCGGCCACATCGGCGTCACCGAGCGCCTGGACGAGCGCGGCGGTGGCGAGGAGCCCGGTGTGCGCACGGAGCGCGGTGCCTTCGGCGGCGAGGGCGCCCGTACCGGCGAGGGCGAGGAGGGACAGGACTCCGGTCGGGGCGGTCTCACCCGTCTCGGCCTTGAGGGTGGCGCCGAGCCGGTCACGATCGGCCGCATCGGCCGGGACGGTCACGGTACGGACCTCAGCGCCGCGTTCGGCGAGCGTACGCAGCACAGCGGCCGCCCACTCCTCACCCGGCCCGTCGGACAGCGCCTCGGGGACGACGACCAGCCACGTGCCCGACAGACGCGAGGTCTTGGCCTCGGCCAGCGGCTTCCAGGTGACGTGGTAGCGCCAGCCGTCCACGGTCGACTGCTCACGGCTCTGCCGACGCCACGACGACAGCGCGGGCAGCAGCGCGGTCAGCGGCTGGTCGCCCTCGATGTCGAGTTCCGCGGTGAGTGCTTCGAGGTCTTCGCGTTCGACGGCTTCCCAGAACCGGGCATCGATCACGCTCTCCGCGGACACCGCCACCGCCTCCACGGGCGCGGCCTCCGGCCAGAACCGCTGCGACTGGAACGCGTAAGTGGGCAGGTCCACCCGCCGGGCACCCATGCCCGCGAACACCGCGTCCCAGTCCACGCTCACACCGCGGACCCACGCCTCACCCAGCGACAGCCAAAAACGCTCCAGACCACCCTCGTTACGGCGCAGCGAGCCCAGGACAGCGGCCTCACGACCAGCAGCCTCGACGGTCTCCTGCATGCCGACGGTCAGCACCGGGTGCGGACTGGATTCGACGAACACCCCGAAACCCTGCTCCAGCAGCGTCCGGGTCGCCTGCTCCAACTCGACCGTCTGCCGCAGATTCCGGAACCAGTACCCGCCATCCAGCTCCGGACCCCGCACCCACTCACCCGTCACCGTCGACAAGAACGGCACCTCGGCATCCCGCGGAACAACCGGAGCCAACAGCTCTGCAAGCTCCTCCCGCAACAACTCCACCTGAGCCGAATGCGACGCGTAATCCACCGCGATCCGCTTGGCCCGAATCCCAGCCGCCTCACACGAGGCCAGCAGCTCATCCAGAGCCTGGACTTCACCCGAAACGACCACGGACGACGGTCCGTTCACCGCGGCCACCGAGATCCGCTGCTCACCCCAGGGGGCGATCAGCTCCCGCACATCCACCGCGGGCAACGGCACCGAGACCATGCCGCCCAGACCCGCCAGCACCCGGCCGATCGCCTGACTCCGCAACGCAACCACCCGCGCCGCATCCTCAAGGGACAAGATCCCCGCCACACACGCCGCAGCGATCTCACCCTGCGAATGACCGATCACCGCACCAGGACGCACACCAGCAGCCCGCCACACCTCCGCCAACGACACCATCACCGCGAACAGAGCAGGCTGGACCACATCGACGCGCTCCAACGACGGAGCGCCTGCGACGCCGCGCAGGACATCGCGCAGCGACCAGTCGGTGAAGGGCTCAAGGGCCTTCGCACACTCATCCACTCGGGCAGCGAACACGGGTGAAGCGTCCAACAGCGCTTCCGCCATGCCTACCCATTGCGACCCCTGTCCGGGGAACACGAACGCCGTCTTCCCCCCGATGACCGCCCCCTGCACGAGCAGGGGTGAGGTGTCCCCGGCCGCGAGCGCGGTCAGGGTTCCGACGTAGTCGGAGCGGTCCCGTCCGATGAGGACGGCGCGCTGGTCGAGCGCGGTACGGGTCGTCGCCAAGGAGTGGCCGACATCGACAAGTCGCTGGTCAGAGCGGGTGGAGAGCTGTGTCAGCAGACGTTCGGCCTGGCCGCGCAGGGCCTTCTCGCTCTTGGCGGTCAGGGTCCAGGGCAGCACGGCGGGCCGGTCGGACGCGGAGCCGGCCAGGGCGGACTCGGCACCCACCGGGGTGACCGCGGAGTCGTCCGGGGCGGGCGCGACCAGTAGGGGTCGGGGCGACGGCTCAGGGGTCTCCCGGTCGTCGGACCCCTCTTCGGCCGGAGCCTGTTCGATGATGGCGTGGGCGTTGGTGCCGCTGAAGCCGAACGACGAGACGCCGGCCCGCCAGGGGCGGCCGGTCTCCGGCCAGGCCCGCTCCTCGGTCAGCAGGGCGACCTCGCCCGCGGTCCAGTCGACGTGCGGCGTGGGCTCGGCGATGTGCAGGCTCTGCGGCAGCACTCCGTGCTGCATGGCGAGCACCATCTTCATGACGCCCGCGACACCGGCCGCCGCCTGGGCGTGGCCGATGTTGGACTTGATGGAGCCGAGCAGCAAGGGCCGGCCGGCCGGACGCTCCTGGCCGTAGGTGGCGAGCAGGGCCTGGGCCTCGATCGGGTCGCCGAGCGTCGTACCCGTACCGTGCGCCTCGACCACGTCCACGTCCGCGGCCGACAGCCGTGCGTTGGCGAGGGCCTGGCGGATGACGCGCTGCTGCGAGGGACCGTTCGGAGCCGTCAGGCCGTTGCTCGCACCGTCCTGGTTGATCGCCGACCCACGGACCACCGCGAGCACCGGATGTCCCTTGGCCCGGGCGTCCGACAGGCGCTCGACGAGCAGGATGCCGACGCCCTCCGCGGGGCTGAATCCGTCGGCGTCCGAGGAGAACGCCTTGCAGCGGCCGTCGGTGGAGAGTCCGCGCTGGCGGCTGAACTCGATGAAGGTGCCCGGCGTCGACATCACCGTCACGCCACCGGCCAGGGCGAGCGAGCATTCGCCGCTGCGCAGGGCCTGGACGGCGAGGTGCAGGGCGACGAGCGAGGCCGAGCAGGCGGTGTCGACGGTGACGGCCGGGCCTTCGAGACCGAAGGTGTAGGAGAGCCGGCCGGAGACGACGCTGCCCGCGTTGCCGGTGGCCAGGTGCCCCTCAAGGCCGTCCGTCGCCGTCCGTGCGAGGTTGGAGTAGTCGGAGCCGTTGGTGCCGACGAACACACCGGACTGGCTGCCGCGCAGCGTCTGCGGGTCGATCCCGGCCCGCTCGAACGCCTCCCACGAGGTTTCGAGGAGCAGCCGCTGCTGCGGGTCCATGGCGAGGGCCTCGCGCGGCGAGATCCCGAAGAACGACGAGTCGAAGGCGGCGGCGTCGGACAGGAAGCCGCCCTCCCGGGTGTACGAGGTCCCTTGCGCGTCGGGGTCGGGGTCGTACAGCGCCTCGACGTCCCAGCCGCGGTCCAGGGGGAACCGGGACAGCCCGTCCCCCTCGGAGGTGAGCAGCTGCCACAGCTCCTCGGGGTTGCGGACGCCGCCGGGGAAGCGGCAGCTCATCGCGACGATGGCGATCGGTTCGGCGTCGGAGACCGCGGCCATCGGCACCGGGACGGCGGCCGCGGCGCCCTGTCCGAAGAACTCGGCCCGCAGGTGCCGGGCGAGAACGGTGGGCGTCGGGTGGTCGAAGACGAGGGTGGGCGGCAGCTTGAGGCCGCTGGCCGTGTTCAGGCGGTTGCGCAGTTCGACGGAGGTGAGGGAGTCGAAGCCCAGCTCCTTGAAGGCCCGGCCCGCCTCGACCGCGTCGGGGCCCGCGTATCCGAGGACGGCGGCGACAGCGGTGCGGACCAGTTCGAGGAGCAGCCGCTCCTGTTCGGCCTCGGGCCGGCCGGTGAGCTGCTCGGCCAGCGCGGCAGCGTTGCCGGTGTCCTCCGCCGCGTCCGTGCGCATGCCGTCCATGACCTCCCGCGCCTCGGGCAGGTCGTGCAGCAGGGGCCTGGCGCGGCCGGAGGTGAAGGCGAGGACGAAGCGCTTCCACTCCATGTCGGCGACGGTCAGGGTCGTCTCGTCACGGTTCAGGGCGTGCTGGAGGGCGGAGACGGCGCGCTCGGGTGACATCTCGATGACGCCGTGGCGGCGCATCCGGTCACCGACCGCGCCCTCGGCCATGCCCCCGTCGCCCCAGGGGCCCCAGGCGATGGAGGTGGCGGGCAGTCCTGCCGCCCGGCGGTACTCGGCGAAGGCGTCCAGGAACGCGTTGCCCGGCGCGTAGTTGCCCTGACCGGGCGCGCCGAAGGTGGCGGCGAAGGACGAGAAGAACACGAACGCCGACAGGTCGAGGTCGCGGGTCAGTTCGTGCAGGTGCAGCGTCGCGTCGACCTTCACCCGCAGGACGCGCTCGATCTGCTCGGGCGTGAGCGCCTCGATGACCCCGTCGTCGAGGACGGCCGCCGTGTGCACGACGGCGGTGAGGGGCTGGTCCGCGGGAACGGCGGCGATGAGGGCGGCGACGGCCTCCCGGTCGCTCACATCGCAGGACGCGAGGGTCACCCGGGCGCCGAGGGCGGTGAGTTCGTCGCGGAGTTCGGCCGCGCCCGGTGCGTCGGGGCCCCGACGGCTGGTGAGGATGAGGTGCTCGGCGCCGTTTCCGGCGAGCCAGCGGGCCACGTGCGCGCCCAGCGCGCCCGTACCGCCGGTGACCAGGGTCGTACCCTGCGGACGCCACTCCCGTACGGCGGGCGTCTCGGCGAGGCGGGCGCGTACGAGCCGTCGTACGAAGAGACCGGAGGCGCGCACCGCCACCTGGTCCTCGGCGGCGTCACCGGCGAGGACGCCCGCGAGCCGGGCCAGTGCCCGGTCGTCCACGGCGTCCGTGCCCGGCAGGTCGACCAGCCCGCCCCAGCGCTCGCCGTGCTCCAGCGCGGCGACCCGGCCCAGGCCCCAGACCGCTGCCTGCGCGGGGTCGGCCACCCGCTCGGAACGGCCGGTGGCGACGGCGCCGCGGGTCACGCACCACAGGGGTACGGCCACCTCGGCGTCACCGAGCGCCTGGACGAGGGACAGGGTGGCGATCACACCGCCGGGCGCGGAGACGTGGAACGGCTGGTCGGCCTCCGCCGGGGTCAGCAGGGACAGGACGCCCGACACCGCGGGTCCGTCCGCGAGTGCCTCACGGATCCGCTCGGCGAGAGCGGCCCGGCTGTCCTCGGTCCGGGCGACCGCGATCTGCCGTACGTCGGCGCCGTGTTCGGCGAGCGTACGCAGGACGGCGGCCGTCCACTCGTCGGCCGGGCCAGCGGTCGGCGCCTCGGGAACGGCGACCAGCCAGGTGCCGGAGAGACGGGCCGTCGTGGGCTCCGGCGCGGGCTTCCAGGTGACCCGGTAGCGCCAGCCGTCCACGGCCGACTGCTCACGGCTCTGCCGACGCCACGAGGACAGCGCGGGCAGCAGCGCGGTGAGACCCTCGTTCTCGTCGACGTCCAACTCGGCGGTGAGCGCCGCCACGTCCTGGCGTTCGACGGCCTCCCAGAAGCGGGCTTCGACCGCGTCGACGGGGTGGGTGGTGGCCGCGACGTCCTCGGCGGTGCCGCTTTCGAGCCAGTAGTGCTCGTGCTGGAAGGCGTAGGTGGGCAGGTCAACCCGCCGGGCACCCGTGCCCGCGAACACCGCCTCCCAGTCCACGCTCACACCGCGGACCCACGCCTCACCCAGCGACAGCCAAAAACGCTCCAGCCCGCCTTCGTTGCGGCGCAGGGAGCCCAGGACAGCGGCCTCACGGCCGGCAGCCTCGACGGTCTCCTGCATGCCGACGGTCAGCACCGGGTGCGGGCTCGACTCGACGAACACGCCGAAGCCCTGCTCCAGCAGCGTCCGCGTCGCACCCTCCAACTCCACCGTCCGCCGCAGGTTCTGGAACCAATAGCCGGCATCCAGCTCCGGGCCCCGCACCCACTCACCGGTCACGGTCGACAGGAACGGCACCTCGGCAGCCCGCGGAACAATCGGAGCCAGCAGCCCCGCAAGCTCGTCCCGCAACAACTCGACCTGCGCCGAATGCGACGCGTAATCCACCGCGATCCGCTTCGCCCGCACACCATCCGACTCACACGAGATCAACAGCTCATCCAAGGCGCCGGCCTCGCCGGAAACGACCACCGAGGACGGGCCGTTCACCGCGGCCACCGAGATCCGGTCCTCACCCCACGGAGCGATCAGCTCCCGCACATCCTTTGCCGGCAGTGCCACGGACACCATGCCGCCCAGACCCGCCAGGACCCGGCCGATCGCCTGACTGCGCAGCGCGACCACCCGCGCCGCATCCTCAAGGGACAAGATCCCCGCCACACACGCGGCAGCGATCTCACCCTGCGAATGACCGATCACCGCACCGGGACGCACACCAGCAGCCCGCCACACCTCCGCCAACGACACCATCACCGCGAACAGAGCAGGCTGGACCACGTCCACGCGCTCCAACGACGGCGCACCCTCCACACCCCGCAGCACATCCACCAACGACCAGTCAGTGAACGGCTCCAACGCCTTCGCACACTCGTCCACCCGGGCGGCGAACACCGGCGAGGAATCCAGCAACCCCACCGCCATACCGACCCACTGCGAGCCCTGTCCGGGGAACACGAACGCCGTCTTCCCCCCGGCGACCGACCCCGTCACCACACCCGCGGCCATCACACCCGACGCCACCGACGCCACACCAGCCGCATGATCGCCCAGCACCACAGCCCGGTGTTCCAGCCCAGCCCGCGACGACGCCAACGACCAGCCCACGTCAACCGACGCCACACCCGCGGCCGAAGCACCGGCGAGGAATCCGGACAACCGCTCCGCCTGCGCCCGCAACGCCCCCGCACTCTTGCCCGACAACACCCACGGCACCACCGCGAGTTCCGAACCCTCGACCACACCAGCCGGATCGTCCAGCGCCTCCGGGGCCGCCGGAGCCTGCTCGACGATCACATGCGCATTCGTCCCACTGAACCCGAACGACGACACACCCGCACGCCGGAGTTCACCGGTCTCCGGCCAGTCGGTCTTCTCGCCGATCAGGGAGACGGCGCCCGCCTCCCAGTCCACGTGCGGGGTCGGTTCATCGAGGTGGAGGGTCTTCGGGACCACACCGTGGCGCATCGCCTCGACCATCTTGATGATGCTCGCGACACCGGCCGCGGCCTGTGTGTGGCCGATGTTGGACTTGATGGAGCCGAGCAGCAGGGGACGGCCGGCCGGGCGGTCCTGGCCGTAGGTGGCGAGGAGGGCCTGGGCCTCGATCGGGTCGCCGAGCGTCGTACCCGTACCGTGCGCCTCGACGACGTCCACGTCCGCGGCCGACAGCCGTGCGTTGGTGAGCGCCTGGTGGATGACGCGCTGCTGCGAGGGACCGTTCGGAGCGGTCAGACCGTTGCTCGCACCGTCCTGGTTGATCGCCGACCCGCGGACCACCGCGAGGATCGGGTGACCGTTGCGCTGCGCGTCCGACAGGCGCTCGACGAGCAGCATGCCGACGCCTTCGCCCCAGCCCGTACCGTCCGCGGCGGCCGCGAAGGGCTTGCAGCGCCCGTCCGGCGCGAGACCGCGCTGTCGGCTGAACTCGGTGAAGGTCGCGGGGGTCGCCATCACGGTGACACCGCCCGCCAGCGCCATCGTGCATTCTCCGGCCCGCAGCGCCTGGACGGCCAGGTGCAGGGTGACCAGCGAGGACGAGCAGGCCGTGTCGACGGTGACCGCCGGGCCCTCCAGGCCGAACGTGTAGGCCACCCGGCCCGAGGCGATGCTCCCGGAGCTGCCGGTGCCGAGGAATCCTTCGACGCCCTCGGGTACGGAATCGAGGCGCGCGGTGTAGTCGTGGTACATCACACCGGCGAACACGGCCGTCCGGCTGCCGCGCACGGACGACGGGTCGATGCCCGCGCGCTCGAAGGCCTCCCACGACGCTTCGAGGAGCAGCCGCTGCTGGGGGTCCATGGCGAGGGCTTCGCGCGGCGAGATCCCGAAGGGGGCGGGGTCGAAGGCGGCGGCGTCGTAGAGGAAGCCGCCTTCGCTGACGTAGCTGGATCCGGCGCTGTCGGGGTCGGCGTCGTAGAGCGCGTCCACGTCCCAGCCCCGGTCGACGGGGAAGCCGGAGACGGCGTCGTCGCCGTTCTCCACGAGCCGCCACAGGTCCTCGGGGCTGCGGACGCCTCCGGGATAGCGGCAGCTCATCGCGACGATGGCGATGGGTTCCTGGTTCTTCTCCTCTACCTCACGCAACCGCCTGCGGGCCTGGCGCAGATCGGCGGTCGCCCGCTTGAGGTAGTCGCGAAGCTTGTCCTCGTTCACCATTGCGTGGGCTCCATGCCAGAGAGGCGGTTGTACGGTCGGTCGACTGGGCGGGCCCGGGTCCCGGCGTGCGGGATCCCAGGGCCTGTTGTGGTGGTGCGGGGCGGCCGCGCCCCCCGCCCGGAAGGCCGGAGGGGAGGCGCGGAGCGCGGTGTGTCAGGAAGCGCCGAGCTCGTTGTCGAGCAGGTCGAACAGCTCGTCGTCGGTCGCCGTTTCGAGGGCGCCGTCGTCGGCGTCCTCGTCCGGGGCGCCGCCGTTCGCGTCCTGTGCGTCGTTCCACTTGGCCATCAGGGCCTGGAGGCGCATCGTGATGCGCGAGCGCGTGACGCTGTCCGCGTCCGCCGCGCCCAGGGCGGTCTCCAGCCGGTCGAGTTCGCCGAAGACGGACGGTCCGTCGTCGTCGAGGGGCAGCGCGGAGCGCAGATGTCCGCTCAGCGCTTCGGGGGTCGGGTAGTCGAAGATGAGCGTGGCGGGCAGGCGCAGCCCCGTGACGGCGCCGAGCCGGTTGCGCAGCTCGACGGCGGTCAGCGAGTCGAAGCCCAGCTCCTTGAAGGCGCTTCCGGGTTCGATGGCGGCCGCGCCGCTGTGGCCCAGCACCTGGGCCACCTGGGTGCAGACGAGGTCGAGCAGCACCCGCTCCCTTTCGGCGGGCGGCAGTTGGGCGAGCCGCTGCGCGAGCGAGTCGGGTGCGTCGGCCGCCGCGCCGCTCGCCCTGCGCCGTACCGGAGTACGGAGCAGGCCGCGCAGCAAGGGCGGTACGACGTCCCCCACTTGGGCCTGGAGCACGGCCAGGTCGAGCCGCGCGGGCACGAGTACGCTCGCGGTCCGCGCGCCCTCGGGCACGGCGCCGGAGGATGCCCTGGCCGGCAGCGCGGTGTCGAAGAGCGCGAGCCCCTCGGCCGCCGACAGCGGGTTCATGCTGCCCCGGCTCAGGCGCCGCCGGTCCTGCTCGTCGAGGGTGGCGGCCATGCCCGCCTCGTCGTCCCACAGCCCCCAGGCCAGCGAGACGGCCGTGAGGCCCTGGGCCCGGCGGTGCTGGGCGAGGGCGTCCAGGAAGGTGTTGCCCGCCGCATAGTTGGCCTGCCCGGCGTTGCCGAACACACCGGCCGCCGAGGAGAACAGGACGAACGCGGTCAGGTCGAGTCCGTGGGTCAGCTCGTGCAGGTTCCACGCGGCGTCGACCTTGGGCCGCAGCACCGCGTCCATCCGCTCGGCGGTCAGCGATTCGACCGTGCCGTCGTCCAGCACACCGGCGGTGTGCACGACGGCCGTCAGCGGATGGGCCGCGGGTACGGACTCCAGCAGTGCGGCCAGCGCGCCCCGGTCGGCCGCGTCGCACGCCGCCCAGGTGACCCGTGCCCCCAACTTGGTGAGTTCCTCAGCGAGTTGTGCGGCACCGTCCGCGGCGGCGCCCCTGCGGCTGGTGAGCAGCAGATGCCGTACGCCGTGTTCCACCACCAGGTGCCGGGCCAGCAGCCCGCCGAGGGTGCCGCTGGCGCCCGTCACCAGGACGGTGCCCTCCGGGTCCACGGCAGGGACCGTCGCCGCCTCCGGGGCGATGACGGCTCGCGCCAGCCGAGGAGTCAGGACGACCCCGTCGCGCAGGGCGAGTTGGGTCTCATCGGTGCCGAGCGCGGCGGGCAGGGCCCGGTACGAGTCGTCCTCGTCGTCGAGGTCGACCAGGACCAGCCGGCCGGGGTGCTCGGCCTGCGCGGAGCGCACCAGTCCCCACACCGCCGCGTGCGTGAGGTCCTCGACGTCCTCGTCGGGGTCCGTCGCGACGGCGCCGCGCGTGACGAGGGCCAGCCGTGAACCGGCGAGCCGCTCGTCCGCCAGCCAGGACTGGATCAGCTCCAGCGCGTCCGCGGCGGCGCGGTGGGCGGCCGACGCGAGGCCGCCCGGCACCAGGTCGGGTGCCAGGGAGACGAGGACCGTCTCGGGCGCGGGCTCCCCGAGTGCCTCGGCCAGCTCGACCGCGTCCGCCAGAGCGGACAGGTCGAGAGGGTGCCCGCCTGTGTCCTCGGAGGCGCCGAACAGCGCGGCGGGCTCCAGGACCCCGGTGCGCTCCAGCGCGGCGCCCAGCTTCAGCGGATCCCCACCGAGCAGGGCCCAGCGGCCGTCGGCCGGTGACTGTGCCTGTGCCTGTGCCTCGGGCAGCGCCAGCGCGGGCCAGTCGACCTGGAACAGCGCGTCCCGCGAGGAACCCGGTCCCTGGTCCGCGCTGCCGAGTGCGTCGACGGCCAGCGGACGCAGGACGAGCGAGTCGACGGTGAGGACCGGCCGGCCCGCTGCGTCGGAGACGGCCAGCGTGACCGCGTCCTGGCCGGCCGGTGCCATCCGTACCCGGAGCGCCGAGGCGCCCGTGGCGTGCAGCCGTACGCCGTCCCACGAGAACGGCAGCCTGGCGCCCTCGGGGCCGTCGGGGAAGAAGTCCCCGAGGCCGACCGCGTGCAGGGCGGCGTCGAGCAACGCCGGGTGGAGCCCGTACAGGGCGCCTTCCGACCGCCGGTCCTCGCCGAGGGCGACCTCGGCGAACACCTCGTCGCCGCGCCTCCAGGCCAGCAGCAGATTGCGGAACGCGGGACCGTACCCGAGCCCGATGGCGTCGAACGACGGGTAGAGATCCTCCACCGCACAGGGGACGGCTCCGGCCGGCGGCCACTCGGGCTCCGCCTCGGCCGGGTGAGCGCCCCCGACGGCCAGGACACCGCCGGCGTGCCGGGTCCACGGCTCCTCGAAGGCCGCCTCCTCCGGGCGCGAGTAGACGTGGAACACCCGCCTCCCCGCCGCGTCGGGCTCGGCCACGACGAGCCGCAGCTGTACGCCGCCAGCTTCGGGCAGCACGAGCGGAGCCTCCAGGGTGAGGTCCTCCAGCAGATCGCAGCCCGCGTGGTCCCCGGCGCGCACGGCGAGTTCCACCAGCGCGGCGCCCGGCAGCAGGACGGTGCCCGCCACCCTGTGGTCGGCCAGCCAGGGGTGCGTGCGCAGGGAGAGCCGCCCGGTGAACAGGAACCCGTCGGAGTCGGGCAGTTCGACGGCCGCGCCCAGGAGCGGATGCCCGGCTGCACCTAGCCCGGCGGAGGTCACGTCCCCGCCCGGGGCGTGGGCGGGGGCCTCCAGCCAGTAGCGCTGCCGCTGGAAGGCGTACGTCGGCAGGTCGACCCGCACGGCGCCGGTGCCGGAGTGGTACGCGTCCCAGTCGACCGGAATCCCGCGCAGGTGGGCCCGGGCGACGGCCGAGGTGACCGTCTCCTCCTCTGAGCGGTCCGCGCGCAGGGCCGGGAGGAACGTCGCGTCGTCGCGCGTGACGCACGACTGACCCATGGCGGAGAGGACGCCGCCGGGGCCGAGTTCGATGTAGGTGGTGACGCCCGCGTCCTCCAGCGTGCGGACGCCGTCCAGGAAGCGGACCGCCTCGCGGACGTGGCGGACCCAGAAGTCGGCCGAGCCCATCTCGTCGGTGACGAGAGCGCCGGTGAGGTGGGAGACGACGGGGATGCGCGGAGCCTCGTACGACAGACCCTCCGCGACCTCGCGGAAGGCGTCGAGCATGCCGTCCATGTGCGGCGAATGGAAGGCGTGGCTGACCGTAAGGCGCTTGGACTTACGGCCGGTGAACGACTCCGCGATCGCCACCGCGTCGGCCTCGTCACCCGCGATCACGACCGACTGCGGGCCGTTGATCGCGGCAATACTCACCCCGTCCGTCAGCAGTGGCAGGACCTCGTCCTCCGACGCCTCGACGGCGATCATCACACCGCCGGTGGGCAGCGCCTGCATGAGCCGGCCGCGGGCGGCGACCAGCGTGCAGGCGTCATCGAGGGAGATCACCCCGGCCACATGGGCCGCGGTGATCTCGCCGATGGAGTGCCCGGCCAGGAAATCGGACTTCAGGCCCCAGCTCTCGGCCAGGCGGAACAGCGCGACTTCGAGGGCGAAGAGGGCGGGCTGGGTGTACGCGGTCCGGTCGAGCAGGTCCGCGTCGGACCCGAACAGCACCTCCTTCAGCGGTACGTCCAGGTCGAAGCGGTCGCATACGGCGTCCAGGGCGCGCGCGAAGCCGGGGTGGGCGGCGTACAGCTCCCTGCCCATGCCCAGGTACTGGCTGCCCTGCCCGGTGAAGAGGAACGCGACCCTTCCACCGCTCGGCGATCCCTCCGTCAGGTTGGCCGCCGTGGCGCCCTCGGCGAGCGCGGCGAGTCCGGCGAGGAACCCCTCGCGGTCCCCGGCGACCACGGCGGCCCGGCGGTCGAGCGCGGTCCTGCTCGTGGCCAGGGCGTAGCCGATGTCGGCGAGGGACAGACCCGGGTGCGCGACCGCGTGCGCCCGGAGCCGGGCGGCCTGCTCGCGCAGGGCGTCCGTGCCCTTCGCCGAAAGGAGCCACGGCAGGCTGCCGGGAGTCCGGGCGGGCTCGGGCCGTGCGTCGGGCAGATCCACGGGGGCGGGGGCCTGCTCGATGATGGCGTGCGCGTTGGTGCCGCTGAAGCCGAAGGAAGAGATCGCCGCGCGGCGGGGACGGCCCGTCTCGGGCCAGGCCCGCTGCTCGGTGAGGAGCGTGACCGCGCCCGCCGACCAGTCGACGTGCGGGGTCGGCTCGTCCACGTGCAGCGTCTTGGGGACGACACCGTGACGCATGGCCTGGACGATCTTGATGATGCCCGCGACGCCGGCGGCGGCCTGCGTGTGGCCCATGTTCGACTTGATCGAACCGAGCAGCAGCGGCTGCTCGTCCGTGTGCTCCTGGCCATAGGTGGCGAGGAGCGCCTGCGCCTCGATCGGGTCGCCCAGGGTGGTGCCGGTGCCGTGCGCCTCCACGACGTCGACCTCGGCGGCCGACAGACCGGCACTGGCCAGCGCCTGGCGGATCACCCGCTGCTGGGACGGGCCGTTCGGAGCGGTGAGGCCGTTGCTCGCACCGTCCTGGTTGATCGCCGACCCACGGACCACCGCGAGCACCGGATGACCGTTGCGCCGCGCGTCGGAGAGTCGCTCCACCAGCAGGACGCCCGCGCCCTCGGACCAGCCCGTGCCGTCGGCCGCGGCCGAGAACGCCTTGCACCGGCCGTCGGCCGCGAGGCCGCGCTGGCGGCTGAACTCCACGAAGGGGGCCGGGGTCGCCATGACCGTGACACCGCCCGCGAGAGCGAGGGAGCACTCACCGTTGCGGAGCGCCTGCACCGCGAGGTGCAGGGCGACCAGCGAGGACGAGCAGGCCGTGTCGACGGTGATGGCCGGGCCTTCCAGGCCGAAGGCGTACGACAGCCGTCCGGAGATGACGCTCGCCGCGTTGCCCGTGCCAAGGAAGCCCTCGACGCCTTCGGGGAGGGCCGTGAGCCGGGAAGCGTAGTCGTGGTACATGACGCCCGCGAAGACGCCGGTCCGGCTGCCGCGCAGGGCCGCCGGGTCGATGCCCGCCCGCTCGAACGCCTCCCACGAGGTCTCCAGCAGCAGCCGCTGCTGGGGGTCCATCGCCACGGCCTCGCGCGGCGAGATCCCGAAGAACGCCGGGTCGAAGTGGCCCGCGTCGCGGACGAAGCCGCCCTCACGGGCGTAACTCGTGCCCTGCTGGTCGGGGTCGGCGTCGAACAGCGCCTCCACGTCCCAGCCCCGGTCGTCCGGGAATTCCGAGATGGCATCCCGGCCTTCCAGGACGAGCCGCCAGAGGTCGTCCGGGCTCTCCACACCGCCGGGGTAGCGGCAGCCGAGGCCCACGATCGCGATGGGTTCGTCATCGTCCCGGGCCGCGAGAACGACCGGGGCCGATGCCACGGGCACGGTTCCGACCAGCTCCGACCGCAGGTGGTCCGCCAGGACCGCCGAGGTCGGGTAGTCGAAGACGAGCGTGGCGGGGAGGCGCAGCCCCGTCGCCGCGCCGAGCAGGTTGCGCAGCTCGACGGCGGTCAGCGAGTCGAAGCCCAGCTCGCGGAACGAGCGGTCCTTCTCCACCGCCTCCGGGTCGGCGTACCCCAGGACCGCGGCAACCTGCGTACGGACCAACTCCAGGACGTGCGCCGCCTGTTCGGCGGCCGACAGTCCGGCGAGGCGTTCCGCCGGGGCGGAGGCCGCGGCGTTGGCGGTGCCCGCGGCGCGGCGGGTGGGGGTACGGACGAGACCGCTGAGCAGCGGCGGCAGCATCCCGCTGCCCGCCTGTACGCGCAGGGCCGCCAGATCCAGCTTCACCGGAACGAACAGGGCCTGCCCGGAAGCGGACGCGGACGCGGCATCGAACAGCGCCACACCCTCCGGCGCGGACAGCGCGCTGACGCCGCCACGGCCCAGACGCGACACATCGTCGGCGTCCAGCGCGCCCGCCATACCCCCGGACTCGGCCCACAGACCCCAGGCGAGGGAGGTCGCCGCCAGGCCCTGCGCCCTGCGGTGCTGAGCCAGCGCGTCCAGGAACACATTCGCCGCCGCGTAGTTCGCCTGACCGGCACCGCCGAACACGCCAGCAGCCGACGAGAACAACACGAACAACGACAGGTCGAGATCGCGGGTCAGCTCATGCAGGTTCCAGGCCGCATCCACCTTCGGACGCAACACCGCGGACAGACGCTCCGCAGTCAGCGACGACACCACTCCGTCGTCCAGCACACCAGCCGTATGCACCACACCCGACAACGGATACTCAACAGGAACCCCATCCAGAACACGCTCAAGCGCCTCACGGTCAGCGACATCACAGGCCGCCCACCGCACATCAGCACCCAACGCGGCCAGCTCGGCGCCGAGTTCAGCAGCACCCGCAGCATCTCCACCACGACGACTCACCAACAACAGCCGCCGCACACCACGCTCAACCACCAAATGCCGGGCGAACAGGGCGCCCAACGTCCCACTCGCACCCGTCACCAACACCGTGCCGTCAGCACCGAGTTCGGGCACAGTGCCATCGACGGCAGCGGCACGGGCAAGGCGCGGCACGAGCAAGGACCCGTCGCGGACCGCCAACTCGGGCTCACCGGTGGCGAGCGCGGCCGACAGCACATCCGCATCCACATCACCATCGACGTCACCGTCGACATCGATCAGAACGAAACGGCCCGGGTTCTCCGACTGGGCGGAACGCACCAGACCCCGCACGGCCGCCTGCGCCAGCCCAGGAACCGTGTCCCCGGCCCGCGCAGCCACCGCACCGCGGGTGACGAACACCAGCCGGGAGGGCGCGGACCGTTCCTCGGCCAGCCAGGCCCGTACGTGCGTGAGCGCGTCGACGGCCAGGACATGCACCATCCGCGGCAGGGCGTCACCCTCCGGCCGAGCCGCCGCGGCCGCCGCTGACTCCGCTCCCGTGGCAATGAACACGAATTCCGGCACGTCGGAGTCCGCAGCCGGAGCCGCCGTCCGATCGGCCGCGAGTTCCGTCCAGTCGATCCGGTACAAGGAGTCCTGGCGGGCGGCGTTCGCCGCGCCGAGCTGCTCGGGCGACATCGCCCGCAGGACCAGCGAATCCACGGAGGCGACGGGCGCACCCGCGGAATCGGCCAGTTCCAGCGACACCGCGCCCTGGCCGGCCTCGGCCAGTCGGACCCGTACCGCCGGGGCACCGGCCGCGTGGAGGCGGACACCACGCCAGGCGAACGGCAGCCGTGCGGCGCCGGCCGTTTCGTCCGCGTCCTGGCCGGACAGCAGATCACCCAGCGCCAGGGTGTGCAGCGCCGAGTCCAGCAGCGCGGGGTGCAGCCCGAACGCGGCGGCGTCCGCCTGCGCTTCCGTGGGCAGGGCCAGTTCCGCGAACAGTTCTCCGGCGCTCCGCCAGGCCACCCGCAGCCCCCGGAACAGGGGGCCGTACGCGAGCCCGGCGGCATCCAAGGTCTCGTAGACGTCGTCCACCGGTACGGCGGTCGCACCGGCCGGAGGCCAGACGCCGAGGTCGGCGGCGGCGCCCCGGACCTCGTCCACCAGCAATCCGTCGGCGTTCCGGACCCACGGTTCGCCCTCGGCGTCCGGGCGGGAGTACACGGCCACCGTGCGGTGGCCCGCGGTATCGGGCGCGCCGACCACGACTTGCAGCTGGACCGCGCCCTCGTCCGGCAGGACCAGTGGGGCCTGAAGCGTCAGCTCCTCCAGGGCTCGGGTGCCTACGCGTTCGCCCGCATGCAGGGCCAGTTCGACGAGGGCGGTTCCCGGAAGCAGCACGGACCCCATGACGGCGTGGTCCGCGAGCCAGGGGTGCGTACGCAGGGAGAGGCGCCCGGTGAGGACGCAACCGTCGGCGTCCGCGAGAGTCACGGCCGCACCCAGCAGCGGATGTCCAGCGGCGGCGAGCCCGAGTCCGGCAGTGTCGCCGGGCAGGGGGATTCCGGTCTCGGGCCAGTAGCGCTCGCGCTGGAAGGCGTAGGTGGGCAGGTCGACGCGCTGGGCGCCGGTCCCGGCGAAGTACGCCTGCCAGTCGACGGCGATCCCACGGACGTACGCCTGGGCGAGGGCCGTGGTGACACTCTCGACCTCGGGGCGGGCGGAGCGCAGGACCGGCACGAAGACCGCGCCCTCGCCGGTCACGCACGCCTGGGCCATCGCCGACAGGACGCCGTCCGGGCCGAGTTCGACGTACGCCGTAACGCCCGCGGCCTCCAGGGCGCGGATGCCGTCCAGGAAGCGAACGGCGTCACGGACGTGACGCACCCAGAACTCCGCCGAGCCCATCTCGTCAGTGACGAGAGCACCGGTGAGGTTCGAGACGACAGGGATGCGCGGAGCCCTGTACGACAGGCCCTCCGCCACCACCCGGAAGTCCTCCAACATGCCGTCCATATGCGGCGAATGGAACGCATGGCTGACCGTGAGCCGCTTGGACTTACGCCCCGCGAAGGACTCCGCGATGGCCACCGCGTCAGCCTCATCGCCCGCGATCACGACCGACTGTGGGCCGTTGACCGCGGCGATGCTCACGCGGTCGGTCAGCAGCGGCAGGACCTCGTCCTCCGATGCCTGGACGGCGATCATCACGCCACCGCCCGGCAGCGCCTGCATCAGCCGACCACGAGCCTCCACCAGAGCGCACGCGTCATCGAGCGACAGCACCCCGGCCACATGCGCGGCCGCGATCTCACCGATCGAATGCCCAGCCACGAAGTCCGGCTTCACGCCCCACGACTCGACCAGCCGGAACAGCGCCACCTCGACCGCGAAGAGAGCCGGCTGGGTGTGAGCGGTCTCGTCCAGCAGACCCGCGTCCGTACCGAACAGCACGTCCTTCAGCGGCAGTTCAATCCGAACGCACACCGCGTCCAGAGCCCGCGCGAAGACGGGATACGCCTCGTACAGCTCACGGCCCATCCCCAGCCGCTGGCTCCCCTGCCCCGTGAACAGGAACGCCGTGCGGCCGCCCTTGTCGGCCGTGCCCCGTACCAGGCCCGGAGCCGTGCGCCCGTCGGCGAGGGCGGTGAGTGCGTCGAGGGCGTCGCGTGCCGTGGCGGCCGTGGCGCTCTCCGTCGCGACCAGGACCGCCCGGTGGTCGAAGGTGGCACGGCTCGTGGCCAGGGAGTACGCCAGGTCGGCGAGGGGGAGGTCGGGGTGTGCCGTCAGGTGGGCGCTCAGCGCGCGGGCCTGGGCGGACAGGGCCTCGGCGGTGCGGCCCGCGAGCCGCAAGGGCAGCGCGCTCGGCGCGGCCACCGCATCGGCCGGGGCGGGCGTGGCCGCCTCCGGCGCCTGCTCGATGATCGTGTGCGCATTGGTGCCACTGATGCCGAACGACGACACGCCCGCACGGCGCGGACGGCCCGTCTCCGGCCACGGGACGGAGTCGGTGAGCAGCGAGACCGCGCCCTGTGACCAGTCCACGTGCGGCGAGGGCCGGTCCGCGTGCAGGGTGCGCGGCAGCACGCCGTGCTGGATGGCGAGGACCATCTTGATGATGCCCGCGACACCGGCGGCCGCCTGCGTGTGACCCATGTTCGACTTGATCGAGCCGAGCCACAGCGGGCTGTCCTCGGTGTGCTCCCGGCCGTAGGTGGCCAGGAGCGCCTGCGCCTCGATCGGGTCGCCCAGCGTCGTACCGGTGCCGTGCGCCTCGACCGCGTCCACCTCGGCGGCGGACAGGCCCGCGCTCGCGAGGGCCGCGCGGATCACGCGCTGCTGCGAGGGACCGTTCGGAGCCGTGAGCCCGTTGCTCGCGCCGTCCTGGTTGACCGCCGAGCCGCGGACCACGGCCAGGACCGGATGCCCGTTGCGCCGGGCGTCCGACAGCCGCTCCACGAGGAGCATGCCGACGCCCTCGCCCCAGCCCGTACCGTCGGCGTCGGCCGAGAAGGCCCGGCAGCGGCCGTCGGCGGACAGGCCGCGCTGACGGCTGAAGCCGATGAACGTGCCGGGGGTCGCCATGACGGTGACACCGCCGGCCAGCGCCATGTCGCACTCGCCGGTGCGCAGCGCCTGGATGGCCATGTGCAGGGCCACGAGCGACGACGAGCAGGCGGTGTCGATCGTGACGGCGGGGCCTTCGAGACCGAAGGTGTACGAGACCCGGCCCGAGGCGATGCTGCCGGTGCTGCCCGAACCGAGGGAGCCGTCCGCGCCGTCCTTGGAGCGCTCCAGCAGGGCCGCGTAGTCGTGGTACATCACACCGGCGAACACACCGGTCCGGCTGCCGCGCACGGTGGCCGGGTCGATCCCGGCCCGTTCGAACGCCTCCCAGGTGGTCTCCAGGAGGAGCCGCTGCTGCGGGTCCGTCCCGACGGCCTCGCGCGGGCTGATCCCGAAGAACGTCGGGTCGAACGCGGCGGCGTCGCGCAGGAAGCCGCCGTGGCGGGTGTACGAGGTGCCCGGGTGGTCGGGGTCGGGGTCGTACAGCGACTCGACGTCCCAGCCTCGGTCGGCGGGGAAGCCGGATATCGCGTCGCCACCGCCCTCCAGGAGCCGCCACAGCTCCTCGGGGGTGGTCACGCCGCCGGGGTAGCGGCAGCTCATCGACACGATGGCGATCGGGTCGTCGTCGGCCACGGTGGGCGCGGGCCCGGCGGGGGCGGACGCGTGCTGGTCTCCGGCGAGTTCGCCGGAGAGGTGACGGGCGAGCGTGAGCGAGGTCGGGTGGTCGAAGACCAGCGTGGCGGGCAGCCGCCTGCCGACGGCCGCGCCCAGGCGGTTGCGCAGTTCCACCGCCGTGAGGGAGTCGAAGCCCAGCTCGTTGAAGGCGTGTTCGGGATCGATGGCGTCCGGGGAGCCGTGGCCGAGTACGTCGGCGACGTGGCCGCGGACGAGGTCGAGGAGCAGCCGCTCCCGGTCCGGTGCGTCGAGGCCGAGGAGCAGCCGTTCGAGAGCGGAGAGGTCCGGCCCGGTCGCGGTGGTGGCTCCGGCCGCGACGCGCCTCGCGGGGGTGCGGACCAGTCCGCGCAGCAGCGGGGCCACTTCGGCGCCGGGGAGGACGGCGGGCAGGCTCAGCCGCATCGGCACGAGCAGCGCCCGTCCGACGGTCTCCCGGTCGTCATCGGCCGTGCCGAGGGCGTCGGCGAGGTCGAGCAGCGCGAGGCCCTCGGCGGCGGTGAGACCGTGGACACCGCCGCGCTTCATCCGGTCGAGGTCGGCGCGGTCGAGCGCGCCCGCCATGCCTTCGGCGTCTTCCCACAGCCCCCAGGCCAGCGACTGGCCGGGGAGCCCGCGGGCCCGCCGGTACTGGGCGAGCGCGTCCAGGAAGGAGTTGGCGGCGGCGTAGTTGCCCTGGCCCGGTGCGCCGAAGACCCCGGCCGCGGAGGAGAAGAGGATGAAGGCGGACAGGGGCAGGTCACGGGTCAGTTCGTGCAGGTGGAGCGCGGCATCGGCCTTCGGACGCAGGACCGTGTCGAGGCGCTCCGGGGTGAGCGAACCGATCACCCCGTCGTCCAGGACACCGGCCGTGTGGACGACCGCGGTCAGCGGATGCGCGGCGGGGATCGCGGACAGTACGGTCGCGAGCGCGTCCCGGTCACCCGCGTCACACGCCGCCCACGACACCTCCGCACCCAAAGCGGCCAGCTCAGCAGTGAGTTCACCGGCCCCCGGGGCGTCGGCACCCCGACGGCTCAGCAGCAGCAGACGCCGCACACCGCGCCCGGTCACGAGGTGCCGGGCGACGAGTCCGCCGAGGGTGCCGCTGGCCCCGGTGACGAGGACGGTGCCGTCGGAGTCGTACGACGGCGTCTCGACGACGGCACCGGCGGCGTCGGCGGGAACCTTGGCCAGCCTTGGCGCGTGGGCCACGCCGCCGCGCAGGGCGACCTCCGGCTCCTCGGAGGCGAGTACGGCGCTGAGCGTCGGCCAGGACACCTCGTTGACGCTGTCGCTGTCGCTGTCGATCAGCAGGAACCGGCCCGGGTGCTCGGACTGTGCGGAGCGGACCAGCCCCCAGACCACGGCGTGCACCGGGTCGGGCACCTGGTCACCGGCCCCCGCGGCGACCGCGCCGTGCGTGAGCAGGACGAGGCGGCTGTCGGCGAGCCGGTCGTCACTGAGCCAGTGCCGCAGCAGGGCGAGGGTCCGGTGCGCTGCCCGGTGGACCGCCTCGGGGGTGGGTTCGGGCACGGCAGGGTGGCATACGAGTACGGCATCCGGCACCGGAGCGCCCGCGGCGAGGGCCGCGCTCAGCGCCTCCACGTCGGCGTGGTGGGCCACGCCGTCGCCCGGGTCGTCGGTGGGGACCGGCTCTCCGAGCACGGCCCAGCGGCCGTCGGCAACGCCGGGCAGGGTCAGCGGGGGCCAGTCCACCTGGAACAGCGCGTCGTGGTGGGCGCCCCGCCCCGTTTCCAACTGCTCGGCCGAGACGGTGCGCAGGGTGAGCGAGGCGATGTCGGCCACGGGCTGTCCGGCGCCGTCGGCGAGGGCCAGGGACACCGCGTCCGGTCCGGCCTTGGACAGCCGTACGCGCAGCACCGAGGCGCCCACGGCGTAGAGGGACACCCCGGCCCAGGAGAACGGCAGCCGACCGCGGCCGGTGTCCTCGACGAGCCCGGCCAGGCCGATGGCGTGCAGCGCGGAGTCGAGGAGCGCGGGGTGCAGTCCGAACAGCGAGGCATCGGCCCGCTGTCCGTCGGCGGCCGCGATCTCGACGTAGGCCGCCTCGTCGCTCGTCCAGGCCGCGCGTACGCCCTGGAAGGCGGGGCCGTACTCAAGGCCCGCCGCGGCGAGTCCGGCGTACAGCTCGTCGACGGCGAGGGGCGTGGTGCCGGCCGGCGGCCAGACGTCGGGGGCGAAGGACGGCTTCGGGGCGCCCGTGGCGAGCACACCGTCGGCGTGCCGGGTCCACGGCTCTGCCGCTTCGGCGTCCGGGCCGGTGGCGTCCGGTGCGGGCTCGGGGCGGGAGTGCACGCCGAGGGTGCGGCGGCCGGTGGCGTCCGGTGCGCCGACCCACAGCTGGACCTGCACACCTCCGCTCGGGGGCAGTACGAGCGGTGCGTGCAGGGTGAGTTCTTCGAGCAGGTCGCAGCCGACCTGGTCGCCCGCGCGGATGGCCAGTTCGACGAAGGCGGTGCCCGGCAGTACGGCCGAACCCATGACGCCGTGGTCGGCGAGCCAGGGGTGGGTGTCGAGCGAGAGACGGCCGGTGTAGAGGAAGCCGTCGAGGTCGGCGAGGGCCACGGCGGCGCCGAGCAGCGGGTGGTCGGCCGCGCCGAGCCCGGCCGAGGAGACGTCCCCGAGGGGCCGTCCGGCGTCGAGCCAGTAGGACTCGCGCTGGAAGGCGTAGGTGGGCAGGTCGACGCGCCGGACGTCCGTACCGGAGTAGTACGCGTCCCAGTCGACGGCCACCCCGCGCACGTGGAGCCGCGCGAGGGCGTCGGTCAGCGAGCCGGTCTCCGAACGGCCCTTGCGGAGTACGGGCACGAAGGCTGCCGTGTCGGCGGTGGGGCAGTCCTGGGCCATGGCCGACAGCACGGCGTCCGGGCCGAGTTCGACGAAGTGCACCACGTTGCGTTCGGTGAGGGCGCGGATTCCGTCGAGGAAGCGGACGGCCTCGCGGACGTGCCGGACCCAGAAGTCGGCCGAGCCCATCTCGTCGGAGACGAGGGCCCCGGTGAGGTTGGAGACGATCGGGATGCGCGGGGCTTCGTACGACAGGCCCTCCGCCACCGCCCGGAAGTCCTCCAACATGCCGTCCATGTGCGGCGAATGGAACGCGTGACTGACCGTAAGGCGCTTGGACTTACGGCCCGCGAAGGACTCCGCGATCGCCACCGCGTCCGCCTCGTCGCCCGCGATCACGACCGACTGGGGACCATTGATCGCGGCAATGCTCACCTGGTCCGTCAGCAGCGGCAGGACTTCGTCCTCCGACGCCTGGACGGCGATCATCACGCCACCGCCAGGCAGCGCCTGCATCAACCGCCCACGAGCCTCGACCAGGGTGCAGGCGTCCTCCAGCGAGAACACCCCGGCCACATGCGCGGCCGCGATCTCACCGATCGAATGCCCCGCCAGGAAGTCGGGCCGCAGACCCCAGCTCTCCACCAGACGGAACAGGGCCACCTCGACCGCGAACAACGCGGGCTGGGTGTACGCGGTCTCGTCGAGCACGGCGGCGTCGGTCCCGAACAGCGCTTCCTTGAGCGGCAGTTCCAGCCGCTCGCAGACGGCATCGAGTGCGTTCGCGAAGACGGGATACGTCTCGTACAGCTCCCGGCCCATCCCCAGCCGCTGGCTCCCCTGCCCGGTGAACAGGAACGCCAGCTTCCCGGCGACCGGGCGGCCCGAGGTGACCCCCGGTGCCGTGTCCTCGGGAGCCGAGTCCGCGAGGGCTGCCAGCGCACGGGCGAGGCCGGGCCCGTCGGTGGGCGTGAGGATCGCCCGGTGCTCGAAGTCGGTGCGTCCGGCGGCGAGCGAGTGGGCGATGTCCCCGGGGCGCAGGCCGGGGTGTGCGGTCAGGTGGGCGTGCAGCTTCGCGGCCTGCGCGCGCAGCGCGGCCGGGCTCTTGGCGGAGAGGTTCCACAGCGGCGCCACGGGCGGTGCGAGCGCCGCGGGCGGCTCGCTCCCGGATGCGGCCTCGGCGGCGTCCGGGGCCTCCGGGGCCTGCTCGATGATGGTGTGGGCGTTGGTGCCGCTGATGCCGAACGACGAGACGCCCGCGCGGCGGGGCGCGCCGGTCTCGGGCCACGGCACGGACTCGGCGAGCAGGGAGACCGCGCCTTCGGACCAGTCGACGTTCGGGGTCGGCTCGTCCACGTGCAGGGTCTTGGGGAGTACGCCGTGGCGCATCGCCATGACCATTTTGATGATGCCCGCGACACCGGCGGCGGCCTGGGTGTGGCCCATGTTCGACTTGATGGAGCCCAGCCACAGCGGGCGGCCGTCGGGGCGGTCCTGACCGTAGGTGGCGAGCAGGGCCTGGGCCTCGATCGGGTCGCCGAGGGTGGTGCCGGTGCCGTGGGCCTCGACCGCGTCGACCTGGGTGGCCGACAGCCGCGCACCGGCGAGTGCCTGGCGGATGACGCGCTGCTGGGAGGGGCCGTTGGGGGCCGTCAGCCCGCTGCTGGCGCCGTCCTGGTTGACGGCCGAGCCGCGGACCAGTGCCAGGACGGGGTGGCCGTTCCTGCGGGCTTCGGAGAGCCGTTCCAGGACGAGCATGCCGGCGCCTTCGCCCCAGCCCGTGCCGTCCGCGGCGGCCGCGAACGACTTGCAGCGGCCGTCGCCCGCCAGGCCTCGCTGGCGGCTGAACTCGGTGAAGGTGCCCGGCGTCGACATGACGGTGACACCGCCGGCGAGGGCGAGCGTGCACTCGCCGCCCCGCAGGGCCTGGACCGCCAGGTGCACGGCGACCAGCGAGGACGAGCAGGCCGTGTCGACCGTGACGGCCGGGCCCTCCAGGCCGAGGGTGTAGGCGATCCGGCCCGAGGCGATGCTGCCGGAGCTGCCGTTGCCGAGGAAGCCCTGGATCTCCTCGGGCACGCTGAACAGCCGGGCGGCGTAGTCGTGGTACATCAGTCCGGCGAAGACCCCGGTACGGCTGCCGCGCAGCGACGCCGGGTCGATGCCCGCGCGCTCGAAGGCCTCCCATGACGTCTCCAGCAGCAGCCGCTGCTGGGGGTCCATGGCGAGGGCTTCGCGCGGCGAGATCCCGAAGAACGCGGGGTCGAAGTCGGCCGCGTCGTGCAGGAAGCCGCCGACCTGTTCGTACGCCTCGATCCCGGTCTCGGGGTCGGGATCGAAGAGGACTTCGGCGTCCCATCCGCGGTCCGCGGGGTAGGCGGAGACGGCGTCCCGGCCGTGGGCGACGAGGTCCCACAGCTTTTCGGGGGTGTCGATCCCCCCGGGGTAGCGGCAGCTCATCGCCACGACGGCGATCGGCTCCTGCTCCCGTTCCTCCACCTCGCGCAGTCGTCGTCGGGCCTCGCGGAGGTCGGTCGTCGCCCGCTTGAGGTAATCGAGGTACTTCTCCTCGTTCACCATTTACGCCATCCCCGTGGTCAGAGTCGGAAAGCTCGCGCGGAGCCCGTGGATCGGAAGGTGGGTGCCGGACGGGAGGGCGGCCGGGAGCCGGTGCTGCGCACCGGCCGGACGGCCGCCGGGCCGGAGCCCGTCAGGACAGCCCCAGTTCGTCGTCGAGCAGATCGAAGATCTCGTCGGCCGTCGCGGACTGGATTTCCCGCTCGTCCGCGGCGCTGTCCTGTGCACTGTGCGTTTCATTCCACTTCGCCAGAAGGTCTCGCAGCCGGGCGGTGATGCCCGCGCGTTCGACGTCGTCGGGGCCGACCGTCGAGAGGATCGATTCGAGCTTGTCGAGTTCCGCGTGGACGGGCCGGCGGGACGGGTCGCCCTGGCCGAGGCGTTCGGCGAGGTATCCGGCGAGCGCGGTCGGAGAGGGATAGTCGAAGATGAGCGTGACGGGCAGCCGGAGTCCGGAGCCCGCCGTGAGGCGGTTGCGCAGGTCGACCGCGGTGAGCGAGTCGAAGCCCAGGTCGAGGAAGCCCCGTCCCGCGTCGACGTCGTCGGGGCCCGCGTAGCCCAGGACCGCGGCCACCTGGGTGCGGACCAGCTCCATGAGGGCCCGGTCGCGTTCGGCTGCCGACAGTCCGGCGAGGCGCTCTTCGAGGGAGCCCGCCGGGTCGGTGCCCGTGCGCGTTCCCGTGCGCGTTCCGGTGCGTGCTCCGGAGTCGGCGGCCCGGCGCGCGGGAGTGCGCACCAGTCCGCGCAGCAGCGGCGGCAGGGTGCCGTCCGCGGCCTGGGCGCGCAGCGCGCCCAGTTCGATCCGCATGGGGACGAGGACCGCTTCGTCCAGGGTGCGGGAGGCGTCGAAGAGGGCCAGGCCCTCGGCGGGGGCGAGCGCGGCCACGCCGGAGCGGGCCATGCGGGTCAGGTCGGCTTCGTCGAGCGCGCCGGCCATGCCGCCCGTCGCCTCCCACAGGCCCCAGGCGAGGGAACTCGCGGTGAGGCCACGGGCCTTGCGGTGCTGGGCGAGGGCGTCCAGGAAGGAGTTGGCCGCCGCGTAGTTGCCCTGGCCAGCGGCGCCGAAGCAGCCGGCGACCGAGGAGAAGAGCACGAACGCGGAGAGTTCGTGGCCCTCGGTCAGCTCGTGCAGGTTCCAGGCCGCGTCGACCTTGGGCCGCAGCACGGTGTCGAGCCGCTCGGGTGTGAGGGAGTCGATGATGCCGTCGTCGAGCACACCGGCCGTGTGGACGACCGCCGTCAGCGGCCGGTCGGCCGGGATCGCGGCCAGTACGGCGGCGAGCGCGTCCCGGTCGGCCGCGTCGCAGGCCGCCCAGGTCACCTCCACGCCCGACGCGGTCAGCTCACGGGTCAGTTCACCGGCCCCGGGGGCCTCGCCCCCGCGACGGCTCAGCAGCAGCAGGTGCCGCGCGCCGTGGGCGGCGGCCAGGTGGCGGGCGAAGAGTCCGCCGAGGGTGCCGCTCGCTCCGGTGACCAGGACCGTACCGTCGGCGGCCTTGCGGGCGCCGTCCGTACGGGTGGGTCCGTCGCCGTTGCCGGTGTCACCGGCCGCCTCGGTGGCGGTACGGGCGATGCGGCGCAGGCGGAAGGCGTGTGCCTCGCCGGACCGGAGGGCGAGCTGCGGCTCGTCGGTCGCGAGTGCGGCGGCCAGCGCCCCGAAGGAGGCGTCGGTGCCGTCGGTGTCGGCGAGCACGAACCGGCCGGGGTTCTCGGACTGCGCGGACCGCACCAGGCCCCACACCGGGGCGTGGGTCAGATCGGTCACGTGCTCGTCCGGTACGGCGGCCACCGCGCCCCGCGTCAGCAGCACGAGCCGCGCGCCGTCGAGCCGTTCGTCGGCCAGCCACTCCTTGACCAGGGCGAGCGCGTGGTGCGCGGCGGCCCGGGCGGTGCCCGCGCGTCCGCCGCCGCAGGCCCCGGAGGACAGGGGTACGACGACGACGTCGGGCGCCGAGGTGCCCGCGGCGATCTCCTCGCGCAGCGCGGTGAGGCCGCTGTACGCGTCGAGGCGTTCGCCGCCGACCCTGAGGTCCGGCTCGTCCTCGCCGAGCACGGCCCAGCGTTCGCCGGAGGGGATCACACCGGAGGGCAGGGGAAGCCTGGTCCATTCCACTCCGAAGAGCGACTCGTGGTGCGCCGTACGGTCCTCGCCGAGCTGCTCCGCGGAGACCGGGCGCAGGATCAGGGACTCGACGGAGGCCACCGGGGCTCCGGTGGAGTCGGCCACGTCCAGGGCGATGCCGCCGGACGCGGCGGCGGTCAGCCGGACCCGGATGCCCGCCGCACCGGCCGCGTACAGGCGTACGCCGGTCCAGGCGAAGGGCAGCCGGGCTCCTTCGGCCGGGGCGTCGGCGGACGCGCCGGGTACTCCGAGGCCGATGGCGTGCAGGGCCGCGTCGAGCAGGGCGGGGTGCACGCCGTAGGCGGCGGCGTCGCCCTCGTACTGCTCGTCGAGTGCGACCTCGGCGAACAGTTCGTCGCCGCGCCGCCAGGCGGCGCGCAGCCCCTGGAAGGCCGGTCCGTAGCCGAGGCCCGCCGCGGCCGCGCCCGGGTAGAACGCGTCGGTGGGCACGGGCTCCGCGTCGGCCGGCGGCCATGCGGTCAGATCGAAGGGGTGTGCGGGCGCGGCGGACCCCACGGGCGCGAGAACGCCGGTGGCGTGCCGTGTCCACGGGTCTTCGGCCGGGGCCCCGGTGCGGCGGGAGTGCAGGGTCAGGGTCCGGCGCCCGGCGTCGTCGGGGGCGTCCACGGCCAGCTGGAACTGGACGGAGCCCTGGTCGGCGAGGGTGAGCGGGGCTTCGAGGGCCAGCTCTTCGACGGTGTCGCAGCCGACCAGTTCACCGGCCCGCAGGGCGAGTTCGACGAAGGCCGTGCCGGGCAGCAGGACGGTGTCCATGACGGTGTGGTCGCCCAGCCAGGGGTGCGTGGACAGCGCGAGGCGTCCGGTGAGGACCAGCCCGTCGGACCCCGGCAGTGAGACGGTGGCGCCCAGCAGGGGGTGGTCGGCCGAGTCGAGACCGGCCGCCAGCACGTCCTCGACGGAGACGCCGACGTCGAGCCAGTAGCGCTTGCGCTGGAAGGCGTAGGTGGGGAGGTCGACGCGCTGGGCGCCGGTCCCGGCGAAGTACGCGTCCCAGTCCACGGGCACGCCCTGGACGTGGACGCGGGCGAGGGCGGTGGTGACGGTCTCGGCCTCGGGGCGGCCGGTGCGCAGGACGGGGACGAAGACCGCGTCCTCGCCGCTCACGCAGTCCTGGGCCATGGCCGACAGGACCCCGTCCGGGCCGAGTTCGACGTATGTCGTGACGCCCGCGGCTTCCAGGGCGCGAATTCCGTCCAGGAAGCGGACGGCCTCGCGGACGTGACGCACCCAGAAGTCCGCCGAGCCCATCTCATCGGTGACCAGGGCCCCGGTGAGGTTCGAGACGAGCGGGATGCGCGGGCTCTCGTAGACGAGGCCCTCGGCGACCTTGCGGAAGTCGGCGAGCATGCCGTCCATGTGCGGCGAATGGAACGCGTGACTGACCGTGAGCCGCTTGGACTTGCGGCCCGGGAAGGACTCGGCGATCGCGACCGCGTCGGCCTCGTCACCCGCGATCACGACCGACTGCGGACCGTTGATGGCGGCGATGCTCACCCGGTCCGTCAGCAGCGGCAGGACCTCGTCCTCCGATGCCTGGACGGCGATCATCACGCCGCCGGTCGGCAGCGCCTGCATCAACCGCCCACGGGCGGCGACCAGTTCACTGGCGTCCTGGAGCGAAAGGACGCCCGCCACGTGCGCGGCGGCGATCTCACCGATCGAGTGACCGGCCAGGACGTCGGGCTGCACACCCCGGCTCTCCATGAGCCGGAACAGGGCCACCTCGACGGCGAACAGCGCGGGCTGCGTGTAAGCGGTCCGGTTCACCAGATCGGCCAGATCGCCTTCGGTCGCGAACAGCACGTCCTTGAGCGGTACTTCGAGGTGCCGGTCCAGTTCGCCGCAGACCTCGTCGAGCGCGTCCGCGAAGACGGGATGCGCGTCGTACAGCTCGCGCCCCATCCCCGGGCGCTGGCTGCCCTGACCGGTGAACAGGAACGCCACCTGGCCCTCGCGGGCGGTGCCGCGCACCAGTCCCGCGCTGTCCTCGCCGCGGGCCAGGGCGTCCAGGCCGCGCAGCAGTTCGGCGCGGTCGCCCGCCACCAGCGCGGCGCGCTGGTCCAGGGCCGAGCGGGTGGTCGCCAGGGAGAGGCCGAGGTCGACGGCGCGCAAGCCGGGGTCGGCGTGGACGTGGGCGTGGAGCCGGCGGGCCTGGGCGCGCAGCGCGTCCTCGCCGCGGGCGGACACGACCAGGGGCACGGGCGACGGCTCCGCGGCGTCCGGCGCGGGCCGCGCCAACGCCCGGGCCGGGTCCGGCTCCGGGGCCTGCTCGATGATGGCGTGCGCGTTGGTGCCGCTGATGCCGAAGGAGGAGACGCCCGCGCGGCGCGGACGGCCGGTCTCGGGCCACGGGGTCTGCTCGGTGAGGAGCGAGACCGCGCCCGCCGACCAGTCCACGTGCGGGGTCGGCTCGTCGACGTGCAGGGTCTTCGGCAGCACACCGTGCCGCATCGACATGACCATCTTGATGACGCCGGCGACGCCCGAAGCGGCCTGCGTGTGACCGAGGTTGGACTTCACCGAGCCGAGGAGCAGCGGCCGGTCGTCGGTGTGCTCCTGGCCGTAGGTCGCGAGGAGGGCCTGGGCCTCGATGGGGTCGCCGAGGGTGGTGCCGGTGCCGTGGGCCTCGACGGCGTCGACGTGTCCGGCGGCGACACCCGCGTTGGCGAGGGCCTGCCGGATGACGCGCTGCTGCGAGGGGCCGTTCGGGGCGGTGAGGCCGTTGCTGGCGCCGTCCTGGTTGACGGCCGAGCCGCGGACGACCGCGAGGACCTGGTGGCCGTTGCGCCGTGCGTCGGAGAGCCGCTCCAGCAGGAGCATGCCCGCGCCCTCGCCCCAGCCCGTCCCGTCGGCGGCGGCCGCGAAGGACTTGCAGCGTCCGTCGGCGGCCAGGCCGCGCTGACGGCTGAACTCGATGAAGGTGCCGGGCGTGAACATCACGGTGACACCGCCCGCGAGGGCGAGCGAGCACTCGCCGTTGCGCAGTGCCTGGGCCGCGAGGTGCAGGGCGACCAACGAGGAGGAGCAGGCCGTGTCCACGGTGACCGCCGGGCCTTCGAGGCCGAAGGTGTAGGCGACGCGGCCGGACACGATGCTGCTGGAGCTGCCGGTGCCGAGGTAGCCCTCGACACCGTCGGGCACGGCGTGCAGGCGCGCGCCGTAGTCGTGGTACATGACACCCGCGAAGACGCCCGTCCGGCTGCCGCGCACCGAGGACGGCGCGATGCCGGCCCGTTCGAAGACCTCCCAGGTCGTCTCCAGCAGGAGCCGCTGCTGCGGGTCCATGGCGAGGGCCTCGCGGGGCGAGATCCCGAAGAAGGACGCGTCGAATTCGGTCGCGTCGTGCAGGAATCCGCCGTCGCGGGCGTAGGAGGTGCCCTGGCTCTCCGGGTCCGGGTCGTACAGCCCCTCGGTGTCCCAGCCCCTGTTCTCGGGAAGCCGGGTGATGCCGTCGGCGCCCGCCGTCAGGAGCTGCCACAGGTCCTCGGGGGTGCGTACGTCACCGGGGTAGCGGCAGCTCATGGCGACGATGGCGATGGGCTCGTCGTCGGCCACGGCCACGGCCGGCTCGGCCACGGCGGCCGTGGTGTCGTCGCCGATCAGCTCAGTGCGCAGGTGGCGGGCGAGGACGGTCGGGTCCGGATAGTCGAAGATCAGGGTCGCGGGCAGGCGCAGCGCGGTGGCGGCGTTCAGCCGGTTGCGCAGCTCCACCGCGGTGAGCGAGTCGAAGCCCAGCTCCTTGAAGGCCCGTCCCGACTCGACGGCCGCGGGCCCGGCGTGTCCGAGGACCGCCGCGACCTGCGTACGCACCAGGTCCAGCAGCGCCCGGTCCCGCTCGGCCGCGGAGAGCCCCGCCAGCCTGCCGCGCAGCTCCGAGTCGGCGCCTGCGGCCCCGGCCGACGCGTCGACCGACCGGCGGGCGACGCCCCGTACGAGACCGCGCAGCAGCGGTGCGACGGTGCCGGCCGCGGCCTGGGTGCGCAGGACGTCGGTGTCCACCCGCATCAGGGCCAGGGCGGCGTCGTCGAGGGAGACCGCCGTGTCGAACAGGCCGAGGCCGTCGGCCGCGGTCAGCGGCGGCAGTCCGGCCCGGCGCATCCGGTTGACGTCGGCCGCGTCCAGGGAGCCGGCCATGCCGTCGGCCACGGACCACAGGCCCCAGGCCGTCGAGGTCGCGGGGAGCCCGTGGGCGCGGCGGTGCTGGGCGAGGGCGTCCAGGAAGGAGTTGGCGGCGGCGTAGTTGCCCTGCCCGGGGCCCCCGAAGAGACCGGAGGTGGAGGAGAAGAGCACGAAGGCGGAGAGGTCGAGGCCCTCGGTCAGCTCGTGCAGGTTCCAGGCCGCGTCCACCTTGGGCCGCAGCACGGCGGAGAGCCGGTCGGGCGTCAGCGAGGAGATGATGCCGTCGTCGATGACTCCGGCCGTGTGGACGACGGCGGTCAGCGGGTGCTCGGCGGGAATCCCCGCGAGCAGCGCCGCGAGCGCGTCCCGGTCGGCCACGTCGCACGCCGCCCAGGTGGCCCGGGTGCCCGACTCGGCCAGTTCGGCGACGAGTTCGGCCGCGCCGGGGGCGCTTGCTCCGCGCCTGCCGACGAGGAGCAGCCGCTCCACGCCGTGTGCGGTGGCGAGGTGCCGGGCGACGAGACCGCCCAGCGCTCCGGTGGCTCCGGTGATCAGCACCGTGCCGCCGGGCGTGAAGGCCGGTGCGGGGGCGGACTCGTCCTGCCGGGTCTCGACCCGGGCGAGCCGGGGCACGAGGACGGCTCCGGCGCGCAGCGCGAACCGCTCCTCGTCGGAGGTGAGCGCGGCCCGCAGGGCCTGGTCGCTCCGGTCGTGGCCGTCGGTGTCGACGAGCGCGATCCTGCCGGGGTTCTCCGTCTGCGCGGACCGCAGCAGGCCCCACACGGTGGCGGCGGCGAGGTCGGTCACGTCGTCGCCCGCGTCCGTGGCCACCGCGCCGCGGGTGAGGACCACCAGGCGTGCGGCGGCGAACCGCTGGTCCGCGAGCCAGGTCTGGACGAGTGCCAGCGCGTCGTGCGCGGCGCCGTGCACGGTGGCCGCCGAAACGGCCCCGGACGCGGCCGCGAGGCCGACGACCACCTCGTCCGGTACGGGCCTTCCGGCGTCGATCGCGGCGGCGAGCGCGGCCAGGTCCTGGTAGTGGTCCGCGGCGGCTTCGGTGTCGCCGCCGAGGAACGCGTACCGGACGGCGGGGGCCGCGGCCGGAGCGCCGAGACCCGTCAGCTCGGTCCACTGCTGGCGGAACACGGACTCGTGGTAGGTGGCACGAGCGGCACGGAGCTGCTCGGCCGTCACCGGGCGCAGCCCGAGCGACTCGACGGCCGCGACCGGTGCGCCCGAGGCGTCCGCGATCTCCAGGCGGACGCCCTCGGCACCCGCCGGAGCGAGGTGGACCCGCAGCGCGGCAGCCCCGCCCGCGTGCAGCGACACCCCGGACCAGGCGAAGGGAAGCCTGCCCTGGCCGTCGTCGGCGCCGAGGCCGCCCAGCCCGATGGCGTGCAGTGCCGCGTCGAGCAGGGCCGGGTGCAGGCCGAACCGGCCCGCCTCGTCCTCGGCCCCCTCGGGCAGCCTGACCTCGGCGTAGACCTCACCGTCGAGCTGCCAGGCCGTGCGCAGGCCGCGGAAAGTGGGGCCGTAGGAGAAACCGATGCCGTCGAGCTCTTCGTAGCGCCCGTCGAGCTCCACTTCGACGGCGCCCGCCGGGGGCCAGGCCGTCAGGTCGAAGTCGGCCGGGGGCCGCCCGCCCTCGGCGAGCACACCGCCGGCGTGCCGCGTCCACGGCTCCTCGGCCGGCAGACCTTCGGCCCGGGAGTGCAGGGCGAACGGCCGTCGACCGGACTCGTCGGCGGCACCGACCCACACGCGCAGCTGGACGCCGCCGTGCTCGGGCAGGACCAGAGGCGCTTCGAGGGTCAGTTCTTCCAGGTAATCGCAGCCGACCTGGTCACCGGCGCGGGTGGCCAGCTCGACGAAGGCCGTACCGGGCAGCAGGACGCTGCCGAGGATGGTGTGGTCGGCGAGCCAGGGGTGGGTGGAGAGCGCGAGCCGCCCGGCGAACACCATGCCGTCGGACTCGGGCAGGGCGACACCCGCGCTGAGCAGCGGGTGCGCGGTGTCGTCGAGGCCGATCGCCTCGACGTCGCCGAGGTAGAGGGAGGAGACGGCGGGCCAGTAGCGCTGGCGCTGGAAGGCGTAGGTGGGGAGGTCGACGCGCTGGGCGCCGGTCCCGGCGTAGAACGCCTGCCAGTCGACGGTGATGCCGTGGACGTGGGCCGTGGCGAGGGCCGTGGTGACGGTCTCGGGCTCGGGGCGTGCCTTGCGGAGTACGGGGATGAAGACGGAGCCCTCGCCACCAGCACCCACGCAGTCCTGGGCCAGGGCGGACAGCACGCCGTCGGGGCCGAGTTCGAGGTACTTGGTGACGCCTGCGGCCTCCAGCGTGCGGATGCCGTCGAGGAAGCGGACGGCCTCGCGGACGTGGCGGACCCAGAAGTCAGCCGAGGCCATCTCGTCGGTGACGAGGGCGCCGGTGAGGTTCGAGACGACCGGGATGCGCGGAGCCTCAAAGGAGAGGCCCTCGGCTATCTCACGGAAGGCGTTGAGCATGCCGTCCATGTGCGGCGAATGGAACGCGTGACTGACCGTGAGCCGCTTGGACTTGCGGCCGGTGAACGACTCGGCGATCGCCACCGCGTCGGCCTCGTCACCCGCGATCACGACCGACTGGGGACCATTGATCGCGGCAATGCTCACGCGGTCCGTCAGCAGCGGCAGGACTTCGTCCTCCGACGCCTGGACGGCGATCATCACGCCACCACCCGGCAGCGCCTGCATCAACCGCCCGCGAGCCTCGACCAGCGCACAGGCGTCATCGAGGGAGAACACCCCGGCCACATGCGCGGCCGCGATCTCACCGATCGAATGACCGGCCACGAAGTCGGGCTTCACGCCCCACGACTCCAGCAGCCGGAACAACGCCACCTCGACCGCGAACAACGCGGGCTGCGTGTAAGCGGTCTCGTCCAGCAGGCGCGCATCCGACCCGAACAGGACGTCCTTCAGCGGTACTTCGAGATCCAGCCGCGCACAGACGGCATCGAGCGCGTCCGCGAACACCGGATACGCCTCGTACAGCTCACGGCCCATCCCGAGCCGCTGGCTGCCCTGCCCGGTGAACAGGAACGCCAGCTTTCCGGCGACCGGTGAGCCCTCCACCAGTCCTGCCGCCGCGCCGCCGTCCGCCAGTGCCGCGAGGCCGGCCAGCAGCCCCTCACGGTCGGCGGCGACCACGGCCGCGCGCCGCTCGAACGCCGAACGGCCGACCGCCAGGGAGAGTCCGAGGTCGGCGGGGCTCACGTCCGGGTTCAGGTCCGCGTGGGCGTGCAGTCGGCGTGCCTGGTCGTGGAGTGCTTCGCGGTTCTTCGCGGAGAGGAGCCACGGCTGCGGGCCGTCGGCCCGTACGGGCGCGGACGCCACGGGCGGGACGGGCGCCATGGCTGCCGGGGCCTGTTCGATGATGGTGTGGGCGTTGGTGCCGCTGATGCCGAACGACGAGACGCCCGCCCGGCGCGGACGCCCGGTCTCGGGCCATTCCACGGCATCGGCCAGCAGGGCGACCTCACCTGCCGACCAGTCCACGTGCGGGGTCGGCGCGTCGACGTGCAGGGTCTTCGGCAGCACGCCGTGCTGCATGGCGAGGACCATCTTCATGACACCGGCGACACCGGCGGCGGCCTGTGTGTGCCCGAGGTTGGACTTGATCGAGCCGAGCAGCAGGGGGCGGCCGGCGGGCCGGTCCTGCCCGTACGTGGCGAGGAGTGCCTGCGCCTCGATCGGGTCACCGAGCTTCGTGCCCGTGCCGTGGGCCTCGACGGCGTCGACGTCCGTGGCCGTCAGTCCGCCGCTGGCGAGGGCCTGGCGGATGACGCGCTGCTGGGACGGGCCGTTGGGTGCCGTGAGGCCGTTGCTGGCGCCGTCCTGGTTGATGGCCGAGCCCCGCACGATCGCCAGGACCGGGTGGCCGTTGCGCTGTGCGTCGGAGAGCTTCTCGACGAGGAGGATGCCGACGCCCTCGCCCCAGCCCGTACCGTCGGCGGCCGCCGCGAACGCCTTGATGCGTCCGTCTTCCGCGAGCCCGCGCTGACGGCTGAAGTCGACGAAGGAGGCGGGCGTGGACATGACGGTCACACCGCCGGCCAGCGCCATGGTGCACTCACCCTGGCGCAGCGCCTGGATCGCCCAGTGCAGGGCGACCAGCGAGGACGAGCAGGCCGTGTCGACCGTGACGGCCGGGCCTTCCAGGCCGAGCACGTAGGAGACTCGGCCGGAGACCACGCTCGCCGCGTTGCCCGTGCCGAGGAACCCCTCGACACCGTCGGGTGCGGCCAGGATGACGTTGAGGTAGTCCTGTCCGTTGGTGCCGGTGAAGACGCCGATCTGTTCGCCGCGCACGGTGGCGGGGTCGATTCCGGCGCGCTCGAAGGCCTCCCAGGACGTTTCGAGCAGCAGGCGCTGCTGCGGGTCCATGGCGAGGGCCTCGCGCGGCGAGATCCCGAAGAACCCGGGGTCGAAGTCGGTGGCACCGGCGAGGAAGCCGCCCTCGCGGACGTAACTGGTGTTCTCCGTGGCGGACTCGGGGTCGTACAGCCCGTCGAGGTCCCAGCCGCGGTCGGCGGGGAAGCCGGAGATCGCGTCACGGCCGGTGGAGAGCAGCTGCCAGAGGTCTTCCGGGGTCTGTACGCCGCCGGGGAAGCGGCAGCTCATCGCGACGATCGCGATGGGGTCGTCGTCGGTGGCGGCCCCCGGGCCCGCGGGGGTGCGGCGGGCGGGGTCCGGCGCCTGCGAGCCGAGCAGTTCGCCCTGCAGGAAGGCGGCCAGGGAGAGGGAGTTGGGGTAGTCGAAGATCAGTGTCGCGGGCAGGCGCAGGCCGGTCCGGGAGGTGAGGAGGTTGCGGATCTCCACCGCGGTGAGCGAGTCGAAGCCCAGGTCCCGGAAGGCACTGCCCGGGTCGACGGACCCGGGTCCGGCGTAGCCGAGTACGGCCGCGACCTGGGTACGTACGAACTCCAGGGCGAGCTGGTCGCGTTCACCGGCGGAGGCGTCGGCCAGCTGCCGCGCGATCGTGTCGGGGGCGGCGCCGCCGGGCCCGGTGGCCGCCTCGGCTCCGGCGAGGGCGTGCATGGCCTCGGGGAGGTCGGCGATCAGCGGGCAGGGGCGTACGGCGGTGAGGCCGGGGGTCAGGCGCTCCCAGTCGATGTCGGCGACGAGCGAGGCGGTCTCGTCCAGGGTGAGCGCCATGTGCAGCGCGGACAGGGCCAGTTCGGGTGCGAGGGCGGGCAGTCCGGCCAGCCGCAGGCGCTCGGCGACGAGTTCGTCGGTGGCCATGCCGCCTTCGGCCCAGGCACCCCAGGCCAGCACGGTGGCGGGCAGGCCGTCGGCGCGGCGCTGCTCGGCGAGGGCGTCCAAGGAGGCGTTCGCGGCGGCGTAGTTGGCCTGACCCGCGGCGCCGAAGACAGCCGCGACGGACGAGAAGAGGACGAACGCGGAGAGGTCCAGGTCGCGGGTCAGCTCGTGCAGGACCTGCGCCGCATGGGCCTTGGGGCGCAGGACCCCGGCGAGGCGCTGCGGCGTCTGGGCGTCCAGGACGCCGTCGTCGAGCACCCCGGCGGCGTGGACGACGGTGGTCAGCGGCTGCTCGGCCGGAAGGGTGGCGAGCAGGGCCGCGACGGCGTCGCGGTCGGCGACGTCGCAGGCGGCGATGGTGACCTCGGCACCCAGTGCGCGCAGTTCGGCGGCGAGCGCGTCGGCTCCCTCGGCTTCCGGGCCGCGCCTGCTGACCAGGAGCAGGTGCTCCGCCCCGGTGCGGGCGAGCCAGCGGGCGACGTGGCGGCCGAGTGCGCCCGTGCCGCCGGTGATGAGGGCCGTGCCGGTGGCGGCCCACTCGGTGGCGGGGCGCTCGTCGCGGGTGGCGCGGGCCAGCCTGCGGACGAAGACGCCGGTGGAGCGTACGGCGAGGTGGTCCTCGGCGCCGGGCCCGCCGAGCCCGCCGAGAGCGCCGGGTCCGCCGATTCCGCCGAGGACGTCGGCGAGTCGGCCCGCGGCCCGCTCGTCGGGGGTCGGGGGCAGGTCGACTAGACCGCCCCAGCGCACGGGCAGTTCGAGGGCGGCGGTGCGGCCGAGGCCCCAGACCTGTGCCTGGGCGGTGCTGGAGAGCCGGTCGGTGCGGCCGGTGGAGACCGCGCCGCAGGTGGCGGCCCACAGCGGGGCTTCCACGCCGGTGTCGCCGAGCGCCTGGATGAGGGCGGCCGTGGCGGCGAGCCCGGCGGGCAGTGCCGGGTCCGCGGGGTGCGGCCGCTCGTCCAGGGCGAGCAGCGAGAGCACGCCGGCGAGCGTTTCGGCGCCCGCCGCGGGAGAGTCGGCGGGGACGGCGAGGGCTTCGCCGATCCGCTGGGCGGTGGTGGCGCGGTCGTCGAGGGTCGCGTCGAGGGCGACGGTGGTCACGGTGGCGCCGCGTGCCGTCAGTGCCCGCTCGGCGGCGACGGTCCAGGGGTTGTCGGCGTGCCCGGTGGGTACGGCCAGGAGCCAGTGCCCGGAGGGGGGCGTGGCCGTGGTGTCCGTCAGCGGCTTCCAGGTGACGCGGTAGCGCCAGCCGTCCACGGTGTCGCGGTCGCGGTGGCGGCGGTGCCAGGCGGAGAGCGCGGGCAGCACGCTGCTGAGGGGTTCGTCGCCGCCGACGCCGAGGGTGTCGGCGAGCACGGCGAGGTCCTCGCTGTCGACGACCTCCCAGAACTTGGCGTCAGTGGCGCCGAGTTCACCGCCATGGGCGGATTCGGCCGGGTCGGTGAAGGGGTCGCGGGGCCAGTACAGCTCGCGCTGGAAGGCGTAGGTGGGCAGCTCGACGCGGTGTGCGCCGCTGCCCGCGAAGCGGGCGGCCCAGTCCGGGGAGAGGCCGCGTACATGGGCGCCGGCCACGGCCGCGGTCAGCGACGAGGCCTCGGGGCGGCCGGTGCGCAGCGCGGGGAGGAAGGCCGCCGCGCGGGGGCCGGTCGCGGTCTGGCAGTCCTGGCCGAGGGCGGACAGGACGCCGCCGGGGCCGAGTTCGAGGTAGGTGGTGACCCCGCGGCTCTCCAGCCAGCGGATTCCGTCGAGGAAGCGGACGGCTTCGCGGACGTGGCGGACCCAGAACTCGGCCGAGCCCATCTCGTCGGTGACGAGGGCGCCGGTGAGGTTCGAGACGATCGGGATGCGCGGAGCCTCGTACGACAGGCCTTCCGCCACAACCCGGAAGTCCTCCAGCATGCCGTCCATGTGCGGCGAGTGGAAGGCGTGGCTGACCGTGAGCCGCTTGGTCTTGCGGCCCTGGGCTTCGAAGGACTCGGCGATCGCCACCGCGTCGGCCTCGTCGCCCGCGATCACGACCGACCGCGGACCGTTGACCGCGGCGATGCTCACCCGGTCGGTCAGCAGCGGCAGGACCTCGTCCTCCGCGGCCTCGACGGCGATCATCACGCCACCGGTCGGCAGCGCCTGCATCAGCCGGCCACGGGCCTCGACCAGGGTGCAGGCGTCCTCCAGCGAGAGCACTCCGGCCACGTGTGCGGCCGCGATCTCACCGATCGAGTGCCCGGCCAGGTAGTCGGGCTTCAGGCCCCAGCTCTCCACGAGCCGGAAGAGGGCCACCTCGACCGCGAACAGCGCGGGCTGGGTGTAGGCGGTCTCGTCCAGCGCGGCGCCGTCGGTCCCGAACAGGGCTTCCTTGAGCGGCAGTTCCAGCCGTTCGCACACCGCGTCCAGAGCCTGCGCGAAGACGGGATACGTCGCATACAGTTCACGGCCCATGCCGGGCCGCTGGCTGCCCTGCCCGGTGAAGAGGAACGCCAGCTTGCCCTCCGTGGCGCTTCCTTCGACCACGTCGGCGCAGGGGCGGCCTTCCGCCAGTGCCGCGAGCCCCGACAGCAGGGCCTCGCGGTCGTCGGCGACGACGGCCGCGCGCCGGTCCAGCGCCGCCCGGGTGAGGGCCTGGGAGAAGGCGAGATCGGCGATGCCGAGGCCGGGGTGGGCCGCGACGTGGGCGTGCAGCGCGGCGGCCTGGGCCCGCAGGGCGGGCTCGGTCCGGCCGGACAGGACGACCGGGAGGACGCCGGGCGTGTTCGCGCGGTCGGCGGCCGGTTCGCTCCGGTCCGTACCGGCGTCGGCCCGCTGGTCGGCGGCGGACTCCTGCGCGCTCTCCAGGATGATGTGGGCGTTGGTGCCGCTCATGCCGAAGGACGAGACGCCGATCCGGCGCGGCTGGTCGCCGAGGGGCCAGGGCCGCGCCTCGGTGAGCAGGGAGACGTCGCCCGCCGCCCAGTCGACGTGGGGGGTCGGCTCGTCCACGTGCAGGGTGCGCGGCAGCACGCCGTGGCGCATCGCCATGACGCTCTTGATGACGCCCGCGACACCGGCAGCGGCCTGCGCGTGACCGATGTTGGTCTTGAGCGAACCCAGCCACAGCGGCCGCCCCTCGGGGCGGCCCTGGCCGTAGGTGGCGATGAGCGCCTGCGCCTCGATGGGGTCACCGAGGCCGGTGCCCGTGCCGTGGGCCTCGACCGCGTCGACCTGGTCGGGGGTGAGCCTGGCGTTGGACAGCGCCTGCAGGATGACGCGCTGCTGGGACGGGCCGTTGGGCGCGGTCAGGCCGTTGCTGGCGCCGTCCTGGTTGACGGCGGAGCCACGGACCACGGCCAGGACGGGGTGGCCCTTGCGGCGCGCGTCGGAGAGCCGCTCGACCAGCAGGATGCCCACGCCCTCGGCGAGGCTGAATCCGTCGGCGTCGGGCGAGAACGCCTTGCAGCGTCCGTCGGTGGCCAGTCCGCGCTGCTTGCTGTAGTCGATGAACGTGCCGGGAGCCGACATCAGCGTCGCACCGCCCGCGAGGGCGAGCGAGCACTCGCCGTTGCGGAGCGCCTGTACGGCCAGGTGCAGGGCCACCGAGGACGACGAGCAGGCGGTGTCGACGGTGACGGCGGGGCCTTCGAGGCCGAAGGTGTACGAGAGCCGGCCCGAGGCGACGCTCGCCGCGTTGCCGGTGCCGAGGTAGCCCTCCACGTTCTCGGAGGAACTCAGCAGCGCCGACAGGTAGTCGTGGTTGCTGGTGCCGACGAAGACGCCGACCTGCTTGCCCCGCATCGAGGTCGGGTCGATCCCGGCCCGCTCGAACGCTTCCCACGAGGTCTCCAGGAGCAGCCGCTGCTGCGGGTCCATGGCGAGGGCCTCGCGCGGCGAGATGCCGAAGAGCGACGGGTCGAAGCGGGCGAAGTCCCGTACGAAGCCACCCTGGTTGGCATAGCTGGTGCCGGGGTGCTCGGGGTCCGGGTGGTAGACCGTCTCCATGTCCCAGCCACGGTCGGCGGGGAAACCGGAGACGGCGTCCCCGCCGTCCACGACGAGCTGCCACAGCTCCTCGGGCGAGGTCACACCGCCGGGGTAGCGGCAGCCCATGCCGACGATGGCGATGGGGTCCTGATTCTTCGCCTCGACGTCACGCAGCCGCTGACGCGTCTGGTGCAGATCCGCCGTCACCAGCTTCAGGTAGTCCCGCAGCGTCTCTTCATTCGCCATTTAACGCAACCACCCATTTGCAGCAGACGGCATCGGAAAACTGTTCGGAAAACTGTGCAGATAAAGCCGAGAATTCCATCGGGAATACAGTCGATTCCCTTCTTGACCGAATCGACTGCTCAGCGGCAGGTTATTCGCCGCTCAATCTTCCCGACAACCCCTAACTGCCCCCTACACACCCCTGGGTGGGAGGGTGTGACAGGGGGCAGTGGGCCCTGCATGAATTGCCGAGGGGGCTGACCATCCTGGCCAATTAACGGCACGCCGTCAATATCGCGAGAGCGCCCGGGGTCCGTTTGTGGTCAGGCGCGGCCGAGTCCCTTGTTGATGAAGGCGAACAGTTCTTCGTCGCTCGCCTCCTGGAGCTGCTCGACCTCGTCCAGCACGCCGTCCGCCGACCCCGCGCCGATGCCCGGCCCGGAGCCGTCGGCCGCGGCCGCCCACGCCTCGGCGCCCGCCTGGTCCTCGCTCTCGTTCCACTTCCCCAGGAGCTTCTGGAGCCGCATGGTCACACGGGCCCGTACGACGTTGTCGGCGGTGCCCCGCTCCAGTACGGCTTCGAGCTTGTCGAGCTCCTCCAGCAGCGGCGCGCCGCCCGCGGCCGCGTCGGGCACGATCCCGGCGCGCAGGAAGGCGGCGACGGCGGCGGGGGTCGGGTGGTCGAAGACCAGGCTGGCGGGCAGCTTCAGCCCGCTCACCGCGCCGAGCCGGTTGCGCAGTTCGACCGAGGTGAGCGAGTCGAAGCCCAGCTCCTTGAACGCCCGGCCGGCCTCGACAGCGGCCAGGTCGGCGTGGCCGAGGACGGCGGCGACGGCCGTACGGACCAGGTCGAGCAGCAGCCGCTCCTGTTCGACCTCGGGCAGCCCGGCGAGCTGCTGCGTGAGCGGCACTCCCCCGGCCAGGTCGTCGGCGGACTCCCGCTCCGCGCTCTCGATGATGCGCCGGGCCTCGGGAAGCTCCAGGAGCAGCGGCCGGTCCCGGTCCGAGGTGAAGGCGAGGGTGAACCGCTTCCAGTCCATGTCGGCGACGGTCAGGATCGTTTCGTCACGGTCCAGCGCGTGCTGGAGCGAGGCGAGGGTCCGCTCGGGCGACATCGCGACGATGCCGTGGCGGCGCATCCTGTCCCCTGCCGCGCTGTCGTCGCCGTCCGCACTGCCCCACGGCCCCCAGGCGATGGAGGTGGCGGGCAGTCCTGCCCCCCGGCGGTACTCGGCGAAGGCGTCCAGGAACGCGTTGCCGGGTGCCTGGTTGCCCTGTCCGGGAGCGCCGAAGGTGGCGGCGAAGGACGAGAAGAGCACGAACGCCGACAGGTCCAGGTCACGGGTCAGCTCGTGGAGGGCGAGGGTCGCGTCGGTCTTGACCCGCAGAACGGCCTCCACCTGCTCCGGGGTCAGCGTCTCGATGACCCCGTCGTCCACGACCGCCGCGGCATGGATCACCGCGGTGAGGGGCTGGTCGGCGGGGATGCCTGCGATGAGGGCGGCTACGGCGTCCCGGTCGGCCATGTCACAGGCGGTGAGGGTGACCCGGGCGCCGAGGGCGGTGAGTTCGTCGCGGAGTTCGGCCGCTCCGGGCGCGTCGGGGCCCCGGCGGCTGGTGAGGAGCAGGTGCTCGGCGCCGTTTCCGGCGAGCCAGCGGGCCACGTGCGCGCCCAGCGCGCCCGTACCGCCGGTGACCAGGGTCGTACCCTCCGGACGCCACTCCCGCACGGCGGCGGTGTCCGCGAGGGGAGCGTGGACCAGACGCCGGCCGAAGAGACCCGAGGCGCGCAGCGCCACCTGGTCCTCGGAACCGTCACCGGCCAGCACACCCGCGAGACGTTCGAGCGTACGGCCGTCGAGATCGGCGGGAAGGTCGAGCAGACCGCCCCAACGGCCGCCCTGCTCCATGGAGGCGACCCGCCCCAGACCCCAGACGAGCGCCTGCGCGGGGTCGGCCACCTGCTCGGAACGGCCGGTGGCGACGGCGCCGCGGGTCACGCACCACAGGGGTGCAGCGATGTCGGCGTCACCGAGCGCCTGGGACAGGGCGAGTTCGGCGGCGAAGGCGCCCGCACCGGCGAGGGCGAGGAGGGACAGGACCCCGGCCGGGTCCGTTCCGTCCGTCTCGGCCTTGAGCGTGGCGCCGAGCCGGTCACGATCGGCCGCATCGGCCGGGACGGTCACGGTACGGACCTCAGCGCCGCGTTCGGTGAGCGTACGCAGGACGGCGGCCGCCCACTCGTCACCCTGGCCACCGGACAGCGACCCCGACAGGGCCTCGGGGACGACGACCAGCCACGTGCCCGACAGAGGGGCCGGGGAAGGCTCCGCGATCCGCTTCCAGGTGACGCGGTAGCGCCAGCCGTCCACGGTCGACTGCTCACGGCTCTGCCGACGCCACGAGGACAGACCGGGAAGGACCGTCCCCAAGGAGCCGATCGTGTCGGGGGTGTCGAAGGCGAGAGTCCCGGCCAGCGCTTCGAGGTCTTCGCGTTCGACGGCTTCCCAGAACCGGGCATCGATCACGCTCTCCGCGGACACCGCCACCGCCTCCACGGGCGCGGCCTCCGGCCAGAACCGCTGCGACTGGAACGCGTAAGTGGGCAGGTCCACCCGCCGGGCACCCATGCCCGCGAACACCGCCTCCCAGTCCACGCTCACACCACGGACCCAGGCCTCACCCAACGACAGCCAAAAACGCTCCAGGCCACCCTCGTTACGGCGCAGGGACCCCAGGACAGCGGCCTCACGGCCAGCAGCCTCCACCGTCTCCTGCATACCCACCGTCAGCACCGGGTGCGGGCTCGATTCGACGAACACCCCGAAGCCCTGCTCCAGCAGCGTCCGCGTCGCCTGCTCCAACTCCACCGTCTGCCGCAGATTCCGGAACCAGTACCCGCCATCCAGCTCCGGACCCCGCACCCACTCACCCGTCACCGTCGACAAGAACGGCACCTCGGCGGGCTGCGGAACAACCGGAGCCAACAGCTCGGCAAGCTCTTCCCGCAGCAACTCCACCTGAGCCGAATGCGACGCGTAGTCCACCGCGATCCGCTTCGCACGAACCCCAGCCACCTCACACGAGACCAACAGCTCATCCAAGGCTTCGACCTCGCCGGAAACGACCACCGAGGACGGCCCGTTCACCGCGGCCACCGAGATCCGCTGCTCACCCCACGGAGCGATCAGCTCCCGCACATCCTTCGCGGGCAACGGCACGGAGACCATGCCGCCCAGACCCGCCAGCACCCGCCCGATCGCCTGACTGCGCAGCGCGACCACCCGCGCCGCATCCTCAAGGGACAAGATCCCCGCCACACACGCGGCAGCGATCTCACCCTGCGAATGACCGATCACCGCACCAGGACGCACACCAGCAGCCCGCCACACCTCCGCCAACGACACCATCACCGCAAACAGAGCAGGCTGGACCACATCCACCCGCTCCAACGACGGAGCACCTGCGACGCCGCGCAGGACATCGCGCAACGACCAGTCGGTGAAGGGCTCAAGGGCCTTCGCACACTCATCCACCCGGGCGGCGAACACCGGCGAGGAATCCAGCAACCTCACCGCCATACCCACCCACTGCGAACCCTGTCCGGGGAACACGAACGCCGTCTTGCCCCCGACCACCGCCCCCTGCACCACACCAGCAGCCATCACACCCGATGCCACCGCCGCCACACCAGCCGCGTGATCACCCAACACCACAGCCCGGTGATCCAACCCCGCACGCGACGACGCCAACGACCACCCCACATCAACCGCAGAAGCAGATGAGGCAGAGCCAAGCCACCCCGACAACCTCTCCGCCTGCGCCCGCAACGCCCCCGCACCCTTACCCGACAACACCCACGGCACCACCGCAGGACCCGAGCCCTCAACCCCACCAGCCGAGTCCCCCGCAGCCTCCTCAGCCACCGGAGCCTGCTCCACAATCACATGCGCGTTCGTCCCACTGAACCCGAACGACGACACACCCGCACGACGCGGATGCGTCGTCTCGGGCCACGCCGTCCGCTCCGTGAGCAGCGAGACCGCGCCGGACTCCCAGTCCACGTGCGGCGACGGCTCGTCGATGTGCAGGCTCTGCGGCAGCACGCCGTGCTGCATCGCCAGCACCATCTTGATCACGCCGGCCACACCGGCGGCCGCCTGCGTGTGGCCGATGTTGGACTTGACCGACCCGAGCAGCAGCGGCTGATCGGCCGGGCGGTCCTGGCCGTACGTGGCGATGAGCGCCTGGGCCTCGATCGGGTCGCCGAGGCTGGTGCCGGTGCCGTGGGCCTCCACGACGTCGACCTGGTCGGTGGAGAGCCGTGCGTTGGCGAGGGCCTGGCGGATGACGCGCTGCTGCGAGGGACCGTTCGGAGCGGTCAGACCGTTGCTCGCACCGTCCTGGTTGACCGCCGACCCACGCACCACCGCGAGGACGGGGCGCCCGTGCTTGCGGGCGTCGGAGAGCCGCTCCAGCAACAGGACGCCCACGCCCTCCGCCGGGCCGAATCCGTCGGCGCCCGCCGCGAAGGCCTTGCAGCGGCCGTCCGTGGACAGCCCGCGCTGCTTGCTGAATTCGACGAAGAGTCCGGGCGTGGACATCACGTGCACGCCACCGGCAACGGCCAGCGAGCACTCCCCGGCCCGCAGCGCCTGCACGGCCAGGTGCAGGGCGACCAGCGACGCGGAGCACGCCGTGTCGACCGTGACCGCCGGCCCTTCCAGGCCGAAGGTGTACGACAGCCTGCCCGACATCACGCTGGAGGCGTTGCCCGTTCCCAGGTGCCCCGCGTAGTCCTCGGCGGCTTCCAGCAGCGGGGTCAGGTAGTCCGAGCCGTTGATCCCGACGAACACGCCGGACTGGCTGCCGCGCAGCGCCTGCGGGTCGATCCCGGCCCGCTCGAAGGCCTCCCACGAGGTCTCCAGCAGCAGCCGCTGCTGCGGGTCCATCGCCATGGCCTCGCGCGGCGAGATCCCGAAGAACGCGGCGTCGAACGCGGATGCCCCGCCGAGGAACCCGCCCTCGCGGGTGACCGACGTGCCGTGGTCGTCGGGGTCGTCCGAGAACAGGTTGTCGAGGTCCCAGCCGCGGTCCGCGGGGAATGCGGTGAGCGCGTCCCCGCCGGTGCGGAGCAGTTCCCACAGCTCTTCGGGGGACCGTACGCCTCCCGGGAACCGGCAGCTCATCGCCGTGATGGCAATGGGCTCATGGGCCTGGCTCTCGATCTCCCGCAGGCGTCCGTATGCCTCGTCGAGATCTGTAGTGACTTTCTTGAGGTACTCGCGGAGCTTTGCTTCGTTCGCCACTGGCTCTTCACCTATTCGCGTGGCCGAGATCGTGGAGGGATTCGCACGTACTCGGAAATGTCTCGGGTCTCGTTTCAGGGGTGGGCGCCGCCGCCGGGGACGGACCCGGCGGCGCGCCCTGTGGGCGAGGTTCAGCCCTGGCCGAACTTCTTGTCGATGAGGGCGAACAGTTCGTCGTCGCTGGCCTCTTCGATTACGTGGGCCCCGGTCTCGCCCTCCGTCTGACGGGCGTCGTTCCACTGGGCCAACAGGGTCTGGAGGCGTACCGCGACCCGTGCGTGGGCCGCCTCGTCACCGGCGGCCGCGGACAGCTCCGCCGGATCCATCGAGGAGAAGGTGCTCTCCAGCCGGTCGAGTTCCTCCAGTACGGAGAGCTTGCGCTCCGCCGCGTCCGGGGCCACCTCGCTCAGCAGGTGCTGGGCGAGGGCGGCCGGGTTCGGGTAGTCGTAGATCAGCGTGGCCGGGAGCCTCAGACCGCCGGCCGCACCGAGTCGGTTACGCAGCTCGACCGCGGTCAGCGAGTCGAAGCCGAGCTCCTTGAAGGCCTGTTCGCCACCGATGTTCTCTGCTGACCCGTACCCGAGTACGGCGGCCACTTGGCCGCGTACCAGGTCCAGTACGGTCCGCTCCCGCTCGGCGGCGGACAGCTCGGCCAGTCGCTGGGCGAGCGTCCGCTCCGCGGCGCCGTCCGTGGGCACGGTGCCCGCAGCGCGGTCCGCGCTCTGCGCCGACCTGCGCACCGGAGTCCGCACCAGTCCGCGGAACATCGGCAGGATGCCGCCGTCCGCCGCCCGGGCCCGCAGGGTCGGGACATCGATCCTGACCGGTACGAGCACGGGCTCGTCCGCCGCGAGGGCCGCGTCGAAGAGGGCGAGCCCTTCCGCCGCCGACAGCGGTGCGACACCGCCGCGCCCGGCCCGGCCCAGTTCTGCCTCGGTCAGCCTGCCCGCCATGCCCCGTTCCTCGGCCCACATGCCCCAGACGAGGGACAGTGCGGTGAGTCCACGGGCCGTGCGGTGCCGGGCGAGGGCGTCGAGGAAGACATTCGCCGCCGCGTAGTTGGCCTGCCCCGCGCCGCCGAGCGTTCCGGCGGCGGCGGAGAAGAGGACGAACGCCGACAGGTCGAGGTCCTTGGTCAGCTCGTGGAGGTGGAGCGCCGCCTCCGCCTTGGGCCGCAGCACCCGGTCCACCCGTTCGGGGGTGAGCAGGTCCACGACGCCGTCGTCCAGGACGGCCGCGGTGTGCACGACGGCCGTCAGCGGCTGCTCGGCGGGTACGGACTCCAGCAGCGCGGCCAGCGCGCCCCGGTCGGCCACGTCACAGGCCGCCCAGGTGACCTGCGCCCCCAACCCTGCCAACTCATCGGCGAGTTGTACGGCGCCGTCCGCGGCGGCGCCCCTGCGGCTGGTGAGCAGCAGATGCCGTACGCCGTGCTCCGCCACCAGGTGCCGGGCGAAGAGCCCGGCGAGCCCGCCGGTCGCCCCGGTGATCAGGACCGTGCCCCGCGGATCGATACGGCGACCGCCGGTGTCACCCGTGTCACCCGGGGCCACCTCCGCGCCAACCCTGACCAGGCGCGGCGCGTGCAACATGCCGTCGCGTACGGCCAGTTCGGACTCCTGGGAGGCGATGGCGCCCGGCAAGGCCCGGAGGGAGGCGTCCGCCCCGTCGAGGTCGACGAGGACGAACCGGTCCGGGTGCTCGGTCTGTGCGGCACGCAGCAGACCCCACACCGGAGCGTGGGCGAGGTCCCGCACCTCGGTGTCCCCGCCCGTGGCCACCGCTCCGCGGGTGACGACGACCAGACGCGCTCCGGCGAACCGGCCGTTGTCCAGCCAGCCCCGCACGGTCGCGAGCGCCCGGTGCGTGGCCTCGCGCACCGCCTGGGCGAGCCGCGCGACCTCCTCCGCCGAGTCGACGGAGGCAACCGCGTCCGAGGCCGCGGCGAACGACACCACCACCGTTTCGGGCATCGCCAGCCCGGCCGCGACGGCCGAGTCGAGCGCCGCGAGGTCGTCGTACGCCTCGGCGGTCAGACCCGCCCGCTCCAACGCGCCCACGAGGAAGCCCTCGTCGCCGCTGATGCCGGTGCCGGTGCCGGGGGTACCGAGCACCGCGAAGTCCGCGGAGGCCGGGGAAGCCGGGCGCCCCGGAGCCGTCGTCCGCACCCAGTCGAGGCGGAACAGCGAATCGTGGGCTCCGTCCGGGACCGCCGCCGCGTACCGCTCGGCGTCGACCGCCTCCGTGACCAGCGACCCGACCGTTGCGACCGGCGCACCCTGTGTGTCGGTCAGGACGACGGAGACCGTGTCCTGACCGCCCGCGGTGATCCGCAGGCGCAGGGCGTCCGCTCCGCCCGCGTGCAGCCGCACCCCGCGCCAGACGCGGGGCATCCGTCCCGTACCACCGATGCCGGATTCGGCGGCGGTCGTACCGGCAGCGTCGGCCGCGCCGGCCGCCAGGGCCTGCGAGGCGGCGTCGAGCAGCGCCGGGTGCAGGGCGAACCGGCCTGCGGACGGCGTCAGTTCATCGGAGAGCCGCGCCTCCGCGAACACCTCCTCGCCCCGCACCCACACCTGGGTCAGCGTCCGGAAGCCCGACCCGTGGTGGAGCCCCGCGGCCGCCAGTCGCTCGCGTACCGCGGTCACATCAACCTGCTCGGCTCCAGCGGGGGGCCACTCGCCGGTGCCCGTGTCGGAGTCGCCGCCCGTGCTGGAATCGGCGCCGCCGGTGGAAAGGAGACCAGTGGCGTTACGGGACCAGGCCCCGCCGGGGACCCCGCCCCCCTCGGCCGCCTCGACACGGCTGTGCACCTGCACGGACCGGCGCCCTCGGTCGTCCGCCCCGCCCACGCCGAGCCGCAGTTGCACGGCCCCCTTCTCGGGCAGTACGAGCGGCGCCTCAAGCGTCAGCTCCTCCAGTTCCTCGCATCCGACCTCGTCCCCGGCGCGCACGGCCAGCTCGACGAACGCCGCGCCGGGCACCACGACGGTGTCCGCGACCACGTGATCGGCGAGCCAGGGGTGCGTACGGAGGGAGAGCCGCCCGGTGAACAGGAAGCCGTCCGAGTCCGGCAGCTCGACGGCCGCACCCAGCAACGGATGGTCGGCCGATCCGATCCCCGCCGAGGCCACGTCCTCGAACTCGGCGAAGGAATCCACCCAGTAGCGCGTGCGCTGGAAGGCGTAGGTGGGGAGGTCGACGCGCTGGGCGCCGATCCCGGCAGCGGAGCCGGAGTAGTACGTCTCCCAGTCGACGGCGATGCCCTGAGTGTGTACGCGGGCGAGGGCCGTAGTGATCGTCTCTGCCTCGGGACGCCCCTTGCGGAGCACGGGCACGAACAGCGCGTCACCGCTGGTGCTGGTGACACAGTCCTGGGCCATCGCCGACAGGACCCCGTCGGGGCCGAGTTCGACGTACGCCGTGACCCCCGCGGCCTCCAGGGCCCGGATTCCGTCCAGGAAGCGGACGGCCTCGCGGACGTGCCGCACCCAGAAGTCCGCCGAGCCCATCTCGTCAGTGACGAGAGCGCCGGTGAGGTGCGAGACGACGGGGATGCGCGGAGCCTCGTACGACAGACCCTCCGCCACCTTGCGGAAGTCGGCGAGCATGCCGTCCATGTGCGGCGAATGGAACGCGTGACTGACCGTGAGCCGCTTGGACTTGCGGTCCGGGAAGGACCCGACGATCGCCTCCGCGTCCGCCTTGTCACCCGCGATGACGACCGACTGGGGGCCGTTGATGGCGGCAATGCTCACGCGGTCGGTCAGCAGCGGCAGGACTTCGTCCTCCGATGCCTGGATCGCGATCATCACACCGCCGGTCGGCAGCGCCTGCATCAGCCGGCCACGAGCCTCCACCAGCGTGCACGCGTCGTCCAGCGAGAACACCCCGGCCACATGCGCGGCCGCGATCTCACCGATCGAATGACCGGCCAGGAAGTCGGGCCTCAGACCCCAGCTCTCCACCAGCCGGAACAGCGCCACCTCGACCGCGAACAACGCGGGCTGCGTATAAGCGGTCCGGTCGATGAGGTCGCTCTCGTGGCCCCCGAACAGCACGTCCTTCAGCGGGACTTCGAGATCCATCCGCGCGCACACCGCATCGAGCGCATCCGCGAACACCGGATACGTCTCGTACAGCTCACGGCCCATCCCCAGCCGCTGGCTCCCCTGCCCCGTGAACAGGAAGGCCACTTGCTGATCCGGCCGCGCGATGGCCTGTACGACCTCCGCGGCGGACTCTCCCGACGCCAGCGCCGTCAGTGCCTGCCGGAACTCCGCCCGGTCTCCCGCCACGAGCACGGCCCGGTGGTCGAACGCCGCCCGGCCGGTGGCGAGCGAGTGACCGACGTCCACCGGCCGCAGCCCGGAGTGGGCGTCGACGTGGGCGAGCAGCCGTTGCGCCTGCTCACGCAGGGCGGCTTCGGTCTTGCCCGCGAGGGGCCACGCCGAAACGGCGGAGCCGGTCTCCGGAATCGCGGCGTCGGGCTCGTCCTTCTCCGGGAGCGGCGGTGCCTGCTCCAGGATGGTGTGCGCGTTCGTACCGCTCACACCGAACGACGAGATGCCTGCCCGGCGCGGGCGGCCGGTCTCCGGCCACTCCCGCCGCTCGGTCAGCAGCGCGATGTCACCGGCCGACCAGTCCACGTGGGGGGTCGGCTCGTCCACGTGCAGGGTCTGCGGCAGCACCCCGTGCTGCATGGCGAGGACCATCTTCATCAGACCGGCGACACCGGCCGCGGCCTGCGTGTGCCCGATGTTGGACTTGATGGAACCGAGCTGCAGCGGCCGATCGGCCGGGCGGTCCTGCCCGTACGTGGCGAGCAGGGCCTGCGCCTCGATCGGGTCCCCGAGCTTGGTACCGGTCCCGTGCGCCTCGACCGCGTCGATGTCGGCGGCGGTCAGGCCTGCGCTCGCGAGAGCGGCGCGGATGACGCGCTGCTGCGACGGGCCGTTCGGAGCCGTGAGCCCGTTGCTCGCGCCGTCCTGGTTGACGGCGGAGCCGCGGACCAGGGCCAGGACCGGGTGACCGTTCCGTTCGGCGTCGGAGAGGCGCTCCACCAGGAGCATCCCGACACCCTCGCCCCAGCCCGTACCGTCCGCGGCCGCAGCGAACGCCTTGATACGTCCGTCCTCCGCGAGCCCGCGCTGACGGCTGAACTCGGCGAAGGCACCCGGCGTGGACATCACCGTCACACCGCCTGCGAGCGCCAGCGAGCATTCGCCGTTGCGCAGCGCCTGCACCGCGAGATGGAGCGCTACCAGGGACGCCGAGCACGCGGTGTCGACGGTGACCGCGGGGCCCTCCAGGCCGAACACGTACGAGAGCCGGCCGGAGACGACACTCGCCGAGTTTCCGGTGCTCATGAAGCCGTCGCCGCCGTCCGCGGAGTTCAGCACGAGCGAGAGGTAGTCCTGGCCGTTGGTGCCGACGAAGACACCGGCCTGGCTGCCCCGCATCGAGAGCGGGTCGATCCCGGCCCGCTCGAAGGCCTCCCAGGACGTCTCCAGCAGCAGACGCTGCTGCGGGTCCATGGCGAGGGCCTCGCGCGGCGAGATCCCGAAGAAGCCGGGATCGAAGTCGGCCACGTCGTAGAGGAACCCGCCCTCACGTGCGTACGGGGCGTCCTCCTCGGACTGCGGTCCGAACAGCGACTCCGCGTCCCAGCCACGGTCTTCCGGGAACGCGCCGATGGCGTCGCCGCCCGTCGCCAGCAGCTGCCACAGGTCCTCGGGGGTCCGTACGCCGCCGGGGAAGCGGCAGCTCATGGCAACGATCGCGATCGGATCGTCGTCGGTGGCAGCGACGTTGGGCACCGGACCGGACGCCACGACCTGCGTACCGAGCAACTCGCCCCGCAGGTACTCCGCCAGGGCAGCGGACGTGGGGTAGTCGTAGATCAGCGTGGCCGGGAGCCGAAGCCCGGTGGCCGCGCCGAGCCGGTTGCGCAGTTCGACGGCCGTGAGCGAGTCGAAGCCGAGCTCCTTGAACGCGCGCGCCGCGCCGACGCTTTCCACGCCGGCGTGACCGAGTACCGCGGCGACCTCCTTGCGCACGAGATCGAGCAGCAGCCGGTCGCACTCGGCGGCCGACAGCGCCGTAAGCCGCTCCGCGAGCGAGTGGCGACCACCGTGGACAGCTCCGCCGTCCCGGCCCTCGTCGCCGCTCTGCGGAGCCAGAGCCCGCTGGGCCTCGGGCAGTTCGGCGAAGAGTTTGGTCGCCCGTGCGGCGGTGAAACCGGGTGCGAACCGCTCCCATTCCACGTCCACGACGGTGACGACCGTGTCGTTCGCGTTCACCGCCCGCTGAAGGGCGTTGACGGCCGCCTCACTCTGCATGGGCGGTACGCCGCCACGGCGCATGCGGGCTTCGAGTGCCTCGTCGGCGGCCATACCGCCCTCGGCCCACGGACCCCACGCGATGGACGTCGCCGCGAGACCGTCGGCGCGCCGCTGCTCGGCCAGAGCATCCAGGTAGGCGTTGGCGGCCGCGTAGTTGGCCTGGCCCGCCGTACCCCAGGTACCTGTGACGGAGGAGAAGAGGACGAAGGCGGACAGTTGGATGCCGAGGTCGGCCGTCAGCTCGTGCAGGTTGCGGGCGGAGACGGCCTTGGCGCGCAGGACGCTGTCGATACGGTCCGGGGTGAGAGCGTCGAGGACGCCGTCGTCCAGAACACCGGCCGTGTGGACCACAGCGGTCAGAGTCCCGGCCTCGGCAGAGAGCAGGGCGCGCAGGGCGTCGCGGTCAGCGGCGTCACACGCCACGACCGATGTCTCGACCCCGAGGGCGGTCAGCTCTTGGACGAGTTCCGCCGCACCCGGAGCGTCCGGACCACGACGACTGGTCAGAACCAGACGCTCAGCGCCCGCCCCTGCCAGCCAACGCGCGACCCGGCCACCCAGTGCGCCCGTACCCCCCGTGACCAGGACCGTCCCAGACGGAGCCCAGGACGGCGCCCCCTCGGCTCGCGGCGCACGCACCAGACGACGGCCGAACACACCAGACGACCGAACCGCGACCTGATCCTCAACCCCACCCGCAAGCACAGCGACAAGACGGGACACAGCCCGCTCATCCAGCACCTCAGGCAGGTCGACCAGCCCGCCCCAACGCTCGGGGACCTCCAGAGCGGCAACCCGCCCCAGACCCCACACCTGCGCCTGAACCGGCGACAGAAGCCGGTCCGAACGGCCAACGGAGACAGCCCCACGGGTCAGGCACCACAACGGCGCCTCCACCCCGGCATCACCCAACGCCTGCACCAAACCAGCAGTCGCCAGCAGCCCCTCAGACTCATCCAGCCCAAGAAGCGAAACCACACCCGCAGGCGAACCCACCTCGGCCAGCAACCCAGCCAGCCCCACCCGATCCACACCCGCCTCAACCACAACCCGGCGGACCTCAACACCACACCCCTCCAGCGCACCCACCACAGCCGAGTCATCCACACCCCCAGCCAGCGAAACCACCACCCAAGAGCCGGACAACCTTGGCGTCGAGACATCAGCCAGCGGCTTCCACGACACCCGGTAGCGCCAGCCCTCCACCTCCGACTGGGCACGCCGGTCGCGCCGCCACGCCGACAGCGCAGGAAGTACCTCGCCGAGGGGCGTCTCGTCCACGTCCAGCTCTGCGACCAGCGACGCGAGATCCTCCCGCTCCACCGCATCCCAGAACCGGGCGTCCACCACATCGACGCCCCCGTCGACCGGAGCAGCAGCCGTCGACGACGCCACCGGCCAGTACCGCTGTCGCTGGAAGGGGTAGGTCGGCAGATCGACCCGCTGGGCACCGGTCCCATAGACCGAGTGCCAGTCGACCGCGACGCCCCTGACGTGTGCCTGGGCAAGGGTGGCCATCACCGTCTCGGCTTCGGGCCGCCCCTTCCGCAGGATGGGAACGAACGCCGCTCCGCCTTCGGTCACACACTCCTGAGCGAGGGCGGACAGGATTCCGTCGGGGCCGAGTTCGACGTACGTCGTAACACCCGCGGCCTCCAGGGCCCGAATACCGTCCAGGAAACGGACGGCCTCACGGACGTGACGCACCCAGAACTCAGCCGAGCCCATCTCGTCGGTGACCAGGGCCCCGGTGAGGTTCGAGACGACCGGGATGCGCGGAGCCTCGTACGACAGGCCCTCCGCCACCACCCGGAGGTCCTCCAACATGCCGTCCATGTGCGGCGAATGGAACGCATGACTCACCGTGAGCCGCTTGGACTTACGGTCCTTGAACGCGTCCACGATCCTCGCCGCGTCGGCCTCGTCACCCGCGATCACGACCGACTGCGGACCATTGACCGCAGCGATACTCACCCGGCCGGTCAGCAGCGGCAGGACCTCGTCCTCCGACGCCTGGACGGCGATCATCACGCCACCACCAGGCAGCGCCTGCATCAACCGCCCACGAGCCTCAACCAGAGCGCACGCGTCATCGAGCGACAGCACCCCAGCCACATGCGCGGCCGCGATCTCACCGATCGAATGCCCGGCCACGAAGTCCGGCTTCACACCCCACGACTCGACCAGACGGAACAGCGCCACCTCGACCGCGAACAACGCCGGCTGGGTGTGGGCGGTCTCGTCCAGCAGACCCGCATCAGCCCCGAACAGCACGTCCTTCAGCGGCAGTTCAAGCCGCGCACACACCGCATCCAGAGCCCGCGCGAAGACGGGATACGCCTTGTACAGCTCACGCCCCATCCCCAGACGCTGACTCCCCTGCCCCGTGAACAGGAACGCCAACTTCCCGCCCACCGGCGAACCTTCCACCAGCCCCGCCGCCGAACCGCCGTCCGCCAGCGCCGCAAGCCCTGCGAGCAGTCCTTCGCGACCCTCTGCCACCACCGCCGCTCGGTGCTCGAACGACGAGCGGCCAGTCGTCAGCGTGGAGCCGACGTCGGACAGACGCATGTCGGGAGCGGCGATCAGCCGTGCGCGCAGGCTCGCGGCCTGGGCCCGGAGCGCGGAGTCACTCTTCGCCGAGAGCGTCAGGGGAACGAAGTCCGGTTCCACTGAGCCGGATTCGGCCTCCTCGGTCTCCTTCGGCACCAGCACCGGCGCCTGCTCGATGATCGTGTGGGCGTTGGTTCCGCTGAAGCCGAACGACGACACACCTGCCCGGCGGGGACGCCCGGTCTCCGGCCACTCCCTCTGCTCGGTCAGCAGCGCGATGTCACCGGCTTCCCAGTCGACCTGCGGTGACGGTGCGTCGATGTGGAGGCTCTGCGGCAGTACGCCGTGCTCCATGGCCAGCACCATCTTGATCACTCCGGCGACACCGGCCGCGGCCTGTGTGTGCCCGATGTTCGACTTGATGGAACCGAGCTGCAGCGGCCGATCGGCGGGGCGGTCCTGCCCGTACGTGGCGAGCAGGGCCTGCGCCTCGATCGGGTCACCCAGCGTCGTACCGGTACCGTGCGCCTCGACCGCGTCCACGTCAGCGGCGGAGAGGCCGGCGCTCGCGAGAGCGGCGCGGATGACGCGCTGCTGCGAGGGGCCGTTCGGAGCCGTGAGGCCGTTGCTGGCGCCGTCCTGGTTGATCGCCGAACCCCGCACGATCGCCAGGACCGGGTGCCCGTTCCGCTCGGCGTCGGACAGCCGCTCCACCAGGAGCATGCCGACGCCCTCGCCCCAGCCCGTACCGTCCGCGGCCGCAGCGAACGCCTTGATACGGCCGTCGGCGGCGAGCCCACGCTGACGGCTGAACTCGATGAACGTGCCCGGTGTCGACATCACCGTCACACCACCGGCGAGCGCCAGCGAGCATTCGCCGGTGCGCAGGGCCTGGATCGCCCAGTGCAGGGCGACCAGCGAGGACGAGCAGGCCGTGTCGACCGTGACCGCCGGGCCTTCCAGGCCGAACACGTACGAGAGCCGGCCGGAGACGACGCTCGCCGCGTTGCCGGTGCCCAAATGGCCTTCGAGGCCCTCGGGTTCTTCCAGCAGTACGGAGAGGTAGTCCTGGCCGTTGGTGCCGATGAAGACACCGGCCTGGCTGCCCCGAAGTGTCTCGGGGTCGATCCCCGCCCGCTCGAACGCTTCCCAGGACGTCTCCAGCAGCAGTCGCTGCTGCGGGTCCATGGCGAGGGCCTCGCGCGGCGAGATCCCGAAGAAGTCCGCGTCGAAGTCGGCGGCGTCGTAGAGGAACCCGCCCGCGCGGGCGTAGAAGGTGCCCTGCGCGCTGGGATCGGCGTCGTACAGCGCATCGATGTCCCAGCCACGGTCCAGCGGCAGATCCGAGATGGCGTCGCCGCCGGTGGACAGCAGCTGCCAGAGGTCTTCCGGAGTCCGTACGCCACCGGGGAAGCGGCAGCTCATCGCCACGATCGCGATCGGATCGTCGTCAACGGCGGCGACGTTGGACACCGGACCGGACACCACGACCTGCTTGCCGAGCAGTTCGGCACGGAGGTGGGCGGCGAGCGCCGTCGGCGTCGGGTAGTCGTAGACGAGCGTGGCCGGGAGCCGAATCCCGGCAGCCGCTCCGAGGCGGTTGCGCAGCTCGACGGCGGTCAGCGAGTCGAAGCCGATCTCCCTGAACGCGCGTCCCGCCTCGATGTCCTCGGCGCCGGAGTGGCCCAGCACCTCGGCCACCTGGGCACACACGAGTTCCAGGAGGAACGGCTCATGGTCGGCCTGGGCCATGCCCTGAAGCCTCAGGGCGAGCGACGATTCGGCGTGCTCCGGGCGGGCGTCCGCGTTCTCCGGGCCGCGCATGGCAGCCGCCGCCTCGGGCAGTTCGGCGAGCAGGTTGCCGGCTCGTACGGCGGTAAAACCGGGCGCGAACCGTGCCCAGTCGAAATCCACGACGGTCAGAGCGGCATCGGCGGAACCAACGGCCTGCCGAAGAGCCGAGATGGCAAGCTCCGCGTCCATGGGCGGTACGCCGCCACGGCGCATGCGGGCTTCGAGTGCCTCGTCGGCGGCCATGCCGCCCTCGGCCCACGGACCCCAGGCAAGCGATGTCGCCGCGAGACCATCCGCACGCCGCTGCTCGGCCAGAGCATCCAAGTAGGCGTTGGCAGCCGCGTAGTTGGCCTGACCGGCCGCACCCACCGTGCCACTCATCGAGGAGAAGAGGACAAAGGCGGAGAGTTCAATACCCAGCTCAGCCGTCAGCTCGTGCAGGTTGAGCGCCGAGAGCGCCTTGGCACGCAGAACGCCGTCGAAACGGTCCGGGGTCAGCGCATCCAACACCCCGTCGTCCAGCACACCCGCCGTGTGAACCACAGCGGTCAGAGCCGTGGCCTCAGCAGAGAGCAGGGCACGCAGAGCATCACGGTCCGCGGCGTCGCACGCCACGACTGATGTCTCGACACCGAGACCGGTCAACTCCTGGACGAGTTCCGCCGCACCCGGAGCATCCGGACCACGACGACTGGTCAGAACCAGACGCGATACGCCCGCCCCCGCCAGCCAACGCGCCACCCGGCCACCCAGAGCACCCGTACCCCCCGTCACCAGCACCGTCCCAGACGGGGACCACGCGCCCTCGGCCCGCGGCGCACGCACCAGACGACGGCCGAACACACCTGACGGCCGAACCGCGACCTGATCCTCAACCCCACCCGCACCAGCAAGCACACCGACAAGACGGGACACAGCCCGCTCATCCAGCACCTCAGGCAGATCGACCAGCCCGCCCCAACGCTCCGGAACTTCCAGAGCGGCAACCCGGCCAAGCCCCCAGACCTGCGCCTGAACGGGTGAGACCAGCCGATCCGAACGACCTACGGAGACAGCCCCACGGGTCAGGCACCACAACGGCGCCTCCACCCCGGCATCACCCAACGCCTGCACCAAACCAGCAGTCGCCAACAACCCCCCGGACTCACCCAGCCCAAGAAGCGAAACCACACCCGCAGGCGAACCAACATCGGCCAGCAACCCAGCCAGCCCAACCCGATCCACACCCGCCCCAACCACAACCCGGCGGACCTCAACACCACACCCAACCAGCGCGGCCACCACAGCCGAGTCATCCACACCCCCAGCCGGCGAAACCACCACCCAAGAACCGGACAACCCCGACGTCGAAGCATCAGCCAGCGGCTTCCACGACACCCGGTAACGCCAGCCCTCCACCTCCGACTCCGTACGGCGTCGGAGACGCCACGCCGAAAGAGCGGGGGCCAGTTCGCTGAAGGGGGCGTCGTCGTCCACGTCCAGCTCCGCGGCCAGCGACGCGAGGTCCTCCCGCTCCACCGCATCCCAGAACCGGGCGTCCACCACGTCGACAGCCTCGGCAACGGCCGGGCCACCGGTGGACAGGACGGTCTCCGGCCAGTAGCGCTGCCGTTGGAAGGCGTACGTCGGCAGATCAATCCGCTCAGCGCCCGTACCGGCGAAGAACGCCGACCAGTCGACCTCCACACCCCGCACATGCGCCTGAGCCAACGCGGTCACCGCGGTCTCGGCCTCGGGACGGCCAGAACGCAGGACCGGCACGAAAGCAGCAGCACCATCCTCACTGACACACTCCTGCGCCAGCGCCGACAGCACACCGTCCGGGCCGAGTTCGACGTACGTCGTAACCCCAGCAGCCTCCAACGCCCGGATCCCGTCCAGGAAGCGCACAGCCTCCCGGACATGACGCACCCAGAAGTCGGCCGAGCCCATCTCGTCCGAGACCAGCGCACCCGTCAGATTCGACACCACCGCAATACGCGGAGCCTCGTACGACAGGCCCTCCACCACAGCCCGGAAGTCCTCCAACATGCCGTCCATGTGCGGCGAATGGAACGCATGACTCACCGTGAGCCGCTTGGACTTACGGTCCTTGAAAGCGTCCACGATCTCCACCGCGTCGGCCTCATCGCCCGCGATCACAACCGACTGCGGACCATTGACCGCAGCGATACTCACCCGGTCCGTCAGCAGCGGCAGGACCTCGTCCTCCGACGCCTGCACCGCGATCATCACGCCACCACCAGGCAGCGCACCCATCAACCGCCCACGAGCCTCCACCAGCACGCACGCATCGTCCAGGGACAGCACCCCAGCCACATGCGCGGCCGCGATCTCACCGATCGAATGACCCGCCACGAAGTCCGGCCTCAGACCCCAGCTCTCCAGGAGCCGGAACAACGCCACCTCAACCGCGAACAACGCAGGCTGCGTATAAGCGGTCTCATCCAGCAGACCCGCATCAGCCCCGAACAGCACGTCCTTCAAGGGCAGTTCAAGCCGCGCACACACCGCGTCCAGAGCCCCCGCGAAGACGGGATACGCCTCGTACAGCTCACGGCCCATCCCCAGCCGCTGACTCCCCTGCCCCGTGAAGAGGAAAGCGAGCCCGCCACCGGAGGTCGTGCCCCGCACCAGACCGGGCACCTGCTCGCCCGCCGCCAGGGCGTCGAGTCGCGCGGTCAGTGCCTGGCCGTCCGACGGGGCGCCGATCAGTACCGCGCGGTGCTCCAGTGCGGCGCGGCTCGTGGCCAGGGAGTAGCCGAGGTCGAGTGCTTCCAGGGCTCCTGAGCCCGTCACGAGGGCGGTCGCGGCCGGGCGCAGGCGTTCCGCCTGGGCCCGCAGGGCCGCCGCCGTGCGGCCGGAGACGAGCACCGGCAGCACGGGCAGCGCCGGGAGGGACCGGGCCGCGGGGGTGCCCGTCGGCGAGTCGTCGCCGTGCGGGGTCCGCTCTGCCGCGTTCCTGGGGGCCTGTTCGATGACGGCGTGCGCGTTGGTGCCGCTGTAGCCGAACGAGGAGATGCCCGCCCGGCGCGGGCGGCCGGTCTCCGGCCACGCCCGCTGCTCGGTCAGCAGGGCGATGTCGCCCGCCGACCAGTCCACGTACGGCGTCGGCTCGTCGATGTGCAGGGTCTGCGGCAGTACGCCGTGCCGCATCGCCATGACCATCTTGATGATGCCGGCCGCTCCGGCCACGGCCTGGGTGTGGCCGATGTTGGACTTCACGGAGCCGAGCCACAGCGGCTGGTCGTCCGGGCGGCCCTGGCCGTAGGTCGCGAGGAGCGCCTGCGCCTCGATGGGGTCGCCGAGGGTGGTGCCGGTGCCGTGGGCCTCGACCGCGTCGACCTCGGCGGCCGACAGGCCCGCGTCGGCCAGCGCCTCGCGGATGACGCGCTGCTGGGACGGGCCGTTCGGCGCGGTCAGGCCGTTGCTCGCGCCGTCCTGGTTGACGGCGGTGCCGCGGACCACAGCGAGGACCGGGTGGCCGTTGCGCCGTGCGTCCGAGAGCCGCTCGACGAGCAGCAGACCGACGCCTTCGGACCAGCTCGTGCCGTCGGCGGCGGCGGCGAACGCCTTGATGCGGCCGTCGGCGGCGAGCCCGCGCTGGCGGCTGAACTCGGTGAACGCGCCGGGGGTGGACATGATGGTGACCGCGCCGGCGAGCGCCATGGAGCACTCGCCGCGCCGCAGGGCCTGGGCCGCGAGGTGCAGGGTGACGAGGGAGGACGAGCAGGCCGTGTCGACCGTGACGGCCGGGCCCTCCAGACCGAAGGTGTAGGAGAGGCGGCCGGAGACGACGCTGGCCGCGTTGCCCGTGCCCAGGTGTCCTTCGAGGCCGTCGGAGTCGTTCAGCCAGAGCTGGAGGTAGTCCTGGGCGTTGGAGCCGACGAACACGCCGGTCCGGCTGCCGCGCACGCTGGTCGGGTCGATGCCCGCGCGCTCGAAGGTCTCCCAGGTCGTCTCCAGGAGCAGCCGCTGCTGGGGGTCCATGGCGAGGGCCTCGCGCGGCGAGATCCCGAAGAAGGAGGCGTCGAACTCGGCGGCCTCGTGCAGGAATCCGCCCTCGCGGGCGTAGCTCGTGCCCTCTTGGTCGGGGTCGTCGCTGTAGAGGGTGTCGAGGTCCCAGCCACGGTCCGCCGGGAAGCCGGTGATGCCGTCGCGGCCGGTGACGAGCAGCTGCCACAGGTCCTCGGGGGATGCGATCCCGCCGGGGAAGCGGCAGCTCATGGACACGATCGCGATCGGATCGTCGTCGGCCCCGCCCGCCGTGTCCGTCACGCCCGCCAGGGCCGTGGACGGCACGGGGGCCGGGGCGGTGCCGGCGTCCGCCAGGTCGCCGATGATCTCCTCGCGGAGGTACCCGGCGAGAGCGGTCGCCGTCGGGTAGTCGAAGACGAGGGTGGCGGGGAGGCGCCGGCCGGTGGCGTCGCCGAGCAGGTTGCGCAGTTCGACGGCGGTGAGGGAGTCGAAGCCCAGCTCCTTGAAGGAGCGGCCGGGTTCGACGGCGGAGGGTCCGGGGTAGCCGAGAGCTGCGGCGACCTGCTTGCGTACGAGGTCGAGCAGCGTACGGTCCGCCTCGGCGGCCGAGAGCCCGGCGAGGCGCTGCCGCAGTCCGGACTCACCGCCCTGACCGGCCGCGCCACTGGCGGTACGGCGCGCGGGGACCCGTACGAGACCGCGCAGCAGCGGCGACATCGTGCCGGCCTGGGCCTGCGTGCGCAGGGCGGTCAGGTCGGCGCGCATCAGGACGGGTGCGGCCTCGTCGATGCGGTGGGCGAGGTCGAACAGCTCCAGGCCTTCGGCCGTGGTCAGCGGGGGCAGGCCGGCCCGCCGCATGCGGCTGATGTCGGCCTCGTCCAGGCTGCCGGCCATGCCCGCGCTGTCGGCCCACAGGGCCCAGGCCAGGGAGCTGGCGGCGAGCCCTTGGGACCGGCGGTACTGGGCGAGTGCGTCGAGGAACACGTTCGCCGCCGCGTAGTTGCCCTGTCCCGGGCCACCGAAGACGCCGCCGATGGAGGAGAAGAGCACGAACGCCGTGAGGTCGAGGTGCCGGGTCAGCTCGTGAAGGTTGCAGGCGGCGTCGACCTTGGGGCGCAGCACGGCCGAGAGCCGCTCGGGGGTCAGTGAGGCGATCACACCGTCGTCGAGCACACCGGCGGTGTGGACGACCGCGCCGAGCGGGTGCTCGGCGGGTATCGCGTGCAGTACGGCCGAGAGGGCGTCCCGGTCGGCGACGTCGCACGCGGCCCACGTCACCGAGGCGCCCGCCTCGGCCAGTTCGGCGCTCAGCCGTTCCGCTTCGGGGGTGGTGCCACCGCGGCGGCCCACCAGCAGCAGGTGCCGTACGCCGTGCTCGGCGACGAGACGGCGGGCGATCAGACCGCCGAGCATGCCGCCCGCGCCGGTGATCAGCACCGTCGATCCGGGCGCGTACTGCGCCGGGGCGGCGGCATCGTCCTGCGTCGCGGCCACACGGGCGAGCCGGAGTGCGTGTACGGAGCCTGCCCGCAGGGCGAGTTGAGGCTCAGCGAGGGCGAGCACGGCGGGCAGGGCGCGTACGGAGTCCTCGACCGCGTCGGTGTCGGTGTCGGTGTCGGTGTCGATCAGCAGCAGGCGGTCGGGGTTCTCGGACTGCGCGGAGCGCAGCAGACCCCAGACGGCCGCGTGTGCGGGGTCGGTGACCGTGTCGCCTTCGCCCGCCGCGACCGCACCCTGGGTGAGCACGACCAGGCGGGTGGCGGCGAACCGGTCCCCGGCGAAGGGCTCGTCACCGAACCAGGTCTGGACGAGTGCGAGGGCGTCGTGGGTGGCCGAGTGCACGGCCCGCGCGGACACGTCCGGCACGGCCGGTCCATCGGTGCCGGACCGCGCGTAGGGGGCGAACACGGCGTCCGGTGCGGCCGCTCCGGCCTCGACGGCCGCGGCCAGCTCGGCCAGGTCGGCGTAGAGCGCGACCTCGCCGGGCAGGTGGCCGCGCAGCGCGCGCACCAGCGCGTCGCGCGGTGAATCGCCCGCGTCCGCCGCTCCCGCTCCCAGTACGGCCCAGCGGCCGTGTGCCGTCGCGGCGTCGGTGCCCGCGTCGGGGGCCGCGGCGGCCGGCAGGGCCGTCCACTCAGCCCGGAACACCGACTCGTGGTAGGCGGTGCGCGCGGCCCGTACCTGCTCCTCCGATACGGTCCGCAGGACGAGCGAGTCGACGGTCGCGACGGGCGCGCCCGCGGCGTCCGCGATCTCCAGACGCACGCCGTTGGCGCCCGCCGGAGCGAGGTGCACGCGCAGCGCGTCCGCTCCGGCCGCGTGCAGGGTCACACCGCTCCACGCGAAGGGCAGCCGCCCTTCACCCTCGGTGCCGCCCAGCACACCGAGACCCAGCGCGTGCAGCGCCGCGTCCAGCAGGGCGGGATGCAGGCCGAAGTCCCGCGCGGTGGAGGCGGTTTCCTCGGGGAGCGCGACCTCGACGTAGACGCTCTCGCCGTGGCGCCACGCGGCCGTGAGGCCGCGGAACGCGGGTCCGTATCCCATACCGACCTCGGCGAGGTCCGCGTACAGGCTCTCCGTCGGGATCGCCTCGGCACCCGCCGGGGGCCACTGGACCGGCGCGAAGGCCGGCTGCGCCGCGCCGTGAGCGAGCACACCCCCGGCGTGCCGCGTCCACGGCTCGTCGGCCGCGCTGTCCTGCGTCCGCGAGGACAGGGTGAACGTACGCCGTCCCGTGCCGTCCGCGTCGGGCGCGCTGACGTGCATCTGCACCTGTACGCCGCCACGCTCGGGCAGCACCAGCGGCGCTTCCAGCGTCAGCTCCTCGACGACATCGCATCCGACCTGGTCACCGGCGCGCACCGCGAGCTCGACGAAGGCCGTGCCGGGGAGCAGGACGGTGTCCATGACCGCGTGATCGGCCAGCCAGGGGTGCGAGGCGAGACCGAGCCGCCCGGTGAAGAGGAAGCCTTCGGAGTCGGCGAGCGGCACCGCCGCACCCAGCAGCGGATGCCCCGCCTCCTCCAGCCCGGCCGCGCCCACGTCTCCGGCACGGCTGCCCGGCTCGATCCAGTAGCGCTGGCGCTGGAAGGGGTAGGTGGGAAGGTCGACGCGCCGGGCGCCGGTCCCGGCGTAGAACGCCTGCCAGTCGACGGGGATGCCGTTGACGTGGGCCGTGGCGAGGGCGGTGGTGACCGTCTCGGGCTCGGGGCGCGCCTTGCGGAGTACGGGGATGAAGACAGAGCCCTCGCCACCAGCACTCACGCAGTCCTGGGCGAGCGCGGACAGTACTCCGTCGGGGCCGAGTTCGAGGTACTTGGTGACGCCCGCGGCTTCCAGCGTGCGGATACCGTCCAGGAAGCGGACGGCCTCGCGGACGTGGCGGACCCAGAAGTCGGCCGAGCCCATCTCGTCGGTGACGAGGGCGCCGGTGAGGTTCGAGACGACGGGGATACGCGGAGCCTCGTATGAGAGGCCCTCCACCACAACCCGGAAGTCCTCCAACATGCCGTCCATGTGCGGCGAATGGAACGCGTGGCTGACCGTGAGCCGCTTGGACTTGCGGCCGGTGAACGACTCGGCGATCGCCACCGCGTCAGACTCGTCACCAGCAATGACCACGGCCTGCGGGCCATTGACCGCGGCAATGCTCACCCGGTCCGTCAGCAGCGGCAGGACCTCGTCCTCGGACGCCTGAACGGCGATCATCACGCCACCGCCCGGCAGCGCACCCATCAACCGCCCACGAGCCGACACCAGAGCACAGGCACCCTCCAGCGAAAACACCCCCGCCACATGCGCGGCCGCGATCTCACCGATCGAATGACCCGCCACGAAGTCCGGCCTCAGACCCCAGCTCTCCACCAGCCGGAACAACGCCACCTCAACCGCGAACAACGCGGGCTGCGTATAGGCGGTCTCGTTCAGGAGATCCGCAGCCGCCCCGAACAGGACGTCCTTCAGCGGTACTTCGAGATCCAACCGCCCGCACACCGCATCGAGCGCATCGGCGAACACCGGATACGTCTCGTACAGCTCACGCCCCATCCCCAGCCGCTGGCTCCCCTGCCCCGTGAACAGGAAGGCCAGCTTTCCGGCGACCGGCGAGCCCTTGACGAGACCCGCCGCCGAGCCGCCGTCCGCGAGGGCCGCGAGACCGGCCAGCAGCCCCTCACGGTCGGCGGCGACCACCGCCGCGCGGTCCTCGAAGGTCGCCCGGCCCGCCGCCAGGGACCCGGCGATGTCCACGGGACGCAGGCCGGGGTGCTCTTCGGCGTACGCGAGCAGCTGTCCGGCCCCGTCGCGCAGGGCGTCCCGGCCCTTCGCCGAGAGGAGCCAGGGCAGCGCCTTCGGCGGCGCGGCGGACTCCGGTTGCGCTGCCTCGTCCGCGACGGGGGCCTGCTCGATGATCGTGTGCACGTTCGTGCCGCTGACGCCGAAGGCGGAGACGCCGAACCGGCGCGGGCGCCCGGTCTGCGGCCACTCCACCGGCTCGGTCAGCAGCGCCACCGCGCCCGTCGACCAGTCGACGTGCGAGGTGGGCTCGTCGACGTGCAGGGTCCGGGGCAGCACCCCGTGCCGCATCGCCATGACCATCTTGATGATGCCTGCGACACCGGCGGCGTTCTGGGTGTGGCCGAGGTTCGACTTCAAGGAACCCAGCCACAGCGGCCGGCCGTCCGTGCGTCCTTGGCCGTATGTGGCGAGGAGTGCCTGCGCCTCGATGGGGTCGCCGAGGGTCGTACCGGTGCCGTGGGCCTCCACCGCGTCGATGTCCGCGGGGGTCAGCCGGGCGCTCTCCAGGGCCTGGCGGATGACCTTCTGCTGGGCGGGCCCGTTGGGGGCGGTCAGGCCGTTGCTGGCGCCGTCCTGGTTGACGGCCGAGCCCCGGACCACGGCGAGGATGTGGTGGCCGTTGCGGCGGGCGTCGGAGAGGCGCTCCACCAGGAGGACGCCGACGCCCTCCGACCAGCCGGTGCCGTCGGCCGACTCGGCGAAGGACCTGCAGCGGCCGTCGGGCGACAGGCCGCGCTGGCGGCTGAACTCGACGAAGACGTCCGGGCCCGCGAGGACGGTGACGCCCGCGGCCAGCGCGAGCGAGCACTCGCCCTGGCGCAGCGCCTGGACGGCCATGTGCAGGGCGACGGAGGAGGACGAGCACGCCGTGTCGATGGTGGCGGCGGGGCCCTCCAGGCCGAAGACGTAGGCGAGCCGGCCGGACAGGACGCTGGAGGCGGTGCCGGTGAGGAGGTGGCCCTCCACGCCGTCGGGGAGGTCGTGGGAGCCGGCTCCGTAGGCGTTGGCTGACGCGCCGACGAAGACGCCGGCCCGGCTGCCGCGCAGCGACGCGGGGTCGATCCCGGCGCGCTCGAAGACCTCGTGGGTGGTCTCCAGGAGCAGCCGCTGCTGGGGGTCCATGGCGAGGGCCTCGCGCGGCGAGATCCCGAAGAACGCGGGGTCGAAGTCGGCGGCGTCGTGCAGGAAGCCGCCGTCGCGGGCGTAGGTGGTGCCCTCGTGGTCGGGATCGGGGTCGTACAGCGACTCGATGTCCCAGCCGCGGTTGACGGGGAAGCCCGAGATGGCGTCGCCACCGCTCTCGACGAGTCTCCACAGGTCCTCGGGCGAGCTGACTCCGCCCGGGAAGCGGCAGCTCATGCCGACGATCGCGATCGGTTCGCGCGCGGCGTCGGTGAGCTCCTGGTTCCGGCGGCGCAGCCGCTCGGTTTCCTTGAGGGAGGCCCGCAGCGCTTCAACGACTTTTTCGTTGGGGGTTGTCATCACTTACTCCGCACTTCGGGCACGTCAGAATCGGTTGCTGTCGTTGTCGTTGCCGCTGGGGCCATCGCGGCCGTCGAGGCCATCGAGGCCGTCGGGATCGCCGCCGCCGTCGAGCGCCAGGTCGAGGAGGTCCTGGAGATCCATCGTGTCGATGGACTCGCCCTCGTCGGCGGTACTCGTGGCAGGGGCGGGGGTGTCGGGTCCGGCGAGCCGGAGCAGCGTGTCCAGGAGCCCCGCCTCGCGGATCCGGCCCAGCGGGATGGCGGCCAGCGTCCGGCGCAGTTCCGCCTCCTGCGGGTCGGTGTCCAGAGCCGGTCCGGCCGGTCCGCCCGCCCCTTCGGGGAAGAGGGTGTGCAGCAGGTGCCGGGTGAGCGCCTGCGGGGTGGGGTAGTCGAAGACGAGGCTGGACGGCAGCCGCAGGCCGCAGGCGGCGCCGAGGCGGTTGCGCAGTTCGACGGCGGTGAGCGAGTCGAAGCCGAGGTCCTTGAAGGCCCGTTCGGCCGCGACCGCGTCAACGGACGGGTGACCCAGGGCCGTTGCCACGTGCTCGCGCACGAGGTCGAGGAGGGCCGCTTCCCTGTCCTGCCCGCTGAGTTCCGTCAGCCGCCGGAGTACGGCGGGGGAAGCGGTCTCCCCCGGTCCTTCCCCGGCCGGGGTGTCCCCGCGCAGTGCGTCCCGTACCTCGGGCAGGTCGCCGATGAGCGGGCGGGGACGGGCCGCGGCGAACACGGGCGCGAAGCGCGCCCAGTCGACATCGGCGACGGTCACCGCTGCTTCCCGGCCCGCGACGGCACGTTCCAGCGCCAGCAGGTTCGTCGCCCGGTCCATGGGCGGCAGACCGCGTCGGCTCAGCTGCTCCTCCGCGTCGCCCTCGCTCGCCATGCCGCCGTCGGCCCAGGGTCCCCAGGCGATCGCCGTGGCGGCGAGTCCGCGGGCCCTGCGCCGTTCGGCGAGCGCGTCGAGGAAGGTGTTGGCGGCCGCGTACGCCCCTTGGCCGCCGCTGCCCCAGACACCGGCGATGGAGGAGAAGAGGACGAAGGCGTCGAGGGAGTCCGGCGCGTCGAACAGCGCGTCGAGATGGACGGCTCCCGCCGTCTTCGCGGCCACGACCCGGGCGAAGCCGGGGAGGTCCGTGCCCGTGCCGGGCGGCTGCGAGACACCGGCGGCGTGCACCACGGCACGCACCGGAGTGCCATCGGCGGCGAGCCGCGCGACGAGCGCTCCGAGCGCGTCCCGGTCGGATACGTCGCAGGCCACGAGGGACACGGCCGCGCCGAACGCGGAGAGTTCCGCCTCGGTCTCGGCCGCGCCGGGCGCATCCGCGCCCCGGCGGCTGACGAGCACGAGCCGTTCGGCACCCCGCTCGGCGAGGTGGCGCGCCACGTGGCGGCCGAGTGCGCCCGTGCCGCCGGTGACGAGCACCGTGCCGCGCGGGGTCCAGGCCGCGGGGCGCGCGCCCGTCGGGGCGGCGGCCCGCACCAGCCGTCGTACCAGGGTGCCGGAGGTACGTACCGCCACCTGGTCCTCGTCGCCCGCTCCGGCGAGCACCGCCATCAGCCGGGACAGGACGCGGTCGTCGCACTCCGCCGGGAGGTCGACGAGACCGCCCCAGCGCTCGGGGTGCTCCAGGGCGACGACCCGGCCGAGGCCCCAGACCTGCGCCTGGGCGGCGCCGCCGAGTGCGTCGCTCCCGGCGGCCGCGACGGCGTCGCGTGTGACACACCACAGCGGTGCGTCGATGCCGCCTTCCGTGAGGGCGGAGGTGAGGGCCAGTCCGACCGGCACGCTCGGGTGTTCGGGGTGGGGCCGCTCGTCCAGCGCGAGGAGGGACAGGACACCGGCCACCGGGCCGCCCGCCACCGCCTCGCGCAGCCGCTCGTCCAGCCGGGCACGCAGCGACGCCGGGTCGCTGTCGGCGACGTCGAGCGTGAACGGTACGACGCCCGCACCGCCTTCGGCCATCCGGTCGGTCAGCGCGCGGACCCACGGATCGTCCGCGTACGGAGCCGGCACGGCCACCAGCCAGGTACCTGCGGGTGTGCCCCGTTCGGCCTCGGACCACGGCTGCCACGCGATGCGGTAGAGCCGGGCGTCCGCCTGCGACTGCGCCTGCTGGTTGCGGCGCCAGTCGGCGAGGGCGGGCAGTACGGAGCTGAGCGGCTGGTCCCCGTCGATCTCCGGCCCACCGGCCAGGGAGCCCAGGTCCGCCCGCTCGACCGCGTCCCAGAAGCGCGCGTCGGCTTCCTGGTCCGCGCGTCCGGACGCCGGACCGCTCGGGGCGGCGGCTTCGGGCCAGTGGCGCTTGCCCTGGAAGGGGTAGGTGGGGAGGTCGACGCGCTGGGCGCCGGTCCCGGCGAAGTACGCCTGCCAGTCGACGGGGATGCCGTGGACATGGGCCGTGGCGAGGGCGGTGGTGACGGTCTCGGGCTCGGAACGGGCCGCCCGGAGTACGGGGGCGAAGATCGCGGTCCCGTCGGTGACGCAGTCCTGGGCGAGGGCGGAGAGGACGCCGTCGGGGCCGAGTTCGATGTAGGTGGTGACCCCGTGGCTCTCCAGGGCGCGGATGCCGTCGAGGAAGCGGACGGGCTCCCGGACGTGGCGGACCCAGAAGTCCGCCGAAGTCATTTCGTCGGTGACGAGGGCGCCGGTGAGATTGGAGACGATGGGGATGCGCGGGCTCTCGTAGACGAGGCCCTCGGCGACCTTGCGGAAGTCGGCGAGCATGCCGTCCATGTGGGGCGAGTGGAAGGCGTGACTGACGGCGAGGCGCTTGGACTTGCGGCCGGTCAGGGACTCGGCGATCGCCACCGCGTCCGCCTCGTCACCCGCGATCACGACCGCCTGCGGGCCGTTGATCGCGGCGATGCTCACCCGGTCCGTCAGCAGCGGCAGGACCTCGTCCTCCGACGCCTGTACGGCGATCATCACGCCGCCGGTCGGCAGCGCGCCCATCAACCGCCCCCGCGCCTCGACCAGAGTGCAGGCGTCGTCCAGGGACAGCACCCCGGCCACATGGGCGGCCGCGATCTCACCGATCGAGTGCCCGGCCAGGACGTCGGGCCGCACGCCCCACGCCTCCAGCAGACGGAACAGCGCCACCTCGACGGCGAAGAGAGCGGGCTGGGTGTGGGCGGTCTCGTTCAGCAGATCCGCATCCGCACCGAACAGCACGTCCTTCAGCGGCAGTTCGAACCGCGCACACACCGCGTCCAGAGCCCGCGCGAAGACGGGATACGCCTCGTACAGCTCACGGCCCATCCCCAGCCGCTGACTCCCCTGCCCCGTGAACAGGAAGGCGAGCCCGCCACCGGAGGTCGTGCCCCGCACCAGACCGGGCACCTGCTCGCCCGCCGCCAGTGCCGCGAGCACCCGCGTCAGGTTCTCCGGGTCGTCGGCGACGAGCGCCGCGCGGTGATCGAGACCTGCGCGTCCGGTGGCCAACGAGTAGGCCAGATCGGCCACTCGGGGTCGGCCGGCCGCCTCCACCACGGGCAGCAACTGCCGCGCCTGGGCCCGGAGGGCGTCGGCGGTCCGGGCCGAGAGGACGTACGGCAGCGTGCCGCGCGCGGGGCTCTCCACCGCGGGCTTCGAGCCGGTCCCGGTACCGGTCTCCGGGGCCTGTTCGATGATGGTGTGGGCGTTGGTGCCGCTGATGCCGAAGGACGACACTCCGGCTCGCCTCGGCCGCTCGGTGAGCGGCCACTCGGCCGACTCCGACAGCAGGGATACCTCGCCCGCCGACCAGTCCACATGCGGGGTCGGCTCGTCGACGTGCAGGGTGCGCGGCAGTACACCATGGCGCATCGCCATGACCATCTTGATGATGCCCGCGACACCGGCCGCGGCCTGCGTGTGACCGATGTTGGACTTGATGGAACCCAGCCACAGCGGGCGGCCCTCGGCACGGTCCTGCCCGTACGTCGCCAGCAGGGCCTGCGCCTCGATCGGGTCACCCAGCTTCGTACCGGTGCCGTGCGCCTCCACCGCATCCACGTCGGCGGCGGACAGCCCCGCACTCGCCAGCGCCGCCCGGATCACGCGCTGCTGCGAAGGACCGTTCGGCGCGGTCAGACCATTGCTCGCACCGTCCTGATTGACAGCCGAACCACGCACCACCGCCAGCACCGGATGCCCGTTCCGCTCGGCATCGGACAACCGCTCCACCAGGAGCATGCCGACGCCTTCGCCCCAGCCGGTACCGTCCGCGGCGGCAGCGAACGCCTTGCACCGGCCGTCGGGCGACAGGCCGCCCTGCTGACTGAACTCGCTGAAGGTGCCGGGGGTCGACATCACCGTCACACCACCGGCGAGCGCCATGCTGCACTCACCGTTGCGCAGGGCCTGGATCGCCCAGTGCAGAGCGACCAGCGAGGACGAGCACGCCGTGTCGACCGTGACCGCCGGACCCTCCAGGCCCAGTGCGTAGGAGACCCGGCCGGACATGACACTGCCCGCGTTGCCGGTCATCACATGGCCGAGGACGCCGTCCGCGCCGGACTGCTCCAATTGCGCGTCGTAGCCGCTGTAGGCGGCGCCGACGAAGACACCGGCCCGGCTGCCGCGCAGCGACGACGGGTCGATGCCCGCGCGCTCGATCGCCTCCCAGGACGTCTCCAGCAGCAGACGCTGCTGCGGGTCCATGGCGAGCGCCTCGCGCGGCGAGATCCCGAAGAAGTCCGCGTCGAACGAGTCGGCGTCGTACAGGAAGCCGCCCGCGAAGGTCCGGCCGTCCTCGTCGGCGTACAACGCGTCGGTGTTCCACCCCCGGTTGCCCGGGAGTCCGGCGATCGCGTCGCCACCGGTCTCGACGAGCCGCCACAGCTCCTCGGGGGTGCGGACACCGCCGGGGTAGCGGCAGCTCATGGCCACGATGGCGATGGGGTCGTCGGCGAGGCCGACGCGCGGGGCGAGGTCCGGCGCGGCGGTTCCGGGCTCCTGCGGGGCGCCGAGGAGGTCGTTGCGCAGCTGCCGGACGAGCGCGGCGGGCGTCGGGTGGTCGAAGACGAGCGTGGTCGGCAGACGGAGTCCGGTGGCGGCGCCCAGCCGGTTGCGCAGCTCGACGGCGGTCAGGGAGTCGAAGCCCAGATCCTTGAACGCGCGTGCGGGGTCGACCTGTTCGGCCGAGGCGTGACCGAGCGCGGAGGCGATCTGCGCCCGTACGAGATCGAGCAGCGCCCGGTCCTGTTCGGGACCGGTGAGGCGGGACAGCCGCTCGGCGAGCGGGGTGCCGCCGTCGGCGCGGGTCTGCGCGGTCCGGCGGCCCGACGTGCCGACGAGCGACCGGAACACCGGGGCGACCGGACCCGGCCCGGCGGCATGGCGCAGGCCGGGGATGTTCAGCCGGGCCGGTACGAGGGCCGGCCGGTCCGCGCTGAGGGCAGCGTCGAACAGCTCCATGCCTTCGGTGGCGGAGAGCGCGCCCATGCCGTGCTGCTCCATGCGCCGCAGCTGGGCCGCGTCGAGTCCGCCGGTCATCCCGCTGGCGTCGGCCCACAGGCCCCAGGCGAGCGAGGTGGCCGGCAGGCCCTGGCAGTGGCGGTGCTGGGCCAGCGCGTCCAGGAAGACGTTGGCTGCCGCGTAGTTGCCCTGGCCCGCACTCCCGAGGGTTCCGGCGATCGCGGAGAAGAGGACGAAGGCGGACAGGGGCAGGTCGCGGGTCAGTTCGTGCAGGTGGAGCGCGGCATCGGCCTTGGGACGCAGGACCGTGTCGAGGCGCTCCGGGGTGAGCGAACCGATCACCCCGTCGTCCAGGACACCGGCCGTGTGGACGACCGCGGTCAGCGGATGCGCGGCGGGAACGGCGGACAGCACCGCCGCCAGCGCGTCCCGGTCACCCGCGTCACACGCCGCCCACGACACCTCCGCACCCAAAGCGGCCAGCTCAGCAGTGAGTTCACCGGCACCCGGGGCGTCGGCACCCCGACGGCTCAGCAGCAGCAGCCGCCGTACGCCGTGGGCGGTGGCCAGGTGCCGGGCGACGATACCGGCGAGCGTGCCGGACCCACCGGTGATCAGGACGGTTCCGGCCGGATCGATACCGGCGGCGTCGGAGCGGGAGTGGGGGTGGGGGTGGGAGGCGGTACGGCTCCGGTTCAGCCGGGGGGCACGTACGACTCCGTCCCGGAGCAGCAACTCCGGCTCGCTGGAGGCGAGTACGGCGGAGAGCGTGGCGTCGACGTTCTCGTCTGCGTCTACGTCTACGTCTACGTCTACGTCTACGAGAACGAAGCGGCCGGGGTTCTCCGTCTCCGCGGAACGCACCAGGCCCCACACCGCGGCGTGCGGCAGGTCCTCGACGCCTTCGCCGGGCCCGGCGACCGCGCCTCGGGTCAGGACGACGAGGCGCGAGGTCTCGAAGCGCTGGTCGTCCAGCCAGGACCGCACCAGGGCGAGCGCCCCGTGCAGGGCATCGTGCAGGGCATCCGCCCCGTTGCCGGTCGGCTGCCGCTCCAAGGGGACGACGACGTAGGGCGGTACGGGAGCGCCCGCGTCGACCGCTGCGCCCAGCGCCGCCAGGTCCGCGTAGCCGGTGGCGGCGCCGAGTACGGCCCACTCCCCGGCGGGAGCGGACGGGCCGTCGGCGAGAGGCAGCCGCACCCAGTCGAGCTGGAACAGCGCGTCGTGCTGGACGACCTGTCCACCTGAACTCGCGTGCAGAGCACCGGAGTCACCCACGAAGGGGCGCGGAGTCAGCCCGCCCACGGTGGCCACGGGTGCACCCAGGTCGTCCGCGAGGTCCAGGCCCACGGCGCCATCGAGGTCCCGCCGTATCCGTACGCGCAGGGCACCGGCGCCCACGGCGTGCAGGGTCACCTCGGACCAGGTGCCCAGCCCGGCTCCCGTTCCGCGCTGCTCGTCGAGTACGAAGGCCGCGTGCGCGGCGGCGTCGAGCAGCGCCGGGTGCAGGCCGAAGGCCTGTGCGTCCGGGCCGCCTTCGGGCAGACGCACCTCGGCGAAGAGGTCACGGTCGCGGCGCCAGACGGCCTCCACGGCACGGAACAGGCCACCGCGCTCGGGCCGGTGGGACGCGTAGAGGTCCGTGATGTCCACGGCCTCGGCCCCGGCGGGCGGCCACTGCGCCAGATCGAACGAGGGTGCGGGGGCGGTGGGTGCGAGCACGCCCCAGGCGTGGCGCTCCCAGGGGGTGTCGGCCGGAGCGGCCTCCGGCCGGGAGGAAACGGTGAAGGAACGGCGGCCCTGAGCGTCGGGCGTCTCGACGAGTACCTGGACGCGCACAGCGCCCTCGGCGGGCAGGGTGAGCGGCACATCGAGCACCAGTGCCTCGACCCGCTCGCAACCTGCCTGATCACCGGCACGCACGGCGAGTTCGACGAATGCGGCACCCGGCAGCACGGTGGTGCCGGACACGGTGTGGTCGGCGAGCCAGGGCTGCGTGCGGAGCGAGAGCCGACCGGTGAACAGCACACTGTCCGAGCCGGCCAGGGTGACGGCCGCGCCGAGCAGCGGGTGCCCGGCCGGGTCTAGCCCCGCTCCGCTCACATCACCGGCTCCGGCGGTGGCGGGCTCCAGCCAGTAGCGCTCGTGCTGGAAGGGGTAGGTGGGGAGGTCGACGCGCTGGGCGCCGGTCCCGGCGTAGAACGCCTGCCAGTCGACGGGGATGCCGTGGACGTGGGCCGCCGCGAGGGCGGTGGTGACGGTCTCCGGCTCGGGGCGGGCCTTGCGGAGTACGGGGATGAAGACGGAGCCTCCGCCACCACCACTCACGCAGTCCTGGGCCAGGGCGGACAGCACACCGTCAGGGCCAAGTTCGACGTACTTCGTGACGCCCGCGGCTTCCAGCGTCCGGATGCCGTCCAGGAAGCGGACGGCTTCGCGGACGTGACGGACCCAGAACTCGGCCGAGCCCATCTCGTCCGTGACCAGGGCCCCGGTGAGGTTGGAGACGACGGGGATGCGCGGAGCCTCGTACGACAGACCCGCGGCCACGGCCCGGAAGTCCTCCAACATGCCGTCCATGTGCGGCGAATGGAACGCGTGACTGACCGTGAGCCGCTTGGACTTGCGGTCGGTGAACGACTCGGCGATCGCCACCGCGTCAGCCTCATCACCAGCAATGACGACCGACTGCGGACCATTGACCGCGGCAATGCTCACCCGGTCGGTGAGCAGCGGCAGCACCTCAGCCTCGGACGCCTGAACGGCGATCATCACGCCACCACCCGGCAGCGCCTGCATCAGCCGCCCACGAGCCTCGACCAGAGTGCACGCATCCTCCAGGGACAGCACCCCGACCACATGGGCGGCCGCGATCTCACCGATCGAATGCCCAGCCACAAAGTCGGGCTTCACGCCCCACGACTCCACGAGCCGGAACAACGCCACCTCGACCGCGAACAACGCGGGCTGGGTGTACGCGGTCTCGTCCATCACGGCGGCGTCGGCCCCGAACAGCGCCTCCTTGAGCGACAGTTCCAGCCGCGCACACACCGCATCGAGCGCGTCCGCGAACACCGGATACGTCTCGTACAGCTCCCGGCCCATCCCCAGCCGCTGACTCCCCTGCCCCGTGAACAGGAACGCCAGTCCGCCCTCGGTCACCCTGCCCTGCACCAGGTCTGCGGACTCCACGCCCTCGGCAAGCGCGGAGAGGGCGGTTCCGAAGTCCTCCCGCGTACGCCCGAGAAGCACGGCACGGTGCTCAAGGGCCGCGCGGGTGGTGGCCAGCGAGTAGCCGATGTCGAGGGGGCGCTCGGGTGCGGCCGAACCGTCGGGGCCGTGGGTGGTGAGCAGGCTGGCGGCCTGGGCGCGCAGCGCCGCGGTGCCCCTGCCGGAGAGCGTCCAGGGCAGGACCGCCGGGACCGTGGCCGGGACGGCGGGAGCGGCGGCGGGCTCGGAGCCGGACACGGACTCGGACTCGGCGTCCGGCTCGGGGGCCTGTTCGATGATGGTGTGCGCGTTGGTGCCGCTCACGCCGAAGGCGGAAACGGCCGCGCGGCGGGGCGCGCCGGTCTCGGGCCAGGGCATCGGCTCGGTGAGCAGTGAGACGGCGCCCGCGGTCCAGTCGACGTTCGGGGTCGGCTCGTCGACGTGCAGGGTCTGCGGCAGCACACCGTGGCGCATCGCCATGACCATCTTGATGATGCCCGCGACACCGGCTGCGGCCTGCGTGTGGCCGATGTTGGACTTGAGGGACCCGAGGCGCAGGGGGCGGCCCTCGGGGCGGTCCTGCCCGTAGGTCGCGAGGAGTGCCTGGGCCTCGATGGGGTCGCCGAGCGTGGTGCCCGTGCCGTGGGCCTCGACTACGTCGACTTCGGCCGCCGAAAGTCGGGCGTTCTCCAGGGCCTGGCGGATGACGCGCTGCTGTGCTGGCCCGTTGGGGGCGGTCAGGCCGTTGCTGGCGCCGTCCTGGTTGACCGCGGAGCCACGGACCACGGCGAGGACGGGGTGGCCGTTGCGGCGGGCGTCGGAGAGGCGCTCCACCAGGAGGACGCCGACGCCTTCGGACCAGCCGGTGCCGTCGGCGGACGCGGCGAAGGACTTGCAGCGGCCGTCGGGCGACAGGCCGCGCTGGCGGCTGAACTCGACGAACACGTCGGGGCTGGGCATCACGCACACGCCGCCGACCAGTGCGAGCGAGCACTCGCGCTGGCGCAGGGCCTGGGTGGCGAGGTGCAGGGCCACGAGGGAGGAGGAGCAGGCCGTGTCGACGGTGGCCGCGGGGCCCTCCAGTCCGAACACGTAGCTGACCCGGCCGGACAGGACGCTGGTGGCGCCGCCGGTCAGCAGCAGTCCCTCCAGCCCTTCCGGTGCTTCCTTGAGGTCGGCTCCGTACCCCATCGCGCCCGCGCCGACATAAACGCCGGTGCGGCTGCCGCGTACCGCCGAGGGGGCAATGCCCGCGCGCTCGAACACCTCCCACGAGGTCTCCAGGAGCTGGCGCTGCTGCGGGTCCATGGCGAGCGCTTCGCGCGGCGATATGCCGAAGAATCCGGGATCGAATGCGGTGGCCTCGCGGAGGAATCCGCCGCCGGTGTTGTAAAAGGTGCCCTTGCGGTCGGGGTCCGGGTCGGCGAGCGACTCGATGTCCCAGCCGCGGTCGGCGGGGAATCCGGTGATGGCGTCGCCGCCCTCGTCCACCAGGCGCCACAAATCCTCCGGGGACCCCACCCCGTTGGGGAACCGGCAGCTCATCGCGACGATCGCGATCGGTTCCTGGGCGTCCGCCTCGACCTCCTGGAGGCGACGGCGGGAGCGCCGCAGCTCATTGGTCATCCACTTCAGGTTTTCGAGAAGCTTTTCTTCGTTCGCGCTGGTCACTGGAACGTCACCTCCTGGGGAATTGCGGAATGCATACGGACATCGGATCGGTCATCGGATTGACCATCGGATCGGTCATCTGATCAGGATTTCCCGAATTCGTTGTTGATGATGTCGAAGAGGTCGTCGGCGGATGCCGATTCGATGGATATTTCTTCGTCCTCTCCGATGACCGCTCGTTCTGCCCTGTTCCAGTTCGACAGGAGCGATTCGAGCCGTGCGGTGACGCGGGCGCGTTCGGTGGTGTCCTCGGGAACCGACGAGAGGAGGAATTCCAGCCTGTCGATCTCCGCGAGTGCGGGAAGTTCGGGCGTGGTGTCCTCGCCGAGGAGTTCCGCCCGGATGTGCGCGGCCAGTGCGGCCGGGGTCGGGTAGTCGAAGACCAGGCTTGCGGGCAGCCGCAGTCCGGTGGCGGTGGTGAGGCGGTTGCGCAGCTCGACCGCGGTGAGCGAGTCGAAGCCCAGCTCCTTGAAGGCACGGGCCGCCTCGACCGTCGCCGCTCCCCCGTGTCCGAGGACGACGGCGACCTGCGCACGGACCAGGTTCAGGACGACGCCCTCGGCCTCGGTTCCGCTCATCCCCCGCAGCTCGGCTTCGAGTCCCGCCGCTTCCCCGGCCGCGGTGGCGGCTCCGTCCTGCTCCGCCGCCAGAGCGCGGCGCACTTCGGGGAGATCGGTGATCAGCGGACGCGGCCGGGCGGCGGTGAAGGCCGGCACGAACAGGTCCCAGTCGACGTCGGCCACCGTCACCGCCGTCTCGTCCCCGTCCAGCGCCTGCTGGAGGGCGGCGATCGACAGCTCCGGCGCCATGACAGGCAGGCCGCGGCGGCGCAGCTGCCCGGCCGCCTCGTCGTCGGCGACCAGGCCGCCCTCGCCCCACGGACCCCAGGCCACGGACGTGGCCTTCAGACCGCGGGCCCGACGCTGCTGGGCCAGGGCGTCGAGGTGGGCGTTGGCCGCCGCGTAGGCGCCCTGGCCGCCACTGCCCCAGACACCGGCGATGGAGGAGAAGAGGACGAAGGCGTCCAGGTCCGTGCCGTCGAGCAGCTCGTCGAGGTGTGCGGCGCCCGCGACCTTGGCGGCGACGACGTCGGCGACCTCGCCGGGGCCGGTCTCGGCGAGCGGCGCGAACTGCCCGGCGCCCGCCGTGTGGAAGACGGCGGTGAGAGCGGGACCGTACACGCCGTCGGCGAGCCCGGCGAGCAGCTCCGACACGGCGGCCCGGTCGGTCACGTCGCAGGCGACGGCCGTCGCCCCGGCACCCAGCGCGGCGATCTCGGCGATCAGCGCGTCGGCGCCGGGCGCCTGCGGACCCCTCCTGCTGAGCAGGACCAGGTGCTCCGCGCCGTGTGCCGCGAGCCAGCGGGCGACGTGCCCGCCGAGCGCGCCGGTGCCTCCGGTGACCAGGACGGTGCCGCGCGGCCGCCAGGCGGAGCCGGCCGACGCGTCGGTGCCCGATGCCCCGGTGGTGGTGGGAGGCGCGGCGTGCCCGATCCGGCGGGCGAGCAGGCCCGCCGACCGTACGGCGATCTGGTCCTCGTCCCCGGCACCCGCGAGGACGGCGAGCAGCCGGTCGAGTGCCCGCTCGTCCGCCGGTACGGGCAGATCGACGAGCCCGCCCCAGCGCTCGGGGTGTTCCAGGGCCACGACCCGGCCGAGGCCCCAGACCTGCGCCTGCGCCGCACTCCTGATCAGGTCGGAGGGTACGGTCGCCACCGCGCCTGTGGTGAGGCACCACAGCGGGGCGTCGACTCCGGCGTCGCCGAGGGCCTGGACGAGCGTCCCGGTCAGGAGCAGCCCGGTGGGCACCGCCGGATGGGCCGGGTGCGGGTGTTCGGCGAGCGCCAGCAGGGACAGCACGCCGTCGGCCCGGTCGCCCGCGAGCGCCTCACGGATCCGGCCTGCCACGCCGTCGCGCTCCAACTCGCTCGCTTGCAGCGCTACTTCCCGTACATCCACGCCCTGGGCTGCCAGTGCGGCGGAGACCGCGGGCAGGCCGTCGAGGCCGGTGGCGGGGGTCACGACGAGCCAGGTCCCGGACGGGCGGGTGATGGCCGGATCGGCCATCGGCTTCCAGGTGACCGCGTAGCGCCAGCCGTCGACGACCGACTGCTCCTTGCGCTGCCGCCGCCAGGCGGACAGTGCGGGCAGCAGGGCGCTCAGCGGCTGATCGGCGTCGATGTCCAGGGTGGCGGTGAGCGCGGAGAGATCCGCGTTGTCGACGGCCGCCCAGAACTGCGCGTCCACTTCGCCGAGCGATCCGGGCAGGGACTCGACGGCCACCGTGGCGGCCGCCGCCTCCTCCAGCCAGTAGCGCGTGCGCTGGAAGGCGTAAGTGGGGAGGTCGACGCGCTCGGTGCCGATGCCGGAGTAGTACGCGGCCCAGTCGACGGTGACGCCGTGGGTGTGCGCGCGGGCGAGGGCCGTGGTGATCGTCTCGGCCTCGGGACGGCCCTTGCGGAGCACGGGCACGAACAGCGCGTCACCGCTGGTGCTGGTGACACAGTCCTGGGCCATCGCCGACAGGACGCCGTCCGGGCCGAGTTCGACGTACGCCGTAACGCCTGCGGCTTCCAGGGCGCGGATGCCGTCCAGGAAGCGGACGGCCTCGCGGACGTGACGCACCCAGAAGTCCGCCGAGCCCATCTCATCGGTGACGAGAGCGCCGGTGAGGTTCGAGACGATCGGGATGCGCGGAGCCTCGTACGACAGGCCCTCCGCCACCTTGCGGAAGTCGGCGAGCATGCCGTCCATGTGCGGCGAATGGAACGCGTGACTGACCGTGAGCCGCTTGGACTTGCGGCCCTTGAACGACTCGGCGATCGCCACGGCGTCGGCCTCGTCACCGGCGATCACGACCGACCGCGGACCGTTGACCGCGGCAATGCTCACCCGGTCGGTCAGCAGCGGCAGGACCTCGTCCTCGGACGCCTGGATCGCGATCATCACACCGCCGGTCGGCAGCGCCTGCATGAGCCGCCCACGTGCCTCGACCAGCGCGCAGGCGTCGTCCAGGGACAACACCCCCGCCACATGCGCGGCCGCGATCTCACCGATCGAATGACCCGCCAGGAAGTCCGGCTTCACACCCCAGCTCTCCACCAGCCGGAACAACGCCACCTCGACCGCGAAGAGAGCCGGCTGGGTGTGCGCAGTCTCGTCCAGCAGACCCGCATCCACACCGAACAGCACATCCCTCAAAGGCAGTTCAAGCCGCGCACACACCGCATCCAACGCATCCGCGAACACCGGATACGCCTCGTACAGCTCACGGCCCATCCCCAGCCGCTGACTCCCCTGACCCGTGAACAGGAACGCCAGCCCGCCCTCGGTCACCCTGCCCTGCACCAGGCCCGGAGCGGGCTGCCCGGAGGCCAGCGCCGTGAGACCGGCCAGGAACTCGTCACGTTCCGTCGCGACGACCACGCCACGCCACTCAAGGGCGGCCCTCGATGTCGCGAGCGAATAGGCCACGTCGGCGGGCTGGAGGAGCGGGTCGGAAGCGATGCGCGTCCGCAGCCGCTCGGCCTGGACGCGCAGCGCCGCCTCGCTCTTCGCCGAGAGCGCCCACGGCATGACGCCGGGCTGATGCGGCCGGGCGGTCGGATTCGGCTCCTCGGGCTGCGGTGCCTGTTCCAGAACCGTGTGAGCGTTGGTCCCGCTGAAGCCGAACGACGACACACCCGCACGACGCGGCCGACCGGTCTCGGGCCACTCCACGGCGTCGGTCAGCAGGGCGATGTCGCCTGCCGACCAGTCGACGTGCGGGGTCGGCTCGTCCACGTGCAAGGTCTGGGGCAACACCCCGTGCTGCATGGCGAGGACCATCTTGATGATGCCCGCGACACCGGCGGCGGCCTGCGTGTGACCAATGTTCGACTTGATCGAGCCGAGCCACAGCGGCCGGTCGGCCTCGCGCTCGCGGCCGTACGTGGCGATGAGCGCCTGCGCCTCGATCGGGTCGCCGAGCCTCGTGCCGGTGCCGTGCGCCTCGACCGCGTCCACCTCTGCGGCGGACAAGCCCGCGTTGGCGAGGGCCTGGCGGATCACGCGCTGCTGCGAGGGGCCGTTCGGCGCGGTCAGGCCGTTGCTCGCGCCGTCCTGGTTGATGGCCGAGCCCCGGACCAGGGCCAGGACCGGGTGGCCGTTGCGCCGTGCGTCCGACAGCCGCTCCACGAGGAGCATGCCGACGCCCTCGCCCCAGCCCGTACCATCCGCTGCCGCAGCGAACGCCTTGATACGGCCGTCCTCCGCGAGCCCACGCTGACGGCTGAAGTCGATGTAGGCACCGGGCGACGACATGACGGTGACGCCACCGGCCAGTGCGAGCGAGCACTCGCCGCTGCGCAGCGCCTGGACCGCCCAGTGCAGGGCGACCAGCGACGCGGAGCACGCGGTGTCCACCGTGACGGCCGGGCCTTCGAGCCCGAAGGCGTAGGACAGCCGACCGGAGACGACGCTCGCCGCATTGCCCGTACCGAGGAACCCTTCGAGCCCGTCCGGGACGGTCTGGAGCATCGCTCCGTAGTCCTGGCCGTTGGTGCCGACGAAGACACCGGCCTGGCTGCCGCGCAGCGACGACGGGTCGATCCCGGCGCGCTCGAAGGCCTCCCAGGAGGTTTCGAGCAGCAGCCGCTGCTGCGGGTCCATGGCGAGGGCCTCGCGCGGCGAGATCCCGAAGAAGTCCGCGTCGAAGTCGGCGGCGTCGTAGAGGAACCCGCCCGCGCGGGCGTAGAAGGTGCCCTGCTTGTCGGGGTCGGGGCTGTAGAGCCGACTCAGGTCCCAGCCTCGGTCGGCGGGGAACTCGCCGATGGCGTCACCGCCGGTCGACAGCAGTCGCCAGAGGTCTTCCGGGGTCCGTACGCCACCGGGGAAGCGGCAGCTCATCGCGACGATCGCGATCGGATCGTCGTCCACAGCAACGACGTTGGACACCGGACCGGACACCACGGCCGACGCACCGAGCAACTCGCCCCGCAGGTACGCGGCGAGAGCCGTGGCGGTCGGGTAGTCGAAGATCAGCGTGGCCGGCAGGCGTACACCGGTCGCGGCACCGAGCCTGTTGCGCAGCTCGACAGCGGTCAGGGAGTCGAAGCCCAGCTCCTTGAAGGCCCGTTCGGCACCCACGGCGTCCGAGCCGCCATGTCCGAGTACGGCGGCGACATGCGTACGGACCAGGTTCAGCAGCTCCCGTTCCTGCTCGGCCCCGCCGAGCGCGGCCAGCCGCTCGACGAACGAACCGGCCCCCTCGGAGGGCGTTGCGCCACCCGTACGGGAATCCGTTCCGGCGGGGCGAGCCTCGGGCAACTCGGCAAGGAGGTTGCTGGGGCGTACGACGGTCAGGGCAGGAGCGAACCGCTGCCAGTCCACGTCGACCACCGTCAGCGCCGCATCGGCGGACCCGACGCTCTGACGCAGAAGACTCAGTGCCGCGTCCGGCGCCATCGGGGGCAGACCCTCGCGGCGCATCCGTGCATCCATCGCGTCATCGGCGGCCATGCCGCCGTCCGCCCACGGACCCCAGGCGAGCGATAGCGCCGCGAGACCATCCGCACGCCGCTGCTCGGCCAGAGCGTCCAAGTAGGCGTTGGCGGCCGCGTAGTTGGCCTGACCGGCCGCACCCACCGTGCCACTCATCGAGGAGAAGAGGACGAAGGCGGAGAGTTCGATACCGAGGTCGGCCGACAGCTCGTGCAGGTTGCGGGCCGAGACGGCCTTGGCGCGCAGGACGCTGTCGAAGCGGTCCGGGGTCAGCGCATCCAACACCCCGTCGTCCAGAACACCGGCCGTGTGCACCACGGCCGTCAGGGTCCCGGCCTCAGCCGAGAGCAGGGCACGCAGAGCGTCACGGTCAGCGGCGTCACACGCCACGACGGATGTCTCGACGCCAAGCCCGGTCAGCTCCTGGACGAGTTCCGCCGCACCGGGAGCGTCCGGACCACGACGGCTGGTCAGAACCAGACGCTCAGCGCCCGCCCCGGCCAGCCAACGCGCGACCCGGCCACCCAGAGCACCCGTACCGCCCGTCACCAGGACCGTGCCCGTCGGCGCCCACGCCGCAGCGCCCTCGGCCCGCGGCGCACGCACCAGACGACGACCGAACACACCGGACGCCCGAACCGCGACCTGATCCTCAACCCCACCCGCACCCGCAAGCACACCGACAAGACGGGACACAGCCCGCTCATCCAGCACCTCAGGCAGATCGACCAGCCCGCCCCAACGCTCGGGAACCTCCAGAGCAGCAACCCGACCCAGACCCCACACCTGCGCCTGAACCGGCGACAGAAGCCGGTCCGAACGCCCCACCGACACCGCACCACGGGTCAGACACCACAACGGCGCCTCCACCCCGGCATCACCCAACGCCTGCACCAAACCAGCAGTCGCCAACAACCCCCCGGACTCATCCAGCCCAAGAAGCGAAACCACACCAGCGACAGAGCCCTCGCCAGCCAGCAGCCCAGCCAGCGCGACCCGATCCACACCCGCCTCAACCACAACCCTGCGGACCTCAACACCACGCCCAGCCAGCGCACCCACCACAGCGGAGTCATCCACACCCCCAGCCTGCGAAACCACCACCCAAGAACCGGACAACCCCGACGTCGAGGCATCAGCCAGCGGCTTCCACGAGACCCGGTAGCGCCAGCCCTCCACCTCCGACTGGGCACGCCGCTCCCGCCGCCACGCCGACAGCACAGGCAGGACGCTGCTCCACGCGCTCTCGTCGTCGACCTCCAGGGTGGCGGCCAGCGACTCCAGATCCTCACGCTCCACGGCATCCCAGAACCGGGCGTCCACCTCGTCGGTGACACCGCTCTGCGTGATGCGGGGGATATGCAGCCAGTAGCGCTGCCGTTGGAAGGCGTACGTCGGCAGTTCAATCCGCTCAGCGCCCGTACCGGCGAAGAACGCCGACCAGTCGACCTCCACACCCCGCACATGCGCCTGAGCCAACGCGGTCACCGCGGTCTCGGCCTCGGGACGGCCAGAACGCAGGACCGGCACGAAGGCAGCAGCGCCGTCCTCGCTGACGCACTCCTGCGCCAGCGCCGACAGCACACCGTCCGGGCCGAGTTCGACGTACGTCGTAACCCCAGCAGCCTCCAACGCCCGGATACCGTCCAGGAAGCGCACAGCCTCCCGGACATGCCGCACCCAGAAGTCAGCCGAGCCCATCTCGTCGGTGACGAGGGCGCCGGTGAGGTGGGAGACGACGGGGATGCGCGGAGCCGCGTACGACAGGCCCTCGGCGATCTCACGGAAGTCGGCGAGCATGCCGTCCATGTGCGGCGAATGGAACGCGTGACTGACCGTGAGCCGCTTGGACTTGCGGTCCTTGAAAGAGTCCACGATCGCCACCGCGTCGGCCTCGTCACCCGCGATCACGACCGACTGCGGACCGTTGACCGCGGCAATGCTCACCCGGTCCGTCAGCAGCGGCAGGACTTCATCCTCAGACGCCTGGACGGCGATCATCACGCCACCACCGGGCAGCGCCTGCATGAGCCGCCCGCGGGCCTCGACCAGCGTGCAGCCGTCGTCCAGAGACAGCACCCCGGCCACGTGCGCGGCCGCGATCTCACCGATCGAATGCCCCGCCACGAAATCGGGCTTCAGGCCCCACGACTCCACCAGCCGGAACAACGCCACCTCAACCGCGAACAGCGCAGGCTGCGTATACGCGGTCTCATCCAGCAGACCCGCATCCGCCCCGAACAGCACATCCCTCAGCGGCAGTTCCAGCCGCGCACACACCGCGTCCAGAGCCCCCGCGAAGACGGGATACGCCTCGTACAGCTCACGCCCCATCCCCAGCCGCTGACTCCCCTGCCCCGTGAACAGGAACGCCAGCTTCCCGCCCACCGGCGAACCCTCCACCAGCCCCGCCGCCGAACCACCGTCCGCCAGCGCCGCAAGGCCGGCCAGCATCCCCTCGCGGTCGGCGGCGACCACCGTCGCGCGGTCCTCGAAGGAGGCCCGGCCCACGGCCAGCGACCCGGCGATGTCAACCGGACGCAGTTCCGGTGCGTGGAGCACGTACGACTGGAGCTGACGTGCCTGCGCTCGCAGGGCCTCCTGGCCCTTCCCGGAGAGCACCCACGGAACCACCGGAACCACCGACACCACCGGCACCACCGGCACCACCGGCACCGTCGGAGCGCTCGGCGCCGCTTCACGGGCCGGCGGCTGCTCGATGATCGTGTGGGCATTGGTGCCGCTGATGCCGAACGACGACACACCCGCACGGCGCGGACGGCCCGTCTGCGGCCAGGGCATCGCCCCGGTCAGCAGGGAGACGTCACCGGCTTCCCAGTCGACCTGCGGTGACGGCTCGTCGACGTGCAGGGTCTGCGGCAGTACACCGTGCCGCATCGCCATGACCATCTTGATGATGCCCGCGACACCGGCTGCCGCCTGCGTGTGACCGATGTTGGACTTGATCGAGCCGAGCCACAGCGGGCGGCCCGCCTCGCGCTCGCGGCCGTACGTGGCCAGGAGTGCCTGCGCCTCGATCGGGTCGCCGAGCCGGGTGCCCGTACCGTGCGCCTCCACCGCGTCCACGTCGGCGGCGGACAGCCCCGCACCGGCCAGCGCCTCGCGGATGACGCGCTGCTGGGAAGGCCCGTTCGGCGCGGTCAGGCCGTTGCTCGCACCGTCCTGGTTGATCGCCGAGCCACGGACCACGGCCAGGACCGGGTGGCCGTTGCGTTCGGCGTCGGAGAGGCGTTCCACCAGGAGCATGCCCGCGCCTTCGGCCCAGCCCGTACCGTCCGCCGCCGCGGCGAAGGACTTGCACCGGCCGTCGACCGAGAGGCCGCGCTGGCGGCTGAAGTCGACGAAGGTCTCGGGGGTGGCCATGACGGCGACACCGCCGGCCAGTGCCATCGTGCACTCGCCGCTGCGCAGGGCCTGGATCGCCCAGTGCAGGGCGACGAGTGACGACGAGCAGGCCGTGTCGACGGTGACCGCCGGGCCTTCGAGGCCGAAGGTGTAGGCGATCCGGCCGGAGGCGATGCTGCCGGCGTTGCCGGTGCCGAGGTAGCCCTCGACCCCTTCGGGCAGTTCGACGGCACTGCCGCCGTCGCCGATGCCGGTCACGTAGTCGTGGTACATCACACCGGCGAACACGCCCGTACGGCTTCCGCGCAGCGTCGCCGGGTCGATTCCGGCCCGCTCGAAGGCCTCCCACGAGGTTTCGAGGAGCAGGCGCTGCTGCGGGTCCATGGCGAGGGCCTCGCGCGGCGAGATCCCGAAGAACCCGGGGTCGAAGTCGGCCGCGTCGTGCAGGAAGCCGCCTTCGCGGGTGTACGAGGTGCCCGCGTGGTCCGGGTCGGGGTGGTAGAGGGCCTCGACGTTCCAGCCGCGGTCGGACGGGAAGCCGGTGATGCCGTCGCCGCCGGTGGCGACGAGCTGCCACAGGTCTTCCGGCGACCGCACGCCGCCGGGGAAGCGGCAGCCCATGCCGACGATGACGATCGGGTCCTCGCCGGTCACGGACGTGACCGTGGCGGGACGTGCGGGTGCCTTCCGGCCCCGTACGGCGTCCTGGTGCCCGGCGGTTCCCGCCAGCTCGGCGAGCAGGTGCCGGGCCAGCGCCACCGGAGTCGGGTAGTCGAAGACGAGGGTCGGCGAGAGCCTGAGGCCGGTCGCGGCCTTCAGGACGTTGCGCAGCTCGACGGCCGTGAGGGAGTCGAAGCCGAGTTCCTTGAAGGCGCGGTCCGCGTCGACCGCGCGGGCGTCGGTGTGGCCGAGGACTTCGGCCACCCGCCCGCACACCAGGTCCAGCAGCATGTCCTCGCGCTCCGCGTCCGGCAGTGCGGACAGCCTGGCCGTCAGGGGCGATGCCCCGTCCGCCGCCGCGCGCTGCTCGACCGCGCGCCGCGGGGGCACCCGTACGAGGGCCCGCAGCAGCGCCGGGGTCTCGCCCGTGGAGACGGCCTGCGCCCGGGCCACCGCGAGGTCGAGGCGCATGGGCAGCAGGACCGCCGCGTCCACCGTCATCGCGGTGTCGAAGAGGGCGAGGCCCTCGTCGCCGGAGAGCCCGCCGACACCGTCCCGGGCGATGCGCCGCAGGTCGACCTCGTCGAGCCGCTGGGCCATGCCGCCCGTCTGCGGGGCCCACAGGCCCCACGCGAGTGAGGTGGCCGGCAGACCTTCGGCGCGGCGCTGCTCCGCCAGGGCTTCCAGGAAGGCGTTGGCGGCCGCGTAGTTCGCCTGCCCGGCCGCGCCGAACGCTGCGGCGGCGCCCGAGAAGAGGACGAATGCCGAGAGGCCGAGTTCCCGCGTCAGCTCGTGCAGGTTCCAGGCGGCGTCCACCTTCGGACGCAGCACGGCGGCCACGCGCTCGGGGGTGAGCGAGGAGAGGATGCCGTCGTCCAGTACGCCCGCCGTGTGCACCACGGCGGTCAGCGGGTGCTCGGACGGGACGGCCTCCAGGAGCGCGGCGAGCGCGGAGCGGTCGGCGACGTCGCAGGCGACGAGTTCGACGTGCGCCCCCAACTCCACGAGTTCTGCGACCAGTTCGGCCGCGCCTTCGGCATCGGGGCCGCGACGGCTGGTGAGCAGCAGTCGCTCCACCCCGTACGCCGTCACCAGATGGCGGGCGAAGAGTCCGCCCAGGGTGCCGGTGGCTCCGGTCACGAGCACCGTGCCGGACGGGTCACCGAGTGTGCGGAGCGGCTCTGCCGCGGCGTCCGCCGAAGGAACGCGCGCCAGGCGCGGCGTACGGAGTTCTCCGCGTCGTATCGCCAGTTCCGGCTCACCGGCGGCCAGCGCGGCGGGTACCGCCGCGAGCGAGGCCGTGTCCTGGTCGAGGTCGAGCATCAGCAGCTGGCCGGGGTTCTCGGACTGCGCCGAGCGCAGCAGGCCGCGTACGGCGCTGCCCGCCAGGTCCCGAACGCCCGCGCCGGGCTCGCCCGCCACCGCGCCGGAGGTCAGCCACACCAGGCGCGTGGTGGCGAACCGCTCGTCCGCCAGCCATTCCTGCACGAAGGACAGCGCGTCCGTCACGGCCGCGTGCACGGAGGCCGCCGTGGTGCCGGGCGCCGGAAGGACCCCCGGGTGTACGAACACGGCGTCCGGCACCGGCGCGCCGGCCGCGAGCGCGGCACCGAGCGCGGGGGCGTCGTCGTACGCCGTCACCTGCGCCCCGGTGGCCGCCAGACCGAGTCCGTCGCGGCCCAGGACGGCCCATCGCCGTCCGGCGGAGTCGCCGTGCGGCGCGGCGGCCTTCGCCACGGGCAGCCACTCCACCGTGAAGAGCGAGTCGAGGTGACCACCGTCGGCCGCGCGCACCTGGTCGGCCGACGCGGTACGCAGGGTCAGCGACTCCACGGCCGCCACCGGACGTCCGGTCTCGTCCGCGACGAGCAACGCCAAGGTGTGGGCGTCGTCGGGCGTGTGCGGGGTCAGCCGCATCCTGAGCGAGGAGGCGCCCGCCGCGTACAGCGAGACTCCGGCCCAGGAGAAGGGCAACAGCGCTCCGGCCGTTGCCGGTTCCGGCCGCTCGTCGTGGCCGATGGCATGCAGACCGGCGTCCAGCAGGGCCGGGTGCAGCCCGAACCGAGCCGCCTCACGCCGGGCCTCACCCGGGAGCGCCACCTCGGTGAACAGCTCGCCGTCCCGCCGCCACGCCCCCTTGAGCCCCTGGAACAGCGGCCCGTAAGCCACACCGGCCTCGGCGAGCTGCTCGTACAGACCTCGTACGTCCACGGCTACGGCTCCGACCGGCGGCCAAGTGGCCAGCGCCTCGAACTCCCCTGTCCCTTCGGTCAGTTCCTGGCCGGAAACACCGACAGCCAGCACTCCGGAGGCGTGACGCGTCCACGGCTCCTCCGCGAAGGCGTCCTGCCGACGCGAGTGCACGCTGAACGGCCGCTGCCCGGGCCCGCTCGGCGCCTCGACGACGAGCTGCAGCTGCACACCGCCCCGCTCGGGGACGACGAGGGGCGCTTCGAGAGTCAGCTCCTCGACGACATCGCATCCGACCTGGTCACCGGCCCGGATCGCCAGGTCGACGAAGGCCGTGCCCGGCAGCAGGACGCTGCCGAGGATGGTGTGGTCGGCGAGCCAGGGGTGGGTGTCGAGCGACAGCCGGCCGGTGAAGAGCACACCCTCGGAGTCGGCGAGCGCCACCGCCGCACCCAGCAGCGGGTGCCCGGCCTCCCCGAGCCCGATCGCCGTCGGATCGCCGGTGGCGAACGCGGCGGCACTGGGCCAGTAGCGCTGGCGCTGGAAGGCGTAGGTGGGGAGGTCGACGCGCCGGGCGCCGGTCCCGGCGAAGTACGCCTGCCAGTCGACGGGGATGCCGTGGACATGGGCCACCGCGAGGGCGGTGGTGACGGTCTCGGGCTCGGGGCGCGACTTGCGGAGTACCGGGATGAAGACGGAACCCTCGCCACCACCACTCACGCAGTCCTGGGCGAGCGCGGACAGTACTCCGTCGGGGCCGAGTTCGACGTACTTGGTGACGCCTGCGGCCTCCAGCGTGCGAATGCCGTCAAGGAAGCGGACGGCTTCGCGGACGTGGCGGACCCAGAAGTCGGCCGAGCCCATCTCGTCCGAGACGAGAGCGCCGGTGAGGTTCGAGACGACGGGGATGCGCGGAGCCTCGTACGACAGACCCTCGGCGATCTCACGGAAGGCGTCGAGCATGCCGTCCATGTGCGGGGAATGGAACGCGTGACTGACCGTGAGCCGCTTCGACTTGCGGCCGGTGAAGGACCCCGCGATCGCCACCGCGTCAGCCTCGTCACCAGCAATGACCACGGCCTGCGGGCCGTTGATCGCGGCAATGCTCACCCGGTCCGTCAGCAGCGGCAGGACCTCGTCCTCCGACGCCTGAACGGCGATCATCACGCCACCACCAGGCAGCGCCTGCATCAACCGCCCACGCGCGGACACCAGCGCGCACGCATCCTCCAGCGAGAACACCTCCGCCACATGCGCGGCCGCGATCTCACCGATCGAATGACCCGCCAGGAAGTCGGGAGTCAGACCCCACGACTCCACGAGCCGGAACAACGCCACCTCGACCGCGAACAGCGCGGGCTGCGTGTACGCGGTCTCGTCCAGCAGACCGGCTTCCGCCCCGAACAACACGTCCTTCAGCGGCACTTCAAGGTGCGCGTCCACACGCGCACACACGGCGTCGAGCGCGTCCGCGAACACCGGATACGTCTCGTACAGCTCACGGCCCATCCCCAGCCGCTGACTCCCCTGCCCCGTGAACAGGAACGCCGTACGGCCGTCGCTCACAGCCCCGGTGGTGATCCTCGGCGAGGGATCGCCGTCCGCAAGCCGGGCCAGTGCGTCCCGGAATTCCTGCGGGTCGTCGGTGGTCAGGACTGCGCGGTGTTCGAGATGCGCACGTGCCGTGGCGAGCGAGAAGGCCAGGTCGCCGGAGCCGAGGCCGTTGTTGTCCGCGGTCTCCAGGTGCGTCCGCAGGGCGGCAGCCTGGGCGCGCAGGGCCTCGGGGCTCTTCGCGGAGAGCGCGTACGGCACCGGGCGGGCGAGAGCCGGAGCGGTGGGCGGGACATCGCCATCCACCAACTGCCGGCCCGTCGGCGCCTGTTCGATGATGGTGTGGGCGTTGGTGCCGCTGATGCCGAAGGACGACACTCCGGCTCGCCTCGGCCGGTCCACCGTCGGCCAGGCCGTCTGCTCGGTCACCAGGGCGACCTCGCCCGCCGACCAGTCCACATGCGGGGTCGGCTCGTCCACGTGGAGCGTCTGCGGCAGCACACCGTGCTGCATGGCGAGGACCATCTTGATGATGCCCGCGACACCGGCCGCGGCCTGCGTGTGCCCGATGTTCGACTTGATGGAACCCAGCCACAGCGGGCGGCCCTCGGCACGGTCCTGCCCGTACGTCGCCAGCAGGGCCTGCGCCTCGATCGGGTCACCCAGCTTCGTACCGGTGCCGTGCGCCTCCACCGCATCCACATCCCCGGCCGACAGCCCCGCACTCGCCAGCGCCGCACGGATCACACGCTGCTGCGAAGGACCGTTCGGAGCGGTCAGACCATTACTCGCACCGTCCTGATTGACAGCCGAACCACGCACCACAGCCAACACCGGATGCCCGTTCCGCTCGGCATCGGACAACCGCTCCACCAGGAGCATGCCGACACCCTCACCCCAGCCCGTACCGTCCGCAGCAGCCGCGAATGCCTTGATACGGCCGTCCTCCGCGAGCCCGCGCTGACGGCTGAAGTCAACGAAGTTCTCGGGCGTCGACATGACGGTCACGCCACCGGCCAGCGCCATGCTGCACTCGCCGTTGCGCAGGGCCTGGATCGCCCAGTGCAGAGCGACAAGCGAGGACGAGCACGCCGTGTCGACCGTGACCGCCGGACCCTCCAGGCCCAGCGCGTAGGAGACCCGGCCGGACATCACACTGCCCGCGTTGCCCGTGCCCAAGTGGCCTTCCAGGCCCTCCGGTTCACGCGTGATGAGCGAGAGGTAGTCCTGGCCGTTGGTGCCGACGAAGACACCGGCCTGGCTGCCCCGCATCGAGAGCGGGTCGATCCCGGCCCGCTCGAAGGCCTCCCAGGACGTCTCCAGCAGCAGACGCTGCTGCGGGTCCATGGCGAGGGCCTCGCGCGGCGAGATCCCGAAGAAGCCGGGATCGAATTCCGCGGCCCCGTCGAAGAATCCGCCTTCGCGGGTGTACGAGGTGCCCGGCTGGTCCGGGTCGGGGCTGTAGAGCCTGTCCAGGTCCCAGCCGCGGTCGGCCGGGAACGCGCCGACGGCATCCGTACCGTCCACGAGGAGCTGCCACAGGTCTTCGGGAGTCCGTACGCCGCCGGGGAAACGGCAGCTCATCGCGACGATCGCGATCGGATCGTCGGCGGTGGAGACCACCGCGGGCAGCACCGTGTCGGCGACGCGCACGCTGCCGACCAGCTCACCCCGCAGGAACTCCGCGAGAGCGGCGGACGTGGGGTGGTCGTAGATCAGCGTGGCCGGGAGCCGAAGCTCGGTGGCCGAGCCGATGCGGTTGCGCAGCTCGACGGCCGTGAGGGAGTCGAAGCCGAGCTCCTTGAACGCCCGCCCCGCGCCTACGTTGTCCACTCCGGCGTGACCGAGCACGGCGGCCACCTGCGTACGGACCAGCTCCAGCAGCTCTCGCTGCTGCTCGGCCGGCGACTGGGCGGACAGCCGCCCGGAGAGGGAGTCCGGACGGTCGGCGCCGACGGCGGCCTGCGCACGGTCCTGTGTCGCGCGGGCGTCACGGACGTCACGAAGCTCACTGAACAGTTCGCTGTGCCGTGCGGCGACGAAGCCCGGGAGGAACCGGTCCCATTCGACATCGGCAACGGTGAGAACGGCGTCGTCGCCCGCGACGGCCTGCCGGAGGGCACGGATCGCCGGATCCGCAGGCATCGGAGGCACCCCGTCCCGACGCATGCGGGCTTCGAGTGCCTCGTCGGCGGCCATACCGCCCTCGGCCCACGGACCCCACGCGATGGACGTCGCCGCGAGACCATCGGCACGCCGCTGCTCGGCCAGAGCGTCCAAGTAGGCGTTGGCCGCCGCGTAGTTGGCCTGACCGGCCGCACCCACCGTGCCACTCATCGAGGAGAAGAGGACAAAGGCGGAGAGTTCAATACCCAGCTCAGCCGTCAGCTCGTGCAGGTTGAGCGCCGAGACCGCCTTGGCCCGCAGAACGCCGTCGAAACGATCCGGGGTCAGCGCATCCAACACCCCATCGTCCAGAACACCAGCCGTGTGCACCACAGCGGTCAGAGTCCCGGCCTCAGCAGAAAGCAGAGCACGCAGAGCATCACGGTCAGCGGCATCACACGCCACGACCGACACGTCCACCCCAGCCCCGGTCAGCTCGGCCACCAGCTCATCCGCACCCGGAGCATCCGGACCACGACGACTGGTCAGAACCAGACGCGATACGCCCGCCCCCGCCAGCCAACGCGCCACCCGGCCACCCAGAGCACCCGTACCCCCCGTCACCAGGACCGTCCCAGACGGAGCCCACACCGCAGCGCCCTCGGCCCGCGGCGCACGCACCAGACGACGACCGAACACACCAGACGACCGAACCGCGACCTGATCCTCAACCCCACCCGCACCCGCAAGCACAGCGACAAGACGGGACACAGCCCGCTCATCCAGCACCTCAGGCAGATCGATCAACCCACCCCAACGCTCCGGAACCTCCAGAGCAGCAACCCGACCCAGACCCCACACCTGCGCCTGAACCGGCGACAGAAGCCGATCCGAACGCCCCACCGACACCGCACCACGGGTCAGACACCACAACGGCGCCTCCACCCCGGCATCACCCAACGCCTGCACCAACGCAGCAGTCGCCAACAACCCCCCGGACTCATCCAGCCCAAGAAGCGAGACCACACCAGCGACAGAGCCCTCGCCAGCCAGCAGCCCAGCCAGCGCGCCCCGATCCACACCCGCCTGGACAACAACCCGGCGGACCTCAACACCACGCCCAGCCAGCCCGTTGACGACCGCCTCGACCCGCGCGCCGTCCGTCTCACGTCCGGCAGCAGGTACAGCTACGAGCCACGTCCCGCTCACCACGCCGGAGGACACCGCAGCCGTCACCGGCTTCCAGCTCGTCCGGTAACGCCATCCGTCGACCTGGGCCTGCTGCTGGCCCTGCCGACGCCAGGCCGAGAGCGCGGGGACTACGCTCGCCCACGCGCTCGCGTCGTCGAGGCCGAGCAGCGCAGCAAGGGACTCGACGTCCTCCTGCTCGATGACATCCCAGAAGCGGGCGTCCACCGCGTCGACCATCCCGCTGACCGGCGCACTCGCCGTCGTCGCCTCGGGCCAGAACCGCTGTCGCTGGAATGCGTACGTGGGCAGGTCGACCCGCTGGACACCGGTCCCGGCGAAGAACGCCGACCAGTCGACCTCCACACCCCGTACGTGCGCCTGAGCCAGCGCGGTGACCGCGGTCTCGGCCTCGGGACGGCCGGAGCGCAGGACCGGCACGAAAGCAGCAGCACCGTCCCCGCTGACACACTCCTGCGCCAGCGCCGACAACACACCCCCCGGGCCAAGCTCCACGTACGTCGTGACCCCCGCGACCTCCAGGGCCCGGATACCGTCCAGGAAACGGACGGCCTCCCGGACGTGACGCACCCAGAAGTCCGCCGAGCCCATCTCGTCGGTGACGAGAGCGCCGGTGAGGTTCGAGACGACGGGGATGCGTGGAGCCTCGTACGACAGGCCCTCCGCCACGGCCCGGAAGTCCTCCAACATGCCGTCCATGTGCGGCGAATGGAACGCATGACTCACCGTGAGCCGCTTGGACTTACGGTCCTTGAAAGCCTCCACGATCGCCACCGCGTCGGCCTCGTCACCCGCGATCACGACCGACTGCGGACCATTGACCGCGGCAATGCTCACCCGGTCCGTCAGCAGCGGCAGCACCTCAGCCTCAGACGCCTGCACCGCGATCATCACGCCACCACCAGGCAGCGCACCCATCAGCCGCCCACGCGCCTCCACCAGCACACAGGCATCGTCCAGGGACAGCACCCCGGCCACATGCGCGGCCGCAATCTCACCGATCGAATGCCCCGCCACGAAGTCCGGCTTCACACCCCAGCTCTCCACCAGCCGGAACAACGCCACCTCAACGGCGAACAGCGCAGGCTGCGTATACGCGGTCTCATCCAGCAGACCCGCATCAGCCCCGAACAGCACATCCCTCAGCGGGACTTCGAGATCCAGCCGCGCGCACACCGCATCGAGCGCATCCGCGAACACCGGATACGTCTCGTACAGCTCACGGCCCATCCCCAGCCGCTGACTCCCCTGTCCCGTGAACAGGAAAGCGAGCCCGCCGTCGGTCACCGTGCCCCGGATCAGACCCGGAGCCTGCTCGTCGGCGGCGAGGCTTCGCAGTGCGGCCGCGAGCCCTGCGCGGTCGTCCGCGTCGCCGACCACGATCGCGCGCGTCTCCAGCCCGGAGCGTCCGGTCGTGAGGGAGTAGGCGATGTCTCCGGCCGGGACGGCCGGGTTCCCGGCCAGGTGGGTCGCCAGTTGCTCGGCCTGTGCGCGCAGGCCGGCGTCGTTCTTGGCGGAGATGAGCAGCGGCAGAACGGACGGGGCGGTCCCCGCGCCGGTCGTCGGCTCGGTGTCGTCGGCCGGGGCTTCTTCGATGATGGTGTGGGCGTTCGTACCGCTCAGACCGAAGGACGACACACCTGCCCGCCGCGGGTGGCCGGTCGCGGGCCACTCCCGCTGCTCGGTGAGCAGGGCGATGTCACCCGCCGACCAGTCCACGTGGGTGGTCGGCTCGTCCACGTGCAGGGTCTGGGGAAGCACCCCGTGCCGCATCGCCAGCACCATCTTCATCACGCCCGCGACACCCGCCGCGGCCTGCGTGTGACCGATGTTCGACTTCACGGATCCCAGCCACAACGGCCGGTCATCCGGGCGGCCTTGACCGTACGTGGCGAGGAGGGCCTGCGCCTCGATCGGGTCACCGAGCCGGGTGCCCGTACCGTGCGCCTCCACCGCGTCCACGTCGGCGGCGGACAGCCCCGCACCGGCCAGCGCCTGGCGGATGACGCGCTGCTGGGAAGGCCCGTTCGGCGCGGTCAGGCCGTTGCTCGCACCGTCCTGGTTGATCGCCGAGCCACGGACCACGGCCAGGACCGGGTGACCGTTGGCCCGTGCGTCGGACAGCCGCTCCACCAGGAGCATGCCGACGCCCTCGCCCCAGCCCGTACCGTCCGCGGCCGACGCGAACGCCTTGATGCGTCCGTCTTCCGCGAGCCCGCGCTGACGGCTGAAGTCCACGAAGGCGTCGGGAGTGGACATCACCGTCACACCACCGGCCAGCGCCATGGTGCACTCGCCCTGGCGCAGCGCCTGCACCGCCAGGTGCAGCGCGACCAACGACGACGAGCAGGCCGTGTCGACCGTGATCGCCGGGCCTTCCAGGCCGAACACGTACGAGAGCCGGCCGGAGACGACGCTGGCCGCGTTGCCCGTGCCGACATGTCCTTCGAGTCCGTCGCCTTCGCGGGCGACCAGCGAAAGGTAGTCCTGGCCGTTGGTGCCGACGAAGACACCGGCCTGGCTGCCGCGCAGCGACGACGGGTCGATCCCGGCCCGCTCGAAGGCCTCCCAGGAGGTTTCGAGCAGCAGCCGCTGCTGCGGGTCCATGGCGAGGGCCTCGCGCGGCGAGATCCCGAAGAAGTCCGCGTCGAAGTCGGCGGCGTCGTAGAGGAACCCGCCTTCGCGGGTGTACGAGGTCCCGGACCGCTCCGGGTCGGCGTGGTACAGGCCGTCCAGGTCCCAGCCGCGGTCGGCCGGGAACGCGGCGACCGCGTCCGTGCCGTCCGCGAGGAGCTGCCAGAGCTGCTCGGGAGTCCGTACGCCGCCGGGGAAGCGGCAGCTCATCGCGACGATCGCGATCGGATCGTCGTCGGCGGCGACCACGGCGGGCAGGAGCGGTCCGGCGGCCTGGGCGCTGCCGGCCAGTTCGCCCCGCAGATACTCGGCGAGCGCGGCCGACGTGGGGTAGTCGTAAACGAGCGTGGTGGGGAGCCGGAGATCGGTGGCGGCTCCGAGGCGGTTGCGCAGCTCGACGGAGGTCAGGGAGTCGAAGCCCAGCTCCTTGAAGGCCCGTTCGGCACCGACCGCGTCCGATCCGTCGTGCCCGAGTACCGCGGCCACGTGCATACGGACCAGGCTGAGCAGTTCCCGCTCCTGCTCGGCCCGGGGCAGGCCCGCGAACCGGCCGGCGACGGTGGCGGCGACGTCGGCGCCGGTGACCACGAATCCGTGGCCGCCGGCGGCGGCCGTACCCTCCGCGCCGGCGGCGAAGTCACCGATCAACGGGTTGGGGCGGACGGCGGCGATGACGGAGGAGAGGCGCTCCCAGTCGATGTCGGCAACGGTCAGCGCCGTCTCGCCCGCGCCAACGGCCTGCTCCAGCGCGCGCATCGCGGAGGTGGGCGCCATCGGGGGCATGCCCTCGCGCCGCATCCGCGCGTCCATCGCGTCGTCGGCGGCCATGCCGCCCTCGGCCCACGGGCCCCAGGCAAGGGATGTCGCCGCGAGACCATCGGCACGGCGCTGCTCGGCCAGAGCGTCCAAGTAGGCGTTGGCCGCCGCGTAGTTGGCCTGACCGGCCGCACCGACCGTCCCTGTGACGGAGGAGAACAGCACGAAGGCGGAGAGCTCGATGTCCAACTCAGCCGTCAACTCGTGCAAGTTGAGCGCCGAGAGCGCCTTGGCACGCAGAACGCCGTCGAAACGATCCGGGGTCAGCGCATCCAACACCCCATCGTCCAGAACACCAGCCGTGTGCACCACAGCGGTCAGAGTCCCGGCCTCAGCAGAAAGCAGGGCACGCAGAGCATCACGGTCGGCGGCGTCACACGCCACGACCGACACGTCCACCCCAGCCCCGGTCAGCTCGGCAACCAGCTCCGCCGCACCCGGAGCATCCGGACCACGACGACTGGTCAGAACCAGACGCGATACGCCCGCCCCCGCCAGCCAACGCGCGACCCGGCCACCCAGAGCGCCCGTACCCCCTGTGACCAGGACCGTCCCAGACGGAGACCACGCGGCAGCACCCTCAACACGCGGCGCACGCACCAGACGACGACCGAACACACCAGACGCCCGAACCGCGACCTGATCCTCAACCCCACCCGCACCCGCACCCGCACCCGCACCCGCACCCGCAAGCACACCGACAAGACGAGCCACAGCCCGCTCATCCAGCACCTCAGGCAGGTCAATCAGCCCACCCCAACGCTCCGGAACCTCCAGAGCAGCAACCCGACCCAGACCCCACACCTGCGCCTGAACCGGCGACAGAAGCCGATCCGAACGCCCCACCGACACCGCACCACGGGTCAGGCACCACAACGGCGCCTCCACCCCGGCATCACCCAACGCCTGCACCAAACCAGCAGTCGCCAACAACCCCCCGGACTCATCCAGCCCAAGAAGCGAAACCACACCAGCGACAGAGCCCTCGCCAGCCAGCAACCCGGCCAGCGCGCCCCGATCCACACCCGCCTCAACCACAACCCGGCGGACCTCACCACCACACCCGGCCAGCGCACCCACCACAGCCGAGTCATCCACACCCACGGACGGCGAAACCACCAACCAAGAACCGGACAGCCCCGACGCTGCCCCGGAAACCTCACCAATCGGCTTCCACGACACCCGGTAACGCCAGCCCTCCACCTCCGACTCCGTACGGCGTCGGCGGCGCCAAGCGGACAGCGCCGGAACGACCTCGCTGAGCGGCTGTTCGCCGTCGAGGTCCAGTTCGAGGGCGGCCGCGAGCGTGGCCACGTCCTCGTGCTCGACGGCGTCCCAGAACACGCTGTCGACCGGATCGGCGCCGCGCGCCCGCTGCCCGGCGGACTCCGCGGGCCGGGTGCGGGAGTCCATCCAGTAGCACTGCCGCTGGAAGGCGTACGTCGGCAGATCGACGCGCTGGGCGCCCGTACCGGCGAAGTGCGCGGCCCAGTCCGCCTCCGCACCCCGCACGTGGGCGCGGGCGACGGCGTTGAGCAGGGTGGTCGGCTCCGGGCGGCCGGAGCGCAGCGCGGGGGCGAAGGCGGTGCTCTGCGGGTCGACGCAGTCCTGTGCCATGGCGGTGAGCACCGCGTCCGGTCCGAGCTCCAGGAAGGTGCGTACGCCGCGCTGGTGGAGGGTGCGTACGCCGTCGAGGAACCGTACGGCGTCCCGGACATGGCGCACCCAGTACTCGGGGGTGGTCAGTTCGGCGGCGGTCGCGGTGGTGCCGGTGAGGAGCGAGACGACGGGGAGGGTGGGCTTGGCGTAATCCAGCACCTGGGCGACGCGGAGGAACTCCTCCAGCATGCCGTCCATGTGGGGCGAGTGGAACGCGTGGCTGACGGACAGCCGCTTGGTCTTGCGGCCACCGGCCTCGAAGCTTTCCGCGATGGCGACCGCCGCGTCCTCGTCACCGGCGACGACCACGGCCTGCGGGCCGTTGATCGCGGCGATGCTCACCCGGTCCGTCAGCAGCGGCAGGACCTCAGCTTCAGACGCCTGCACGGCGATCATCACGCCACCACCAGGCAGCGCCTGCATCAGGCGGCCGCGCGCGGCGACGAGCATGCAGGCGTCCTCCAGTGAGAACACCCCGGCCACGTGCGCGGCGGCGATCTCGCCGATCGAGTGACCCGCGACGAAGTCGGGCTTGAGGCCCCAGCTGTCGACCAGACGGAACAGCGCGACCTCGACCGCGAACAGCGCCGGCTGCGTGTAGGCGGTCTGGTGCAGAAGTGCGGCCTCGGGGCTGTCCGGTTCGGCGAACAGGACGTCGAGGAGCGGGAGTTCGAGCTGCTCGTCCAGGTACCAGCAGGCGTCGTCGAGGGCGTCGGCGAACACCGGGTGGGTCTCGTACAGTTCGCGGCCCATGCCCAGGCGCTGGCTGCCCTGGCCGGTGAAGAGGAAGGCGAGCTTGCCCGGTTCGGGTGCGCCCTGGACCACGGAGGGCGTGTCGTTGCCCTCGGCGAGGGCGTGCAGTGCGGTGAGGAACGTCTCGCGGTCGTCGCCGAGGACGACGGCGCGCTGCTCGAAGCGGCCTCGGGTGGTCGCGAGGGAGTGGCCGATGTCGCGGGGGGTGACGTGCGGCTGCGCCGCGATCATGGTGCTCAGCCGGCGCGCCTGGGCGCGGAGGGCCTCGGGGGTCTTGGCGGAGAGCGCCCACGGCAGGAGACCGGGCGCTTGCCCATCGGTCGTGCGCGTGCCGTCGCGGTCCTGGGCCTCCGGCTCTTCGACGATGACGTGGGCGTTGGTGCCGCTCATGCCGAAGGAGGACACGCCCGCACGGCGCGGGCGGTCCGACTCGGGCCACTCCACGGCTTCGGTCAGCAGGGTGACCGCTCCGGCCTCCCAGTCGACGTGCGGGGTCGGCTCGTCGACGTGCAGGGTCCGGGGCAGCACTCCGTGCCGCATCGCCATGATCATCTTGATGATCCCGGCGACACCGGCGGCGGCCTGCGTGTGGCCGATGTTCGACTTCAGGGAGCCGAGCCACAGCGGCCGGTCCTCGGTGTGCTCCTGGCCGTAGGTGGCGAGGAGCGCCTGGGCCTCGATCGGGTCGCCGAGCCGGGTGCCGGTGCCGTGCGCCTCGACGACGTCGACCTCGGCGGCGGACAGGCCGGCGTTGGCGAGGGCCTGGCGGATGACGCGCTGCTGGGACGGACCGCTGGGTGCGGTGAGGCCGTTGCTGGCGCCGTCCTGGTTGATGGCGGAGCCACGGACGACCGCGAGGATGTGGTGGCCCTTGGCGCGCGCGTCGGAGAGCCGTTCGACCAGCAGCATGCCGACGCCCTCGCCCCACGCCGTACCGTCGGCGGCGGCCGCGAACGGCTTGCAGCGGCCGTCGGGGGCCAGGCCGCGCTGGCGGCTGAAGGAGACGAACGAGCCGGGGCTCGCCATGATGGCGACGCCGCCCGCGAGAGCGAGGGAGCATTCGCCGGTGCGCAGTGCCTGGACGGCGAGGTGGAGGGCGGCGAGCGAGGAGGAGCAGGCCGTGTCGACGGTGACCGTCGGGCCTTCGAATCCGAAGGTGTAGGCGATACGGCCGGAGGCGACGCTGGCCGCGTTTCCGGTGACGAGGTAGCCCTCGAATCCGTCGGTGGCGTCCTGGAGCCGGGGACCGTATTCCTGGGTTTCGGCGCCGACGAATACGCCGACCTGATCGCCGCGCAATGCGGCGGGGTCGACTCCGGCGCGGTCGAATGCCTCCCAGGACGCTTCGAGAAGGAGTCGCTGCTGCGGGTCCATGGCGAGGGCTTCGCGCGGAGATATCCCGAAGAATGCCGCGTCGAATGCGTCGGCGTCGTGCAGGAATCCGCCCTCGCGGGCATAACTGGTGCCGGCCCGGTCGGGGTCCGGGTCGTACAGCGCGTCGAGATCCCAGCCGCGCCCGGTGGGAAATGCGGAAATGGCGTCGGTGCCGGTCTCGACGAGGTTCCACAGCGCCTCGGGGGACTGTACGCCGCCGGGGAAGTGGCAGCCGATGCCGACGATGGCGATGGGTTCGTCGCTGCCGGCCGCGGCGGCGACGGGCGCCTCGGCGGGCCCGGTCAGTCCGAGGACCGCCGCGTGCAGGTGGCGGGCGAGGTGCGCGGGGGTGGGGTGGTCGAAGGCCAGGGTGACCGGCAGTCGCAGGCCGGTTCCGGCGACGAGCCTGGCGTGCAGGTCGACCGCGGCGAGCGAATCGAAGCCCAGGTCCAGGAAGGGACGGTGGGGGTCGAGACGGTCGGGGGCCGCGTCCCGCAGTGCGGCGGATGCCAGCGAGGACACCCATTCCAGCAGTGCGGCGTGCTGCTCGGTCTCGGTGAGGCCGGCCAGGCGCTGCTGCCACGACGTCGCGCCTTCAGGACTTTCGCCCTGCGTTCCACCGACTTCGGAGGCGACATTGATTTCGGGAGTGAATTCCTCGGACTCATTCAACATCGCGCGCTCCATTACCCCCGAATAAAGAATCCAAGACCAGGGTCACTCTTGCATGCGGGAGAAGTGGGAGAAACCCCTAACGGGCCCCTACGGACCCCTAACCAGGGCCTTCGGACAGCGCATCGACTCGGCTTGACTCGGCATGCACGACTGCATCAGGATGCGCTGTCGAGGCCGGTAATTGCAAGAATACCCACACTATTCCATCTCGACCATACCGGCCTGGAAAATACAAAGCCACCCAAGGAGGCGCGTTTCCTGTGCGCGTACTGTTTGTGTCCTATCCGGCCATCGGCCACGTTTTCCCCATAGTTCCGCTGGCCTGGGCGTTGCGCTCGGCCGGCCATGAGGTGCTGGTCGCCAGCGCGGGCGACGCCCTGGAGGCCGCCAACGCCGGTCTGCACGTGGCGGATGTCTCCCCCGGCTTCCATCTGGAGGACTTCCTCCAGTCGACGGCCGCCGAGCTGATGGCCCGCCTGCGCGGTCCGGGCGGTGTCGACCCGATGGACGGGCTGACGCTCTTCGCCCACCTCAACAACCACCTGGCGGACGGCATCGTGCGGACCGCCGACGCCTTCAAGCCCGATCTGATCGTCTTCGAGCAGATCTTCGTGTCCGGTCTGATCGCGGCGGCGCGCCTCGGTGTGCCGGCCGTGCAGCACAACTTCGGTTTCGCGCGGGGTACGCAGCTGCGCGAGCTGACGGTGTCGATGCTCACCGAGACGATGGCGCGGCACGGCGTGGACCGGGTGGCCGACCGGGTCCCGACGATCGACATCGCGCCGCCGAGCATGGCGGAGCCCGAGCGGGACGGCTGGTCGATGCGGCCGGTCCCGTACAACAGCGGTGCAGTGCTGCCGGACTGGCTGCTGGAGGAGCCGGGGCGGCGCCGGGTCGGGGTGACCCTCGGCACGGCCTCGGTGCACATCAACGGTCTGGGGCCGGTGCAGCGGCTCGCGGCGGCGGCCGCCGGGGTGGACGCGGAGTTCGTGCTGGCGCTGGGCGATGTGGACACGACGGCGCTCGGCGAACTGCCGCCCAACGTCCGGGCCGTGGGGTGGGTGCCGCTGACGGCGCTGCTGCAGACCTGCGACGCGGCGGTGCACCACGGCGGTGCGGGCACGACGCTGGCGGCGCTGAACGCGGGTGTGCCGCAGCTCGTCCTGCCGGACGGAGCGGACCGTCACATCAACGCGGAGGCCGTACGGGACCGGGGTGCGGGTCTGCTCGGTACGGCCGATGACCTCGGCGCGGAGGTCCTCGTACAGCTGCTGTCGGACGGGAAGATGACGGCGGCCGCCCGCGAGGTGCGCGAGGAGATCCGGTCGATGCCCTCTCCGGTGTCGCTGGTGCCGAGGCTGGAGGAGCTGGCGGGCTGAGCCCGGGAAGGACGAGCGGCAGGGGCCGTATCCGGACATCGTTTCCGGGTACGGCCCCTGCCGTGTGTGCGGGGCGACAGGTTCGAGGGGGAGGAGTCGAGGGGGAGGGGTCGAGGGGGAGGGTTCGAGGTGGAGGGGCGGCACGGGGGTACCGCCCCTCCACCTCTCGGGGGTGCGCCAGTTGGTCTGAGGGGTCAGCCGCGCGGGACCCGTTCGATGAACGGGGCGAGCAGCCTGGGTACGGCCTCGTCGGCGTAGGCGAGGCCGGCGCCGACGGACACGTCCCGCACCTTGTAGCAGCCGACGCCCGCGGTGGTGGCGCCGATGGTGAGGAGTCCGTTGCGTCGCTGGAAGTAGGAGCGGGAGATGTTCCAGCCGATGACGCCGTCCCGCTGGAGGGCGACGGTGCGGCGGGTGAAGGTGCCGGCCCGGACGACGAGGTAGCGGTCGCGGATTCCGTGGCCGAGGGCGCGGTAGGCGTCGTTGGCGAGGACGAAGACGACCGGCAGGCCGACGAGCGCCGTGATCCAGGCGGTGTGCACCAGGACGGGGGTGAGCCACAGCCCCAGGCCCAGCGGGACCGCGACGACGGCCGCGAGGACCAGCAGGCCGCGGTTGATCCGACGGCGCAGGGCGGCGCGGGAGTGCCGTACGAGCTTGGTCAGCTCCGTCGGGGACCCTTCCTCGGCGAGGACGTCGGCGGCGACCCGCAGGGCCTCGTCCCGGGGCACGGGCGGGGTGAGGGAGGCGCGGTTGCGGTTCTGGTCGGTGCTGCTGAGGCCGCTGGCTATGGCGCTCAGAGCGGCGCCGCCCGCCCAGCGCAGCAGCATGGGCTCGGCGATCTCGACGCCGCGCAGCCTGCGCTCCTCGATGGTGACGGAGCGGGAGATGAGCAGTCCGCGGCGGATGCGGAAGAAACCGTCCCGCTCGCGCTCCAAACGGTAGTTGGTCCAGGCGTCCACGAAGGTGACGGTGGAGACCGCGGCGCCCACGGCGGCGGTGATCACGACGGCGACGAGGATGCCGAACCACAGGGGTACGGAACCGAAGCGGTCCTCGATGTCCTTGACGATGCCCAGTTCGAGGGGATCGACCTTCATCTCGTGCAGGATGCGGTAGGCGGTGCCGACGCCGGCGAGGACACTGCCGACGCCCCAGATGGTGAGGGGCGCGTAGCGCAGCCAGGCCCAGTCCATCTCGGCGATGGTGACGTCTTCGTCCTGGCCGGTGGCGCGCCCGCTGCCGCGGAGGTCGATGAGGAGCCTGCGCAGTTGCCTGGCCTGGCGCCTGGTGATGCCGTCGAGGGCGAGCTTGCGGCTGGACGCGGAGTTGTCGCCGGTGCCGATGCGCAGCGAGGTGAGGCCGAAGAGGCGGTGCATCGGCTTGGCTTCGACGTCGACGTTGCGGACCCGGTCGACGGGGACCGAGCGGCGGCTGCGGAAGAGCAGGCCGGAGCGAAGTTCGACCCGGTCGGCGGTGACGCGGTAGCGGGTGGTCAGCAGCCGCATCGTGCTGATCCCGGTGATGACCAGGAAGACGATCAGCAGGGAGCCGAGCGAGATGAGGGCCTGGAGGTTGGCGCCGGTCAGGGCGACCGTGACGGCGAACAGGGCGAGCGGTCCGGCGAGCATGCTCAGGTTGACCAGCAGCAGCCGGGGGCTGAGCCTGCTCCACTGCGGGTCTTCGGCGGCGCCGTGGGGGGTCCCGGTGGCCGCCCAGTGTTCGGTGTCGTGGCTCATGTCGCGTCCCCGGGCGTGGCCTGGGTCACCCTGGTGAGGTGCTCGACCACGTGCTGCGCGGTCCGGTGGTCGATTCCCTTGATCTTCACGGCGCCGGAGTAGGAGGCGGTGGTGACGGTGATGCCGGAGAGGCCGAAGAGCTGCTGGAGGGGCCCGCGCAGGGTGTCCACGGTCTGGATGCGGGACATCGGCACGACCCGCCACTGCTGCCAGAGCCAGCCTGAGGCCGCGTAGACGGCTTCGTCGGTGGTTTCCCAACGGTGCACCCGGTAGCGCCAGACCGGCATGACGGCCATGTAGGCGAGGCCCGGTACGAGCGAGATCAGGAAGGCCCAGCCGAAGAACGGCCTGGCGGGCGGGATGCAGAGATACAGCACGCCGAAGACGATCGGCAGGGGCAGGGCGAACATCGAGGACTGGAGCGTCCACCATCCCACTGCCCGGGCTTCGACACGATTGCGCGGGGGCCTGAGCCTGACATCTTGCATGTGTTTCACTGCTTCACCCTAGTTCTGAGACGATCTTGCACCCAAGCCGGATCTGACGCTCCGTCATGTCAGTGCGTGTTGGCGGAACTCGCCTGGTATGGGGACGTGTTGTCGGCCGCGGGGGTCCGTACCTCTGGCAGCCGACGGCGCTTGTTCAGCAGCACGGCGGTCCGCGTCAGCACCATGGCCAGGGCCATGAAGACGAAAGCGTTGGAGTAGACGGCCTGTCCGCTGAGCTTGTAGTCGGTGCTGAACCGGACGATGCCCTCGCTGAACCAGTGCTGTGAACCGTAGGCGAAGAGCACGTGCGAGGCGGAGAGCGCGGTCCACGCCAGCGCGTAACCGGCAGCGCCCTTGGTGCGGACCTCACCGGAGGCGCCGCGGTGGGCGGGGAGGAGCGCCGTGACGGCCAGTCCGCAGATGATACCGGCGCCGATGCCCGCCAGTTGGAGGGAGGGGTCATTGCCGTCGACCGGCAGCGTGTGCACGAAGAGCGCGAGGGTCACGGCGACCGCGAGGAGCGGGGGCAGCATCCGCAGGGTGGTGACGCGGCGGGTGCCGAGGTCGGTCGACAGAATGCCGGCCAGGATCGTCCCGCCGGCGATCAGTGCGTTCAAGAACGGGCTCAGGGGAGGGACCTCTTCCTCACTTCGGCAGTGCCTGTCGTCCGGCAGTGCGGTCACTTCTTTCCTCTCACCTGCAACGCTAGGGGGCGGGGGTGGGACGCGTGGACAACCGACCAGTGGGTTCCGCTGTCAACCGACCGGTGGACACGGCGGACGCGGCGGACACGGCGGACGCCGCCGGGCCGCCCTCGTACCGCGCCCGGCCGAAGTGATAGGACTTGTCCGGTGAGCACTGAAACCCGCACGGCGCAGGCGACAGACGTCCAGGACCACGCGCCCGAGGCGGGAACCCGGTGGTTCGGCCTGTGGGACGCCCTCTTCGCGGTCTCGTACGCCGTCACCACCATGCTGCTGTTCACCTCCGCCGGTGAGCAGGTCCACCGGGCCGTGGCCATGGCCGCGCTGACGGCGGCCGTGCCCTGGTACGCGGCCCTGGGACGCAGCACGATGATCCACCAGGGCCAGGGGCCGGTCCGGCGCAGCGTCGTCTTCTCCGTCGGCCTGTTCGTGCTGTTCGCGGTGGCCGTGGTCTTCGACCTCGCCGCCTCGTTCGCCCTGTTCGCCGTGGTCCCGATGCTGATGATGAGCCTCGCGACCTCGCCGGCGATCGCCGTGGTCACGCTGGCCAACCTGGTTCCGGTCATCGTGGTGTGGCTGCGCGGCGGCACCCTGAGCCGCGACATCCTGGCCGTCCTGCCCACCTCGCTCCTCGGCATCGCCCTGTCGGTCATGCTCGGGCTGTGGATCACCCGCGTGACCCGGCAGAGCCGCGACCGGGCCGAACTCATCGAGGAGTTGCACCGCAACCGCGCGCAGGTCGCCCGGCTGTCGCGCAAGGCGGGGGTCTCCGCCGAGCGCGAGCGGCTCGCACGGGAAATCCACGACACCCTCGCCCAGGGCCTCACCAGCATCATCAGCCTCGTCCAGGCCGCCGAGACCGACTTCACGGCCGACCCGGACCGGGCCAGGGCGCATCTGGCGCTCGCGGGGCGCGTGGCCCGCGAAAGCCTCGGGGAGGCCCGCGAGTTCGTCACCGAACTCACCCCGCCCGCACTGCAGGAGTCCTCGCTGGTGCAGGCGACGCGGCGGCAGGCCGAGGGCCTGACGGCGCAGACCGGCATGCGGGCGCACGTCACCGTCGAAGGAGCCGAGCGGGAGCTGCCGATGGCGCTCAGCGTGGTCCTGCTGCGCTCCCTCCAGGAGGCCATCGCGAACATCCGCAAGCACGCGGGGAAGGCACGCACGGCCGAGATCCGGCTCGTGTACGAACAGGACACCGTGCGGCTGCTCGTACGGGACGACGGACCCGGGTTCACCGTCACCGGGGACCAGCGGGGAAGCGGGCTGCGCGGCATGCAGACCCGCGCACACGAGATCAGCGGGGCGGCGACCGTGGTCAGCAGCCCCGGGCAGGGCACCACCATCGAGGTGACGGTGCCCGTGCCCACGAGTGGAGAGGCAGCCGATGAGCGCTGACAAGACGATCGGCGTGATGCTGGTCGACGACCATCCGGTCGTACGGGAGGGGCTGAGCTCGATGCTGCGGTCCGCCGACGGCGTGAGCGTCGTCGGGCAGGCCGACTCGGGCGAGGAGGCGATCGCGATGGTCACCAGACTGGCTCCCGACATCGTGCTGCTCGACCTCCAGATGGGCGGGATGGACGGGGTGGAGACCACCGGCCACCTGCTGCGCGCCGCTCCGGCCACCAAGGTGGTGATCGTGACGACGTACGAGAGCGACACCGACATCCTGCGGGCCGTGGAGGCGGGCGCGGCGGGCTACCTGCTCAAGGGCAGCTCACGCGACGAACTGGTGCAGGCGGTGAAGGCGGCGGCCCGCGGTGAGACGGTCCTGACGCCGTCGCTGGCCCCCAAGCTGTTCCGGGCCCGGGTGGTGGAGCCGCCCGCGTTGTCGGACCGTGAGCGCGAGGTGCTCCAGCTGGTCAGCCTCGGGCTGACCAACGCGGACATCGGCCGTCAGCTGTTCATCAGCGAGGCGACGGTGAAGACGCATCTGCTGCGGTCGTTCAAGAAGCTGTCGGTCTCGGACCGGACGGCCGCGGTGATCAAGGCGCTGAAGCTCGGCCTGCTGTCCTGACGGGCCGGTCCGGACCGGCCCGGGGGCGGCGGGCGCCGCGCTCCCGGCGCCGGGCGCGCTCAGGCGATGCTCGGCAGGCTCATGTCCGACAGCCGGGCGGGCAGATCGCGGCGCCGCTTCACCTTCAGCTTGCGGTAGATGCGCGTCAGATGCTGCTCGACCGTCGACACCGTGACGTAGAGCTTGGTCGCTATCTCGCGGTTGGTGTGGCCGCGCGCGGCCAGCAGTGCGACCCGCGCCTCGGCCTCGGACAGGACCTCGACCTCGCTGAGGGGCTCGGCCTCCCGGCCGCCGCTCTGCGCACCGGCCTCGCCGCCGTCGACCTGGCCCGGCATGAACTGCTGGCACAGCGGTTCGGCGCCGCAGGACTTGGCGACGTGCCAGGCCTTGCGCACCAGCATCCGGGCCCGGTTGAAATCGCCCAGCGCCCGGTAGCCGCGGCCCAGCTCCCCCAGCGCCACCGCCAGCTGGAGCCGGTCCCCGCCCTCCTCCAGGGTCTCGACGGCCTCGATGAGCCGCTTGAGCCGGAGCGTGAGGTCGCCGCCGGTGTGGGCGAGCGTGAGCAACAGGAAGCCACGCGTCCGGCTGCCCACGGGCCCCGTCTCGCGCTGCTTCTGCTGCTCGGTGTACTCCTTCGCGCGCGCGACGTTGCCGAGGGCCAGCCACGCCTCGGCGACATCCAGCCGCCACGGCACCAGCTCCGCCGCGTCCATGCCCCAGGCCTGCATCAGCTCGCCGCAGTTCAGGAAGTCCCGCACGGCGGCGTGGTAGCGGCCGGTGGCCAGGTGGCAGCGGCCCCGGGCCCTGAGGTAGTGCAGGCCGGTGAGGGTCTCGAACATGGCCTGCGGCACCGGCTGTTCGAGCAGGCTCATCGCCTCCTCGTGGTCGCCCATCTGGACCTCGGCCTCGACGAGGATGGCCAGCGGCAGCGCGATGCCCACGCCCCAGCTCTGCAGGGAGATGCGGGACATGGCGTGCCGGGCCTGGGCGGCCGCGCCGGGCAGATCGCCCTTGCGCAGCAAGATTTCGGCCCGGACCACGCCGAGGGCGGCCTGCCAGGTCGGGGCGTTGCGCGCGGAGCACTCGCCGAGCAGCCGTTCGCACCAGGCGGAGGCGAGGTCGAGGCGACCCGCGTAGATGACGGCGAGGAGGGCGAAGACGAGCGGCTGGAGGGTGCGGTCGCTGAGGTGGTAGCGCTGGAGCACCCGGGTGGCCTTGCTGACGGCGGCCTCCGCCTGGGTCCCGCCGCGCAGGGCCGTGCGGACGGCGTCCGCGGCCTGGACGTAGGCGTTGTCGGACATGTCGTACGGGACGGACTCGGGCCCCGCGACGGGCAGCGCCCCCGGCGCCCCTGACAGCGTTGTCCGCCGCGGTTCCACGGCGTCGAAGAGGTCGCGGGCCGGCGGACTGACCAACGAGAGCCAGCTCTGGGCGGCGGCGAGCGTGCCCGGGTCGTACGCGGGCGCCCGTCCGGCCGCCTCGGCCTCGCCGTCGGCCTTCTGCAGCTGCAGTACCGCCTCGCCCGCGCCCCGGGACTCGCCCATCCACGCCAGGAGCGACACGGACTGGACGAGATCGCGATCGGCGAGCCGGCCGGCGGCGAGCTCGCGGGACAGCTGCCGCAGATGCCCCTCGGCCGCGGCCGGGCTGCTGCGCCAGACGATGCACGCCAGCCGGGACTTGAGGGCGGCATGCCGGGGGCCCTCCGCGCAGGAGGCGACCGCCAGTTCCCCGCACCGCAGGGCGAGTTCGTGCTCGTCCTCGACGAGGGCGTACTCGACCGCCTCCTGGAGGACGGGGATCGCCCACTCCTCGACGTTCTTGCGGGCGGCGAGGAGGTGGCGGGCGACGTCGAGGGCCGTCGCACCCTCCTGGTGCAGGAGTCTCGCGGCGCGCAGGTGCAGTGCGGACAGCGCGGCGGGCGGGGTGGCTTCCAGGACGGCGGTGCGGGCCGCGGGGTCGCGGAAGGAGCCGTGGCGCAGGACGGCGCACCGGCTGAGGTCCTGGAGGGCCTGTTCGGTGGCCTTGGCGTGCAGGTCGACGATCCGGTTGAGCAGGACCAGGGAGCAGGCGCTGCCCAGTACGGCGACGCCCCGGGCGACGGTGAGCAGTTCGGGGTCGCCGCGGTGCAGGCAGTCGAGCACGGCGCGTTCGAAGGTGTCGCCGGGGGCGAGCCGCTGGAAGGGCTCGCTGTCTCCGAGCGCCGTGAGTCCGTCGTCGATCAGCGCCCTGACCAGCAGCGGATTGCCGCCGGTGGTCTCCTGGCACTCGGCGGACAGCCGCCCAGCCGTGGCCGGGGAGAAGTGGTCGGCGAGGACGCCCGCGGTGCCGCTCGTGGTGAGCAGGGGAAGCCGGAGGCTGGTGCAGTTGGGCTGGCGCTGCAGTTCGGCGTGGAAGGCGAGTTGCGCGGACCGCAGCCGGACGGCTTCGGTGAGCACGATCAGGACGCCCGCCTGGCGCACGCGGCGGGCGAGGCACAGCAGGAAGGCGAGGGAGAGCGCGTCACCGTGGTGGACGTCGTCGATGGCGATGACGACGGTCCGGTCCCTGGCCATCCGTAAGAGCGCGGTGGCGACATGGGGCAGGACGCGCATGCCGGCCTCGACGGCGCCTTCGGCGTCCGTCGTCCCGGTGGACACGCGGTCCAGCAGCTCGGTGGCGTAGGCGTGGACTTCGGGCGACAGGGGCGCCGCGCTGTCGAGGATCCTGCGCAGAATTCCGAAGGGCAGATAGCGCTCCGCCCGGGAGCCCGCGGCTTCGAGCACCAGCGCGCCCGCGGCGAGCGCCTCTTCGGTGAAGATTTCCAGCAGACTCGTTTTCCCGCCGGCGACTGCACCGCTGATGACGGCGACCCGCCCCCGGCCGCGGATTGCGCTGCCGAGTAATTCCTTCAGCGTCTCCAGCTGCTTCTCGCGCTCGACAAGCCTACCCGCCACAGATTTTCCTTCCCCCGAACTGCACGACTTGCGAGGACTTCGCAACGGGCCCGGTGGGCGCCCGCCGAAGGCGCCGCCGCACCGCTTGGTGTGCCGGTGCACGGTGCGCACCGGCGGGCCGTCATTCACGGCCTGCCCCGTTCGGTCACCACCGGTCGGCCGTTGGTCATTCGGCTTCGCGGCTCCTCCACTGCGGTGGAGGTCGGCACGGGGCGCGCCGGGTTTCCCCGGCCTGGTCGACAGCGCTCAGCTCACACCATTCGAGCCGGCGCGGCGATTTCCTCCGAAATAATTTCCATGATCTTTTCCTGGTGATTCGCCAGGAAGAAATGGCCGCCGGGGAAACTGTGGATGTTGAATCCGCCGGTCGTGTGCGCCTTCCAGGCTTCCGCCTCTTCCCGGCTGGTCCTCGGGTCCGCGTCACCCGTCAGCATCGTGACGGGAGTGCGCACGACGTCTTCCGGCGCGGCACGGTAGTTCTCGATGGCGGTGTAGTCGCTGCGGATCGCGGGGAGCACCATGCGAAGGATTTCCTCGTTCCCGAGAATCTTCGCGTCGGTTCCGCTGAGTTCCCGCATTTCCGCGACGATTCCGTCGTCATCCCGCAGGTGGACGGTCTCGTGGCGGTAACTGGAGGGCGAGCGCCGGCCGGAAGCGAAGATCCGCACCGGAGTGACGCCGTGGTCCCGCTCCAGCCTGCGCGTCACCTCGAAGGCGAGGATCGCGCCCATGCTGTGGCCGAAGAACGCGAGGGGGCGGTCGAGCCACGGTACGAGCTGCCCGGTCAGGGCGTCCGCGTAGGCGCCGATGTCGACGATCCCGGGCTCGTCCCGGCGGTCCTGCCTGCCGGGGTACTGCACCGAGAGCACATCCACCGCCGGAGCCATCGACTGCGACATCGGGAAGTAGAAGGAGGCCGAGCCGCCGGCGTGCGGCAGACAGACCAATTGGATCCGGCTTTCGTCCGAAGCGTGGTAGCGGCGAACCCAGAGGCTAGTTTCTTGCTTATTCAACGGACTGAAACTCCCTGTTCAAGCCCCAGATGCAGCGCGCCCGTTCGACGGCTCGAACCCTTCCGCCACTTCCGTGCGCGCGTTTCGGTAAGACATTTCTAGCAGAACGATCAAGGCGGGGAGTACCCCTACTTTGTACCCCTATGCTGGCCGGAACCACCCACTCGGGAACCCTGGCCCGGCATTCGGTCCCCCGCGCGACGACAGGCTCCCTGGCCAGGCCTGGAGCGGCCATGGCCCGTTCGGCCGTCCGCACCGAATGCCCCACCGCGGATCCCGGCAGGGGCGATTTCTGCCGTGTGGCTCAAAACAGACGCATCTGCGACTTCCCAAAGAAGTCTCATCTTTATCCTCGCTTTATGTGCACGATCGCAGGCGCTTCCCGTGGGCCGTTCGGCTACCCGGCCAGCGCGAGGACGAGCGGGAGCACACCGCCCGCACCGGACTGACGCAGGAGGCGTGCGCCCACGGCCAGGGTCCAGCCGGAGTCGGTGTAGTCGTCGACGAGCAGGACCGGGCCGGGGGCGGCGGCCAGGGCCGCGGCGAGTTCGTCGGGCACGGCGAACGAGGCGGCCAGGGCGCGCAGCCGCTGGGCGGAGTTGCTGCGGTGCGCCGCGTATTCGCCGGCCTCCGGGGTGTAGGCGAGGCTGCCGAGCAGCGGGAGCCTGCCGACCCGGGCCACCCCCTCGGCCAGTGAGGCGACCAGCCGCGGCCGGGTACGGGACGGCATGGCGACGATCCCCACCGGCCGCGCCACCGCGTCGGGGGAACCGCTGGCCCAGCCGCCCGGCGAGCGCGCCCAGTCGGCCAGCACCGTCACGACGGCGGCCAGCACATCGTCCGGCACCGGCCCGTCCACGGCCTGCGCCGACAGCAGGGGGCGCAGCCGGTTGCCCCAGCCGATGTCCGACAGCCTGCCCAGCGCGCGCCCGGTGACGGCCTGCTGGCCCACGGGGATGCGGCCCTTCAGGTCCATGCCGACCGCGGCGAGCCCGGTCGGCCACATCTTGCGGGACTCGACCTCGACCCCCGGCCGGTCCAGCTCACCGGCCGCCGCCGCGAGGGCCACGGGCGAGACGACCGCCTCCAGCCAGGGCCCGGCGCAGTTGTCGCAGCGGCCGCACGGGACCGCCTTCTCGTCGTCCAGCTGCCGCTGCAGGAACTCCATCCGGCACCCCGTGGTCCCCACGTAGTCCCGCATGGCCTGCTGCTCCGCCGCCCGCTGCTTCGCGACCCAGGCGTACCGCTCCGCGTCGTACGCCCACGGCTGCCCGGTGGCGGTCCAGCCGCCCTTCACGCGCTTGACCGCGCCGTCCACGTCCAGGACCTTCAGCATCGTCTCCAGGCGCGAGCGCCGAAGGTCCACCAGCGGCTCCAGCGCCGGCAGCGACAGCGGGCGGCCCGCCTGGGCCAGTACGTCCAGGGTGCGCCGGACCTGCTCCTCGGGCGGGAAGCCCACCGAAGCGAAGTACGCCCAGATCGCCTCGTCCTCCCGCCCGGGCAGCAGCAGCACATCCGCGTGATCCACACCACGCCCCGCACGCCCCACCTGCTGGTAGTAGGCGATCGGAGACGAGGGCGACCCCAGGTGCACCACGAACCCCAGGTCCGGCTTGTCGAATCCCATTCCCAGCGCCGAGGTCGCCACCAGGGCCTTCACCCGGTTCGCCAGCAGATCCTCCTCCGCCTGCAACCGGTCGGCGTTCTCCGTCTTCCCGGTGTACGAAGCCACCGGATACCCGCGGTGCCGCAGGAACGCCGCGACCTCCTCGGCCGCCGCCACCGTCAGCGTGTAGATGATCCCCGAACCCGGCAGGTCCCCCAGCCGGTCCCCCAGCCACGCCAGCCGGTGCGCCGCGTCCGGCAGCTCCAGCACCCCCAGCCGCAGGCTCTCCCGGTCGAGCGGTCCGCGCAGGACCAGGGCGTCCTCGCCGTGCGTGCCCAGCTGCTCGGCCACGTCCGCGGTCACCCGCGCGTTCGCGGTGGCCGTCGTGGCCAGGACCGGTACGCCCTCCGGCAGCTCCGTCAGCATCGTGCGCAGCCGGCGGTAGTCGGGGCGGAAATCGTGGCCCCAGTCGGAAATGCAGTGGGCCTCGTCGACCACCAGCAGACCGGTCGTGGCCGCGAGCTTGGGCAGTACCTGATCGCGGAAGTCCACGGAATTGAGGCGTTCGGGGCTCACGAGGAGGACGTCGGTCTCGCCGCGCTCGACCTCCCCGTAGATGGTTTCCCACTCCTCCGGGTTGGCCGAGTTGATCGTGCGCGCCTGGATCCCGGCCCGCGCGGCCGCCTCGACCTGGTTGCGCATCAGCGCCAGCAGCGGAGAGATGATCACCGTCGGCCCGGAGCCGCGCCTGCGCAGCAGTGCGGTGGCGACGAAGTAGACCGCCGACTTGCCCCAGCCCGTGCGCTGCACCACCAGCGCCCGGCGGCGCTCCTCCACCAGGGCCGCGACGGCCTGCCACTGGTCCTCCCGCAGCCGCGCGGAACCCCCCGGGGCACCGACCAGCTCAGCGAGGATGGCATCGGCTTCAGTGCGGAGCTCCAGGTTGTCCATGGCCCCATGCAACCCGATCCCACCGACAATCGGCGAATCCACCCGGCCCGCACGGCCGACATGCGAGAACAGGGGGACTCCGGACGGCCGACCAGCCCATTTCCGGACGGAGGTGTTTCCGCTGGTACCAGCGGTCCGGCCGGTACCGGATGCGTCATCGACGGCGTGACTGGGCAAGAATATGAACGGCATACCGGCCAATTACGGTCCGCGACGCCAATTGCTCGTTGCCGCATGCTCACGGGCCGCGCGAGAATCGGAGTGTTCCCGCTCGGCTCGTCGGCACTCTTGAAGGCCGCGCTGCGGCGCGCCCGCAACCCAGCCGTGCCCGTCAGCGGCGCGCGTAACCCGAAGGGAGGACCGTGACCTTCGGATTCGCCCCGCCCGCGATCACCTCGCCGGCCATGATCACCGGCGGCGCCAGCCGGCACGGCAGACTGCTGGAACCCGCCGAATGGACCGCCGCCGGGATCCCCTTGCTGCGCAATCCGCGCGAGCTCGTCAGCGGGCTGCACTCCCGCCACGGTCCCGGCCCCTCGACGGCGGTGATCGCCGTGCTCGGCCCCGAGGAACGGCTGGTGGCCAGTGCCTCGTTCGTCCAGCGGGCCGTGTCGGCCGACGGCTGGGAGTACCGCAACGCGCTGCTCGCACGGATGCGCCGGGTGCTTCCGCACGACCTGAGGAGACGGACCCCGGTGCGCACCGCGGTGCTGCTCTACTGCCGCGACGGCGACGAGCGGTGGACCGAGGAGGACGGGGCCTGGATGTGGGGGCTGCGGGACGCCTGCACCCTGCACGGGCTGCGCTGCGGCGCGTACATCACCCTGACCCGGGACGGCTGGCAGGTGCTCGGCGAGGGCCGGGGCGGCCGGCAGCCCAGTTCGGATTCCCGGCCGGTCCGGATCGGCGAGGTCGGCTCGGATCCCGCTCCGCTGACGCTGCGCACCGGCGGGGGCGCGGCCGAGGCGATGCGGCGCACCGCCGCGCGCTGAGCCGCCGCCGCCCGTACGCCCGTACCCGCCCGCCCGCGTGTGCACGCGGACGGGCGGGCGGGTGGCGGGACGTCAGACGCTCGCGCCCAGGACGGAGTTGATCCGCTCCGGGTCGCCGCACACGACCAGCAGCGCACCGGCACGCGTCAGCGCGACCGGCAGGGCCGCCACGATGGCGTCGGCCGGTCCGCCGTTGGCCGCGAAGACCACGACCGGGCGGGCGGCGGCGCGCTGTACGTGCGCCGCGTCCGCGTAGAAGACGTCGTCCCGGGCGTCCTGCTGGGCCCAGTACGCGCTCTCGCCGAAGGACAGCTCGTGCGCCGCCCACGGGTGCGGGTCGCCGCTGGTGAGCACCAGGATGTCGCCCGGCGCGCGGCCGGTGTCGAGCAGCAGGTCCACGGCCTCTTCGGCCGCGTCCAGCGCGCCCTCGGCCGAGGCCGGGATCAGCTGGATCTGCGGCACCGCGGCGGAGACCGACGGTGCGGTGGGGGCCGCGGGCGCGGCCGGGGTGACGGAGGGGGTTCCGGGGGTGGCCTGCTGCGGCACGCGCTGTGCGGGCGGAGCGGGCCGGACCGGACCGGGACGCCCGGGCCGAGGTACGGCGACGGGACGCGGACCAGGTACGGGGCGGGGGGTCTGCGCGGTGCGGCTCGCGGCCGGCGTGACGCGGGGACCCTGGGCACTCTCGTGAATCTGAGGCTCCTCGGTGGTGAGAGGCAGGAGTTGGCATCTTTCAAACACCGGTACGCAACGTACCGGCGGGCTGCACATCAGTGCGATCAGAATTCGAAGCCGAGCTGGCCTCCGTTTTCCAGTTCGAGCGATTCCTCGCTGCGGCGCACCTTCTTGAGGTGGCGCCACTGCGGCAGCGCGTCGAGGTAGGACCACGAGAGCCGGTGGTACACGGTGGGCCCCCGCTCCTCGAGCGCCGCCCGGTGCACGGGCGAGGGATATCCGGCGTTGGCGCCGAAGGCGAAGTCCTCGATGCCGTCACCCGGTTCACCGAGTCCGGCCATCATCCGGTCGCGCCACACCTTGGCGATGACGGAGGCCGCGGCGACGGCGACGCAGGACTGGTCGCCCTTGATCACCGTACGGACCCGCCAGGGCGGGCCGAGGTAGTCGTGCTTGCCGTCGAGGATCACCGCGTCGGGCCGCACCGGCAGGGCCTCCAGGGCGCGCACCGCGGCGAGCCGCAGCGCGGCGGTCATCCCGAGTGCGTCGATCTCCTCGGGCGAGGCGTGCCCGAGGGCGTGCGCCGTCACCCAGTCCTCCAGGACGACGGCGAGCTTGTCGCGACGCTTGGGGGTGATCAGTTTGGAGTCGGTGAGGCCTTCTGGCGGGCGGCGCAGACCGGTGACGGCCGCGCACACGGTGACGGGTCCGGCCCAGGCCCCTCGTCCGACTTCGTCGACCCCGGCTACGACCTTGGCGCCGGTGGTCGCGCGGAGGGAGCGTTCGACGGCGTGTGTGGGTGCTTCGTACGGCATGGCGCCAGCAAGGTTACGCCGCCGGGCGCCGCCTGCACACCCCGGGCCGGTGCCGGCTCACGCACTGAGCAGCGGTACCAGCACCTGGTCGATCATTTCCCGGATGTCCGGGTCCTCCCATTCGCTCCCGCACACCTTCGAGCGGTACATCATGATCGCCGGAATGACATCGGCGACGAAGCCTCCGGTGGCGTCCGGACGGACATCGCCCCGCTCGATTCCGCGCTGTACGAGGGCATGGAAGAGCCGGTGGGAGGGCTCGTTCAGCCCGGTGCGGATCAGCTCGTGGAACCGGTCCGCGCTCGCGTTGTCGCATTCGTGAAGCACGGAGCGAAGAGCCGTCCCGGCCCGTGAATTCATCGCGTCCCGCAGGCCCCGGCACAGCACGACGAGGTCCTCACGGATGGACCCGTGGTCCGGGATCTCGCCGAGCGGCGGCAGCCCCGCCCGCAGCACGTCGGCGACCAGATCGGCCTTCGAGGGCCAGCGCCGGTAGACCGCCGCCTTGCCGGTACGGGCCTGGGCGGCCACCCCCTCCATCGTGAGCCCGTTCCAGCCAACGGTGCTCAACTGCTCCAGGGCCGCGTCGAGAATCGCCAGGTCCAGCTCCGGCCCCCGCCTGCGCCCCTGGGACTCCGCTGACCAGCGCGAACCCATCACTCTCGCCACCTCCGCCCGGCCCACACGCCGGTCGCACACGTTTTCAGCCTTAGTGAACGCTTGCGTTCACTAGATCGCAGCTCCTACCGTGGACCCGCAGTGAACGAATGCGTTCACTATTTCACTTTGGGGGGATCCTCAGTGACAAGTCCGCAACTCGCCGCGCCTCGGATACCGGGGGCCGCCCGGCGCGAGGGCCGGCCAGGCGTGGCACTGGCCGTCATCGCCGCGTGCCAGCTCATGGTCGTCCTCGACGCCACCATCGTGAACATCGCCCTTCCGCACATCCAGGACGCCCTGGCCTTCTCCACCACCGACCTCTCCTGGGTCCTGAGCGCCTACACCCTGACCTTCGGCGGCCTGCTCCTGCTCGGCGGCCGGGCCGGCGACATCCTCGGCCGGCGCCGCGTGTTCATGGCCGGAATCCTGCTCTTCACCCTGGCCTCCCTGCTCGGCGGTTTCGCCCAGGAACCCTGGCACCTGCTGGCGGCCCGCGCCCTCCAGGGAGTCGGCGGGGCCATCGCCTCCCCCACCGCGCTCGCCCTGATCACCACGACCTTCGCCGAAGGACCCGCGCGCAACCGGGCCTTCGGGGTGTTCGCCGCCGTCTCCGCGGGTGGCGGCGCCATCGGCCTGCTCACCGGCGGCATGCTCACCGAGTGGCTCAACTGGCGCTGGGTGCTCTTCGTCAACGTCCCCATCGGCGTGCTGATCGCGGTCCTCGCCCCGCTGTACATCACCGAGTCCGAACGCCACCCCGGCCGCTTCGACCTCGCGGGCGCCCTCACCTCCACCGGCGGAATGGCCTCGCTCGTCTACGGGTTCATCCGCGCCTCCGAGAACGGCTGGCGCGACGGCCTGACCCTGGGCTCCTTCGCCGCCGCCGTCGTCCTGCTCGTGCTCTTCGCCCTCGTCGAGTCCCGGGCGCGCGAACCGATCACGCCCCTGCGGATGTTCGCCGACCGCAACCGTGCGGGCACCTACCTGATCATGCTCGGCCTCGCCGCGGCGATGTTCGGGATGTTCTTCTTCATCGTCCAGTTCGTGCAGAACGTCCTGGACTTCAGCCCGATCGAATCCGGCTTCGCCTTCCTGCCGGTGACCGTCGCCATCGTCACCGCCGCCGGACTCTCCCAGCGGTTCCTGCCGCGCTACGGCCCCAAGCCCTTCATGGTCCTCGGCTCCTCGCTGGTCGGCAGCGGTCTGGCCTGGCTGACCTTCATCCGTACCGATTCCTCGTACCTCTCCGGGGTGCTCGGCCCGATGCTGCTCTTCGGCTTCGGCATGGGCCTCAACTTCGTCACCCTCACCCTGACCGCGGTCTCCGGGGTGGCCCCCAAGGAAGCGGGTGCGGCCTCCGGACTGCTCAACGCCAGCCAGCAGGTGGGCGGCTCGCTCGGCCTCTCCATCCTGGTCACCGTCTTCGGCACCGCCAGCCGCACCGAGGCGCAGAAGCAGGTCCCGGACTTCCTGGCCCACGCCGACCCCGGTCAGCTGGCCGCGTTCAAGGAGACCGGCCGCCTGCCCGGGGTCTGGGGGCACGCGGTGCTGGCCCAGGGGATCTCCACGGCGTTCATCGCCGCCGTGGGCATGGCGGTCCTCGCCCTGCTGTCGGCGACGCTGGTGATCCGCGTCCGCAAGAGCGACCTGGAAGCCCTCAACGGCGCGGCCGCGAAGGCGGGCCCGGCGGCCTGAGCCCCCGCCCGGCACCCGCGGCGCCGCCGCGCCGTGGGACCGTACGGACGTCCCCGACGGACATCGCGTACGGTCCCACGGCAGCCGGTCACCGCCCGCCGGATCCGTCGGCCGGGCGGACCGTGGACGTACCGAGCCCCGCGCAGGTGTCGTACAGGACCTTCACGGGACGCTCGCGCAGGATCTCCCGGGCCCGGCGGTCGCCGAGGCTCATCCCGTACCACGGGACCTCGCCCTCAGCGGCCAGATCGTTGTTGATCCCGCGCAGCGCGCAGGATCGTTCCGGTTCCGGCAGCCGGTCGAGGGCGGGGACCGCGTCCGCGGAGAGCGACTGGAAGTAGGCGAGGTCGATCTCGCCCTGCTCCTCGAAGCGGGTCACATTGCTCTCCGCGATCATCCCGTCGGGCGAGAGCAGGCCGAAGACGAGTACGGTCACCCCCGCGCTCGCCATCACGGCCCTCGGCAGCCACCGCGCACCGAAGATCCCGGCCGCGATGATCAGTACGATCACCACCCCGAGCCACAGCTCCATCGTGACCACCGAGACCCGCAGCCGGGTCAGCCCGAAGGCGTGCACGTAGAAGTCCATGCGGCGCACCGCGGAGGCCACCACGACCAGCGTGAGCAGGCACAGGGCGCCCAGCACCCCGCGGACGAGCCGCTTGTCCCCGGGTCCGGAACGCGGCGCCCAGCGCAGCGCGAGGCCGATCACGACGAGGGTGAGCACGGTGGCCCACAGGAGCTGCCAGAAGCCCTGCCGGGCGTACTCGGCGGGGAGCAGCCCGGTGCGCTCCTTCACCTTGTCGTACCCGCCGAGCAGGACGGCGAGCTGGACGCCGATGAAGCCGGCGAAGAGCAGGTCGAGCAGCACCAGCGGAAGGGCCCATTCCACCCGGGAGCGGGGCTTCCCGGCGGCCACAGTGACCCGGTCCCAGCGCAGCGGAGCCCCGGCGGCGCGGGCGGCCGCGAGGGCCACGACCACCCCGAGCACGAAGAGCAGCACCCGGACCGGACCGTCCGAGCCGGACACCTCGGGGACCAGCCCGCCGAGGACATCGGCGAAGGCCGCGTCGGCGGACGCGAACAGGGTGCCGAAGACCACCAGCAGGGCGAGCCCCACTCCCCCTGCTCTGACAACGGGCCACCAGTCGCGGCCGTTCCCGCCGCGGCGGGCCCGCAGCCCCTGCCACGCCCAGCGGAGCCCGGTCGGCGCCGCTTCGAGGAACCCGAGCGGGCTGAGCAGTACCCCCGGCCAGGTCCGGCTGCCGGAGAGGGCGAGGGCGCCGAGCCCGATCGCGGCGAGGACCGCCAGCGTGGAGGGCCAGGCGGATTCCCGCAGCGCCGGTACGACGAGCAGCGCGAGGCTCCCGACCGCCCACACCAGGGTCCAGGGCCTGGGCCGGCGCCCGGCGGCGCGCGCGGCGACGCAGGCCGCGGCGACGGCGGGCACGGCGGCGATCAGCAGCCCCGGACCGACCCCGTCACCGAGCAGCAGGGCGGCGGCGACGCCGCTCACCAGGGCGGCGATCAAGGTACCGGTGCGGATCGGCGCCGGCTCGGCGGGCCGCAGCGCGGTGGACCAGCCGTCGGCCCTGGCCCGCTTCCTCGCCAGACGCTCCGCCTGGCGGGCGGCCTGCTGCGCCTCCCAGTACCGCTGCCGTTCCCAGTGCTGGGCCATCCTGGCCTGCTCCACGGTCGGCTGGGCGGGCGGCGCGGCGGCCGGACCGGGCGGCGCGGCCGCCCCCTTGGCCCCGTCGACCCCATCGGCCCCGTCGGGTTTCTGCTCCGTCATTGGATCCCCTCCCCGGCAACCGCCCCCCGATCACCCGGCAGTGGGGCGGCGAAGCGGTCAGAGTAGGTTCCTGACTTGCGCGTTCGACCGATCGGGAAGTCGCCTGTGGCAGGACCGTGACAATCCACGGGCCCGTCCACGCGGGGCCACCGGCTAACGCGCCGCGGCCTCCGGCAGCCACGCGGGCAGGGCCTCCGTCTGTGCCAGCCAGGCCGTCGGCAGCACCTGGTCACCGCGCGCGCCCAGCACCCCGCCGACGATGGCGCAGGTCGTGTCGACGTCCCCGCCGACCTGCGCGGTCGTCCAGAAGGCCTGCTCGTAGTCGTGCAGCGAGCGCGCGGCCGACCACAGGGCGAAGGGCACCGTGTCGTGGGCGCTGGTGCGCCGTCCGCAGCCCAGTACCGCCGCCACGGTGGTGGCGTCGGCGTAGTCCAGCATGTCCCGCGCACGGCGCACTCCGGCGCCGACCGCGCTGCGGGGCACCAGTGCGATCACCCCGTCCAGCAGGTCTCCGGGCGTCGGCGGTCCGGCCGGCGCCGCCGCCAGCGCGGCCGCGGCGGCCACCGCCATCGCCCCGCACACGGCCTCGCGGTGCTGGTGCGTTGTGTAGGCGGAGATCTCCGCCTGGTGGGTGGCCTGCTCCGGGTCGTCGGCGTACCAGGCGCCGAGCGGGGCGATGCGCATCGCGGCGCCGTTGCCCCACGAGCCCTGCCCGTTGAACAGGGCCGAGGACAGCTCGCGCCAGTCCTGGCCCTCGCGCACGAGCCGCAGCATGCGGTTGACGGCGGGCCCGTAGCCGCGGTCGAAGTCGTGGTGATCCGCGAAGGAGCCGGCCAGCGCGTCCTGGTCGATCCGCCCGTGGTCGGCGAGGACGGCGGCGACCGAGCAGGCCATCTCGGTGTCGTCGGTCCACTGCCAGGGCCCGGGCGGCAGCTCGCGCCGCTTGAGCAGCGGGTAGTTGGCGGGGACGAAGAACTGGGAGCCCAGCGCGTCCCCCAGGGCCAGCCCGCGCAGGCTGGCCAAGGCGCGTGCGTAGCGCCGGTCGGAAGTGGGTTCAGGGGTCATCGCGGGTCACTCTAGCCGTCCAGGTCGTAGGGCTCGGGCGTGGTCCACCGTTCAAATGGGCGGTCCATCCGATAGCGGTCGTCGTCCCCCAGCCGCAGTACCCGGAAGTCACCGTTCGGGGGGTTCGACAGGCATTCGAACTCGGCCACGGACCAGTGGAACCAGCGCATGCAGAACAGCCGCATCGTCAGCCCGTGGGTCACCAGCAGTACGTTCGGCGGGTGGTCGGGGGCCTCGAAGCTGCGGTAGAGGCTCTCCAGGAAGGACCCGACCCGGTCGTAGACGTCGGCCCCCGACTCGCCCTGCGCGAAGCGGTAGAAGAAGTGCCCGTACGCGTCCCGGTAGGCCTTCTGGAGCCGGACGTCGTCGCGGTCCTGCCAGTTGCCCCAGTCCTGCTCGCGCAGCCGCGGTTCCTCCCGCACCCGCACCCGCGACGGGTCCAGCTTCAGATCACGGAAGGTCTGCAGGGTGCGCCGGTACGGGGAGAGGTAGGCGCTGACCGGCTCGTCGCCGAAGAGGGCCCGCAGCCGCTCGCCCGTGGCGGCGGCCTGCTCGTGCCCGGTACGGGTCATCCGCAGGGCGTGGTCCGGCTCTCGCTCGTACACCGAGTCGTCGGCATTGCCCTCCGATTCCCCGTGCCGGACGAGGACGATGCGCCGCGGTCGTGCCATCCCACGACCCTAATCCGGCCATCGCCACCGGACGACCGGAGCGCGCCGATCACGCGTGTGGTCAAGGCGACATTCCTACGGTCACACCGCTCGCGGCCGCGCGCTCAGACCGTCCAGGAGGGTTCCAGGTCGACGACGTCGCCGGTCAGCGCCTCGACGTCGGCCTCGGTCTGCGCGCGCAGGGAGAGCCGCTCGACCCGTTCCTGACGGTACTTGCCGTGCTCGGCCGCCGCGTGCCACATGGACAGCACCAGGAACTCCCGGCCGGGGGCCTCTCCGAAGAGCCCGCGCAGCATCCCCGGCGAGCCCGCCATGGCCGGATTCCACACCTTCTCCTGCATGAGCGCGAAGTGGTCCGTCCGGCCCTCGCGGACCCGGCAGTGCGCCACGCGCACCACGTCGGCGTCGGTGAAGCGCGGTTCGAACCCGGTCTTCACGTCGAAGCGGTGGTCGAAGAGGGTGACCCGGGGGTTGGTGTACGTGCCGTGCTGGGCCGCGGCCAGCCGGTCGTACGAACGCGCCATGAAGGAGTCGTAGAACGAACGGCTCTCCCAGAACGCGAAGACATGCGCGACTCCTTGCCGGCCCCGGCTCCAGCCGCCGCCCTGCCCCCGGAATCCCGGTTCACCCGGCAGCCCCGCCCATTTCCGCTGCCCCCGTTCGAACCCGCGTCGGTCCGTCACCGTGCAGCGAATCCACTTGACCAGCACCGCGCCATCGTACGGTGCCCAGCGCGGCCCGGGTCAGTACTCGGCCCGGTACATCCGCACCAGTTCATCCGCGTCCCGCTCGGACAGCCGGATCCCGAACTCCCGGTCGAGGATCCCGGTCAGCTCGTCGGGTGCGATCCGGCGCCGCTCGGTCCGTCCGTCGGGGTGGAGCCGGGTGAGTTCGTCGCGGACGAACGAGAGCCGGTGGGCGGCTCCGGGCACCGCGGGCCGGTGCGCGACGAGCTGCCCGATGAACGCGGACCGGGGGTGCGTGGAGCTGTAGTGGTTCATCAGCACGTAGTCGACGGGGTGGGCGGGCTGCGGGCCGAAGGCGTACAGGTCCCGCCAGGCGCCCTCGCGCAGGAAGGTCAGTACGAGCAGGCCGTCGGCCTCCTCGCGGACGGCGTACGTCCATTCCCCTTGGACCACCTCGGCGCCCGGCCGACCGAGCGGGACGGGCTCGCGCGGCCCCTGGTGCCCGAAACCCGCGTCGCACAGCCAGGGTTCACCGTCCACGGTGACCACGAGGACGGCATGGGTGACCGGCAGCAGCACATCACCGCGGGTCCGGTTGCGGGCGCCGCGCCCGGCGACGGTGAAGCCGATCCGCTCCAAGGCGGCGGCGAGCAGCGTGTTCTGCTCGTAGCAGTACCCGCCGCGGCGGCTGCGCACGAGCTTGTCCTCGATGCTCTTGACGTCGAGCGCGATGGGGCGGCCGAGCAGGACGTCGAGGCTCTCGAAGGGTATGGCGGCGGTGTGCGCCCGGTGTACCGCGTACAACGTGTCCAGGTCCGGGGCGAGTTCCCCGGTGTGTCCGATCCGTTCCAGATAGGCGTCCAGATCCAGCTCGTCACCGCTCCACATGACTCCCCCGCTCCCTTTTAACCGAAGGCGCCCATCCGGTGCGCCCCGCACAATGATCGCCATGAGCTTCCTCCACACCAACCCGCTCTTCGCCCGCCTCGCATCAGCAGAACGCGTACTGGTGGCCGGCGCGGGCGGCGGCTTCGACATATTCGCGGGGATCCCGCTCGCCCTGTCGCTGCGCGAGCAGGGAAAGGAGGTGCACCTCGCCAACCTCTCCTTCAGTTCCCTGGGCGGTCTTCCGGTCGAGGACTGGCTCGCCCCGGACGTCGCCGCGGTCACTCCCGGCTCGGCCCCGCACCAGAGCTACTTCCCGGAGCGCGTCCTCGCCGGCTGGCTCAAGCTGCACGGCCTGCCGAGCACCGTGTACGCCTTCCCGCTGCTCGGCGTCCAGCCCCTGCGCGCCGCCTACCGGGCCCTGATCGATCACCACGCCATCGACGCGGTGGTCCTGGTCGACGGCGGTACGGACATCCTCATGCGGGGTGACGAAGCGGGCCTGGGCACCCCGGAGGAGGACCTGGCCAGCGTGGCGGCGCTGGCCGGGCTGGACGACGTACCGGAACGGCTCGTGGTTTCGGCCGGCTTCGGGGTGGACACCTACCACGGGGTGAGCCACGCGCTCGTGCTGGAGAACATCGCAGCGCTGGAGCGCGCGGGCGCCTACCTCGGCGCCTTCTCCCTCTCCCGCGCGACGCGCGAGGGGGCGATGTTCCTCGATGCCGTCGCCTACGCCCA